>NZ_WQNE01000016.1 GCF_009759665.1 Bradyrhizobium cajani
CCCTACAACACCACCCGCCGTCCCTCCTCCGCCGCCCAATACCCCGCGTAGTTCACCTTGATCGTCTCATAAGCCAGCGCGAGGTCCGAGAGCGGCTGGCGTCCGGTCGCGGCGCATTCCATGAAATCCTGGATCTCCTGCAAGTATCCGCGCGTCCATTCCTCCTCGAGGCAGACATATTGCCAGCCGGTCTTGCGATCGACTTTTTCGGTGATGTAGACGGAAGCGAGCTTCTCCTCGCTGGTCTGGTAGCTCATCAGATGTGTGTTCGGGGTGATGTTGGCGAACAACGAGCCGCCGGACGTGTACGTCTCGATCAGGTTGCGCACACCGCCCATGATCATGTCGCCGGAGAACACGGTGGCCTTGGTGCCATCGGAAAAGGTGGCCGTGAGCGTGCCCCAGTCTTCGACGTCGACGGGATTGGCTTTGATGTAAGTGCGCTCCTCGGGCTTCAGCACGGCGGTGACGTTGCCGACGTCGCAGGTCACGCTGGCGACGCGGATGCTCTCGCCGCGCGCCTTCGCCTCGACCTGCTTGAGATAGAGCACGGCCGAAAGCGGATGGCAGCCCATGCGGATCAACGAGCCGCCGCCGGTCATGGCCCATTGCGCGGCATGCGCCGCGTGCGATCCTGAATGGCTCTCCTCGCCTTTCATGAACAGGATCTTGTCCTTGGTCGCTCTTAGGATCTCGGCGGTCTTGGTCACCGCGGGCGCGTAGATCCAGTCCTCGGCATACATGAAGAGCTTGCCCGTGCGCTCGATCGCGGCCCGTGTCGCGTCCATCTCCTCCAGCACGCGCTCATACATCAGCGCCTTCGGCACGTGCTTGCCGATGGGTTGCGCATCACCCTCGCGGCCGAAATAGCCGGCGAACGGCTTTTCGCAGATGACATGCTTGCCGGCCTGCATGGCGCTAACGATCATCCCGGCATGAAGGTTGGGCGGCGTGCAGATGTCGATGATGTCGAGCTCGCCGTCCGCAATCGCTTCCGCGAAGCTGCGATAGACGCGCGGGATCTGGTGACGGGCGGCGAAGTCGACGACGCGATCGCCGCGCGCGGCCACCGCCGCGACCTCGACGTCCACACCATAGACGCGCCGGAACGCATACATATGCAGCTCCGACACGAAGCCGCAGCCGACGAGTCCCACCCTGATCCTTGCCATAGCGCCCTCACCCTTGCTTAGGGCGGCACTATAGCGCGCTGACGGACCTAATCCACCGAGACCGGCACCACGCCCGCGCTCATCATGCCGAGCGCGCGCGCGGCCGGCACCGACAGGTCGACGATACGCCCGCGGATGAACGGACCGCGATCATTGACGCGGCATTGAATCGTGCGCCCGCTGTAGGACACCTTGAGCACGCTCCCGAACGGACGCGTGCGGTGTGCGCAGGTCAACTCGCCGCCTTTGCCGGCTCTTCCATATCCGTAATAGGAGGCAAGCCCGCTCTCGGCATGTGCAACAGATAAAGCAGAAAGCGAGAAAATGGTCAGACAAACAAATAGCGTCGGCTGCGCTCGCACGGCTCCGCTCCCCGGTTGGCCCTGCCCGGCGCTGAAACGTCGCTTGTTCCCGCAAGTTCCAGGAACTGCGGGGCTGCAACCCGGCAGTTCCATCAAAGATTGTTACTGTTTGTGAAAGACCAGGGTGCGCATCTCGATGCTCTCGCGCGGCGGCGCGTCGGCCGGCGTGGTCGGATCGATGAAGGCGGTATGCGGCCCGAACCGCGTGCGGCCATCGGTTGCGGAATCATAGCACTTGAGCAGCAACGCCTCGTCCGGTGTCATCTCGGGGAAATAGAACCAGCGGTGGTTCGGATTGTACGTCACCGAATAGGTCTCACCGCGCCGGTTGGGATAGATCAGGTCGGAGGCGACGAGGTCGTCGGGCTTAACCGTCGTGCCGTCGGCCATCGCCAGCGGTGAATCGCGCAAGGGGCCGCGGATCGGCCGCCACAGATTGATCACCTGCACGCGGCCCTTGAGCAGTTCTTCGGCTTCATCCGGCAGGTGTTCGCGCACGCGGTTGGCGCCGGAGACGGCGGTCTGGTCGACATGGACGCGCGTTGCAGGCTGGCGCGGACCGCTCCCGCGAATATCGGCCGCGCCCTCGACGCGTCTGCGCACGGTGTGATCGAAGACGACGACGCGGTCGGCCTTCAGCATCGCCCGCAAGAAGACTTCGACGGCGGGATAGTAGACCGCCCTCACCTCCTCGTCGTTGTAGAAGTCCTTTACCTGCGTCGGGTGACGCACCAGTGCAAAGCCCTCGCGATCGAGCGAGAAATTATTGGCAATCAGGCGCGCGTCGAAGATCGGCACCTGATGCGGCTCGGGCAGCGCCGTGCTCTTCGGCTCGCCCGGCGGCGGATCGAAGGCGTAGGTGCGCGGCTTGCCCGCGGTCGGCGCGAGATAGTTGAGTTCGGCAGTGACGAAGGGAAGCGATTCGATTCTTGTTTCTTGCAGGCCCATGGCCGGTCTCCCGATGTGGTCGTCTACTTGATCTCTGACGGGGTGCGGTGCGCTGCAAGGGAGGCGCTGCAAATAGCAATGCGGATGTCGCGGAGTGCAGGAAATGCAGAACGAATGTTTTGGCGATGGCGATCGGGTTGGAAGCGTTCTTCTCGCCTCACGGATACTTGAGGTATCCGTGAGGTCTCGTGTCCCGGATTATTCAGCCGCCTCGCCGCGAACGGCCCGACGCTCGGCGATCAGCTTGCGCGTCAGCGGGATCAGCTCGCGACCGTATTCGATGGTGTCGATCAGCGGATCGAAACCGCGGATCAGGAAATGGGTGATGCCGAGGTCGTAATAGTCGCCGAAGACTTCGGCGACCTGCTCGGGCGTACCGACCAGCGCGGTGGTGTTGCTGTTGGCGCCGGTGAGCTTTGCGATCTCGGTCCACAGCCGCTTGTCGATGCGGCTGCCCTGGTCGGCGAGCGCGAGCAGGCGCCGCGCGCCGGCCGTGGCGTGGCCGTCGGCGGGCTTGCGATAGCCAGTCTTGTCCTGGAGCGCCGTGGCGCGTGCCAGAATCTCCTCCGCCTTCCCCCAGGCCTGCTTCTCGGTCGGGGCGATGATCGGCCGCACCGACAGGCTGAAGCGCGGCGTCGGCCGCCCCTGCCTGACGGCCGCGTTGTGAACGCGCGAGGTGACGTCGCGTACCTGCGCGTAGGATTCCCCCCATAGCGCAAACGTGTCGGCGTGCTTGCCGGCGACGTCGATCGCCGCGTCCGAGGCGCCGCCGAAATAGACGCGGATGCCCTCGGGGCGATACGGCTTCACCTGCGAGAAGGCGTTCTCGACCTGGTAGTACTTGCCTTTGTAGGTGAACGGCTGGTCGCTGGTCCATTCCAGCTTGAGCACATCGAGGAATTCGGAGGTCCGGGCATACCGCTCGTCCTTGTCGTCGAGCCTGTTGCCGTCCTGCCGCAGCTCGGTCGCATTGCCGCCAGTGATGACGTGAAGCGCGACGCGGCCGCGGGAGAACTGGTCGAGCGCCGCAAACTGGCGCGCCAGCAGCGTCGGCGCGGTGAAGCCGGGCCGCTGCGCGATCAGCACGTTGAGGCGGCTGGTCGTGTTGAGCACGTGCTGGGCAACCTGGAGCGCGTCCGGCGCCGTCGAATGAAACGCCAGCAGCGCGCGATCGAAGCCGGCGTTCTCATGCGCCTTCGCAACGGTCTCGATGTGGGTGGGGTTGAGAATCGGGCCTTCGCGGACGATCGTCTCGGACGAATTGTTGTTGCTGATGAAGCCGATGAACTCGATCGACATGACCGTCTCCCTGATTGTTTTCCGGAAAAGCTAGAGGCCCAATGCGGCGCGGCCGAGGCCGATGCGCGTGGAATCGTCCTGCGGCGTGTGCACGCGCCCGCACAGGACGTCGCGATAGTGCCGCTCCAACGGATTGGCGCGAGACAAGCCGTGATTGCCCGTCAGCGACAAGGCATCCTCGACTATCACCACCGCGTTGTTGGTCACCGTCAGTTTGATGACGTTGGATTCGCCGCTGGAGAGATCGACGCCGTCGTCGAAGTCGCGGGCGAACGTATCGATCAGCCGTGCATTGGCCGCGAGCCGCGCCTCGATCGCACCGACGATTTCCTGTGCGCGCGGCAAGCTCGCCAGCGGCGCGCCAAGGCTGGCCGGAACCCGCTGCTTCAGGAACGAGATCAGCCAATCGCGCGCGGCCCGCGCAACGCCGTCATAGATCGCGGCGACGAAGATCGTGTGGACGGCCGCCTGCGCGACGTCCGGTGCACGCCAATCGGCCGGCTTGCGCACGTCCACTTCGGCATCGAGCGGGATCACGACGTCGTCGAAGACGACGTCGTGGCTGCCGCTGGCACGCAGGCCGTGGTGATCCCAGGTCTCGACGATGCGGATGCCCGGCAGGCCCGCCCGCACCAGGAACTGTCCGACGCGCGGCTCGGCCTCGTCGGTCCGTGCCCAGACCAGATACCATTTCAGGATCGGCGAACCCGTCGAATAGATCTTGTGACCGGAAAGGCGCCAGCCAGTTTCGGTGCGCCGCGCGACCGTCGCCGGCAGGCCGCCGCGCGCTGGCGAGCCGAGCTCGGGCTCGACCCGCAGCGCGTTGACGAGCGCGACACCTTCGACGCTCTCGCGCGCAAGCTTGCGCGACAGCCGGGCCGGCCAGGTCGGGCTGCGCGCCATCACCAGGTGATTGATGGTGTGCATCGACAGCACGAGTGCGGTCGAGGAATCGGCCTTGGCGAGGATGCCGATGACGCGCGCGGCGTATCTTACGCCGGCGCCGGCCCCGCCGAAGGCCGCCGGTACCGTCAGCGACAACAGGCCCGCCTCGGAGAGCTCGCGAAAGTTTTCGAAGGGAAAGCTGCCGGTGCGGTCGTGCTCGGCCGCGCGCGCGGCAAAGCTCGTCGCAAGCGCCTCGGCACGCGCGATGTAGTCGGGCTCGCCATGGGCGGCCCGACCTTGGGCTGCGGAGGTCACCATGTCGCGTCGAGCCCCAGCAGGCCGAGAATCTGGCGGCGCAGGTCGGCGAGATATGGATCGCCGCGATGGCGCGGATACGGTCGGTCGACGCGGATGTCGGCCTTCACGCGTGCGGGGCGATCGCTGAAGACGATGACGCGGTTGGCGAGCACCAAGGCCTCCTCGGCGTCGTGCGTCACCAGCAGTGTGGTGAAGCCCTTGCGCTGCCACAGCGCGACGATCTCGGCCTGCATGGTGATGCGGGTGAGCGAGTCGAGCTTGCCCAATGGCTCGTCGAGGATGAGGATCTTCGGATCGTTGACCAGCGCCCGGGCCAGCGCGACGCGCTGCGCCATGCCGCCGGAGAGCTGGTGCGGATAGGCGTTGCGGAAGGACGTTAGACCAACGAGATCGAGGGCGTCGTCCACGCGATGCCGCTGGCTCTTCAGGATGCCCTGTGCTTCCAGCCCGAGCGCGACGTTGTCCCAGACCGTGCGCCAGGGAAACAGCGTCGGGTCCTGGAACACCACGACGCGCGAGGGATGCGGATTCCTGATACGGCGCTCGTCCTCGCGCAGCGTTCCGAAGCGGGGCTTGTCGAGCCCCGCGACGAGCCGCAGCAAGGTCGACTTGCCGCAACCGGAGGGGCCGAGCAGCGCGACGAACTCGCCCGGCTCGACCGCGATGTTGACCTCGCTCAGCACAGGAAGCTCGGCGCCGTCGATGTCGAAGGCGTGGCTGACCTGCTCGATGTCGAGGGCGGCACCGGCGGCGACCGGCGGGGCAATGTCGGCCAGTGCGACAGCTTCTACCATTTCACGGTTCCCTTCTGCCAGACCAGGAGACGGTCGCGAATGGTGAACAGCAGCGTGATCGCGCCGGAGCAGAGCAACGACATCACGATCAGCGCCGCATACATGTTGGCGTAGGCGGCCCAGCCCTGCGCCCATTGCAGGTACCAGCCGAGCCCGGCCTTGACGCCGATCATCTCGGCGACGACGAGCACGGCAAAGGACGAGCCGAGCCCCATGAACAGGCCCACGAACACATGCGGCAATGCCGCGGGGATCGCGACCTTCAGCACCAGGAACGAGGGCTTTGCCCCCAGCGTGCGCGCGACGTCGTAATACGCGTTGCTGACGCTTGCGACGCCCGACCAGGTCAGCACGGTCACGGGGAAGCCGGTCGCGAGCGCGATCAGGAAGGTCGAAGCGCTCCAGCTCGACGGGAAGGTGAAGAAAGCGATCGGCAGCCAGGCGGTCGCCGGCAGCGGGCCGATGAAACGCAGCACCGGATGCACCCAATAGCCGACCGCGCGCGACCAGCCGATCGAGACGCCGGTGAGGAAGCCGACCGTCGCGCCGATCAGGTAGCCGCCGAGCTGGAGCTTGACCGAGGCGAGCACGCTGTCGAGCAGCTTTGGCAGATCGTCGGTATAGACCTCGATGATCGCCTGCGGCGGTGGAAAGAACGGCAGCGGCAGCCAGGCGAACTTTGCGGTCGCGAGCTCCCACAAGGTCAGGAAGGCTCCGAGCGCGACGAGCCAGGGCGCGCGCTTGTGCAACGCCCTTCCCGCCGATCCCAGGTAGTCGGCACCGACGGTTCCGAACAGCGCGACGGCGGCGATGACGAAGGCGGCAATCCCCAGCGAATGGGTCCGCGACCAGTCGCCGACATCCTGCCACCACAGGCAGGAGAGACCAAAGGCGATCCACGCGATGCTGGCGAGAACCCCAACGCCGGACTCCCGAAGCCAGCTCGCAAGCAGCGGCGTGCGCGAGAGGCGCGGCGCGCCGGAGGCGAGGCCGTCAGACAGCGAATACGTCGACATAGATGCGCTCCGCGAATTTGGCCGTGTCAGTGCTCGGCTTGAAGACCTGCACGCTCTTCAGATCATCGGCATAGGCCTTCAGCTCGCGCTTCAGGACTTCGCCGACGGGATGATGATGATGGGTGTGGTAGCGCACCATGCCCTCGATGTCGGCAAGCGTTGCCGCCTTGGGCGCGTAGGGCTGGAACGACTTCGCCGCCACCGTCGCATTCTGCGCGGTGAACATCGCGGCATCGAGCAACGCCTGCGTAATGGCGCGCGCGACCTGCGGCTCCTCGCGCACCAGGCTGCCGCGCAGGCCGAGGATGCAGCAGCTCTTTTCGCGATATTCGCCGTCGAGATTGGAAGCGACCTCCTTGTACTGCGTATCCTTGAGCCAGAGATAGGCGAGCGGATCGGACGACAGGAAGGCCTGCACCTCGCCCTTCTCCACGGCGACGTTGAGCAAATTGCCGGGATAGGCGCGCCAGTCGACATCTTTGACCGGATCGATGCCGAGCTTTGCCAGCTGGATCGAGAAAAAATTCTTGTCGGGACCGGCGAGATCGCCGACCGCGACGATCTTGCCCTTGAGGTCCGCCAGCTTGCCGACGCCGGAATCGGCGCGCGACAGCACGCGCATGCAGCCGCCGTGGGTGCCGGCGGCGATCTTGACGTCAAACCCCTGCTCGAGCGGCTTCAGCCAGCGCAGCGCCATGCCGAGACCGGCGTCGCTCTTTCCCGTCGCAATCGCCTCGAGCAACTGGTCGGTCGAGCCGGAGTAATTGACGAGCTCGACGTCGAGATTGTGCTTCTGGAAGAAGCCGTGCTCGATGGCGACCGGCACGGGCGCGAGGCAGACCGCGCCGGCATTCCACGACAGCTTCAGCTTACGGGGCGCGCCGGCGAGCACGGGTGTATCGGACGCCGTCCGGCACAGCGGAAACTCCGAGAAGTCGACACCGGGCGCGATCCCGCGCGGCGCGAAGGCCTGCGCGCCCAGCGCGCCGAGCGGCGCGGCGAAAGCCGCCGCGAAGCCTGCCTGGAGCAGATGGCGCCGGTCGAGCCTCGATCCGGCGCTCTTGTTGTCGTTGTTCATCAGTCCCCGCTCCTGCGCTGGCACGGCTCCGCCATGCGCGCAACGTGTCGCGTTGCGCATGTTCCGTGCGGAGCTGCGTTGAGAGAATGTCTTCCTGCGGCGCTCACGCGCCGCGTTGATGCGATGCGCAAATCATGCGGCGCGCTCGCCGCATCGTCAATGAAATGGAATTTCGAATGTGGCGCGAAGCGAAGTCATTCTCTCCAGCGGCGCGTGCGGGAACGATGAAAGGATTTTCGCCGATGCATCTGTCGGCAGAGCGCGCCGCGCCTGCCGCTCCTGCTTCATTCCTGCGCAATTTCGCCTGCGCACACCGCTCGTTCTCGAAAGCGGCGCTTTGCTGAAACGCAATTGCCTGACGCATCTGTAATACGGATAGCCATTTCATTGACCGCGCGTCGCGCGATCATAGACTTGATCGTCTCGCTGCATCGTTCGCTCACGCGTCGTGAGCAAAGCAACAAGACAGGTCACATGCGCACCAACTCCCATCATCATCCCATCACCCGCCGTCTCGCCGCATCGCTGCTTGCCGCCGCGATCACCCTGTCGACGGCCGCCGCGTCGTTCGCGGCCGACACCGTCGTGCTGCGCGTCGGCGACCAGAAGGGCGGCAACCGCTCGCTGCTCGAAATCTCGGGCTATGCGAAGGACCTGCCCTACAAGATCGAGTGGTCGGAATTCCCCGCGGCCGCGCCGATCCTGGAAGCGCTCAACGCCGGCGCGCTCGACGTCGGTTACACCGGCGATCTCTCGTTCCTTTCGGTCTACGCGGCCGGCGCGCCGATCAAGGCGATCGGCGGCACGAGATCGGATGCGAAGACGCAAGCCATCCTCGTGCGCCAGGATTCACCGATCAAGTCGGCCGCCGACCTCAAGGGCAAGCGCCTCGCCGGCACCCGCGGCGGCTGGGGCCAGTTCCTGATCGACGCCACGCTGGAGAAGGCGCAGATCAAGCTGGAGGATGCGACCTTCGCGCCGCTCGGCCCTGTCGATGCCAAGATCGCGCTGGTCGCGGGTTCGATCGATGCATGGGCAGTGTGGGAGCCCTACGTCTCCTTCGCGACGCTGAAGGACAAGGCCCGCGTGATCGCCGACGGCGAAGGCCTGACGCCGACCATCACCTTCATCGTCGCTTCCGACAACGCCATCGCCACCAAGCGCGCGGCGGTGCAGGATCTCGTGCAGCGGCTGAACAAGGCGCGGCTATGGTCGCTTGATCACCTTGCCGAATATGCAAAGAATACGGCCGAACTGACCAAGCTGCCGGAAGACGTGCTGCTCTCGGCCTACACCGCGCAGCGCACCAGCCCGATCGTGATCGACGAGAATGTCGTGCAGGAGGTGCAGGCAGCCTCCGACCGCTCGACGCGCTACGGCATCCTGCCGAAGAAGCTTGACGTGAACAAGGCCGTTGACCGCAGCTTCACGGCCGCGGCCGCGGGATCGAACTAGAGCGTTTTCGAGAGAGCGGCGGCGGGATGCGCAAGTCCAGCCTCAAGGCCGGCCCGCTGCATCTCGCCGTGATCGTGCTCGCACATCTTGCCTGCATGAGCCTGATCGTATGGCTCTCGCTCTAGGCGCTGCGCTCACCAATAGGCGCGGTAGTACGGGCGCGCATACGGCCGATAATAGCCATAATATGGCCGGTAGTACCGGCGATAGCCATAGTAGCGGGGATAGGCGTAGGCCGGCCCGTAGCCGTAATAGGCCGGGGCGTAACCATAGCCATAGCCCGGATATCCATAGCCGCCATAGTATGGGCCGCCTCCATAATAGCCGTAGCCGTAAGGCGCACTGCTGGCGGCGATGGCGCCGCCGATGATCGCGCCGGCGGCAAGGCCGCCCAGGCCCCATCCCCAGCCGCCGCCCCAGCCGCCACGCCAGTGCACCTGCGTGACGTCATCGCCGACCGCGGCCTTCATGGTCGCGACATTGGTTGGCAGCGGCGCCGCTCCGGCCGGCTGCGTTTGGCTGGCCATGACCGCGCCCGCCAGCGAACAGGCAATTGCCACTTTCCAGATGCTCATCGTCTTTACTCCCTGTCTGACGTTTCACTTGGAAAAGGATCGCAGCGCCATGATCGGGCATCGTTGCGCCAAGTCAAAGCCTCGATTTAGCGTGCGACGCACAAGAGAGCCCGCGCATGCCTCCACCTTGGTCAGGCCGGCGCCGGCACGCGCCGATATGACACCGATGCGACGGCGCCACAGACCACGGGCAAAGCATTAAGCTTCCCGCGCGTTCGCAACCAACAACCACCTTTCCGATTTACTATTCGTACCGTTACTATCGGTTCCAATGATGCGCAGCCGAGAGATCTCTCGCGGAGACCCCGGCTTGCGCCAGAGCGTGGGAGGATGACATGAACGCCGTCGGTAGTGAGCCGCTTGCCCGCCAGGCACTGGCGTTCGTCCTCGCCGGTGGGCGCGGCAGCCGGCTCCTGGAACTGACCGACCGGCGCGCCAAGCCCGCGGTCTATTTCGGGGGCAAATCCCGCATCATCGATTTCGCGCTGTCCAACGCGGTGAACTCCGGCATCCGCCGCATCGCGGTCGCCACCCAGTACAAGGCGCACAGCCTGATCCGGCACCTCCAGATGGGCTGGAACTTCTTCCGCCCCGAACGCAACGAGAGCTTCGACATCCTCCCCGCCAGCCAGCGCGTCTCCGAGAACATGTGGTATGTCGGCACGGCGGATGCGGTCTACCAGAACATCGACATCATCGAATCCCACGCCTGCCGCTTCATCGTCGTGCTGGCCGGCGACCACATCTACAAGATGGACTACGAGGTGATGCTGCGCGAGCATGTCGAGAGCGGTGCCGACGTCACGGTCGGCTGCCTCGAAATGCCGCGCGCGGAATCCTCCGGCTTCGGCATCATGCATATCGACGAGAAGGGCTGGATCCAGTCGTTCCTGGAGAAGCCGAAGGATCCGCCGCCGATGCCCGGCAAGCCGGATGTATCGCTCGCCAGCATGGGCATCTACGTGTTCGACGCGAGATTCCTGTTCGACCAGCTCAAGCGCGACGCCGAGGATCCGAACTCGAACCACGATTTCGGCAAGGACATCATTCCGTATCTCGTCAAGAACGGCCGCGCGTTCGCGCACCAGTTCTCGACCTCCTGCGTGCGCTCCGGCAGTCACAATGGCTCCTATTGGCGCGACGTCGGCACCGTCGACGCCTATTGGTCCGCCAACATCGATCTCACTGACGTCGTGCCGGAACTCGACCTGTTCGACCGCGCCTGGCCGATCTGGTCCTATGCGGAGATCACGCCGCCGGCCAAATTCGTTCACGACGAGGAGAGCCGGCGCGGCCAGGCGGTGAGCTCGCTGGTTTCGGGCGGCTGCATCATCTCCGGTGCCGCGCTGCGACGCTCGCTGCTGTTCACCGGCGTGCGCATCAACTCCTACGCCAATGTCGAGAACGCCGTCATCATGCCTTACGTCAATGTCGGGCGCGGCGCGCGGCTGAAGAACGTCGTGATCGACCGCGGCGTCGAGATCCCCGAGGGTCTGGTCGTCGGCGAAGATCCCGAGTTCGACGCCAGGCACTTCCGCACCACCGAGCAGGGTATCTCGCTGATCACCCAACCGATGATCGACAGGCTCAATACATGACGCCTGTTCGCGTCCTCGCGGTCGCTTCTGAAGTCTATCCCATCGTCAAGACCGGCGGCCTCGCGGATGTCGCCGGCGCGCTGCCGATTGCGTTGAAGGCGCATGGCGTCGAGATGCGCACCTTGATGCCCGGCTATCCCGACGTGACGCGGATGCTCGCCGGCGCGGAGGAAATCCGGCGCTGGCCGGATTATTTCGGCGGGCCTGGACGCCTGCTCGCGGGCTCGCACGACGGGCTCGATCTGTTCGTGCTCGACGTGCCGCATCTCTATGCGCGCCCGGGCAACCCCTACGTCACCAGCGAGGGCGTCGATTGGCCGGACAACGGTCTCCGCTTCGCCGCGCTCTCCCGCGTGGCGGCCGATATCGGCCACGGCCTCGTTCCGGCCTTCGTGCCCGAAATCGTGCACGCCCATGACTGGCAGGCGGGGCTCGCGCCGGCCTATCTGCACTACGACAACCGTCCGCGGCCCGGCACCGTGATGACCATCCACAACATGGCCTATCAGGGCAAGTTCGCTCCAGATCTGATCGGCGCAATCGGCCTGCCCTGGGACTCCTACAACGTCCACGGCGTCGAATATTTCGGCGGCATCAGCTTCCTGAAAGCGGGGCTGCAACTCGCCGACCGCATCACCACGGTATCGCCGACCTACGCGCAGGAGATCCAGAGCGACGAGGGTGGCATGGGCCTCGGCGGCCTGCTGCGCGAACGCGCTGATGTCTTGAGCGGCATCCTCAACGGCATCGACATATCGGTGTGGAATCCGCAAGAAGATCCGCACATCGCCTACCGCTTCGGCGCCGAGGACCTGACGTTCCGGGCCGCGAACAAGGCCGTGCTTCAGCATCAGTTCAACCTCGATTCCTCGGACGAGGCGCCCCTGCTCGGCGTCATCAGCCGCCTGTCCTGGCAGAAGGGGCTCGATCTCCTGCTCGAGGCCATTCCTACCATGTTGGGCGAAGGCATGCAGCTCGCGCTGCTCGGCAGCGGCGATCGCGATCTCCAGGACCGCTACCAGGCCGCCGCACGCGCCAATCCCGGCCGGATCGGCGTCATGATCGGCTATGACGAGGTCCTGGCCCATCTCATGCAGGCCGGCTCGGACGCGCTCATCGTGCCCTCGCGCTTCGAGCCATGTGGACTGACCCAGCTCTGCGCGCTGCGCTATGGCGCCGTCCCGATCGTGTCGCGCGTCGGGGGGCTGGAGGACACCATCGTCGACATCGACGAGGCCGACGCGTCCGGCCGCGCTGCCACCGGCTTCAAGTTCGGCCCCGTGACGGCCGAGGCCCTCGCCGGCACGCTGCGCAAGGCCAACACCAGCTTCCACGACAAGCCGACCTGGCGCCGGCTGCAACGAAACGGCCTTGCGACCGACGTCTCCTGGCGCAACCGCGCCGGCGACTATGCCGCACTCTATCGCAACCTCATGGCATCCCGCCGCGTGTAGAGCGTTTTCGAGCGAAGTGGATACCGGTTCGCGCAGAGAAAACGCGCCAAAACCAGAATCTGGAGCCGCGTTCTCCAGGCATGGTTGTAACCGAATCCATGCTATAGAGCCGGCATGGACCCCTTCGCGATCAAGCTGCTCGGCTTTGCCGCCGCAACCTGCACCACCGTCGCCTACGCGCCGCAATTCATCAAGGTCTGGAAGACCCGCTCGGCACGAGACATCTCGCTCGGCATGTTTCTGGTCATGGTGCTGGGCCTCGCGCTCTGGCTCGTCTACGGCCTGCTCTCCGGCGACGCTCCGCTGGTCGCCGCCAATGCCGTGACCATGGTCCTCGCCGGCGGCATTTTGTTCATGAAGCTGAAATACGGGTGAGCTCTTCACCTCTCCCCTTGCAGCAGGGCTATCGCATTTGAGGGCGATTTCCCTGCGGCGCATCCTTCGAGACGCCCGCTTTGGGCGGGCTCCTCAGGATGAGGACGGAGCGTGCGGCAGCGGTTTCGACGGGCACCGATGTTGATTAGCCTCATCCTGAGGAGACCGCGAAGCGGTCGTCTCGAAGGACGAGGCGCGCGCTCAGGTCGCCCCAAAAGCCACATGCGATAACCGTACCGCGAGAGAGGGAGAAGACTCACCCGCCGAACACATACGACGCCATCGCCACATTGGCGACCTCGTCGACGAACAGGCGGCGGCCGACGTCGCTGCCGGCGGCACCCGCCGTCACCATCAGCGGCAGCAGATGGTCCTCGCGGGGATGCGCGAGCCGCGCGCTGGGAGCGCTCTCCCAGTTGACCAGCATCGCATTGCGGCGCGTCGCATCCTCGTGGCCGATCGCTTCGTTCAGATAGGCCTCGAAATCATACGAGACCGGCTTGGATTCCGACCGGCCGAAGCCGCGCATATTGTGATAGGTGAGCCCGCTGCCGACGATCAGGATGCCTTCGTCGCGGAGCGGCGCGATCGCCTGCCCCACCCGGATGTGCTCGGCCGGATCGTAGCTCGACTTCAACGACAACAGCACGATCGGCATGTCGGCGTCCGGATACATCAGGCCGAGCGGCACGAAGGTGCCGTGGTCGAAACCCTGATTGGCGTCCTCGCGGCAATCGAGACCGGCACGTGCGAGCAACGCCTTCACCTCGGCGGCCAGTTCGGGCTTGCCCGGCGCCGGATATTTCAGGTGGTAGGTGTGCTCGGGGAAACCGTAATAGTCGTACACCATCGGCGGATGCGCCGAGGTCGACACCGTGAATGCATCGGCCTCCCAATGTCCGGTGATGACGAGCACGGCCTTCGGCCTCTCGGGCAGAAGCTGCGGCAGGCGGCCGAACTCGGCGGCGGTCTTCGCATATTGCACCCGCCTGTCCTCCATGAACGGCCAGGGACCGCCGCCATGCGACAGGAAGAAGATCGGAAATCGCGTCATGGGCTCGTCTCGTTGGGCATGCGCGCGCAAGCTGCCCGCGCGACCGGCGGCGAGCATAGGCAAACCGCGATGGTTAGCAAGCCATTAACGATTCGCCTTCCAGAATCCCTGATGTGGCCGAAGGAGTCGGCCAGGAGACTAGTACGTGACGAGGACGTGAGATGAGGAAGTTTTCGCTGGGGGACGTCGTCAACAGTGACAAGGGCCGCCGCGGCGTCGTCCGCGCCGCCTACAGGTCCAGGGAAGGCCAGCAGTTCTATGCCGTCGAGAAGGACGGCGCGATGGACTATCTCGAGGAAGACCGGCTGAGCCCGGCGCCGCGCGTCGAACTCGCGGCTTGATCCAATTCATCCAGCTCTAGAGCATGATCCGGAAAAGTGTGAAGCGGTTTTCCGAAAAGATCATGCTCAAAACAACAACCTAAAGCGCGATGACGTTTCATCCCAATCTCATCGCGCTTTAGCGCGCAAGCCGGTCGAGACGCTCCGACCAGGGATCGTCGCCGCTCGCCATGCGATCGTTCGTGATCAGCAGCAGGCGATCGCGGCCTGCCGCGGCGTCCCAGCGTGGCAGGCCGGGACCGTTGGGATCGCCGCGCTTTGCAAAGTTGATCCAGTAGGCGCGCATGCGGTTGGCGACCTCGCGGTCGCCTCGTGAGAAGATGCCTGCACCGGGCACGCCCTCCACGCCGAAGATGAACTGCAATTCCCGCGCCTGACCGCCCTCGGGGTTTGCGCGCCGCGCTTCGGGCACATAGGCGAAGCGATAGCGATAGGTCGGCGCGCCGGTTGCTGCATGCAGGCGCGCCAGCAGCCTCACCGGCTCGGAGAAGACCTTGTCGGTGTAGAACCTCGCGGCGAGAGCCGACGGCCTGACGAGGTCGGGATAGAGCCTGCGCAACTCGTCGATGGTCACGCCCGAAGATGCAAGCTCAGCCTTGATGTCGAGCTCGCTGTCGAAGCCCGTCTCGTCATCGTTCGAACCGATGATCAGGGGAATTCGCCCTTGATGCCCGGATGCAAAGCCTGCGGCAACGTCCTCGGTCGCCAGGCCGTCATCCATCGTCGGTGCGAAGCGGCGCGGCGATTGATCCAGCAGATGTTGTTCGGCGGCAAGCAGACGCAGCGGCTCGGCTGCGCGCAAATCTGCCCGCTCTCCAAGCGCGGCCACGAATTGCCCGCCCACGGCTTCCGCCTCCTGCGCCGAACGCAGGCGCGCGCGACCGGGCACCGATTGCAGGATGGCCTTCTGAAACAGATCGCGCGATTGCGCCGACAGCATCAGGAGCGCGATCGAAGTCGCGCCCGAGCCGGCGCCGAAC
Source organism: Bradyrhizobium cajani (assembly GCF_009759665.1). Lineage (GTDB taxonomy): Bacteria > Pseudomonadota > Alphaproteobacteria > Rhizobiales > Xanthobacteraceae > Bradyrhizobium > Bradyrhizobium cajani. Next base: position 15,705 of record NZ_WQNE01000016.1, read on the forward strand.
AGGGTGACGTTGCGCGGATCGCCGCCGAACGCTGCGATGTTGTCGTGCACCCAATGCAGCGCCGCGAGCTGGTCCATCAACCCGTAGTTTCCGGAGCCATCCGACAACGCAGGGTGAGCGAGCCAGCCGAGCGCGCCGAGGCGGTAATTGACGGTGACCACGATGAGGCCGGCCTGCGCGAGCTTCGCGCCGTCGAGCAGCGGATCGTTCGCGGTGCCGCTGACGAAGGCGCCGCCATGGATGAACACCATCACGGGCAGCGGGCCGTCGACCCCGAAGGGACGGAACACGTTCAGCGTGAGGCAGTCCTCACGCGCGTTTGGCATCGACGGCTGCAGGCACGGCGCACCGTACTCATAGGCCGTGTGCATCTCCGACGAGTTCTCTACCGTCGCCTGCGGCGGGCGCCAGCGCAGCGGGCCGACCGGCGCAGCCGCGTAGGCCAGTCCCTTGAAGGACGCCACCTCGCCTTCGACGGCGCCAAGCATCTGTCCTTCACGCGTCAGTGCGAATGGAAACTGCCCGACCGACTGCGCCTCGGCCGGGCCGGCGCAACACAGGGCTGCTGAAGCCGCAACAAGCGCAAGCAAGGACCGCATCTTCGACAGATCTCGATGCGCGGAATGGATCCCGGGAGGTTATGTCGGCGACCGGCGGCGAGGCAAGCCTCGCGGCCGCGCCTAACCGCTCTTGGCGATGAGCTCCGACAGCGCACGGCGCGCGATGATGCCGAGCTCACCAAGCGTGGAATGGCCGGACTGTGCCGCCTCGATCAGGCGCTCGGCGATGAACCTGCGGCTGTCGTGATCGCCGCCATGCGGCAATTGCCGGCACGTCTCCTCCAGGACGACGTCCATGTTCGCTTTGGTTCGTTCACTCAACTCTGTCATGACGCCCGGTCGGTACGCGTGGCTTGTAAGCGCAAGCATACACAGAAGGATGTGGCCTGATTACCCCGGACAATCCCGGCGATTGTGCATCGCGGTGCGTGTATCGCCGCAACCTTCGCGCGGCCACGATCACGCCGCAAACGACTACCGAAGATTGCACTTGTCCTGATGACAAGCCGAGCCTGCAGCGATAGCCTGCCGGCAAAACAAGATAAGGGAGGAATGCCATGCCTGACGCAATGGTCGCCGCACCTGGTTCCAATACGGCGAGCCGAACGGTCCAGCAGGTCGACGTCGCCGTGGTCGGCGCCGGATTTGCCGGCCTCTATCTCCTGCATCGGCTGCGCAAGGCCGGCTTCAAGGCGATCGCCCTCGAAGAGGCCGGCGATGTCGGCGGCACCTGGTACTGGAACCGCTATCCCGGCGCGCGTTGCGACATCCAGACCATCGACTACAGCTACACCTTCGATCCGGAGCTCGAGGCGGCCTGGACCTGGTCGGAGAAATACGCGACCCAGCCGGAAATCCTGCGCTATCTCGGCTTCGTCGCCGACCGCTACGATCTCAGGCGCGACATCCGCTTCGGGACCAAGGTCACCGAAGCCAAATGGGACGAGGCCACCGAGCGCTGGCAGCTCATCACCGACAACGGCGCACCCGTCTCCTGCCGCCATTACATCATGGCTACCGGCTGCCTTTCGGCGCCCAAGCCGCCGGAGATCGACGGCGTCAAGGATTTCGAGGGCAAGGTCTATTTCACCGGACGCTGGCCGCATGACGGCGTCGATCTCGCCGGCAAGCGCGTCGCGGTGATCGGCACGGGCTCGTCGGCGATTCAATCGATCCCGCTGATCGCCGAGCAGGCGGCGCATCTGCCCGTGTTCCAGCGCACGCCCAACTTCGCCCGGCCGGCGCATAACGGCCCGGCGCCGTCGGACCGCATGAGCCTGCTGCAAGGCGATCGCGCTGCCTATCGCGAGCAGGCGCGCCAGTCGATGGCCGGCGTGCCCTACCCGCAGCAGACCGTCGTGAGCTGGCAGCTTAGCGATGCCGAGCGTCGTGAGCGGTTCGAACGCGCTTGGGCGGCCGGCGACCTCGTCCACATCCTGACCCAGCTCTGGGCCGACCAGGCCGTCGACGTCGACGGCAACAAGATCGTCCAGGACCTGATCCGTGAGAAGATCCGTGCCGCCGTGAAGGATCCCGAGGTCGCTGCGGCGCTCACGCCGCACGATCATCCCTTTGGCGCAAAACGTCCCTGCCTCGACACCAACTACTACGCCACCTACAACCGGCCGAACGTCGCGCTGGTCAATCTGCGGCAGGAGCCGATCAAGGCGATCACCGCAAGCGGCATCACGACGGCCAAGCGCAACGTCGATGTCGACGTCATCGTGTTCGCGACCGGTTTCGACGCTATGACCGGCGCGATCCGTGCCGTGCATCCGATCACCGGGCGCGGCGGCAAGTCACTTACCGACGTCTGGGCGCAGGGGCCGCAGACTTATCTCGGCCTCACGGTCGAGGGCTTCCCGAACTTCTTCATGATCACCGGCCCCGGCAGCCCGTCGGTGCTGTCGAACATGGCGGTGTCGATCGAGCAGCATGTCGACTGGGTCGTCGACCGTCTTGCCGCATTGCGCGATGCCGGCTTCACAACGATCGAGCCGACCGAGACGGCGCAGGCTGCCTGGGGCCGGCACATGGCCGACTGCTCGATGCTGACGCTGCACCGGCTCGCCAACACCTGGTACACGGGCGCCAACGTGCCTGGAAAGGTCCACGCGCTGATGCCCTATACCGGTGGGGTCGGCCCCTATCGCAGCATCTGCGACGAGGTCGTCAGCCAGGGCATGCTCGGCTTCAGGCTCACCGGCCCCGATGGCGCCGCGCAGTGCAATGACGGCGAGGTGGTGCGCCTTCAGCCGGACGTGCGGCTGGTGCTGAACCTGCTCACGTCGCTGAACCTGCCGCCGATCGAGTCGATGGGCGCGCTCGGCGCCCGCGAGTTCGTGAACGAGTTCAACAAGGGCCGTCCCGCGGGGCGGCCGATCGGCGACATCGTCGACGGCACCCTGCCTGTTACCGACGGCACACTGCGCTACCGCGTCTACAAGCCGGCGACGCCGGGACCACATCCGGTCGTGGTCTATTTCCACGGCGGCGGATGGGTGCTCGGCGACGAGCAGTCGGACGAACCGTTCTGCCGCGACATGGTGCGGCGGACCGGCATGATGTTCGTCAGCGTCGGCTATCGCCACGCGCCGGAGCATCGTTTCCCGACGGCGGCCGAGGACGGCTATGCCGCGACGCGCTGGATCGCCGAGCACGCCGCCGAGCTCGGCGGCAAGCCGGGCCCGGTGCTGGTCGCCGGCTGGAGCGCCGGCGGCAACATCGCCGCCGTCACCTGCCAGCTCGCGCGCGACCGGGGCGGGCCGGAGATCGCCGGCCAGCTCCTGGTCTGTCCGGTCACCGACTGCACCTTCGATCGTGCCTCCTACAACGACAACGCGATCGGCTATTTCCTGACGCGCTCGCTGATGTACTGGTTCTGGGACCTCTACTGCTCGCCGGCCGACCGCACCGATCCGCGGGTTTCGCCGCTGCGCGGCAAGGTCGCCGGCCTGCCGCCGGCCTTTGTCGTCACCTGCGAGTTCGATCCCCTGCGCGACGAAGGCATCGCCTATGCCGAGGCGATGGCCGCCGCCGGTGTCCCGGTCGAGCAGCTCAAGGCCCACGGCCATTTCCACTCGTCCTTCGCGATGGTGGACGTGGTGATCACCGGCGTGCCCGGGCGGGTGCAGATGGCGGAGGCCTTGCGGCGCTTCGCCGGGCTTCCTCCGAAGACCAGCCGCGATGACGAGACCGGCCAAGGCCAGACCAGTCCGGGGCACAAGATCGCGGCGGCCGCGAGCTGATCACGATGCGGCGGCCGGGAACTTTTTCCCGGCCGCCGCGTTGGATGCTGGTGGCATTGAGATGCAGCGATAGTTGTGGACCCCGGCACGCAAATCCGCGTGCTGGGGTCTTTTTTGCGTGAGGCGGTGCGATGGGTGGCGTGGTTGCGGAGTCAAAGGTCGATTTCGGTGCGCTCGCGGTGCTGCATAAGTGGCCATCGCTCGCAAACCAGCGGAGACCGGACAGAGCTTCCTACCAGGTGAGCGAAGGCACGCTCGACGCGTGCATCTCCGCCTTCATGGAAAAGCCGGCGGCAACCCGGCACCTCTACGAGATTCGCACGGCGCCGCAGCCGCCACTCGTCACGGAGATCCTCTCGCCCGAGCACGTCACCGAGCTTGCGCGGCTGAGAGAATTTCTCTGACAGCGCTTCACAATCACGCGCAGGAACCTTCTTCCAGTTTTTCCCGTTGTCAGGGATCGGAAGCCAAGACGTGAGCGCCTCACATGTTTGAAGCTGGCGTAGCATCTCCGGTCGTGCCCTACGGCGCAGACCAGACCCTGTTCGTGGTGGTCGATCGCCTCGACAGGGCGACCGAAATCCGCATCGAGCGGAGCGATCTCGAAGCCATGATCGGCGAACTCGTCGCCGGTTGCTACAATGACCCGATCAGGGTGATTTCGTTCAACACGCTCGAGCATTGGATGAAGGACATCTCGACCGACGTGGCCGGCGAGATAAAGGCGCGCTGCGACATCGATGGCGTGACGCTGCCCGACTATCTCAGCGACTTCGTCGCGAGCCATAGCTGAGCGCGCGTTGTTTCAAGCGCGCAAGCAAGGAAGCGAGGGCACCCCTCAAGGGCATGGTTCACGGAGTTAGGCGCGCCGGTGCTTGCCGGCGATGACCTCGATCTCGCGGCGGCGCTCGCCCGCGAAGGTCAGCAGCTTTTCGATCGTCAGCGTATCCGTGATCCGTTTGGCCAGCCGCTCGGCGCGCGCGGCCTGATCTTCGAGATACTGGATCGTGTTCAAGCGCCGTCTCCCCGAAAGCCCCGAATTGTTGGGCAGCCATGGTGCTCGAGAAGCGGCTAACAGCCGGTTAAGCGCGGCGTCCTGCGACCGATGAATCGCGCCCTATCGCACGACGTCGAGCCGGACATTGGTGATGCCCTTGTCGACCATGCCGAGCGCCTCGGCCGCAGACGGCGAGATGTCGACGACGCGGCCGCGAACATAGGGTCCGCGATCGTTGACCCTGACGGTGACGAAGCGGCCGGAGGAAACGTCGGTCACGCGCAGCTTCGTACCGAACGGCAGGCTCGGATGCGCCGCCGTCAATTCGTTCTTGTCGAACTTCTCGCCGCTTGCGGTCTCGGTGTCCGAATAGAAGCTGGCAACGCCATGCGAGGTTGCTTTCGCGGTGCTCGCCGTATCACCGGACGCGCGCGCCCGCCTGATCGGGCGTGGATGCAGCGCCGCCACCCGGTGCGGGCGCTCGACCGCGGCCTGCCGGCCGGTAGCGGCGAGATCGGCCTTCTGACGGCCGACCGGCGATTGCGCGCAGGCGGCGAGCGAAGCGGCACCGATGATGGCAACCAGCAACCGGGCCGGTCGGCCGCACGGGGTGACGAGGGAAATCCGGGCACTTTCGATACGTGCAAAGCGAGACATGGTACGCCCCTCCGAACAACCGGGAGTTTCGGCGGGGAATGAGGGCAGAACCTTGTCGGAACAAAAGCAGGCCTGAGGCCACGGCTGTTTGACGCCAGCTGTGACGATTCCACCACAGTGGCTGTCCTGAATCAGGACAGAGGCGGCCTCCCAAGGGCGGCGGCCCCAGCTCAGGCCGGAGGCGGGATCGCGCGCAACACGTCCCTGAATACGCTGAACTGCAATCGAGACGCTTGCGGGCTGTAATCCTGATAGTAACCCGCGGTCACCGCGACAACGAGATCGAGCTCCCGGACGATGCGGATCGACTGCCCGCCGCGCCCCAGCGCGCCGATCCAGTTGACCTTCCGGCCATTGAGCCGCGCTTGGCCGCGCCACCACAGATATCCGTAGGACTGATCGTCCGTCCCCTTGATCATCTCTGCCGTCGAGGCGTCGATCCATGCCTTGGAAACGACCTGGCGATCGTTCCAGCGGCCACCCGCAAGGACCAGCTGGCCGATCTTGGCCATGTCGCGTGGTCGCAAGCGCAATCCCGCTCCGGCATCGGTATCCCCTCTGTACCGACCCCACGCCGTGCTGGTGATCCCCAGAGGCTCGAACAACGTCTCGCGCGCAAATTCATCGAGGGGGCGCCCGGTCGCCTTGCGTATGATGGCCGACACGAGCGTCAGCGCGCCGGTGTTATAGAGGAACTCCTGCCCCGCCGCGGCAGTCACCGGAAGACCGAGAACGTAACGGCACGGATCCCATGCCATATGCATGCGCGTCTCGTCGTTGTCGTAGTCTCCCGTTGCGGGCGTCGCTTCGACCCACTTCAGGCCCATCGACATGGTGAGCACGTGCGCGAGCCGGATGCGGTCCTTTTCAGGGGAACGCAAGTCGGCCAGCTCGGGGAAGAAGCTGAAGATCGGTTCGTCGACGCTGCGTATCAGCCCGCGATCGATCGCGATCCCGACAGCGAGTGACGCAACGCTCTTCGACACCGATTTCATGTCGTGCAACGTATCGGCATCGAAGGCGACGGTTTCCACCCGGCGGCCGTAAATGCGGCCGGGTATCTCGTCGGCTCCCTTGAAGTAGCGCTCGAACGCCAGCTTGCCATCGCGGGCGACGAGGACGGCATGAATATTGGCATCGCTCGAGGCGAGCCGGTCGACCATCCCGCACAGCGCCTCGCGGCTGACGAGACCGTTGCCAGTAACGGAGCCGACCGGCCAGCCGTCGTCCCGCTCGAGCGGAACACCGCAGCCGTCGGCTGCGTTCGCGCAAAGCGGCGCCAGTACGGCTCCGCCGAGAAATGAAATGAATTGGCGCCGCCTCATGAGAACCCTCTCCGTCACCCCTGTTGCGGCGCCGAGCAGGCTTCGGCGCAGCCGTGTCCGGCTTGCGCATTCTCTTTGAGGATACGCGCGAATTCACGCCAATAGAGCCTTCGCCAGTTTGTCTTCAAGCTGGCGAGAAAATCGAGCTCTCGTTGCGTCAGCGTGCACATCGCGCTTCAGGCCACAAGGCCCCCCATGGGCTTGACGTCTGCGCTGCCGGGAAAGACAGCGTCAGCCAGCACCGCCTCCTCGACGCGTAAGTGATCCCTGAGCAGGCCCTTCAGCACGGAACGCAAGTCCGTGGTCGGCTTGAGGTCGCGATCCTCGAACAGCTGCGCCGGCTTCAGGCCCGGCCAGTCCGCGATCACGCGGCCGCCCGAGAGTGCGCCGCCGATGAGGAAGGCGACCGTGCCGGTGCCGTGGTCCGTGCCTTGCGTGCCGTTGATGCGCGCGGTGCGCCCGAACTCGGTGACGACGGCGACGACCGTCTCGCGCCATGCCTCGCCCATGTTGCTCTCGATCGCCGCGAAGGCGCCGTCGAGCGCGCCGAGCAGATTGTAGAGCTGCCCCGAGGCCGCGCCTTCGGCAATGTGCGTGTCCCAGCCGACGAAGCCCATGGCGCCGACACGCGGGCCGTCGGCCTTGGCGAGATAGCGCGCCGCGGTGCCGGCCGCCTCGGCAAAGTAGGCGCGCACGCGCGCGATGCCCGGTGGCGCCAGCGTCGGATCGTCCGACATCGGATCGCCCGTGCCCATCGCGCCGTCGAGCGAGGCGAGTTTCATGCGCGCCTGGAGCACGGTTGCAAGCTTCGGATCGGTGTGCTGGTAGAGATCGAGCAGACGGTTCTGCGTGTCCTCGCTCGCCGGCAGCAGCTTCCGCGGCACCCATGTCATCACAGGCGCGGCGCCCCGCACCACCAGCGGCGTCACCGAGCCGATGCCGAGCGCGCGGCTGCCACGTGGATCGACGCGGCCACCCGACTCCAGCGCGAGCAGCGCGCGGTTGAGCCATCCCGAGGCGGTCACGCCGGGCTTGGACATGCCGCTTTCGAGCACGTCCTGGCCGTCGAAATGCGAGCGATCGCGATAGGGCGTCGCGACGGCGTGGACGATCGCGGCCTTGCCGGTCCTGTAGAGCCGGTGCAGGTTCGGCATCGCCGGATTGAGCGCGAAGAAGGAATCGAGCGGCAGCGCCGGCGGCTTGCCGTCCAGCACCAGCGCGCGATCGCCGCGCAGGGAGATCCAGTCGGGATCGCCGACCGGCGCGACCGCACCCAGCCCATCGAGCGCGCCGCGCAGAACGATGGCGAGCAGGCGCGGATCGCGTCCTTCGGCGCGCGCGATCCGCGGCATCTGGCTCCATGCGAACAGCGCGCCAGAGCCGACCAGAAGCTCGCGCCGTGTGGGCAGGTGATCGACGAAGCCCATGCTCACCTCCTCTGAAAATCCGCCGACATGAACAGAAGCGCGAGCGCCTGCTGCCGGCTCTCGGCGCGGCCGACCGCCTGCTTCACCTCGGGCGCGACCTGCGATGCGAAGACATCCTCGATGATGACTTGCGGATCGGCCATGCCGGTGATGCGCTCGGCGAAATAGTTGGCGACGTCGAGCCGTCGGCCGACGCCGTCGATCCAGCTGGCCTCGTCATCCGGGTAGCCCTTTGGCGCCGGCGGACGCCACAGCGCTTCGCCAAGCAGTTCCTGGCCGCCGGTGAAGCGCACCGGATCGACCTGAGTGATGCCCGTCGCGCGCACCATGCCGACGACCCATTCGCCGGGACGCTTGAGCTTCGACGGCGGCCCGCGCCAGGCGTCGTCCGAGGACACCATGGTGATCGCGACCTGCTTGAGATCGCCTTCGGTGTCGCGAAAGGTCTTCGCCATCTGCTCGACGAGGGCCGGCGGCGGCTCGTCGGCGACGAAATGGCGCGCGAGCTTGGTCGCGACATGGGTTGCGGTCGCCGGATGCGCGGCGAGGTCGCGCAGCACGGCGCGGCCCTGCTCGGCGTCGTCCTGCTCGTAGCGCTTGCCGAGCACGGTCTGGCCGCCGGGCTCGTGCAGGCGCGGATTGAAGGTGAACTCGCCGCCGTGCTGGGGATCGGCGCCCGGCGGCACCAGCGTCCAGCCGGTCAGAACGTTGGCGAAGCTGATGACGTCGTCCTGCGTATAACCGGTGCGCACGCCGAGCGTATGCAGCTCCATGATCTCGCGCGCAAAGTTCTCGTTGAGGCCGCGGCTGCGGTTGATGCCGGCCGTCGAGTTGGCGCCCATCGATTCCAGATGGTCGAGATAGAACAGCATCGCCGGATGGCCTTCGACGGCCTGGAGCAGGTCGACGAAACGGCCGAGCGCATTGGCACGAACGGCTTCGCGTTCATAGGCACCGGACATGCTCTGGATCCGGTTGGCCGACACGCAAAAATGGTTCGACCAGAACCACACCAGTCGCTCGGCAAAGCCGATGTCGGCGGCAAGCGCAGCTTCCGTGCGCAGCTTGGCTTCCTGCAAATAGATCGGACGGCCGGGATCGGGAATGGCGTCGGCGGCCTGCTTCGCCGCCATTTCGGCGGCGTCCTTCTGCTCGCTGTAACCCTGCGCCTGTCCCTCGGTCTGCGCCTGAGCCTGACCCTGGTCGCTCGAGGCAGCCGGCGCTGCAGCCATCTGCTGCTTCTTGGCCTGCTGCTGCGCCTGCTTGGCGCGCGCGGTTCGCCGCGCGTTGGCATCGGCGACGGTGCGATAGGCCTTTGCGCTGGTGGGAAGACTGGCCGCAGCGCTCAACACCAGCGGCCGGTCGAGCTCCGCGATCAGCGCGCCGCGCGGATCGGTCCCGACGGCGGCGATCGATCCCGGTCGCGGCCCCATCCCGAAGCGATGCAGCGTCAGCACGGCTTCGGTCTTTGCAGAATTGCTCATGGCGAATGCCCAATTCCTTCAAGCCTGCCCTACGGCGCGCCGTTCGAGGCTACGAACCGTAATGCTACAAACCGTAGCATTCGCGACGGAAGCCCGCAAGCGGAGATTGAACGCTCGCCGTCACATGATCGGGAGCCGCCGGTCTGGCAGACCGGCAGCGGGATGTCGTCGCTAGAAGTTCGGCCCGAGCGCGATCTTGGTGATCGTGCCGTTCCTGACGCCGATGCGCCATTCCGCCGAACCATTGGCGAACTGGGCGACATAGATGTCGCTGTCGAGCGCGGTGACGCCGCGGAAGGAAACCGCTCGCAGCGCGCCAAGCCGCGCCAGGATCGCCTGGTCGAACGGAAGCTGCTGACGCGTGATGTCGGCCACCTCCGACGTCATATACCCGTAGTCCGGCCGTCCCTTGCTAACGCCCTCGATGTAACGGCGCAGCATCTCCTCGCCGTTGGCGATCGGAACGGCACGGCGGGCGGCGCGGCCCGGCCTTGCGCCGAGGTTTGAAGCCTCGACATTGTGGAAGCGCGTCTGCCGGCCCGGCATCAGCACCTCGAGGCATCGCCCCGCCTTGTCGGCAATGACCCAGGCATTGTTCACGGTGGTCGTGGCAAGCCAGGTCATGTTGGGTCTGACGACGCTCTGGCTCTTGCGGCTGCCGTCGGCAGCGAGATTGAAGATACGGATGTCGTCGCCGAGCTCGTTGTAGACCATGATCCGGATCGGCGAGGTGCCGGCGCGGCCGCGCACATTCGCCTCTTCCGAGCAAGGCAGGATGCCGCCCAGCTCGTCATTGCCGTCGGCCCGGAAGATGACGTCGCCGGCCTTGCCGTCGGGCTCAAGCAGCAGGCGGAATTCCGCCGTGCCGTTCTCGAACTTCGCGCCATAGATGTCGTAGCCGCCGGGGCCGACGCCGCGGAAGAAGATCGACTCGAGGGCGCCGAGCGCCACGAACGTCGCCTGCGTCTCATTGAGCTGACGGTGGACCTTCGCAGCCAGCGGTGCGCTCATCCGATCGTAGTTCGGCGTGCCGTGGCGCAGATCCTCGATCCCGCGCAGGATCATCTCCTTGCCGCCGGCGACGGGGACCTGTTCGCGGAACCGATCCGGCACCTCCGCAACGCGGCGCGCGAAGTCGGCCTCGATCGCCTGCGCCGTGGCCGCATCGATCCGCGGCGCGAGACGCGCGCCGAACACTGCATTCTGCACCAGCACGCGTGAGACCTTGGCCTGTTCGTCGCGCAGGAAGATCAGGAGGTTGTCGCCATGGATCGAGAAGACGTCGGCACCTTCGGCGAGAGGCGCTGCCGGGCCCCGCACGGTTTCCTGCACCTGGAGACGATCCCCGTCGCGGCGCACGGTGAGCACACGGCTCGGCGTGACCCTGTACCAGCCGACATATTGATCGAGCGCAGCGGAATCGGCCGCCGCCGTCGGCATCTCGGCGACGCGAACCGCGCGGATGTCGCGGCCATTCATGCGCAAGGTCAGCTCAGCCGAGCGACGCTCGGCATCGACCGGGAACGTGATCTCGCCGGACGAGGCCGGGTAGGATGCGATGCCATCACTCCCGACCGTCAGACGCAATTTGCGCTGCCCGGTGAGCTGGCCGTAGATCTCGTCGCCCTCGCGGAAGATGGCGAACACCGAGGCCGGGCCCATGGCGTAGAAATTGACGAAGGGACGGTAATGCTGGGCCGGCACCTCGCCGAGATCGGCGGTGACGGGCGCAAGGTCCGGCGTGCGATAGGCGATCATCCCTGCGGACACGATCACGACCGGTGCGATCGCGGCCGCGATCCACAGCCGCTTGCGCCAGCCGACCGCAACGGGCATCGCGGCGGCCGCGATGATGCGCTCGACACGGGCGCGCACGGTCGAGGCCCGCGCCATCGCAAGCTCGACCGGCCGCGGCTTCATGCTGGTGGCGACGTCGAGCAGGATTTCCGCATAGGACAGCCGGTCGTCGATCACCTCGATCGCGCGGGCGTCGCTGATGATCTCGGCGAGCTCGGCAAGACGCGCGAGCTGCCACCACGAGAACGGGCTGAACCAGAACACCGCGCGATTGATCGAGGCCAGCAGCAGGACGTAGAAATCGCGATTGGCGACATGCGCGCTCTCATGCGCGAGCACGGCGAGGCGCTTCTTCGCATCCCAGCCGGCAAATTGCGGCGGCACCAGAATGGTCGAGCCGAAGGTGACGGGACCACCGACGTCGCGGCTGACGCGTACGTCGGCAGCGATCATCTGCGCACCCGCTATCGGCTTCGCCGCCCGTGCCATGCGCCAGGTCAGGCAGAGGCCGATCATCAGCCGCAACAGCAGGCAAGCCGTGACGCCGGCATAGACGATGGTGGCCACCAGCCACCAATTGATCGAGAACCCGCCTCTGGCCGGCGCGACGATCGCCGCGCCCGATGCGACCGGCAGCGCCGGCTGCGACATCTCCAGCATCGAGAGGTCAGCCGGCAGAAAATCGTCCGGCGCGGGCATCGGCACAGCCAGCCGGGTGATCGTGAGCGTCGGCCAGTGCATCACGAAGGGCATCGCCAGCGATGCCAGCAGCACGACGACCCACGCCGTCATATGGACGTGCGGATTGCGCACACGAAACAGGTTGAGACCGAACCAGACGACGCCTCCCAGCACAAAGGAGCGCAGCGCCGCCTCCGCCAGAGTTGCGATCATTCTTTCTTCACTCCCCTCGCCTTCTTCGCCCTGGCCACCTGGTCGGCCAGCGTGCGCAGCTGTTGCTGATCGAGCATCGCATTGTCCACCATGCCGACGAGGACTTCCTCGACCGAGCCGTTGCAGAACCAGTCGACGATGCGCTGCACCGCCTTGGCCGCGACACGCGAGCGCGGTTCGGCGGCCTGGTAGACGTAGGTGCGGCCGTCCACGGTGTGGTTGGCATAGCCCTTTTCTTCCAGCCGGCGCAGCACCGTGCGGACCGTCGATTCCTTCAGCCGCCGCGGCAACCGCTCACGCACGACCTCGGCCGTGACAGGACCATGGGCCCAAACCAATTGCATGACCTCGCGCTCGAGGTCGCCCAGTTCGGGCAAACGATCGTCCATGGCACCTGACCTTCGCATTTTCTTGTAACGCTACAGATCGTCGCACACAGGACCGCGCCACGCAACGGCGATTCCACCTGAAATGGTATCGCCGTGCTGACCTAACCGCCGGGACAACGCTCGCGAGTCGGATGGATTTTCGACCTGGCTCGCAGTGTGCCTTGCCCCTCACCCGGATCGCTAACGCGATCCGACCTCTACCCGCCCAAGAGCGGGGAGAGGTTAGGAAGGCAAGCTCTCTCACTCCCTCTCCCCGTTCTTACGGGGAGAGGGTGGGGTGAGGGGCTGCGTTCGCGGGTTCGATCTAAATTGTAAGCGTCAATACTGCGGCACGTACATCTGCGACTGGACCAGGTCCTTCACGTCATTGGGCGCGGGTCCGTCCGCGAGGCCGCGCTGATGGGCCACGTCCGCGACGGCCGCGGCGATGCGGACCGAGACCTCGCGAATGCGCGGCAGCGCCGGATAGAGGCTGCCCTGCGCGAGGTCCTCCTTGCCGACGCAATCGGCCAGCGTATGGGCGGCCGCCATGAACATCTCGTCAGTCACCAGCCGCGAGCGGCTGGCGATGACACCGAGGCCGACGCCGGGGAAGATGTAGGAGTTGTTGCCCTGGCGCGGCACGAAGGTGCGGCCGTTGAGCGTCACGGGATCATAGGGACTGCCGCAGGCGAACAGCGCACGGCCCTCGGTGTAGCGGTAGGCATCCTCTGCCGAGCACTCCGCCTTCGAGGTCGGATTGGAGAGCGCGAACACGATCGGCTGCTCGTTGAGCTCCGCCATCGCCTTGAGCACGTCGGGCGTGAAGGCGCCGCCGACCGCGGCGACGCCGATGATCGCCGTCGGCTTCAGCGTCTTGATCGCGGTGAGGAAGTCGGCGATCGGTGCCTGATCGGAATGTGCATAGCGGAGCTTGTGGCCAGAGAGGCCTTCACGCCCGCTGACGACGAGGCCGCGGGAATCCACCAGCCAGTTGCGCCGGAGCGCTTCGGCTTCGGAAAGCCCCTCCGCCATCATGGCGGAGACCACGAGATCGGCGATGCCGGTCGCCGCCTCGCCTGCGCCGAGGAACAGGATGCGCTGATCCCTGAGCTTGCCGCCGGAGACGCGCAACGCCGAAAACAGGCCGGCAAGCGCCACCGCCGCGGTACCCTGGATGTCGTCGTTGAAGACGCAGGCCTCGTCGCGATATTTGTGCAGCAGCTTGAACGCAGAATGGTTGGCGAAATCCTCGAACTGGATCAGCACGCCCGGAAACGTCTTTCGCGCGGCCTGCATGAACTCGTCGACGAAGCTGTCATAGGCCTCGCCCGTCAGCCGCCGCTCGCGCAGGCCGAGATAATAGGGATCGGCCAGCAGCTCCTCGTTGTTGGTGCCGACGTCGAGCACGATCGGCAGGCAGAGCTCGGGATGCACGCCGGCACAAGCCGAATAGAGCGAGAGCTTGCCGACCGGAATCCCCATGCCGTTGGCGCCGAGATCGCCGAGGCCGAGGATGCGCTCGCCGTCGGTGACGACGATGAGCCTGGCCTGATAGGGCCAGTTCTTCAGGATCTCCGCGATCTGGCCGCGATCGCGCGAGGAGATGAACATGCCGCGCGGCCGCTGGAAGATCAGGCCGTATTTCTGGCAGGCGAGTCCGACCGTCGGCGTATAGATGATCGGCTGGATCTCGTCGATGTTGTCGACGACGACGCGGAAGAACAGCGCCTCGTTGCGGTCATGCAGTGCATTCAGCGCGACGTATTTCTCGAGATCGGTCGGCAGCGTGCGCAGATTGGTGAGCACGCGCTGGGCCTGCGTCTCCATCGTCAGCACGCAGGGCGGCAGCAGGCCACGCAGACCCAGCGTCTCTCGCTCCGCTTCGGTGAAGGCAGTGCCTTTGTTGAGCAGGGGATCGCGCAGCAATGTCATGCCGTGCGGCGGATGGGACGATGTCGACTGGGCCGCGACCCGAGCAGGTCTATTCACGAATTCCCCCAAGGAGTTTCTTATTGAACCGCGGGCATTGTCGGCCACCGCTCCGCGGAGATCAAGAACGTTGGGACTCGTGCATCGATTGTGATCTCGCACCGCAGCGAGATTTCATGCGAGAGCGACGCCCGCGTGACAAAAGGTTAACGCGGCAATGCGCTCCTCATGACGACAGATTGAGAGCGGGCCTTTCTCTCTCCTCTCGTCATTCCGGGGCGCGCGTCAGCGCGAACCCGGAATCCATTGCACGGCCGCCTCTGCGCCCGATGGGATTCCGGGCTTGCGACTTCGTCGCGCCCCCTCATTCCGCAGGGCAATCGCATATGGCATTTTGCGCGACCTGAGCGCGCGCCTCGTCCTTCGAGACGACCGCTTCGCGGTCTCCTCAGGATGAAGCTAAGCAAGCATCGGTGCTCGTTGAAACTACAGCCGCGCACTCAATCCTCATCCTGAGGGCCCGCCAACGGCGGGCGTCTCGAAGGATGGCCACAGGCGAAATCGCTCCCATATGCGATTGCCCTGCGGCACGAGGGGAGAGCCTCACAATCTTCAGGGTGAGGCGTTAGGGTGAGAGAGGCCGCTGCCTGACGCGCGGAGGCAAGCCGGAAGATTGTCGGGCCGCTAGCCGGCCGCCCGACGCGGCGTCAGGTTGGCGGCGTTGTCGGCCGGCGGCGCGACATGCATCAGGATCGTTTGCGTCGCGGATGCGATCTCGATCCCGTTCTGCTGGAAGCGCAGCTTCATGCGGCGGTTGAACTCGCGCTGCACCGGCCAGCGGCCGGCCTCGGTGCAGCGGATCTGGCCGACGATCGACACCATCGCGCCATCGACCTTGTCGATGCCCCAGAGCTCGAGGTCGCCGCGGATCAGCGGGCGGAAGTCCGGCTCGCGCCGCATCTCGTCGACAATGTCCTTGAGGATCTGGCCGGCGCGGTCGGTGTCCTCCTTGTAGGCGACGTTGACGCTGACCGAAGCGTTGCCGGCGCCGCGGCTCGCATTGGTGATGGTCGTCACCGCGCTGAACGGCACGATGTGCACGGCGCCATCGCCGGCGCGCAGGCGGATGGTGCGGATCGAGACGTTCTCGACCACGCCCGTCAGCCCCGACACGCTGACGGTGTCGCCGACCTGGACGGTGTTCTCCAGCAGCAGAAACAGGCCGGTGATGAGATCCTGCACCAGCTTCTGCGAGCCGAAGCCGATGGCGATGCCGACGATGCCGGCGCCTGCGAGCAGCGGGGCGACATTGACGCCGATCTCGCTGAGCGTCGTGAGGCCGACGACGGTGGCGATCAGGCAGAGCAGCGCCGTGCGCAGCATCGGCTGGAAGGTGCGCAAGCGCGCGGCGCGGGCATAGTGCCCGTCCCGCGACAGTGCATTGATCTGACGATCCAGCAGCGCGTTGCTGGCTTCCCAGATCGCCGCCGCGATGAACACGGCGAGGCCGATCGTCACGACGGCCGAGATCAGCCGGCTGCCGATCTGGCCGCCATAGAACCAGACGATAGCATCCACGCCCCAGACCTCCAGCACGGCGACGAAGCCGATGAAGGCGATGACGCCGGATACGATCTTGCGCAGCAGCGGCAGATAGCGGTTGGCACGGGTCTCCAGGCCCGGAAAGCGCTGAAGGATCTCCGGCTTGATGCGAAAGCCGCGGTCGATCAGGCCCAGCGTCAGCATGATGACGACGCGCGTGATCAGCGCCACCGCGATGGTGCCAACGAAATATTGCAGCAGCAGCGAATAGCCGTTGCGGATGTTCAGCGCCCACACCGCCCACAGCGCGAGGTCGAGCGCGATGGCAAGATAATGCCAGCCGCCGGCGATGCGGTTGCGCAGGCGGGCGCCGATCCCCTGGCGGTCGGCCGGCGCGCGAATGGCCTCGGCGACCTGCCGGCGGCATTGCAGGATGATGACGACGATGAAGAGGTGCACGACCAGCATCACCATACGGAGCAGCGCCGCGTAGCCGGCGCGATGCAGCCCGAGCAGCAGCGCCACGTTGGCGAAGGCAATGCCGGTGACGCCGACGCCGACGATCCGGCGCGCCCAGATCTCGATATAGGCCGCGGTCTCGGCGCGAACCGGCAACAGGCCGAACGGCCCCGCCAGCGCACGGACCAGGCAGATGAGTCCGCGTGAGAAAGCATAGGCGTTGACGACTGCGAGGATCACGAGGCGCACGGTGGTGGGCTCGCCGATTTGCGTTCCGAGCAGCGCCGTGGCGACGCCCACAAAGACGAACACGGGAAGCAGTTCGAGCACGAAGCGCCCCAGCACGAAGGGCAGCCGCAGCATGACCTGCCAGATCCGCGCTAGGCTATGGCGGCGCTTGTGCAACTCCGGCTCGGGCGTGACATCGGTAACGGATGACGGCGGGTCGGCAATGGGCAGCACCTGCGCCGGCAGGCGCGCGGCCTGCGGCACGCGTCCTTCCAGGAACGCGACCGGACGCCGGATCAGACGGAAGATCACCCATTCGGCCGATAGGGCGCAGCCGAGCACCAGCGCGAGCTTCCAGGCGATCTCGATCAGCAGATTGTAGGCCGCAGGATCGTTGGCTGTCCGCATGATCCAGTAGTAGAACGCCGGAAAATGCGTGAGCGTCCGCGCCATGCTGGTGATCTCGCTCGAGATCTCGCCGATCTGTTCCGACACCGTGAGCAGGAGCTGCGCGCCGAGGCCGTCGGCCGAGAGAGGGATTGGCGACTTCTGCTCGGGCGCAGGCTGCCGCTGACCGGACGCCTGGGCGATCGCGCGCAAGGTGTCGATCATCTGCGCGCGCTTCTGGTCGTCCTGGAGCGTCTCCAGCGCGCGCCTGGCTTCATCGGGCGAGAGCGTGGTCGCAGCGTTGCCGGCGGGCGCAGGCGGCGCGGCGCGGACGCCGGCGAGAGAGGAGATTGCGAGGAAGAAGGTGACGAAAAGCGGGATGAGCCTATGCGACACGCGGATTCCCTGAAAAAAATAGATGCGCCGTCGGCGTCTTGGTCGCCGAAGCGCATGCGTCATGTCGGATGGAGTTATTCGCCCCGAACCTGTGTCGGAAGTTTGCCAACCCGGCGACATTCTCTTGGCATTTGCCGCAGCGCAGGATCGGGAACCGCTGCATCAGTGCGGCCGCGCGCTAATCGGGATACGGCGCAAGCAAAAACCTCTCCCGTCATTCCGGGATTTGGCCCGGAATGACGGCGAGGAGGAAGAGGAGAGAAGAAGCAGGATTTCAAGAACGGCCGGTGGGGCGACCTCATCTCGGCCATCCAGCGCGGCGCTTCATAAAATACAG
Source organism: Bradyrhizobium cajani (assembly GCF_009759665.1). Taxonomy (GTDB): domain Bacteria; phylum Pseudomonadota; class Alphaproteobacteria; order Rhizobiales; family Xanthobacteraceae; genus Bradyrhizobium; species Bradyrhizobium cajani. The sequence goes on from NZ_WQNE01000016.1 coordinate 33,743, forward strand.
CGCCGGGCAGGTAGGGGCTTTGCCTCACTGATGCAGCCCACTAAACCTTGACCCGGCGTGCCGTTCGCGGTTTCCGCCGCTATGCGATAGTCCGAACGAGCTCCATCGCACTTAACGCGGCTGGATTTGCGGAGGTGGCGTCATAGACCTCCCCTTGCTCATGAGGTGGACGTTGCGCGTCGCGTTTTCGCGACCTTGAAGATGCTCCTCCTGCGACACAAAACTGTCAAGCGGGATCAATGGTCTGAAGGATCACATTTGAGCGCGCCGGTTCCGCACGCCGCCATGCACGCCTTCGTCAATTGCCGATGCTTCTGCGCGCGTTCGGGATTATCGAGGGCCGATGGTGCGATGGTGATATCGTGCCCCTGTTTTGCCCGACGTGTCAAACGGTTTCGTAAAATCCGCAAATCATTTGCATTAGCTGTCAAGCCATTGATTCAGCTGCCCTCGGCTACTGTGCATGGGGTTGTATTCGCAGTTCTTGTTCGTGACCATGCGCGCACGGGCCCGGGCGCCTAGAGAAACATGTCCGTCAGATCGACGGTCGAGGCGTTTCCGATCCGGTCAAAGTTTATCGCCAGCCAGGTTCGCGCCGCCGCGCGGCCTTCATCGCGCAGGCGGCGCAAGAGGCTCCATTCGGGATGGAATTGCGTGGCCGTGCCGAGCTGCGACATCAGCTGGTCGTTGCCGATCCAGTGCATGTACATGCGGCTGTGCCGGTCGCTGTCGAGCTCGCCATTGTCGATCAGCCGCGTGGCGAAGGCGATCGCGCGCATCTCGCGCATCAAGGACGAATTGAAGCTGATCTCGTTGATGCGGTGGAGGACGTCGGCTGCACTGGCCGGCAGCTCGTCGCGCCGGATCGCCGTGACCTGCACGATGATGACGTCGTGGCTGCCCTTGCGGTAGATCAGCGGATAGATCGCGGGATTGCCGAGATAGCCGCCGTCCCAATAATGCTCGCCGTCGATCTCGACGGCCTGGAAATAGGGTGGCAGGCAGGCCGAGGCGAGCACCGTGTCCGCGGTGAGAAGCGGGCTTTGGAACACCTTGATCTTGCCGGTGCGGACATTGGTGGCGTTGAGGAACAGCTGCGGCGCCTCCGGCGAGGAATTGAGCCGGTCGAAATCGACCACGCGCTGCAGCAGCGACCGGAGCGGATTGAACTGGAACGGATTGAGCAGGTTCGGCGGCAGCGTGTGCGTCAGCGTGTGGATGAAGGCGTGGACCGGATGATATTCCGGCGGCAGCTTCAGGGCCTGGATCCACTGGTTGAGCGGCGAGAACAGGTCGTACGCCATGTCCATGCGCGACACTTCCTGCCAGAACGCGTGCAGGTTCTGCCGCGCGGCCTCCGCGCCTCCGTTCGCCATCCCTGAGGCCATCACCACCGCATTCATCGCGCCGGCGCTGGTGGCGCTGATCGCCTCGATCGCGAGCCTGCCATCCTCGAGCACCTGGTCGAGCACGCCCCAGACGAAGGCGCCGTGCGCGCCGCCGCCCTGGAGCGCGAAGTTGACGTTCTTTCGGTTCGCGGTCTCGCTGACTGTCACTTGGCTCGCTTCCTGCCTCCCTTCCCCTCTTTCTCCAGCGCCTTGCGCACCTGCTCGAATTCCTCCAGCGAGGCCTTGTCGGCGCGCGGAAAGCGCAGGTCCAGCTTTTCCAGCGCAGCATTGATCACGGAGCCGATCACCACGCGCGCGAACCATTTGTGGTCGGCGGGCACGACGTACCATGGCGCATGTGGCGTCGACGTGTGCCGCACGATGTCCTGATAGACCGCCTGGTAGCGCGGCCACAGCGCGCGCTCCTTGATGTCGTCCATGGAGAACTTCCACTGCTTGGCCGGCTGTTCCAGCCGGTCGAGGAAGCGCTGGCGCTGCTCCTCCCTGGAGAGGTTGAGAAAGAATTTCAGCACCACGGTGCCGCTGCGGCAGAGATAGCGCTCGAAGGCGGAGATGTCCTCGAACCGCTCCTTCCAGATGTTCTTGGTCACGAGCCTCGGCGGCAGCTTCTCCTTGGCGAGGATTTCCGGATGCACGCGCGCCACCAGGCATTCCTCGTAGTGGGAGCGGTTGAAGATGCCGATATGGCCGCGCTCCGGCAGCGCCAGCACATGGCGCCAGAGGAAGTCGTGGTCGAGCTCCTTGTTGCTCGGCGCCTTGAAGGCATGGACCTCGCAGCCCTGCGGGTTGATGCCCTCGAAGATCGCCTTGATCGCACTGTCCTTGCCGCCGGCATCCATGGCCTGGAACACGATGAGGAGCGACCAGCGGTCCTGGGCGTAAAGCTTCTCCTGAAACCCGATCAGCCGCTTCTTGTTGGCATCGAGGATCTCCTGCGCCTGCTCCTTGTCGAGATCGCCCTTCTCGTCGGTCTTGTAGTCCTTGAGGTGAAACTTCCCCGATCCGTCGTAGCGGAACGGCGTAATGTAGCGGTCAAGTTCCTGGGCGATCGATTTGGACGGCTTCTTGCTCATGAGTTCGGGGACACCTTGCGTTGCGGCTTCAGCCGGTCGAGCACGCTACCAAGGATGCCCTTGGGAAGGAATATGATGAAGAGGACGAGCAGCACGCCATAAACGAGGTTGTCCCAGCCGACCGCCTTGGTGCCGAAGCCGATGCGCAGGGTCTCCGCAAGCAGGATGGTGATGATGGCACCGACCGTCGGGCCGAGCGAGACGAACAGGCCGCCGACGATGGCGGCGAACACCATCTGGAGCGACACCGCAATGCCGCTGATGGTGTCGGGCGTGATGAACATCTGGTACTGGCAGTAGATCGCGCCGGCCAGCGCCGTCATCAGGGCGCTGAGCAGCGTGATCTTCAATTTCTCCGCGGTGACGTTGACGCCGGCGGCGGCCGCAGCGTCCTCGTCTTCCGAGATCGCCTCCAGCGCATAGCGGGCCATGCTGCGGTCGACCAGGTGCCAGACCACGAGGCCGGCAAGCCAGACCGCGAGCGCGATCAGGTACCAGGTTGTCTTGTCGTCGAACTGCAGGGCCAGCAGCCTGTTCGTCGCCGCCCGGTTCGGCGTATAGCCGAGCGAGCCGCCGGTATAGTCGCGCGTCGCCGTGATGACCTGGAGCACGATGCCGGACAGCGCCAGCGTCACCAGCACGAAATAATGCCCGGTGATGCGGAAGCGGAAGCAGGGATAGCCGACGATCAGCGCCAGCGCGCCGGCGGCAACCATGCTGATGGGAATGCCGATCCACGGCGTCAGGCCGAGATGATTCCAGAGCAGTGCGGTGACATAGGCGCCGATCCCCATGAAGCCGCCGTGTCCGAGCGAGACCAGGCCGAAGCGCCCCATCATCGACCAGGACGTATAGGCGAACGACCAGATCAGGATCAGCACCAGGATGTGCAGGTGATAGGGATCGCGATAGACGAAGGGCAGCGCGACCAGCGCCGCCAGCCCTATCCCCCAGGCTGCAAGCCGCCCCTGCCCCATCATCGCCGCCTCGCCAGGAGGCCCGCGGGCCGGATGAACATCATGACGATGAAGAAGGCGAAGGCGAGCACGTAGCCCCATTCGAGGTCGGAGAACAGGCCGCCGAGCGAGATGATCTCGGCGAACACGAAGGCGGCGATGAAGCCGCCGATGAAATTGCCCAGGCCCCCGAGCACGCAGATCAGGAAGGTGATCGGCCCGAAGGAGAGGCCGACGAAGGGGTGCACGTCGTATTGCAGCACCAGGAGGCAGGCGGCGAGGCCGGCGAGCGCGCCACCGAGCGCGGAGGTGATGAGATAGATCCGCCTGGCGTCGACGCCCATCAGCGCCATGATCTGCCGGTCCTGCGAGATGGCGCGGATCGCGGTTCCGGTGAAGGTCCGTGTCATGAACAGATAGACCGCGACCATGCCCACCAGCGCCGCGACGAAAGACAGCAGCCGTGCATAGCTGAAGTTCATGTCACCGAAGGCAAGCACCGGCAGGCGGATGCCGAGATTGCGGAAGTCGATGCCGAAGGCGACGGTGGCAAAGCTCTGGAGCACGAACAGCACGCCACCGGTCGCGAGCAGCTGGTTGATCGGCGGCGCGGTCAGCAGCGGCGCGATCACGAGGTAGTGCAGCGCCGCACCGAGCACCGCAACCAGCAGGATGGTGAGCGGCGCGGCAACGAAATAGCTGACGCCGTAAAACTGCACCATGAAGTACATGGCGTACATGCCGATCATCACCAACTCGGCGTAGCAGATCCAGGTCACGTCGATGACGCCGAAGATCAGGTTGAGGCCGAGCGCGAGCAGCGCCAGCACGCCGCCGAGCAGGATGCCGTTGATCACGGCCTCCAGCAGGTAGATGTCGAATACGTCGAAAAATGCTTGCATGCCTGCACGAACCTCACACCCCGAGATATGCTTCCTTGACCGTGTCGCTCGCCAGCATCTCGGCCGAGGTGCCCGACGCCCTGATCGTGCCCGCCTCGATCAGATAAGCGCGATCGACCACTTTCAGCACCTGCTGCACGTTCTGCTCGACGATCAGCACCGTCAGGCCGCTGGCGCGGATCCGCTTCACCAGCTCGAACACCTGCTGCACCACGACCGGCGCCAGCCCCGCCGAGGGTTCGTCGAGCAGCAGCAGTTTCGGATTCGACATCATCGCGCGGCCGATCGCGCACATCTGCTGCTCGCCGCCGGACATGGTGCCGGCCATCTGGTGCCGGCGCTCCTTCAGGCGCGGAAACAGGTCGAACACGACATCGAGCCGCTCGGCATAGTGGCCGCGCGCCTCCTTCATGAAGGCGCCCATCTTGAGATTGTCGTCGACCGTGAGCTGCGGAAACAGCCGCCGGTTCTCCGGCACATGGGCGATGCCGAGGCTGACGATCTTGTGCGGCGGCGTCGCCTTGAGGTCGACGCCTTCCATGGCGATCGAGCCGCGCGAGGGCCGTATCAGGCCGGAGATGACACGCATCAGCGTGGTCTTGCCGGCGCCGTTCGGGCCGATGACGCCGACGGCCTCGCCGGCCTTGACCTCGAGATCGACGTCGAACAGCGCCTGGAACGTGCCGTAGCCGGCATTGACGGCGCGGAGCTCCAGCATCACTGCCCTCCCGCGCGGCGGCGCGCTTCGGCGGCCGCGGCCTGCGTGGTCTCGGCATCGGTGCCGAGATAGACCTCGATCACGCGCGGATCGCCGGCTACCGCGCTCGGCAGGCCTTCCGAGATCTTCTCACCGTGATCGAGCACCATGACGCGGTCGACGACGCGCATCAGCACGCCCATGATGTGCTCGACCCAGATGATGGTGATGCCGAGCTCGTCGCGGATGTTGCGCAGCATGTCGGCGGCCTGGTCCATCTCGGCCTCGTCGAGACCGCCGAGGCTCTCGTCGGCCAGCAGAAGTTTTGGCGCGGTGGCGAGCGCTTTGGCAAGCTCGAGCTTCTTCAGGCCGGCTGCACCCAGGCCATCGACGCTGGCATGGCGATCGGTCGGCAGGCCGACCATGGCGAGCGAGCGCTCCGCCGCCTCCTCGGCCTTGACTCGACTGTGGCGGCCCTGACCGTAGAAGCCGGCGAGCGCGACATTCTCGAAGATGGTCAGCCGGCGGAACGGGCGCGGGATCTGGAAGGTGCGGCCGATGCCGCTATTGATGATCCGGTGCGGCGCGAGGCCCGCGATCTCATGACCGGCGAACAGGATCGAGCCGGAGCTCGGCGCCAGCGTGCCGGAGAGCATGTTGAAGATCGTGCTCTTGCCCGAGCCGTTGGGTCCGATCAGGCCGAGGATCTCGCCCTGATCGACCCTGAACGAGACGTTGTTCACGGCCGTGAAGCCGCCAAACCGCTTCACCAGCCCGCTGACTTCCAACACCGGAGCACTCCGCCGCTATTGGTTGCTGTAGGTGGTGCCCTTCGGCAGCGGCAGCACCGCCTCGCGCTGCGCCTGGCTCTTGGGCCACACCACGGAGGATTTGTCGTCGATGTACTGGATCACGACTGGGAACGAGCGCTCGTTCTGGCCCGCCATCGGCGTGCCCTCGCCATAGAACTTGACGCCGAAGCCGAGCATCGTGCCGCCTTCGGGTATGTCGGTGTCGAGCGCCGCCTTGCGCAGCGCGTCGGGATCGACACCGCCATATTTCTTGATCGCGCGCGGCAGCACGTCGGCCATGAAGATATAGGTGTTGGAGGCGCCGATGCCGACATGGGCCGAGCGGATGGCAACACCCGGCCTGATCCTGTCGAACTCCTCGCCGACCATCTTGATCACGGGCGAGAGCTTCGGGTCCATGGTCTTCTGGTTGGCGAGCCAGATCGAGATCGGGTCGGCGTTGAAGATGTAGGTGGCGTCCGGGCCCATGCCCTCCTTCAGCTTCTCATAGACGCCGTACCCGGCGCCATGCCCCATCAGCGCGCCGAACTTCAGCCCCTGCTCGCGGGCCTGGCGCAGCAGCAGCGTGATGTCGGGATTGTAGCCGGTGTGGAAGATCACGTCGGGCTTGGCGCGCTTCAGCTTGGTCACCAGCGCGGAGAGATCGGGCGCGGTCGCCGAGTAGCCTTCCTTCAGGACGACATTGAATCCGGCCTTCTTCGCGCCGGCCTCGTTGCCCTTGGAGACGTCGACGCCATAGGCGCCGTCCTCGTGGATGATGGCGACGCGCAGATCCTTCGGCTCCTTGCCGAACTTCTCCTTGGCATTCTGCGCGATGAAATCCATCGTCATCATGCCGAACTGGTCGCCGCTCGCTTGCGGGCGGAACACGTATTTGTAGCCCTTCTCGTTGAACACCGCCGACGAGATGCAGGTCGTCATCCACATGAACTTCCTGAGCTGCTCGACGCGGGCGGCCACCGGTACGCATTGCGCCGAGGAGAAGAAGCCGAGCACCATGTCGACCTTCTCCTGCTCGAGCAGGCGAACGGATTCATTGATGGCAATGTCGGGCTTGCTCTGCGCGTCGGCGTAGACCGCCTCGACCTTGTAGCCCTCGACGCCGGACTTGGCGAAATGGTCAAGGATGATCTTTGCGCCGACATAGTTCAGCTCGGAGCCGCCGCCCGCGAGAGGCCCGGTCAAATCAAAAACGACGCCGATCTTGATCTTCTTCTCTTTGCCTTGATCTTGGGCCTGGGCGGATGCCGCCAAACCCGTCGCGGCAATCGCGACCAACAGCCCACGTACCAAACGGGCAGCCATGCGCAGGCGCATCAAAACCTCCCTGGGCGATTGTGCATCGCATTCTTGTTGCTATTGCTTTTTCGCCCATCACACGGGTTGAGCGAAGCGATGTCAAGTCTCGCGCATCAGCGGGAGGCGAACTGCTGCGCAATAAAGGCCGTGACAAATCGCGGCATGGTCGGCGTGAGATCGCTCATCCCGCGCACGAGATGAATGGCCGACAATTCGGGCTCGGCCTCGCGCGCGAGATTGGCTTCGATCCGGGCGCGGACGACATCGCCCGGCATGTCCAGGTTGAGGACCTGAATCATCGCAATCGCAGGGCCGGAGACGACGCAGTGCCAGTCCGCCTCCGCCGCATAGTCGGCCACGGTCAGCCCGGTCTCTTCCGCGACCTCGCGGATGACGCTGCCGGGAATGTCGAGTGCGTCGTCCCTGACATCGTCGAGGTCTGGCGTGCCCGAAGGGAAATAGATGCGGCCCGCATTGACGGTGTGCTGTGCCATCTCGCCCATCACGAAGGCACCGTCGGAGCTGCGCAGCGCGCCCATGCCGAAACCGTTGAACACGGCCGCATCAGGGAAGCCCCAGTCGCGCCAGGCGAGGAAGCTCGCGAAATCGGTCTCGAAATAGGTCGCGGTGAGATGGCCGTCCGCGAACACGGCGTCGCGCCCGAGCAGGACGCGACCGTTCCAGATTTTTGGCCGCTCGCGCTGCTTCTCGGCGAAATGCGCCGCGATTTCGGCGCGGTGCTCCTCGGCGAACGGCCACGCGATCGGCCGCACGGCAAGATCAAGCGTCGTGACGCGATGAATGTCTGGTGACGTCATGACGCCTGACTACAACGCCTTCGCGTCAGTTATTTGGCATTCCCCGTCGTCTTCTTGGCCTGGTCGACGAATTTGTTGGTGAAGGTCTTGCTGACGTCGATCTTGGCGTTGGCGACTTCGGGCGAACCGACGCTGAACACTGCGAGCACGGCGTCCGCACCTTTCGGATCCATCTTGCCGGTCTCCGAGAACATCGGAATCGTGTTCTTCAGCGCGGCGAGATAGAGATCCTTGTTCTTGCCCACGGTTTCCTCCGGCATCTTCGCCATGATTTCCTCGGGCGTGTGCGAATGGATCCAGGCGAGCGTGGCGAGGATCGCATTGGTGAGCGCCTGCGTCTCCTTCTCGTGGCCGTTGACCCAGGCCGCCGTCGAGTACAGCGCGCCGCCCGGATATTCGCCGCCGAACGTCTCGAGCGTGTCCTTCTGGGTGCGGGTGTCCGAGAGGATGCGCAGATCCTTGTGGCTGCCCTGGAGCACGGTGACGGAGGGATCGAGCATCACGGCCGCGTCGATCTGGCCCTGCTGCATGGCGGCGACCGCAGTGGCGCCGAGACCGACGCCGATCACGGCGGCGCTGGTGGGATCGAGGCCGTTCTTCTTGAGCATGTATTTGAGGAAGAAGTCGGTGGAGGAGCCCGGCGCGCTGACGCCGACCTTCTTGCCGGCGAGGTCCTTGACCGACTTGATGTCGTTGGTGCGCGAGGGCGCAACCACCAGCACGAGGCCGGGATAGCGGTCATAGACCACGAAGGCCTGGAGCTCCTGCTTCTTGGCGGCGAGATTGACGCAATGGTCGAAATAGCCGGAGACCACGTCGGCGCTGCCACCGAGCACGGCTTTCAGCGCGTCGGACCCGCCCTTGAGGTCGACCAGCTCGACATTGAGGCCGGCCTTCTCGTACTCGCCGAGCTGCTTGGCCAGCACCGTCGGCAGATAGCACAGGCAAGAGCCGCCGCCGACCGCGATGGTGACCTTGCTCTGCGCCGTGGCAAGCGAGGTGGTGAGCATCAGCGCGAGCAGCGCGGTAGCGAGCCTGGCAATCGTGTTCTTCATTGGTTTCCTCCGTTCGGCCGGCGGCACCATAGAGCAGCGGGACCGGCTTGAGAAGCACTGCCTAAGCGGGCTGGCCATCGGCGTTCCAGCGCAATAGCATGCGGGACACAACAACAATTTTCGAAGGGGAGGATCATCCATGAATCGCCTTGCTGCCGGACTGTCGATCGCCGCCGCCTTTGCCGCCGGAAGCGGCGCAACCCACCTGCTCCGGCCGGCGCTCGCCGCCGAGAACATCACCGCACAGATCATCCACACCGGCGAGATGGAGGGCGATGCGCTCGGGCCCGCCAACAATGTCGGCTACCGCTCCAAGATGTTCGCGAGCGCCGACGGCGCCACCATCTCGATCCAGGTCGGCAATGTGCCCAAGCACATGCATCCCAACACCAACGAGATCCAGTACATCCTTGACGGCACCGGGACGATCTGGCTCGGCGACAAGGAGGTGACGGTGAAGCCCGGCGACCTCGTCATCATTCCGAAGGGCACGCCGCATGGCGGCACCAAGCCGATCAGCGGTCAGGTCAAGGCGATCGCGATCAAGACGCCGCCGCAGGCACCCGACGACACCAAGCTGCTGGATTGAGCCTTCGCGATCGGGGAGCGCCGATGCGCGGGCCCCGATCACACGCGCTAGCCGCGCCCGTCCGACGCGGTCGGCCGCCACACCAACAGTCTCCGCTCAACCAGCGTGACGCCGAAATCGATCAGGATGACGAAGGCGGACAGCACGAACATGCCGGCGAACACGCCAGCGACGTCGAATACGCCTTCGGCCTGCTGGATCAGATAGCCGAGGCCCGCCGCCGATCCCAGATATTCGCCGACGACCGCGCCGACCACGGCGAAGCCGACCGAGGTATGCAGCGAGGAGAACATCCACGAGAGCGCCGACGGCCAATAGACGTGCTGCATCAACTGCCGCTCGCTCATGCCGAGCATGCGGCCATTGTCGAGCACGGTGCGGCTGACCTCCTTGACGCCCTGGTAGACGTTGAAGAACACGATGAAGAACACCAGCGTCACGCCGAGCGCGACCTTGGACCAGATGCCGAGGCCGAGCCACAGCGCGAAGATCGGCGCGAGCACGACGCGCGGCAGCGCGTTGACCATCTTCACGTAAGGATCGAACACGGCCGCGACCAGCGGCTGGCGCGCGAACCAGAAGCCGACCAGGACGCCCCCGAGCGATCCGATCACGAAGGCGAGGATCGATTCGGCCAATGTGATGCCGAGATGCTTCCAGATCACGCCCGAAGCGAACCACTTCACGATCTGGCTGAACACGTCGAACGGATTGGAGAAGAAGAACGGCGGCAGCAGGATCTTGCCGAACACGGGGACGGTCGACAGCACCTGCCACAGCACGATGCAAACGACCGCGACCAGGACCTGCAGCGCAAACAGCGTCGGGCGCGACATCAGACCGCCTCCGCTGCTTGGGTGGACTGCGCGTAACCCTTCATCACCTCGTCCTTGAGCACGCTCCAGATTTCGCGATGGAGCGCATGGAACTCCTTGTCCAGCCGCACCTCGAAGATGTCGCGGGGACGCGGCAGGCTCACGCGCCAGTCGCCGATGATGCGCGAGGACGGTCCGGCCGACATGATCACGACACGGTCGGCGAGCGCGATCGCCTCTTCGAGGTCATGGGTCACGAACAGCACGGCCTTGCGGTCGGCGTTCCAGAGATCAAGCAGCAGGTTGCCCATGACCTGGCGCGTCTGCGCATCGAGCGGCCCGAACGGCTCGTCCATCAGCAGGATCTTTGGATCGCGGATCAGCACCTGCGCCAGCGCCACGCGCTTGCGCTGGCCGCCGGACAGCATGTGCGGATAGCGGCCAGCGAAGGCGCCGAGGCCCACGGAGGTCAGCCATTTCTGCGCCCGCGGCAGCGCCTCGGCCCGCGGCGTACCCTTGATCTCGAGCCCGATCGCGACGTTGTCGAGCGCGGTCTTCCAGGGGAACAGGGCGTCGGCCTGGAACAGGTAGCCGGCGTCCCGGTTGAGGCCCGCAAGGGGCCGGTCGAATATCTTCACGTTGCCGGCGGCCGGCTTGAGCAGACCGGCCGCGACGTTGAGCAGCGTCGATTTCCCGCAGCCGGTCGGGCCGACAATGGCAACGAACTCGCCCTGCGCAACCGCGAGATGGGCCTTCTCCACCGCCGTATAGACCCGCCCGTCCCCGAGGCGGAACGCGACCTTGGCATCTTCCAGCGCCACCGCCGTGGGCATTGACATGTGTCTCCTCCGAACTTGGCCCGATGCCTTAGCCTCTCGCGCAGCCAAGTTCAATCAACCGGCCAAGCGTGCTACGCATGGGGCTGGCCGCGCCCTTACCCTCCATTGGAGGGGGAGGGTAAGGAAGAGTGAGCCCGCATCTATGCCCTCCAAGCTGGCGATCAGCTATGCCCGCGTCACCAAGAGCTTCGGCTCGCTCAGGGCCGTCGACGATGTGTCGCTCGACGTCGCCGACGGCGAGTTTGTGGCCATCGTCGGCGGCTCAGGCTCCGGCAAGACCACGCTGCTGCGGCTCGCCAACCGGCTGATCGAGGCGGATAGCGGCACGATCACGGTCGAGGGCCAGAACGTGCGGGACGTCGATCCGGTCGCGCTGCGGCGGCGGATCGGCTACGTCTTCCAGGCCGGCGGGCTGTTTCCACATTTGAGCGTTGCCGACAACATCGGGATCACACCAAATCTGCTGGGCGTGTCGGCCGCGGATATCGCCTCACGGGTCGATGAGCTGCTCGATCTGGTGCAGCTCGACCGCGCCGCGCATCGCGACCGGCTGCCGGAAGCGCTCTCTGGCGGCCAGCGCCAGCGCGTCGGCGTGGCGCGGGCGCTCGCGGCACGCCCGCGCATCATGCTGATGGACGAGCCGTTCGGTGCGCTCGATCCGCTCACCCGCGACGCACTCGGCGAGGATTTTCGCGGCCTGCACCGCAAGCTCGGCCTGACCACCGTGATGATCACGCATGACATGACGGAGGCAATTTTGCTGGCCGATCGCATTGCGGTGATGCGCGCTGGAAAGCTGCTCGCGCTGGGTACGCCCGCAGAGCTGTCGAAAAGCAGCGATGCCTATGTGCTGGAGCTGTTGCGCACGCCCCGGCGCCAGGTCGAGCGATTGAACGCGCTGCTGCCAACGAGCGGTGCGGCATGAGCTTCTTCACCGATCCGCGCTGGGGCGAGGCGCTGTCGCATTTGCCCGATTATCTCGGCAATCATGTCCGGGTGAGCCTTGCCGCGCTCGCGCTTGGCCTTGCCGTCAGCCTGCCGCTGGCGATCCTCACGCGCAACCGCCCGGCGCCGCGCGGCATCCTGCTCGCGCTTGCCAGCATCGTGCAGACGGTCCCGGGACTGGCGCTGCTCGCACTGTTCTATCCGCTGTTGCTGCTGGCCGCCTCGGTGACGCTCGCCTGGTTCGGCGTCTCCTTCTCCGCCTTCGGCTTCCTGCCGGCGATGCTGGCGCTGGCGCTCTATTCGATGCTGCCGGTGCTGCGCAACGGCATCACCGGCCTCAACGGCATCGACCCGGCGTTGCTCGAAGCCGCCAAAGGCGTCGGCATGACCGCGCGGCAGTCGCTGGTCATGGTCGAGCTGCCGCTGGCGCTGCCGGTGATGATGGCGGGCATCCGCACCGCCGCAGTCTGGGTGATCGGCACCGCCACGCTCTCGACGCCGATCGGGCAGACCAGCCTCGGCAATTACATCTTCGCCGGCCTTCAGACCCAGAACTGGGTGTTCGTGCTGTTCGGCTGCGTTGCTTCGGCCCTGCTGGCGCTCGCCGTCGATCAGTTGCTTGGCCTGATCGAAGGCGGCTTGCGCCAGCGCAGCCGCGCGCGCGCTGCGCTCGGCGGCATCGGAATCGCGGCCCTCGTCGCCGCGACGCTGGTGCCGACCATGGGGCGCTCGTCGCAGAGTTACGTCGTCGGCGCCAAGACATTTGCCGAGCAATATGTGCTATCGGCCCTGCTCAGGGACCGCCTCCAGGCCGCCGGTCTTCCGGCCACGGCGCGATCGGGCCTCGGCTCGAGCGTGATCTTCGAGGCTCTGAAGGCCGGCGACATCGATCTCTGTGTCGATTATTCCGGCACGCTCTGGGCCAACCAGCTGCACCGCACCGACATCAAGCCACGCGCGGAACTGATCGCGGATCTCAAGGCGGCGCTCGCCAAGGACAATATCACCCTGCTCGGCGAACTCGGCTTCGAGAATGCCTATGCGCTGGTGATGCCGCGGAAGCGCGCAGAAGCGCTCGGTGTCCGCACCATCGCCGATCTGGCCGCGCACACATCGACGATGTCGATTGCCGGCGACTACGAGTTCTTCTCCCGGCCGGAGTGGGCCGCGCTGCAAAAGGCCTATGGCCTTTCGTTCCGCGCGCAGCGCCAGATGCAGCCGGACTTCATGTATGCGGCGGTCGCCAGCGGCGAGGTCGACGTGATCGCCGGCTACACCAGCGACGGCCTGATCGCGAAATACGATCTCGTCGCGCTCGATGATCCCAGGCACGCGATCCCGCCCTATGATGCGATCCTGCTGCTGGCGCCGAAGCGCGCCGGCGACGAGCGATTGCAGGCGGCGCTGACGCCGCTGCTCGGCAAGATCGATATCACCACGATGCGCGAGGCCAATCTGCGCGCCAGCGGCAATGACGCGAATTCGTCGCCGGATGCGGTGGCGAAGTGGCTGTGGGAGAAGGTCGGCAAGCGGTAGCTCGCATGCCCAGTCGGATCTCAAGCTCCGTCATCCTGAGGCGCGAGCCGCGCGGTGCGCGGCACCGTGCGGCGAGCCTCGAAGGATGATCGGCCCCGATACAGCCGGGCCGTCGCCCTTCGGCGCTTTTGCGCCGCAGGCCTCGCCCCTCAGGGTGACGGTGATGGAAACTAAAGCCCCCGGATCATCCCCGCGTTGATCAGCAGCCGGTTCAGCCGCCGCGACTCCGCGCCGTCCTTGCAGCCGTAGAACATGCCCTTGCAGCGGAGCATGATCGCTTTCTGCTCGGCGAAGGATGGATCGAGTGGAATGCCGGCGGCTTCCTGGATGACCAGCGGCAGATAGGGGCCGTCGATCGTGTCCATCACGGCGTCGCTCTTCACCGGCTCGAAATTGACGGCGTCGATCGCGTAGTAGGTCCCGTAGAGACGCGGGTCATAAGCGTCGAGCTTCTTGCCGAGAGCGCCCTCGTCGAGCCCGGGCTCGAGCAGCTTCGGCGCAAACTCCGGCTGGTGATCGCCATAACGAACAATCAGGAAGGGCTCGCCCGGAAACGTCTTCTTCAGGCCCGCGACGAAAGCCTTGTACTGTTCGGCGCTCATCGCCTGCCGGCGCAGATATTCGTCGATGGACGGCATGTTGCCCGGCGCGCGCCAGTTCGGCAGCAGATCGGGACGGAAGCGGGTTTCCCAGGGGAAATGATTGGCGCCGAGATAGATGAAGGTGAACAGCGGCTTGTTGGGCGGCTGCTGACCCATCAGCTGAAGCGCCTTGTCGTAGAAGAAGCTATCGGGCTCGACGTCCCTGGCGCCGAGATCCTTCGAATCGAGGAAGCGCTCGATGCCGGTCGTCATCTGGAAGCTGCGCGCGGCCATGAAGCCGCCATGGGCGGGATAGAGCGACAGGGTGTCGTAGCCGCAGCGGCGCAGCGCCAGCGGCAGGCCGCGCTCGACACGGTTCGAGGCGATACGGGTCACGAAATAGGCGAAGCGGCCGAACGAGCGCGAGGAGAGCCCGGCGAGCACGTTGTATTCGGTGAACCAGCTCGGCCCGCCATTGCTCTCGGCCAGGAACGTGCGCTGCTTGCCGTCCCAGGACTTGAAGTGGCTGCCATAGCCTTGCGGCACCTTGATGCCCTGCGCGGCGCGGATGTCGAAGCTCGATTCATCATGGATCATGATGATGTTCGGCCGGCGGCCGGCGGGATGGCAGGCATCGACCAGCGGCATGTTGAGCCGCTCGTTGGTCGAAGCGGCCGATTCCATGAAGCCGTATTGCACGAAGTCGGAAACCGAACTGACGCCGGAGCGGAAGAATTTCGAGAGATAGCCGTCGTCGTAATAGCCGCGCCAGGCCTCGTCAGGATGGTAGAGCGAATAGCCGACCAGCGCGGCGAGGCAGGCAAGCTTGCAGGCGAGCGCCGGCAGGCGGCGGATGCGGAACGGATCGAGCCACCACAGCGCATACATCAGCGGCAGCGTGACGAGGCAGGCCAGGATCACCGACCAGCGCAGGTTCGGGAAGATCGTGAACAGGAACGCGACGGTGTCGCGGTCGATCATCATCAGGTCGATGAAGTTGACCGTCATCTGCACGACGTCGTGCTTGAGCCGCGACAGCAGCACCAGCACGACGACCATGGTCAACGACAGCGCGCCCGACAGCGCCGGCCGCCGCAGCAGCGTGATCCAGAAGAAATTGAGGATGCCCCAGGCCAGTGCGAAGGAGAAGCGTGAGGCGAAATCGGTTTCGGTCTCGTACATCAGCGCGAGCGCAGCCAGGTGCGGCGCTGCTACCGCGAGCAGACGCCAGATGCCGAGCGCGGCGACGCTCGCCAGCACGGCGGTTGTGGCAGAGGGACCTGGATTGGGCGCGGACGCCATCGACAACACGCAACAGCTGGTCCGGCGCGGTGATGCCAAGCCGTCTGGCCGGCTTGACGACGGCTAGGGCGCCCGGCGCAGCCGGAAGCCTGCACCGTGTCATAAAAATGTAATGGAACAGTCACGGTCAGGCAACGCGTCCGCCGATCCGACCTTCGCTTAATGTTAGCGGCAGGCGAAGCGCCGCGGGCGGGCGGGCACAGCCGCTCGCCGCGTCAGGGCTTGGCGATCCCTGCGATGAACAGGTCGATCACCCCCTCCGCCATCCGCTCGATCTCGCCTTCCGCCACGCCCCAGCGCGGAAAGTGGCCGTCGAGATTCATCCGGGCAAATCCGTAGACCAGGGCGCGGCCGGCAATCTGGATGCGCTTGAGGTCCGCCGAGAGCAGCAGGCCCTGCTGCGCCGCCTCAGCCAGCATCTGCTCCGACAGCGCGATCAGCTCGGCATTGTCGCGGGTCAGCGCGGCCGAACTGCCATGGGCAAAGTAGCGCCCGGTGGAGATGATCTCGAAATGGGTGGGATTGCGCATGGCCCAGCGCAGGTAAGCGAGCCCGAAGGCGCGGAAGCGGCCGAGCGGATCGGTGGCCGGCGCCTGGCTCAGCGCCGCCTCGATCTCGGCGCGGAAACGACGCTGCGCCTCCTCGGCCACCGCCACCATCAAGGCATCGCGATTGGGAAAGTGCCGGAACGGCGCCCCCGGCGACACCGCAGCCCGGCGCGCGGCCTCGCGGACCGAGACCTCGGCGCCTTCGGCCGCCAGGTGCAGCGCAGCGTCGATCAGCACGCGGCGAAGGTCGCCGTGGTGATACGGCCGGACCTCGGGTGCTTGGCGGCGGGCACGCGGCTTGGGCGTCTTTGGTGTCATGGCGCCTTCTAGCATCACCCGAACGTGAATGTAAGCAGTGATTACACCATTGACGGTCGCTTCGATCCAAAATGTAATCGGCGATTACATGCAGGAGGCGATTGTCATGACGCAACGTCAAAGCTGGCTCGAAGGCTGGCGGCTGCTAGCCGTCCTTGCGCTCAGTCTGATCGCACTGAGCCTGTGGATCGCCTCGATGCGGCTGTTCGAGGTCGAGGGCGTGCGCATGGTGATCCGCTTCACGGCGCGAAGCTCACTGCTGCTGTTCTGCCTCGCCTTCAGTGCTGCGGCGCTGGCGCGGCTCTGGCCCAATGCCTGGACGCGTTGGCAGCGCCGCAACCGCCGCTATCTCGGCCTGAGTTTTGCGGCGTCCCACGCCATCCACGCGGTTGCGATCGTGGCGTTCGCCAGGATGGATCCGGCGGGATTTGCGCAAGCCACCTCGACCGCCTCCTTCATCTTCGGCGGCATCGGCTATGGCTTCATCATCGCCATGAGCGCGACCTCGTTCGACCGCACCGCCGGGCTGATCGGGCCGCGCACCTGGCGTGCGCTGCATGTTGCAGGCGGCTATTATCTCTGGTTCCAGTTCATGGTGTCGTTCGGCAAGCGCGTGCCGGCGATGCCGCTCTACGCCGCGTTCCTCGTTCCGCTCCTGATCGTGATGACGCTGCGCATGATCGCGATGGCCCGCCACCCGCGCGGGCAGACCGTCGCGGCGGGCTGAAACGCCCGCATCACTGCGGCAGCAATCCGAGCCGCTTGGCGATGATGCGGTCAAGCGTCCGTTTCGGCAGCAGGGCCCCGATCAGATGCCGCATCGGGTCCGGTGTGATCTGGTAGCGCACCTTGGGGCTTGCGGCGGTCAGCGCCTCGAACGCCACTTCGGCGATGCGCTCGGCGGGCAGGCCCTTCGCGCCGAGCTCCATCATGAACGCCATCACCTTGTTCAGCGCCGGCAGATAGGGCGAGTTCTGGTAGACGGAGAGATCGATCTCTTCGGCCTTGCTCCAGATCGGCGTCTTGACCGCGCCGGGCGCAATGATGATGACGTCGATGCCGAACAGCATCAATTCGCGGCGCAGGCTCTCCGACAGGCCCTCGATCGCATGCTTTGAGGTGCTGTAAGGCGCCGACAGCGGATTGCCGTTCTTGCCCGCCACCGAGCTGATCATCACGATCCGCCCCCGCGGCCCCTTCAGCGATCGGTCTGCGCCGAGCAGCGGACCGAACGCCTGCGTCGCGATGACAGGGCCGATGACGTTGACGTCCATCTGGCGGCGGAAGTCGTCGGCCGACAATTCGAGGACAGGACCGGCGACTGCGATGCCGGCATTGTTGACGAGACCGGCCAGCGTGTCGCCACCGAGCGCCTCGCGCACCTGGCGTGCGGCGGCCAGCACGGCGGCCTCGTCGGTGACGTCGAACAGCAGCGGCGTGAAGTTCGCACCGAACTCATCCTTGAGCCGGCCGGCATCGACCTGCTTGCGGACGCTGCCGAAGACGCGATAGCCGCGCCCGATCAGGAATTTCGCAATGGCCCAGCCGATGCCGGTGGACGCACCCGTAACGACGACAGATCGCATGATCCCCTCCCCTTCGAGTTCCCGCGATCATGCAGGAGGAGGCCGCGCCAGCGCAACGGATCGCGGTTCTCAAGCCGCGCAACGACAGCAATTTCGCGCGAGCAACGCGCGGCAAGAAGGCACAGCAGATGTCGGTTCTTGGAATCGAGGGAAAGTAAACGTCGCGCAGCAGGATGGATCGCACGATGAGAATACGAATGAAGAGTAGATTCCTAGACTCTGAGGTTGCTGAAGTTTCGGCGTTCGGGAGATTGCACGAAATTGCCAGAAACGAGGCGAGATCAAGAATGTGGTTTAAACGTCAGTTCTTGGTGCTCGGTGAGCACTTCAACTCGCGAAGAATTTGAATGAAGCAGCAATGCTTGGCGCGAGATGAAGAGAGCGAGACCGCTGGTTGCGATCTCGCTCGAATCTAGCCGCGAAGGTTTAAGATTTGGTTTGGCGAGCGAAGCTTGTGTTTCACTCGTCATTCCGGGGCGCGACAAAGTCGCGAGCCTCAGATGCGCAATTGCGCATCGGGGAATCCAGAAGTCGTTGATCGAGAATCCGGATTGCGCTTCGCGCCCCCGGAATGACGGCACAGCCGTCAGTTCTTCGACTTGTCGACCAGCGCGCCCTTCTTGATCCAGGGCATCATGTCGCGCAGCTTCGCGCCGACTTCCTCGATCGGGTGCGCGGCAAGCTTGGCACGGGTCGCCTTGAACGAGGTCTGGTTGACCTTGTTCTCGAGCATCCAGTCGCGGGCGAACTTGCCGCCCTGGATGTCGGCCAGAACCTTCCGCATCTCCTTCTTGGTCTCATCGGTGATGATGCGCGGACCGGTGACGTACTCGCCGTACTCGGCGGTGTTGGAGATCGAGTAGTTCATGTTGGCGATGCCGCCTTCATAGATCAGGTCGACGATCAGCTTCACTTCGTGGAGACACTCGAAATAGGCCATCTCCGGGGCGTAGCCGGCTTCGACCAGGGTCTCGTAGCCGCCCTTGATCAGCTCGACCAGGCCGCCGCAGAGCACCACCTGCTCGCCGAAAAGGTCGGTCTCGCACTCTTCCTTGAAGGTGGTCTCGATGATGCCGGCGCGACCGCCGCCGATTGCAGAGGCGTAGGACAGGCCGAGATCATGGGCGTTGCCCGAGACGTCCTTGGCGATCGCGATCAAGCAGGGCACGCCGCCGCCGCGCTGATACTCCGAGCGCACGGTGTGGCCGGGGCCCTTCGGGGCGATCATCAGCACGTCGAGGTCGGCGCGCGGGTCGAGCAGGTTGAAGTGGACGTTGAGGCCGTGCGCGAACACGAGGGCGGCGCCCTTCTTCATGTTGTCGTGCAGGTGCTCGCGGTAGATGTCGCCCTGGAGCTCGTCCGGGGTCAGCATCATGACGAGGTCGGCCCATTTGGCGGCTTCGGCGACTTCCATCACCTTGAAGCCGGCGGCTTCCGCCTTCTTGGCCGAGGCCGAACCCTTGCGCAGCGCAATGGCGACTTCCTTGACGCCGGAGTCCTTCAGGTTCAGCGCATGGGCGTGGCCCTGGCTGCCATAGCCGACGATGACGACCTTCTTGCCCTTGATCAGGTTCAGGTCGGCGTCGCGATCATAATAAACACGCATAGTCGTTTCCTCGTTCGGGGGCCGGAATCGGCCGATGGTCAGTCTTTCGAAGGCGAATTGACGGATTTCGGGGGCTGTCTAGAGCATTTTAGGGCCCCTGGGAAACCCGTTTCTGCATGGAAATCTGCGGCATCATGCATCCATGAAGACGGGGTAGAGGGAAGCCAGCAACAGGACCGCCATCAGGATGTTGAAGGCGCGGACCAGCCCCTCGGAAGTCAGAACCGGGCGCAGCGCGGTGCCGAACAGGGCCCAGACCACGGTCGAGACCGTGCCGATGATCAGGCTGATCACGGTCTGGATCGCGATATTGAGCGGGAATTGGGCGATCGCCGCATAGGCCGTGATGGTGCCGATCACGATCACCCAGCCCTTGGCGTTGATCCACTGGAACATGGCCGCGCCCCAGAAGGTCATCGGACCGCGGCCATCCCCCTCGCCCGACTTGGTCGGGCCGGCCA
Source organism: Bradyrhizobium cajani (assembly GCF_009759665.1). Taxonomy (GTDB): domain Bacteria; phylum Pseudomonadota; class Alphaproteobacteria; order Rhizobiales; family Xanthobacteraceae; genus Bradyrhizobium; species Bradyrhizobium cajani. The sequence continues at coordinate 53,890 of NZ_WQNE01000016.1, forward strand.
TGGCGATCGCGGCGGCAAGATAGATCAGGTAGACCGCACCGGCATATTTCAGGATGGTCTGAAGGATCGGGTAGGCCAGGAACACGGTGCCGAGCCCGAGGCCGACGGCGGCGACCATGAAGGCAAAGCCGATGACGATGCCGGCGATGTGCGGGATGGTCCGGCGGAAGCCGTAGGTCAGGCCCGAGGACAGCAGCATGATGTTGTTCGGCCCGGGCGTGAAATACATCACCGCCATGAAGGCCAGGAAGGCATAGAACAGCGACTGGGACATGCTCACCTCACGCGGTCTTCGGCAGCGGCTCTTTAGGCAACGGCCGCTTGGCCAGCACCATCACCGCGATGCCTCCGATCACGGTGAGCATGCCGGCGAGGCGCAAGGGTCCGAACCGCTCGCCGAACACAATGCTGGAGGCGGCCGAGCCGACGAACGGCACCAGCAGCGCGAACGGCACGACCTGCGCAGCCGGATAGTCACGGAGCAGCCGTCCCCACAGCCAGTAGGCGATGCTGGTGGAGATGGCGCCGAGCATCAGCACGCACAGCGCAGTGGTCAACGACACGTGCAGCAGCGATGTCCAGGTCGGCGCCGGACCGTTGGCGATCAGCGCCAGCACGAACAGCGGCACGGCTGAGGCGAGGCAAAGCCAGGCGAACAGATCGAACATCGGCACGCCGCGGGCGCCGCGCAGTAACAGATTGCCGACGGCAAAGCTGACCGGCGCGATCATCAGCACCGCGAAGGCGCCGACGCTGAAGTCATAGCCGACGGTACCGCAGATCATCAAAAGGCCGGCTGCTGCGATGACGACGCCGAGCGCCTGCGCCGGCGTCGGCCGCTCGCCGAAAGCGGCCGCGGCAAAGCCGATCGTGAACAGCGCCTGGCTCTGCACGACCACGCTGGTCAGCCCCACCGGCACGCCATGGGCGATGCCATAGGCCTGGGACAGGAACTGGCCAAGGAACAGCGTGAAGCTGATCGCAATCAGCAGCGACCAGGTGATCTCAGGTTTACGGATGAACAGGCACGGCACCGCGGCAATGGTGAAGCGCATCGCCGTCATCAGCTCCGGCGAAAGCTCGTCGAGCGCGATCCGGCTTGCCACGAAGGCGAGCCCCCAGATGATCGCGACCAGGATGGCGATGAAGATATCGGCCGGCTTCATTGTTGTTCCCGGTTCTGCACTGTCGTGCAGCCCTGTTTATTTTTCTGTCTAGCCTTGCTCGCCGGCTTTCGGTTTCCGCAGCAGATAAGTGCCGTGCATGGGGGCGTGGTAGTCGGCCGAGACCAGCGTGAAGCCGACGTCAGTCAGCATCCGCTCCATCACCCAGCCGAAGGTGGAATATTCGTCGCGCATGTGCGTGACGACGCCTTCGCGCGAAAAGTCGTGGTTCTTGATCTGGAATTCGGCCCATTGCTCGACATCGCGCTCGATCGCGTCAGGCATCGAAGCGTAGACGATGTCGCGCAGGTAGAAGCTCGCGCCCGGCTTCAGCGCGCGATAGATCCGCGACATCGCCACCGCCTTCCAGAAGTCCGGCAAATGATGCAGCGTGAACTCGCTGACGATCAGATCGTAGGACCCCGGGCGGTAGGAAAAGCTCAGCAGGCCGGCCGATTGAGTGCGGACCGGCGCCTTGCGGTCGCGCGCGTAGATCTCCGCGAGCGCCAGCATCGCCGGCGAGATGTCGATGGCGTCGACCTCGGCGCCCATCAGGGCAGCTTCGGTGGCCAGCACGCCGTTGCCGCAGCCGATGTCGGCGATGCGCCAGCCGCGCTGGACCCCGAGCATTTTCAGCGCGGCGCGCGCCCGCAGATCGGCATCCTCGTGGTTGTCGTAGATCGACGCCACCGCGGGCTCGATGCCCATCCGGTTCCGCTCGTTATAGTACCAGTCGCGCGCCAGCATGGTTCACATCCCTTCAGGCCCGCGACCGATCGCGGCAACGCCCGTGCGCGACACCTCGACGAGGCCGAGCGGGCGCATCAGGTCGATATATTGATTGATCTTGTCCGTATTGCCTGTGATCTCGAACACAAAGCTCTCGGTGGTTGCATCGATCACGCGGGCACGGAACGCATCCGCCAGCCGCAGCGCCTCGACCCGGTGCTCGCCCTGCCCGCGCACCTTCACCATCGCGAGCTCCCGCTCGATCGAGCGCTTGGTCTGGGTCATGTCGACGACGCGGTAGACCGGGATCATGCGGTCGAGCTGATGCTTGATCTGCTCGATCACCATCGGCGTTCCCGTGGTGACGATGGTGATGCGCGACAGATGCTTCTGGGCCTCGGTCTCCGAGACCGTGAGGCTCTCGATGTTGTAGCCGCGGCCCGAGAACAGGCCGATCACGCGCGCGAGCACGCCGGGCTCGTTCTGCACGAGCACAGCGAGCGTGTGCGTCTCGTTGGGATCGTGACGGTCCTCGATGAAGTAGGCGGATGCCGGCTGGTTCATTGTCGTCCCCTCTTGTCTCTTCGTCACGCCATCGCTGGCGCGCCCGTCCCGACCCAACGGCGGAACAGATCGAAATCGATATTGCCGCCGGACAGCACGAGACCGACGCGCTTGCCTGACAGCCTGGTCTTCTCCTGAAGCGCCGCGGCGAGCGCGGCCGCGCCCGCGCCTTCGGCGAGATTGTGGGTGTCGGTCCAGTAGGCCCGGATCGCCGCGGCGACCTCGTCGTCGGTCACCTGCACGATGCGCGAGGCGCCCTTGCGGATCAGGGCGAGCGCATCCGGGTCCGGAATGCGCGTTGCCATGCCGTCGGCGAGCGTGTTGCTGGTCTTCGTCGTCACGACTTTGCCTGCGGCGAACGACAATGCGTAGGACGGTGCTTCCGTCGACTGCACGCCGACGATCTCGGTCTTCAGGCCGAGCAGGTCCCGCGCCATGATGCAGCCGGAAATTCCCGAGCCCTGCCCGATCGGCGCATAGAGGACATCGAGATCCGGCGCAGAGCGGAACAGTTCGAGCGCATAGGTGGCGACGCCGAGCACGAGATCCGGATGGAACGACGGCACCATGTGCAGGCCGGTAAACTGGGCGCGCCGCTGCGCCTCCTCGGCGGCCGCCTGAAAGTCCTCGCCGTGCTCGACGAGCTCGGCGCCAAAGGCCTTCATCGCGCGGTTCTTCTCGACCGAATTGCCGCGCGGCACGTAGATCACCGCCGGCACACCATGGCGGCTCGCCGCGAACGCCAGGCTCTGGCCGTGATTGCCCCGCGTCGCCGAGATGATGCCCGGAATGTCCGGCCGTTCGCGCTTCAGCCGATCGAGATAGACCAGCCCGCCGCGCACCTTGAAGGCGCCGATCGGCGTGTGGTTCTCGTGCTTGACCACGATTTCGGTGCCGAGGCGCTCGGCGAGCAGCGGCCAGCCGCGCGCCGGCGTTGCCGGCACCGCCTGTCCCACGATCGCATGTGCGCGCTCGAGCTCCTTCAAGTCGAACATGATAGTCCTTCCGCCGGCCATCTCTGATAGCTGTCATCCCCGCGAAGGCGGGGATCCAGTATTCCAGAGACCCCTGAGAGTGATCGAGAGGCCGCGGCGTACTGGATCGCCCGGTCGAGCCGGGCGATGACAGCGGAGTTTGTGAACATCGCGCTCACACCAGCGCCTTGCCGGCGGCGAACGCCTTGGCCGTGGCCTCGTCGTTGGCCTGCTCGGGCAGCAGCATCTCGTTGTGCGCCTTGCCGGAGGGGATCATCGGGAAGCAGTTTTCCAGTGCGGCGACGCGGCAGTCGAACAGCACCGGGCGCTTGACCGCGATCATCTCCTTGATGGCGCCTTCGAGGTCGGCGGGCTTATGCACCTGGAGGCCGACGCCGCCATAGGCTTCCGCGAGCTTGACGAAATCCGGCAGCGCCTCCGAGTAGGAATGCGACAGGCGGTTGCCGTGCAGCAGCTGCTGCCACTGCCGCACCATGCCCATGTACTGGTTGTTCAGGATGAAGATCTTGATCGGCAGCTCGTACTGCACGGCCGTCGACATCTCCTGCATGGTCATCTGCACCGAAGCATCGCCCGCGATGTCGATGACGAGACTGTCGGGATGGGCCACCTGCACGCCGATCGCCGCCGGCAGGCCGTAGCCCATGGTGCCGAGGCCGCCCGACGTCATCCAGCGATGCGGCTCCTCGAAGCCGTAGAACTGCGCCGCCCACATCTGATGCTGGCCGACCTCGGTCGTGATGTACGTATCCTTGCCGCGCGTCAGCTCGAACAGGCTCTGGATCGCATGCTGCGGCAGGATGACGTCGTTGCTCTTCTTGTAATAGAGCGAGTTGCGGGCACGCCACTGCGCGATCTGCTGCCACCACGACTTGATGTCGGGCTTCTTCGCCTCCGCCTTGAACACCTGGAGGATGTCGCCGAGGATGTTGCCGCAGTCGCCGATGATCGGGACGTCGACCCGGATGTTCTTGTTGATCGAGGACGGGTCGATGTCGATGTGGATCTTCTTCGAGCCCGGCGAGAACGCATCGACCCGGCCGGTGATGCGGTCGTCGAACCGCGCGCCGACGCACAGCATGACGTCGCAATCATGCATGGTCATGTTGGCTTCGTAAGTGCCGTGCATGCCCAGCATGCCGAGCCAGTTCTTGCCCGACGCAGGGTACGCACCCAAACCCATCAGCGTGGAGGTGATCGGAAAGCCGGTGACCTCGACCAGCTCGCGCAGGAGCTTGGTGGCCTCGGGACCGGAATTGATGACGCCGCCGCCGCTGTAGATCACCGGGCGCTTGGCATTGGCCAGCAGCGACACGGCCTTGCGGATCTGCGTCGCATCGCCCTTCACGCGCGGCGCATAGGAGCGGTGCACGTCGGACTTGCGCGGCGGATGATAGGTGCCGGTCGCGAACTGCACGTCCTTCGGCACGTCGACCAGCACCGGACCCGGCCGGCCCGAGGTCGCGACATAGAAGGCCTCGTGCAGGACCTTCGCGAGATCGTTGACGTCGCGCACCAGCCAGTTGTGCTTGGTGCAGGGGCGCGTGATGCCGACCGTGTCGCACTCCTGGAAGGCGTCGTTGCCGATCAGATGCGTCGGCACCTGGCCGGAGATGCAGACCAGCGGGATCGAATCCATCAGCGCGTCGGTGAGCGGGGTCACCATGTTGGTAGCGCCGGGGCCGGAGGTCACCAGCGCAACGCCCGGCTTGCCGGTCGAGCGGGCATAGCCCTCGGCGGCGTGGCCCGCGCCCTGCTCGTGGCGGACCAGGATGTGCTGGACCTCGCTCTGCTGGAAGATCTCGTCATAGATCGGAAGCACCGCGCCGCCGGGATATCCGAAAATGTCGGTCACGCCATGATCGATAAGCGCACGGACGATCATCGCGGCGCCGGTCATCTGGTTCGGATCGTGGCTCTTGTCGCTCATTGACTTGCTCCGGATGCGCTGTTGTCAGCGGCTTCGTTCGTGTCGGGTTCGGGAAATAAAAAAGGCCCCGAAGAGGGCCCACACACACCGCCTGTCTTGTGGATGGCAGCTAGCCACCCCCGGCGGTGTGCCTGGGTACGACGGCGATAAGGAGTTTGGTAATAATGTTACGCATGGCAGGTGCCTGGCTTCCCAAAGGTTGCGCGAAACATAGCGGCCAAAGCCCGGATGTCAAGGCAATGCGGCCGTTCCCGCGCGATTTTGGCAGTGTAGCGGGGTTCCCGGGGTTCGGCGAGAGGTAAATTCGGGAACCGAGGCACAAAAGCGTGTCAGTGCAGGTCGCACGCGGCATTTACGAGGTCGCGAGCCAGCCCCTCGCCTCCTCCAGCTTCACCCATTCGAACTCGGGCAATTGATGCCGGAACCAGGTGAATTGCCGCTTGGCGTAGTGGCGGGTGTCGGCGCGGCCGATCCTGGCAGCCTCATCCAGACTGAGCTCGCCGCGCAGATGCCGGATCAAGGCCGGCACGCCATGAGCCTTCATCGCCGGCAGCAGCGGGTCGAGACCGCGGGCGGCGAGCCGCTCGACCTCCTTCAGCGCGCCGGCACCAAGCATGGCGTCGAAGCGGGCATCGATACGGGCATAGAGCTCGTCGCGCTCGGGGGCGAGAAAGACCGCGCGGAAACTGTCCTTCGGCAGCAGCGGTGGCTGGCCCTCATTGTGCCAGTCGAGCAGCGAACGGCCGGTGGCCTCGACCACCTCGAGCGCGCGCGCGATCCGGGTACGGTCGCGCAGGTTCAATCGTTCGGCGGCGCGCGGATCGCGGGTCGCGAGTTCCGCGTGCAGCGCTTCGACACCGTTCCGTTCCAGCCGCGCCCGCACGTCCTCGCGCAGCTCGGCGGGGATCGGCGGCACCACGGAGAGGCCCGCGGTCAGCGCCTTGAAATAGAGCCCGGTGCCGCCGATGAAGATCGGCAGCCGGCCCTGCGCTTGCGCCTCTTCCAGCGCCTTGGCTGCGTCGCTCACCCAGGCACCGGCCGAGAAGTTCACGGCCGCATCGACATGGCCATAGAGACGATGCGGAGCGCGCGCCTCCTCGCCATGTGTGGGGCGCGCCGTGATGATGCGGAGGTCACGATAGAGCTGCATGGAATCGGCATTGATGACGACGCCGCCCACGCGCAGGGCAAGCTCGAGCGCCAGCGCCGACTTGCCGCTGGCGGTCGGGCCTGCGATAAGCACGGCCTTGCTTGAATGCCCCTCGCTCACGAAAACCTCAAATGTCCCTCGTCGCCACGCTGATCTGCAACCCCGACAATCCCGCGCTCGACTCTACCATCGTCGACGGCGCCCGCGCCGTGCTGCCTCAGGCAGCTCCCGCGCACTGGCTGTTCGACGGGGTTGCCGTCGACATTCCCTTCGGCGCCGACAGTAACCTCGAAGGCGACCGCCACGCCATCGAGCAGCGGTTGCGAGAGCTCCGCAACGACCTGCCGATCGACGTCGTCGTGCAGCCAGTCGGCTTCCGGCGCAAGAAGCTTTTTCTCGCCGACATGGATTCCACCATGATCGGCCAGGAATGCATCGACGAGCTCGCCGATCTCGTCGGGATGAAGGCCCACGTCGCAGGCATCACCGAACGCGCGATGCGCGGCGAGATCGAGTTCGAGCCGGCGCTGCGCGAGCGCGTCGCGCTTCTGAAGGACCTGCCCGCCAGCGTTGTCGACGAGGTGCTGGCCAAGCGCATCACGCTGACCCCGGGTGGCCGTGAGCTGGTCGCGACCATGCGCGCCCACGGCGCCTATACCTGCCTCGTCTCCGGCGGCTTCACGCTGTTCACCAGTGCGGTCGCAGCCAGGATCGGCTTCCAGGAGAACCGCGCCAACGAGCTCGTCGTGCGCGAGGGCAAGTTCACCGGCGAGGTGAAGGAGCCGATCCTGGGCCGTGCCGCGAAGCTCGCGACGCTGGTCGATCTGATGGAATCGTTCGATCTCGACGACATCGACTCGGTCGTCGTCGGCGACGGCGCGAATGATCTGGCGATGATCCAGGCGGCCGGGCTGGGCGTGGCGTATCACGCCAAGCCCGCGGTGGCCGCGGCAGCCGCCGCGCGGATCGACCATGGCGATCTCACCGCGCTGCTTTATGCGCAGGGGTATCGGCGTGAGGAGTTCGTGGAGGGGTAGCCACAAGTCGTTCCGGGATGGTGCGCAAGCACCAGACCCGGAACCTCGAGATTCCGGGTTCGATGCTGCGCATCGCCCCGGAATGACCGATGTAGCTACTGCACGCTCAGCGCCACGAACCGCAGCTCGCCGTCGGCGTTGGAGACCAGCAGCAGCACCGACTTCTTGCCGTCCTTCCTGAGCTGGTCGACGCGCTTCTGGATGTCGGCGCCGCTCGAGACCGCTTCCTGTGCCACCTCGACGATGACATCGCCGGCGGAGAGGCGTTTCTCGGCGGCGTCCGAATTGGCGTCGACATTGGTGACGACCACACCCTTGACGCTCTCCTTGATCTTGTAACGCGTGCGCAGATCCTTGCTCAGCATTGCCAGATCGAGACCGAGCGCTTTCTGCGTCACCGGCTTCTCGGGCGCGGGCTCGTCGGTCTTCACCGCGGCCTGCACCTTCTCGGCATCCTGGAGACGGCCGAGCGTGACCTTCTTGGTCTCCTCCTGCCCCTTGCGGATGATGACGACGTCGACCTCCTTGCCGACCGCCGTGTCGGCGACGACGCGGGAGAGATCCTTGGGGTCCTTGACGTCCTTGCCGTCGAACTTGACGACGACGTCGCCCGGCTCGATGCCGGCGGGCTTGGCCGGGCCCTTGTCGTCGACGCCGGCAACCAGCGCGCCGCGCGCCGGCTTGATGCTGAGGCTTTCGGCGATCTCGTCGGTGACGCTCTGGATGCGCACGCCGAGCCAGCCGCGACGCAATTCGCCGAACTGGCGGAGCTGGTCGACGACGCCGGCGACCGTCTTCGACGGCACCGCGAAGCCGATGCCGATCGAGCCGCCCGAGGGCGATATGATCAGCGTGTTGACGCCGATGACTTCGCCTTCGAGGTTGAACAGCGGGCCGCCCGAATTGCCGCGATTGATGGCGGCGTCGGTCTGGATGTAGCTGTCATACGGCCCCGAGGAGATGTCGCGGTTCTTGGCCGAGACGATGCCGGCCGTCACGGTGCCGCCGAGGCTGAAGGGGTTACCGATCGCCACCACCCAATCGCCCAGGCGCAGCTTGTCGGAGTCGCCGAACTTCACCGCGACCAGCGGCTTGGTCGGCTTGAACTTGAGCACGGCGAGATCGGTCTTCTTGTCGACGCCGACCAGCTCGGCCTTGATCTTGGTGCCGTCGTTGAGGATGACGTTGATCTCGTCGGCGTCCGCAATCACGTGGTTGTTGGTGACGGCGACGCCGGCGGTGTCGATGATGAAGCCGCTTCCGAGCGAGTTGGTCTTGCGCGGCGGGTTGTTCTCGCCGCCCTTGCTGCCGCCACCGGGACCCCTGCGGTTCTTGAAGAAGTCGTCGAAGAATTCCTCGAAGGGCGAGCCGGGCGGCAATTGCGGCATGGTGTTGCTGCCGCCGCCCTTGGCCTCGACGGTCTGCGAGGTCGAGATGTTGACGACCGCGTCGATCACCTTCTCGGCGACGTCCGCGATTCCCTCCGGTCCGCGCGCATGAGCCGGTGTGCCGAACGCGCTGAAAGCACTGACGGCGAGCGCGGCCAGCCCAAGTCGCGCGCATTGGCGCAAGCGGGTCGGGGCAATGGTGGCAGCGGTCATAGTGATCTCCAGAGGATAAGGATTCGGCGTCCAGACTGCGCTCGAACGGGGGCACGGCGCAAGCGCGGAGCTTAACGGGCCTCAAGACCCGGATAATACGGCGAAAACCGGTCCTTCGCCTTCACTTTGACGTTGGCGCAACGGCTAGACCGGACGACGCATAACCCAGATCAGGATCAGGCCGGCTACGGCCGAACCGATCCCGACCGCCCGAAGGATATTGTCCGGCGTGGCGATGGCGCTCTTCATGGCCTTGCGCATCCAGGCCGGACTTGCAGCGAACATCAAGCCTTCGAGCACGAACAGGATGCCTAGGCCGATGAGGAAGTCGGCGAACGCAATGGACCTCATCGGATTGGAACTCCCGTTATGCTGTTCTTGTCTGGACGAAGGGCGGCAGGCCTGCTGCCGCCCTTGTCTAGCTTACGGCTTCGCCGGCGTCTCGGTCGCCGACTTGCCCGCCGGGTTACCGAAATACCGGAAGAAATCCGACTCCGGCCGCAGCAGGAAGCGGGTGTCGCTGGCGCGCAGCCCGTTCTCGTAGGCCGTCATCGACCGGTAGAAGGCGAAGAAGTCGGCGTCCTTGCCGTAGGCCTCGGCGAACAGGCGGTTGCGCTCGGCATCGCCGGCGCCGCGGGTCTGCTCGCCCTGCGAATTGGCTTCCGCGATGATCACGGTCGCCTCGCGGTCGGCCTTGGACTTGATCTCCTGGGCCTTCTGGCCGCCCTGCGCACGGAACTCCGCAGCTTCGCGCTCGCGCTCGGTCTTCATCCGCAGATAGACCGCCTGGCTGTTCTGCTCGGGCAGATCGGCGCGCCGGATCCGGACGTCGACGACCTGGATGCCGTAGCCGTCGGCCTCGCGATCGAGCTGGTCGCGGATGCGCAGCATCAGCTTCTCGCGGTCGTCGCGCACCACATTGATGAACGTGACCTCGCCGAGCACGCGGCGCAGTGCCGCGTTCAGGAGCGTTGTGAGCTGGATGTTGGCGGCCTGGATCGAACCGACGCTCTGATAGAAGCGCAGCGCGTCCTTGATGCGGTAGCGCGCGAAGGCGTCGACCACGAGCCGCTTCTGGTCGGACGCGATCGCTTCCTGCGACGGGTTCTCGAGGTCGAGGATCCGCTTGTCGATGTTGATCACCGAATTCCACGGCGCCTTGAAATGCAGGCCGGGCACGGTGACGACGTCGACCGGCTTGCCGAACTGGAGCACGATGGTCTGCTCGGTCTGCTGCACCGTGAACAGCGACATGTAGCCGACGATCACGACGAGCAGAAGGGCGAGCAGCGTGACGATACCTGTGACCGGAGACCTCATCGGCTGCCTCCGCTCGACTGCGGACCGGTCGTAGGCGCCCGCTTGGGCGCCAGTTCGGGAAGCGGCAGATAGGGCACGACGCCCTGGCCCGCGGGGCCGCCGTCATAGACGAGCTTGTCCGCGCCGCCGAGCACGCGCTCCATCGTCTCAAGATAGATCCGTTCACGCGTCACGTCGGGCGCCTTCTTGTATTCCTCGTAAACCTTCAGGAAGCGCGCGCTCTGGCCCTTGGCCTCGGCGACCGCCTGCTCCTTGTAGCCTTCGGCGTCCTGCAGGATCTTGGCCGCGCGTCCACGCGCCTGCGGAACCACCTGGTTGGCGTAGGTCTGCGCTTCGTTCTGCAACTGCTCCAGATTGGCTCGAGCGGCCTGCACGTCGCGGAAGGCGTCGATCACCTGCGCCGGCGGATCGACCTTCTGCATCTGCACCTGGGTGATGAGAATGCCCGCGCCGTAGCTGTCGAGGGTCCTCTGGATCAGCTCCTGCACGCCCTGCTCGATCGTGTTGCGGGCGCCGGTCAGGATCGGCTGGATCTGCGAACGGCCGATCACCTCGCGCATCGCGCTCTCGGCGACCGCCTTCACGGTGCCTTCCGGGTTCTGGATGTTGAACAGGAAGTCGCCGACGCCGCCGGCGTCGGGCTTGATGCGCCACAGCACGGTGAAGTCGACATCGACGATGTTCTCGTCACCGGTGAGCATCAGGCTCTCTTCCGGCACGTCACGGATGGAGCGGCCACGCCGCGCCGGATCGTCGATCAGCGTCATGCCGATTGAGGTGGTGTTGACGCGCAACGCCTTCGGCAGCAGCACGGTCTCGATCGGATAGGGCAGATGATAGTTCAGGCCGGGATCCACGGTGCGGACGTGCTTGCCGAAGCGCAGCACGACACCGCGCTCTTCGGACTGCACGCGGAAGAAGCCCGACAGCAGCCAGAACGCGAGGATGAGCAGAATGATCAGCGTGATGCCGACGCCGGAGAAATAGCCGCCCGGCATGATCTGCTGGAGGCGGTCCTGGCCGCGCCGCAGAAGATCTTCCAGATCCGGCGGCCTCGGCCCCACCGGTTGCGGGCCTGAGCCCCATGGTCCCTTTGGACCCGAGCCCCATGGGCCACCGCCCTGATTCTTCCACGGCATTCGACGTTCTCCTCGGCAGACCGGGACTAGAATTAACCCGGCCCGCATTGTCCGGTCCGGCTTTATAGGGGACCGGCAGGTCCCTTACAACGCAGCGCTGGCCGCCTTCCGAGCTATGCTCGGGCACGAAAAAGTCAATGTAAACATTGGCGAATGCGGTTAATTGGAGACCCGCCGACGATATGTCACATAGGAGAAGTCGGAGCTGTCGTCGGGTCCGGCGGGATGACGGATGCGCGCCGTCTCCTCCCATTTCGCCTTGTCGATGTCGAAATGCGTGTCACCCTCGGGGCGCGCATGCACTTCGGTGATTTCGAGGCGATCAGCGCGATCGAGCCACTGCCGGTAGATCTCGGCGCCGCCGATCACCGCGATCTCGGCGACCGAACGCCGCAGGGCATCGCCACGCGCGACCGCCCCCGCATCCGCAGCTGACGTGGTGACGACGGCACCGACGGCGCGATAGTCCACATCGCGCGTGATGACGATATTGGTGCGGCGCGGCAGCGGCCGGCGCAGGGTCTCGAAGGTCTTGCGACCCATGATCACGGGCTTGCCGATCGTGAGCGCCTTGAAGCGCTGCATGTCGGATTTCAACCGCCAGGGGATCGCGCCGGCGGCGCCGATGACGCCATTCTCCGCGATCGCCACGACGAAGACGATCTCCATCAGCTCGTGCTCCCGGCAAGCCGTGCCAGCGCAGGTCCGGTGACGCGGCACAACGTCCAATCGTCCATCATGACGGCGCCCAGCGATTTGTAGAATGCGATCGACGGCGCGTTCCAGTCGAGCACCGCCCATTGCAGGCGCGACCAGCCGTTGTCGAGGCATTCCTTCGCGAGATAGACCAGCAGCGCCTTGCCGAGGCCCCTGCCCCGATGCGACGGCCGCACATAGAGATCCTCGAGATAAATGCCGTGGCGGCCGCTGAAGGTGGAGAAATTCGCAAACCACACAGCAAAGCCGGCTGGCTCGCCGTTCCACTCGGCGATCGCGCAATGGAGTTGCGGCCTCTCGCCGAACAGCGCGCCCGCGATGTCAGCCTCGGTCGCCTCGACCTCGTGCGAGAGCTTTTCGTACGCGGCGAGCTCGCGGATGAAAGCCAGGACGAGGCCAGCCTCGTCCTGGCGCGCGCGGCGGATGTTGAGCGACATCTAGACCGCGACTTCCGCCTTGATGTGCGGATGCGGATCGTAGCCGACGAGCTCGAAATCCTCAAAGCGGAAGGAGAAAATGTCCTTCACGTCAGGATTGATCCGCATCACCGGCAACGGCCGCGGCGTCCGCGTCAGTTGCAGCCGCGCCTGTTCCAGGTGATTGGAATAGAGATGCGTGTCGCCGAGCGAATGTACGAAGTCGCCGGGCTTCAAGCCCGTGACCTGCGCGACCATCATCGTGAGCAGCGCATAGGACGCAATATTGAAGGGCACGCCGAGGAAGACGTCGGCGGAGCGCTGATAGAGCTGGCACGACAGCTTGCCGTTGGCGACATAGAACTGGAACAGCAGGTGGCAGGGCGGCAACGCCATCTTCTCGACGTCGGCCGGATTCCAGGCGGTCACGATCAGCCGGCGCGAGTCCGGGGTCCGCTTGATCATGTCGACCACGTTCGCGATCTGGTCGATGCTGCGCCCGTCGGCCGCAGGCCAGGAGCGCCATTGATGGCCGTAGACCGGGCCGAGATCGCCGTTGGCATCGGCCCACTCGTCCCAGATGGTGACGCCGTTGTCGCGCAGATATTTGATGTTGGTGTCGCCCTTCAGGAACCAGAGCAGCTCATGCACGATCGCCTTCAGCGGCAACCGCTTGGTGGTCAGCATCGGGAAGCCGGCGGACAGATTGAAGCGCATCTGGTGGCCGAACACCGAGAGCGTGCCGGTGCCGGTCCGGTCGGTCTTCTCGGCGCCGTCTGAAAGAATCCGCTCGAGCAGGTCCTGATACTGGTGCATGTGCCATAGAGCCTTTGGGGAGGCGGCGAACTTAACGGCGCCCCCGGCGCTGCGACAGCGGCGATTCGCTGCCCGCACTGATTATACCCGGAAAAATGAGAGGTCCGGGCGCAAACGACAAGGGGCGGAACCCGGCGTCCCGCCCCTCCCCTATCGGGTTGATCCTGCTGGCTAAGTTGCCGGCTTGAGCACCGGGGTCCACTTCGCGATCTCGTTCTTGACGAGGGTGGCCAGCGCCTCCGGCGTCCGATCCTTGGCGCCCGGGATGACGCTGCCGAGCTCGAGCAGGCGCTTCTTCACGGTCTCGTCGTCGAGCGCCTTGATGGCGGCGGCATTCAGGCTTGCAATGATCGCGGGCGAAGTTCCCTTGGGCGCGAAAATCGCGTTCCAGGCCTGGGCCTGGAATGCCGGCAGGCCGGCTTCCGCCGTGGTCGGTACGTTCGGCAGCGACGGATTGCGCTCGGGCGTTGCGATCGCATAGGCCTTGATGGTGCCGGCGTTGATCTGCGGCACGGCGTTGACGATCTGGTCGCACATGTAGTCGACCTGGCCGGCGACCAGCGCATTCATCGCGGGTCCGGTGCCGTTGAAGGGCACGCCGACCGGCTTGATGCCGAGAATGGAGTGCAAGAGCTCGCACGACACATGCGAGACCGAGCCGACGCCGGCATGCGCCGCGTTCACCTTCTCCACATTCGCCTTCACGTAGGTGACGAACTCCTTCAAATCTTTCGGCGGGAAATCCTTGCGCGCCAGGATCAGGATCGGCGTGCCTGCGAGCAGCGCGATCGGCTCGAAATCCTTTTCGGGATGATAGGCGAGCTTCGGATAGAGCGGCACGGAGGCGGCATGCGTGCCCATATGCCCGGTGATGAGCGTATAGCCGTCATTGGCCGCGCGCGCGGCGCGCGTCGTCGCGGTGGTGCCGCCGGCGCCGACCACGTTCTCGATGATGATGCTTTGCCCCAGCGTCTGGGCCATGTGCGCGGTGACGATGCGCGAGATCACGTCGGTCGGACCGCCGGCCGCGAACGGTACGATCATGGTGATGCTGCGCGTCGGATAGGTCTGCGCCTCGGCCGGCGCGACAAACGCACACAGCGAGGCGAGCGCTGCGGCACATGCGCCCGTGAGCGCGCGAATAACGGTCATCTCGATCCCTTTGTCGATCTCTTGTCGGCCTATTGGGCCACAAACAAAATGCCGGCCACAAGGGCCGGCATTTTCATTTCACGAAGCCGTCACACAAGTCGATTCGACTTCCGAATGCGGCGCGCCGACGCAGGCGCGGCGACGACGCAGGGCGCGTCGCCGCTCAGTTCTCGGACTCGGTGAACACCTCGTCGCGCTTGGCGCGCAGCACCGGCAGCACCGTGAGGATCAACAGGCCCGCCGCGATCGCAAGCAGCACCGCCGACAACGGACGCGTCAGGAACACGCTCCAGTCGCCGCGCGAGATCAGCAGCGCGCGGCGCAGGTTCTCTTCCATCAGCGGTCCAAGCACCATGCCGAGCAGCAGCGGAGCCGGCTCGAAATCGTGCTTGATCAGCCAGTAGCCGACGAGGCCGAACACGCCCGCGAGGATGACATCGACCGGCGCGTTGTTCACCGAGTAGATGCCGATCGCGCAGAAGATCACGATCGAGGGGAACATCAGCCGGTAAGGCACGCGCAGCAGCCGCACCCAGATTCCGACCAGCGGCAGGTTGATGATGATCAGCATCAGGTTGCCGATCCACATCGAGGCGATCATGCCCCAAACCAGGTCCGGCTGCTTCTGCATCACCTGCGGACCCGGCACGATGCCGTGGATGGTCATCGCGCCGACCATCAGCGCCATCACCGCGTTCGGCGGGATGCCGAGGGTGAGCAGCGGGATGAAGGAGGTCTGCGCTGCGGCGTTGTTGGCGCTCTCCGGCCCGGCCACGCCTTCGATCGCACCGCGACCGAACCGCGACGGATTCTTGGCGAGCTTCTTCTCGAGCGTATAGGCCGCGAACGACGCGATGACGGCGCCGCCGCCCGGCAGGATGCCGAGGATCGAGCCGAGCACGGTGCCGCGCAGGATCGGCGGCGTCGAGTCGGCCAGGTCCTTCCTGGTCGGCATCAGGCCGGTGATCTTCTGCTGGACGAGATCACGGTTCATCTCGGCGCCGGCGTCGAGGTTGCGGATGATCTCGGCGAAGCCGAACACGCCCATCGCCACCGTCGCAAAGCCGAGACCGTCGGCGAGCTCGGGAATGTTGAAGGCCATGCGCGAGGCGCCGGTTTCGATGTCCGAGCCGACCATCGACAGCAGCAGGCCGAACACGATCATGGCGATCGCTTTCAGCACCGAACCCTTGGCGAGCACCACCGCGAAGATCAGGCCGAGCACCATCAGCGAGAAATATTCGGCCGGACCGAACGCCAGCGCGAGCTTGGTCAGCGGCGCGCCGAGCACGGCGATGAGCACGGTCGCGACGCAGCCGGCGAAGAACGAGCCGATCGCGGCGATCGCCAGCGCCGGGCCGGCGCGGCCCTGCTTGGCCATCTGGTGGCCGTCGATGGCGGTGACGACCGATGTCGCCTCGCCTGGTATGTTGACCAGGATCGACGTGGTCGAGCCGCCATACTGGGCGCCGTAATAGATGCCGGCGAGCATGATCAGCGCGCCGACCGGCGGCAGTCCGAAGGTGATCGGCAGCAGCATCGCCACCGTCGCGATGGTGCCGATGCCTGGCAGAACGCCGACCAGGGTGCCGACGAGGGCGCCGATCAGGCACATCAGCAGGTTGATCGGAGAGAACGCGACGGCGAAGCCGTGAGCGAGGTTGGCAAAGATATCCATCACGCCCTCACTGGATCAGGAAACGCGGGTACATCGGCATCGGCAGCCCGAGCACGTAGGGGAACAGGATTGCGCAGCCGAGTGTCAGGCAGGCGCCGACGATGACGGCTTCCAGCCACCGCGTCTCGTGCGAGCCCAGCGCCGCGATCATGAAGCTTGCGAAAGCCGTGACCACGAGGCCGAGCGGCCGGATCGCCAGCGCAAAGAAGAGGATCGCGGCCATCACGAACAGCGGCCCCCGCCAGGAGTAATGCGAGAGCGCGGCGCCCTCGGTCAGGAGGCCCGACAGGGCGATACCGGCGGACAATGCGACCAGCAGCCCGCCGAACATGCGCGGCGCGGTGCCGGCGCCGAAGGAGAAGCCCCGCATGCCCTGCAAGTCGCTCCCTGCCCACAACGCGAACAGGGCGACCGCCATCAGGACGACGCCGCCGACATAGTCCTGCGCCGACCGGATCGTCATGAACAGCGTGAGGATCGCCACCACGAACAGCGGATAGGAGTAGATCAGCGCCAGCAGCACCTCGGACGACGCCTTCTTGGTGCCGCCGCCGACCGATCCGATCAATGTTGCAGGAGCACCGACGACCAGCGCCGTCGCATGGTTGGTCACGACCGTCGCCGGGCCGCGCCCCGCGCCCCAGCCGAAGATCGTCCCGATCGACCAGATCAATTCGAAAATCTGCGGCGCAATCGCCAGCAGACAAAAGCCGAGCGCCAACCGGGTGTTTCGGGTGGCCGTCGCTGAGTGGCCCATCGTGTCGGCCATGCATGTCTCCTCCGCGACCCGTAAGTCACGAGCACTGTTGTTCTAAATCGACTGGAACTGGATCCCCCGCCCCGACCATTGCCTAGCGATTTTCATCACACAATGCCAGCAAAACCCAACAGGCCGCCGCCGAGCAGGAGCCAAAGTGGATTGATGCGCGAGAGCGATGCAATCACCGCAACCATCGCGGTCAGGAGCAGTGCAGCAATCGTGTGATCGGTCAACCGGGCCAGGATCAGGGCACTCGCCGCCATCAATCCGATCGAGAGCGGAACCAGTGCAGCCTGAATCAGACCGGGCCAGCGCGATTGGCTGGGCCGGTTCAGGAGCCGGCTGACATAATAGGCAAGCAGCGCCGTCGGCAGGCACATGGCGAGCGTCGCCGCCAGCGCGCCGGGGATGCCGGCCACGGCATAGCCGATTAACGTGACGATAAGCACGTTGGGACCTGGCGAGAGTTGCGCGATCGCATAGGCGTCGGCGAACTGCTTGTCGGTCATCCAGTGATGCACCTCGACGGCGATGCGGTGCATCTCTGGCACCGCCGCCGCGGCGCCGCCGACCGCGAACAGCGACATCAGGCCGAAGGTGGAGATCAGCGCCCAGATCGGGTTCTCGGCGTTCATGCTGCTACCTTCCGCCGCAGGAAATA
This sequence comes from Bradyrhizobium cajani, assembly GCF_009759665.1. Classification (GTDB taxonomy): domain Bacteria; phylum Pseudomonadota; class Alphaproteobacteria; order Rhizobiales; family Xanthobacteraceae; genus Bradyrhizobium; species Bradyrhizobium cajani. Next base: position 71,718 of record NZ_WQNE01000016.1, read on the forward strand.
GGTGGCGCCGATACTCACGGGGACGGCGACCAGCAGCACCGCCTGGAGCGGCAGGCGAAGCACGCCGATGGCGAGGAAGACGCCGAGCATCAGGATGAGCGCGACAACGTCGATCCGCTTGAACAGCGGCGTCATCATGCGGAGCACCACCGCGATCAACAGCCCCACCGCCGCGCAGGAGATGCCGCCGAGACTGCGCCGGAGCACGTCGAGGTCGCCGAAATGGGCGTAGATGATCGCGAGCACGGTCATGATCAGCGTCGGCGGCAGCAACAGCCCGGCAAAGGCGGCAACGCCGCCCGCAAGCCCGCGCAGCCGCGCGCCGAACACCATCGACAGATTGACGATGTTGGGTCCGGGCAGGAAATGACAGAGCGCAAAGGTCTCGTTGAACTCGTCCGCGGTCATCCAGCGGTGCTGCTCGACGATGGCGTGCCGGGCAAACACCAGGACCCCGCCGAAACCGGCCAGCGACATCCGGGCGAAGGCCACGAACAGCGCGGCCAGGCCGGGCGGAACGTCCGCGAGATCCGGCCCCTGATCTGGTTCTCGATCTGGCTCTTGGGCGGCCGGTGCTGAATCCGTGGACATGTCAGGAGCTTAGAACGAGGGCCGCGACGCGGCCAAGACGGCCCGGAACCTATCCAAAGGGAACCGCACCTCCCCGCTCGAAACCTCTGTTTTTCGAAAGCTTTGCCCCCTATATTGGGGGTGCCGGTTTGCCGGCTATGGAAATAAACGGTCGTCGCAATAAACCATTCGGACCCGGGGGCGGTACCCGGCGCCTCCACCAAAGCCCACTCGGTGGGACCACCCAGGGCAGCGGGCTTTGGCGGGGGCGAAATAGGATCGACGAGGGCGTAAAGGGCGTACTTTTTCCCGGTATTGTTCCGCCGTTATCGGGCTACTGCAATAGTTGCCAACGACAACTTTGCTCCGGTTGCTCAGGCTGCGTAACGCAGTTTGAAAGACCACTCTAAAGTCCTAGCGGGTTAAGCTCCGCTAGGCGGGGTTCGGAGGCACCTGGCAACAGAAGCCTCCACTTGCCTTCTATTTCCTCCCCGGCGGGGACTCCTGCTGACCCGTCAGGCGCGGTACTATTGCGGCTTGGCGAGTCGGGCCGGCGGGGCCCAACTCCTGGAATGCAACAGGACCACCATGGCGACCGACCATATCCGATACGATGTGCTGGCCCGCGACGCGCTGCGCGGCGTGCTGCGCAAGGTGCTGACCGATGCCGCGTCCCATGGACTGCCGGGCGAGCATCATTTCTTCATCACCTTCGTGTCGAAGGCCGAGGGTGTGAAACTGTCGTCGCGGCTGCTGGCGCAATATCCCGAAGAGATGACGATCATCCTCCAGCACCAGTTCTGGGACCTGACCGTGCTCGAGGACCGCTTCGAGGTCGGCCTGTCCTTCGGCGGCATTCCGGAACGGCTGGTCGTGCCGTTCAGCGCCATCAAGAGCTTCCTCGATCCGTCCGTGAAATTCGGCCTCCAGTTCGACACCTCCGACGTCGCCGAGGTCGAGTCGGACAAGCTGCCCGCTGCTCCCGCGGCGTCGGCGGTCACGGTGCCCGCGCCGGCCGCTGAAACGGCGGAAGCCGCCGACGAGCCGACCCCGCCGAGCCAGGGCGGCGCCGAAGTCGTACGTCTCGATCGTTTCCGCAAGAAATGATCCAGATTGGGCGCGAAGCCGTCGCGCCGGCCAAACTGCCCATATAGAAGAGCACATGAACAGGCCGCGCGGCGTTTCGCGCGGCGGAATGGATGTGCTCATGGCCAAAGCTGCCCGCTCGAAGATTGCCCGCCCCTCAACCCGCATCGAGACCGACAGTTTCGGCCCCATCGAGGTCCCCGCCGACCGCTATTGGGGCGCGCAGACCGAGCGCTCGCGCCAGAATTTTCGCATCGGCACGGACCGCATGCCGATCGCGCTCGTGCATGCGCTCGGCATCGTCAAGCTCGCCGCGGCGCAGTCCAATCGCGAGCTCGGGCTGCTCGACCAGCGCCGCGCCGGCGCCATCATCCGCGCCGCGCGCGAGGTGATCGAGGGCAAGCTCGACGAGCATTTCCCGCTCGTCGTCTGGCAGACCGGCTCGGGCACGCAGAGCAACATGAACCTCAACGAGGTCATCGCCAACCGCGCCAACGAGCTGCTCGGCGGCGAGCTCGGCGCCAAGAAGCCGGTGCATCCCAACGATCACGTCAACATGAGCCAGTCGTCGAACGACTCTTTTCCCACCGCGATGCACATCGCGGCCGCGAGCCGTATCAATGCCGATCTGGTCCCTGCCCTCGGCGAGCTGCGCCGCGCGCTGCGCAAGAAGGAGAAGGAGTTCTCCAAGATCGTCAAGATCGGCCGCACCCATACCCAGGATGCCACGCCTCTGACGCTCGGCCAGGAATTTTCCGGCTATGCCGCGCAGGTCGAGAGCGGCATCGCCCGGCTCAAGGTCGCGGTGAAGGATCTCTATCCGCTGGCGCAGGGCGGCACCGCCGTCGGCACCGGCCTCAACTCGAAGCCCCGCTTCGCAAAGCTGTTCGCAAGGCACGTGGCCGGGATCACGAAGCTCCCCTTCACCAGCGCTGCCAACAAATTCGAGGCGCTGGCCTCCAACGATGCCTATGTGCTGGCGCACGGCGCCATCAATTCGGTCGCGACCGGCCTGTTCAAGATCGCCAACGACATCCGCCTGCTCGGCTCGGGCCCGCGCTCGGGGCTCGGCGAACTGATCCTGCCGGAGAACGAACCGGGCTCCTCGATCATGCCGGGCAAGGTCAATCCGACGCAGTGCGAGGCGATGACGATGGTGTGCTGCCAGGTGTTCGGCAACCACACCGCGATCACGATCGCCGGCAGCCAGGGCCATTTCGAGCTCAACGTCTACAAGCCCGTGCTCGCCTACAACATGCTGCACTCGATCCGCCTGATGGCGGACGCCGCGCGCTCCTTCACCGAACATTGCGTCAACGGCATCCGCGCCGACGAAAAGCGCATCGGGGAGCTGATGCAGCGCTCGCTGATGCTGGTGACCGCGCTCGCGCCGAAGATCGGCTACGACAACGCGGCCAAGGTGGCCAAGACCGCGCACGTCAACGGCACCACGCTGAAGGAGGAGGCGCTGCGGCTCGGCTTCGTCTCGGCGGATGAATTCGACCGGCTGGTGCGTCCCGAGAAGATGACCAGCCCCGGATAAGATTCCGAATTCCGATAGTCATCCGTAGTGATACGGACGCTCAACCCGCAGAAATATGCGGTTTTGGGGGCGGGATTTGATTACCGTCAATGTTCCGGTGGGGCGCCGTGCTACGGCAGCCCTACCGCCCTTGACGGGCGAATTCATCGTTTGATGGCCCAAGGGCCGATTGACGAGGACAAGCGAATGACGATCAAGTCTTGTGCGGCGCAACGTGGCGCCTTTCTGAATGTTTCATCTCGCCTGCAGAGGATCGGGTGATGGAGACGCGGCATGGGGAACGTCATCAACCTGAATCGTTTCAGGAAGCGCGCCGAGCGGGAAGCCTCGGCGAAGCAGGCGGACGCCAATCGGGCGAAGTTCGGCCGAACGAAGGCCGAGCGATCGGCGGAGGAGAAGCGGGCGGACCAGGCGAAGGAGCATCTGGACCAGCACCGGATCGATCGCGAGGAGCAGCCATGAAGTCGCCCGTCGTGAAACGGTCAATCGTCGTCGCCGGCCACAAGACCAGCGTCAGTCTGGAAGAGGCGTTCTGGAACGGGATGAAGGAGATCTCGGGCCTGCGCAACATGACGCTGTCCGAGCTCGTCGGCGAGATCGACAACAGCCGCCAGCAGGGCAACCTGTCGTCGGCGATCCGCCTGTTCGTGCTGGACTACTTCAAGAGCCGCGCCATGGCCGCGCAGCCGGAAAAGGTCCCGGCGCAGTAGGCGTCCGGGGCGTTTCCTCAGACACCCCGAGGTCTGCACTTTAAAATCACTCTAAGGTGCAGTTTCGGCCGACCCGCGCGCTTGACCTCAATGCCCTGCGTTGAAAATACAGGGCATGACTGACACCAATGACACGCGCTCGCATATGCCGCTGGGTCTCGCCCAGCGCGGCTATACCGGCGTCATCCAGCACCTCTCCGCCCGCGACGCGGGCTCGGCGCTCTCGGAGATCGAGCTCGAGAGCCGGCTGATCGAGCTCGGCTTCGTCGAAGGGGCCCGGGTCGAGGTCCTGCACGAGGGCATCGTCGGGCGCGACCCCATCGCCGTGCGGGTCGACAACATCACGATCGCGGTCCGCCGTCGCGAAGCCATGGCCATTATCGTCGCTTAGATAGCGGCAGGACGCGACATCCCATGGAATTGCCTCTGCTGCATCTCGCCCTGGTGGGCACGCCAAACAGCGGCAAGACCTCGCTGTTCAATGCCCTGACCGGCAGCCGGCAGAAGGTCGCCAACTATCCGGGCGTCACGGTCGAGCGCAAGGAAGGCTTCTTCGTCACGCCCCTGGGGCGCCAGGTCTCGGTGGTCGACCTGCCCGGTACCTATTCGCTGCGCGGCCGCAGCCCGGACGAGGAGATCACCCGCGATTTCGTGCTCGGCAAGGCCTCCGGCGAGACGGTGCCCGATCTCGTGCTGTGCGTGGCCGATTCCACCAATCTGCGGCTGACCATCCGCCTGCTGCTCGAGCTCAAGCGCACGGGACGGCCGATGGTCCTCGTGCTCAACATGTTCGACATCGCGACGCGTCGCGGCATCAATGTGGACGTCGAGCGGCTCGCCAAGGAGCTCGGCGTGCCCGTGGTCACCTCGATCGCGGTGCGCAAGGGCGGCACGGCCGACCTCCTGACGTTGACCGACGAGATCTCGGCGAGGCTCGCCGCCGAACCTGCGGAGAACAAGTGGCGCGCGCTCAGCGTCTCCGAGCTGCGCGCGACCCAGCGCGAGGCCGACCGCATCATTGCCGACTGCGTCAGCCTGCCGAGCCGGCCCGACACCTGGACCGCGCGGATCGATCGCGTGGTGCTGCATCCCGTCGGCGGCCTGATCGTGCTCGCGCTGATCCTGTTCGTGATGTTCCAGGCAGTGTTCGCCTGGGCGCAGCCGCTGATGGAGCTGCTCAACTCCGGCTTCGATGCGCTCGGTGAGTTCGTGCACGCCACCCTGCCCGCCGGCCTGCTCCAGAGCTTCCTTCAGAACGGCGTGATCTCCGGCGTCGGCAGTGTGATCGTGTTCCTGCCGCAGATCATCATCATCTTCCTGTTCATCCTGCTGCTGGAAGATTTCGGCTACATGGCGCGGGCCGCGTTCCTGATGGACCGCATCATGGGCGGCGCCGGCCTGCACGGCCGCGCCTTCATTCCGCTGCTGTCGAGCTTCGCCTGCGCCATTCCCGGCATCATGGCGACGCGCGTCATCGACGACAAGCGCGACCGGCTGACCACGATCCTGATCGCGCCGCTGATGACCTGCTCCGCGCGCATTCCGGTCTACACGCTGATCATCTCCGCCTTCATTCCGGCGAAGGACGTCTGGGGCTTCATCAACCTCCAGGGGCTCGTGATGTTCGGCCTCTACGCGGCCGGCATCATCAGCGCGCTGCTGGTCTCGTTCGTGATCAAGTTCTTCATGCTGCGCGACTACGCGCCCGCCCCCTTCATGCTGGAGCTGCCGGACTACAAGATGCCGCGGCCGAAATCGATCGTGATCGGCATCTACACCCGCGCCAAGATGTTCCTCTACCGCGCCGGCACCACGATCTTCTCGATGATGGTGCTGATCTGGTTCCTGGCCTCGTTCCCGCAGCCGCCGGCAGGCAGCACCGAGCCGGCCATCGATTTCAGCCTGGCTGCGATGATCGGCAAGGCGCTCGAGCCGCTGCTCGCCCCCGTCGGCTTCAACTGGCAGATCGCGGTCGCCCTGATCCCGGGCATGGCGGCGCGCGAGGTCGCGGTCGCGGCGCTCGGCACCGTCTATGCGATCGAGGGCGGCAAGGAGGCGGCCGAGCAGATCGGCCAGGTGCTGGCGACGAAATGGTCGCTCGCCACCGCCCTGTCGATGCTGGCCTGGTACATCTTCGCTCCCCAATGCGCCTCGACGCTCGCCGTGATCCGGCGCGAGACCGGAAGCTGGGGATGGATGGCCGCGACCTTCACCTACATGCTGGTGCTGGCTTATGCCGCGAGCCTCGTGACCTACAACGTCGCCGTCGCGCTGGGGGCGGGATAGCCTCCTCGAAACAAAAACTGCGAAAACAACCCCATGCACAGTAGACGGGGTTGTAAAATCAATGGCTTACACGTGGGCAAAAGACACCCGACCCACCGTAGCGCCACGCGCCGCGTTCCAGTTGCGCCGTCGGGCAAAACACTGGCACAATGGCATCATCGACGAATTGCCCGGATCCGAGATCAAGATTTTGGCACGCTTGATCTGAATCAAGCAGGTTCACGCAAACGAATCCAAAATGGCGCGACGTCGTCGCAACTGGGCCCTGGGGGGCACGGAGCGACCGAGATGCCGTTGTTGGCGTATTTCTGGAAGATCGGCGCGGCGCTGCTCGCGCTCCTGTTCGTTGCGGACTTTTGTCTGATCCCGTCCCCGGTCGCCGAGAAGACGGCCATGGACCAACCGGCCATACGCATTCACTCGGATCGCAAATGGCCCGAACGCGTGGTCCTCGATACCAGCATGCCGGTCGTCGTCGCGGCGGCGACTGATCTCGCGGCCGCGCAAGCCGCGGCTCCTCTCGACCGTGCAGAGTCGCCGATCATCCGGCCAGAGTCTCCGGCGGTCGCCAACGCACTCGCCATGGCGAGCACGGGTCCGCCTCCGCGCGAGGTCGTCGCCCGCAAACGACCGCACAAGTCCCAGCACGTTGCAATGAGGTCGAAGCGACACGCGCCGCCGCAGATGGTTCCGGCGGGGCGTCAGGAACAGTTCGCATGGTTTGGGTACAGGTACTGGTAACACGCGCAAACGTGCGCGCTACGCTTCCCATGAAAAGGCCCCGGTCGATGCCGGGGCCTGAGTTCACCGGGAAGACACAGGCTCAATAGCGAGCAGCGACCGGAGCACCGAAACCGCCGAAGCGGTAGTTCAACCGAAGCGTGACCATGTCCACATCCTGGCTGATCCCGCTGCCGGTGAGGGTGAACCCGCCGGGCGTGACCACGCCTGCGAAGCCGAAATTGTCACGTCCCATCCAGAGATGGTCGTACTCGATGCCGACCGACCAGTTCGGCGCAAAACCATATTCCCAGCCGACACCCAGGGCACCACCCCAGCGCGTATGACTTGCAGAAGCCAGGCCGACGCCGGTGACGTTGTTGAATATATCGAAGCGATTGCGGGTCACGGCGGCGCCGCCCTTCACGTAGAGCAGCGAAGCGTTCCATGCCCAACCGATCTGGGCTGTGAACAGCCCAATGGCGTCGATCTTGCCCGTCGTCGAGATCAACGGATCGATCAGGCTGACGCGCGTGTTCTTGATCTCGGCCCAATCGCCCTGCGCTTCCAGACCAAGCACAAACTGATTGGTTTGCCAGCGGTACCCGATCTGTCCACCGGCGAGGCCTCCGGAGCGGTCGGCGCAGCCACCTGCTAACGTCCCGGCGGGCGTTACGAAGTCGACGCAACCATGACTTTGCCCCCAGCCTCCGTTGGCCCCGATGTAAAATCCGCTCCAGTTGTAGACCGCCACCACCGGCGCCGGCGGCGGCGCCGCCTTGACGGGCATGTCGGCCGCCATGGCCGGAGCCGCCATACTCAGTGCCACGAAGCCGATCGCAGCAGTCGAAAACTTCCTCATGGTCTCGTCCCCTTTTTGTTTGCTCTTTCGTTCAAATTCGCCTGTCGCCCAAAGTGAGTTCTTATGCTGGCTAGCGTGCATAAGGTTCGCGAATATGAGAAAGCTTACGCGGCAGGGGACTCGGAGCCCGTATCAAAATGGCAACATCCAAGGGCCATCTCTATGTACCGTAGCGTGCTTATTCGATGCTCGGCGCTTCTGACGGCGGAGGACCCCCGCCATCGCTGAGCCATGCATGGATGTCCGACGCCGGAATGACCCGCCTGGGAACGTGAGGATTGATCGTACCTGCAAAAACAGAAAGGCCTTCATCGAGCTTTGCGCGTGCGAACAACTTGGCTTCGTCCTCGGTCGCAAACGTCCGCGTCTCGCGCGGACTGCGCTGCCTCGGCAAAATGCCACGCTGTCGAATTTCAAAGGTGACGTACCAGGTCGGGATCATTGCACCTCTCAACCAGCGAGCCTCCCAGGTTGTGGTGCGATCGTCATCCGCGGGCTTGATGCAGATCAAACCCCGCGCTTCGCACGGGCCGGCGGCATCCGGCACATTCTCGTCGAGGACGTGAACGAGATTGAGGTTGCCTGGGAGCAACGTCAGCCAATATGAAGGTGTCGCGCGGCGATGACGATCGGGACGCGTGAGCCGGTGCCACACACAGGACGACATCAAACGGCACGACGCATCGTAAAGGGCAAGGCAGGATGGAGCATTTCAGCACCGGGCGGCTGACCGCCGAGCGATTGCACGAGGCTCATCTCGCCGACCTCGTCGCGCTGCATCGCGATGCGGACGTGTCCCGCTATCTCGGCGGGGTGCGGACGCCCGAGGTCACGAAGACCTATCTCGCCACCAACATGGCGCATTGGGACCAGCACGGCTTCGGACTCTGGACGCTGCGAACGCAAGACGGGGCATTCGCGGGCCGCGCGGGCATCCGGCACATTCTCGTGGACGACGTCGACGAGATCGAGATTGCCTACGCGTTCAAACGCGAATTCTGGGGCCTGGGATTTGCAAGCGAGATCGCGAGCGCGCTGACGGACTTCGGGCTGTCACACCTCGAGCTGCCGTCTCTCATCGGCATCGTCTACACCGGGAACGGCGCATCGCGCCGCGTGCTGGAGAAGTCGAGCTATCTGCTCGAGCGGAGCACGATCCGTCACGGCGAGGACGTCGTGATCTACCGCAAACGGCGGTAACGACAGAACCATTTGACTGGCCAGACGTCATCATTCACCGCGACGACGCAGACCACGCTACTCAGCTGCCTTTGGGTTTTCGACCGCGTGCACCCGGTTTCGCCGGTACGCTCCTTCCATACTTGGTCCACCAGGCCGTCAGCGCCTCCATCGTGGGACCGAGCCCGCGCGCCTTTTCGGTAATCTCGTATTCGACCCGAAGCGGCACCTCCGCGAATACGGTGCGCGAGACCAATCCGTCCGCCTCGAGCTCGCGGAGCTGCGCCGTCAGCATGTGCTGGGTGATACCCGGGATCGCCTTGCGCAGCTCCCCGAAGCGGTAGATCCGCTGGTTGAGCAGCCACATGATCTCCAGCTTCCACTTGCCAGAGAGCAACGCGAATGCGCGCCGCATCTCCTCGTGCATGTTGATCTCTCGATTGGCCATAGTCTGCTTTTCCATACTTACTGCAAATTATTCATCCTACTTGCGAAAATCAATCTTACTTAGCATCTTCGACATAAGACGAAAGCGCGCGGACGAACGTCGCGCATCCAGACCAACGACGAGATGAAAGACAGATCGCCGCTGCAACGGCGATCAAAGCGACCTCATGGCTGCAATTTACACATACTGGATCAGCACGGCACTTCTGTGCCTGCTGTATCTCGCTTCCGCTTACATGTACGTCACCAAGGGAGACAGGGTCCGCCAGGTGCTCGGCGAGCTCGGCTACCCGTCCTACCTCGTGCCATTCATGATCGTCGTGAAGATATTGGGCCCGGTCGCGATCCTGTTGCGCTTTAGCATGGCGCTCAGCGATCTCGCCTATGCCGGCATCTTCTACCACCTGCTGTTGGCCGGCCTTGCTTATGTCGGCGTTCGGAAGCCGGGCGGCGCATTGCCGGCCGCGGTGGGCCTCGCGTTACTGGCCGCCTCGTTCGTCACGCAGAACGCTGCTCGCGAAGTCCCGTCGCCCTATGCGCAAGCGGCGACGTTCTGACGCGCGCCTGCACCATCAACAAACCATGGAAGGGATTTGAACATGAACCGCATTCAAGGCAAAGTTGCCATCATCACAGGTGCAGGACGCGGCATCGGCCGTGCCACAGCCAGCCTATTCGCAGCGGAAGGTGCGAAGGTGGCCGTCCTTTCCCGCACGCCCGCGAATGTGGACGCCGTCGTCGCGGAAATCGAGGCTGCCGGCGGCACCGCGATCGGAGTCGTTTGCGACCTCAGCGATCCCAGTCAGATCAAGTCGGCGGTGGACAAGGTGATCGCCGCCTATGGCCGGATCGATATCCTGGTGAACAACGCCTTCGACCCATCCGTGCCGTGCTCGTCCATCGTCGGTCTCCCGGTGGAGCAGTTGCAGCGCAATTTCGAGATGGGGCCAATCGCTTATCTGCGCATGATGCAGGCCTGCTATCCGCACCTGAAGGCGAGCGGAGAAGGACGCGTCATCAACTTTGGTTCGATGGCGGGTGTCATGGGCCTGATCGGCTATGGCCCCTACAACATGGCGAAGGAAGCGGTCCGGGCCCTGACCCGAACCGCCGCACGAGAATGGGGTGCCGACAGGATCACCGTGAACAACGTCCTGCCACTTGCGGACACGTGGGGACCCGACGCCGATGTGCCCGCGCCGTCCAACGCACTCGCCCGTTACGGTTCGCCGGAAAAGGACGTCGCACCGGCCGTCCTGTTTCTCGCGAGCCGGGATGGGCAATTCCTGACCGGCTACAGTCTCACCGCCGACGGCGGCGCGGTCATCGACGGCGCGCGCTAGCCATGACAGAGCAACTGACGGCGGCGCGAGCCGCCGGTCCTCCTGCGCGATGACGGCGACAGCACGCCACCGCGCACGAGGTTGAGCCCCCGAGTATCGCTGCTGACCAGAAGCGCGGTGCCTCCTACGCCGTCATTGCGAGCGCAGCGAAGCAATCCAGACTGTCTCCGCGGAAACGATTCTGGATTGCTTCGCTGCGCTCGCAATGACGATGAGGCCGCAGCCGGGTATCGCGTATCCCGAATGGAGCCCTACCTGAAATACCCCAGCACCAGATCCACGTCCGCGCTGCCTGCGACCGTGCCGTTCAGCTCGGCGTCGATGACGCGGCGGCAGGCTTCGATCGCGGCATGGTCGCCGAGGTCGTTGGCGGCTTCGAGCACGAGCCAGGCGGCGTCGACCGACGCCTTGTCCGGCGCACCGCCGCCGAGATCGGCGGCCGGCGCCTTGTTGATCTTCTTGCGAACCGCAGTGCCGAATTGAGGCAACATTTCAGATACTCCCCTCTGGCTCAGTGAACCTGAAGCTCGGGCTGACGGCCCGCATCGGCACCCGCGCTATTCTTGCGCGACTGGTAGAACTTTAGGATGCTGCGCGACGTCTCGATCTTGAGCCGCCCGAACTCGCGTTCGTTGTCCTGAAGGTCGCGCGCGGTGATCAGATGATCCTTGGCGCCGAGGAACAGCAGCGACATGGTCGTGTCCCAGGAGAAGTCGAGTGCCTTGCACAGCACCAGGATCATCTCGCGGTTGCGGTCCATCAGCGCACGCTCGATCACGTCGACCGGCAGCGACGACAGCAGCGACAGGCCGATCTGCACCTCGTCGAAGCGATGCTGGCGCGCATAGTTCGAGATCGAATCCTGGTTGAGGTTGCCCTGGCGGAACTGCGTCGTCACCACGCGCTTGGCGACGAAATAGCTGCGCGAGGACGGGCCGAACTTGGACTGCAGATCGCCGGTGACCTCGGTCACCGAGCTCTGGATCTGCGCCATCATCTCGGGGCGCTCGGTCCCGAGCCGGCGGCGGACGTCTTCCGAGGCCTTCGAGATCAGCTGCTGGAAGATGTGGCGCGGCACGTCCTTGCGCAGGCCGAGCTGCTCGGCGAGGATCGAGTCGCCCTCGGCGCGGCGGACCATGTGCAGGAGGCCCGAGCCGGAGAAGCGCGCACCCTCGTTCTTCGCAACCGAGGTCACGACCTCCTGGTTGCCGCGCTTGACCAGCACGTCGGTCACGGCCTCGCCGATCGACTTGCGCTGGGCGATCGCGAGCAAATGCGACTGGCCCTTGGTCATGGCGCTCTCGAGCAGCATCTTCTCGTCAATACGATTGGAATCGCGCAGCACGGGACCGGCGACCTCGATCTCATCGTCCAGCGCAAGCTTCTCGATGACGTTGAGCGGAGCGTGGTCGCAGGCCGACATCAGCTCCGAGAGCTGCGCACGAGCGGCCACCTCGATCTCGTCGGCGAGCCGGCCGATGACCTCGCCGAACATGCTGATCTCGTCGTCGCTGTAGCGGCCGGTGATCAGGATGTCGGTCGCATGCCACAACGCCTTCGCCCGACTTTCGTCGGTGCCGCGCGCGATCGCGTCGTCCAGATCCTGTAGCAGCGATTTCGCCCCGTCCATCTCGATACCCCAATTCTTGGCGCGCCGTCCCGCCGCTCGTGGCGAGACCGGATTCCTCAGACATCGACGTTAGAGATCAAACGCGAGAATTCGGTAAAATCGGCAAATCAGTTTTGCCGACTAAAATTCATTCAAATGCGAGGGATTGGATTTACCGGCGGGAGAGAGTTCCGCAGCCGCGCGGGATGACGAGGACTGCGAAGCTGCTCGGCCTTCATGGTTCGAGACGCGCCGAAGACGGCGCTCCTCACCATGAGGGTCTAAGATGTCGCCGAGTACCAGGACCTCATCCTGAGGGCCCGCCGAAGGCGGGCGTCTCGAAGGATGGCCACAACGACGCTGCCGGCCAAGCTCTTCGAATGGCGTTGCCTGCCGCCCTACGGATTCTGTGGCGTCAGCACCAGCGGCGGCTTTGGCTTGGGCTTTGCGGGCGGCGGGCCCGGGGCCGGCCTCACCTCGATCGGCGGCGGCAAGGGTGTGACCTGCTGGCTCGCGAGCGGCGGGCTCTGCACCGCGGGGGCCGCCTGCGGCGCTTTCGGCGTCGGCGCCGCCTTCGACTTCGGCGGCGCGCGGCGCGGATCGCGGCCGGGCATCGGCACGTCCAGCACCGACGGCTCGGGCACCGGGTCGGGCGAGACCAGCGTCGGCAGCGCGGCGGTGGCCGGCGGCGGCTCGCCGCGCTCGATCGCATCGAGCCGGCGCGTCTCGCGGTCGATGGTGCGCACCGCAAGCCAGGAGGACAGCGGCGCGAGGTCGATGGTGCGATTGAGCTTGTCGGGTGGACCTGCCGCGAACAGCTGGATCTCCGGCGGGGCGCCGGAGAGCCCGGTCATGATCGGCGTCAGGCTGGCGCGGATGTCGGCCTGGTCGGCGGGAATGTCGTAGCCGCCGGAGACGATGGCGCGGGCGTTCTTCGCCTCGAGCTGCGTCGCACCGACGCGCAGCCGTCCGTCGCGGATCGTGAACGGGATCTGCGCCGAGGACACGGCGATCGGCGCGGCCGACAGCGCGGGCTCGACGAGCTGCCGCAGCCTGTTGTCGTCGGCGACCTGGCCGCCGTCGCTGGCGCGGATGGCGATCTCGAAGGCGCGCGGATTGAGGCCGGCAATCTCGGCGGCGTCGAGCGTCACCGTGCCGTTGCCGGCGAGCGCGCCGGTCAGGGCCGCGACGCTGCGGCCCTGGCTCGTCAGCGCCATCTGCACCGAGGCGCGTCCCTTGGGCAGCGCGAGATCGCGGTAGCGCAGCGCGGTCGCATCGACATTGCTGAGCTCGATACGCGCGTTCAGCGCAAGACCATTGGCGCCATTGCGCGCGTCGAGGCTGGCCGACATCTCGCCGCCGCCGATCCCGCCCTTGAGGCCATCGAGCGCGAGCGACTGGCCGTCGCCCCTGATCATGCCGCCGACGGGGCGCAGCTCGATGCCGCCGGGCAGAGTCCCGCGCAGCGCCTGGAAGGCGATCCGGCCGCGCCAGCCGTTGACGAGCCCTGCGCTCAGCGGCTCGCCGGAATCGCGCCCGGCGGCGCCGATGGCCATCGCGAGTGCCGGCGCAAGATCGAGCGTATCGAGGCCCACCTCGCCATCGACGCTCTTCTCCTGATCGAGCGTCACCGTCAGACGGCCGCGCAGATGCGAGCCGGCCGTGCTGCTGTCGAGATCGTCGAAGGTCAGGCGATTGCCGGACAGGCCGACGCGGGCGGACAGGTTCACACTCTGCACCGACTTGTCGGCCGGCCTGGTCCCGAACAGCGGCGCCAGATTGACGTTGCGCACGCGCAGGCTCGCGCTGCCCTTGGATGCCGACCAGTCGAAGCTGCCCTGCGCATCCGCGTCCAGCCCGCCGCCGCTGAGCTTTGCATTCACTTGCAGCGGCTTCTGCCAGGCGCCGCTCGCCTTGCCCTCGAACTGCGAAGCGCCCTCGCCCGCGGCCGCCACCTGATCGAGGCCGAGCAGCGCCAGCAATGCGCCGGCCTGCGGCGCCGAGACCTTCGAGTCGAGCGTGAAATCGCTGTTGCGCAATCTGTCGATATCGATGCCGCCAATGGCGGCCGCCGGCGCCTGCGCGGCCAGCGTCGCGGTGGCTTTGAGCTGCGGCGCGTCGAGATCGAGCACCACGCGTGCATCGCTGCGATCGGCATGTTCGGCGTTCTTGTCGAGGCTGAGGTCGAGCTTCAGGCGCGTGGCGCCCGGCAGCGGCGGCGCGATCGCATCGAAGCGCGCGCGCACCGAAGGCGCAAACGGCTCGATCAGCGCAGTGAGCTCGCGCAGCGAGTTGGCCGACGATTTCAGCGCGAGCCGGCCGGTCGCCTTGGCGCGGTCGAAGCTGCCGCTCGCCTCCGTGGTGACGCCACCCGCCTGACCGAACCGCAACTGCTCCAGCGACAGCGCCGCCGGGCCGTAGCCGAGCTTCGCCGTGAACGGCCGCAGCTCCTGGCCGGCGGAGATCGCGCGGCCGATGTCGAGCGAGAGCCTGGCTTCCTCCGGCCATTCACCTTGCGGCCCGGCGAGCGCGCGCACAAAGCTCGCGGCGGCATCGAGATCGAGACGATCGGCCTTCAGCTCCGCGTTGATCCGCGAGCCCTTGCTCGCGCCGGTCTGCGCGAAGTCGATCCGTCCCTCGACCGCACCTCCGTCGATGTCGGCCTTCAGCCTGTCGATGGCGAGATGGTTGGCCGCAATCGTCACCTCGCCGGCGAGGCGCAGCGGCCGCGTGCTGCGGCGGTTGACCTCGCTGCGGCCCTGGAGCCAGGCCACCAGCGTATCGGGATCGGAGGATTCGACGCTGAGACGGCCGCTGAAACTGTCGGCACCGGGGGCCGCGCCGTTGAGCGAAAGCTGCGTCATGCCGGGGGCGCGCAGCTCGAGCCGCTGGAAGGTCCAGGACCGGCCGTCGGTCCTGAGCTCGGCGGTGATGTTCTGGAGCGGCCGCGCGCCCAGCATGATCTGGTCGGAGTTGAATTCGATCTGCGCCGGGATCGGCGCCTGCGGGATCGCCGCGAGACCTGCGCGCAGCGCCGGCAGGACGCGCAACGGCTCGGCATCGTTCCTGGCCGCCAGCTTGTCCGCATCGACCTGGCGCGCCGAAAGCACCGCGCGCAGCAGCGGCGAGGTGCCGAACCTGAGGTCGCCGACGCCGCCGAGCTTCAGCGCCGAGTCTTCAGGGCCAAAGCTCGCGTCGATCTGATCGAACTTCGCGCCGGCCGGATCGGCCTTGAGCTTTGTCGTGAGCTTCCAGGGCGTCGGTCCCGGCTCGCCCGCCTTCTTGACCGCGGGCACGGCGAGCGTCAGCACGCCGTCGAATTTCGGCAGGCGGTTGTCGAAGGCGAGCACGCCCTCCAGATCGGCGAGGATGGCGCGCTCGCCGGGATCGACGTTGAGGTGGAGACGGGTGGCGCTGCCGTCGGCGCTCGGGCCCGAGGAAATCCGGAACGGATAGCGGGTGCGGCCAACGGTGAAATTGCCGTCACCGCGCACCGAGCCGGCGAGCGAGCGGACATCGCCGGAGAAGACGATGTCGTTCAATTCCAGCGTCGAGCGGCTGGCGGCGTCATGCAGGGCGATGCGGCCGGTGAGGTTCAGCCGCTCGATCGCCAGCGAAGCGAGATTGAACGTGCCGCTCGCGGTCGACGGCAGGTCGACCCGCCCCTTGGCATCGAGGCCGAGATCCACCGCCATGCCGCCCAAGGTGAGCTCGGTGGCGCGCCACTCGCCACGCATCAAGGAGCCGAGGCTGAACTCGACGTCGAGCTTGTCGGCGCGCAGGCGGCCGAGATCATTGTTGCCGCCGAAGGTGACCGCGCGCAGCCGCAGCGTCGGCGCGGGCAACAGCCGCGCGTCCAGCTCACCCGCCACCCGCACCGACACACCGATGATCCGGGTCGCCTCTGCCTCGAACTGGGGCCGGAACTGGTTCCAGTCGACGAAGTAAGGCCCGATCAACGCGGCCAGCAGCGCAATGATGAAGGCAATCGCCAATCCGAGCAGCGTCGTCTGCACGGGTCTCCCCTCGGCCAAACCGGCACCCGGGCCAAACCTTGGCCCTGCAAACCTTGGCCTTGAGGCTTCAGGCGCGCCGGAACAGCCCCTTATATAGGGCGAAGTGTGGCGAAGTCACAGCGACTGTTGCGCGCGGAGGTTAACGCGCCCGGGCTCGCCAGCTCGCCGGTAGCCGCTTCAGGCCGCGCAGCACGAAGGTCGCCCGCCATTCCGGGTTCTCGATGTCGTCGATGCGCAAATCGGGCAGCCGCCGCAGCAGCGTCGCGATGGCGATCTCAGCCTCGATGCGGGCCAGCTGGGCCCCCAGGCAGAAATGGATGCCGCCGCCGAACGACAGCGGCTTGACGTTCGGCCTGGTGACGTCGAGCCGGTCGGGCCGGTCGGGATAGACCGCCGGGTCGCGGTTGGCCGAGCCGAGCAGGCACAGCACGGTCTCACCCTTGGGGATCTTGACGCCGCCGAGATCGTCGATGTCCTCCAGCGCGACGCGCCCGGTCATCTGCACCGAGGAATCGTAGCGCAGGAATTCCTCGATGGCGCCCGCCATCAGTTCCGGCCGCGCCTTGAGCAGCGCGAGCTGGTCCGGATTGCGGTGCAGCGCGAGCAGGCCGTTGCCGATCAGATTGACGGTGGTCTCGTGGCCGGCCACGAACAGCAACATGATATTCGCAGTCAATTCCTCGTTGGTGAGCTTGTTGCCGTCCTCCTCGGCCTGCACGAGCTGGGTGATGAGATCGTCTCCGGGGTTGCGGCGGCGCAGCTCGAACAATTGCTGGAAATACATCTGCGCCATCAGGTTGCGCGCGTTGCCCTGCTTGATCTCGTCCGGCGTCATGGGGACAGGATCCAGGATTCGCACGCCATCGCTCGAGCCCTTGTGGAACGCCTCGCGGTGCTCTTCCGGGATGCCAAGCATGTCGCAGATGATCGTGACCGGCAGGCGGAAGGCGAAATCCCCGATCAGGTCCATGTGGCCGCGATCGATCATCGCATCGAGCGTCTGATCGACGATTTCCTGGATCCGCGGCCGCATGTCCTCCACGCGCCGCGCGGTGAAAGCCTTCACCACGAGGCCACGCAATCGGGTGTGATCCGGCGGATCAGCCTGGAGCATCGTGTGGCCCAAATTCCGAAAGACCGGCTCCTCCATGATGTTCGGACCGTAGCGGCGCTTGGAGCGCTCGACGAAATCCTTGCCGAAGCGCTTGTCGCGCATCACGAGGCTGACATCGGCGTGGCGGCTGGCGACGAACTGGCCGAACGGCGTCACATGGATCGGGTCGATCGTGCGCAGCCGGTCGTAATGCGGATAGGGATCGCGGATGAAATCCGGCGACAGCGGGTTGAACAACGGATCGCCGCCGGCGCCTTGGTTCGCGCCTTGCACTTGCTCGTTCATGGAGACCTCAATCGGTTGCCGCATGACACGAATACGCCGATCGCAGCCCCACAGCCCGGCGTAACCATCCCTGGATCTTATCAAATCGATACATTGTTGTATCGAGTTGCATTCTGCCCTAGGCTACCGGAATGTCAAGGGTGAGAACCAGGCCGACCAGGGACGATACGCGCGACAGGCTGTTCGAGGCGGCCGCCCGCGTGTTCGAGGAGGACGGTATCGGCGGCGCCAGCATCGAGGCGATCGCGGCGGCCGCCGGCTTCACCCGCGGCGCGTTCTATTCCAACTTCAAGAGCAAGGACGAATTGATCATCGCCATGCTCGAGGACCATGTCGCCCAGTCGATCCGGCGCAACCTCGACATCCTCGCTCAGCACGACAATCTCGACGATTTCATCGCGGCATTGAGGACGATGGATCGCAGCAAGCAGGATCCGCTCGGCCGTTCGCCCCTGCTGCACATGGAGATGATCCTGTTCGTCGCGCGCGCCGAGAAGCGTCGCCCCGAGCTTGCCAAGCGCCTGCGCGCGCGGCGCAAGCTGGTTGCCGACATCATCGAGGCGACGCTGAAGGGGAACGGCAGAGGCCACACGCTGAACCCGCCCTGGATGGCCTCCGTCGTGCTGGCGCTGGAGGACGGTTTTCGCCTGCACCGGCTGATCGATCCCGAGACCACGCCGTCCGACAGCTTCCTGCGCGCCATCACGGATTTGCGGCGGAGGACGGGGCTGGCGTCGGAGTAGGCAGAATCGGACAAGGCATGTCCGCTCCGGGACCGAAGCCTGGTCGCGCTCCATCGCGATGGTCGCACAAGAGCCTGCCGCTGCAATCGCCGCAAAACGTTTTCACAAGCGATTTCAACGTAGTCTGGTGCCCTCCCGTGCGATTTCCGTTCGATAGCTTGCCAACGCATCGCCGGCCCGTCGTGCGTTTGCGAAAGCGCGCGCCGGCTTGAAGCAGGATCGGACAAAGCGCGGCCGCTTCAGGAAATACGCCGCGCCTTTGCGGCCATAGAACACGCGCCGACCCGTACAAATACGGACAATTGATCGAAATCCTGACGCGATCGAGAGGAGCCACGCCATGACCGGGAGCACCATGCGCAATGCCTCGCACAACGGCTTGCCACCCGCGGCCGGCGCACTGCCGGACGACAGCTCGACGTCCGACCGACGCGCCGCCGGCGCGGAGATGGCGCGCGTGCTCAGGACCGAACCATTTCGCATGGCGCTGGACTCCTCCGGTGCCGGCATCGCCCACTGGAAACATGATCCGCTACACGACATCGTCGAGCCCATGAGCCACCACGTCATCATGGCCTACAACGGCGTGATGCAGCGCATGGAACGGCGGTCGGGAAAGTCGGTCGCGATCGGCACGTTTCGTCCCGGGGTCCTGATCATCATTCCGGAAGGATCGAGCTCCCGATGGGACATTCCGAAGCCCGTCGATGTGGTCCAGCTCTATCTTCCCGATGCAACGCTGAAGCGCGTTGCGGACGAAGCCCGGACCACCGGACCGGCCGACCTGCTGGAGCGAACGGCGCATCCCGACCCCATCACATCGCGACTGCTCCTGAGCGCAGCGGACGCGCTGGAGGGCCATGGCGCGCTGGACAATCTGTTCCGGCATCAGCTGACCGATCTTCTGGCCACGCGCCTTCTGGCTGCGCATGCGGGGTCGCCGACCGCGTTCCAGCCGACCGTGGGCGGGCTGTCGCCGAAGGTTTTGCTCCGCGCGATCGAGCGGTTGCGCTCGGACAGCGATGCGGATGTCTCGCTCGATGCGCTGGCGTCCGATGCCGGTCTGTCGCGCTTTCACTTCTGCCGTGCCTTCAAGGAAAGCACCGGCCTGTCCCCGCATTCCTGGCTGCGCCAGCACCGGCTCGAAGAGGCCATGAAGATGCTGCGCGACAGCGACGAAGCGGTCGTCTCGATCGCGGCCGCGCTCGGCTATTCCTCGCAGACGGCGTTCGCCGCCGCCTTCCGGAAGCTGACCGGCGAGAGCCCGAGCGACTGGCGCAGGCGCCAGCGTTAGCAGCAATCGCGCTGTAGCCATGGCAATCGCTCTGGCGCAGCGGCAGATCCGATCCGTTAAACCATCATCATGTCCAGACCAATCGAGGGAGACTGGAGATGACCTGGAAAAACTTCATCAGCCGGCGGGTGATCGCGTCGCGCCGCAGGGGCCTTGCGACCGCAACTTTGTACGGACTCTCGCTGGCCGTTCGCTTCACGTCGGCAACGGGCGAGGAGGTGGAGATTCCGGCGCACTCCATGCACCCGGCATACCCGCTGCTGTCCATCATGACACGGGATAGCCCCGGCCTTCCCTACCAGGACTGGGGCCCGAGGGCGGCTCAGTCGGTCGTCTTTCGCGAGGGCTGGCCGTCGAGTTCGCCGCTGTCGCGCTGCGTAGCGCCTTAAGACCAGCGATTCATTTCACCTCTTCGTGCCATCGCCGAACGCTGCCCTGAGCCGAGCAGCGACGGCTCGCGCACGGACTTTCGAAACGCAGAGATCAAGGAGTAGACCCATGCGAATAGTCATCATCGGCGCCGGCTTCGCCGGCATGTATGCCGCCCTTTCCGCAGCGCGCCTGCGCGAGATCCAGGGCGTCTCGCCAGACCAGCTCGAGATCGCGCTGGTTGCCCCCGAGCCCACGCTCGTGGTTCGCCCGCGGCTCTATGAACCGAAGCCCGAGACCCTGACGGCGCCCCTGCTCGACGTGCTCGGGGCCATCGACGTCACCTTTGTGCAAGGCATCGCCGAGACGGTCGACACCAAATCCTGCATGGTGAAGATCGCCACCGCGAAGGGCACGAAGAAGACGCTGTCATACGACCGCCTCGTCGTGACCACCGGCAGCCGGCTGTTCCGTCCGAACATTCCGGGCCTTGCCGAACACGGCTTCAGCGTCGATTCACTCGACGATGCGATCGCGCTCGACAAGCACTTGCATGGCCTCGCCAGGCGGCCGGCCAGGAACGGGCGCGACACGGTCGTCGTCGCCGGCGGCGGCTTCACCGGCATCGAGGCGGCCACCGAAATGCCGGCGCGGCTTCGCGACATCCTCGGCGCGAACGCGAGGACCCGCGTCATCATCGTCGAGCGCAACAACGCGATCGCGCCCGACATGGGCGCCGGACCGCGGCCCGTCATCGAGGACGCCCTTCACAGGCTCGGCGTGGAAACCCGCCTCGGTGCCGGTGTCGCCTCGCTCGACGAATCCGGCGTCACCCTGTCCAGCGGCGAACACATCGAGACCGAGACCGTGATCTGGGCGGCGGGCATTCGTGCGGCGCCTCTGACGGCACAGATTCCCGCCGAGCGCGACAATTTCGGCCGCTTGCTGGTCGATCGCTGCTTGCAGGTGCCGGGCGTTCAGGGCGTCTTCGCGGCCGGCGATGCGGCGCGTGCCGCCTGCGACGACGAGGGCAATTACGCGCTGATGTCGTGCCAGCACGCGACGCGGATGGGCGCCTTCGCCGGCAACAATGCCGCGGCCGAGCTGCTCGGCCTTGCGACCAGGCCCTACCACCAGAAGGGCTACGTCACCTGCCTCGACCTCGGCGGAGCCGGCGCGCTGTTCACGCGCGGCTGGGAACGCGAGGTGACAATGGTCGGCGACGTCGCCAAGAAGACCAAGCAGGAGATCAACACCGTCTGGATCTATCCGCCGAAGGCGGAGCGCGCCGCAGCGCTCGCCTCGGCCGATCCGGAGCGTGTGACCGACGTGACGGGCTTCCTCTAGACCCTTCATGCAAAACGGGGCCGCGCCTCGCCGCGAGGCGCAGCCCGCTCACCCTGGATCACCCTGGAGCTCGACCACGATGAAACACGAGACCGTGCGCACCAGCGCATTCGCGATGCCGCTGACGAACCCGGCGTTTCCGCCCGGCCCCTACCGCTTCGTCGACCGCGAATATTTCATTATCCAGTATCGGACCGATCCCGAGGCGCTGCGCCGAATCGTGCCCGAGCCGCTCGTGCTCACCGAACCCGTTGTGAACTACGAGTTCATTCGCATGCCCGACTCAACCGGTTTCGGCGACTACACCGAAAGCGGCCAAGTTGTCCCGGTGAGTTACCAAGGCCAGGCCGGGAGCTTCGTCCACCAGATGTTCCTGAATGACCATCCGCCGATCGCCGGCGGGCGCGAATTGTGGGGTTTCCCCAAGAAGCTGGCGCAGCCGAAGCTCGCGGTCGAGATCGACACGCTGGTCGGGACCTTGAACTACGGCTCGGTCCGCATTGCGACCGGCACCATGGGCTACAAGCATCGCGCACTCGATGCCGCTGCCGAAGCGAAGAAACTCGGCGCCCCGAATTTCCTGCTCAAGGTCATTCCGCATGTCGACGGCACGGCGCGCATCTGCGAGCTGGTGAGGTTCCATTGCGAAGACATCACCGTGAAGGGCGCGTGGACCGGGCCGGCGGCGCTCGACCTCTGCGCGCATGCACTCGCGCCCGTCGCCGAGTTGCCGGTGCTGCAGGTGCTGTCAGCCAAGCATGTGGTGGCCGATCTCACCCTCGGGCTCGGCACCGTCGTGCACGACTATCTGTCGCCGGGCGTGTCCGAACGACGGCGTGCATCGAATTCCGAAATCTTGATCGCCGGCTGACAGGGTCGGCCGCAATGGAGGGAGTTCTGGCAATGTTGGACGTGACCCGGGAGCCAATCGATTCCGCGCAGCAGATCAAGCCGCTGCCTTACGATGTCGTTGCGCTGGTCCTTCAGGGCGGCGGCGCGCTCGGGGCCTATCAGGCAGGGGTCTACGAGGGCCTGCATGAGGCCGGCATCCGGCCGAACTGGCTTGCCGGCATTTCGATCGGTGCGCTCAACGCCGCGATCATCGCGGGCTCGCCCGAGGACGAGCGCGTCGAGCGGCTGCGCGAGTTCTGGGAGACCATTTGCGCCTTCTCGATCGAGTGGCCCGCGGGCGAGGGGCTGGCCAATGCCCTGCCCTTTGCATTCGACATCAGCTCGGTGCGGAACGCGCTGGCGGCGACGCGGGCCCTGGTCCAGGGCCAGCCAGGCTTCTTCAAGCCGCGCTTCCCGCCACCGCTCTGGTCGCCATTCGCGGGTGATGCGGCAACCAGCTTCTACGACACGGCACCGCTGCACGCGACCCTGGAGCGGCTCGTCGACTTCGACCGGTTGAACTCGGGCGATGTTCGCGTCAGCGTCGGCGCGGTCAACGTCCGCACCGGCAACCTGACCTATTTCGACACCGTCGAGCGCCGGCTGGGACCGAAGCATTTCATGGCCTCCGGCGCCCTGCCGCCGGGATTCCCCGCCGTCGAAATCGAGGGCGAGCACTACTGGGACGGCGGCGTCGTCTCCAACACGCCGCTTTCTCGCGTGCTCTCGGGCGACGCGCGCGACTCGCTGACGTTCCAGATCGACCTCTGGTCGGCCAAGGGCCGCGTTCCCTACGATATGATGGAAGTGTCGAGCCGTCAGAAGGACATTCAGTATTCGAGCCGCACGCGCGCCGTCACCGACCAGGTGCTGCAAATGCAGAAGATGCGTCAGGCGCTCCAGCGAACGATCGACAAATTGCCGGAGGCGGCGAAGCAGGAACCGGAGATCCGCACCATCGCCGATATGGCCCGCCATCGCTCCTACAACATCGTCCACCTGATCTATCAGACCAAGCTCAACGAGGGCCATTCGAGAGACTACGAGTTCGGGCTGAGCGCGATGCGCAGGCATTGGCAGAGCGGACTGGAGGACATCCGCCGCACGCTCTCCGACCGGCGCCGTCTCGACCCGCCGCCGCCCGAACTCGGGATCGTAACCCACGACATCCATCGCCGCGACTGAGCAGGCGCCGCCGGCCCGGAAGAAATGCCATGTCGAACATCAGGCCCGACATGAACGACAGCGCACGGCAACTGAACAATTGCAGAAAGGACATCCCATGTTGAAGGGCAAGGTCGCCATCGTCACCGGATCGACCAGCGGCATCGGGCTCGGAATCGCGCAAGAGCTCGCACGTCTCGGCTCCGACATCGTATTGAACGGCTTTGGCGACGCAAGCGAGATCGAGAAGATCCGCAGCGACGTCCAGCGCGAGCATGGCGTGCGCGCGCTGCATGACGGCGCCGACATGTCGAAGGGTGAGGCCGTGCGCGACCTGATCGAGGCGACGATCGAGCGGTTCGGTCGCCTCGACATCCTCGTCAACAACGCCGGCATCCAGTTCACCGCGCCGGTCGACGAATTCCCGCCGGCCAAGTGGCAAGCCATCATCGACATCAACCTGTCGGCGGCATTCCACGGCATCGCCACCGCCGTGCCGCAGATGAGACGGCAGCGCTGGGGGCGGATCGTCAACATTGCCTCCGCGCATGGCCTCGTCGCCTCGACGCACAAGGCCGCCTATGTCGCGGCCAAGCACGGGCTGGTCGGCCTCACCAAGGTGGTTGGCCTCGAGACCGCCGGCAGCGGCGTCACCTGCAACGCGGTCTGCCCCGGCTGGGTGCGCACGCCCCTGGTCGAAAAGCAGATCAGCGACATCGCCGCCGACAAGCACATCAGCCAGAAACAGGCGACGAACGAGCTATTGGCGGAGAAGCAGCCGTCGCTCGACTTTGTCTCTCCCGCGCAACTCGGTGGCGCGGTCGCCTTCCTGTGCTCGGCCGCGGCGGACCAGATCACCGGGACCGCGATCTCGGTCGATGGCGGGTGGACCGCACAGTAACCTGGAGCGCGAACATGGGCTGCAGTGATCATAGCCGTTGCAGGAGGGTGTCATGGTGCATCTGAACAAGAGGGCGATCGGCCTGTCGCTGTGCCTCGCTTCCGTCGCGGTCGTGGCCGCGGGGTTCACCTATGCTCAATCGGGCGAGACATCGACCGACAACGCCTATATTCGCGGCGACGTGACCTCGCTCGCGCCAAAGGTTGCGGGTTACGTCACCGCGGTGGAGATTCAGGACAACCAGGCCGTCCGGGCGGGTGACGTCCTGTTCCGGATCGACGACCGGGACCACCGCGCGCGGCTCGCCCAGGCCATCGCCAATGTCGAAGCCGCACGGGCCCGCCTGACCAATGTCGATGCGGAGATCCAGCTCCAGCATGCCCTGATCCGGCAGGCCGAAGCTCAAGGGCTTGCGAGCGTGGCCGAGAAGAACCTGGCGCGCAAGGCTTCCGACCGTCGCCGCGAGCTCATCCGCACCAATGCCGTCAGCCAGGCCCAGGTCGATGAAAGCGACGCGGCGCTGTCGAAAGCCGAGGCGGCGGTCTCCGCAGCGGAGGCGACGATCGAGGCCCAGCGGCAGCGCATCGCCGTCCTCGCCAGCCAGCGCGAAGCTGCCGTAGCTGCGGTGGCGCAGGCACAGGCCGCACGCGACCTCGCTCAAATCGATCTCGACAACACCATCGTCCGTGCGCCGGTCGACGGCGTCATCGGCAACCGCCAGGTCCGCATCGGCCGCCTGGTCGCACCAGGCACCTCCCTGCTCGATATCGTTCCGGTCGGGGATGTGTGGGTCGTGGCCAATTTCAAGGAGACGCAGGTTGAGCATATCCGGCCGGGCCAGCGCGTGCGCATCGTCGTCGACGGCTACAGGCACACGGCGCTTGACGGCGTGGTGGACAGCTTTGCTCCGGGCAGCGGATCGGCCTTCAGCATGCTCCCCTCGGACAATGCGACAGGCAACTTCATTCGGGTCGTTCAACGTGTACCAGTGAAGATCCGCTTCACCAGCAATCGGCTGCCCGGCCGGCTGGTGCCAGGCCTGTCGGCGCGCGTCGACGTCGATCAAGGAAGCGGCTCATGACGGCGATCCTCGCAGCGGCGCGCCGCGAACGACCCGCGGCGGGAGTCCTGTTCGTCGCGGGCATCGTGCTGGCCACGCTGACGGAGGCGATCGCAAGCACGGTTCTGTCGCTCGGGCGCGGCTACATCCTCGGCGACGTCCATGTCACGCCCGACGAGTTCGCCTGGCTCGACATCGGATACATCGCGTTGAAGCTGATCGGGTTCATGACCGCGCCCTTGCTGGTGCATCGTGTCGATCCTCGCCGCCTGATCATCGGCTCAACCCTGGTGATGGGCACAGCATGCGGTTTGACGGTCGTTGCAGCGCGGCTGGATCTGCTGATCGCGCTCCGCATCGTGCAGGGCCTCGCCGGCGGCATCCTGCTCGTCGCGGGCCAGGCGGCAATCTTTCACGCCTATCCCCGATCGCGCCAGCCAATCCTTCAGGCCTTGTTCGCGATGGGATCTGTTGTCGCGCCCGCGACGATCGCCCCAGCCCTGCAAGGCTGGTTGATCGACAGCCGGTCCTGGACGTGGATCTTCTTCAGCGTCGTGCCGCTGGCGCTGGCGGCTGCGGGCCTGCTGTTGATCGCCGACGGCCCGAAGCCTGTCGTGCAGCTGCGCCGCCCGCTCGACTGGATCGGCCTGGGATTGATCTCGGTCGCGCTCTTCTGTTTCTCCTACGTCCTCAATCAGGGCAGCCGTTGGGCCTGGTTCGAGGAGCCCGGCATCCTCTGGCTCACGGTGATCGGGGCGGCGGCGCTGCTGGCCTTTCTCGGCCGGCAGGTGCTGGCCGGGGGCCAGGGCCTGCTCGACTTCACCTTGTTCGAGTGCGAGGATTTTTGCTTCGCCTTCATCGTCAGCTTCGTTGCGGGCGCCGCATTGTTCGGCAGCGCGTTCCTGATCCCGTCCTTTGCCGTGTCGGTTCTGGCATTCAGACCGACCGACGCCGGCCTGCTTTTGTTGCCGAGCGGCGCGTTCTTCGTTGCCACGCTGCTGGTGGCCGCCTTCCTCATGCAGGTCCGTCGCGTCCCTCCCGTCGCCACGGTCCCCTTTGGTATCCTGATGATCACGGTTGCGATGTGGATGCTGTCCGGATCGACCAGCGAAAGCGGTGCACATGACATGATGGCCGCCATCCTCTTGCGCGGCCTCGGCCTTGGCTTCCTGTTCCTGTCGATCACCCTGATCGCCTTCGGCAACCTCAACGAACGCAACCGCGCCTTCGGTATCGGCCTCTTCAACACGAGCCGGCAGCTCGGCGGCCTCATGGGCGTCGCTGGCCTGGAGACTCTGATCGAGCACCACACTGCCGGCAACGTGACAGTGCTCGGCGCCAACCTTACCGCCGGCGTGCCTGCAGTCGGCGAGCGACTGACCTCGACTGCCGCGATGCTCGCCGCGAGGGGAATGGACGCGTTGGCCAGCCGCGCCGCCACAAGCCTGCTGGACCGCGTCCTCATCGGCCAGTCGACGGTGATTGCCTTCGACACGGCGTTCAATGCCGTTGCCCTGCTCTTTGTATTCGCCGTGCCCGTGCTGGTCACCATCAAGCTGGGGCTGCACCGATACGCTCAAATGCGCGTTGCGCAGTCACGCCGGACCGGAGAGCCAAGGATCACCGGCATCGCGATCTCCGTCGACGACGACCGGGCCGCAAAGAGACCCGACGCCAAGCAACCATCCTTCACGAGAACCGAGAGGCACGATGAAGACGCCCTCGCTCTGCAGGTTCGTAGCAATCGCTCGACAGCTACGGCAATCGCTCTGGGGCAGCGGCAGAGCTGATCCGTTAGACCATCACCATGGCGAAATGCCGGGTCTCCTCCAGAACTGAACGTCAAGACAGAGCGAAGGAGCTTTCAAGATGAACCAGACGATCCGCAAC
This sequence comes from Bradyrhizobium cajani, assembly GCF_009759665.1. GTDB lineage: Bacteria > Pseudomonadota > Alphaproteobacteria > Rhizobiales > Xanthobacteraceae > Bradyrhizobium > Bradyrhizobium cajani. Next base: position 99,147 of record NZ_WQNE01000016.1, read on the forward strand.
CCACAGGAGTCGAACATGAACCTGCACAACACCACACGCGCCGGCGGTCCGGCACCCCAAGAGCTGGTCCCGTCGCGCTACGCGCTGCGGATCGGCGAGATCGACGTGATGGTGATCAGCGATGGCGTGCTGACGCTGCCGGGTGCGATGCTGGCCCACAACGCCGACCCGGCCGTCCGCGCGGCCTGGCTGAAGGACATGTTCCTGCCGCCGGACGCGTTCGATTGGGCGCTGAACGTGGTCGTGGTGCGCAGCGGCAGCCAGACCATCCTTGTCGACGCCGGACTGGGATCCGACCCCGACCTGCACCTGCCGCGGGCCGGGCAGTTGAGCAAGCGCCTGGAAGCCGCCGGCATCGATCTAGCGTCCGTGACCGACGTGGTGCTGACGCACATGCACATGGACCACATTGGCGGGCTGCTCGTCGACGAGGTGAGGGAACGGCTGCGTCCAGACCTGCGGATCCACGTGGCGGCCGCCGAGGTCAAGTTCTGGGAGGCGCCCGATTTCTCTCACGTCTCGATGCCACCGGGCTTCCCCGACGCGCTGCGGGCGACCGCCAAGCGGTTCGCGAAAGAGTACCACAACCAGCTGCGCACCTTCGAGGACGAGCACGAGGTGGCGCCGGGCGTGGTGGTCACGCGCACCGGCGGCCACACCCCCGGGCACAGCGTGGTCCGCCTGACATCCGGCGGCGACCGGCTGACATTCGCCGGCGACGCCGTGTTCACCGTCGGATTCGATCACCCCGACTGGCACAACGGCTTCGAGCACGATCCCGAAGAGGCAGCGCGCGTTCGCGTCCGTCTCTTGCGGGAGCTGGCGGCGAACGAAGAGCTCCTCGTCGCCACGCACATGCCGTTCCCGTCCATCGGCCGGGTGGCGGTCGACGGCGACCATTTTCGCTGGGTGCCGGCCTTCTGGGACTACTGAGCACGCGTCAGATTAGAGGCGAACCGGGGCGCGGACTCATTGCGAGTTCGCGCCCTGGGTTCGACGCTGCCGACTAAGCCGACCGTTTCATCGCGTCGCGCCCCGCCGGCGCGACGTCGAGCCGGCCGAGCATCGCCGTCGCCTGCTCGGCGCAGTACTCGATGAGCCAGCGCTCGAATGCGACTGGAGGAAGCGCGGGCGAATAAAGGAAGCCCTGCACCACGTCGCAGCCGAGCTCGGCCAGCGTCCTGCGCTGGCCCTCGGTCTCGACACCCTCGGCGACGACGGTCATGCCGAGGCCCTGCCCGACACGCACCACGGCGGTGGCGATCGCCAGTGCGCCAGCATCCTTTTCGATGTCGCGCATAAAACTGCGGTCGATCTTCAGCTCGCGGATCGGCAGATGCGCGAGCCGGCTGAGGCTCGAATAGCCGGTGCCGAAATCGTCGACCGAGAGCCCGACGCCGAGCTTGCGAATCGCATTCATGGTCTCGAGCGCGGCCACGCTGTCCTGCATGAACGCACCTTCGGTGATCTCAAGCATCAAGGCGTCCGCCGGCAGATCGTGTTCGGCGAGGATGTCCTTGAGCCGCGCAGCGAGCGTGACGTTGCGGAAATTGATCGGCGACAGGTTCACCGAGACGCAGGGAATCTCGAGCCCGGCGCGGCGCCAGCTCGCCATCTGCCGGCAGGCCTCGCGCACCGACCACAGGCCGATCTGCTCGATCAGGCCACAGTCCTCGGCAAGCGGGATGAACCTTGCCGGCGAGACGTCGCCGAGCTCGGCATCGTGCCAGCGCGCCAATGCCTCGACGCCGTGGACGGCGCCGTCGCAACTGCGGATCTGCGGCTGGTAGCTGAGGCTCAGCGCGCCCTCGGCGATGGCTCGGCGAAGCGCTGCGATCAGCGCCAGCCGCTGCTCGGTGAGCCCATTCATTTCGGCGCTGAACAGGCGATGGGTGGATCGGCCGGCCTGCTTGGCCATGTACATGGCGGCGTCGGCCTGCTGCATCAGCGTATCGATGTCGGTGGCATGATCGGGATAGAGGCTGATGCCGATGCTCGCCGACATCTGCAGCTGCCGGGAGCCAAGCCGGAACGGCGCGGCCAGCGCTTCGGTGATGCCAGCCGCGACGCGCTCGGCGCGCTCGGCGTTGCGCTGCGGCAGCAGGATGACGAATTCGTCGCCGCCGAGTCGCCCGAGCATGTCTTCGGGCCCGATCTGCTCGCGCAGGCGCTGCGCGAGCTGGATCAGGAGCTCGTCGCCGGCGGCGTGACCGAGCGTGTCGTTGACGTCCTTGAAATGATCGACATCGAGGAAGGCCAGCGCGACGTGGCTGCCGGTCGGGCACGCGTCGATCGCAGTGGTGATCAGGTGCCGCAGCTGCGCGCGGTTCGGCAGGCCGGTGAGGATGTCGTGATAGGCGAGCCGGGCGATCTCGGCGCGCGCTTCCTTGCGCTCGATCGCAAAGGCGGCGAGATCGACGCAGGCCTCGACGATGCGCCGGTGCCAGTTGCTGGGCGCGCGCGGCTCCCGATAGTAGAAGGCGAAGGTCGCGATGACCCGGCCGTCCTTGGCCTTGACCGGGGTCGACCAGCAGGCACGCAGGCCGATCGCGAGCGGCATGGCCTTGTAAGGCTGCCAGCGCGGATCGGTGTCGAGATCGATCGCCAGAACCGGTTCGCCGTAGAAGGCCGCGGTTCCGCAGGAGCCGACGTCGGGGCCGATGGCAACGCCGTCCAGTGCGCGGGAATAATCGTCGGGCAGACTTGGGCCACCGAGCGGATGGACCAGGCCGGCGGCATCGACGTGAAGCAGCGAGCAGACGATTTCGGGCGCGATCTCCTCGACGCGGCGACAGAGCCGGTCGGCGATCTCGCCGATCGGAACCTCGTCAGCCAGCGCGCCCATGATGAGCTGCTGGAGCGAACGCAACTGCCTGGTCTCGGTGATATCGTCGAGCAGCGCGAAGATGTGCCTGAGCCGGCCCTTGCGGTCGCGAAACGCGTCGACCCTGGCGGAGACCCAGATCTCCTCGCCGTCCTTGGTGTAGATGAGGACCTCGGCTTCGCCGCCCGGACCGCCCTTGATGAGCCGCCTGCCGATGGTCGTCAGCAAGCTCCGCTTGGTGTGACGGCCGGCCAGGAGATCGGTCGCCCGGCGCCCTTCCGCCTCTGCCGCGGTGTAGCCGAACAGTGCGGTGAACGCCGCGTTCGTGTAGCGAATGTTCAGCCCGGGATCGGTGATGAGCACGGCGCGGTTGGTCTGGTCGGAGACGGCGTCGAGCAGCGCAATCCGCGCGCGGCGCTCGGCCTCGGCGGTGACGTCGCGCGCGAACACGACGTGATGGGTCACGCCGCCACTTGCGAGCGAGGAAACCGATATGGCCGCGCGGATCCGGCTGCCGTCGCGCCGCACCAGGCCGATCTCGTCGCGGAATTCCGCGACCGGATCGGCCTGAAGGCATTTGAGCGTGAGAAGGTCGGCGTCGCGGCCGAGCACGTCGGCGCGCGCAAGCTTCCAGATCCGCTCGGCCGCGGCATTGAAATGTGTGATGCGATGCGCGCTGTCGACGATGACGATGCCGTCGTCGGCGCGTTCAAGCGCAGCCAACAGCACGTCCGCAGTTTCTGTCAGAAGACCATCGGAGGCAGACATTGCGGGACCCAGAGGCATCGGGAAGATGCGCAATCAGCCTGACGCTAACGCTCTGATGGTGTCCAAGATGTTTTTGCAACCGCGTCGCGGTTCGCCGAGGCGCGACATGCTTAACGTTCTGCGAAAACCGAACGGGTATCTCGGCGCGTGCGGAACCTTCGGGTTCCCCACTTTCCAGATTTTCCCGCCGCTCAGTTGGAGTATGATCCGATGGTTTACCGAAGTTAACCTTGAGGGAGGGAATTATGACGAACTTGGCCCCCTCGACGAGCTTCGACGTCAGAGCCGAAATCACCGAGGCTTATGCCTCCTGGGATTCGGCATTCAACAAGGCTGACGCCAAAGCGATTGCCACAGCGTACGTTTCGAATGCAAAAGTGCTGCCCCCGACCCATCAAATCATATCGGGTCCAGCAGAGATCGAGACTTTCTTCGGCGGGCTTTTTTCGAGCGGATTCGCCGATCACAAGCTGACAATCATAGATGCGGGCGGCGACGAGAACGTCGTGTACGGCACGGCGAGATGGAGCGCCAACGGCAAGGGGGCGGACGGGTCCCGCCAAGCTGCCGGCGGGATTGCCACGCACGTGTTCGAGCGTCAGGCGGACGGTTCGCTGAAGCTGAGGTTGCATACTTTCAACTAAGCCGGCCGTACGCGTCGCCTGACACCAAGCGAGGAGGCGTCGCGTGAACATCGCGGAATGGCTTCGTGGCCTTGGGCTGGAACGCTACTTCCAGGCCTTCCAGGATGCGGAAGTCACGCCTGAGGTCCTGCCAGAGCTGACTGAGGACGACCTGCGGGAACTCGGTTTGCCGCTCGGCCCGCGCAAGACGGTGCTGAAGGCAATTCACGCACTCGCCGTGCCGAGCGGTCCCATACCCGTGAAGGTTCGCGCTGCGGCCGAACAGCCAAAACTGCCACTGCCGTCGGAAGCAGACCGGCGGCAGCTCACAGTCATGTTCGTCGATCTGGTCGGCTCGACTGCGCTCGCCTCGGGACGTGACCCTGAGGAGGTGCGGGACCTGATACAGGCCTACCACAACACGGTCGCGAGCGAGATCACCCGGTTCGAGGGTCACGTTGCCAAGTTTCTGGGCGACGGCGTTCTCGCTTACTTCGGCTGGCCGCGCGCGCATGAAGATGAGGCGGAGCGTGCGGTTCGCGCCGGGCTTCGGATATCCAAGGCGGTCGCAGCCCTTACCGAGCCGACTGGTGCAGCACTTGCCGCTCGCGTTGGCATCGCAACCGGTCTGGTCGTCGTCGGCGAACTGGTTGGCGAGGGAGAAGCCCGCGAGCGGTCGGTCATTGGAGAGACCCCAAATCTGGCCGCCCGCTTGCAAGGGCTCGCCGAACCCGGAGGCGTTGTAATCGCCGTTTCGACGCGCCGCCTTATCGGAGAAGCCTTCATATATCAGGACCTGGGGACGGTACCTCTCAAGGGTTTCCCTGGACCGGTGCAGGCGTGGCTCGTCACCGGCGAGGGCGCGGCCGAGAGTCGATTTGATGCCCAGCACGGGATGTCGACGACTGCTCTGGTCGGGCGCGATCAGGAACTCGCACTTCTCCTAGACCGCTGGGAACAAGCGAAAGGGCGAGAGGGACAGATCGTCCTGCTGGGCGGCGAACCCGGCATCGGCAAATCCCACCTCGTGCGCGCGCTACGCGACCGGCTTGCAGGCGTGCCGCACACACGCCTCAGCCATTTCTGTTCGCCGTTCCATACCAACAGCGCCTTGTATCCTATCGTGGGGCTCCTTGAACGGGCAGCGGGAATACGGCGGGAGGCCCCTTCCGAAGAACAGCTCGATAACCTCGAGGCGATGCTCACTCTTGCGACGGACGACGTGCGTGACAGTGCGCCGATTCTCGCGGACCTGTTGGCGATCCCGACAGGCAAGCGCTACTCTCCATTGGAGCTTAGCCCACACCAAAAAAAGGAACGAACCTTCCAGGCTTTGCTGGAGCAGATAAAGGGCTTGGCGGCAAAGCAACCGGTTCTTGCCATTTACGAGGACGTCCACTGGGCCGATCCCACCACGCTCGAACTCATTGATCGGGCTGTTGACGAGGTGCAGCGCCACTCGATCCTGATGGTTGTTACTTTCCGATCGGAATTCGTGCCGCGCTGGACGGCGCATGGACATGTGGCGGCAATCTTTTTGAGCCGGCTGGGGCGCAGGCAAGGTACTGCCGTGGTCGACCGGATAACCGGCGGCAAGCTGCTTCCGCAGGAGGTGCTCGAGCAGATTTTAGCCAAGACGGACGGCGTGCCGCTGTTCGTCGAGGAGCTCACCAAGACCGTCCTGGAATCCGGGCTGCTCAGGGATCGGGGGAGCTGCTATGAGCTTATGGGTCCTTTGCCGCCGCTGGCGATCCCGACAACGCTCCAGGATTCGTTGATGGCCCGTCTTGACCGGTTGGCACCCGTTAAGGAGGTCGCCCAGATCGCGGCCTGCATTGGGCGTGAGTTTGGACATAACCTGTTGAAAGCCGTAACGCCGCTCGATGAAGATGCCCTCCAGCGCGCCATCAATGAACTCCTGGAGGCGGAACTCATCTTCCGGCGTGGAGTGCCTCCGGATATCGGCTACAGCTTCAAACATGCGCTGGTACAGGACATCGCGCACGAGAGTCTCCTGAAGAGCAAGCGACAGCAGATCCACACGCGTATCGCCGCAGCTCTAAGAGAACATTATCCTGCCCGTGCGGAGATGGAGCCGGAGACGATAGCTTTACATCTCGCAGAGGCCGGCCTGGCGGCCAACGCGGTCGGCTATTGGCTGCAGGCCGGCCGAAATGCCGCCGGACGTTCCGCCAATCTCGAAGCAATCACTCATCTCACAAGAGGGCTGCAGGCGCTCAACGCCTGTCCTGAAGGGCCGGAGCGGGATCGCCAAGAACTCGCGCTTCAGACGGCAATTGGAGGTCCGCTGATCGCCATTCATGGCTACACGGCTCCTCAGCTTGGCACTGCCTTCAGCAGGGCTCACGCGCTCTGCCGCGAGCTCGATGACACAGATGCGTTGTTCGCTACACTCAGCGGCAAGTATATTTTTCATTTCGTGAGAGGCGACTACGGCGCCATGCAGAGACTGGTTGGCGAGGCACGCCTCGCCGCCGAACGCACCAGGGACACGGCGCTGGAATTGGCCGCGCATCGCATGGCGGCTCTCACAGCCATGCACGCGGGTGACTTTCCTGCGGCCCACTCCGAGTTCGAGACGATCTTGAGCCGCTATGACCCGGACACCCATCGGCCAGCGCCTGTGCACTATGTCCATGATCCGAAGGCCTCCGCGTTACCTTACCTGGCCATCGTGCTTTGGATCCTTGGCTATCCCGACCAGGCCCTGAGAACAAGCCGCGCGGCGTTTGAGTACGCTGCGGAGCTGAACCAGACGAACCTTACCGCCCACGTCGCGGTCTATGGCGGAGCGGGACCTGCGGAGCTGATGGGTGACGTGGCGGCGGTGCATGCGCACGCCGACGCCATCATCAACCTCGCCGATCAGCACAGCTTGAACTACTGGCGGCTGAGCGGCCTCATCCTTCGGGGCTGGGTCATGGCGCAGGAAGGTGACGCGGAGGGTGGCCTGGCGCTCATGCGCAAAGGTTTGAATGATCGAGACGGACTGGGAGCCAGCTGGTACCAGGTCCGCTACTTGTGCATGCTCGCATCAATCCATTTGCAACTCGGAGATGGCGAGAAAGGGCTCACGGCGCTGGCAGAGGCAAAGGACCTCTCCGCTCGCAATGACGAACATATGTGGGAGGCAGAAGTTGCACGCATCGATGGCGAACTGCGGCGCATTCGTGGAGCTCCGGCGGATGCGGTCGAGGCTTGTTTGCAAACTGCACTTGATGTGGCACGCAGGCAAGGTGCGAAGTCGTTCGAGCTGCGTGCGGCCATGGGTCTGGCCCGGCTTTGGGGCGACGAAGGCAGACTTATCGAGGCGCGAGCCCTCCTTGCCTCAACGTACGGATGGTTTACGGAAGGCTTCGAAACGTCCGATCTGCTCGCCGCCAGGGCACTCACCGCGGAATTGGCTGAGCTTTAGTGCTTATTTCGACGAGCCCGTCGTCGGCGCATTCGGGCGCGGCCAGCAGCACCTCCGGAGTTTCTGTCGCAAGGCAATCAGTGCGGAGGGAACGTATTCGGCGTCGGATCACGCCTGGAGCTTGTGCAGCCGGCCCGCTACCGCCCGCACCTTGCGCGGCGCGGCCTGCCAGATCGCGAGCGCCGACAATCCGCTCACGACCATCGCGATGCCGAAGGCGAGCGTATAGTCGCCGGCGCGATCATAGAGCACGCCGGTCAACCACGGTCCGGCCGCACCGCCGGCCAATGCCGCCAGCATGATCGTACCGAAGATGCTGCCCTGGTGCTTGCCCTGGAAGATCTCGAACACCACCGCACCCATGATCGAGGTGAGGCCGTAGCCGAGCGCGCCTTGCGTGAACACCATGACGTAGACCAGCCACAATGACGGCTGGAATTTCAGCACCATCAGCGCCGCGAAAGAGATCGCAAACCCTGCACAGCTGATCGCCCACACCCATTCCCGCCCGATCCGGTCGGAGACGTGGCCGAGCAGGATCTGGCCGGGAATGCCGAGCAGGCTGACGATGCCGAGCGCCCAGACCGCGACGTTCGGGCTGAAGCCGATGTCGAGCAGGAATTTGGTCTGGTGCACCTGCACCGCGTACCAGATGTAAAGGCCGCAGAAATAGCCGACCGCGATCCACCAGAAGCGCGCGGTCGCGACGGCGCGTTTCAGCGTCCAATCGGTATTGACCCAGACGGGATCGACGACGTTGGAAACTGGCTTTGCGGCGCCGGCGGCCGGCGCGGCATCGCCGTCTGCCTGGAGGCCGATATCCTCGGGGCGCTTGTGCAGGAACAGATTGATCGGCGCCAGCACGACCAGGATGAGCAGGCCCATCGCGGTGCAGGCGGTGCGCCAGCCGGCCCCTTCGATCATGTGCTGCACCCAAGGCAGCAGCGTCACCGAGCCGATGCCGACGCCGGCGAAGGCGATGCCGATGGCAAAGCCGCGCTTGCGGATGAACCAGTTCGGCAGGAACAGCGACTGGCCGGAATAGCCGAGACACACCGAGCCGGCGCCGACCATGACGCCGATGGTGACGTAGAGATGCCAGGGCGCGCTGGTGAGCGGCGCGAGCAGGAGTCCGCCGCCCATCAGCACGATGCCGAGCTCCATCACCGCGCGCGGGCCGGCGCGGTCCATCAGGCGCCCGATCAGCGGGCTGACCACGCCGGAGACGACGAAGCCGAAGGAGAAGGCGCCCGCGGTGACGCCGCGCTCCCAGCCGAATTCGGAGATGATCGGCGGAAAGAACAATGAGAAGGCGGTGCGCGCGTTGACGCCGATCGCCATGGTGACAAAGGTCACGGCGACCACGACCCAGCCGTAGAAGAACGGAAGCCGCATTTTTGTGTATTTCATCCCTGGACGGTCTTTCGGACCATCTGGGGATGTCCGGGTCAAGCGCTTTTCGCGCATGCCCGTTGAGCGGTGGACTTACCGCATTTGCGAGCGGTTTCCCTGCGGCCCATCCTTCTTGACGCCCGCTTCAGGCGGGCTCCTCAGGATGAGGACGGAGTGCGTGGCAACAGTCTCAACCGGCACCGATGCTGCTTAGCCTGATCCTGAGGAGCGCGGAACGCGCGTCTCGAAGGACGAGGCGTGCGCTCAGGCGGCGTCGAGCCGTGACGGTTTGACCGGCGCGTCGAACAGAATCCGCTCGATTGGCTGCGGACGTCCGAACAGATAGCCTTGCGCGAAGTTGACGCCGAGCGCCTTCAGCCGCTCGAACTCCTCGCGGGTCTCGACGCCTTCGGCGGTGACCGACATGTCCAGCCCGCGGGCCAGCGTCACGATCGAGGAGATGATGGCGGAGCTGCGCGGCTGATGCGTGAGGTTTCGGATGAACGATTTGTCGATCTTGATCTTGTCGAACGGGAACGCGGTCAGATAGCTCAGCGACGAGTAACCGGTGCCGAAATCGTCGAGCGCGAGCTCGACGCCGATGCTCTTCAGCCGCTCCATGAAGGCGTGGTTCTCGACCCCGCGCTCCAGCAGCACGGATTCGGTGATCTCGATCTCGAGCCGATGGGGCGGCAGGCCGGAATCGGCGAGCGCGGCGGAGATCACCTCGAACAGATCGGCCTCCTTGAACTGGATCGGCGACAGGTTCACGGCGACCGCGAGCTCGGAGGGCCAGCCGGCCGCGTCCGCGCAGGCCCGCCGCAGCACGAATTCGCCGAGCGGCACGATCAGTCCGGTCTCCTCGGCAAGCGCAATGAACTGGTCCGGCGGAATCAGGCCGCGCGTCGGATGCCGCCAGCGCACCAGCGCCTCGAAGCCGCGCCGCGCGCCGCTGAGGGCATCGACGAACGGCTGATAGTGCACCTCCAGCTGGCACCGCGCAATGGCGTCGCGCAAATCCCCTTCCAGCGTGTTGCGCGCCTCGAGCTCGGCCGACAGCGCCTCGTCGTAGATGGTGAAACAGTTGCGGCCCGCCGATTTCGAGCGGTAGAGCGCGAGGTCCGCCTTCTTCAGCAGCTGCTCCTGGTCGCCGCCGTGATCCGGCGCGATCGCGATGCCGATGCTGGTACCGATCTCCACGCGATGTCCGGGCAGCGGGAACGGCTCGGCCACGAGCTTGGCGATCCGTGCGGCCAGCTCGGTCGAGCAGGCGCGCTGATCCTCGCAAGCTTCCTGGATGATGGCGAACTCGTCGCCGCCGAGCCGCGCCAGCACATCGGTCGCGCGCACCGCGGATTTCAGCCGCTGCGCCACCTGGCGCAGCAGCGTATCGCCGGCGCCGTGACCGAGGGAGTCGTTGACGTTCTTGAAACGGTCGAGGTCGAGCATCAGGATCGAGAAGGCCGGGCCGCCGTCCTCCAGCCGGCCGTTGAGCTCGTCGAGCCGGGCGAGGAAGAAGGCGCGGTTCGGCAGCCCCGTCAGGATGTCGGTCTGGGCGAGCTCGAGCACCCGCCGGTTGGCCAGCGACAGCCGCCGCGAATTGCGGCTTGCGAGCATGAGATAGGTCGCGAGCGACAGCGTGAGCAGCATGCCGACGATGATGACCGCGACCGCGCGGTCGTAGGACGACTCCAGCGGACCGCCCGCCGTCGGCATCGCGCGCACCTGCCAGTCGCCATCGCCGATCTTGAGGCTGCCGGACCAGTGCAGCGCGCGCGCAACGTCCCGCATCGACTGCGGCGCCGTGGAAGCCGACGAATAATCCGGCCGCATTTCCGCCAGGCTGACGATCTGTCCCGTGAAGGGCGGATAGACGTTGACGCTGACCGCGGGGCTCGCGCCGGTCGTCACGCGTATGGACTGGATCAGCAGCGGCAGGTCGAAGATGCCGATGACGAAGCCCGCCAGATTGCGGCGCCGGTCCGCGACCGTGTCACGTGACGTTCCCTTGGCATAGACGGGAATGGCGACGAGAACGTCGGGCAGCCGACCGCCCTCCTTCGGTTCGTAGAGGTGCGTGCGAATGGCGGCGGTCCGGTCGTTGTCGCGCGCGCGCTCGAGGACCGCGCGACGTTCGGGAACCGTCGCGTAATCCATGCCGTAGACCGAGGACGTCTTCGGCTGGGTCGAGTAGAACACCGGGAAATATTCGTCGCTCTGCGGCGCAACGGCAAAGCTCTCGCCCTGGAGCGACTTGATGCGATAGCCGGACACCCCATCCGTGATCGCGGCGGCCTCGTATTCGGCACGCTCCTTGCGGTTCACGCGCGGCAGCCAGGCAATGCGCAGCATGCCGGGGTGACGCTCGAACAGCCGGGCGCTGAAGGTCTCGAATTCGCTGCGGGTGATTTCCTCATTGGTCGATTCGAACAACGTGCGCAGTGCGACGAGCCTGGAGATATACTCGTTCATGCCGTTCTGCATGACGATCGCTTCGGTTTCGGCAACGTTCTCGAACTCGATCCTGTTGACGCGGTCTTCCCAGCGCGCCACGGCGGCTGCGCCCACGACCGAGAACAGAAGACCGACGCCGACCGCGACGAGCGCAGGGCGATAGAGACCGAGCAGCGGCGCGGCACGCCACCATCCCGTCCCACGCCTCCGATCCTGATCGTTCTGATCGCGACCGCCCATCTTGATCCGCAAGTCCCCATCGCGCAGCGGCTCGAACTTCTGGTTGAGCCACCGGAACCACTATCGGACAAGGATCGCGGTTAAGAACTGCACAATTTTGACACCGGGGTGCGCCGCATTGCGCGGCTTAGTTAACGATTGCCCCTGCAAGTCGCGGCAGTCTGCCGGTAATTTGCCGGTTTTACCCGGAGTCTTACGGACCATCGATCAGGTTGCGGGTTAGCAACCTGTTCAGGCCGCAGAACTATCGTTTCCACAACGCATCCCGCATCCGGCAAACCATCTCATGACACGATCGCGATCCGCGACATACGTCGCCTTGACCATCGCATTGCTGGCAGCGGCGACGCTTCCAGCGAAAGGCGACGAGGTCGGCGTCAGCGACGATGCGATCCTGTTCGGCCAGGCCGCCGCGCTCGAGGGTCCCTCCTCCGCACTCGGACAGCAGATGCGGCAGGGCATCGTCGCGGCGTTCACCGAGATCAACGCCAAAGGCGGCGTTCACGGCCGCAAGCTCCAGCTGATCAGCCGCGACGACGGCTACGACCCCGACCGCTCGGTGGCGCAGACGCTGCGCCTGATCGAGGAGGACAAGGTGTTCGCGCTGATCGGCGCGGTGGGCACGCCGACCGCGATGGCGACAATACCGATCACCAGCGCCAGGAACGTGCCCTTCATCGGCCCGTTCACCGGCGCCGAATTCCTGCGCGACCTCGAGCTTGCCAACGTCGTCAACATCCGCGCGAGCTATGGCGCCGAGGCCGAAGCGTGGATCAAGCATCTCACCGAGGATCGCAAGTTCACCCGCATCGGCATCTTCTACCAGGACGACTCGTTCGGCCGCGACGGTCTTGCCGGGGTGAAGCGCGCGCTCGCCAAGCGCGGCCTCGAGCTCGCCGCCGAGGGCACCTTCGAACGCAACACCCGCGCGGTCCGCCCGGCCTGGCGGGTGATCAAGAGAGCCGAGCCCGAAGCCATCGTCATGGTCGGGACCTACGGTCCCTGCGCGGAATTCATCAAGCTCGCGCATCGCAGCGGCTTCAATCCGACCTTCGTCAACATCTCCTTCGTCGGTGCCAATGCGCTCGCCAGGGAGCTCGGCCCCGAGGGCGAAGGCGTCATCGTCTCGCAGGTCGTGCCGTTTCCCTGGGATCGCTCCCTGCGGCTCGTCGCCGACTACCAGGCGGCGCAGAAGGCGTTCGACCCGGCGCTGACACCGGACTTCGTGTCGCTCGAAGGCTATCTCTCCGGCCGCCTCGCGGCGGCGGCGCTGGAACAGGCCGGACCGAAGCCGACGCGCGCGAGCCTGTTGCGCGCGATCAACGATGTCGGCCGCTTCGACATCAGCGGCACCATCGTCACCGTCGGCATGCGCATGATCGACACGCCGCCGAAGGTGTTTCTGACCGTGATCCAGAAGGACGGAACGTTCAAGGCGGTGGACAGGCTTTAGGGCCGCCGCGTCCAGCGGTCCGCGTTGACGGCGCCCTGTGGCACCTCGCCTCTGACGATCGCTTCGACCTGACGCACCGTTTCCAGCGACTGGTATTCGATCGCCTGCGGCGTCAGGCCGCCGACATGCGGCGTGGCGATGACGTTCGGCAATTTCGCCAGCTCGGGCGTCGGCATCTGGTCGGGTGCGCGGCCGACGTCCATCGCGGCACCCGCAATCCGGTTCTCCAATAGCGCCCGCGCGAGCGCCGCTTCGTCGATGAGATTGCCACGCGAGAGATTGACGAAGACGGCATGATTCTGCATGCGCGCCAGCGCCGCCTCGCCGATCAGGTTCTCGGTTGCTTCATTGGCGATCGCAAGGCAGACGACGTAGTCCGACGCGGCGAGGAGCTCGTCGAGAGAGACATGCCGGATCGCAGCGTCGCTGACGGTCGCGAAGGGATCGGCGACCAGCACCTCCATGCGCAGCACTTTTGCGATTTCGGCAAGATAGCGCCCGATGCTGCCATAGCCGATGATGCCGATCCGGCTGCCGGCGAGCTGGCGGCCCATCCGCGCCTCGGGCTTGCGGCCGGCCTGGTAGGCTGCCGTCGTTCGCGACACGCCGCGGGAGAGATCGACCATGAAGCCGAGCGCGAGCTCGGCCACCGCCTGCACGAAGCCGGGGCCGGCGCGGGTCACGAGCACGCCGGCCTGCGAGGCGGCCTCGACATCGACGTTGCGGATGTCGACGGCACAGCGGACGAAGGCGCGCAGATGCGGCAGCTGCGCAAAGATCTCGCCGCTGCCCTCGGTCATGCGGTCGGCGACGATGATGTCGACGTCTCTCGCCGCGCGCACGAGGCCGGCGACGTCGAGCGTTTCATCGCTCTCGTGCAGGATCACCTCGGCGGTGGCGCGCAGACCGTTCAGGCTGCGGTCGCCGTAATAGTTGCGCCGCATCTCCGGCGTGTGCGCGAGCAGGACTTTCACGACAGACTCCTCAATATCCGAACGCCCGCGGCAGCGCGGTCGAGAGCCACGGCACGAAGGCGATGACGAGCAGGCAGAGGAAGAGGAGGCCGAGATAACCCATGATCGGCTTCACCGTCTGCTCGATCGGCACGTTGCCGATCAAGCAGGCGCCGTAGAGCCCAAGCCCGAGCGGCGGGGCGAACAGGCCGATGCCCATCGCGATCACCAGCACCACGCCGAAATGCAGGGGATCGACGCCGAGCTGCACGGCGACCGGCAGCAGCAGCGGCCCGAAGATGATGAGCGCGGCCGCGCCTTCGAGCACGGAGCCCATCACGATCAGCACCGCAATCGCCAGCAGGATGAACAACCAGACGCCGGAGGTCTTGGACAGTCCGAGCATGAAATCGCCGACCGCATGCGGCACCTGCTGCAAGGTCAGCGTGAAGGCGAGCGACTGCGCGGCGGCGACGATGAACAGCACGAGGCCCGCGCGCGTCGCCGCCTGGACAAAACTGTGCGCGGCCGATCTGAAGCCGAGCTCGCGGAACACCACGCTGCCGACGACGAGCGCATAAGCCACCGCGAACGCCGATATTTCCGTGGCGGTGGCAAAGCCGCTCTTGAAGCCGAAGAAGATCATGAAGATCAGGCCGAACGAGGCGATCGCGCCGCTCCACAGGCCCGACACCGGCATCTGCGGTTCGACCTCTTCGGCCTGCGCCGGCCGCTTGCCGAAGATGATGGAGACCGCGATCAGGACCAGCGCCATCAGCGCCGACGGCAGGAGGCCGGCGACGAACAGCCCGCCGATCGACAGGTTCGCGACGAAGCCGAGGATGATCAGATTGATGCAGGGCGGAATGGTCTCGGCCATCACCGCGGACGCCGCCAGCAGCGCCACCGCTCCGCCCGGGTTCTGCTTCGAGCGGCGCGCCGCCGGGATCAGCACGGAACCGACGGCGGCAACATCCGCCATCTTCGAGCCGGAGATGCCGGAGAACAGCACCATGGAGGCGACCATCACGACGTTCAGGCCTCCGCGCATCCGGCCCACCGCGCGCTGCAACAGCTCGATCAGCCGCACCGACATGCCGTTGGCTTCCATGAGGTAGCCGACCAGGATGAAGAAGGGAATCGCGAGCAGCACGAAATTGTCGATGCCGCGCGCCATCTGCTGGGCGAAGATGACGCCGGGCAGCGCGCCTTCGACCCAGATGAAGATCAGCGCGGCGAGCGCCAGCGCAAAACCGATCGGCAATCCGCCGAACAGGGTTGCGAAGAAGCCGATCAGCATCAGCGTACCCGCCGACGGCACCGAGGACGGCGACAGATAATCCCAGGCGAGATAGAGGCCGGTCACGACGATGATCGCAACGAGGCCCCTGACGATATCGGGCAACGGCCTTGCGCAGAGATGGTCGATCGCGAACACCGTCATGAACAGCGCGCCGACGCCCATCGGGTAGAAGGTCAGCTCCAGCGGCAGGCCGGAACCGGTGGTCTGGCCCGATGTCAGCGAGCCGAGCTTGATGGCGTTGTAGGCGACATAGCCGGAGATCAGCACGATCAGCAGTGCGCTCGCGGCATCGACCAGCGTGCGCAGCCGCGCCGGCAGCAGGTCGCGGAAGAAGGACACGCCGACATTCTCGCCGCGCGCGAGCGCGCTCGCCGCGCCGAAGAAGGCCGAGCCGACCATCAGTCCGCGCGCGACGTCGTCCGACCATTCGACCGGCGCATTGAAGAAGAAGCGCAGCAGCACGGACGCGCAGACCACCAGCAGGTCGGCGGCCAGCAGGATGGCCGCGACCGCATCGCTGAGGCGAAGCAGCAGGGCGATGCTCCCGTGGCGGCCGCCCGAGAGCGACATGGCGCCTGTCATCGCCATCAGGCTTGCGTCGCGCGGATGATGTCGATGACGGCCCTGGACTCCGGCCGCGCCTTGATGAAGTTCTCGGTCTGCGGCGCCACGCGCGTGCGGAAGGCCTCGCGGTCGCATTCAGCCAACGTGACGCCCTTCTCGGTCAAGGCCGCCAGCGCCTCCTTCTCGACCGCAAGCCCATGAGCGCGCGTGTCGGACGCGGCTTTCTTCGCGGCATCGAGGAAGCCCTCGCGCAGCTTCGGGTCCATGCGGTTGTAGGTCATGTCGCTGAAGTAGATCGCGAGCGGCGAGAAATTGTGCTGCGTCAGCCCATAGAACTTCGACGTTTCGAAGAACTTGCTGGCCAGGATCGTCGGCGGATCGTGCTCAAGCCCGTCCAGCACGCCGGCCTGCAACGCCGTGTAGATCTCGCCGAACGCCAGCGGCGTCGCCGCGGCGCCCATCAGGCGCAGGCATTCCGTGATGACAGGATTTGGCAGCGTCCTGATCTTCAGGCCGGCGAGATCCTCCGGCGTCTTGACCGGCTTCTTCGCCAGCACGCTGCGGGAGCCGAAATTATAGGCCCAGGCGATGATGCGGATGTTGCCGCCCTTGAGCAGGGCGTCCTCGATCGGCTTGGCGGCGCCGGCGTCGAACGCCTTGGTCTGCTGCGGGAAGCTCGAGAACAGGAAGCCGAGATCGAAGGTGCCGACCAGCGGCACGAGGTTCGCCGAGATCGACGAGCCCGACACCATGAGATCGATGACGCCGAGCTTCACCGAATTGATGACGTCGATCTCCTGGCCGAGCTGGTTATCGGGAAAGAATGCGACCTCGATCTGCTCGCCAAGCCCGTTCGCCTTCAGGTTCTTGACCAGATTGTCGCAGTAGACGCGGCCGTTGGCGTATTTGGGATCGTTCGGCAGCGAGGAGGAGCATTTCAGCTTCAACGTTGCGGCTTCGGCGCGGCCGATGATGGCGGGGGAGAGCACGAGACCGGCGGTGACCGCCGCCGATGACTTGATGAACGCGCGACGGTTCACGGGCACGATGGTCATGGTGCGGTCTCTCCCCGACTGTTCTTGTTGGTGGCCGCGATCGTCGCGTGCGGCCTGTTGCGCGAACTGTATGGCCAAAGCGACAGGGCAGGCAAGGGTTGCAGCCAGCCGCCGCCGAGCGGCGCCCTGCGAATGACGACGGCACGAAAGCGGCGCGAAACAACCGTGTTTTTCCGCGATTCTCGCTCAGGACCGGCCGCGCCGTCCGATGTTCGAGTCCGCTTTGGCGCGACGCTCCCGATCGATCCAATTGGAGCATGGATCAATGCGCAATTCACATGGATGACACCACAACGATGCTAGGCTGGCTCCGGCGGGCGCCATTCGCAGCGTGATCCAGCGCACAGACAGACGCGTGGCGACAACCTAGAAAAAGTGACATCATCGCGCGCATTGCCGATGGAGGTGACAACCATGCGCCGTCCAGTCCTTTGCAATTTGTTCCTTGCATCCGGTCTTCTTGCGCTCACGCAATTGATGACACCGACGGATGCCGCCGCCGAAGCCCGTCTCGCGCTCGTGATCGGTCAATCCGCCTATCGCACGGTGCCGGAACTGCCCAACGCCGCCAACGACGCCAAGGGCATGACCGAGTTGCTCGGCAGCGCAGGCTTCACCGTCACCACGGCAGCCAATCTGGCGCAGAACGAGATGCGCCAGGCGATCTCGGATTTCGCCGGCAAGGTCAGCGCCAGCGGCGCCGACACCGTTGCGCTGGTGTTCTATGCCGGCCACGGCCTGCAGATCGACGGCGAGAACTATCTGGTGCCGGTCGATCTCGACCCGAAGCGCGAGGCCGACATTCCGCTCCAGGGCGTACGGCTGAACGATTTGCTCAATACGCTCGGCGCGCTACCGACGCGGGCGCGCATCTTCATGCTCGATGCCTGCCGCAACAATCCGTTCCCGGCGCTCAGCGGCGCCGGCCACGGCCTTGCGATCGTCGACACCAAGGCCGGTGCGCCCGGCTCGTTCATCTCCTATTCGACCTCGCCCGGCGCGGAGGCCGAGGACGGCTCGGGCATCGACAGTCCCTACACCACGGCAGCACTCACCGTCGCCAAGCAACCGAACCTGCCGATCGAGGAGGTGTTCAAGCGCATCCGCGTCGCCGTGGCGCAATCGACCGATGGACGGCAGATCCCCTGGGAAAGCTCGTCGCTGACGACCGACTTCAGGTTCTTTGGCGAGACCGGCAGCCAGCAGCCGTCCCTTCCGGGCGCAGGCTCAATGGCGCTCGCCAGCGGCACGCGCAGCGTCGAGGACTGGCGCAGGGACTTGCAAGGCAAGCCGGCCATGGTTGCCTATGAACTCGTGATCACCGACGACACCGTGCCGGCGTATCAGGCCTATATCGAATTGTACGCCCAGGACACCCGCACGCCGCGCCTGCGCGCGGTGCTGGAACGGCGACGGCAGATGCTGGCCTGGGAGCGCGCGACCGCGATCAACACCCGCGCCTCGTTCGAAGCCTATCTGGCGAACTGGGACAACAGCGATCTGGCCGCGACCGCGCGCCGGCTGCTGCTCCGCGTCCAGAACCGCAACTACGCACTGCCTGTCGCCGCTGCGGCCACTCCCGCCCCGGTCGCGGTCGCGATGGCACCGACCTGCCCGTGCTCGACGCCGTCGCCGCCGGCAACGCCGGTCAACCCGGCGGTTGCGCCCATCATCAAGAAGCGCGTCGACGACACGCCGCCGAAGCGCAAGGTCGTCGAGACGCCGCCCAAGCGCCGGCCTGCGCCTCCGCCGGAGGAAGTGGTCTACGAGCGCGCGCCGCCCCCCGGTCCGCCGCCCGGCGCCGTGATGCAGGGTATCGGCATCGGGATCGGACTCGGCATGGGAATGGGCGGCCGCGGCGGCGGAGACAATTATCGCGGCGACTACCGCAGATACTGAGGCGGTCCGAAAACGAACGAGGCAGGCTTACGACTACGCGAGCGCCGGATAGTCGCGCTGCATGGCCTCGCGAACCCAACTGGCCTGGATTGCGCGCGACAATATCTGGGCGGTCTTGACGTCGTCGGCCTTCATGCAGAGATCGACGATCCGGCGGACAGCGTCGTCGCGCATCAGATCGTCGGAGATCTTCATCGCGATCTCCATCGCGGCGCGTGCCGCGCGTTCATAGCGCTCGGCACCTTGTACGGAATCTCCGACGGTTTCGGCGCTCGCCCTCGCGGCCTGGCAGATCTTGCGTATCCGGTCGGCTGCCTCGATGTCGCCGATCGGGCCCTGGATCGGCTCATCCCATATGTCTGCGGGACGCCGCCTTGCAAACCACTTCATCTTTCCGCCACCCCGTGATCTCCCAGTCACGCCTCGTCCGGTTTCGGCAGCGCCCAGCATAGTGGGCCCGGTCAGAATCGGCGAGGCGGTTTTTTCCGCCCGTTTGGCTTGCCGCGTGCTCAGGACATGCGGCGCGGCCCGATCGCTTCGAACTGCGCCTTCTGCTCGTCATTCAGCGTGGCGTAGAAATCATCGAGCGCCGCGCGCACCGATTTGACGCCCTCCAGCATCACGTCGAGGCGCTGGCGGATCGCGGCCATGCGTGCCGGCGGTGTCATCACGTCATTGGGCTGGCAGGCCGCCTTGAGCGATGCGCCGACGTTGGCGCTGGTATCCTGGAGCACCTGGAGCGCCGCGCGCTGGGTGTCGTTGGGACGAAGCCTCTCCTCGATCGTGGCGCCGGGCCAATCGAACGCGGCGGGCGTGCTGCAACTCTGGACCACCGATCCATCGACATTGTTCGAGGCCGTCGCGCGACGCTGATTTTCGGCCAGCGCGTTGAAGCGCGCCTTCTGCTCGTCGGTCAGCGAACCGTAGAACCTGTCGAGCGCGGGCTGGACGAGATCGACCGCCTTCTCCATCGCCTCGACCCGCTGCTGCATCGCCGCGAGCCGGCCGGGCGCCGTCGCCGCAACCTGGGTCGGACAGGACGTTCGGATCAGCTCGGCCGCGTCGATCGAGGCATTGCCGAGAGCATCGAGGTTGGCGCCTTGCGCATCCGTGGGCTGCACTGCGGCCGCGATCTGATCGATCGGCAGACCGACGATGGCGCGGCGATCGCTGCCGCAGAGCTGATCGAGCGTAGCACCGCGCGCGTGCCGTCGTCCTTGTGGACGTTGCGGCAGATACATCGCGAGGCGATCATAGCCGTAGGGACCGAACATGCCGGCATAGATGTCCGGATAGCCGTAGCCCCAGAAGCCGACACCGTCGCCCCAGATCGTGTAGTCGTAGAGATCGTTGTAGGCGAACGGCCAGAACAGTGGTCCGACCCAGCCATAGCCGCCACCCGCATGCTGCCACCAGCCGCTGCTCGTGCCGTGCCAGCCGGCGAGCGCGGCCGCGGCCGCGAGCTGCGCCCGTGCGGCCGGATTGCTGATCAACCGGCCGTTGCGGAATGCGCTGGCGTTCAGCGCATTGCGGAAGTTCGCAGGCCGTATCGCCGCATTGCGGATCTGACCGAAGTTTTGGCCGCCACGCCGGGCCCCGGTTGCAAACCGCATCCCGCCATGATGCCCGCCACCGTGAGCGTGCTTGAAGCCATGACCACCATGATGACCACCACCATGGTGACCACCGCCATGATGACCGCCGCCATGGTGACCGCCGCCATGGTGACCGCCACCGTGATGGCCACCGCCATGCCCGCCGCCGTGGCCGCCGCCATGTCCGCCCTTCGCCAGAGCCGCACCCGCCAGCACGCAAGCAAGCGCCACCACTGCAATTCCAACGACTGGTCGCAACATCGTATCCTCCCGAAGAGCCGCGCCATTGAGGCATCGGAACTTGGCGGGAATTGGAACCGGCTGGACTGCTGAAAGTTCCCGACGCAGGCCGCGGCCTACGCCTCCGGCACGATCTTGCCGGGATTGAAGATGTTGAGCGGATCGAGCGCCTGCTTCAGCGCCCGCATCGCGTCGAGCGCCTCGGGACCGAGCTCGGCCTTGAGGTATTTCTGCTTGCCCTGGCCGATGCCGTGCTCGCCGGTGCAGGTGCCGTCCATCGCCTGCGCACGCTCGACCAGGCGATGCATGAACTCCTCGCCGCGCGCCATCTCGCCGGCGTCATTGGTGTCGCAGACCAGCGAGCAATGGAAATTGCCGTCACCGACATGGCCGACGATCGGCGACAGCAGGTTGAGGCGCTTGAGATCTTCCTCGGTCTCGCTGACGCAATCGGCGAGCCGCGAGATCGGCACGCAGACGTCGGTCGCGACCACGCCGATGCTGTCGCCGGGCCGCAGCGCCTTCACCGACCAATAGGCGTCGTGACGTGCCTGCCACAGCTTCGTGCGATCCTCCGGCTTGGTGGTCCAGGAGAAATCGCCGCCGCCGCACTCTTTGGCGATCTCGCCGAATGCCTTCGACTGCTCGGCGACCTCGACCTCGCTGCCGTGGAATTCCATCAGCAGCAGCGGCGTCTCCGGCAGCGTCAGCTTGGAATAGGCGTTGCAGGCCTGCACCTGCGCGGCATTGAGCAGCTCGATGCGCGCCACGGGAATGCCGGTCTGGATCGCCAGGATCACCGCCTGACACGCCCCGTGCACGGTCTCGAACGACACGGCGCCGGCCGCGATCGTTTCCGGGATGCCGCGCAGGCGGATGGTCAGCTCCGAGATGATGCCGAGCGTGCCTTCGGCGCCGACGAACAGATGCGTCAGATCATAGCCCGCCGAGGATTTCTTCGCGCGCGTGCCGGTCGTGATGATCTCGCCGTCGCCGCGCACGACCTTCAGCGCCAGCACGCTCTCGCGCATCGTGCCATAGCGCACCGCATTGGTGCCGGACGCGCGCGTCGAGGCCATGCCGCCGAGCGAAGCATCCGCGCCGGGATCGATCGGGAAGAACAGGCCCTGGTCGCGCAGATGCTCGTTGAGCGCCTTGCGGGTGACGCCGGGCTGGATCACGCAGTCGAGGTCCTCGGCATGAACCGCGAGCACCTTGTTCATGTCGCGCAGGTCGATCGAGATGCCGCCGGCGGGCGCATTGACCTGGCCCTCGAGCGAAGTGCCCGTGCCGAACGGGATGACCGGCACGCGATGTCTGGCGCAGATCCGCACCACGTCCTGGATGTCGGCGGTCTCCTGCGCCATCACCACGCCGTCCGGCGGCTGGTTGACGATCCATGTGGTGGTATGGCCGTGCTGCTCGCGGACGGCCTGCGAGGTGATGAGGCGGTTGCCGAAGCGTGCGGCGAGCTGGTGCAGCGCGCTCGCGAGGGCTTCCGGCTCCGGCCGCGGCGGATTATTGGTAATGGTCGTACCCACGGACATTCCTCCCGACAGAAGAACCGTGGCAAAGGACATATAACCGGTCAAGTCAAGGGACCGGACGCATAGCCAGGGAATGAGACATGCCGGAGACTGCCGCTTCAGCGCCCAACGCCGAGCCGTTCCGCGCCTCGATCATGCAGATCGAGCCGCAATGGATCGACTATAACGGCCACCTCAACATGGCCTATTACAACGTGATGTTCGACCGGGCGATCGACCAGATGTGGCTCCAGCTCGGGATGGGGCCGGCCTACATGAAGGAGCGCGGCGGCTCGAGCTTCACCGCCGAATGCCATGTGCGCTATTTGCGCGAGATCCATCTCGGCGATCCCGTGCAGATCTTCGTCTGGCTGCTGGAGGCGGACGACAAGCGGATACACACGTTCGAGGAGATGCGGCACGCCACCGAGGGCTGGCTGTCCGCCACTTCCGAGAACATGTCGCTGCACATGGACATGAAAGCGCGGCGCGTTGCGCCGTTTCCGCCCGACATCCAGCAGCGCATCGCTGCGGTCACGGAGGCCCACAGCGCCGTGCCGCGCCCCGAGGGCATCGGCCGGAGCGTGGCGATGCCCTCGAGGCGTTAAGTTCGGCGCGATCGTGTATGGCGTTTTGGCGGTCGCCCTATATCCTGTTGCGGCCGCGCGCCAGACCGACCACGGCCGAGACCAGGAACAGGACGACCGCGATGAAGAAGATGATCTTGGCGATTTCGATCGAAGCGCCGGCGATGCCGCCGAAGCCCAGGATACCGGCGATCAGTGCGATAACCAGAAACGTCACAACCCAGCCAAGCATGGTCAAACCCTCGTCTTGATGTCTGTCTGCGTCTAGCGCGACTGGCCGCGCCACCTGCCCAGACAATCTCGACGCGAGAACGATGGTTCCGGCAGGCATAGGGTGGAAATTCGCAGCCTTCGCAGGAACAAATCGGCCCGCCGCGTACGTGGAAAACCCTTGCCGGCGCCCCATATAGGCACCATTCCCTGTTATGAAGGCTCCCTTCCGCCACCCCGCGGTGCCATCGTGGGGCCAATGATTCGCATGACCGAGCCGAGCAAGATCACCTCCCAGAGCGTCCCCGACCACCAGCCCGCGGCCGGCGGCATCGCCGCGCGTGCCCGCGCCTCGGTGGGACCGAAATATCTGTCCGGGCTCAATCCCGAGCAGCGCGAGGCGGTGGAGACGCTGGACGGCCCGGTCCTGGTGCTGGCCGGCGCCGGCACCGGCAAGACACGCGTGCTCACCACGCGCATCGCCCACATCCTGAGCCAGGGCCGCGCGCGCCCGGCCGAGATCCTGTCGGTGACCTTCACCAACAAGGCCGCGCGCGAGATGAAGCACCGGCTCGGCCAGATGCTCGGCCACGCGGTGGAGGGCATGCCGTGGCTCGGCACCTTCCACTCCATCGGCGGGCGCATCCTGCGCTTCCATGCCGAGCTGGCGCAGCTCAAGTCGAATTTCACCGTGCTCGACGTCGACGACCAGGTGCGGCTGCTCAAGCAGCTGCTCCAGGCCGAGAGCATCGACGACAAGCGCTGGCCGGCACGCATGCTGGCCGGGCTGATCGACGGCTGGAAGAACCGCGGGCTGATGCCATCGCAGGTGCCGTCAGGCGAGGCTGCGATGTTCGCCAACGGCAAGGGCGGCAAGCTCTATGCGAGCTACCAGGAGCGGCTGAAAATCCTGAACGCCGCCGATTTCGGCGATCTGCTGCTGGAGAACATCCGCATCTTCCGCGAGCACCCGGACATCCTGCGGCAGTACCAGCAGCGTTTCAAATTCATCCTGGTCGACGAGTATCAGGACACCAACGTCGCGCAATATCTGTGGCTGCGGCTGCTGTCGCAGGCGCCGGCGAAGCCAGCCGCACAAGCCGTCATTCCGGGGCGGCTCGAAGAGCCGAACCCGGAATCTGGAGATGAGTCCACGGATCGAGATTCCGGGTTCGATGCTGCGCATCGCCCCGGAATGACGGAGCGCGCGGCGATTGCGGCCGCTCCCGCAGGCCCCACCAAAAACATCTGCTGCGTCGGCGACGACGACCAGTCGATCTATGGCTGGCGCGGCGCAGAGGTCGACAACATCCTGCGCTTCGAGCACGATTTTCCCGGCGCCAAGGTGATCCGCCTCGAGCGCAACTACCGTTCGACCGGCCACATCCTCGCCGCCGCCTCGCATCTGATCGCGCACAACGAAGGCCGGCTCGGCAAGACGCTGCGCACCGAGGACCATGACGGCGAAAAGGTCACGGTGACGGGCTCGTGGGATTCCGAGGAGGAGGCCCGCGGCATCGGCGAGGAGATCGAGCAGCTCCAGCGCCAGGGCGAGAAGCTCAACGAGATCGCGATCCTGGTGCGCGCCTCCTACCAGATGCGCGAATTCGAAGACCGCTTCGTCACGCTCGGCCTGCCCTATCGCGTGATCGGCGGCCCACGCTTCTACGAGCGCGCCGAAATCCGCGACGCGCTCGCGTATTTGCGCGTCATCAATTCACCGGCCGACGATCTCGCCTTCGAGCGCATCGTCAACACGCCGAAGCGCGGGCTTGGCGACGCCACCGTGCAGATGCTGCATGACCACGCCCGCAAGCGCCGCATCCCCTTGTTCGAGGCGGCGCGCGCCGTGGTCGAGACCGACGAGCTGAAGCCGAAGGCGCGCGGCAGCTTGCGCGATCTCATCACCCAGTTCGACCGCTGGCGCGCCCAGCGCGAGGTCACCGCGCATACGGATCTCGCCCAGATCGTGCTCGACGAGAGCGGCTATACCGAGATGTGGCAGAAGGACCGCTCGGCGGACGCCGCGGGCCGGCTGGAGAACCTGAAAGAACTGGTGCGCTCGATGGAGGAGTTCGAGAACCTGCAAGGGTTCCTCGAGCACATCTCGCTGGTGATGGACCGCGAGGGCGGCGCCGAGGACGATGCGGTCTCGCTGATGACGCTGCATTCGGCCAAGGGCCTCGAGTTCGACAACGTGTTCCTGCCCGGCTGGGAGGAAGGCCTGTTCCCGAGCCAGCGCACGCTGGACGAACAGGGCCGCGCCGGCCTGGAGGAAGAGCGGCGGCTCGGCCATGTCGGCCTGACCCGGGCGCGGCGCCGCGCCAAGATCTATTTTGCGACCAACCGCCGGATCCATGGCACCTGGTCGACCACGATCCCGTCGCGCTTCCTCGACGAATTGCCCGCGGCCAATGTCGAGATCACGGAATCCAAGGGCGGCTCGGCCTGGGGCGGCACCGGCGGCTACGGCGCCTCGCGCTTCGACGACATGGAGGCGTTCGGCTCCAGCTATTCGACGCCGGGCTGGCAGCGGGCCCAGGCAAACCGCAACCGCGGCGGGGGCCGCGGCGGCGGCGGCCGGGGCGGCTTCGAGGAAGAGGCATCGACGTTCTCGTCCGCGTCGTCCTCACCCGATTTCGGCAGCTTCTCCTCGCGCCGCCGCGGGCCCCTGACGATCGAGGGCGAGCTGGTCGCCAAATCCACCGGCACGACCTCGGAATTCTCGCTCTCGGACCGCGTGTTCCACCAGAAATTCGGCTACGGCCACGTCACCAAGATCGACGGCAACAAGCTCACCATCGCCTTCGACAAGGCCGGCGAGAAGAAGGTCGTGGACAGTTTCGTGCAGCGGGCGTGAGGCCGATATGCCTCAGTACGTTGCCATCATCGAAGACTCAGGCCCTGACGACGCCGTCAGCTTGTGGTTTCCGGACCTGCCCGGCTGCATTTCCGGCGGCGACGACGTCGACGAGGCGCTGGAGAATGCGCCCGAGGCGCTCGCTCTCTATGCGCAGGACCTGATCGAGGATGGTCGGCAGCTTCCCCCGCCGAGGACACTGGACCAGCTCAAGGCAGATCCGGAATTTGCCGACGACCTGGCGAAACACACGGTCGCCCTGATCGAATGGCCGCCCCTCACTGAGGCCACGGAGTGAGGATTGTTCGCCGCACTGCCGCAACTCTCGACGGTTCTGGTCCGAACAGCCCTTGACCATACCGAACTTCCCCGTATCAGATGCAGCCATGGTCCGGGGCTCCATCACACTGATCGTGCTTGCATTGGTCATGCCGTCGCTTGCGGCGGCGGAGACCATGAGCTTTGGCGATTCGATCGGGATGCTGGCCAAAAGCTGCGGTGCGGAAATCGTCGCCAATTGCCGCGGCGTCAACCCGGACTCGACCCGGCTGAAGGAGTGCCTGTCGCGCAACCGCGACGTGCTGTCGCAACAATGCCAGGGTGACTACCTCCGCACCTTCGACGCCATCCAGAAGCGCGTCGCCGCGCGCGTCACGGTGGCGAACGCCTGCCAGCGCGAGATCGTCAAGGTCTGCGGCGGCTCGACCAAGGAGACCAGCAAGTCGATCCCCTGCCTGGTCTCGACGCCCAAGGGCATCAGCAACAACTGCCTGAAGGCCGTCGACGAGGCGGGATACCGGTGATGCGCGCGAAGGGGCTCTCCACCGCCGGAATCGGCATCGCGCTGGGTTTCGCCCTGCTCGCGACCGCCGCACGCGCGCAGACGGCACCGACCCGCGACGACATCGTCGGCAAGCTCAACCATTTCGAGGAAGCCGCCGAGGTCGACCTTCCCGCGCTGAAGCAGCAGGTGATGGAGCGCGCCAAGGCCAGGATCAAGAACGATCCGGGTCCGGTGAACCGGCCGCTGATCGCGCCTGATCTGGCCAAGCTGCCCGCCTTCAATGCCCAGATCCAGTTCGATGCCGACACGCCGATCATCCAGCCGGACTCCTACCAGACCGTCGGCCGCATCGCGGACGCGCTGGTTCATTCTTCGCTGCTGCCCTACACCTTCCTGATCGTCGGCCATGTCGAATCCAACTCGAAGACGCGCGAGGCCAACGCGATCCTCAGCCAGCGCCGGGCCGACGCCATCCGCGACGTCCTGGTCAACACGTTCAAGATCTCGACCAAGCGGCTGCACCCGATCGGCCTCGGCGAGGAGCAGTTCCTCGACCGGGCCAAGCCGACCTCGGCCGTCAACGGTCAGTTGCAGATCCTGACCTATGCCAAGCTGCCGGAGGAGCCGGCGCATCCGGCTGCGGCACCTGCGCCTGC
Source organism: Bradyrhizobium cajani (assembly GCF_009759665.1). Lineage (GTDB taxonomy): Bacteria > Pseudomonadota > Alphaproteobacteria > Rhizobiales > Xanthobacteraceae > Bradyrhizobium > Bradyrhizobium cajani. The sequence goes on from NZ_WQNE01000016.1 coordinate 126,569, forward strand.
GGCGAAAAAGCCCGCCAAGAAGCGCTGAGGATGCGCGCCGCGGCGCCCGACGGAACCCCTTGAAGTCCTGACCATTTGTGACCTGTCTCACAGCGCGACAGCATGGTTTCGCGCGACAATGGAGCCTGTTTGTGCACCGCCCGGTCCGGTGCTATAGGCTTTTTTCGTCCTTCCCGACCCCGTGCTGCATGAGACCAAGATGGGTGGCTATTTTCAACGCCAACTTGCCGTTTATGTCGAGTACCATCGTGATCCTCGGAATACGGCGATGCATGTGGTCGGCATTCTCCTGCTGTTCACCGGCGCCGTGCTGCCGCTGACCCTGGTGAAGGTGCCGCTGTTCGGAATGGAGCTCAGCCTGGCGGTCATCCTGGCCTTGCCGGTTCTGGTCTATTGGCTGCTGCTCGACGTGGCGCTCGGGGTCGGTATTCTGGTCGTCTCCATCGTGCTGTTTTCGATCGCAACGAGCGTTGCGGCCCAAGTCAGCATCGTGGCGATGTGGGCGATCTTCGCCACGCTGGTCGTGCTCGGCTTCGCCGCGCAGACCATCGGCCACAAGGTTTTTGAGGGGCGCGAGGCCTCGTTGTTCACCTTTCCCTCGCATCTTTTGCTTGGACCGATGTTCGTGATGGCAAAATTATTCATCGCGCTGGGTTTTCGTCGCGACCTTGCCGCGATTCTGGCGCCTCTTCCGACCAATTCCCTTTCAACCCGATAGCTCCAGAAGCGAAACAGTAAACCTTCTTCATGGCTCTCGTACTGGTTACCGGTGGCAGTGGTTTCATCGGACATCATCTCGTAGATGCGCTCCGCGCCCGAGGGCAGCGGGTACGCGTTCTCGATGTGCGTCCGCCAGCCGCGGCGAACGCGGACGTTGAACATGTGCACGGTTCAGTGCTCGACGGCGCCGCGGTCGATGCCGCGCTCGCCGGCGTCGAGCAGGTCTATCACCTCGCCGGCCTGCCCGGCATGTGGGTCGCCAACAAACAGGACTTTCACGACGTCAATTGCCGCGGCACCGAAGTCATGCTCGCGGCAGCGATGAAGCGCGGCGTGTCGCGCTTCCTGCATTGCTCGACGGAATCGATCCTGTTTCCCTATACCGACCTCAACGGTGTTGCCGCCGAAGAGGCGCTCCAGCCGGCCGATGCGATGCCCGGCGCCTATACGCGGTCGAAGTCGCTCGCCGAGCATCATGCTGCCAAGGCCGCGGCCGATGGCTTTCCGCTCGTGATCGGCACGCCGACCATGCCGATCGGAGCTGCCGACCACAATCTGACGCCGCCGACGGCGATGCTGTGGTACTTCCTCCAGAAGAAGGTGCAGCCGCATCTCAACTTCCTGGTCAATCTCGTCGATGTCCGCGATGTCGCGATGGGCCTCGTGCTGACCATGGAGCGCGGCCGCATCGGCCAGCGCTACATCCTCGGCGGCGACTGCGTCCCGCTCGGCAATATCCTGCGGATGATGTCCGCGATGAGCGGGCGCCGGCAGTTTCCGGTCGTCGTGCCCGGCAGGATCGCCGAGCTTTCGGGCATCATGCTCGAATACATCTCCGATCGCATCACGCGCCGGCCGCCTAACGGCACCGCCGAGGGCGTGCGCATCGCGCTCGCCGCGAGCGACCTCTCGATCGGCAAGGCGCGGACCGAGCTCGGCTACTCGCCGCGCCCGATCGAGCCGGTGCTGCGCGAAACCATCACCCATCTGCTTGCCCGCAACGGCCAGCGGCCTTCCGGCGCCATCGAGCATCACGCGCTTTCCTCGCGCGCGGGCTGAAGCCGCCGCCCAACCCAAAGAACCTTCATGTCCTTCGATTTCAGCAAGCTTCTCTCTGTCGCCTGGGGTGGTTGGACCACGACCTGGCCGACGCAACTGCTCGCCCTGATCTGGCTCGCCTGGCTCGCAAGCTGGGTCGGCGCCTCGTTCTGGCAGGGCCGCACCCAGAAGCAGGTGTTGACGCTGGAGTCCGGCCGCTATCGCATCCCGATCCTGGTGGGCGGCATCCTGTTCACGCCGTGGACCGCGGAAGTGCTGAACGAGAAGCCGCTGTGGGTCTTCAGCAATGCCGGTGTCTACATCACGGCCCTGATCGTGCTCGCCGGCATCTCCTTCACCTGGTGGGGACGGCTGCATCTCGGAAAGTTCTGGTCCAACACCATCACCCACAAGGAAGACCATCGCGTCATCGACACCGGCCCGTACGGCATCGTGCGCCATCCGATCTACACCGGCCTGATCGCCGGCATGCTCGCGACCGGCATTGCCGTCGGCACGGTCACCGCGATCCTCGGCGCCGTCCTGATCTCGCTCGGCATGTGGCAGAAGGGCCGGATGGAAGAGGTGTTCCTGTCCAAGGAGCTCGGCGAGGACGCCTACGGCGCCTATTGCCGTCGCGTCCCGATGATCATCCCGTTCCTGTCGCCGCGGTGAGGCGCGCTCTCGCGTCCGGACGCGCGGCTTGTAGCCCGCATGAGCGAAGCGATATGCGGGACCAGTCGCCCCGGATATCGCTTCGCTCATGCGGGCTACGGGAATCATTACCAGGAACCGCCCCTCCGCTCGCCCGTTACCCCTCGACCTGCATCGACCGCAGAGCATCGAGCCATGTCGGACGCCTACGACTATTTTCGCGCGCATGCGATCGCCGCCGTCCGCAAGGCGCGGGCGCTGCGGCCCGGACGATCGAAGCAGAAGCAACGCACCGTGGCGCGGGTCTATCATCTCCTGTCCAAGGAGGCTGCGCTCGCACCGAACATCCATCATCTCGATGATTTTCGCGTAGCCCGGCGGCTGGAGCGGCAGATCGGCCGGTGATGTCCCGGGTAAGGCCCGTCGGCGCTCGTCCCATGCAAATTCGGTCGGCTGCCATTCCACGGGAATAGGCCCCGGCGGCGTGCCGCACAGGTTGACGTCTGCCCCGTCAGCCAGTTGGATGCGCGCGCAAACAGGGGCTTCTCATGACCTTTTCCAGCATCTTCGCGCAGTTCGTCGCATTCCTTGGTGGCGTCGCGCTGCAATGGCGGAAGCTGTCCGGCACCGAGCCCGCGCCGGCCTGGGGAGAGAAGCCGGCCATTCCCGAAGCCAAGCCGCAAGGCGCCATCCCGACCTTGAAGATGCCGACCGCGCGCGGCTGGAGCGAGGGGCAGAAGCCGACGGTCGCGCCCGGGCTCAAGGTCAACGCGTTTGCGACCGGCCTCGACCATCCGCGCTGGATCGAGGTGCTGCCCAACGGCGACGTGCTGATCGCTGAAGCGACGCAGATCGCCGGTCCGCCGCGCAGCGTGTTTCACTATGCGATGCAGGCGACGATGCGGCGCGCCGCGGCCCTCGGCGTTTCCGCCAACCGCATCACGCTGCTGCGCGACAAGGACGGCGACGGCCTCGCCGAATATCGCGGCGCGTTCATGGAGAACCTCAGCCAGCCCTTCGGCATGGCGCTGGTCGGCGACACCTTCTATGTCGGCAACACCGATGGCGTGATGGCCTTTCCCTATGTCGCGAACGCAGATCGCATCACCGCGCCGGGCAAGCGGCTCACGACGTTCAAGCCGAGCGGCCACTGGACACGGAGTCTTCTGGCAAGCCCCGACGGCAAAAAGCTCTATGCCGGCGTCGGCTCGCTCAGCAACATCGCCGAGACGGGCATGGAGGTCGAGGAAGGCCGCGCCGCGGTCTACGAGCTCGACCTCGTCGCCGGCACGCATCGCATCTTCGGCGCCGGCCTGCGCAATCCCGTGGGACTCGCGTGGGAGCCGACGACCGGCGTGCTCTGGACCGTCGTCAACGAGCGCGACGGTCTCGGCGACGAAACGCCGCCGGACTATCTGACCTCGGTGCGCGACGGCGGCTTCTACGGCTGGCCCTATTGCTATTGGGGCAAGACCGTGGACGACCGCGTGCCGCAGGACCCGGCGATGGTCGCCAAGGCGCTTCAACCGGATTACGCGCTCGGCGGCCACACCGCCTCGCTCGGCCTGTGCTGGATGCCCGCGGGCACGCTGCCCGGCTTCCCCGACGGCATGGTGATCGGCCAGCACGGCTCATGGAATCGCAGCAAGCTCTCCGGCTACAAACTGGTGTTCATCCCGTTCGAGAACGGAAAGCCCTCCGGCCCCGGTCGCGACATCCTGTCGGGCTTCCTGTCCCCGGACGAGAAAGAATCCTACGGCCGCCCGGTCGGCGTCACGATCGGCCCCGACAAGAAGTCGCTGCTGATGGCCGACGACGTCGGCAACGTGATCTGGCGCGTGACGGGCGCGTAACCCCGACACAGCTGTGTTCCCTCCCCGCCTGAGGCAGGGCTATCGCATATGGCATTTTGCGTGACCTGAGCGCGCGCCTCGTCCTTCGAGACGACCGCTTCGCGGTCTCCTCAGGATGAGGCTAAGCGGCATCGGCGCTCGTCGAAACTGCTGCCACGCACTCGGTCCTCATCCTGAGGGCCCGCCAACGGCGGGCGTCTCGAAGGACGGCCACAAAGAAATTGGCAGCATATGCGATAGCCCTCCCCACAAGGGGGGAGGGAACGGAGAGAGCACTGCCGTTGGTCGAGCTTGACTAGACCTCAACTCATCATCCTCTAAAACTCACGTCCCGACGCAGAGCGTGGCGCGCTGCTTGCGCAGCAGCGCGATCACGGAGAGCGCCGTGATCAGCCCGGTCTTGGGATTCTCGGACGGGATGTTCTCGATGGACATCGAGAAGCGCGCCGAATCCGCCTCGACCTCGATGCGGTGAACGTTGCGCGTCACCGTCGGGTCGGCCCAGATCTGCACTTGGGTTCGGTCGGGCCCGACGCCCGCGAGCGACAGCGCAACCGCGACGTTGAGATTGGCCGGGAAGCCCTTTGCGGCCTCGCGCGCGGTGCCTTCGAACAGCTTGAGCGGCTCGCGCAGATTGTCGATGTCGATGTTGTTCTCGACGATGAACGGCGCACCCTTCAAACCGTCGATCGGCTTGCGCGTCACCATCTTCACGGAATGGATGGTACCGACCGCGGCGGCGTTGACGGCGTCGAGCCCGATCAGCGCGCCGGTCGGCACGATGATGCGGCCGCCATTGGCGCGGGCGAGATCGACGAGATCGAAATTGTCGAGCAGCCCGCCGACGCTGACGACGACCGCGGACTTGCCGCGCCTCACCGCGGGTTCGACGATCTCGCGCAGGTGCTGACTTGGGGCGCATTCGACCACGATGTCGGCGACGTCGCCGAGCTGGTCGATCGGCACGATTGTCGGCGAACGACGCAGGCCATCGACGAGCGCTTGGTGCTTCGCGGGATCGCGCACCGCGATGGCCGACAGCGTCAGGCCTTCGATGCCCTGATCGAGCGCGGTCGCGATTTTGGTGCCGATCGATCCCAGCCCGGCAATGCCCACCCGCAACTCGCTCACAGCTTTCCGCTCGGTCATGACATCCCACCTCCTCGCCAAGCCAACGTCATAACCCCTCAGGCATCCCGCGCATAGCTGCGCAGGCGCGCCTCCAGCAGCGCCAGCATTGCGTCGCGGGCCGGATCGCGCGAGCCGCGCAGCCATGCGGCCGCGAGCGGCAGCCGGCCGACCGGACCATTCCGCTTCGGCCGGAGCGGCACGAAGCGTACGCCGGTGACCGCCATGCGCGCGGTCCAGCGCGGCACGATCGCGACCCCGAGCTTGGTTGCGACCAGATTGATGATGGTCTGTTTCTCGTCGGCGACCTGCACGATGCGCGGCGTCAATCCTGCCTGCTCGAACAGTTTGACCGTGAGGTCGTGGCTGTGCGGCCGCGAGCGGCGGTCCGGCACCAGCATCGCCTCCTCGGCGATATCGGCCAGCGTGATTGATTTGCGCCCGGCCATCGCGTGCCGCTGCGGGAACGCCACGATGGCGGTCTCCTGGAGCAGATCGCGGAATTCGAGCCGCTTGTCGGCGCGGCCGGGCGGACGGACGAAGGCGAGATCGAGCGCCCCGGTCAGGATCTTCGGCAGCAGACGGACCGTCTTGTCCTCGAGAAGCTGCACCGCGATGTCAGGGTGCTTGTCGCGGAAATCGCGCAGCAGCGGCGGCAGCAAGCCGGCCGCCGCGCTGTCGATGGCGCCGATCCGCAGGCGGCGCGGGGCGCCCGCGCGCGAGCGGTTGCGCAAGTTACTCTCAACCGCCTCGACCCGGGCAAGGATGGCGCGGGCATCGCGCAGCAGCGTCGTTCCGTCCTCGGTAAGCGACACGGCACGCGTCGTCCGCGCGAACAGCCGCGTTCCCAGGTCCTCCTCCAGCAGCCTGATCTGACGGCCGAGCGCTGAGGGCAGCATCTGGAGCTGCTGCGCCGCGCGGCCGAAATGCAACTGCTCGGCCGCCGCCACGAAGCATCGGAGTTGCTGCAATTCCATTCCGGACCTCTCGTCTCGCCATGCGAGGATTATATCATTTTTTTGTATAAACCAGCGTCAATTGAGTCTGCTGCTCGCCCCGTTTAGCTTCGCCGCCGACGCAGACCGTCAGATATGCTGGCGCGATCTCTCAAACGGAGCCCTCCCATGCGCACCCATTCGATCGCAGCAATCCCCGCCGACGGCATCGGCCCCGAGGTCATCTCGGCCGGCGTCCGCGTGCTGGAGGCGCTGGCAAAGCGCAGCGGCGACCTCGCCTTCAACGTCAGGACCTTTGACTGGGGCTCGGATTACTACAAGAAGCACGGCGTGATGATGCCGGCCGACGGCCTTACCGAGTTGAAGAAGTTCGACGCGATCTATTTCGGCGCGGTCGGGGCGCCCGACGTGCCCGACCACATCACGCTTTGGGGCCTGCGCTTGCCGATCTGCCAGGGCTTTGACCAATACGCCAATGTGCGGCCGACAAAGATCCTGCCGGGCGTCGCCTCGCCGCTGCGCAATGTCGGCGTCGGCCATCTCGACTGGGTGATCGTGCGCGAGAATTCGGAAGGCGAATATGCCGGCATGGGCGGCCGCGCGCACAAGGGCTTGCCGGAAGAGGTCGGGACGGAAGTCGCGGTGTTCACCCGCGTCGGCGTCACGCGGATCATGCGCTATGCGTTCCAGCTCGCACAGTCGCGCCCGCGCAAGCTGCTCACCGTCGTGACCAAATCGAATGCGCAGCGCCATGGCATGGTGATGTGGGACGAGATCGCGGCGGAGGTCGCTACCGAATTCCCCGATGTCAGCTGGGACAAGATGCTGGTCGATGCCATGACCGTGCGCATGACGCTGCATCCGAAGAGCCTCGACACCATCGTTGCGACCAACCTCCACGCCGACATCCTCTCCGATCTCGCCGGTGCGCTTGCGGGGAGCCTCGGCGTGGCGCCGACCGGCAACATCGATCCGCAGCGCCGCTTTCCCTCGATGTTCGAGCCGATCCACGGCTCGGCCTTCGACATCACCGGCAAGGGCATCGCCAATCCGGTTGCGACCTTCTGGACCGGCGCGCAGATGCTCGAGCATCTCGGCGAGAAGGACGCCGCTGCCCGGCTGATGGCAGCCGTCGAGCGCGTCTGTGCAGCCGGCGTGCTGACACCCGATGTCGGCGGCAAGGCGACGACGAAGGAAGTGACGGACGCGGTGATCGACGCGATCCACGGCTCGAACGCATAGCATTGTGGCTCAGGACGCCTGAGGGGCCTTGTGGTCCATGAACTCAACATCAATGCGGATTCAGTGGACCGGCCGCGACGTCACTGCACGCCATAGCGCGCGAAGGCGTCGCCGACCTTGACGTCGATGAGCCGTGCGGCCGAGACGTCGCGATCGCCGCCGGCCTTGTCACCCTGCCTGAGTCTGGCCAGCCCGCGCCCATGGAGCGCGCTTGCCTGATTTGGCGCCAGGCGCAACGCCGAATTGTAGTCGTCGATGGCCGCGGCGAACTGGCCCATCTTCAGATGGATCAGCGCACGGGAATCGTATGTCGCGGCATCGTTTGATCCCGTCTGGATCGCCCTGTCGCAGTCGTCGAGCCCGGCCTGGAGATCACCGATGATCGCTCGGGTCCAGCACCGCCCGCTCCTTGCCAATCTCGAATCCGGATCGAGGCGGATGGCCTCGTCGAAGTCCCGCACGGCCCGATCATACTGGTTCAATTTAAGATGGGCCTCGGCGCGGTTGGCGAAGGCGCCGCCATAACCGGGGTTGAGCCGGATTGCCTCATCGAAAGCCTTGATGGCGTCGCCATACGCGCCCTTCCTCAAATAGGCCACGCCGCGGTTGTTCACCGGCTTGACGTAGCCAGACGCGAGTTCGATCGCCCGATCGAAATCGCTGATCGCACGGTCGTACTCCGCTGTCGCGGTATAGGCGTTGCCACGATTGTTGTAGGCCACGGCCAGCGCGGTCGCCTTGACGTCACCCGAATTGATGAGCGCCGTACAACCGGCGATCCGGGCTTGCGCCGGGATGCGGTCCGCACCGTTGCACTGCTCAACGGTCTTGAGCCGACTGCTCTTCTGCGGCTGCTGCGCGGCCGCCGGCGACCCGAGCAACAGCAGGGCGAGAATGGGCGCGACGCTGCCGATGATGGCGGCCCTCATAATCATCTTCGTGTCTCATCCCGAAGATCGCTTCAGCATCCTCGGCAGATGTTCAGTCTGGGACCGCTTTCCCGTTCGGGCTGCCGCGGCGTGGCCGCGGCGCGCTTCTTGAGCAATTTGCCCTTGCCCTCTTCGATGAGAGTCGAAAACTTGACCGCGCCATCATCTGAAATTTCGATGTGCGGCGTGGTGCCCCGGATTCCCATCGTTGCAACGGGCGTATCGACCTTCATATCGCCGGTCTTCGCGACCTGGCCGGCAACGAATGTGGCCGTCCCTCTGGTCAGATTGAAGAACGTGGCGTTGGACTTGCCGTCAGGCTCGTACACGTACTCGTCCAAAGTCATGCGCGCGTTGCTCGACAGATTGAACGACGAGCCATCGTTGAAATTGATGCTGACGCGGCTGTCCGTCTCGGTTCGCACCACGTCGCGCAGATACACGACGTCGCCCACCTTGGTTTGAGCGGCCTGATCGGGAAGGTTCGCCTGGACGACGACCGCACCAGCGTGCTCGATCGTGACCGACCCCGTGACGGCCACGACCTTTCCGATGGGCTTTGGCGCAACATCCCGAAGGACGGGCCTTAACGGATCGACTTGAGCCTGCGCCGGCGCAGCAAGTCCATTCGCGATGACCCAAGCAAAACCGGCCACCAAGGTTGTAATCGTGTGCCTCCACATGACCCGCCCTTTCCGAGAAGATCCTGTTCGCGTGCCCGCTTGCCGGGCTCTGCAAGTCCCGGCCAAGCTCGCGTGTCGCGCACCGCCAATATCTACCACCCGGATTGGTCCTCTGGACCAGCTCACCAGAGGGAGTACCTCGTTTTTGCCATTGATCTCAGCGCCAAGCCGTTTGCCTCGCCATAGAAAGTGAGCCACCTTTTTCGCGCCGCTTAGTCGTCAATTGTTCCGAGAGACAAGCTGCTCGTGTCGAGTTCGCGGCATCTGGCGTGACTTGGTGATCGCCTTCCGTACCCCTAGAGATGGGACTTTAGTCAAACGTTTCGGCCTGCAGGTCTGGGATGCCAGCGCCAATGTTTGCTCCAATGGCGTAGGCAAAGCCGACAAGAAAACCGCAGCACCGCGCCAAGCCCGAATAATTCGGCATGCGAGGCCAAAGCCAATGTTCATCGCTTCGGGCGTTGCTCCCCATGGGGCCATGGCGGCTCCGCCTCTCCAGATCATCGGCATGGTTCAGACAACCTTTGGTCAGGCTACTCTCAGGCGTGACAGCGGCGCGGCGAGTCGGGTCAGCGTTGGCGACCTTGTCTGCCGCGGTGACGTAATCGAGACTGCTGCGGATGCGCAGATCGGCATTCGGCTTCTCGACGACACTGTATTCAACGTCTCCAGCCGCGCTCGTATCGAACTGCGCGAGTTCGCCTGCGATTCCGACGGGGCTCCGCGTTCGACCGTCGTTGCGGTCACCAGCGGAAATTTTGCCTTCGCGGCCGGCCGGCTGGCAAACAGCGGCACCCTGACGGTCGACACCCCCATGGGAAGCGTTCGCAGCCGTTCCCATGCGAGCGGGTTCGGCATCTTGACGATCGCGGCGTTGACTTTCTCGATGGTGAAGGACGCACCAGCCGCAGACCCGGACGCCACGTTTCTGGACGACGACAAGATCACCTACAAGGACCTGCAGCACGGCGCCTTCGAGCTCATCACCAAGGAGCCGGTACCACGACACATCATCGTCGATGATCCCAGCGAGACGATCGTCCTGAACCGGATCGGTTCCTCGGTCAGTGTGAACCAGGTTGCCAACAGCGCTGCTCGAATGGAGGAGTTGCAGGCGGCTCAACAGGACGTGCTCGCCAATCTAACGCGAGGCGCAACGGGATCGAGCACGCCACCTTTCGCCGACTCGCTGCCGCTAGAGCACATCAATTTCACGTTCGAAGAGAGAATTGCGCCGTTGGGCTCGGCTACGCCAGAGCCGGTGTTCGTGATCCCACTCATCGTACGGCCGCCGCCGACGCTGGGCGTGTCGGCCGGCCCAGTCGAGATCGACACGATCACATTCGACGAATTCACCGCGACCACCGGTACCTTCGCCGCCAACAGCTCGCTCAATGCCACATTGACCTACGGTCTCGGCGGCGGGACGGCCGGCACCACGGTCCTGAACGGAAGTACATACGATCTTTCGCAGACCGGACCGTACGGCACCCTCTATCTCAATAGCACATCCGGCGCCTACGTGTTTGTGCCGAACAGCGCTGCAATCAATGCCCTGTCGTCGCCGACGAGCACGAGCTTCGTCATCACGGTCTCGGACGGCGGGCTCTCGGCGAGTCAGATCTTCACCATCGCCATCAACGGAGTCAACGACACCGCCACGATCTCAGGCGACGCCGGCGGCGCGGTGGTGGAGGCGGGCGGCACCGCCAATGCGGCGCCCGGCATGCCAACCGCGACCGGCACGCTCACAGACACGGATGTCGACAACCCGCCCAACACCTTCACGGCCATCAGTTCGCCGACCAGGAGCACGGGCGGCTACGGCAGTTTCACGATGACTGCCGCCGGCGTGTGGACTTACATCCTCGACGATCGCAATAGCACGGTGCAGGCCCTTCGCGTCGGCGACACCTTGACCGACACCCTTACGGTGACCAGCATCGACGGCACCCCGCAAGTCGTGACGATCACGATCCAAGGCAGCAACGACGCCGCCGTCATCTCCGGGACTTCGACCGGTTCCGTCGTCGAGGCGAGCGGCGCTTCGCCCGGCATGCCGATCGCGGCGGGTACACTTGTCGCCACGGATGTCGACGACCCCTTCAGCACCTTCGTGGCGGTCGGCGCGCCGACGGCAAGCGCGCACGGCTATGGCTGTTTCACGATCACCGCGGCCGGCGTGTGGACCTATAAACTCGACAATGCCAACGCTGCGGTTCAGGCGCTCAACAAGGCCGACACGCTGACCGACTGCTTCACGGTGACCACGACCGACGGCACGGCACAGGTTGTGACGATCACCATCAACGGCAGCAACGATGCGGCTGTCATTTGCGGAACGACGACCGGCTGGGTGCTCGAGGCCGGATGTGTGGCCAATGGAAAGCCTGGCAAGCCGACTGCGACCGGCACGTTGACCGATGCCGATCCCGATGATGCGTCCAACACCTTCACCGCGGTGAGCACGCCAAAGACGAGCGCGGGCGGCTTCGGGACCTTCACGATGACCGCGCTCGGCACGTGGACCTACACGCTCGACGACAACAACAGCACGGTGCAAGCCCTCAATGCCTGCGATACTCGGACCGATCATTTCACCGTGACGACGCTCGACGGTACGCCGCAGGTGGTGACAATCACGATCAAGGGCACGAACGACGCCGCCATCATTTCCGGAACCACGACGGGCTCGGTGCTCGAAGCCGGCGGCATCTCGTCCGGGATCCCATGCGCGACCGGCAAGCTCGCCGATACCGACGTCGACAATCCGGCCAACACCTTCACGGCGGTAACCTCGTGCACTGCAAGCGACGGCGGCTACGGCACCTTCACCATGACCGCGTCCGGCGTATGGACCTATGTGCTCGACAACAACAACTGCGTGGTGGACGCGCTCGACATCGGCGATACGGTCACCGATCACTTCACGGTGACGACCATCGACGGCACCGCCCAAGAGGTGACGATCTGCATCCATGGCGCCAGTGAAGCCGACCCCAACGACTTCGACAATCTGGCAACAGGAGCAACCGTCGTCTGCGATCCCCCGTTTGTCTACGGCACGCCGGGGGATGACTGTATCGCCGGCGGCGGCAATTTTCCCCAAACGGTCTACGGAGGCGCCGGTGATGACACCCTCAACGGCACCGGCGTGAACGACACCATCTTTGGCGGATCGGGCAACGATGCGATCAAGGGCAACAACGGGGATGACGTCATCTACGGCGGCTCCGGACGAGACAATATCGACGGCTGCAACGGGTGCGACACCATCATCGGCGGGCTCGGTCCGGACAAGCTCACGGGCGGCAATGGCGATGACGCCTTCGTTTATCTGTCGACGGCAGATTCCCGTGCAGACCGGTTCGATACGATCACTGATTTCAGATCGGGAGCCGACAAGATCGATTTGACGGCTATCGGTGCGCTCGCATTCCTGGTCCTGGCATTGACCTCGACTGGCACATCCGTGCCGGCCCACACCATCGCCTGGATTTACGACGGCTCGGCCAATGAAACCGTCGTCTATGTCAATCCGACGGATCAAGCGCTCCATATCGGTGATTCCAGCCTGCTGGAAGTTCATCTCCAGGGTGTCGCGACCATCGATTCGTCCGATTTCATCGTGGACCAAACCGTCGCGCCAGCCCCGGCTGTGAGCGACACCATCGGCCCGACCGCAGCAATGCAAGGTGACACCGCCGTCGCTGCGATCGGTACGTCCGAGATCTCCGCCGACACGACGGACGGTAACAGTCCGCTCTCCTCCAGCGGAGGCTCAACCGCTCCATCGGTGGATGTAAGCCATCGCCTCGATGCCGCTCAGGATCAAAGCACCTTGAGCGAGGCAACCACCTCTTCCACCTCGGGCCAAGCTGCCACGCAATCCACCCTCTCGGATCCGGCAACCGTTTCGCCGTCGATGGACTCCTTCAGATTTGTGTTCGAACAGACCGCGACCAGCGAGAGCACCCATTTGAGCGGAACTGGCGCGAGCGGCATGCCGGCGGAAAGTCATCCCATGCCGGATGTTGCCTCCACCATGGCGAGCGCTGCCGATACCGGAAATGCGGTCGATGCCGTCCCCGAGATCGGCCTCGACAACGGCGACGGCGCTCATTCGAGTCCTCCTCAGGCAAACGAACACCGTCACGCTCCGACTGGGGAGCCAGGCAGGCCTCATTCTCAACTGCATTCTGCGGCTGATGGCGCGCTCGGCGCATACGGACACTGGCAGGCGAATCCGCACGGGCTGGGCCATTCCTTCCACTTCCTGAATCCGGCGATCGAGAGATCGGGCGTCACATTCGAGAACGATGTCCCATCGCCGCTCGACCATCACGAACGCGCGGCAAAAGCCGAAGGACATGGCGGCGCCGCGGCGGCAGCCGACGTTTTGCAGCTGGACCATGGCGCTCACGTCGCCGGCGGCTTAGCCGCCCATGCGCCGCACGACCTCTTGGTGTGAAACGATTTCGGCCTATTTCCGCCCAGCCGGTGGCGGCGTCGCCATCGCCGCCGCCGGCTCGGGCGGCGCCAGGTGGCGCGGGACGATGATGGACTGGCCGGGGGTGAGCTGCGCATTCTCCGGCAGCGAGTTGCTCTGCGCGAGCGACCACAGCGGCACGCGATTGGCCGCCGCGATGCTTTCCATGGTGTCGCCGCGGCGGACCGGCAGGCGCACGCCGCTATCCCACAATTCGACCAGCGTATCGCCGGGCACCAGATAGCGCAGCGGCACGGCACCGGCCTGGGCCTGCGCCTGAATGCGCGGCAGCTGCGTCACCATGTCGAGGATCTGGCGATGGATGTCGTCGGACTTTTCGATGTTGATGTGGCTGACCCGCGCGTTCTCCTTGAGGTCGTAGCTCGCATAATGGCCGCGATAGCCGGCCACGGCCACGACATCGCCGCCGCCGAGCACGCTGTCGGAGAGGAAGATGTTGATGAAACGCTCGACATTGAGCGGCACGTCGCCGGTCGCGTGCGCGGGGTCGATGGTGATCACGAGGCTGATCGGGATGTTCTCCTTGGCCGCCATCTCGGAGATGACGATCGAGCACAGCCCGCCCATGGAATGGCCGATCAGCACGATCGGCGCCGACGTTTCCTTGTAGCTGGCGATGGCGCGATTGCCGATCAGCCGGCACAGGGTGAATTCATAGACATCCGCCGAGAAGCCGGCCTGCGTCAGCTTCTCGCCGAGCCGGTCCATGCCGGTCGAGAAGAGCGGACCCATGGCGCCGCGGAACAGGTAGATCTTCGGCGGCGGCAACGGCTCGGCCGGCGCAGGCGGCGGCACGGCGGGAGCGACGGCAGCGGGCTTCAGCTTGGGCGGTGAAGCCACGGCCATGCCGGTGCTCAAGGCGAGCAGCCCGAGCGCTGCCAGCGCGACGATTCGCCTTCGATCAACCATCAGTCCAGCAGTCCCACCACGGAAGGCAAAGACCTTCCCCCGCCGGGCTTAGTGACCATCGATTGGGTGGAATTTGGGGCATCGAGGCTCAGCCGCGGCGTACGGCCGCCTGCATCAAAGCTCCGTGATCTGCCGAGGCCGTCACTGCCTGCCCTTGAGCCGGCTGCGGTGCGCGGCCTGCTTGGCGCGGTTGCCGCAGATCGCCATGGCGCACCAGCGCCGCGCACGCCTGCGGGTGTGGTCGGCGAACAGCATGGTGCAGTTGTGGCCCTCGCATGCCTTCACGTTCGAAAAGTCCTCCTCGCAGACGAATTGCGCCAGCGCCTCGCCGACCGGCAGCAGCAGAGATTGCGGCGATTGCCAGCGCCGCGTCATCTGCAGCGCCAGCGCCCCGCCACGGTCGGGAGCCGGTACGATCTGCCGGAATGCCTCGTCGCGCTCCAGGAGACTGTTGAGCGGGCCCAGTTCCTGGAGTGCGCTCGCCGTGAGCGGCCGGCCGCCATGCTTGCGAACGAACCCCCTGAACCATTCCCGCAAGGCGCGGGCCTCGTCGGCCACTTTGCCCAGCTCCGCCGGTGTTGCGCGCGCCTTCAGCGCATCCAGCGCATCGGTCGGCACGAGCCCCGCCTGCGCCAGCCAGTCGATCAGGCCATCGCCATCGTCGAGCCAATCGATGGGCGTATCGAGCGGCGTCGCAACCGAATTCAGGAAGTCGAGGCCGCGCGAGTCCGCGATGAACATGGCAGGCGGTCTGTGCATGAGCGATCCCCAAGCCGGTCTGAAAGGGTCATTTTCAGTAACCTGTTAAAAGCCAATTGACAAGTTACTAAACGGCGACGTAACCTCATGTAAGTCATTAAACAGGTTACTACGAAGGAGAACGGTGATGACCCCGACCACCTATCGCACCGCAGATGTCGACGGCTTCAAGCTGTTCTATCGCGAAGCTGGTCCTGTCGGCGCACCGAAGCTTCTTCTGCTGCACGGCTTCCCGAGCGCGGGCCACATGTTCCGCGATCTGATCCCGCTGCTCGCCGACAGGTTTCACATCGTGGCACCGGATCTTCCCGGCTTCGGCCAGTCCGACATGCCCCCGCGCGACGCCTTCTCCTATACCTTCGACAACGTCGCGCGCGTGATCGCGCGCTTCGCCGAGATCATCGGTTTCGATCGCTTCGCGGTCTATGTCTTCGACTATGGTGCGCCGACAGGTTTTCGGCTTGCGCTGCGCCACCCCGAGCGCATCACAGCCATCATCTCGCAGAACGGCAACGCCTATGAAGACGGCCTCAGCGACGGCTGGACACCGATCAAGGCCTATTGGCAGAACCCCTCGCAAGCCAATCGCGATGCGCTGCGCGCTTTCCTGACGCCGGAGGCGACGCGCTGGCAATACACGCATGGGGTGCCCGATCCGACCATGGTGTCGCCGGACGGCCAGAACCTCGACAATTACTATCTGGCGCGCCCGGGCTCGGACGACGTGCAGCTCGATCTGTTCGGCGACTACAAGAGCAACGTCGCGCTCTATCCCTCATTCCAGGACTATTTCCGCACGCACAAGCCGCCCTTCCTGGCAGTCTGGGGCAAGCACGACCCGTTCTTCATCCCGCCCGGCGCGGAAGCGTTCAAGCGCGACAATCCCAACGCCGTGGTGCAGTTCTTCGACACCGGCCATTTCGCGCTGGAAACACATGCAAGAGAGATTGCTGACGCCATTCGCGCGTTCTTGCACTGACGGGAGCGGCTAGAACCGCAAAATCCGGTTCAGCAATTCGAGCAAGCTGCGCTGCTCGGCCTCGTCGAGCGGCGCCAGCATCTTTTTGTTGTAGGGCGCCGTCAGCCGCGCGCCCTCCTGAATCAGCTTTGCACCCTTCGGCGTGAGCATGAGCTCGATGGCGCGGCGGTCCGACTTCGAGCGGTTGCGCTTGATGAAGCCGGACGATTCGAGCTCGTTCAGGATCTTGATCAGGTTCGGCAGGCGCAGCCGAAGCACGCTGGCGAGGCTGCTCGGCGGAACGCCGGGATTGTCGCGAATGACGACGAAGATCGCATAGGTCGCGGGCGTCAGCCCCAACGCCGCGAACTCCTCGTAGAAGCCCTCGAAGAATTTGAGCTGCGCGAGCCGCAGCATGAAGCCGGGGGTTCGCTGGAGCGCTCGCAGGTCCAGCAATCCTTCCGACGGCTGCGCGGCCTTCGTTCCGGGTCTCAACGCTTTCGGGCTCATGATCCTCAATCCGCGGCGGCCAGTTTGGCCGAATTGACACGCTCAGAAACAGCTATAAAATATAACTATTATTGAGCGGCACCAAGACCGCCATGGGAGGGAGACAATGAACAGCAAATTCCTGCATAAATTGTGCATCTTGGCCTCTGTTCTGGCGGCGGCACCGGCATTCGCCCAGGACGTGGTGAGGATCGGCGTTCTCAACGACCAGTCGGGTCCGTTTGCGAGCTACCAAGGCATCGGCTCGGTCGTCGCCGCCAAGATGGCGGTCGAGGATTTCGGCGGAAAGGCTGCCGGCAAGCCGATCGAGGTCGTCGCGGCCGATCACCAGAACAAGACCGACATCGGGATCGGCATCGCCAGACGCTGGTATGAGAACGACGGCGTCGATGCGATCTTCGACATTCCGAACTCGTCGATCGCGCTTGCGGTGGCCGGCATGAGCGCCGAGAAGAACAAGGTCTTTGTCGGATCGGGCGCTGGAACGGTGCTCTTGACCGGCGAGAAGTGCACGCCCAATACGGTGCACTGGACCTACGACACCTATGCTTACGGCCGCGGCCTCGGCAAGGCGATCGTGCAGCAGGGCGGCAAGAAGTGGTTCTTCATCACCGCCGACTATGCGTTCGGCCACGACCTGGAGAAGCAGGCCGCGGAGGCCGTGAAAGCATCAGGCGGCGAAGTGCTCGGCAGCGTGCGACATCCGCTGGGAACGGCGGACTACGCCTCTTTCCTGCTTCAGGCCCAGGCGTCGGGCGCGACCATCATCGGCTTCGCCAATGCCGGCGACGATACCATCACCTCGATGAAGCAGGCTGCCGAGTTCGGGCTGACCAAGGACCACAAACTGGTCGGATTGATCCTTGGCATGAACGGCCTGCCCGCGCTCGGCCTGAAGTTTGCGCAGGGCGCGCAGATCATGAACCCGTTCTACTGGGATATGAACGACGGCACGCGCGCTTTCGCAAAACGCTTCGCCGAACGCATTCCGTCGAAGGCCTATCCGAACGACATGCAGGCCGGCGTCTATGCCTCGGTCATTCACTATCTCAAGGCGGTGGACAAGGTCGGCAGCACCAAGGACGGCAAGGCCGTCGTCGCCGCCATGAAGGAGATGCCGACCGACGATCCACTGTTCGGCAAGGGTTATGTCCGCAAGGACGGGCGCAAGATCCATCCGCTCTACCTCTTGCAGGTCAAGGCACCCGAGGAGTCGACCTCCACCTGGGATCTGCTGAAGGTCGTCGCCACGATCAAGGGCGAGGAGGCGTTCCGCTCCGAGAGCGACGGCCAGTGCCCGCTGGCGAAGCAATAGCGGGCCTGGAGCTGACCATGAGCGGCATTGCCTCCAGTCCGGTCGACCCGTTCGCGCCTGACTTCCTGATGGACCCTTATCCTGCCTATGACGCGCTGCGCGCGCTCGGGCCCGCGTTCGAATTGGAGCGTTACGGCGTGTGGGCCATGGCGGGCTATGCAGAGGTCGAGCCGGCCCTGAAGGACTGGAAGACATTCATCAGCGGCGAGGGCGTCGGGCTGCACGGGATGAACCCGGCCTTGCCGAAGCCGCTGACGCTCCAGATCGATCCTCCCGACCACGACAAGGGCCGGCGGGTCCTCGGCCGCACGCTGTCTCCGGGCGTCGCGAGAAAGCTGCGCGAGACGTTTCAGCGGGAAGCAGAGAAGAAGGTCTCGGAGCTGATCGACAAAGGCACGTTCGATGCCGTGGCTGATCTCGCCGAAGCCTATCCGATGAAGGTGTTTCCGGATGCGATCGGCATCCGTCCGGACGGCCGCGAAAAGCTGCTGGCCTGGAGCACGTTCGTCTTCGACAGCTTTGGGCCGGAGAACGAGATGCTCGCGGCTTCGCGGCAAGAGGGGCTCGCGGCGCAGAGCTGGATCATGGAATGTTGTGCTCGGGATGCGCTGCGGCCCGACAGCCTCGGCATGATGATCTACCAGGCCGCCGACGACGGCGAGATCACCGAGCACGAAGCAACGCATCTGGTGCGGCCGTTCCTCACCGCGGGGATCGACACCACGGTCAACGGCATCGGCAACACCCTGCTCGCGCTTGCCACGCACGCGGATGAATATCGCAAGCTGCACCACAGGCCGGAGCTGGCGCGCAATGCCTTCGAGGAAGGCCTGCGCTATGACTCCCCGGTGCAGACGTTCTTCCGCACCACCTCGCGCGACGTCGAGATCGGCGGCGGTGTGATCCCGGCGCATCGCAAGGTGCTGCTGTTCATGGCCTCGGCCAACCGCGATCCGGCGCGGTGGGACGGACCCGACCGCTTCGAGGTCGAGCGGGTCGCAACCGGCCATGTCGGCTTCGGCGCCGGCATCCATGCCTGCGTCGGCCAGATGATCGCCCGTCTGGAAGGCGAATTGATCTTCAGCGAACTCGCAAGGCGCGTGAAGTCCATCGAGCTTACGGCGGAGCCGAGGCGCAGGCTCAACAATTCCCTGCGCGGACTGGAGAGCATGCCCGTGCGGGTGAGGGCCGCTTAACGAAGGAGAGAACCCTCACCCGGCGCTTCGCGCCGACCTCTCCCGCAAGCGGGAGAGGTGGGAACGAGCCGGGCCAGCCGATTCAACTCAAAGCCATTCCGCTTAGGCCGGATCACGCGGCGCCGGGGCGACGAGACGTTGCCCTCAATTCCTCGCGGGAGCCGCCGCGGCCGCGGCGCGTGCGGGCCGCGGTGCGCCGGGTTCGGCAACCGGCGCCGGTGCACGCGAGCGCATGATCGCGGCATCGATCTCGGCGATCACGCGGCGCTGGATCGCCTCGTTCTTGTCGATCGAGATGTGGCCGACGCCGGTACCGCGCACGTCGACATTGACGAGCTTGCCGCGCAGGCCGGCCGCAGCGCGAACGGGCTCGCCGGGACCATCGCCGATATAGATGTTGATGTAGCGCTCGGCGCCGGTCGAGAGCCTGGTCTTGAACACGGAGTCGAGGCCGATCGCGAGCTTCACGGGCACGCCGAGCTGGTTGAGCTTGGCGATCATGTCGGGCAGCGCGGTCGCGCCGGAGGAATGCCCGACCAGGATGATGGTCTTGAGCCGGCCGGCCTTGTAGGCGGTCGCCGCCTCATCGGCGAGCGAGGACCAGGACACGAAGTTGGCGACGGTCACCGGGATGCCCTGCGCCTGGAGCCGGGCGCCGATCGTGTCGAGCCCGAGCGAGAAGATGTTGAGCACACCGCGGAGCAGGTAGACATGCGTGGTCGCGGCCGCGGCCTGGCTCGGTGCGGCCTTGGCGGTGGTCGGGCTGATGGCAACAGCGGACAGCAGGAGCAGGCCCATCGCCCAGGCGCGGAGGGCGGACAACTGGCTGGCGCCAGCGGTGTGACGGCCGTTCGGTCTCATCGATGTTTTCCCTGGGGACGATACGCTTCGCGATTGGCCGGAATCGTAGCCATGGCCTGCTCGCAGACGCAACAAAGAGCCGCGTGAGCGACAATCTTAGCAGCAAGCCGTGACCATCGCGCAACACCTGCCCGGAACCTGCCACCGAACGGCCTGTTTTGAGACCATTTTTCTCCGGGCAATTGCGGCCCGGCAAGGGCATTCCTATCTCAGGGCTCCGCTGACCTGCCCTCCCGGGACGGGTTCCAGCCTCCCTCCCCCAGCCTTTGCCCCTTAGCCTTGCGGCCATTCATGTCCTCCATCATCTCCGTCGCCAATCTGTCGAAGACCTATGGGTCCGGCTTCAAGGCGCTCAAGAACATCAATCTCGACATCAGGCGCGGCGAAATCTTCGCGCTGCTCGGCCCCAACGGTGCCGGCAAGACGACGCTGATCTCCATCATCTGCGGCATCGCCAACCCGAGTGAGGGCCGCGTCCTCGTCGGCGGCGAGGACATCCAGACCTCCTACCGCAAGGCGCGCTCGCTGATCGGCCTGGTGCCGCAGGAGCTGCACACCGACGCCTTCGAGAGCGTGTGGGCGACGGTGAGCTTCTCCCGCGGCCTGTTTGGCAAGCCGAAGAATCCTGCGCATATCGAGAAGGTGCTCAAGGACCTCTCTCTGTGGGACAAGAAGGACAACAAGATCATCACCCTCTCCGGCGGCATGAAGCGCCGCGTGATGATCGCCAAGGCGCTGTCGCACGAGCCGCAGATCCTGTTCCTGGACGAGCCGACCGCCGGCGTCGACGTCGAGCTGCGCAAGGGCATGTGGGAGGTCGTGCGCGGCCTCCAGCAGTCCGGCGTCACCATCATCCTCACCACGCACTACATCGAGGAAGCCGAGGAGATGGCCGACCGCATCGGCGTCATCAACAAGGGCGAGATCGTGCTGGTCGAGGACAAGACGACCTTGATGCAGAAGCTCGGCAGGAAGCGGCTGACGGTGCATTTGCAGGGCAAGCTCGCGGCATTGCCGGAGAGCCTCAGCCCCTACAAGCTCGACCTTTGCGATGGCGGCGCGACGCTGGTCTACGACTACGACACCAAGGGCGAGCGCACCGGCATCACCAGCCTGCTCGGCGACCTCCGCACCGCCGGCATCCGCTTCAACGATCTCGACACGACGCAATCGTCGCTCGAGGACATCTTCGTCGACCTCGTGAGGACGTCATGAATCACCGTGCCATCCGCGCCATCTATCTGTTCGAAATGGCGCGCACCTGGCGCACGCTGCTGCAAAGCATCGTCTCGCCGGTGGTCTCGACCTCGCTCTATTTCGTGGTGTTCGGCGCCGCGATCGGCTCGCGCATCAGCGAAGTCGAGGGCGTCAGCTACGGCACCTTCATCGTGCCGGGCCTGATCATGCTCTCGGTGCTGACCCAGAGCATCGCCAATGCCTCGTTCGGCATCTACTTCCCGAAATTCACCGGCACGATCTACGAGATCCTGTCCGCGCCGATCTCCCATTTCGAGATCGTGCTGGGCTATGTCGGCGCGGCCGCGACCAAGTCGATCATTCTGGGCCTTATCATCCTGGCGACAGCCGGGCTTTTCGTTCCATTGCATATTCACCATCCGGTCTGGATGCTGACCTTCCTGGTGCTGACGGCGGTGACCTTCAGCCTGTTCGGCTTCATCATCGGGATCTGGGCCGACGGCTTCGAGAAGCTCCAGATGATCCCGATGCTGGTGGTGACGCCGCTGACCTTCCTCGGCGGCAGCTTCTATTCCATCGATATGCTGCCGCAGGGCTGGCGCACGGTGGCGCTGCTCAATCCGGTGGTCTACCTGATCTCCGGCTTCCGCTGGAGCTTCTACGAGATCGCGGATGTCAGCGTGTCCGTCAGCATCGGCATGACGACGGCATTCCTGGTGATCTGCCTCGCCATTGTCTGGTGGATTTTCCGCACCGGGTATCGGCTGAAGAATTAGCTGTCATTCCGGGGCGTCCCAAGGGCGAGCCCCGGAATGACGGCCGTGGACTCACCGATAGCAGTGGAAGCGGTGATAGCCGTCGTAGTAGCCGTGGCAGCGGTGGCGATAGTGGCGATGGGGAATGCCGAGCACGCCCTCGACCGCACCGACGGCGCCGCCGACACCGGCACCGACGACGCCTCCGACCGCGCCGCCCACAGGGCCGGCGATCCGGTTGCCCTCATAAGAGCCTTCCTGGGCGCCGCGCACGATGCCCTGAGCGCGGCTGGCTTGCGGGATCGACATCAGCGCGAGAAGGATGGCCGCGGCTGCGAGCAGCAGGCGGGCGGACAAACCGGCCGGCAATTGCGCGGCGGTGACGACAGGAGCTTTGTTCATCTTCGATCCCAAGGGAAGCGCTAGGAGTAAAGGGAAGCACAAGGGGTGACTTGCGGCGGGCGCCGCGTCTCGAGGCGGGCCATCATCAACGCGCCCGGCGGCCAAATGGTTGCGCCTTTATGACGAATTGTCGGCGTTGTGAACGCATGTCGGGCTCGCGAAAATGTCAGCACCGCCAGAGCCAGCGCGGCACAGAGCGGCCTTGCTTACGCCCGGCATCGCGTTAACGATGGACGGCCAGCCCGCTGGAACGAAAGCCGGATTGCAGGCATATTGCACGCCGGGGGACGGAGAGCCGCGGCGCGTAGCGTGAACAGGCCGGAGGCCAGAACTCAAATGCGTTTCCCTCAAATGCGTTTCCAGATGCGTTCCTTTTTCATTGCTTTCACTTCCCTGATGCTTTTGGGCGCGGGTACCGCGCAGGCCAAGGTCGAGATCACCGTCGACAAGGACAATCAGCAGATGATCGTCGCGATCGACGGCGTCACGCGCTATCGCTGGCCGGTGTCGACCGGCATCCCCTCGCGCGAGACGCCGAATGGCGCGTTCCGCGCCTTCCGCATGGAAGAGGATCACTACTCCAAGGAATTCGACGAGGCGCCGATGCCGCACTCGATCTTCTTCACCAAGGTCGGGCACGCCATCCACGGCACCGACTCGGTCGGCCGGCTCGGCTCGCCTGCGTCCCATGGCTGCGTGCGGCTGTCGCGGCAGAATGCATCGACGCTCTACGCCCTGGTGCAGGAGCAGGGCGTGCTCAACACCACGGTGACGCTGACCGGCTCGGCGCAAGTGGCGCTGGCGCGCAATCCGCGCGGCCGGAATGCCAACGCGGTTGCCCGCGCCGCGCAGCCCGCTGAGGACCAGTACTCTGCTGCCGGCGATCCCGTAAATCTGACGCCGCCGCAACCCGCCCGCCGCTACATGCCGCAGGACGACAATTACATCTACCCGGCCGACGGCAGCGACACCGGCGCACGCTATCCGGCGCCGCGCGGCAGCCGCCCACTCAATGACGCGCAGGTCTATCAGCAGCAACAGCCGCAGCAGTACTACAATCAGGGCTACGGCCAGCAGCAGGGCTACTATTATCAGCCACAGCCCCGGCAGGTTTATCAACCGCGCGGCTATTACTACCAGAACTGACGCTCTCTGAACGCGGCGTTGCCGCGTTCGACCATCTCCCTACCGCACCTCCGAAGGCACGGGCGACCGGCTTGGCGCGGGCCCTTCACTTTTGCGCGAAAATCCCGCGCGCCGGCAGCGGACGGACGTCCGTCATCCAGCTGTAAAAACCGGGCAATACCGTTTTGCTCCATAGATCGAGCATGTGAGCACGGACGCCCGAAGGGAGTAGCGCTCGCACACAACGTCCTTCGTGCCATTTGAATCACCAGCGGCGGAGACTGTCATGAAGCGAGGCATCGTCGTTTTTGTCTCGGTTGCGGCGCTTATGGGCTTCAATTATTTCGCGGCCGGCAAATGGGCGATCCGTCACAGGACCGTGCCACTCGCCGACATCCTGCGCGACGGCCGCGACGTGACCGTCGAGGTCTCCGTCCGCCGCGACCGGGAGATCCAGGCGATGGCTGAAATGATCGACCTGCCGGTCGTGATCCTCAGCCACGGCAACACGGTCAAGCACACCGAGTATTCGTTCCTCACCAACACATTCGCCGCCCGTGGCTATCTGGTCGTCAGCGTTCAGCACGATCTTTCGAGCGACGATCCCATGGTCACGAAGGTCGGCGAGGAATATGTCGGCCGCCGCTCGCAATACAACCGCGGCATCGCCAACATCCTGTTCACGATCGAACGGCTCAAGCAGCTCTACCCGAATGCGGACTACCGCCACCTGACCCTGGTCGGACATTCGAATGGCGGCGACATCTCGATGTATTTCGCCAAGCGCCATCCGGAGCTGGTGAAGAAAGTCGTCACGCTCGACAATCTGCGCGTCCCCTTCGTCACTGACGGCAAGATCAAGATCCTGTCCTTCCGCTCGAAGGATCCGCAATTCAAACCCGATCCCGGCGTCGTTCCTGACGACGAGACCTGCGCCAAGGTCGGCATCCAGGTGGTCAAGACCGAATTCCAGCACAACGAGCTCAGCGACCGCGGCTCGGATCAGGTCAAGGGCTTCATCGAAGGCGCCGTGCACGACTTCCTGAACGAGCTCGGCGAAGACGACAGTCCCTTCAACATGCCGCGTCTTTCAAAGCCGCGGCCCACCATCGACCAGCTCGCGGCCGCCGCACCCGACCGTTGAGCACGCCTTGCGCAGATCCTCTCTTGCGCGTCGAATCCCGGCCCTGCCGGCTGGACGGGATCGCGGATGCTGATTATTGGTCGGTCCGGCACTGCGATGAAGCTGCGTTCCTCCTGCCTCGCATGGTTCGTGATGTCATTCCGTTTTGCGGCAATACTGGGCACGCTCTGTCTTCTCGTCACGGGAGAGGCCATGGCCTTCGATCTCGAAGCACATCGTGGCGGGCGGGCGCTGCTGCCGGAAAATACCCTGCCGGCCTTTGCCAACGCCCTGTCAATGGGCGTGGACACGCTGGAGCTCGACGTCGGCGTGACGGCGGATGGCGAGATCGTCGTCTCGCATGAGCGCGGACTCAATCCGGATCTCGCGCGCCGCGCCGATGGCACCTACGTCAATCCACCGGGCATACCGTTGGTGAAACTGCGGCTCGATGAGGTCAGGACCTACGACGTCGGCCAGATCCGGCCGGGCAGCACCTACGCGAAACAATTCCCGGACCAGCGCGCCGTGCCGGGAACGCGCATTCCAACCTTGAGCGAGCTGTTCGCGCTGGTGCGCAAGTCCGGGAATACGCGCGTGCGCTTCAACATCGAGACCAAGATCGATCCGAACCGCCCGGACGAATCCCTCGACCCGAGCAGCTTCGTCACGAAGCTGCTCGGGCTGGTCGAAGAGGAAAAGCTTTCCGACCGCGTCATGATCCAGTCGTTCGACTGGCGAACGTTGCAGCTCGTGCAGCAGCAGGCACCGAAGACGCCGACCGTGTACCTGACGCTCCAGCGCGGCTCGGGCCAGACGGTGGCACTCGACAAAGCCACCAGCTGGACGGCAGGCTTCAATCCGGCCGATCATGGCGGCTCGCTGCCGCGGACGATCAAGGCCGCAGGTGGCGCGATCTGGTCGCCTAATTTCGGCGATGTGACCGCGGCGCTCATCTCGGAGGCCCACGCGCTCGGGCTGCGCGTCGTGGTGTGGACGGTCAACAAGCCCGAAGACATGGCGCGCATGATCGAGCTCGGCGTCGACGGCATCATCTCGGACAGGCCGGACCTGTTGCGGCAGGTGGCGAGCGAAAAGGGAATTGCGTTGCCAGGGGGGACGCCGGTGGAGCCGTAGAATCGCGTCGCCTTGTAGCCCGGATGGAGCGCAGCGCAATCCGGGGCCGCTCGTGCGTTAGAGACGGTTCCCGGATTACGCTGCGCTCCATCCGGGCTACGAAGCTGCCCTACTCCCCACTCCGCAAACGCCGGTACAGCGCGCCCAGAATGTTGGAATAATCGTCGGTCCAGACCCGCACCCTGTCGTCGGCCTCGGTCTCCTCCCACTGCTTGGAGGAGACGATCTTGCCGACATCGGTCGCCTCGCGCGCGGAGATGACGACGTCGGTGGAGAAGATGTAATCGGAATCGCGGCCCGAGTCCTCGTTATAGACCCAGCTCTTCAGATCATTGGCGTCGGCGATGCCGACCACGACCGGCTCGAGATCGAGATGCCGGTTGGAGACATGCATCACCACCGCGCCATGCGGGGCAAGCTTGTCCTTGTAGATCTTCATCGCCTCTTCGGTCGCAAGATGGATCGGGATCGCGTCCGAGGAATAGGCATCGACGATGATGAGGTCGTAGGCGCCGTCCGGCTCCTTGGCGAAGGTGAGGCGCGCATCGCCGATCACCGGCTTCAGATCCGGCAGGCAGCTCGATATGTAGCGGAAATTCCTGGTGTCCCGCGCGGCATCGACCATGGTCTGGTCGATCTCGAAGAATTTCCAGCTCTCGCCGGGTTCAGCCGCGCAGGCAAGCGTGCCCGAGCCGACGCCGATCGCGGCGACCTTCAGCGGCGCGCCCTTGCGCTCGCGGATCGCGGTGATGGCCTGACCGATGCCGCCGTCCTTGTGATAGTAGGTGATCGGCTCGGGCCGGCCAACGACCGGCGTGCCGTCATTGTTGAGGAAACGCTCGGCGCCGTGAATCGTGGTGCCGTGCATCAGCACGTGAAAATAGCCGCCGGGCGTCACCACGATCTTGTGCACGCCGAAGAAGCTGCGCACGGTGATGACGCGCCCCTCGTCCGCGGGATAAACGCGGATCAGCGCCAGCGCGAGCACGACGGTGGCGAAGATCTTCCAGCGGCCCGCGTTGAGCGCGAGCGCCAGCAGCGCTGCGAGCACGCCGACGGCGCCGGCCACCCAGACGCGGTGGTCCTCGAACCAGGTCGAGAGACTGCCCGTCGTGGTGGACGGCGCGACGAGCGCGACCGCGAGCGCGACGAGCGCCAGCCAGTACCATTTGACGATGCCGGCAAGCCGCTCGTTCGCCGAGGGCCGGCACAGCGCCGCGAGCGCGATCAGGATCGGATATTCGGCGATCCATGAGAAGGTGAAGGGTGCAACGAGCCCGGCGAACAGGCCGCCGACCATGCCGCCGAACGACAGCGCGACATAGAAACCGGTGAGATATTTGGCGGCCGGCCGCGTCCGCGCCAGTTCGCCATGGCAGGCCATGGCGATGACGAAGAAGCACAATTGGTGACCGCCAAGGGTCAGCAGCAGGTTCTGCTCGCCGCCGAAGGCGAGCAGGACAACGACGCCAGCGATCGCGACCGGCTGGAGCATCAGCATCCATTTGTGCGGCAACAGCGGCCGCGACTGGAACACCACCACCCAGGTGAGCAGATACAGCGACAGCGGCAGCACCCACAGCAGCGGCGCCGCGGCGACATCGGTCGAGATGTGCGCGGTGACGGCAATGAGCAGGCCCGACGGCACCGCGGCCAGGAATATCCAGCGCAGCCGCGTCACGAGCCCGGGCGCCGGCGCATTCACCTCCTCGGTTTGCGCGTCGGCGACAGCAAGCTTCGGCGAGCGCAACAGCAGCGCGCCGCAGGCGGCGATCAGGAGGATCAGGAGGCCGTAGCCGGCGGTCCAGAACCGGTTCTGCGCGTGCAGCGTGAACATCGGCTCCAGCAGGAACGGATAGGACAAGAGCGCGAGGAAGCTGCCGATGTTGGAGGAGGCATAGAGGAAATAGGGATCGTGAGCGGCCGGATGGCCGGTGCGGACGAACCAGGCCTGGAGCAGCGGATTGTTGGCCGCGAGCGCGAAGAACGGCAGGCCGATCGAGACCACGAACAGGCCAAGCAGCCAGAACGCATAGCCCGAGCCGGGTGGCTCGCCATAGGCGGAGGCGATGCCGAGCGGCAGCGTCGCGAAGGCCGCGATAAGCAGCAGCAGATGCACCGCAACCGGAACGATCCGGTTCCGGATCTGCATCAGGAGATGCGCATAGGCGTAGCCCGCGAGCAGCAGCGACTGGAAGAACACCATAGCCACCGACCACACCGCCGGCGAGCCGCCGAGCCGCGGCAGCACCATCTTCGTGAACAGCGGCTGCACCGAGAACAAAAGCAGCGCGCTGACGAAGATCGCAGCGGTGTAGACCGTCAGCAGCAGCCGGTTGCGCGAGGCGGACGGCTGCTCCGTGGCGGCGGGTTGCACGATCGAATCCATGGATGCTCCGGCAAAACCCCGGCGGGCGCCGGGCGCGCGCAATGGAGCACAAGGCGCCTGAACGGGCAATAAAGGGCCGCGTGATGTTGCAGCGAGGAATGCTTGATATACAGATGTCGTTCCGGGATGGTCCGAAGAACTTACCCGGAACCTCGAGATTCTCCGGTGCGCAACCGCGCACCGTCGTTCGATGCCTTGCATCGCCCCGGAATGACGCCAGGAAATCATGAGCGAAACCGACGTCGTCATCATCGGCGCTGGCCATAACGGCCTCACCTGCGCGGCCTATCTCGCGACGGCGGGACTGCGCGTGCGCGTGGTCGAGCGGCGCAAGGTGGTCGGCGGCGCGGCAGTCACGGAGGAGTTTCACCCGGGCTTCCGCAATTCGGTCGCGGCCTACACCGTGAGCCTGCTCAATCCGCAGGTGATCCGCGACCTCAAGCTCGCCGAACAGGGCCTGCGAATCGTCGAACGGCGCGCGCAGAATTTTCTGCCCGCGCCCGACGGCAGCTATCTCCTCACCGGCGAGGGGCGGACGAAGGCGTCAGTTGCACGGCTCAGCGCGCATGATGCCGATGCGCTCGACGGCTTCTCGCGGGAGCTCGAGGACATCGCCGATGTGCTGCGGCAGTTCGTGCTGCGCGCCCCGCCGAACCTGCTCGACGGTTTTGGTACCGCCGCTCTCCGCGAGGCCGTGAACGCATTGCAGAGCGCCAACATCCTGCGCTCCCTGACCCTGGAGCAGAGCCGCAGCCTGCTCGATCTCTTCACGCGCTCGGCCGGCGAGATGCTGGACGAACGTTTCGAGCACGATCTCGTCAAGGCACTGTTCGGCTTCGATGCCATCGTCGGCAATTATGCCAGCCCCTACGCTGCGGGCTCGGCCTATGTGATGCTGCACCACGCCTTCGGCGAGGTGAACGGCAAGAAGGGCGTCTGGGGGCACGCCATCGGCGGCATGGGCGCGATCACGCAGGCGATGGCGCGTGCCGCGCGCGACATGGGCGTTGCGATCGACACCGATGCCGGCGTGCGCGAGATCATCGTCGAGCGCGACCGCGCGGTCGGCGTCGTGCTGGAGAACGGCGCGACGATCCGCGCCAAGTATGTCGCGGCCAATGTCAACCCGAAGCTGCTCTATACCCGGCTGATCGCGGCCGATGCCCTGCCAGGGGACTTTCTCGCCCGCATCCGCCACTGGAAGAACGGCTCCGGCACGTTCCGCATGAATGTGGCGCTGGACCGCCTGCCCTCCTTCACGGCGCTGCCTGATAATGGCGATCATCTCACGTCCGGCATCATCCTGGCACCGAGCCTCGGCTATATGGACCGCGCCTATCTCGATGCCCGCGCGCACGGGTGGAGCCGGGACCCCGTCGTCGAGATGCTGATCCCCTCGACGCTCGACGACACGCTGGCGCCCGAAGGCAAGCACGTCGCGAGCCTGTTCTGCCAGCACGTTGCGCCGGAGCTGCCCGATGGAAAGTCCTGGGACGAGTATCGCGACGAGGTCTCCGATCTCATGATCGCGACGGTGGACAAATATGCACCCGGCTTCGCCGCCAGCGTGCTCGGCCGCCAGATCCTCTCCCCGCTCGATCTCGAGCGGCAGTTCGGCCTGCTCGGCGGCGACATCTTCCACGGCGCGCTGACGCTGAACCAGCTGTTCTCGGCCCGGCCGATGCTGGGCCATGCCGATTATCGCGGCCCCCTGAGAGGCCTCTATCACTGCGGCTCCGGCGCCCACCCCGGCGGCGGCGTCACCGGCGCCCCCGGCCACAACGCCGCGCAGGCGATCTTGAGGGATCACCGATCGCTGTTCGGAAGTCGTGGATAGGCCTGTGGGCAGGCTGTGGACAGCGTGTGACCAAACCGGGGACATCCTGCACGGCTGATCAGGACAGGCTTGGGGACCGGCAGTGGAAAACCGCGGGGGTGATTGCGGGAAAGGTCGGTGGATAACGTCCTGGCAGGAGCGCGGATAATATGTGGAGACCGCCTGAACGGTTGCGCACGGCAAAAACGACTTCGCCCGCAAGGGGTAATTCCCCATGCGGGCGCTCGTCAGAAATAGCCTGCGAAGAAAAGTAGCCCCGTAAGAAAATGGGAGGGGGAAATTACTTCAAGGAGGTGCTAATCGAAGTGAACTTCTCGTTCATCGCGGTGCCCAGGCCGTTCACCACGGTGATAATCGCCAGGGCGATACCGGCCGCGATCAGGCCGTATTCGATCGCAGTGGCTCCGCACTCGTCCGACCAGAACTTCAAAACCATGCGCTTCAAGACACGTCTCCATTCTACTTCAAGTTGCTTCGATTGATCACGACATCCGAAAATATACGTGGCGGAACCTTCGGCTCGGTTAATCCTCAAATCGCAACTTATGCGGAAAGTTGGGAACAAAAGTTCCAAAAATTGAACTCGACGGAACCCTAGATGCAGCCTTCCCCAACCCATCGCGCCAGTTTTTCGATCGGCACCGAACTTACCGCCCGGCGGGTCGTCGACGTGCTCACCGAGGTCTTTTTCGAGGGCGATGCGGCGGTCGCGGCCTTTGAGCAGCCGGACGGGCGATGGGAGGTCACGCTGCATTTCGCCGAGGCGCCGGACCAGGCATTGTTGCGCGAACTCGTTGCAACTTCGGCAGGAAATGAGATCGCCGCCACCCTCGCCTTCGACACAATCGAGGCCAAGGACTGGGTCAAGGCGAGCCTGGAAGACCTCGTCCCGGTGCCGGCCGGGCGCTTCGTCGTGCATGGCAGCCACGACCGCGACCGCGTGGCGCCGAACAAGCTCACAATCGAGATCGAGGCCGCGCTCGCCTTCGGCACCGGCCACCATGGCACCACCCGCGGCTGTTTACTGTTGCTTGACCATGTCCTGAAGAGTTCCCGGCCGAGGAACCTGCTCGACCTCGGCACCGGGACCGGCGTGCTGGCGATCGCCGCCGCGAAGGCGCTGCACCGCGCGGTGCTGGCCTCCGACATCGATCCGCCGTCGGTGCGGGTGGCGGCGGAGAACGCGACGCTGAACGAAGTCGGCAACCATGTGCGGGTGATCCGCGCCACCGGCTTCGCCGCGCCGGATTTTGCCAGATGCGGTCCGTTCGACCTGGTGCTCGCCAACATCCTTGCCAACCCGCTCCGGCAATTGGCCGGCCCAATGGCGCGGCATCTGGCCCCCGGCGGACGCGTCATCCTCTCGGGCCTGTTGACGCACCAGGCGCCCGCCGTCATCGCCGCCTACCGCGCGCGCGGCCTCGTGCCGCTGCGTCATCTGCGGATCGAAGGCTGGAGCAGTCTGTTGCTGCGGAAGGTCGGATGAGCTGCGGCCTGAACGGTGCTGCGCTCCCTCACCCCGTTCTTACGGGGAGAGAGTTGGGGTGAGGGGCCGCTTCCACAAAGATGGTGACAGTTGGACTCGCGGAGACGCCCCCTCACCCGGATTGCATCTTCGATGCAATCCGACCTCTCCCCGCAAGCGCGGCGAGGTGGAGACCAGCGCTCGCCGCCTTACTCCGCCGGCTTCTCGTCCCGGCGCATCGCGCGCTCGTCCTGCAAGGCGCGCCTCCCGCGGCGCTCGGCGAAACGGTCGATCATCTGGCTGATGAGGCCGCGCGGCTTCTTCGGTGTCGCCGCAGTCGGGGCGCGGCGAACGGGCGGCGAAATCTTCTCAAACGTGAACGCTGGCATCGTGTGTCCCCTCGCCGTTGAGATGAACCACTTGCTCGAATTTCCCTGTTATCCGGACGAAGCGCAACTGCCGCACCCTTTACTCCACTCGACTCGAACGGAACTTTTCAAGCACAGTCCATGCCAGATGCGACGTAAATGCGTCGACATTGCGAACTCACCCCTGTGATCCTAGACTGAGCAATCATGTTCGAAGCGCACTTCCAGACATTCGAGGAGCCCGAGGCCGGCGTCGCAATGACGGCGCGCCTTGCCGCGCTCCGCGAAGAACTCGCCCGCCGCAAGCTGACCGGCTTCGTCATTCCCCGCGCCGACCAGCAGCAGAACGAATATGTGGCGCCGTCGGAAGAGCGGCTGGCTTGGCTGACCGGCTTTACGGGCTCGGCGGGACTGGCGGTGGTGCTGACCCGCGAGGCCGCATTGTTCGTCGACGGCCGCTACACGATCCAGGCCGCCAAGCAGGTCGATGCAAAGGCCTGGGCGGTGGAATCGCTGATCGATCCGCCGCCGGAGAGTTGGGTGTCGGCGCATCTGAACGCCGGCGACCGCCTCGGATTTGATCCGTGGCTGCACACTTCTGCGGCAGCCGAGCGCTTGTCCGCCGCCTGCGCCAAGGCCGGCGCCGAGCTGGTCGCGGTCGACAGCAATCCGGTCGATGCCATCTGGCCGGACCGGCCGCAGCCGCCGCTCGCGCCCGTCGCCGTGCATGGAATGCAACATGCCGGGGTCACTGAAGCCGAGAAGCTGACGCAGATCAGGAGCGAGATCGCCAAGCTCGGCGCCGACGCGCTGGTGCTCTCCGACAGCCACGCGGTGGCCTGGACCTTCAACATCCGCGGCGCCGACGTTGCGCACACGCCGCTGCCACTGTCCTACGCGCTGGTGCCGAAGGACGGCCGGCCGACCGTCTTCATCGACCACCGCAAGCTCTCGAACCTCACGCGCGACCATCTCGAACAGTGCGCCGACGTGCGCGAGCCCGACGCGATGGCGCCGACGCTGATGGCGCTGGCCAAGGGCGGCGGATCGATCGCGCTCGACAATGCGACGGCGGCCGACGCGCTGAGCCGGCTGATCGCGGGAGCCGGCGGCAAGCCGGTGCGTGGCAGCGATCCGATCGCGCTGCTCAAAGCGGTCAAGAACGCGACCGAGATCGCCGGCACGCGGACGGCACACCGGCGCGATGCCGTGGCGCTGGCGCGCTTCCTTGCGTGGGTCGATCGTGAGGCACCAAGCGGCAGGCTCACCGAGATCGACGCAGTCGAGGCGCTGGAGACGTTCCGCCGCGACACCGGCGCGCTGAAGGATGTCTCGTTCCCGACCATCTCCGGCACCGGCCCGAACGGCGCCATCGTGCACTACCGCGTCACCCGCAAGAGCAACCGGCGGATCGCACCCGGCGACCTGCTGCTGATCGATTCCGGCGCGCAATATGAAGACGGCACCACCGACGTCACCCGCACCATGGCGGTCGGCGAACCCACGGACGAGATGCGCGACCGTTTCACCCGCGTGCTGCGCGGCCATATCGCGATCGCACGCGCGGTCTTCCCCGACGGCACCACCGGCGCGCAGCTCGACACGCTGGCGCGGCAATATCTCTGGGCCGCCGGCGTCGATTTCGAGCACGGCACCGGCCACGGCGTCGGCAGCTATCTCAGCGTGCATGAGGGGCCGGCACGCATTTCAAAGCTCGGCACCACGCCGCTGAAGCGCGGCATGATCCTCTCCAACGAGCCCGGCTACTACAAGACCGACGGCTTCGGCATCCGCATCGAGAACCTCGAGCTGGTGGTTGCCGCCGACATCAAGGGCGCCGAGAAGCCGATGAATGCGTTCGAGACGCTGACGCTGGCGCCGATCGACCGCCGGCTGATCGACGTCGCCATGCTGGGCAAGGACGAGCTCGACTGGCTCAATGCCTACCACGCCCGCGTAAGAGCCGAGGTAGGACCGGCGCTGGACGAGGCGACCAGGGCCTGGCTCGATCAAGCGACGGCGGAGCTGAAGCGGTAAGTTCGCCGTTCCGCCGTGCGCATGGCACTACGCGATTTGCGCAACTCTCCTCGCCCCACCACAGCTGTCATGCCCCGCGAAGGCGGGGCATCCAGTACACCGCGGCTTTTCCGTATACGATTTCTGCCTCTGGAATACTGGATTCCCCGCCTACGCGGGGAATGACAGCGGAGAGCGCAGTGAGCGTCGCGCCGCTCTCATCACCATCCCAAAATCCGTATGGCCGCATTCCGAAACGCCGATATCCGACTTGCGCAAGCACGCTACAGTCGGATTCGACTTTCTACGAGACGGACACGCATGCACGGCACGATCAGCAAGCCGCCGGGAGCGGCCACCAACATCGCGACATCGCGCGTGGTGCTGCTATTGCTCGTCGTCATGACCGGCATCGCGCCGATCTCGCTCTACATGCTGGTTCCGGCGCTGCCGGTGCTGGCGACGAATTTCGGTAGCGACATCTCGATCGCGCAGATGACGGTGTCGCTCTACATGGTCGGCATCGCGCTGTCGCAGCTCATCATGGGACCGCTGTCGGACAGGTTCGGGCGGCGCCCGGTGCTGCTTGCGGGCCTCGCGCTGATGGTCGCGGCCTCCGTTGCCTGCATCTTCGCGCAAAACCTGCCGCAGCTGATCGCTGCACGCTTCTTCCAGGCGCTGGGCGGCGCCACCGGCATGGTGGTGAGCCGCGCCATCATCCGCGACATCTACGCACGCGATCGCGTCGCCTCGATGATCAGCCTGGTGGTCGCGGCCCTGATGATCGGGCAGATGGTGTCCCCGCTCACCGGCGGCCTGATCGAGACCGCCTTCGGCTGGCGCGCGATCTTCTATGCCATCACCATCGGCGCCATCACGGTCGCAGTCGGCATCGCGGTCGCACTGCCGGAGACACGCCGCGACCGCGCCGCCGGCAGCGGCTTCCGCGGCGACGTCGGCATCCTGATCCGCAACCGCGCCTTCGTCGGCTACGTGATGTGCCAGGTGCTGGCCTCGCAGATCATCTTCACCTTTGCCGGCGGCGGTCCCTATATCGTGGTGACGCAGATGGGCCGGACCAGCGCCGAATACGGCGCCTGGTTCGCGACCTCGGGCTTTGCCTACCTGGTCGGCAATCTCCTCTGCGTGCGCTTCGCGCCGCGGCACTCGCTGGAGAAGCTGATCTGGTTCGGGCTCGCCCTCCAGCTCGGCGGCAGCCTTGCGAACCTGCTGTTCAGCTTCACCGGCTGGAACGAAGCGCCCGCCTGGTTGTTCGGCACGCAGATGATCGTGATGGCCGGCAATGCCTTCGTCATGGCGAATTCCGCCGCCGGCGCCATCAGCATCCGCCCAGAGGCGGCCGGCACCGCCTCGGGGGCGATGGGCTTCCTCCAGCAGGGCATCGGCGCGCTGATGTCGCAATTCGGCGCCTATCTCGGCGGCCATTCCACGACGACGCTGCCGCTGACCTCCGCGGTCCTCGCGATCTCGCTGCTCTGCGCCGGCATGATGATCTTCGTCGTACCCCGCCGCGAGGTTGTGGTGAGCGAGGCGCTGATCGAGCAGGCGGAGGAGGAAGAGAGCGGGATGATGTGAGGGTTTTTTCTCCGTCATTCCGGGGCGCCTCGGAGAGGCGAACCCGGAATCTCGAGATTCTCAGGTGCGCAATTGCGCACCATAGTTCGATGCTTCGCATCGCCCCGGAATGACGGAATCAAAATCACTCCCCGATCAGCTTCAGCCACTCATCTTCCGTCAAAACCTTGACGCCGTGCTTGTTGGCCTCCGCGAGCTTCGAGCCGGCGCCGGGGCCGGCGACGACGAGATCGGTCTTCTTCGACACCGAGCCTGACACCTTGGCGCCAAGCCTCTCCGCGGTCGCCTTGGCCTCATCCCGCGTCATCTTCTCCAGCGAGCCCGTGAACACGACCGTCTTGCCGGCGACGGCGGAATTGCTCTTCGGCTTCTCGGCGTCGATGATCTCGACCTCTTTCGTCAGCCGCTCGACGATGCCGCGATTATGGCTCTCGCCGAAATAGTCAGCGATGCTCTTGATCACGGTGTCGCCGATCTGGTCCAGCGCATCCATGTCCGCCATCGCCTCCTCGTCGCCCTTGGCGACCTTCAGGCAGGCATCGTGGAAGGCGTCCCATGAACCGTAGCCGCGCGCCAGCGCCAGCGCCGTGGTCTCGCCGACATGACGCATGCCGAGCGCATAGACGAAGCGCTCCAGCGCGATTCTGCGGCGACTCTCGATGGCGCCGAAGAGATTGCGCACCGATGTCGCGCCGTATCCCTCGATTTCCTCCAGCTTGAGCTTGTTGTTGCGCTTCTCCAGCGTGAAGATGTCGGCGGGCTCCTTGACCCAGCCTTCATCGAAGAAATACTGAAGCTGCTTCTCGCCGAGCCCGTCGATGTCGAAGGCACGCCGCGACACGAACAGCTTGAGGTGCTCGATCTTCTGATAGGGGCAGGCGAACTCGCCGGTGCAGCGGGCCCGCGAGCCCTCCTCGCCGGTCGCCGTCTCCTCGCGCGTGACGTCGGTATGCAACGGGCACGGGCACTTCTTCGGGAAGTGGAATTCCCTGGCGGTCTTCGGCCGCTTGTCGAGGACGACGTCGACCACCTGCGGAATCACATCGCCGGCGCGCTGGATCACGACGGTGTCACCGATCCTGATATCGCGCCCCTCGCGCAGCACCTCGCCCTTGTTGCCGATGCCCTTGATGTAGTCTTCGTTGTGCAACGTGACGTTCTGCACGATCACGCCGCCGACGCCGACCGGCTCGAGCTTGCCGACCGGCGTGAACGAGCCGGTGCGGCCGACCTGGATCTCGATGTCGCGCAGCACCGTCATGGCGCGCTCGGCCGGGAATTTGTGCGCAATGCCCCAGCGCGGCGTGCGCGAGACGAAGCCGAGCCGCTCCTGCCAGTCGATGCGGTCGACCTTGTAGACGACGCCGTCGATGTCGTAGTCGAGTCTTGCGCGCTGCTCCTCGATCGAATGATGGAAGGCGAGCAGCTCCTCGACGGAGTGACAGAGCTTGGTCAGCGGATTGGTCTTGAAACCGCAACGCTCGAACCAGCCGATCATGCCGCTCTGCGTACCCTCAGGCATCGCGCTCATCTCGCCCCAGGCATAGGCGAAGAAGCCGAGCGGGCGCGAGGCGGTGATGGTGGGATCCTTTTGCCGCAAGGAGCCTGCGGCCGAGTTGCGCGGATTGGCGAAGATGGTGTCGCCCGCCGCCCTCTGCCGCTCGTTGAGCGCAAGGAAGGCCTGCTTGGTCATGTAGACCTCGCCGCGCACCTCGCAGATATCAGGAACGTTGCGGCCCTTGAGCTTCTGCGGCACGTCTTCGAGCGTGCGGATGTTGGCGGTGACGTCCTCGCCTACCGCGCCATCGCCGCGCGTCGCTGCGGTGACGAGTTCGCCGCCCTCGTAGCGCAGCGACATCGAGAGACCGTCGATCTTCGGCTCGGCGGAGAAATCGACCTTGCCGTCGTCGAGTTTGAGGAAGCGGACGATGCGGCCGACGAAGTCGCGCACGTCCTCTTCGGCAAAGGCGTTGTCGAGCGACAGCATCGGCAGGGAATGCCGCACCTTCCTGAAGCGCCCGGACGGCGCCGCGCCGACCTTCTGCGACGGCGACTCCGCGCTGACGAACTCCGGAAAGCGCGTCTCGATCGCATTGAAGCGNTGGCGCAGCGCGTCGTACTCGGCATCGGTGACGGTGGGCGCGTCGTCCTGATAGTAGCGCTCGTTATGTCCCTCGATCTCGAGCGCGAGCCGCATGTGCTCGACCTTGGCCTGCGCCTTGGTGAGATCGGCGACGTCGCGAAGCGGCGGTTTGGATTTTGCTGCTCTGGCCATCATACTTAAGGTTCTAGCTCGTCGTTCCGGGATGGTCCGAAGGACCAGACCCGGAACCTCGAGATTCCGGGTTCGCACTTCGTGCGCCCCGGAATGACGGTGGGGAGAGGGGATTATGGCTTATTACGTCTATATCCTAGCAAGATCCTAGCAAGCCGGCGCGACGGGGCAATCTATGTCGGCATTACTAACGACCTCGTCCGTCGCGTCTACGAACATCGAATCAAGGCCGTTCCGGGCTTCACGGCCAAATACAACATCACGCGCCTGGTTTGGTTCGAGACGTACGACGCCCGATCTCGGCGATCTCACGCGAGAAAGAACTCAAAAAGTGGAAGCGAGCCTGGAAAACCCAGCTGATCGAGAAGGACAATCCAAATTGGGATGATCTATACGAGTCGATCTGCAATTAAGAGAGTCATTCCGGGATGGTCCGAAGGACCAGACCCGGAATCTCGAGATTCCGGGTTCGATGCTTCGCATCGCCCCGGAATGACGGTGGAAACAGACTAAGCCGTCGCCGCCTTGAGCAACCGTTCCGCGGCCGCCCTCGCCTCCGCCGTGATCTCGGCGCCGGCGAGCATACGGGCGATTTCCTCGCGGCGGTGGTCGGCGGCCAGCGCATTGACGCGGGTGGCGACGCGCTTGCCCTTGTCGAGGGCATCCTTGGAAATCAGGAGATGCTGATCGGCCCGGGCGGCGACCTGCGGGGCGTGGGTCACGGCCATGACCTGAACCTTGCCGGCAAGGCGCGCCAGGCGCCCGCCGATAGCGTCCGCAACGGCGCCGCCGACACCGGTGTCGATTTCGTCGAACACCAGGGTCGGCGCCGAGCCGCGGTCGGACAGCACGACCTTGAGCGCCAGCAGGAAGCGCGACAGCTCGCCGCCGGAGGCGACCTTCATCAGCGGCCCCGGCTTGGTGCCCGGATTGGTCTGCACCCAGAACTCGACGCGATCAAAACCTTGCGGGCCCGGCGTGGCCTCGTCGGTGTCGACCTGGGTCATGAACTTGGCGCGCTCGAGCTTGAGCGGCGCGAGCTCGGCATTGACGGCCTTGTTGAGCTTCTCGGCCGACTTCTGCCGCGCCATCGACAGTTTCTTGGCGGCGGCCGCATAGCGGCTATCGGCCTCGATCGCGGCCTGCTCCAGCTTCTTCAGCTGCGAGGCGCCGGCATCGATCAGCACGACGTCGGCGGCGTATCGGGCGGCGAGCGCGGCGAGGCCGTCGACCGGCGTCGAATATTTGCGCGAGGCGGCGCGCAGGGCGAACAGCCGCTCCTCGATGCGCTCGAGCTCGGCCGGATCGAAATCGGTCGCGGCGAGCGCGGCCTGGAGATGCTGGTCGGCTTCCTCCAGCGCGTTGATGGCGGCGTCGATCGCCTTCACGGCAGGCTCGACCAGCGCCGGCGAATTGACACCACGGCGCTCCAGGCGGCGTACCGCCGCCGACAGGGCCGCGACCGGCGAATGGTTGCCGCCGACCGCTTCCTGCGCCTCGCGCAGATCGGAGGCGATCTTCTCGCCCTGCATCATGGTGGTGCGGCGGGACGCCAGCGAGGTCTCCTCGCCATCCTTGGGCGCGAGCTGCTTCAGCTCATCGGAAGCGTGGCGCAGATAGTCGGCCTCACGCGCGGCGCGCTCCATGCCGGCGCGATGCTGCTCCAGCGCGCCGTTGGCGGTGCGGCGCGCCTCCCAGAGCGCTTCCACGGCTGCAACATCCTTTTCGAGGCCGGCAAAGGCATCGAGCAGGCGGCGGTGGGTGGCGGCATCGACCAGCGCACGCTCGTCATGCTGGCCATGGATCTCGACCAGGGCGGCGCCGACCGCCTTCAGGGTCTGCACACTGATCGACTGGTCGTTGATGAAGGCGCGGGTGCGGCCGTCGGCGAGCTGCACGCGGCGCAGGATCATCTCGCCGGTATCGTCCAGGCCGTTCTCGGCCAGGATGTTCGTTGCGGGGTGATTCTTGGGAATATCGAAGACGGCGGTGACTTGACCCTGCTCCGCACCATGGCGCACGAGGCCGGCATCGCCGCGGCCGCCGAGCGCCAGCGCAAAGGCATCGAGCAGGATGGATTTGCCCGCACCGGTCTCGCCGGTCAGAACCGCGAGCCCGGTGGCGAATTCGATATCGAGCCGTTCGATCAGGACGATGTCACGGATCGACAGACGCGCCAGCATAGAATCGAGTTTCCTGTTAGAGGCCCATCTTCTTGAAGGTCCTGCTGATCCAGGATCCCTGATTCTCGCTGGGCTCGAGACCGCCGGACTTTACAAGATTATAGGCGTCCTTGTACCAGCGGCTGTCAGGAAAATTGTGGCCAAGCACGGCGGCCGCGGTCTGGGCCTCGCCGACGATGCCGATCGCCATGTAGGACTCGGTGAGGCGAAACAGCGCCTCTTCGACGTGCCGCGTGGTCTGGTACTGCGTGACCACGGCCTTGTAGCGGTTGATCGCCGCGGTGTAGTCGCGCTTTTGCATGTAGTAGCGGCCGACATTCATTTCCTTGCCGGCGAGCTGATCGCGCGCACCCTCGATCTTGGCCTTGGCCGAGGTCGCGTATTCGGACGTCGGATATTTGCGCACCACCTCTTCCAGCGATGCGATCGCCTTCTCGGTGCGAGTCTGGTCGCGGCTGATGTCCGGGATCTGGTCGTAGTGAGAGGCGGCGATCAGGTATTGCGCATAGGCCGCGTCGGGACTGCCGGGATGCAGCGTGACGTAGCGGGTGGCGGCGCCGATGCAGCCGTCATAGTCGCCGCCCATATAGGACGCATAGGCGGACATCAGCAGCGATTTGCGGGCCCACTCGGAATAAGGATGTTGGCGATCGACCTCTTCGAACTTCTTGGTCGCCGCCTTCAAATCCTTCTTCTCGTTCATGAGGTACAGGCCCTCATTGTAGATCTTGTCGGCGGGCTCCTCGACGAAGGTATCGTCCTTGGCGGTGAACTTGTCCCAGAGTTCGCCGGTGCCGCAGCCGGCCAGCGGCAGCGCGAGCATGACGAAGGTGGCGGCCTGAAGCAGCCCCCGGGCCTTGGTCAAAGCCTTTGGCGAAACCGCGAGGTATCCGCGCGTCATACGCTGTGCCGACATGAGTTTTGACCTGACGCCCTGTGATGCGGTGCCCGCCAGCCCATGAAATCCCGTCATGGGCGCGAAATGTGACCGTGGTGCCTGCCATGCGACCACGCCGATGTAACCGAAAAACGATCGTTAACTCACCGGATAGGCAGGCATTTCGCCCGGATTAAGGCGAATGTGCCGCAATGCTAGCCCATCATGGTTACCAGGAGTTTCTCGGGGTGGTCGCGACCGGCGCTCCGCGACAACAGGTCCTTCAGGACACGTCCGGACCGTAGGCCGCGGCGATCCGGCCGCCGACGATGCCGTGACCGACATCGCCCACGGGACGCGTGGTGCGGCGGGCCGCCTCACCCTCGACCACCCGCCAGGCGGTGCGGTCGGCAAGCAGCGCGGTCAGGACAGCGTGGTTGAGCTTGTGGCCGCCGCGCACCGAACGGTAGGCGCCAAGCAGCGGCAGGCCGGCCAGCGCGAGGTCGCCGATCACGTCCAGCACCTTGTGACGGGCACATTCATCGGCGAAGCGCAGGCCCTCGGTGTTGAGCAGCCGCTCGTCGTCGAACACGACGGTGTTGTCGAAGGAAGCGCCAAGGGCGTAGCCCGCACTCCACAACCGGGCGACGTCGCACATCAGGCCGAAGGTCCGGGCGCGACCGACTTCACGGCGGAAGCGTTCCGGGCTCAGATCGAAGGCGTAGCTTTGCTGGCCGATGACGGGATTGGTGAAGTCGATCTCGACCTCGGCGCGGAACCCGCTGGCATAGGGCCTGATCTCACCGAAGGAGTCGCCGATCTTGACCGAGATCGGCTTCAAAACCTGAATGAAGCGGCGCTGCGCCGGCTGGCTGACGATGCCGGCCTGGTCGATCGCCGCGATGAACGCCGCGGCGCTGCCGTCCATGATCGGCACTTCCGGCCCGTCGATCTCGATCGTGGCGTTGTCGACGCCCATGCCCCGCAGCGCAGCAAGCACATGCTCGGCGGTGGAGACCAGCGGACCGGTACGGTCGCCGAGGACGGTGGCGAAATCGGTCGCGATCACCTGCTCGGCGGTCGCCTGAACTTCGCGGTCACTTCCCTCAAGGCCCGTGCGGACAAAAATAAAACCCGCGTCGACCGGCGCAGGCCCAAGGGTGAGCGTCACAGGAAGACCGGAGTGAACGCCGACGCCTGCCACGGTGGCTTGCGCACGAAGCGTTGTTTGCCGGCTAAATTTCATCTGGAACCCGCCCCACTACGACCCATCGCGACTTATACTAGACCCACCGACCGGCCAAGGCCGCCCGTCCCGAATCCGTATCCCCAAGTCACGACAAACCATAGTCACTGCCCCAAACAGCGCCAACTCACGCTTTTTTACCGATTGTTACCCCAAACCCGCCGTATTCGCGCCAAGGCTTAACCAAATTGCGCAGGGGTTTTGGGCCGCTGCCGGCAGCTCTACAGAACCACTGAATGCATAATTAATGATTTAAAATCAGTTGCTTGACTGGGCAATCCGAACAGGTCCGGTGCAAAAGGAAAGGTCCCGG
This sequence comes from Bradyrhizobium cajani, assembly GCF_009759665.1. Classification (GTDB taxonomy): domain Bacteria; phylum Pseudomonadota; class Alphaproteobacteria; order Rhizobiales; family Xanthobacteraceae; genus Bradyrhizobium; species Bradyrhizobium cajani. The sequence goes on from NZ_WQNE01000016.1 coordinate 169,094, forward strand.
CAAGCTTCCCGCCGGGACCTTTTTTCTACCGACTTATTGTAACAATCCTCACGTCGCCTGCCGCCGCAGGAAGGCCGGGATATCAAGATGGTCGTCGCCCTGTGGCGCCGGCGCAACAGGTGCCGGGCGGCCATGCATGTCCAGGCCCTGCGGCGCGGGACGGCGGGCATACTCCGATACCGGTTCGCTGGCCGCGATCTGCTGCGCCACGGTCTTCTGTGGACGGCGCTCGGGCAGCGGCGGCATCGCCGGACCGGAGGTGCGGGCCGCAACCGGCGGCTCGCTTTCCTCGTCGCGGCGGCCGAGACCGACATTGGCGAGGCGCTGGAGCAGCGACAGGCGGCTCTTCTGCGGGGCCTCTTCTTCCACCTCGCCGCGGGCCTGACGAATCTCGGCCTGGGCCGGCATCGGCAGTTCCTCAATGCGCGGCATCCGCGGCGCACGGACCGGACGCTCGGCCTGCGGCGGAATGAAGTTTTCGGGCGTCATCTGCTCCTGCATCGCGACCGGGGCCATGTCAGGCTCCGGAAACAGGGTCGGCTTCTGGGCGATCGGGCGCACGGTGACGTCGCCATAGGTCTGCGTCGGCGCGGGCGCCTGCGGAACATCGGCAACGGCGGCAGCGATGGCGGCGAGCGCAGCGCGCTCGACATTCGGGCGCGGCGCGGCGGCCGGGGCCGGTGCGGTGGCCGGGATCTGGGCCTCCAGCTTCTGGGCGCGTTCGGCGAGGCGCTGATTGTCGGCACGGAGCCGCGCGGTCAGGTCGGCGAGACGGCTCTCGGCAGCTGCGGCCGGAGCGGCAGCCTGCTGCGCCTGCGGCGCCGCGTTCGCGACGGGAGCGGAGGTCGCCTGGCTGTTGCGGGCGATCGCGGCCTGCTCGATGCCGGTGGCGACGACCGAGACGCGAATGAGGCCGTCGAGTGCTTCGTCGAAGGTGGCGCCGACGATGATGTTGGCGTCCTGGTCGACTTCCTCGCGGATGCGGGTCGCGGCTTCGTCGACCTCGAACAGGGTGAGGTCCTTGCCGCCTGTGATGGAGATGAGGAGGCCCTTGGCGCCCTTCATCGAGGAATCGTCGATCAGCGGGTTGGCGATCGCAGCTTCAGCGGCGGTCAGCGCGCGCTTGTCGCCGGAGGCTTCGCCCGTACCCATCATTGCCTTGCCCATCTCGCGCATGACGGCGCGGACGTCGGCGAAGTCGAGGTTGATCAGGCCTTCCTTGACCATCAGGTCGGTGATGCAGGCAACGCCCGAATAGAGCACCTGGTCGGCCATCGCGAAGGCGTCGGCGAAGGTGGTCTTCTCGTTGGCGACCCGGAACAGGTTCTGGTTCGGGATGATCAGGAGCGTATCCACGACCTTGTGCAGCTCGTTGATGCCGGCCTCGGCCGTGCGCATGCGGCGGCCACCCTCGAAGTGGAACGGCTTGGTCACGACGCCGACGGTGAGGATGCCCATGTCGCGCGCGGTCTTGGCGATGACGGGAGCAGCGCCGGTGCCGGTGCCGCCGCCCATACCCGCGGTGACGAACACCATGTTGGCGCCCGAGAGATGGTCGCGCAGCTCGTCGATCACCTCTTCCGCCGCCGCCGCGCCGACGTTCGGCTGCGAGCCGGCGCCGAGGCCTTGCGTGACCGCCGTGCCCATCTGCACGATGCGCTGCGCCTTCGACATCGTCAGCGCCTGTGCATCGGTGTTGGCGACCACGAAGTCGACCCCCTGGAGGCCCGCCGTGATCATGTTGTTGACGGCGTTGCCACCGGCGCCGCCGACGCCGAACACGGTGATCCGGGGCTTCAGTTCGTGAATATCAGGAACATTGATGCTGATGGTCATGTTTGCCTCTCGATCACGCGCGCGTGGGTTCGCCCCGGCCGGCGGCCGCGGGAGTTGGTGAAAGTCGGGAATTGCGGAAAAGAATCATCAGAAGCCCTCGCGTAGCCATCGTCCGACCTTTCCGAAATAACCGCCGGTCCCTGTCTTGACCTGCTGCCGCGTATGCCGCGGTTCGACATGTTCGTGGTGAACATATTGCGGGTAGACGAGGAGTCCGGCCGGCACCGCGAACGCGGCGTTCTTCGCCTCGTTGGGCAGCCGGCCGAAACCGAGCGGACGTCCGACCCGCACGGGCCGGCCGAGAATCTGTGTTCCGAGCTCGACGAGGCCGGTGAGCTGCGAGGCGCCGCCCGAGAGCACGACGCGGCCCTTGGGCTCTGCCGCAAACGGCGAATCCTTCAGCCTGTCCCGAACCATTTCGAAGATTTCCTCGGCACGGTGCTTGACGATGTTGGCGATGGTGGCGCGGGAGACGATCTGCGGCAGATCCTGCTCGTCACCGGCGGTCGGCACGGACATCAACTCGCGCGAATCCGATCCACCGGTAATGACGGTGCCATATAGCGTCTTGATTCGCTCGGCATCTGCAATGGTCGCGGAGAGTCCGCGCGCGAGATCCATGGTGATGTGTTGCCCGCCGACCGCAAAACCCGCCGCATGCACGAAGCGGCCACCGGAATAGATCGCGATCGTCGTGGTGCCGGCACCCATCTCCACCACGGCAGCGCCGAGATCGGCCTCGTCGTCGGTCAGCACCGACAGACCGGCCACATAGGGGCTCGCCGCCATGGCTTCGACATTGATGTGGCAGCGCTCCACCGCGAGCATCAGGTTCCGCGCCACCGTGGCGTCGCAGGTGACGACGTTCATGTCGACGCCGAACTGATGGGCGACCATGCCGCGGGGATCGCGGATGCCCTTGACGCCGTCGAGCGTATAGCCGACCGGCAGCGCATGCAGCACGGTGCGGCCTTCGCCGGTGGCGTGGCGCATTCCGGTCGACGTCACGCGACTGACATCGGCCGGCGTCACCGCGCCGCCGCGGATATCGGCCGCGGCTTCGACCAGCTGGCCGGACAGACGGCCACCGGAGACCGACAGCAGCACGGACTCGACCCGCACCTTGGCCATCTTCTCGGCGAGCGCGACGGCCTGGCGCACCGCCTGCTCGCATTCGCCGAGGTCGATCACCGCGCCGGCCTTCATGCCGCGCGCCTGGATCTGGCTGTAGCCGATCAGCTCCACCGCATGAGTGCGGCCGCGCAGCGCATCGCTCGGCGCCGACGGCTTCAACCGCGCGATCATGCAGGCGATCTTGCTGGTGCCGATGTCGAGGCAGGCGACGAGGCCGCCGCGCTTGTGCGGCATCGGGCGCGTCTTCGGCGTCTGGGTGCGATCGAGACCGGTCATGCGGAATCCCCGGCCTTCTTCTTTTTCTTGTCCTTAAACTGATCCTCGCGCGCCTTGGCGGCGTCGTCGGACAGCTGCACCACCAGACGATCGGGCAGGCGCATGTCGACGGCGACGATGTCGCGGGAGAACAGCTTGTCCTCCTTGTCGAGCCTGGACAGCGTCGCCAGCGCGTTGCCGACGTCCTGCTCGGGCAGGCGGATGTCGAGACCGTCCTTGAGCCTCAGGTTCCAGCGCCGCTCACCGACGAAGATCGCGGCCTTGGTGATCGAATTGACCTGCGGATAGCGCGCCAGCAGCGCCAGGAAATCGCGGGCCTGCGTGTCGGCGCCCTTGCCGACCACGAGCGGCAGCGACAGGAAGCGGCGCGAGACATAGGGTTCGAGCACCGCGCCGTCGTCGGCGATGACGGAGAGCCGGCCGGCCTCCTGCCACAGCGCGAACGCCTTGCGCTCGGTGATCTCGATCATGAGCTGGCCCGGATAGAGCTTCAGCACGGTCGCGTCCGCAATCCAGGGATTGGCCTTGAGCTTGTCGCGCACGGCATCGGCATCGAGGAACAGCAGCGAGGAGCGGCCGCTGACGCCACCGGTCGCGAGAATCTCGTCCTGGGTGAGCTGCTTGCGGCCGTTGATGACGACCGAGGTGATGCGGAAACCGGCGGAATTGGCCAGCGCATTGCGCGCGTCGCTGACCGCCGTGATGAAATCCTGGAGATGGCCGCCCTTGACGATGCCGAAGCCGCAGCTTCCGATCAGGAGCAGCACGGTCATGCTGATGCCGACCCGGCGCGGCAGATAGCGCTCGACCAGCGCGACCACGCGCGGCGGCGGCTCACGCTCGATGACGGGCTTGGCCTTCCTGATCTTGTCCTTGGCAGCACGCGCCTTGTGAAGTCTTTCCTGGCGCTTGTCCTGCACCCACTCGCGCAGAAGCACGACCGCTCCGACAGCGGCCGCCTTCAGGTCAGCTTGGGGCCTCAGCGATCTGAAAAGCGACCGGGTGAGGCTTCCTGCACCATCCATTGCACGAGCTCGTCAACAGTTTGCCCGCGACAACGCGCGGGTCCTGGCGAACATGACGTCTCGGACTTGCCGGGCCGGGTGCTGGTCTTCAGCAGATGAAGCCTCTCCCCTTCAAGCGTTTGCTGGAGGTGACATCACCCGCAACAGCTCACGCGCCGGCAGCCAAAGCGCCATATGCGCCGCCAGCGTTAACCTTCGGACGTCCTGGTAAACAAAAGGTAAAATTCGTTAACGCCGGATGCTTTTTGCCTCGCCATGTGAGGCATTTATGCCGCGATGTCCGGCATTTTACCGGTTTTAGGCCCCAAAGCGGCCCGTTTCGGTCGTTTGGCCGTTAACCAGTCCTAATTATTTCCGGGCCCGCCGCTCGGCGAGCTCGACCAGGCCGCGCAGGAAGTCGACGAATGCGATGCCCTCGGCCTTCAGCGCCTTGGGGTAGAGCGAAGAGTTGGTCAGCCCGGGCAGCGTGTTGGTTTCGAGATAGACCAGGCCCCTGTCCGAGACGATGAAGTCCGAGCGGGAATAGCCGGTGCAGGACATGGCGCGATGCGCCAGCATCGCCTGCTCCTTCAGCGCGGCGGTGATCTCGGGCGAGAAGCGGCCGGGGCAGATCTCCTGGGTCGACTTCAGCAGATATTTCGCGGCGTAGTCGAAATTGCCCTCGCCCGGAATGATCTCGATCGGCGGCAGCGCGATGATCGAACCGTCCAGCCGCTCCAGCACGCCGCAGGTCGCTTCCACGCCGGCGATGTAGGGCTCGATGACGTACTCTTCGTGCTTTGCAGCGTTTCGGACAGCGACGAGGTCCTGCCTGGCGTTGACGAAGATCAGGCCGTAGCTCGATCCATCCCTGGCCGGCTTTGCGATCAGCCGGCCATGTTCGGCGAGGGCTTCGTCGATGCTCTCCAGCGCAACGCCTGCCGGCGGCGTCACGCCGCCGAGCGCGGCGAAATGCTTGGCCGCGATCTTATCGAAGGCAAGATGCGAGGAGGCCGAGCCCGATCCGGTGAAGGCCACGCCGCGTGCCTCGCACATCACCTGCAGTTCGCCGTTCTCCGCGCGCCCGCCATGCAGGCCGAGCACGAGCACGCGGTCCTCAGCCTTGGCCTGGTCGAGCGCCTGCTCCAAGGGAATGCCGCGCGTGCCCGGCTTGAACTCGTCCTCGAACGGACGGGCATGTTCGAGCAGTTGCTTCGACTGCACGACATGCACCTTGTCCTCGACGTCCCACCACCACAGATCGGCCTCGGGCAGCGCCTGGTGCAGCGCCTGGGCTGAGGCGACCGAGACAAGACGCTCGCGGTTGGAGCCGCCGAAGAGGATGGTGATGCGCATTCGCTGCCTCGCATTTCGTCATTCCGGGATGGTGCGCAAGCACCAGACCCGGAATCTCGAGATTCCGGGTGGCGCTGTGCGCCCCCGGAATGACCGTTAGAGGGAAACCCCGATCCGTTTGATTTCCCAGTGTAGCTCAATTCCGGAATTCGCCTTCACGCGTTGGCGTACGGTCTCGCCCAGCGTCTCGATGTCGTGCGCGGTCGCCTCGCCCGTGTTGATCAGGAAATTGCAGTGCATCTCCGAGACCTGCGCGCCGCCGACGCGCAGGCCACGGCAGCCGGCGGCGTCGATCAGCTTCCAGGCGGAATGGCCGGGCGGATTCTTGAAGGTGGAGCCGCCGGTCTTCTCGCGGATCGGCTGCGCGGTCTCGCGATGGCTCTGCACCTCCGCCATGCGCGCGCGGATCGCGTCAGTGTCCCTGATCTCGCCGCGAAAGCGCGCGGAGGTGAAGATGATGGAGGGATCGACGCCGCTGTTGCGATAGACGAACTTCATGCCGGCGTTGGAGAACACATGCTTCGTACCGTCGCGAGCGACGCCATGCGCCTCGATCAACACGTCCTTGGTCTCGCCGCCATTGGCGCCCGCGTTCATCCGTAGCGCGCCGCCGATGGTGCCGGGAATGCCGAAGTAGAATTCGAGCCCGCCGATGTTGGCGCCGGCCGCCACTTCCGCCACGCGCTTGTCGAGCGCGGCAGCGCCGGCAGTGACGATGTCGCCGCTCGCGCTCGCCTCGCCGAAGGCGCGCGGCGCAAGGCGGATCACGACGCCTGCAATCCCGCCGTCGCGCACGATAAGGTTGGAGCCGACGCCGACGACATAGACCGGGATGTCGAGCGCGAGATGCGCGAGAAAATAAGCGAGATCGTCCTCGTCCGCCGGCGTGAACAGCACCTGCGCCGGACCGCCGACGCGAAACCAGGTGAGCTCGGCGAGCGACTGGTTGGCCAGCAGCCTGCCGCGAAGTTCGGGCATCGCGGCTTTGAGCGAGGGAGTGATGTCGGGGAAGCTCATGGCATCGCCTCGCGTGAGGGACGCACACTCTCTCCGTTCCCTCCCCCCTTGTAGGGGAGGGTCAGGGAGGGGGGTAGCCCCAAGCGGGGTCGGAGTTTGTGGCTACCCCCCTCCCCTGCCC
>NZ_WQNE01000017.1 GCF_009759665.1 Bradyrhizobium cajani
TCCCCAGCCCTCCCCCGCAAGCGGGGGAGGGAGCGCACCTCCTTTCACTCCACCGCCTACCCCGCCAACCTGTCCCGCACCTCCGCCGCGATCTCGAACGAGCGCAGCCGCGCGGCGTGGTCGTAGATCTGGCCCGTGGTCATCAGCTCGTCCGCGCCGGTCTCGGCGATCAGTGTCCTCAGCTTCGCTTCCACCACGGCGGGCGAGCCGACCACGGAGCAGGACAGCGACTGGCCGACGCCGGCCTTCTCCGCCGGCGACCACAGCGCGTCCATGTCGTCCACTGGCGGCGGCAGCTGGCCGGGCGTGCCGCGGCGCAGGTTGATGAACTGCTGCTGCAGCGATGAGAACATGCGTTGCGCCTCCGCGTCGCTATCCGCGGCGAACACATTGACGCCGACCATCGCATAGGGCTTGTCGAGCTGCGCCGAGGGCTCGAAGCGCGCGCGATATTCGCGCAGCGCCGGCGTCATCATCTGCGGCGCGAAATGCGAGGCGAACGCGAACGGCAGCCCCAGCATCGCAGCAAGCTGCGCGCCAAAAGTGCTGGAGCCGAGGATCCAGAGCGGCACCTTCGTTCCCATGCCGGGCACGGCGCGGATCGCCTGGTTCGGCTGCACGTCGCCGAGCAGCGCCTGCAATTCCAGCACGTCATGCGGAAAATTCTCCGAACTGGTGGCGAGATCGCGCCGCAGCGCCCGCGCGGTGAACTGGTCGGTGCCCGGCGCACGGCCGAGCCCGAGATCGATCCGCCCGGGATGGAGCGAGGCCAGCGTGCCGAACTGCTCGGCGATGATCAGCGGCGAATGGTTCGGCAGCATGATCCCGCCGGAGCCGACGCGGATCGTCCTGGTCCCGCCCGCGACATGGGCGATCACCACCGACGTCGCCGCGCTCGCGATCCCCGTCATGTTGTGATGCTCGGCCAGCCAGAACCGCTTGTAACCCCACCTCTCCGCATGCTGCGCCAGATCGAGCGAATTGCGAAATGCCTGGGCTGCGTCGCCACCCTGCCGGATGGGCGCGAGGTCGAGCACGGAGAAGGGGATCATGTGGGTGTACCTGAGGTGGGGGATCTGCGCGATGATGCGCGTCTGCAAGGGTCACATGTAGTGTCAGGAAGACATCGTCGCCCAACAGTTTGAGCAACGATGTCTCCGTTCACAACACTGTTATTGCGACCTATTGCGCCCTTCGCCTCAGCTGGGCGTTTTGCGCCTGTTGTTGTATTCTGAACGGAACAACTGCTCGGTAGCCGGAGGAAGCTACATGACCACCGTCGTATTCAACCGCCGCAACTTCCTCGCTGCCGGCGGCGCGGTCCTCGCGACCGGAATCCTTGCAACCGGAGTTTCCGGACTCCTGCTGCCTGCCCGCGCGGCAGGCCTCGCGCCGACCGAGACGATGTCGGGCGGGGCGAACAATTACCGCAAGGGCGCGGCGGTCGTGGAGCGGATCGGAAAGGGCGGCTTCTGGATGAGCGGCACCGTGCGCCGCGCCGGCGACGGGGCTCCGCTCGCCGGGCAGCGCATCCAGATCTGGGCGCACACGGTCGAAGGGCAGGAGCACGAGCCGCAGAGTCACGGCGCCACGCTCACCGACAAGGACGGAAAATTCCGGCTCGAGATGCCGCAGATCATTCCCATCTTCGGCCAACCGCATGGCCACCTCGCCTATGACAGCGGTGAATTCAAAACCGTCTTCCTGCGGCCGGTGATGCGGAGCGCAAAGGAAACCAGCCTCGAGGCGCACTTCGTCCTTCAGCCGGTTTGACCGAATTGCAAATGAAGGGGTGGAGATCGGCCCGGGCGACCCTGATCTGGGTCGCCCTTGCTCTTGCCATTGGCGTGCCGATCGCCCTGGCGGCGGGAAGCGAGCAGCTCGCATGGCGCGGTCCGGTCTACATCCTCGCCGGATTCGCGGGCATCATCGCGCTGGGACTCGTGCTCGTTCAGCCCCTGCTGATCGGCGGATATCTGCCGGGTCTGTCGGCCTATCGCGGCCGGCGCGTCCATCACTGGATCGGCGGCACGCTTGCTCTCGCGGTGGTGATCCATGTCGCCGGCCTCTGGATCACCAGTCCGCCCGACATGATCGACGCGCTGACCTTCACATCGCCGACGCCGTTCTCCCCCTTCGGCGTGATCGCCATGTGGGCCATCTTCACCGTTGCGCTTCTGGCTCTCCTGCGCCGGCGATTGGGACTGCGCCTGCGAACCTGGCGCATCGTCCATGTTCCGCTTGCGATCGTCATCGTCGCAGGCAGCGTGGCCCATTGCCTGCTGATCGAGGGGACAATGGAGACAATCTCGAAGGCTGTGCTTTGTGTGCTTGTGCTCGCGGCGGCCATCAAGGTCATTGCTGGCCTCTGGAGAAAGCGAACGTTGCGCGGCGAGAGCATTGCGCGGCAGTGAGCGGCGAACTCGTGAGGCGAAGGCCTCTCAACCCGTCATTGCGAGGAGCCCTTGCGACGAAGCAATCCAGACTGTCGCTGCGGAAAGATTCTGGATTGCTTCGCTCCGCTCGCAATGACGGAGCTTGCGGAAGCGCAATCCGGGGCGACTGCATCCGCGGCTGATGGCCCCGGATTACGCTGACGCTCCATCCGGGCTACACCGCTTTGCTTGCCGCAGATTGCGGCGGGGCGTATCCTTCCGCGATGGTTGTCAGTGCCCCCGATCTGAAAGCGTTCCTGCTCGCGACGCCGTTCTTCGGCGGTCTTTCGGACCCAAGTCTCGACTTTCTGATTTCGATGCTGGTCGAATGCCGCTTTGATGCCGGCGCGACCGTCGTGGCGGAAGGCGAGCCGGGACGCTCGCTGTTCATCGTCAGATCCGGCCGGCTGGCGGTGAGCAAGCGGGCGAGTTCGGGGAGCGTCGTCCCGATTTCCGTTCTGGCGCCTGGCGATTTCTTCGGTGAGATGACGCTGATCGAGATGCAGAATCGCTCTGCAACGGTGGTCGCGGAGGCACCGACGGTGCTGTTCGAGCTGACGGCGCAAAATCTCTACGCCTGCTACAAGGCCGACATCCACGCCTATGTGATCGTGCTGCAGAACATCAATCGCGAGCTCTGCCGACGGCTGCGGCGGGCGGACGATCGGTTTGCGGGGCTGCAGGTGGGTGATGAGAATTGATCTTGCGTAGGATGGCGCCAAGCGCTCTTCATCCGATTCGTTGATCGTGTTAGTATCATTGATGTTTAAACGCCGTCGTCAGGCGATAAGGCAGTGACCATGCCGTTTCGCTCTTCCCGGCTCACATCCCGGATCGACGAGTTCGCCACTGGGAGTGCTGACCTGCTGATCCTGATCGGCCGCATATTGCTTGTATGGGTCTTTGTTGGAAGTGCGTACGGAGCACTTACCAACTTCAGTGGCTCGGTGAGCTATTTCAGGTCATTGAACCTTCCAATGCCTCAGCTGTTCACTGCGACCGCTGTCGCACTGGAAGCACTGATTTCGGCCGGCCTGATACTCGGCATTGGTACGCGCTACTGCGCAATTGTGATTCTTCTATTTGTATTCTCGGCTACTGCAATCGCACATCGTTACTGGGAATATCCCGCCGGCCCGGCGCAGATTGGGCAGTACAATCATTTCCTGAAGAACATCTCGATATTGGGAGGCGCTCTGTTGATCCTGGTCACCGGAGGAGGCCGGTTTTCCCTCGATCGGAGGCTGGCAGGCTAGCAGCATGGTCCGCTTCTCCCTCAGTCTGATGGCCACTCACTTAGATGTAGCGCAAGCATCGTCGCCCACAGCGCTGTGAGAGATCGAAGCCGCGCGATGCACCCGCTCAATCCGTTCGCCTTGACGCCATCAATGCGACGCGCATCTCTGCCAGTTCGGCAGCCGCCAGGCCGCGCCTTTTGAGGCCGTTACTGCTTCACTTCGCCCGATGTCTGGAAGCAGCGGCGAGCAGATGGCTGACGAATTTTGACAGAGCCTTCAAACGCTCGCCGATGACCCCGAAGAAAAGCATCAGCCACGTCGCGAGCGCGGCACACCACAAAACGCTTTCCAATGCTTCGGGCATGAGGACACCCTTAAAAGCAATTACTTGAAATCTGATGAGTGTTGCCGAAAGGAGCCGATGCTACAAGTCCTCTCAAAAGTAGCAGGTCGCTGAAATACTCGGAACAGCCCTCAGCCGTGAACTAGAGCATGATCCGGAAAAGTGCGCAGCGGTTTTCTGAAAAGATCATGCTCAAACGACAACCTAAAGCGCGATGACGATTCATCCCAATCTCATCGCGCTTTAGCTAAGGAAAACAGCAAAACTCGGACGCTTCGCGCCGCGAGAACGTCGCTTCGTGTGTGAACACAAGAATGATTGAGCGTTCTCGCCTCGCCGGTGTCGCCGGTATCAGCGGCGGGCGGCGATGGCCGTCAATTCCAGCTTGACGCCCGGGCCGAGATCCGCAACGCCGACCGCGGCACGCGCCGGCAGATGGTCCGCGTTGAAATAGCGCTTCCATACCTGGTTGAGCGCCGCCTTGTCGGCAAGGTTGGTCACGTAGATCGTCACCTGGAGAACGCAGGAGAGATCGGAGCCGGCCCCATCGAGCAGAGTCTTCAACTGGCGAAGCACATCGTCGGCCTGGCCCGCCATGTCGAGCCCGGTATCCTCGGGAACGATGCCGCCGAGATAGAGCACGCCATTATGCTCGACGATCTCGTGGAGCAGTCCTTCATAGGGCAGGGAACGTTTGATCACGATGGCATCCGTACGGTGTTGCGGGTTCGCCGGCTGGGCGGAGGGCACGCTTCAATGGGGGAGAGCATGGTGCTGCCAGACAGGATTGAACTGTCGACCTCTCCATTACCAATGGAGTGCTCTACCACTGAGCTACGGCAGCATGTGCTGGGACAAGAATCGGCCGCCAAGGGGCCTACCAAGCGGGCCGATATCTGCCACAAGCCCCCCTCCTGTGCAAGCTTGCAGGGCTCGTCAAAACGAGAAAATCGGGTCGATATCGAGGGCAAAATGCTCATTTCGGATCGAAACGATCGACTTTTCGCCAATTTGGCGTCCGATATCCCCGGCCAACTGGCCAGTTGCCCGCGGTGCCGGATTCGGCCCATTTCGCGTTTCGCACGATCGGATTCGCGCGGAGCCCCCTTGAGCTGTCGCCATTCGGTGGCATCCTGCCGCCGATCCCGTGAATGGACCCGTGATGGCCGACGAGACCGACAAGAGCGCGCGACAGGACGCAAAACAGGCGAGGGCGTCCCGCGACGACCGGCTGAAATCGGCGCTGCGCGAAAATCTGAAGCGGCGGAAGGTGCAGGCGCGCGAACGCGCCGCAGGCGCCGAGCCCCCGCAGAACGACAATGGTTCCCTGGATGAGGGGGCCGCCGGGAAAACCGGCGGCTAGAATTTTGGAATGAGCGAGAATGACGATGGGGCAGGACGGACAGCAACCAACCGGCAGGGAGGCGCTGATGGCGCAGTTCTCGCGTCCCGAGCAGACCTTTCCGACGCTGACGCCTGTCGAGATCGAGCGCCTGCGCCATTTCGGCGAGCTCAGGCAATATAAAGACGGCGAACTCCTGTTCGAAACCGGCAAGCGGGGGCCGGGCATGTTCGTGGTGCTGTCGGGGCATGTCGCCATCACCCAGCGCGACGGGCTCGGCCACGTCACGCCCGTGATCGATCAGGGGCCGGGGCAATTCCTGGCTGAACTCGGCCAGCTCTCGGGCAGGCCGGCGCTGGTCGATGGCCGCGCCGAGGGCGATGTCGAGGTGCTCCTCGTCCCGCCGGACCGGCTGCGTGCGCTGCTGGTGGCAGAAGCCGAGCTTGGCGAGCGCATCATGCGCGCGCTCATCCTGCGCCGGGTCAGCCTGATCCAGGGCGGCATCGGTGGCCCCGTGCTGATCGGGCCGTCGAACTCTGCCGGCGTGGTGCGCCTGCAAGGCTTTCTGACCCGCAACGGCCAGCCGCATCATCTGCTCGATCCCGATAGCGAGCACGATGCGGCCGAGATGATCGCGCGCTATTCGCCGAAGCCGGAGGATTGGCCGCTGGTCGTCACCGCCGACGGCACCGTGCTGCGCAATCCCAGCGAGACCCAGCTCGGGCGTGCCATCGGCATGATCGGCGGGGCCAAGGATGATCGCATCTACGACGTCGCGATCGTCGGCTGCGGACCGGCGGGACTTGCGACCGCGGTCTACGCCGCCTCCGAAGGTCTCTCGGTCGCCGTCGTCGACACCCGCGCCTTCGGCGGCCAGGCCGGCGCCAGTGCGCGGATCGAGAATTATCTGGGCTTCCCGACCGGCATCTCCGGCCAGGCGCTGGCAGGCCGAGCCTTCACCCAGGCGCAGAAGTTCGGCGCCGACATTATGATTCCGATGTCGGTGAGCTCGCTGGATTGCTCGCGCGCAAACGGCACCTTCGCGCTGGCGCTGGATTGCGGCGACACCTTGCGCTCGCGCGCGGTCGTGGTCGCGAGCGGCGCGCGTTATCGCCGGCCGGAGATCGCAAATCTCGACAAGTTCGACGGACGCGGCGTCTGGTATTGGGCCTCGCCGGTCGAGGCGCGGCTCTGCGCCGGCGAGGAGGTGGCGCTGGTCGGTGCCGGCAATTCGGCAGGCCAGGCCGCCGTGTTCCTGTCGGGTCATGCGAAGAAGGTCTTGATGATCATCCGCGGCGGCGGCCTGGGCGCCAGCATGTCGCGCTATCTCATCGAGCGCATTGAAGCGACGCCGAACATCGAATTGATGTTCAACACCGAGATCACGGCGCTCGAAGGCGACGAGGCCTCGCTGCTCCGCCGCATCCGCTGGAAGAGCCGCTTGTCCGCCGACGAGGATTCTGCCGACATCCGCAACCTCTTTTTGTTCGTCGGCGCCGATCCCGCCACCGGCTGGCTCGATGGCTGCGGCGTGACGCTCGATCGCGGCGGCTTCGTCGTCACCGGTGCGCAGTCCGAGCAGAACCAGGGCCGGCTGGTGGCGCCGCTCGAGACCTCCGTGCCCGGCGTCTACGCCGTCGGCGACGTCCGCTCCGGCTCGGTCAAGCGCGTCGGCGGCGCCATCGGCGAAGGCGCGCAGGTCGTGGCCTCCCTGCACGGCTATCTCGGCGACGCCGCAAAACCGGCGCTTTAGGCAAGGACAAGACAAGGGAACGGCAAGGCGAATGTGGCTTGCCATCGTACCGCATGATGCTGAACTATCCCCTCATCCTGAGGAGCGCGCTCCAAGCGCGCGTCTCGAAGGATGAAGGCCCGGAACGACGACCCGGGCCTTACATGGTTCGAGACGCGTGCTTCGCACGCTCCTCACCATGAGGATCTACCAACAAAACGCCCAAAGGGAGGACTAAATGGCTGAACTCGTCGTGCTCTACAAGACGCCCAAGGATGCTACGGCTTTCGACAAGCATTATGCCGAGACCCACATCCCGCTCGCCAAGAAGCTTCCCGGTCTGAAGAAATACGCCGTCAGCACGGGCACGGTCGGCTCCCCCGCCGGACCTTCCGGGGTCCACCTCGTCGCCATTCTCTCCTTCGATAGCGTGGCCGCCATCCAGTCGGCATTCGGCAGCGAGGAAGGCAAGGCCGCCGCGGGCGACGTGCCGAAATTCGCCAGTGGCGGCGCCGACCTGTTGATCTTCGACACCAAGGAAGTGTGAGACTTCGATTCAACTTTCGTCGAAAGCCTGCTGTCGTTTGTGACAGCGCCGCAAAAAATTCAGCCATGCGTTTGTCGATTCGCACGACCGCGCATGGCTGCCTGCGCATGTGTGACACCAGCGCAGGTGGCAATCCGATGAGGACCGTAATACTATTCTTCCGGTTTCAATGCTGGAAGTAGGAGAGATGCCATGGTTCTCGGGTTGAGCCTGCCCGCACTGACACTGATCCATGTCATCATCAGCCTGATCGCCATCGCCGCCGGCCTCGTCGTGATGTTCGGCCTGCTCGGCTCGAAGTCGATGCCGGGCCTCACCGCGATCTTCCTGCTGTTCACCATCCTCACCAGCGCCACCGGCTTCCTGTTTCCGTTCAAGGAGCTGCTGCCGTCGCACATCATCGGCATCATCTCGCTGGTGCTGCTCGCCATCGCCTGCTTCGCGCTGTACGGCAAGAAGCTCGCGGGCGGCTGGCGTCCGGTCTACATCGTGACCGCGATGATCTCGCTCTATTTCAACGTCTTCGTGCTGGTGATCCAGTCGTTCCTGAAGGTGCCGGCGCTCGCCGCGCTCGCGCCCGCGGTGCCGCCCGCGCCGCCGTCCGGCCCCGTGTTCGCGGTGGTGCAGGGCATCGTGCTGGTGTTCTTCGTGCTGCTCACCATTGGCGCCTGGCGCCGCTTCAGGCCGATGGCGTTCGCCTGATCGCTGCCCTCCGTCATTCCGGGGCGATGCGTAGCATCGAACCCGGAAGCTCGCACCACAACATCTGGATTCTCAGGTGCGCAACCGCGCACCATAGTCCGCGCTCATGCGCGTCCCGGAAAATGACGTCTCTCACTAAAGGAGCCCTGCAATGCCCACCATCACCACCAAAGACGGCGTCGAGATCTTCTACAAGGACTGGGGCTCGGGCCAGCCGATCGTGTTCAGCCATGGCTGGCCGCTGTCGTCCGATGACTGGGACGCGCAGATGATGTACTTCGTCACCCGCGGCTACCGCGTCATCGCCCACGACCGTCGCGGCCACGGCCGCTCGGCGCAGGTCGCCGATGGTCACGACATGGACCACTATGCCGACGATCTCGCCGCGCTGACCGCGCATCTCGACCTGAAGAAGGCCATTCACGTCGGCCACTCCACCGGTGGCGGTGAAGTCGTGCACTACATCGCGCGCCACGGCGAGAGCCGGGTGGCGAAGGCCGCGATTCTCTCCGCGGTGCCGCCGCTGATGGTGCAGACCGCGGCCAATCCCGGCGGCCTGCCGAAGAGCGTGTTCGACGATTTCCAGGCGCAGCTCGCCGCCGGCCGCTCGGCCTTTTACCGCGACATCGCCGCAGGTCCGTTCTACGGTTACAACCGTCCCGGCGTGAAGCCGTCCGAAGCGGTGATCCAGAACTGGTGGCGCCAGGGCATGATGGGCGGCGCGAAGGCGCACTACGACGGCATCGTCGCGTTCTCGCAGACCGATTTCACCGAGGATTTGAAGAAGATCAACGTGCCGGTGCTGGTGATGCACGGCGACGACGACCAGATCGTGCCATATGCCGATTCCGCGCCGCTGTCGGCCAAGCTGCTGAAGAACGGCATCCTGAAGACCTACAAGGGCTTCCCGCACGGCATGCCAACGACGCATGCCGAGACCATCAACGCGGACCTCCTGGCGTTTTTCAAGGAGTGAGGCGAAAACTCGTGCTGCTTGTGTCTTCCCTCTCCACTTGCGGGAGAGGGAAGAAACCCTCACTTCAATATCTCCCGGATCGCATCGAACGTGCGCTTCACGAAGACCTCCGGCTTCTCGCGCGCGCCTTCGCCGATCCAGCTTTCGCCGCCGACGCGCATCGCGCCGGTGGCGATCATGGCGACGAGCCGTGCCTTCAGCCGGTCCGATTTGTTTCGGGCGCGCTGTGACAGCCCTTCGGCCAATGCGCGCTCGAGCTTCTCGTACTTGAGCTGGTCGCGTGCCTGAAGTGCGGGGTTGTCGCGCTTGAGCCGCGACATCGCAGCCGCTTCCGCCGGGTCGAGCCGCCTGACGGCCGCCACGATCGCATTCTCCGCCGCCGTCAGCATTGATTCGTCCCGGGGCCGCGCGACGACCTCCGCGACCAGGGCAGCCGCGGCGCTTTCCTGCCAGGCGGCGACCACGTCCTCTTTCGATGCGAAATAGTGGAAGAAGCTGCGGCGCGACACATCCGCCGCCGCCGCGATGTCCTCGATGGTCGTGGCCTCGAAGCCGCGCTCGCGAAACAGCGTCATCGCCGCCCGAGCCAGCCGCTCGCGCGTCTCCTGCCGCTTGCGCTGCCGCAGGCCCGCCGCCGGCGATTTCCCTCCCGCGGACAATGGCTTGGCGCCGTTCCTGATCGATTTCCCGGCGAGCTTGGAGACCTTCAAATTATTTCACCTCTTGCAAACTTGCACCAAGTGCACATTTAGACCGGTCGCAGGTCTTTTCCATCCCCTGAAGGCCCTGGAGACATCGCATGACCGACTGGAGCACGGCAGACATCCCCTCACTGAGCGGCAAGACCGCCGTGGTGACCGGAGCGACGGGCGGCCTCGGTTACGAGACGGCGATGGCGCTGGCGGGCGCCGGTGCCATTGTCATACTCACCGGGCGCAACGACGCAAAGGGCCTGCGCGCGATCGAGGGCATCTGCGAGCGGTTTCCCAATGCTCTGATCGCCTATGAGCATCTCGACCTCGCAAGCCTTGCCTCCGTCGCCGACTTCTCGAGGCGCTTTGCCGCCGGCAATGAGCAGCTCGACCTCCTCGTCAACAATGCCGGCGTGATGGCGCTGCCGAAACGGCAGCAGACGGAGGATGGTTTCGAGATGCAGCTCGGCACCAACTATCTCGGCCATTATGCGCTGACGGCGCGGCTGTTGCCGGAGCTTCGCCGCGCCAAAGCGTCTCGCGTCATCAATCTCTCCAGCCTCGCGCACCGCTCCGGGGCGATCAATTTCGACGATCTGCACAGCAAGCGCTCCTATCGCCCATGGCGCGCCTATTGCCAGTCCAAGCTCGCGATGCTGATGTTTTCGCTGGAGCTGCAACGTCGCAGCCTCGCTGCCGGCTGGGGCGTGATGAGCGTTGCCGCGCATCCCGGCTACGCGCGGACCGATCTCATTCCGAACGGCCCGGGTGCAAACAGCTTCTCGTGGCGGGTCGGGCGGTTGCTCCAGCCCTTGATCAGCCAGTCCGCGGCCGAGGGCGCCCTGCCCACGCTGTTCGCGGCGACCTCTCCGGCCGCGGAGCCCGGCGGCTATTACGGTCCGCACGGGTTCTACGAATTGAAGGGGGCACCGAGGCCGGCGAGGATCATGCCGCACGCGAAGGATTTTGCCGTGGCAGCCATGCTGTGGGATGCCTCGGCGACGCTGACCGGTGTATCCTTCGACGAGATCGCGGCCGCCGCATGAGCCTCGGTGGGGACGTCCCGATGAAAGTCATCGTCTTCGGCGCGACCGGCATGGTCGGGCAGGGTGTGTTGCGCGAGTGCCTGATCGATCCCGGCATCGAACGCGTGGTTGTGGTGGGACGCAGCCCGACCGGCGTGCGCAACGCCAAGCTCACCGAGATCATCCACGACGATTTCACGGATTATGCGGCGATCGAGCCGCAGCTCACGGGCTTCGACGCCTGTTTCTTCTGCCTTGGCGTCTCCTCGATCGGCATGGGTGAGGAGCGCTACCGCCATCTCACCTACGACATCACGCTCGCCGCTGCGGCGACGCTGGCGAAATTCAACCCGCAGATGACATTCGTCTACGTCACCGGCGCCGGCACCGATTCCACCGAGCAGGGCTCGCGGATGTGGGCGCGGATCAAGGGCAAGACCGAGAACGATCTCTTCAAGCTGCCGTTCAAGGCCGCCTACATGTTCCGGCCCGGCGCGATCCAGCCCCTGCACGGCGCCCGCTCCAAGACTGCCTGGGTGCAGGCCGTGTACGCCACAACCTGGCCACTCTGGTCGGTGCTGCGCCGGATCTCGCCGCGGCTCGTCACCTCGACCGAGCAGATCGGCCGCGCCATGATCCGAGTCGCCCGGGAGGGCTATCGGCGGAAGGTGCTGGAGATGGAGGATATCAATAGCCTCTAGCCCGCCGGCCCGTTAGCTTGCGCGGAAATTTCGTTGCCCGCGCGCGTTGGGCCGTATCGGCTCCCGAGGAGAGAATGTCCGCGATGTCTCCCCAGCTCAAACTGATCGCGCTCGATGCCGACGATCTCGCCGTGATCTCCACCCATGTCCAGGACGCCCGGGTGCAGGCCTCGGACATCATCTGGCGGCAAAGCGAGAAACGGCTGGTGGTCGGGATGAGCCGGCTGGACTGGGAGCAGTCGCTGGAGGGCCAGGCCGAGCCGCGCCGGCTGGTCGCTGCGCTCCGCTTCGACCGCGTGCTCGCCTGCAAATCGCGCAACATCGATCTCGGTGCTCCAGACAAGGTCCTGGATCTCGTCGGCATCGAGTTTCACCCCCAGGACGGCCGTGCCGAAGAGCCCGGCGGCAGCGCCCTGCTTTTGTTCGCCCAGGGCGGCGCCATCCGCCTCGACGTCGAATGCCTGGAATGCGAGCTGACCGACCTTGGGGCGGACGAACTGGGAACGGGAATCGAGGCGGAGGGGTGAGGTGGCATGCCAAGGCCACGCATTCCGTTTTCGCCCTGGTTTCGCCCGGACGACCTCCGAAAGCCAACGGCCGGCCGCCAAGGGTTGGCCAAGGGTTGACGCCGCTTCCCCGCCGCGCCATTGAGCAGGGGACCTGGTGCGCCAATTCGCCCCGACAAACCAGCCAGAAGCCAAGCCAGACATGCCCGTTCGCCTCGACCGCAGCAGCGCCGATTTTGACCAGCGATTCGCGGCCTTCCTTGCCGCCAAGCGCGAGGTTTCGGCCGACGTCGAGGCCGCCGCGCGCGCCATCGTCGACGACGTGGCGAGGCGCGGCGATGCGGCCCTGCTCGAGGCGACGGCAAAGTTCGACCGGCTGACGCTGGATGCATCCGGCCTTCGCGTTTCGGCCGCCGAAATCGATGCCGCGAAGAAGGCGTGCGATGCCGCGACGCTGGACGCGCTCAAGCTCGCGCGCGACCGCATCGAGACCTATCACCGCCGTCAGCTCCCGGCGGACGAGCGCTTCACCGATCCGCTCGGCGTCGAGCTCGGCTGGCGCTACACGGCGATCGAATCCGCCGGCCTCTACGTGCCCGGCGGTACCGCGGCCTATCCATCCTCCGTGCTGATGAATGCGGTGCCGGCGAAGGTCGCGGGCGTCTCACGTCTGGTGATGGTGGTGCCGGCGCCGGACGGCAAGCTCAATCCGCTGGTGCTGGCGGCAGCCCATCTCGGTGGGGTCACCGAGATCTATCGCGTCGGCGGCGCGCAGGCCGTGGCCGCGCTCGCGCACGGCACGGCGACGATCGCGCCGGTGGCCAAGATCGTCGGGCCCGGCAACGCCTATGTCGCCGCGGCAAAGCGCCTGGTGTTCGGCAAGGTCGGCATCGACATGATCGCAGGCCCTTCCGAGGTGCTGGTCATCGCCGACGACACCGGCAATGCCGACTGGATCGCCGCTGATCTGTTGGCGCAGGCCGAGCACGACGCCAGCGCGCAGTCGATCCTGATCACCGATTCCGCGCGCCTTGCCGCCGATGTGGAGAAGGCGGTCGAGGCGCAGTTGAAGACATTGCCGCGCGCCGCGATTGCGAGCGCCTCCTGGGCCGATTTCGGCGCCATCATCATGGTGAAGGACCTTGCCGACGCCATCCCGCTCGCGGATGCGATCGCGGCCGAACATCTCGAGATCATGACGCCGGATCCGGACGCGCTCGCCGCCAGGATCCGCAACGCCGGTGCGGTGTTCCTCGGCGCGCATACGCCGGAGGCGATCGGCGACTATGTCGGCGGTTCCAACCACGTGCTGCCGACGGCGCGCTCGGCGCGGTTCTCCTCGGGGCTGTCCGTGCACGACTTCATGAAGCGCACCTCGATCCTGAAATGCGGCCCGGATCAGCTCCGCGCGCTGGGCCCGGCCGCGATGACGCTCGGACAAGCGGAGGGGCTGGATGCCCATTCGCGCTCGATTGGATTGCGCCTCAATCTGTCATGAACAAGCCGCCCGAACAGGACGACTCGACCAATCGCATCGTCGGCGTCACGCTCGACGAAGACTCGATCGGCCGTTCCGGTCCCGACATCGAGCATGAGCGCGCGATCGCGATCTACGACCTGATCGAGCAGAATCTGTTTGCGCCCGATGGCGCCGAGGGGCAGGGGCCGTTCACGCTGCATATCGGCATCACCGGCAACCGCCTGATGTTCGACATCCGCCGCGAGGACGGCACGCCCGTGGTCGCGCATCTATTGTCGCTGACGCCGTTCCGGCGGATCGTGAAGGACTATTTCATGATCTGCGACAGCTACTATCAGGCGATCCGGACAGCTACACCGGACAAGATCGAGGCCATCGACATGGGCCGCCGCGGCATCCATGACGAGGGATCGCGCACGCTCCAGGAGCGGCTGAAAGGCAAGGTGCGGGTCGACTTCGAGACCTCGCGCCGGCTGTTCACGCTCATTACCGTCCTGCATTGGAAGGGGTAGGGCATGGCTTGGAAAAATGTGCAGCGGTTTTCCGACAAGGCCATGCCCTCCGTCAAAAGAGGCTAAACGCGGATGGCTGCGCCGCCACGCGCACGCGATCCGCAATCGGTGCTGTTCGCCTGTGCGATGAACAGCGTGCGCTCGCCGATGGCCGAGAGCCTGCTGCAACACATGTTTCCGCAAGGTCTCTACGTGAAATCGGCCGGCGCCAGGAAGGGCGAGCTCGATCCGTTCGCGGTCGCCGTGATGGCCGAACTCGGCCAGGACATCTCCCCCCACAAGCCGCAGACCTTCGAGGAGCTGGAGGATTGGGAGGGGTTGAATTTCGACCTCATCATCACGCTTTCGCCGGAGGCGCACCACAAGGCGCTGGAATTGACCCGCACGCTCGCCGCCGATGTCGAATACTGGCCGACGCAGGATCCCACCACCATCGAAGGCAGCCGCGACCAGAAGCTCGCCGCCTATCGCGAAGTCTGCGACCAGCTGCTGATGCGCATCCGCCGGCGGTTTGCGAAGGTCGGCGCTGCGACCGAGTAGCTGTCGTGCCCCGGACGCCGCACCTCTGCTCCCTCGCCCCGCGTGCGGGGAGAGGTGAAGACGGCGTAACACCGGCGTCACGGACCGCAGGCAAACCCACGTCGGACGCCTCGAATCACTAAGCTCGGGTTCCCGGGTTGTGAAACCGGGCCCCTTCCGATAGGTTCCGCGCGCAATTCACCCCCTCCGCTTCATCCCCAAATCACCTGATGCTCGGCCGCCCCAAATTCGTACTTGCCTCCGGTTCGCCGCGGCGCCTGTCGCTGCTCAACCAGGCCGGCATCGAGCCGGACGCGCTCCGGCCGGCCGACGTCGACGAGACGCCGAAGCGGGGCGAGCTGCCGCGCGCCTGCGCCAACCGCCTCGCCAGGGCCAAGGCCGATGCGGCGCTCAAATCGGTGCAGCTCGATGACGAGCTGCGCGGTGCCTTCATCCTCTCCGCCGACACGGTTGTGGCGGTCGGTCGCCGCATCCTGCCCAAGGCCAATTTGGTGGATGAGGCCGCGCAGTGCCTGCGGCTGCTGTCGGGCCGCAACCACCGCGTCTACACCGCGATCACCCTGGTGACGCCGCGCGAGGCCTTCCGCCAGCGCCTGGTCGAGACCCGCGTCCGTTTCAAGCGGCTGTCGGAGGACGACATCCAGGCCTATATCGGCTCCGGCGAATGGCGCGGCAAAGCCGGCGGCTACGCCGTGCAAGGCATCGCCGGCTCCTTCGTCGTCAAGATGGTCGGCTCCTACACCAACGTGGTCGGCCTGCCCCTGTACGAGACCACGACGCTGCTCGGCGGCGAGGGTTTCCCGATCCGCTTCGGCTGGCTCAACGCCACGGCCGTCTGACCGCGCGAAAGCCGCGCCGGGCGGTCCGACAAAAATCTCGAAAACAACCCCATGCACAGTAGAATTGGGCTCGCCCGACCTGCCGGGAGCACATGCGCCGCCGCTCGAGGAACCCGTTTGCCGACAGGCGCTTGAACTCCCTCACCCCCTGTGTCAGTTGCCCCGATCATGGACGACCACGTCAAAACGCCCGCTGCCCCCCTCAAGACCTGCCCGATCTGCGGCAAGCCGCAGTCGCAGGCCACCCGCCCGTTCTGCTCCTCGCGCTGCCGCGATGTCGATCTGAACCGCTGGCTGAAAGGCTCCTATGTCATCCCCGGCCGCGACGACGGAGCGGATGACGTAGAATAGACTAATAATATCAAATACTTGATTGATCTGGCGGCCTGCCGCGACGATCCTGCCCAACCTTGTGCACAGCCGGGCAGCCCCCCGCGAAGCCAAAGGCGAAGCGTGGGTGGACAGGCAGCCTTCAGCCCACTATAAACCGCCCGCTCGATGGGCCTTGGCCCCTCTCTTGGAGCACGCCCAGGTAGCTCAGTTGGTAGAGCATGCGACTGAAAATCGCAGTGTCGGTGGTTCGATTCCGCCCCTGGGCACCAACAACTACGCTTGAGCACGATCTTGTACGATTGCGTTCGCTGGATGATCGGCGCGAAGGGTGCTCACGCATTTCTCTCCCGACGCGCCAGCGTGCATATCGCCGTGGTCCTGTGTCCGACCGTGCTCCTCGCTATCATCGGCCTGCAATATTGACCTCCTAAGCTGGGCGATTGGCGTCCACAATTGCGGATTCATTGACCGGCCATGTTTGGCGCTCTGGGTAGAGGCTTCATTGAATCCACGACCAATCATCAGTTGTTTTTTATTCGAGCTTCCCATCGAGCAACCTTGCACCGCGTCGGCCAACATCTTGCCGCCACGGCTGTTCAGATGAATCCCTCAGTGTGAACTTGCCAGCCATTCCTTCGAGCGATCTTGTCCAGGCTCTGACGCATGATGAAATGGCGGAAGGCGTCGGAGGAGAACCGAGTGAACTTGAAGACAGCGAAGGAGCGAAGAGGGAGCGCCTCTCCGCCGGTCGCCTACGGTTTTTGGCCGCCAGCAACCTTCCTAGTCTCATCGCGAAATAGCCACAACAGACAGGTCAAATTTTACTCAGGTCGGAAATGGCATAGGACCGCTACGATGTTCTGGAAATCATCTCGCGCTTTGGGAGCCGCCCTCTATATCGCCGCATTTCCTGCAAGCGCGCAGCAGGGCGCGGAGTTCGACGCGTGCATAGCCAAAGCCGACGGCGTTTCCTCGAAAATGTTGGATTGCGGCAAAGCCGAAGTCGATAAGTGGGACCCGAGGCTGAATGCCGCCTATCAGACGCTTCTGCACAGGTCCGAGGGCAAGCAGCGAGCGCAATTGCAGCAAGAGCAGAGGACCTGGCTCAAACATCATTTGAGCGAGACCCACCGTCTAGCTGTCAACCCCAACAATGGGTCTGTCGCATTCCTCGAATCGCAGTCTTTTGAATTGGATGACTTGGTCGAGCGAACGTTGGCGCTCGAAAAGCGCGTCAACGAGAAGCCTTGAGCGGTCGACACCTTCGTCAAATCAGCACTTGAACCGGATGTTGGTATCGGTAGTTGCGCCTCCAGGATTTGAACCTCGCTAGGGGTCGAACAAGCGGCGGGTTCCGGCTGGCCATAAGCGATGCTTCCCAGCGAGCCAGGCTGCCAGCCAATAACGAAGCAGGGCTCCCGCGATTGTGGGTTTCGGGATGTAACCTCCGCCATCGTGCCAAGCGCTCACGCAGCCATACTGAGAACAAACAGCGGTTCCTCGTGTCGGTGGTTGCGTATGATTCCCTCCCTAGGCACCAAGCTGCGCTTCTGTGCCGTGGACCACGATTTCATGCGACGGCGCTGCGTGGGTGCCAGGCTGACCGATTTGTGCTCGTGACGAGTGGCGCTCCGGATCCGCCTAGGGCTCCCTCACGACCCGCGCCATAGCATAGGGCGGGCATGTTTTGCTCAGAAGCGGCCTCGTACACCGCTCGGTCTGTCGCCGAAGCGTTGTCGGAACAGGCGGTTGAAATGCGAGACGTTGGAATATCCGACCTGGGCGGCAATCTCGGACACCGGACGGTCCGGGAATTTGGTCAAGAGGGCGAAGGCCCGCTTCAATCTCAACTCATTCACGCGTGCGGTGAATGATGCTCCCGACTTCTCCAGCAACTCCTGAAGATAGCGCGGCGAGATACCCTGGCGCGCGGCAACATGCGCGAGCGAGAGCTCGGGGTCGGTGAAAGATCTTCCGATAAAATCGATTGCAGCGGCCAATCGTGCCGCGGCGGCGCCGCCCCTTGCCTGTTGTCGCGCGTCGTGGGTAGGGCCGATCACCAAGGCGGCGAGATCGTGGATGTGGTTGACCATCGCCTGCCGCAGCGCCGTCTCATCGAGACCGGGCTCCCCCTGGATGAGATGCAGATAGCCGAGAAGCAGCCGCAGCGGCGAAGCGCCGTGCGAAATCGGTCTCATGACCGCGCCGGCGATATCGTTCGTCCGTACGGCCAGAGCGGCGCGCGGAAACAACAAGTGAAGATGCCTCGTCGCGCAAAACAGGACCGGCTCGTCCGGACGGACAATCACGGCATCGCCTTGCTTCAGCACCAATTCCTTGTCGCGCTGCGACACCATTGCCGCTTCCGCCAGATTGACGAACAGGCCAATCCCGTCACCGCCATCGGCAGCCAGTGCGCGCGTGCGATGGAGGCGCGCCTTCGAGCCGGCGCAGGATGCGATGCGTACACCCGGGAGGTTCTGAAGCACGGCGTCCGCCCTGAACGGGACATCATGCGATGCCGGTTCGATGTCGACGTGCACCAGCGTTCTTCCGAATTCCTCGCGCCATCGCGCCAGTCTCTCATTTTCAGGCAATTGATCGGTGGTGAAGCGCCTGGGCGAAAAATCTTCGGCTGCGGACATGGGCGATGCATTCCAATGAATTTCGAACCTAGTGTTCACCCGGAGATTGCAAATTTCAAGCCAGCTTCCCGCTGCGTAAAATGCAAAGGACCTGCTCGCATAAGATCAACTGTGTATTGAATTCGAAGAGCCTGCGGCACGCTGACGCATTTTGTCGTGCTGAGTGCGCAGATTGCAAAGTCTCTATCGTCTGACGTCAAGCCTCCGGAAAGTGCTGTGGCCCGCCAGCGACAGAAGTGGCGCGGCCGTTATGCGAAATTGCGTCCGACAATTTGCATTGCGGCGCGGGCGGCGCAAGGGATACTGGCATGAACAAATTTCCGGTTGGTTTGCGCGACGGTTCGGGTCCAAACGGTCCGCGCATGTCGCTCGCGAGCATCGGGCCATCTCTGGCCCTCGCCCTCGCCATGGGACTATTGCTGGATCGAGCGGCGTGGGCTGACTGTACGCCCCAGGCGGCCGACAATGTGACGGCGACCTGCACGGGCGCCACCTTCAATCAAGGCGGCGGCGCGCCTGGCACCAACGCAGGCACCAACGGCTACGGCACCGGCGTTGAGATTGGCGTTACCGTCAGCGTTGCCGCCGGCATCGCGAACTTGGTCTCCGGTACAGACTTCGGAATATTCGTCGCAAGTGGAACGGTCGGCAACAACGCCAACGCCTCCATCGGGGGCAGCCTTTCCGGCATCCGCGCGAATGGCGGTTCTCTCAACCTCACCAATTCCGGCACCATCTCCGGCATCGCCGGCGCCAGCGATGGCGCCTTCGCTCTTGCCAACGCGACGGTGATCAACAACGCCGGCGCCACCATCTCGGGCGGCGCGCGCGGCGTTGTCGCCATCGGCACAGCCGATGTCATCAATGCCGGGACGATCACCGGCATCGCGACCTACGGCATCTACGCCGGAACCAGCGCGACGGTGACGAACAATAGCGCCGCGGCCACCATCTCTGGCGGTCAATTCGGCATCTACTCTGCCGGCACAGCCAACGTCACCAATGCAGGCAGTCTTACCGGCACTTCGGATTCCGGCATCTTCGCTCAAATCGAGGCGGCTGTGACCAACAACACGGCTGCCAGCATCACGGGCGGACAGTACGGAGTTTATGCCAATGCCGCCGACGTCACCAACGCCGGCAACATCACGGGCGGCCTGTCCGGCATTCGCGCGGCTGGCGGTTCTCTCAACCTTACCAATTCCGGCACCATCTCCGGCACAGCCGGTGCCAGCGATGGCGCCTTCGCCCTTGCCAACGCGACGGTGACCAACACCGCCGGCGCCACCATCTCGGGCGGGACGCGCGGCGTTGTCGCCATCGGCACAGCCGATGTCATCAATGCCGGGACGATCACCGGCACCTCGACCTACGGCATCTACGCCGGAACCAGCGCGACGGTGATGAGCAATAGCGCCGCGGCCACCATCACTGGCGGTCAATCCGCAATTCACTCTGCCGGCACAGCCAATGTCACCAATGCAGGCAGTCTTACCGGCACTTCGGATTCCGGCATCTTCGCTCAAATCAAGGCGACTGTGACCAACAATACGGCCGCCAGCATCACGGGCGGACAGTACGGAGTTTATGCCAATGCCGCCGACGTCACCAACGCCGGCAACATCACGGGCGGCCTGTCCGGCATTCGCGCGGCTGGCGGTTCTCTCAACCTCACCAATTCCGGCACCATCTCCGGCACCGCCGGTGCCAGCGATGGCGCCTTCGCCCTTTCCAACGCGACGGTGACCAACACCGCCGGCGCCACCATCTCGGGCGGCGCGCGCGGCGTTGTCGCCATTGGCGCCGCCGATGTCACCAATGCCGGGACGATCACCGGCATCGCGACCTACGGCATCTACGCCGGAACCAGCGCGACGGTGACGAACATGACCGGCGCCAGCATCACAGGTGGGACAATCGGAATCCTGGCCGTGGCCGCAGGCGGCTCTTCGATCTTCAATGCCGGCAGTATCAGCGGCGGCACGGCGATCCAGTTTGCCGGAGCTGGCAACACGCTGACGCTGGCGCCTGGCTCGAGCATATCAGGCAACGTCCTCGGTACGGGTAACGATACGTTCCAACTCGGCGGCAGTGGTGCGGCAAGCTTTGACGTGTCGCAGATCGGCGCAGCCGCGCAGTATCAGGGCTTTGGCACATTCAACAAGATCGGCAACTCAACCTGGACGTTGACCGGCACCAGCACCTTTGCAGGTCCGGTGAACGTCAATGGCGGCACGCTCGGCGTCGACGGTGACCTTACTTCGGCGAGCAACCTCACGGTGACCGCGGGCGCCACGCTTGGTGGCAACGGCATCGTCGGCAACACCACTATCGACGGCGGTACGCTTTCGCCCGGCCATTCGATCGGTCTGCTCTCCGTGCAGGGCAATCTCGTCTTCACCGCGGCGGCAAGCTATCTGGTCGAGGTATCTGCTTCGAGTGCCGACCGGGTCAACGTCACCGGAACCGCGACGCTCGGCGGCGCGACCGTCAATGCTGCCATCCTCGACGCCAACGTCGCCAAGCAATATCTGATCCTCAGCGCCACCGGTATCGTCGGCACGTTCAATCCGGTCGTCAGCACCAACCAACCGAATTTCACAGGCAGCCTGAGCTACGTCGGCAATGACGTTTACCTCAATCTCGCACTGAACTTCGCGTCGGCGACGGGCCTCAATGTAAACCAGCAGAATGTCGCCAACGCACTCACCAATTCCTTCAACGCGACCGGCAGCATTCCACTCGCATTCGGGTCGCTGACGCCGTCTGGCCTGACGCAGGCCTCGGGCGAAACCGTCACCGGAGCGCAGCAGACCACCTTCACGGCCATGAACCTCTTCCTCGGCCTGATCACCGATCCCTTCATCGGCGGTCGCAGCGATGCCACGGCGGCCGGACCGGGCCCGTCGGCCTTTGCGGAGGAAAGCTACGCCGCCAACGCCTCCATGGGCCGCGCCCGTTCGCGGGCCGAGCGCGACGCCTACGCCGCGGTCCATCACAAGGCCCCGCTCGCGCCAGTCTATCAGCCACAATGGAGTGTGTGGTCGGCAGGTTTCGGCGGCGCCCAGACGACGGATGGCAACATGGCGCTCGGGTCGAACGACACGACGAGCCGCATCGCCGCCGGCGCGGTCGGCGTTGACTACCGCTTCTCGCCCGCGACGATTGCAGGCTTTGCGCTCGCCGGTGGCGGCACCAGCTTTTCCGTCGCAAATGGCGGCAGCGGTCGTTCCGACCTGTTCCAGGCCGGCGCATTCGTGCGACACACGGCCGGCCCGGCATACATCGCTGCTGCCGCCGCCTACGGCTGGCAGGACATCACCACCGACCGCTTCGTCACGGCTGCCGGCCTCGATCATCTGCGCGCGCAGTTCAACGCCAATGCGTATTCGGGGCGTGCCGAGGGCGGTTATCGCTTTGTCACGCCCTGGATGGGCCTTACGCCCTATGCCGCGGGCCAGTTCACGACGTTCGATCTTCCAGCCTATGCCGAGAGCGCCGTCACCGGAACCAATACGTTCGCGCTTGGCTATGCCGCCAAGAGCGTCACCGCCAGCCGCAGCGAGCTCGGCCTGCGCACTGACAAGTCCTTCGCCACAGCCGATGGCATCGCCACCCTGCGCGGCCGCCTCGCCTGGGCCCACGATTTCAATCCCGATCGCGCGATCGGCGCGACCTTCCAGGCGCTGCCCGGCGCGAGCTTCGTCGTCAACGGCGCAGCGCAAGCCTCTGATGCCGCGCTCGTCACGGCCTCAGCAGAGAAGAAATGGCTGACCGGCTGGTCGGCGGCAGCAACGTTCGAAGGCGAGTTCTCCAACGTCACCCGCAGCTACGCCGGCAAGGGTGTGGTGAGGTATCAATGGTAACGCCCCCACATTGAAAGCGGCACGCCGCGATCACGCGTCCACCGCGCCGTAGCCCTTTGCTCCTCAGCGTTGCCGACCAGCACCATTCGGGGCGGGCGTCGATGGTTGAGCGTGCTCCGGCAACACGATCATCTCGCTGCCGCAGGCGCCACATCGGGCGGAGGTGCCGAGGATTTCGCAGGCCGGGTCGCCCGAGGCGATGCCATGGCG
Organism: Bradyrhizobium cajani; assembly: GCF_009759665.1. Lineage (GTDB taxonomy): Bacteria > Pseudomonadota > Alphaproteobacteria > Rhizobiales > Xanthobacteraceae > Bradyrhizobium > Bradyrhizobium cajani. The sequence goes on from NZ_WQNE01000017.1 coordinate 22,665, forward strand.
GCATTTCGGACAGAGATAGCCTTCGGACGTCTCGATGAAATCATAGGACGGACCGACATAGGCGCAGATCATGTGATGAAGGATTGGAGCGAACGCGAGATCGCCGGCTCCACAAGCCGGACAGGTCGATTCGTTTGCTCCTATCTGCACCATAGTCCCCTTCGGCATGCTCGCGTCTATTGCCGGCCGAGCAGACCGGCCACGGCCGCGGACAATCGGGAGGCCACTTCCGTATAGTACATGCGAACCTGGACGGTTGAATTCAGCGGCGGCGGCACCGCTCCCGGAGTGAAGCGAAGACGTCCGAGCTGGGTGGCAGGACGATCGCGTGTCAGAGCCTGCCGGCTTCCGGCGTACACATCGGACACCGGCAGGATTTCCGCGATCGTTGCCGAGATCCGGCGATTGCCGAAGACGACGAGCACCTCATTGCCGATGTGGGGCTCGACCAGCCGGGCGCTCGGAATGTGCCAGTCGACGAAGATGTCGCTGGGATCGAGGATTTGAGCAATCGGCGTGCCGGCCACCAGGGACTGTCCGACATCGGCAAGACCCGTCGACACGATGCCGCCGACCGGCGCGAGCACACGGCCAGCGGCGAAATCCCGTTCCACCTCGTCGAGACGGTCGCGGAGCTGCTGCCCAAAGGCGTCGAGGGCTGCCAGCTGGGTGGTGGCCTCGGCGATCTCCGCCTCCTGCGAAATGACGGCTTTCCGCGCCGCCGCGCGTTCGCGAATCAGCTCGAACCGAAACGTGAGGCTCGCGGCCTGCGATCCTTCGAGCTGGTCGACGGCGTCCTCGGTCAGCTGCCTGTAGGCTTTCGCCGCCTCGAGCGTCTCCTGCGCCACGCGTGCCCGGATGCGCAGCTCCGACTTGCGGCTCGTGATGTCGGCCAGTGACCTCATGTAGGTGGCCACGATACCGTCCCGCTCGGGCGAGCGCACCTGGGCAATCTCTTCGCCGGCCTTGACCGTGGCGCCATGAGTCACATTCACGCTCTTGACCTGCACGATATAGGGCAGCGAGACGACGTGCGACGGAGCCGAAACGGTGCCGGGTCCATTCAGATACACAAGCGGCGCTCCGAAATAGACGACAAGGAATGCAAGCACCCCGAACACGCATGTCGCGTAGACGATGCGTACAAAGCGGCTCGCCGCGCTCCGGCGGCTTTCCACGGGATCTGGAACATTTGGATCGAGCCTGTTGATGACGACGTTCATGAAGCTCGTCTTTCAAATACGGCCGGAGAACAGCGCACGACGCACGCGCGGCGGCACGAAATCGTCGTGCTTCGAAGCGGCGAAGATGATTTCCGAGGAGTAGGAGACCAGCCGGGCACATCTGAGATAGCTGCCCTGATAGAGCGGAAAGATCAGCACCGCACCGAGATTGGCGGGGCTCGGCGAGCGGCCGAACAGCGCAACGGCGAGTGCCAGGTTGAAGAACGAGATCCAGGCCAGCAGGAAATAGATCGCCGCGATAAACCAGAAGGCGTCGGCGCCGAGCAGTACCACGAGGTAGACGATGTAGAACGGAAAGATCAGTGTCGGGATCAGATCGAACAGGATGAAATCCAGCCTCTGCAACGTGTCGGGCAACCGCTCGAAGCGATGAAACAACCCGAGCTCGGCATACATGATGAGGCGAATTCGCAGGGCATCGCGATCCCAGCGCGCGCGCTGCCGCAGCAGGCTTAGCCCGCCGACGGGGCCTGCCGTTTCCGCCCAGGCCTCCGGCACGAAGCGAACGAGGTAGCCGAGGCGGCGCAGCCTCAGGCTGAATTCCAGGTCCTCCCCCGGGCCGACGTCCAGCCCGCCGTGGCGCACGAAGACATCGCGGCGGTACATCGAACAGGCGCCGGACAGGCAGGCGATCGCGCCGACAATGTCGAGGATTGTCCTGCCGGCGCTGATCGACATCAGGTATTCGATGCTTTGAAGCCGCGTCCATATCGAACTGCCCTCATTGCTGATGGCAATGTTGCAGCTTGCTCCCGCAACGCGTGGATCCCTGAACGCCAGCGCCAGCCGTGCGAGTGCCGCAGGCTGGAAATGCGTGTCTGCATCCATCGTCAGAAGCAGCTCGCCGCTCGCGAAACGCGCTGCGGCATTGATCGCGGCGCTGCGGCCACAGCGCGTGCCATGGCAGATCACCATGTCCACCAGCCCGGCGGCGCGGGCCTGCTCGACAATGGCGCGGGTGTCATCCGTGGATCCGTCGTCGACCACGATGACTTCGTGCGGCGGCAACGTCTGTCGCCGCAGCGATTCGAGCGAGCTGAGCAGACCGGAACCGCCGTTGAAGGCAGGGATGATGACGCTGATCGACACGCCGATCGGCGCGTCGCTTTGTCGGGATCGGCGCGCCAGGCCAAGGAGGCAAAGTGAGAGCAGCGAAAGGGAGTATCGCGGAATGTCGAAAATGAAGACCGCGAATGCCAGCTCGATCCAGTTCGCATCGGCGATCAACTGCAATGCCTCGGGCATGCCGACCTGCCTTCGCTGGGCGCATCGCGCGCCGTGCCAGTGTCAGTCTAGGCCTTTGCAACCGGCGGGCGAAGCGGGTTTTGCGATCGGCGGCCTCGGGGGAACTCCATTCTTGATTCTTCGCTAATCGTTTCCCTCCAAATCGCTGGATCGGCTCGCTCGAGGAGGCAATCGCCGCCGTTGCCGCAAGCGGGCAGGGGCGCGACCGCCTGTGGAGATTTTATTGATATTTCAAGTGCATAAATGTTCGCATGCTCCGAATGGCGCGTCATTGCTGCGACCTCGGAGGTACTCAATCCTGGCTGCTCTGTCGTACAGGCTTGCTATACGCGCCCGGCCGCGGGTGATATGCTTTCGTCATTGGACGGTACTGGCAGCTCGCCACCAGACTTTTTCTGCGATGCCGGCCTTCTGATCGAATCTCGATCCCGCTCGCGCTTTTTCGCCTTGCTTCGACATAACGCTGATCAAATTCGTCAAACAGCTGCCGCGTCCCCGCTCACATTGGGAGATGTGCCATGGCTGCATCGGACTGGCGTCTCGAAGGCGAATGGATCAAGAATTGCACTTGCGCGTTCGGCTGCCCCTGCGATTTCAATGCACCGCCGACCCGAGGCTATTGCAAGGGGCTGGCCGGCATGCGGATCACCAAAGGGCATTTCGAGGGGACCAGGCTCGACGGTCTCTGCTTCGCGGTCACGGTCGATTTCCCAGGACCGCTGCATGAGGGCAACGGCACGATCCAGCCGATCATCGATGAACGCGCCACCGCGGAGCAGCGTCAGGCGTTGTTCGATATCTTTTCCGGCAAGCATTCGGCCGAGGGCACGCTTTTCCAGATCCTCAGCCTGATCGTGACCAAGATCCACGATCCGGTGTTCGCGCCGTTCGAGTTTTCCTTCGACAAGGACGGACGCGTCGCCAAGCTCGTCGCCGGGGGCGTGCTCGAGACCGATGTCGAGCCGATCAAGAATCCGGTGACGGGTGATCCGCACCGCATCCAGGTCGTGATGCCCGAGGGGTTCGAGCACAGGGCTGCCGAGGTCGCGTCATCCAACATCCGCTCGACCGGCGCGATCCCGTTCGAGACCCGGGGCACGCATAGCTCGCTCGCCAACGTCGTGCAGACGCCCGACGGCGTCGCGGCGTGATGCGGCGCTGACGCCGAGACGAGACCTCGGCGTCAACTCATCATCGCTACGCTAGGCAGATCCATGCAGGGACGCCTGATGCTGGAACACCTGCTCCGCCGCGACCGCCTGATCGTCGCGATCGGGACCGCCGCGGTGGCGGCGCTCGCCTGGGCCTATCTCGCGAGCGGCGCCGGCATGGATACCGACATGATGGCCGACATGCCGGACATGGCACCGATGCCGTGGACGCCGCTCTACGCCGCTCTGCTGTTCGCGATGTGGTGGGTGATGATGATCGCGATGATGGCGCCGAGCGCAGCGCCGACCGTCCTGTTGTATGTGACTGTCAAGCGCAAGCAGGAGACTGCATCCCGCGCCGCCATCGATGCCTGGATATTTCTCGCAGGCTATCTCGTGACATGGGCCGGGTTCAGTCTGGTTGCGGTCCTGGCACAATGGGCACTCGAACGTTTCGGATTGCTGTCGATGGCGATGGCGACGACCAGTGCGGTCCTGGGCGGCGCCATCCTGCTTGCCGCGGGGCTTTACCAGTTCACGCCGCTCAAGCATGCCTGCCTGCGTTACTGCGAGAGCCCGCTGTTGTTTCTCAGCCGGCATTGGCGGCTTGGTGCGCGCGGAGCATTCCGCATGGGGCTTCGCCACGGCAGCTACTGCGTCGGCTGCTGCTGGTTTCTGATGGTATTGCTGTTCGTCGGTGGCGTGATGAACCTGGTCTGGATCATCGGCATCGCGCTCTATGTCGCCGGCGAGAAACTGCTGCCGTTCGGTCGAAGGCTCAGCCATGTGGCCGGCGCGACCCTCATCCTGTCCGGCACGATCGTTCTTGCGCGGGCGCTGTGAGAAACGGGCGGATCGAGGGGGCGCTGCGGAAAGGTCCGTTTCCGGATGTATTAATACTGCCAGGTTGCTTCAAAAGCGGCCGACCTCCGCGATTTTACGGATGTCGGAAACTGAAGAATTGAGCTTTCTCCGAACCAAAACTTAAGGCTATCGCTCCTAGTCTCGCGACCCGGATTGACGACAGCGCCCAATTTGCGGCCTTGCCGTCCCGAGCAATTGAGGCGGAGAAGGGCGATGCCATATTTGGCGGCGAGCACCGTTCTGCCCCGGCGGCTGATGCGGGGGCGTGTGCCGTGATTCCCGGAAGGTCGGTCCGCAAAGCTGCGATGACGATCCTGCGGAACGCCCCGCTGCAGGTCGCATTGTTTTTCCTGCCCCTGGTCTGGATCGGGTACTTCGCGATCACGTCATCGGAACGGGCGGATGCCGTCCAGCAGGCACGGTTGCAGGGCGACAGCGTCGCCGAATTGTTCGAGGAGAACACTGAGCGCATCTTCGAGCGTGTGGATCAGTCGTTGCTGGTGGTGCGCGCGCTTTACGCCCAGGATCCGCTGACCTTCAGCCTGAAGTTCTGGTCCGACAAGGCCCGCATCGCGACCGGTGACGTCATTCAGTTCTCCCTGATCGGACTGGACGGCTACCTGTTCGATACGACGACGGGCTATTCCGGTCCCCCGCTCTATCTCGGCGATCGCGAGCACTTCATCAATGTCGTGTCGCAAGCCGAAGATCGCCTCTATGTTGCGAAGCCGGTGTTGGGGCGGGCGTCGAACAAATGGACCATCCAGCTCGCAAGGAAGGTGTTCGACTCCGCCAGGAATCCGGCGGGCGTGGTGGTCGGCTCGATCAGCGTCGACGTCGTCGGCAAGTTCTACGACACCGCAAAGCTCGGCGCCGGCGGAACGCTGGTTCTCAGAAATGCGAATTATGTCGTGCTCGCCGCGCGGGGCGTGGACCAGGGCACCGTGCTGGGGCAGCGCGCGCCGAACCGCGTCGAAGGCGAGCTGCGGGACGGCTTCTATGCACAATACTGGAACGAGAACCGCCCGAACCGCAGCGACAGGTTGACCACCGCACGCCGATCGCGGGTCTTTCCGTTGATCTTCACCGTGGGCATTTCGGAGCAGGAAATCTATTCGCGCTCCGATCGCAGGCAGAAGGTCTATCTCGGCGGCGCGGTGCTGCTCAGTTTCATCATCCTGACCGCTACGATGTTCCACTGGAGGCGACAAAAAGCGCTCGATCGCGCCCAACGCGAGGTGCGCGATTTTGCCAGCAAGTTCGAGGACGCGCTCAGAAACCTTCCTCAGGGCTTGAGCATGTTCGACGGCCGCGACCGCCTGATCGCGTACAATCGACAATGGGTCGAACTCTATGGGCTTGTGCCGGAGGAGATTCGGATCGACATGGATTTTCGGGAGGTGTTTGCAAAACAGACAGCCGTGCTCGACGTCGAGGCCTACCTTGCCGATTTGAAGAGCCGGCTCGCCAAGTCGGAGCAGACCTCGAACACCGTGCAGTTTCCGGATGGGCGCGTTATCTATATCTCATACGGACGGCGCGAGGGCGGTGGCTGGGTCGCCACCCATGAAGACATCACCGAACGCAAGGCGTCCGAGGACCGTATCGAAAGGCTGGCGCACTACGACAGCCTGACCAGCCTCGCCAATCGCAATCTGTTCAAGGAGCGCATCGACGAAGCGCTCGCCAGTCATCCCAGGCCCGACGCGCCGTTCGCCGTGCTGCTGCTGGATCTCGACAAGTTCAAGTCGGTCAATGACGCGCTCGGTCACCAATGCGGCGACGCGCTGCTGAAGCAGGTTGCCGGTCGGATCAAGGCGCAGATCGGCGACGTCGATACTGCGGCGCGGATCGGCGGTGACGAGTTCGCCGTGATCGTGGCGCCGGGCCAGGTCTCGATGCAGGATGGCGCTGCGACGCTCGCGGCCAGGCTGGTGCACGCCATCGCCGAGCCCTATCAGATCGACGGCCATCCCGTCGTGATCGGCTGCAGCATCGGCATCGCCGTGGCGCCCGAGCATGGCACCCGTGTCGATGAGATCCTCCGCAATGCGGACCTTGCGCTCTACAAGTCGAAGAACGCCGGCCGAAACTGCTTCCATATCTACTCGGCGGAGCTCAAGGCGGAAGCGGATCAGCGCAACGTGCTCGAGATCGAGCTTCGCGAGGCGATCTGGCGCGATGAAATCGAGGTGTTCTATCAGCCCGTGACCGAGCTCGGCACGGGCCGTGTGAAATCGGTCGAGGCTCTGGCGCGCTGGCATCACGACACCAGGGGCTTCATTCCCCCCACCGAGTTCATCGCCGTTGCGGAGGCGGGTGGACTGATCGTCGAGCTTGGCAATCAGGTGCTGACCAAGGCGTGCAGGGATGCGATGACCATGCCGGGCGACGTCAATGTCGCGGTCAACCTGTCCGCCCTGCAATTTGCCGGCTCCAATCTCGTCGACACCGTCACGTTCGCACTGGCGCAGAGTGGTCTTCCGGAAAGCCGGCTCGAGCTCGAGATCACCGAGAGCGTGTTCCTCGCCGATACCCAGGAAAACCTCAAGACTCTTCAGCGCCTCAAGGCACTGGGCGTCTCGATTGCGCTTGACGACTTCGGTGTCGGTTACTCGTCATTGTCCTATCTGACGGCCTTTCCGTTCGACAAGGTCAAGATCGACAAGTCCTTCATCGACAGGATCGACCGCTGCGAGACCGTCGCCGTGCTGAAATCCATCGTGCAGCTTGCGAGGACGCTGAAGCTCACGATCGTCGCCGAAGGCGTCGAGACCCGCGAGCAGGTCGGACGGCTCCAGTCGCTCGGGATTCCGCTCGGCCAGGGCTTTTTCTTCAGCAAGCCCGTGCCCCTGGCCGACCTGTCATGGCAAGGTCCCGGCGCGCGGCGGAGACGGCAAGCGGCGGCGTGAGGGGAGGCTGGACTCCTCTGATCGGACGACGCGCGGTCGCCCAACAACCGTCCGCACATGGCGCCTATGTCCATTCGGAATTGTGAGACATAAGCACGAGCCAGCTTCCTGCCCCCGTGCTATTGCTGCTCCTCGCAATCTGCGCGAGGACACCCATGCTTCCCCTTCCTGCCGACATCTTCACCGAGCCCGAGGATGTCTCGCCCGACGGCCTTGCCAATCTCGGCCCGCTCCGCCGCCTCGCAGGTAGCTGGCAGGCCGACAAGGGCATCGACGTCAATCCGAAGGCCGATGGTCCCGAGCGGCGGACCTTCATCGAGCGCATCCGGATGGACCCGATCGATCCGCAGGCCAACGGGCCGCAGCTGTTCTACGGGCTGCGCTATCACATCCACATCAACACGCCCGAGGAAGACATCACCTTCCACGACCAGGTCGGCTACTGGCTGTGGGAGCCCGCGACCGGGCTGATCATGCAGACGCTGGCGATCCCGCGCGGGCAGGTGCTGCTCGCCTCCGGCAAGGCCGGGCCGGATGACAGGAAGATCTCGGTCACGGCCAAGCGGGGCGACACCGCCTACGGCATCTGCTCGACCGATTTCCTGGAGCAGGCCTTCCGCACCGATTCCTATCGCTGCGACATCACCTTCAACGACGACGGAAGCTGGAGCTATCTGATCCAGACCGAGTTGTTCGTGCGCGGCGCGCCGTTCAATCATCACGACAGCAACACGCTCAAGCTCGTCGCGCCGCCAAAGCTCAATCCGCTCGCGGTGATCGTCAACGATCGCGCCAAGAACGATCGCGCCAAGGCCGGCGGGCCGGCGGCCTGAGGTGCGGAGGTTCACATGAAGCCCTACGTCATCTGCCTGATGCACTCCAGCCTGGACGGCCGCACGCATCCCAGCCGCTGGCGTCCAAAGGGCGCGGGCACGGACTGGTTCGAGAAGATCCATGACGAACTCGGCGGCGATGCCTGGGTGATCGGCCGCGTCACCGGTGCGGAGTTCGCCAAGGGCAAGCCGTATCCGGAGACGACGACGAAAATCCCGCGCGAAAACTGGTTCGCACGACGCGATGCGAAGACCTACGGCGTCGTGCTCGATGCGCGGGGCAAGATCGGCTGGGGCCGCTCCGACATCGGCGGCGATCCGATCGTCGTCGTGCTGACCGAGAGCGTGCCGGATTCGCATCTCGCAGGGCTTCGCGGCGAGGGCGTGTCCTACATCTTTGCCGGCAAGTCCGAGATCGACCTGGCGCTGGTGCTGGACGTTCTCAATCGCGAGCTTGGCGTGAAGCGTCTGCTCGTCGAGGGCGGCGGTGTCGCCAATGGCGCGTTCCTGCGCGCCGGCCTCATCGACGAATTCAACCTGATCCTCAGCCCCGCCGTGGATGGCGCGCAGGGCGCACCCTTCGTGTTCGACTCGACGGAAGCTGACAGCGACCAGCGCGCGCCGATCACGGCAATGACGCTGGAGAGCACGCGGGACCTCGGCGGCGGCGTCCTGCTGCTGCGGTACCTGATCAAGAACGATCCGCACGCCGTGGCCAAATAAAGCGCGGCCATGTCCGAACCATCGGAGCACATCGTCATCGTCGGTGCGGGCGCGGCCGGCCTGATGGCGGCACGCGATCTCGCGCGTGCGGGCAGGCGCGTGACCATCCTGGAGGCGCGCGAGCGCTGCGGCGGGCGCATTCATTCGCTGCCGGCGGCGCAGTTCGGCGACCCCGCCGATGCCGGCGCCGAATTCGTCCATGGCGAGGCACCGGTCACGCGCGGTCTCCTGCGCGAGGCCGGGCTGTCCCTTCAGCAGATCGAAGGCGTGCAGTGGGGCTTTGACGGCGCAAGCCTCTCGCGTGAGGACCGCCACGATCCGCACGAGGCGGAGCTGAAAGTCGTGCTTAGGGGGCTGAAGCATGACCTCACGGTGGCCGATTTCCTCCGCCGTCATTTTGCCGATGAGGAATATGCGCGGCTGCGCCATTCGATCGAGCGCATGGTCGAGGGCTATGACGCTGCCGATCCCGAGCGCGCCTCGACGCTGGCGCTGCGCGAGGAATGGATGGATGGCAGGCACTCTCCGCAGGCGCGCATCAAGGGCGGCTATGGTGCGCTGATCGACTTCATGGTGGCCGAGTGCCGCAGGCGCGGCGTTGCGATCCGGCTCGGCTGCGCCGTGTCGGCCATCGAGGAAGTGGGCGGCGCCGTGGCGGTTCGTTGCGCCGGCGGCGATGTGCTTGCCTGCGACCGCGTGATCCTGACCGTGCCGCTGCCGCTGCTGCGCGAGCTCGCGCTGCCGACGAGCGCACGTGAAAAGGCCGCGGCTGCCGACGACATCGGCTTCGGCAATGTCATCAAGATCCTGCTGCGCTTCGCGCGGCCCTGGTGGCGCGAGCGTGAGGAAGATCTCGCGGACATGACCTTCCTGCTGACGGATGAGACGATCCCGGTGTGGTGGACGCGCTGTCCGGACCAGCATCCGCTGCTCACCGGCTGGTTCGGCGGCCCGCGGACCGTGGAGCTGGGGGGCCTCGATCAGCAAGCGCTGATCGACGCCGGGCTCGATTCGCTCGCCGCCATCTTCGGGCTGTCGCGCGAGGTCCTCGCGCGCGACCTTGTCGCGGCGGCGGCGATCAACTGGATGCACGATCCCTTCGCGCGCGGCGCCTATTCATGGGCGACGCCGCGGACGCGTGCGGCGCAGACGATTCTCGCGCGCGCCGACGGGGCGGTGCTGTTCTCCGGCGAGGCGCTTTATCGCGGCCGCGATATGGGTACGGTCGAGGCGGCGCTGGCAAGCGGGCTGGAGACGGCGGGGATGATCTTGCGCGGATGAAAAGGCCCGCAGATCTGCGGGCCTTTTGGTCTTACCAGCGACTGCCGCCGAAGCTGAACGTCACGCCGGGACCACCGCCGCCGTAGTACCCGTATGGTCCGCCGCCATAATAGCCGTGGTGCCGCGGATAGTAGCCGTAGCTGCGATAGTACGGGCGATAATGGCCGTGATGATGGCGCCAGTGATGGTGGCGATGGCCGTGATAGTGGTGCCGGTGCTGAGCGCTGATGTCGGTCGATCGGCTGCCTTGCGCGATTGGCTTCGCGCTTGAATTATTGGCCGCGTTCGCCGCCGATCCGCCGGCAAGCGCCGCAGCACCGACGGCCATCGCGACAAAGAGATACTTCATGTCATCACTCCAGTTGAATGTCGTGCGACAACAGATGGGCATCCGGCGCGTTCCGGCCAGTGCGGGCGTCGAAACGACGCAGCTCGCGACTTCCGTTTCGCGCGGATGCGTGCGTGTCGTGAGATTTATTGTCGCATTACCGGCGTTGATCGCACTGTCGCCATCACTCTGCCGCGAATGACGCGATCACACCATCGGTTGTGACGATGCCTTGGTGGTGGTCTCACGGATGCGGATCAGGAAAGCCGTGGCGCTCGGAGAGCGCGGCGAGGATCGCGTCCTTGTCGGCGACGAAGGCGCGGCCCTGATGGCTGCCGGTCTGATACGGCGATGTCGCGCCATCGGCCAGCACCAGGATCGGCAGCGACTGGTTCTCCTCGCCGACCAGCGCGATCACGGCCTGCCGCGGGCGCGGCCACGCGATGCGCGCGACGTCGAGCTTGTCGGCAAGCAGCGGGAAGGAGGCCAGCACGCCCTCGATCAGCGCGCAATGCCAGCAATAAAAGCGGCGGCCCGGAAAGGCCGGGTCCTCGAAATCGGGGCGCAGCAGAAACAGACGGTCGCGCGTCATGGGTCGCTCCGAAGCATGGCCGCCTTGCTGAGGATCAAGGCGGTCAGGGCTGGCCGGCCTAGTCTCGACCTCCCAATTACCTGGGGAATCGACGAGGTATCGAAAGGACGCCATGCCCAAGCCGATCAGTCAACCGCATGGGCTCGCCGAGGTGACGACGCTGCCCGCGCTGCTGCGCTGGCGTGTCGGTGCGACGCCCGCAGCGGAGGCCTATCGCCATTTCGACGCCACCGCGAGACGCTGGATCAGCCAGTCCTGGCAGGAGATCGACGCGGAGTTCGAGTTGTGGCGGCGGGCGCTGGTCGCGGAGGATCTGGCGCCGGGCGAGCGCGTCGCGATCCTGATGCCGAACGGCATCGCGCATATCGCAATGGACCAGGCGACGCTGTCGCGCGGGCTCGTGCCGGTGCCGATGCATGCCGTCGACAATCCCGACAGCATCGCCTACATCCTCGCCGATTCCGGTGCGCTGCTGCTGTTCGTGGATACACTGGAGCGGTGGCAGGCGATCGCGGCCACCGGTCAGCCGCTCGACCATCTCAGGCGCATCGTCTGCGCGGACGGGGCCGGACCGGTGCCGGCCGACGCGCGCATCGTCGCGCTCGATCGCTGGCTCGCGGACGCACCGGGCGCGGCCGCGCCGCTGGCCGATGTCGCGATCAAGCCGGACGACCTCGCCGCCATCGTCTATACCTCGGGCACCACCGGGCGGCCAAAGGGCGTAATGCTGTCGCACGGCAACGTCGTCGCCAATGTGAAGGCGGTCGCGCAGCGCATCGCGGCAATGCCGCACGACGTCTTCCTGTCCCTCCTGCCGCTCTCGCACACCTTCGAACGCACCGGCGGCTATTACTATCCGATCGCGGCCGGCGCGTGCGTCGCTTATGCGCGGTCGGTGCCGCAACTCGCGGAGGACTTGAAGCAAGTGCGGCCGACCGTGCTGATCTCCGTGCCGCGGATCTACGAGCGCTTCTATGCCCTGATCATGCAGCATCGCACCGCGGCCGGATTCATCGAGCGCGCGCTGCTCGACCTCACGATCGCCGTCGGCGGAAGGCGGTTCGATGCGCGGCAGGGGCGCGCCGCGCCGTCGCTGCTCGACCGTCTGGCGTGGCCGCTGCTCAAGCGGCTCGTCGCCGACAAGGTGCTGGCGCAGCTCGGCGGCCGCCTGCGCGTTGCGGTCTCCGGCGGCGCGCCGATCGCCGAGCCCGTCATTCGCCTGTTCCTGGCGCTCGGGCTCGACATCCTCCAGGGCTACGGCATGACCGAGACCTCGCCGGTGGTCTCCGTCAACACGCCCGAGGACAACGATCCGCGTTCGGTCGGCCGCGTCCTCGACGGCGTCGAGGTCAGGTTGAGTGAGAACGACGAACTGCTGGTGCGCGGACCCAGCGTGATGCCGGGATACTGGCACAAGGAAGAGGAGACGCGCCGCGTGAAGGAGCCTGACGGCTGGCTGCACACCGGCGACCAGGCCCGCATCGAGAACGGACGCATCACCATCACCGGCCGCATCAAGGACATCCTCGTCACCTCCACCGGCGAGAAGATCGCGCCGGTCGACCTCGAGACCGCGATCCTCGCCGATCCCCTGTTCGAGCAGGCGATCGTGGTCGGCGAGCAGCGCCCCTTCCTCGCCGCGCTGGTCGTGCTCAACGCAAAGGCCTGGGCGCAGGAAAAGGAAAGGTTCGCAGCGAGCGGCAAGCAGGGCGAGGCGGCGGAGCGCGCCGTTCTGCTCGCGCGGATTGCTGCGGCCGTGAAAGCCCATCCGTCCTATGCGACGCCGCGCGCGGTGTGGTGGACGCTGGAGCCATGGACCATCGCCGCCGGGCTGCTCACGCCGACACTGAAGAACAAGCGCCCCGCACTCGAGCATCGCTTCGCCGACGAGATCACACGCATCTATGCGAAGAAGCCGGCGGCGCATGCTTCATGAAGAAACCGCGCTCACGTCGTCTTGAACGATGCGTCCGCCACGCTTGATCCAGCGCAACTTCGCCCGCTGCCTTGCCATGCATTGTCCGCCGCGACGTTGCGAAATGCAATCGAGATTCCCGACGACGTCGTGTTCACCGTGGAATATTCGGTGCGCGCGGCGCAGATGGCGGTCTATCAGCTGATGAAGATCGATCGCCCGGTGCCGCCGGTGACCCGTCACGACAAGTCGCTCGCCGTGATCTTCGCGACGCTCGAGAAGGCGTTCGCGTGAGGGCTGAAGCTATTTGAACGGGTCCTGGATCGACGGCGCCGATTGCCGGATGCGGCGGACGCTCACCGGCGTGCCATCGGAGACGAACAGCAGCTCGTATTTCCGGCCCTCGCTGTCGGTCGCCGTGCAGGTGACGTCATTCACCTTCCTGGCGGCGAAATTGCCGGTCTGGCGGCAGATCCCGGTGGAGGTCTGCTCGGCCGGCACCGGCAGGCCATCGACCTTCGGCCGGTTCTTGGAGTTGAGCAGCATGCGGTCGATCGGCAGCTCATAGGAATTGTCGTCGGCCCGCTTGCCGTTCTCGCCCGAGAACGACACGACGTGATTGGCGTCGGTGGGATCGTCGACGGCGACCGCGAAATTGACCCGGCCCTTGTCGCCATGGGCGTAGGCGACCGTCTTGCAGGCATAGGTGCGCCCGGCGACCTTGAGCGTCTTGCACTTGCCGGACATCAGCGCCAGCAGGTCGATGAAGCCGTTCTGCTGCGCGGGCGGATTGTTGACGGGGATGGGAGCAGAAGACTCGGCAAAACAAGGGCTTGCCAAGGCGATGAGGGCGGCACCAAGGGCAGGTCGGCAGAGGCGCATCGGAAGGCTCACATGCCAGGGAACCGCGGAAAAGTTCCGTCCGATAACCATCGAACCGCAAATTGGTTGCGATCCCGTTTGTTCTGCGAATCCCGACTGGAATACCACCGCGCCATCCCAACGGCGATTCGTCCAAATCGCCCAACCCGTCCCGGCAGGCACTTGCCGTCAGGCCGGTGTTTTTTTCGTGGCAGCGCTAGCCCATCGCCGCCTGCCAGCGCCTGTCGCGCAGGGACGGGCGGCGGTGCAGGCGGGCGTCGAGCAGGGTACGGGCGCGCGGCAGCTCGCCGCTGCGCATCAGAGCGACGATGAAGGTGTCCTCGATCAGTTCGCGCTGGGCGTGGCTGCCGCCGATGCGCACGACGTCAGCAAGAACCGGCGCGAGCGTCCGCGCGCAGGCCGCGTAATCCTCATCCACAAAGGCCAGAAGCGCGCGGCAGATTGCCGGCACCACGGGACCGGCCGGCAGCTTGCCGTCGCCGAGCCGCTGCTCGATCACGGCAAGACGGGCGGCGAGCGCCTCGTGGTTCTGCGTTGCGGCCGCGAACAGTGCCATGTGGACGTCAGCGAACGGCAGGCCCGATTTCGGAAACAGTCTTTGCGCGGCGGCGTCGGCCTCGAGCCAGAGCGCCTCGGGTACGGCGTGGCCGTAGGCGGACAGCCGCCAGAGCAGCGAAGCGCCGTCGGTGACGACGTTGAGCGGCGGCGCCTGCGTGACCGATGGCTGGAGCACATCGGCATAGATCGCGAGTGCGCGCGCCGCATCGCCATGCTCCAGCGCGCCGAGAGCCTGGTGCCAGCGGATGTGGCCGTGCAGGATTCCGGCGCGGTCGTAAGAGGGGATCCAGTCGTCGACGAGACGATCGGCCGCCTCGATCGAGCCGTCCTCGAACATCGCGTGCAGCACGGCGTGCGCGGCATGGGCGTTCGCCCGGCGCAAATCGAAGCCGCGCTCGGTGACGCCGCGGCCGCGCGCGACGTCGCCGTTCTCCGTCATCGCCCAGCCATACATGGTGAGGAACCACCAGTCCTCGCCATAGTGCTGCGCGACGCGCTCGCACAGCTCATGCCGCGCGCGGTCGTGATCGGCCATGCCGGAGAACGCGAACAGGCCGAACGCGCCAAGCGGCAGCGACAGCACCACGGCATCGCGCGGCCATGTCTCGACGTGTTGGCGCATCGCCGCAATGGCCTCGGGCAACCGTCCCTCGATCGCCAGCGCCAGCGTCTCGACATGGGAGCACTCGCGTTCCGTGCCGCGCGTCGCGGCGAGCTCGCGCGCGACTGCCGCCTTCTGACGGGCGAGATCGCCCTGCTGGTAGAAGGCATGAACGCGGGCACGGGCGATATGGGCCAGCGCAAAATCCGGGTCGGCTGCAATCGCGCGCTCCAGCGTTTCCGCCGTGCCGGTCCAGCCGGCGAGCATGAAGTCGATGCCCTCGCGATAGGCCGATGCGGCCGCATCGGATGTGGTGGAGATCGGAAGGCCGTAGCGGTCTTGATGCGCCATCATCGTCTCCGAAAATTCAAGCCGTCCGCGCGCGGCGTCCTTCGATCGGATAGGCGGGGTCGTTGTAGCCGGGCGTCGAGGGATGGCCTGGCACAACCAGGCGGTCGATCAATGCCTCGTCCTCCGCAGTAAAGCGGTAGTCGAGCGCGCTTGTGTAGCCGTCCCATTGCTCCTCCGTGCGCGGGCCGGCGACGACGGAAGAGACGAACGCGGAGTTGAGCACCCAGGCCACCGCGAACTGGCCGGCGGTGATGCCCTTCCTCTCGGCGTGGGTCTTGATCTCCTGCGCAAGCTGCAGCGATTCCGGCCGCCATTCGGTCTGCATCATGCGGGTGTCGTTGCGGCCCGCACGCGTTTCCTTGTCCGGGGCAGCATCGGGCTTGTACTTGCCGGTAAGCACGCCGCGGGCAAGCGGGCTATAGGGCACGATGCCGAGGCCGTAATAGGCGCAGGCCGGAAAGTGCTCGACCTCCGGCATGCGGTTCATGGCGTTGTAATAGGGCTGGCTCACCGCCGGCCGGGCGATGC
This sequence comes from Bradyrhizobium cajani, assembly GCF_009759665.1. Classification (GTDB taxonomy): domain Bacteria; phylum Pseudomonadota; class Alphaproteobacteria; order Rhizobiales; family Xanthobacteraceae; genus Bradyrhizobium; species Bradyrhizobium cajani. The sequence continues at coordinate 38,673 of NZ_WQNE01000017.1, forward strand.
CGAGCCGGTCGCAGATGTTGCAGATCTCGGCGACGCGCCAGGCGCGGTAGTTCGAGACGCCGAAATAGCGCACCTTGCCCGCGCGGATCAGATCGCCCATCGCGCGCACCGTTTCCTCCAGCGGCGTCGCATGGTCTTCCTTGTGCAGATAGTAGATGTCGATGTGGTCGGTGCCGAGCCGCATCAAGCTTTCGTCCGCCGCCTGCAGCACCCAGCGCCGCGACAGGCCGCCGCGATTGGGATCGCTGCCCATGGGATTGGCGAGCTTCGTGGCGAGCACCCAGGCATGGCGGTTGTTGGCGATGGCACGGCCGACGACCTCTTCGGATGCGCCCTTCGAATAGGCATCGGCGGTGTCGATGAAATTGATCCCGGCATCGAGCGCCTTCGCGATGATCCGTTTTGATGCGGCCTCATCCGTCGGCCCGCCGAACATCATGGTGCCCAGACAAATCGGCGACACTTTCAGGCCGCTGCGGCCGAGCTGGCGGTACTGCATGGGCGGGTCCTTTGCTTCCTGTGGTGTCAGCATAGCCGCCCAGTTCCGTCATTGCGAGCGCAGCGAAGCAATCCAGAGATGCATCCGCGGAAAGATTCTGGATTGCTTCGCTGCGCTCGCAATGACGTGTGGCGGAAGCCGCTTGCCACACTCTCAACTGTCATCGCCCGCGAAGGCGGGCGATCCAGTACGCCGAGACGTCTGTGATTGATCGAGCCGTCGCGGCGTACTGGATTCCCCGCCTTCGCGGGGAATGACAGCGGAGTGTGAAGCTATCACTCCGGCCCCTTCAAGATCTTGAACACGCCATTCGCCATCACCACGCAGCGGTCGTCCACGCTGACCTCGGTGCTCATGAAGATCAGGCTGCGCGTGGTGCGCACCACGCGGGGGCGGGAGATCAGGATGTCGCCGATCTTGCCGGCTTCGACGAAATGGGTGTCGAGCTGCACCGTCGCCATGTACTGCTTGCCCGTCTCGTAGCGGGCCGTCATGCCGCAGGTGCGGTCGGCAAACGTCATCATCACGCCGCCCTGGACCATGCCGCGGCGGTTGTGGTGCTTGTCCTCGGTGGCGAGCGCATATTCGAAGTGGCCGTCGACCTTGCGCTCCCACAGCGGGCCGATCAGATGGATGAAGCCACTGGTGTCGACGATCGACCAGCCGTCTGACTTGAGCTTTGCGGCGGTCTTGTCGATCATCGCCCGGTCCATCCTTGCAACGCTTGATCTCTCCTCGTTTCATCAGATGCGGTCCTGGTATAGTCAAGCATCATGAGAGTTTTCGACGATGCCACACGGCGGAATATTACAGAGGCCTGCGCGGCCTTCGCGCGGCTGCCTGAGGCGGCCACGCCGCCGGCGCTGAAACGCGCCGCGGTGGCGCTGGCGCTGACCGAGGACGGCGAGAGCAACGACACCGCGTTCCTGCTCACGCTGCGCGCATCGCATCTGCGCGCCCATCGCGGCCAATGGGCCTTGCCGGGCGGGCGCTGCGATGCCGGCGAGACGCCGGTCGAGGCGGCACTGCGCGAGCTCGACGAAGAGCTTGGCCTCCGTCTCACCGGTGCGGATGTGCTCGGCACGCTCGACGACTATCCGACCCGCTCCGGCTATCTGATCACGCCGGTCGTGGTCTGGGCACCGGACAGTGCCGCGATCAGGCCGAACCCGGACGAGGTCGCCTCCGTCCATCGCATCGCGCTTGCGACGATCGAGCGCGATGACGCCTTCGATTTCGCCGTGATCCCCGAGAGCAGTCGTCGCGTGATCCGCTTCCATCACCGGATGAGCCTGATCCACGCGCCGACGGCGGCACTGATCTACCAGTTCCGCGAGGTGCTGGCGGGCCGGCACACCCGCGTCACCGACCTGGAGCAGCCGGTGTTCGCCTGGAAGTGACGATGGTAAACGGCGCGTTAACGTGACGGTTACCGAAGGCCTGCTAAGAAGGCTCCATGCATCACACACCGATTCGACGCAGCCTGACGCTGGTTCCACTCGCGCTCGCCCTGCTCGCGCCGGCGGCGCTTGCGCAGGAGTCCGCCGCGCTTCCGCCGGCCGTCAGGAACGCGATGGCGCAGGCTTCGCCGCAGGCGATCGCCGAATATCGCCGCAAGCTGCAAGAATACCAGGAGGCGCGCGCCGCCTTCGATGCCGAGGCCGGCGCCTATTGGAGCCAGATCTCGGAGAAGCGGAAAACCCGCAATGCCAAGCGGCGCAGCGGACAGCAGGTGACGCTCGACGACTACGTGCTGGAGCATCCGCCGCTCTATAGCGGGCCGAAGCGGCCGGTGAACCCGGAGCCGGAGGAAACGCCCGAGCGCCCCCGAAAGCCGATCCCGGTGGTCGCCGATTTCCTGCGCGCGGCGCAGGAGCTCTATCAGTTCACGCCGCAGCGCCCGGCCAGCGAGGTCGAGTTCAAGCGCGCCTATGCGCGCTACGCGCTCGCCTCGGGGCTGACGCGCGAGCAGGCGGTGCGGGTCTATTCATTCGAGACCGGCGGCACCGGCAGTTATGACGTGCAGGCGGGAATCGAGCATGGCGGCAAGCGCGCGATCTCGACCGCGATCGGCTACAACCAGCTGCTGACCACCAACAGCGTCGAGCTCCTGGCCGAGCAGGGCCATGAGTTGATTCGCGCGCTGAGCGAAAAGGTGGCGCAGACGTCGGGGCCGGCACGCAAGACGCTGGAGCACAAGCTCGGCGTGCTCAAGCGCATGGTGGCGCACGCCAAGTCGGTACCCGACACCTGGTCGGAGCATGAGAAGATCGGCAACACCGCGCAGGGCTGGGCCATGCACGCGATGGTGCTCGACGTCGATGTCGGCCCGATGCTCCAGACCCACAAGCTCTTGACCTCGGTGCTGTTCGCACGCGCCAAGGGTTACACCCGCCCGCTCACCGCCGCCGAGCTCGAGATGATGAACCTCACCGGCGACGGCACCGGCCTCGACATGGTGACCATGCCGCAGGCCATGCGCGAGCAGGTGCCGACCTCGAACTTCTTCCAGCGCGGCGGCTACGAGCGCAACCCGGTCGCGATCCGCCACAACACGGTGGCCAAGCTGCTCGCCGTGACGGATACGCGGATGAATTCGAACAGCAACAATGCCGGCGCAAGGGAATTGGCGGGCGCGTTTTAGGGCACTGCTGCTCTGCTTCACCTCTCCCCGCTTGCGGGGAGAGGTCAGATCGCTCTTGCGATCCGGGTGAGGGGGTACAGGTCCCTCGACAATCTCATCCGCGGACAGAGCCCCTCACCCCAATCCTCTCAGCGCGAGCGAAGCTCGTCGCGGCCCCGTAACAACGGGGCGAGGCAGCGCACCGCCGTCGCCCCTACTGATCCGGCCCGAACTTGAACTTGCCGTCGCCTTCCAGATACGGGCCGGTGCGCATGTAGAGCTGGCCGTTGTGGCCGATGAAGAACAGCGTGCCCTTCGGCACCTTCTTGGCGCCCTTCAGCAGCTCGCCGGCATTGCTGGTGCCCATCTTGTAGGAAAAGGTCTTGCCGTCCCTGTCATAGGCGTAGCCCATGTCGGGCTTGAGCTCCCACGGCGTGGCCGCAGTCTGCGCCAACGCGGGCGCGGCAAAGGCGCCGAGCGCCGTCACGAGTGCAGCCGAAACGAGTGCAAATGTCTTCGTCGAAAATGTCATGATCCAATCCTCCCCGCCATTGGAGCACCCGGCTTGAACAAATCACGAACGGCGTTTCCGGGTCAATTCGCGAAAGCGCCGCAGCGCATCACATCGTGCCCAGCAGTTTGTGATTTTCCCTTCGTCCCCTCGCGACTATGTTCCGCTTTCCGTCTAGAACGCAATTCGACAAAAAGATTGGTGGGGATGATTCGGATGAACCATGTCATTAAAGCGTGCTCGGCCGTCGCGCTGCTGCTGACCGCGCTGGCGCCGGCCGCCCGGGCCGACGATTACCAGCTCAGCCACAACCAGCGGATTTCGTGCAGCCGCGGCCTTGCCCCGGGCAAGCTGAACACCGCGACCTGCAAATCCTATACCTACCTCTTCAACACCAGGACCTCGGAGTATTTCCGCTGCCAGGTCTCGCTGGCGCTGACCCGCGACAACAAGGAAGTCATCAACGTCCAGACCGACGGCGGCTGCACCAAGAAGCCCCGCATCTTCGAGACCGACGGCCATTATGATTTCGACGCGACCGAGACCGAGCCGCCGAACACCAATTCGTTCTTCGGCCCCGGCGGCTATTCGGTCTGGGCCGCCGACGTCACCGCGCAGAGGGTACGCGGCTGCATCATCATCTCCTCCGGCCTCGGCTCCGACATCTCCAAGTGCCTGGACATGACCTTCCAGTGAGGGTGTGCTCCCTCCCTCGCTTGCAGGGGAGGGGCGGGGAGGGTGTCTCCGCGATGGGGACAGTCTCCACTAGGACAGAGCCCTCACCCGGCGCTGCGCGCCGACTTCTCCCGCGCGCGGGAGAGGTGAGCGCTGCGCCACCTCGCCGCACCCGCCGGGTTCCCAAAAATCAAGCCGGAACGGCCGTTTACCGCAGTCCTGTTTTGCCTTTTGGATGGGTTGACCCGCTCCCTTCATCCGGCCAATTTCGCCGCCGGTTTGGGGAGTACAAAAATCATGAAACGGACGTTCTTCGGCGTGGCCGCGGCTCTTGCTCTGGCGGCGTCGGCACCTTGCGCGCATGCGCAATCCTTCATCAACGTGCTGACCGGCGGCACCTCCGGCGTCTATTATCCGCTCGGGGTCGCGATCGGGAAGATCTACGGCGACAAGATTCCGAACGTGAAGACGCAGGTGCAGGCGACCAAGGCGTCGGTCGAGAACCTCATCCTGCTCCAGCAGGGTCGTGGCGAGCTGGCGTTCACGCTGGGCGACTCGCTGAAAGCGGCCTGGGACGGCGAGGAGGAGGCGGGCTTCAAGACCAAGCTCGACAAGCTCAGGACCATCGGCGCGATCTATCCGAACTACATCCAGATCGTCGCCACCACTGAGTCCGGCATCAAGACGCTGGCCGACCTCAAGGGCAAGAGCCTGTCGGTCGGCGCGCCCAAATCGGGCACCGAGCTGAATTCGCGCGCGATCCTCGCTGCGGCCGGCATGAGCTACAAGGACCTCGGCAAGGTCGAATATCTGCCGTTCGCCGAATCCGTCGATCTCATGAAGAACCGCCAGCTCGCCGCGACGCTGCAATCGGCCGGCCTCGGCGTCGCCTCGCTGAAGGATCTGTCGACCTCGAGCCCGATCACGGTGGTGTCGGTGCCGAAGGAGACGGTCGACAAGATCGGCCCGCCCTTCATCTCCGCGACCATTCCCGCCAACACCTATACCGGGCAGGACAAGGACGTGCCGACCGCGGCCGTGGTCAACTATCTTGTCACGAGCTCCGCCGTCTCGGACGATCTCGCCTACCAGATGACCAAGCTGGTCTACGAGTCGCTGCCCGAGCTCGCCACTGCGCACGCGGCCGGCAAGGAGATCAAGCTCGAGACGGCGGCCAATGGCAGCCCGGTTCCGCTGCACCCCGGCGCGATCCGCTATTACAAGGAAAAGGGGCTGATCAAGTAAGGTCGGCTCTCGGTGTCGGACGTCATGGCCGGGCTTGTCCCGGCCATCCACGTTCTTGCCAATTGCTCTGTCATTCCGGGATGGTCCGAAGGACCAGACCCGGAATCTCGAGATTCCGGGTTCGATGCTTCGCATCGCCCCGGAATGACGGAGAGAGAGTTCGCGAATGCCCGGGATAACCCCGGGCATGACGTTTTGGGGGCCCATGTGCCAATGCTATCCGGCAGGGACAGGCTGAGGACGAATGAAATGCTGGAAAAGGCAGAGGCCACCGAGGCCCCCATCAAGGTCGAGTTCGACAATTTCGAGCACGGTTTTCCGGACGGATTCGGCCCGGGCTGGTGGGGTACGCTCGCCTACTGGATCGGCATCGCCTTCGCCACGTTCCAGCTCTATGTCGCCGCGTTCAACTATCTGCCGAGCCAGGTGGTGCGCGGCGTCCATGTCGGCTTCCTCATTCTCCTCACCTTCGGCCTGATCGGCAATTTCACTGCGAAGAGCGATTTTGGGCGAGCGCTCGGCTGGGTGATCGGCGGCGCCGGCTTCCTGTGCGGACTCTATCAATGGATCTTCTATGCCGACCTGATCGCGCGCGACGGCGATCCGACGCGGCTCGACCTCGTGGTCGGCACGCTGCTCGCGGTGCTGATCTTCGAGGGCACCCGGCGGCTGATGGGCGCGGCCCTGCCGCTGATGTGCGGCGCGTGCCTCGTCTACTGGTTCTTCGGCCAATATCTGCCGTCGCCGTTCAACCATCGCGGTTATGACTTCGACCAGATCGTCACGCACCTGTCGTTCGGCACGGAAGGCTTCTACGGCGTGCCGATCTACGTCTCGGCGACCTACATCTTCCTGTTCATCCTGTTCGGCTCGTTCCTGGAGCGCGCCGGCATGATCCAGCTGTTCACCGACGTCTCGCTCGGCCTGTTCGGCCGCACCCGCGGCGGACCGGCCAAGGTCGCGGTGTTCGCTTCCGGCATGATGGGCACGATCTCCGGCTCCGGCGTCGCCAATGTCGTCACCGTCGGCCAGTTCACGATTCCCTTGATGATCAAGTTCGGCTACCGCCGCGCCTTCGCCGCCGGTGTCGAGGCGACGGCGTCGATGGGCGGGCAGATCATGCCGCCGGTGATGGGCGCGGTCGCCTTCATCATGGCGGAGACGCTCGGCGTTCAGTACTCGGAGATCGTCAAAGCGGCGGCAATTCCCGCGATCCTCTATTTCGCCTCGGCGTTCTGGATGGTGCACCTGGAAGCCGGCAAGCACGGCCTTGTCGGCATGAAGCGCTCGGAGATCCCGAGCGCGTGGAGGGCGCTGGTGACGCGCTGGTACCTCGTGCTGCCGCTCGCCGCCCTCGTCTACATGCTGTTCGAAGGCTTTACGCCGCTCTATGCCGGCAGCATGGGCCTCGCGCTGACGGTGGCGTTGATCCTGGGCACCAGCATCACCGCCGGCGTCTCGACGACGGTCATCCGCTACATCTTCTGGATCGGGCTCGCGCTCGTCGTCGCCGCGCTGTCGCGCGACGGGCTCCAGATCGTGCCGGTCGCTTGCGTCGTGGTCGGACTGATCGTGATCACCGCCTTCGTTCGCGGCGGCTTTGCAGCCTTGCGCGCCTGCCGCGATGCACTGGCCGAAAGCGCCAAATCCGCCATCACCGTCGGCATGGCCTGCGCCATCGTCGGCGTCATCATCGGCATGATGTCGCAGACCGGTGTCGGCACCATCTTCGGCGGCTGGGTGATCGGGCTCGGCGAGAAGAGCCTGTTCCTGGCACTGATCATGACCATGCTGCTGTCGATCCTGCTCGGCACCGGCATCCCGACCATCCCGACCTACATCATCACCGCCGCGCTTGCCGCGCCGGCGCTGGCAAAGCTCGGTGTGCCGCTGATCGCGAGCCACATGTTCGCGTTCTACTACGGCATCATGGCCGACCTCTCGCCGCCGGTCGCGCTCGCAGCACTTGCCGCCGCGCCGATCGCGAAGGAGAACCCGGACAAGATCGGCTGGGAGGCGATGCGCATCGCGCTCGCCGGCTACGTCATTCCCTTCATCTTCGTCTATTCGCCTGCGCTGATGCTTCAGGCCGGCGATCCCATGGCGGCCAAGCTCGGCTTCTACGGTGCGGTGGCGCTTGCAACCCTGAAGGCGCTGGTGGCGATTGCGCTGTTCGGCATGGTCGCGATCGGCTTCCTGTTCACGCGGTTGACGCTGCTGGAACGTCTGGTTGCACTCGGCGCCGCGTTCTGTCTGCTCGGCGACTTCCCGTTCAGCGACACCGCGGGCTTCGTGCTCTCCGCAGCGCTCGTGCTGTGGCAATGGCGGCAGCGTCCGCCGGCAACGGTCGAGGCGGTGTGAGCCTCTGCCTTGCAACAGCGGGCGGCGTGAAGGCGCTGGCGCTGTCCGCCTTCACGCTGGCCTGGACGCATTCGATTGCAAAGGTCGAGTGGCAGGAGGACTGGCGCGTCACCCCCGCCGGCCTCGAACTGGTGCAGGCCCGCGTCAAGGGCACCGGCCCCGGCATGGAGCCGCCGCCGGAGGCGCGGCTTGTCGACGGCTGGTTTCAATGGCAGCCGACGCGTTCGCCGATGCCGGAGGTCGTGCTCGGTAACTCGGCGGCGGCGGGGGAGTGGCGGCTGTGCCATGGTGGACAGTGCCGGACGCTGTCCGAGATTGTCGGCCATCCCATCGGTGCTAACGTCACGAAGATGGGCTTCTGCAAGGATCCGTAGCCCGGATGAGCGAAGCGATATCCGGGAACGGTGGCCCCGGATGTCGCTTCGCTCATCCGGGCTACAAAGAACAACAAAGGAGAAACGAGATGGATCGGCTCAAGGGCAAGGTTGCGATGGTGGTAGGCGCGGGCTCGATCGGACCCGGCTGGGGCAACGGCAAGGCCACCGCGGTGACCTTTGCGCGCGAGGGCGCGCAGGTGTTCTGCGTCGATCGCAACGGCGCGGCGGCCGAGGAGACCGCGAAGATCATCACCGACGAAGGCGGCAAGGCCACGGCGTTCACCGCCGACGTCTCGCGGGCGAGCGAGATCGAGGCGATGGTCGCGGCATGCCTGAAGGCCTATGGCCGCATCGATGTGCTCGACAACAATGTCGGCATCGCGGAGATGGGCAGCGTGGTGGAGGTGACCGAGGAGAGCTGGGACCGCGTCTTCAGCGTCAACCTCAAGAGCGCCTATCTCGCCATGAAGCATGTCATCCCCGTGATGGTGAAACAGGGCGGCGGCTCGATCATCAACATCTCCTCGATCGCCTCGATCCGCCACATGGGCATCTCCTACGTGACCTATGGCACCTCGAAGGCGGCGATGAACATGATGACGCGAACCACCGCGATCGAGTTCGCGCGCCACCATGTGCGGGTGAACGCGATCCTGCCCGGCCTGATGAAGACGCCGATGGTCGCGCATTCCGCAGGTCTTGCCGCAAGCTACGCCAGCGGCGACGTCGAGGAGATGTGGCGCAAGCGCGATGCGCAGGTGCCGATGGGGCACATGGGCGACGCCTTCGATGTCGCCAACGCGGCGCTGTTCCTGGCGTCGGACGAGTCGAAATATGTGACGGGGATCGAGCTCGTGGTCGACGGCGGGATCACCTGCAAGGCGGGGGCGTAACGCCAATCCGCTGTCGTCCCGGGGCGGCGGACCGCGAACCCGGGACCAATAGCCACAGGGTGGAGTTGTTTTGCCGAGACGTAACTCCGAGTCATCGTAACCACATCTTCCTGTGGTTATGGGTCCCGGATCTGCGCTCCGCTTCGCTGCGCTTGTCCAGGACGACAGCGGAGAATTACTGCGCCAGCGCCAGGATGCCGCCAGCAAACGCATGCCACGCGGCCGTCTCGCTGATCGGCCAGTTCAACACCTTCACCGCCAGCAGCGTGAGCGTGCCGTAGATGTAGACCGGATGGACGCGGCCCTCGGTGCGCCAGTCACGTACCATTGCGACGACGAGCAGCAGCGAGGCAACCACGGCCGGAGCGATGGTCACCGGCACCGGCGGTGGGCCGGGCGGTCCGGGAGGCGCGAGGAAGGTGAGAAACCAGCGCGCGATCGCGGCGTCGAGGATCGACACCGCCGCGAGCAGCATCAGGCGCTTGTGGATCTCGGGCCTCCGCGTGTTCACGATCGCGAGCACGAACACGACCGCGAAGAATGCGATCCCGCTCATCGGCACGATCGAGAAGCCGATGCCGGCCTCCTTCTGACCGAGTGCGGTGGAATGCTGCATCACATGCACGGAAGCGAGAAAGCCGAAGATCGTCATCGCGGTCGCAAGCGACACGCCGGCGATGCCGAGCGAACGGTGATTGACCACGCGGCCCGAGGCGGCGAGCCAGGTCTGGAGCACGAAATAGAGCGACCAGGTGAAGAACAAGAGTCCGTGAAAATGAATCACGGGGCTTGTGGAGAAGGTCCGCTGCGCAAGCGGGATCCAATAGGTCGGTGCGAAGCCGAGGAAAGCAGTGGCCGCACAGGCCAGCGACATGTGGAGATAAAAATATCGTGCAGGCGACGCATCACGCGCGCGGACACGACGGTCGTCGATCAGGGTCGTCATCAGGAGTGAGTCTATGGGGAGGCGATCCGGTTCAGCCCCTGGACAGCCCAGTGTGATCTAGCGCACGTAGCTCAACCGCCCGCGCTCAATTCTGCGCGATCGAGCTCTTCCTCGAGCCGATGAAACGCGTCGTCGCCGATCACCTCGGTGGCGCGGAGGTCGAAGATCGATTTGCGCGCGGCTTCGATGGCGCGGCGGCGCAGGGGATCGGCAGGCAGTTCGCCGCTGGCGATGCCGCCGTTTGGATCGCTCTCGGCCTGCATCAGGATCGCGCGATATTCGAGCCGCAGGATTTCCGCCTCCTCCGACGGATCGCTCTCGATCGCGTCTAGTGCCGCGCGATAGGCGACCGCGCGTCCGCGCGCGACCTCGGCGCCGACGGGATCGTCGTCCTTGAGGTTGAAGGCCAGGATCAGCGGACGCAGCGTCAGGCCCTGGATGACCAGCGATCCCAGCACCACCGCAAAGGCGATGAAGACAATGAAGTCGCGATAGGGGAAGTTCTCCGGCAGGGCGAAGGCCGTGGCGAGCGTGACGAGGCCGCGCATGCCGCACCAGGAGATGATGAGGCCGCCCTTGGGCGAGGCGACCGCCGTCGGATCCTTGGGATGATAGATCCCGTACGCGACGAGCGTGCGCAGGGTCGTGCGGTAGAACGTCACCCAGAACAGCCGGACCAGGACCACGGTGAGCAGGATCCATGCGGCGGCCACGCAATATTCCCAGCGCACGTCAGCATCCAGCCGCGACCAGATCGGCCGCATCTGCATGCCGATCAGCATGAAGGCGAGCACGTTGAGCACGAACACCGTCGTCTCCCAGACCGCATAGGACGGCACCCGCAGCCGCGCCGGGATGCGTGCCGGCGCCGTGCGCGCGACGGTGATGGCGTAGACCACGATGGTGAGGATGCCGGAGAGACCGAGATGCTCGGCGGCGATCCAGACCATGAAGGTGGTGGCGAACTGCACGATGATCGCGCTCGGCGCCTCCCTCACCCGTTCCATGAACAGCGGGATGATGCGCCCTGCAAGGAGACCCGCGATGACGCTGCCGACCAGCGCCAGCGCCATCGTCGGCGCGACCTGGCTCCACGTCAGATGCTCGGCGGCGACGGCGCCGACGGCGATGCGATAGATCAGAAGCGCGCTCGCGTCATTGAGCAGGCTCTCGCCCTCAAGGACCTTGACCATGCGGTACGGCAGCTTCACCTGGCTCAGGATCGCGACAGCGGCCGCTGCATCGGGCGGCGCCACGATCGCGCCGAGCGCAACCGCGGCGGCCCAGGGCATGTCCGGCATCAGCCGGTGCGCGACATAGGCGACGCCAGCGGTGGTGAGGCCGACCGCGGCGACGACAAGGGTGGAGACCGGAACCCAGTTGTTGCGCAGATCCCGCAGCGAGGTGTCGAAGGCGGCATCCAGCAGCACCGGTGCGACAAAAAGCGCCAGCGCGAGGTCGGGCTCCAGCGTCCAGGTCGGGCTCCCCGGCAGCAGCGCGATCAGCGCACCGCCGATGGCGAGAAAGGTCGGGTAGGGGACCTTGATCCGCCGCGCCAGCGCCGATAAGGCAACAGCGCCGAGCAGAAGCGCGATGAGCCATTCGAATGTCGACACGCCAGTCCCCGAAGACAGATTTGAGCGATGCCACAAGCTAGCACCAATCCGGCCGTATAGCGGACAATCCGGTCTCAAGGCGAGCTTTCCGACTGCAACGACAATGCGATCTCTTCTCCTGCTTCAATCGTCAGGCGTGGCGCTGATCTATGCGCTCTCGCTCGCCGTGGCCCATGCCGCGACCGGCGGCGAGCCGGTCGCTGTGGCGCAGATCGACGTCGCGCCGTGCCTCGCTGCGGCCTTAGCCGACGACATGGACAAGGCGGCCTCGGCCTGTGCGGCCGTGATCGACAACGAGAAGACCGCGAAGGCAGACCTGATCAAGGCGCTGGTCGCGCGCGGCGCGCTTTATGCGCGGCACGACCAGATCGACCGTGCGATCGCCGACGACAGCCGCGCTCTTCTGCTCGATCCCACGCTCGCCGACACGTTCAACGCGCGCGGCGAGCTCTGGCTGAAGAAGGGCGACAAGCCCAAGGCGGTGCAGGATTTCGGCGCGGCGCTCAGAATCGATCCGAACCACGAGAAGGCCAAGGTCAATCACAAGGCGATGGCGCGCGAGCTCGAGCGGATCGGCGCGCAGATGGCGGTCGCCGGCAAGCCCAGCTTCAACTGCGCCGGCGCGCGGCGTGCGGTGGAAAGGGCGATCTGCGGCAATCGCGAGCTCGCCGATCTCGATCGCGAGATATTCGGGTCGAATGCCCGCGCGATCCGGGAGGCGCGCAATCCCGCGGAGGCCAAGGCGCTGCATCGCGAGCAGGACGAGTTCATCGCCCGCCGCAATGCCGGTTACGGCCGGCCGGGGTACGACCTGAAGAAGGCGATGCAGGAGCGGTTGCAGCGGATCAACGGCGTCGACGGATATTAATGCCGCGCATCGCCTCTCTCGCTCGCGGCGAGAGGGAGGCCTCGCCGTTTGAACCTGTTGCCGGATGAACGCGACAACGGGGAAAGCCCTTGTCACGGAGCCCAAAGCCATGTGCGGCACGTCTCGCCCCGCGCAACACTCATCCGTTGCCCGATCGACGCTGCTCGGCGCAACCTTGACCGCCGGCCTCGCGCTCGCGGCCGGCCCCGCCGCCGCCGGCGTCGCCTGCGTGCTCGACAGCAAGGCGCCGCGATCCGAGCTGATCGCGGCCTGCAATGTGATCATCGATCAGACCGGCAATCCGAGGCGGGACCGTTCCGCGGCGCTGGTCGTTCGTGCGAACGCCAATGCGAGGACGGAGGGCGGCCTGAACCAGGCCTTGAAGGACCTCGACCGCGCCATCGCGCTCGACGGCAAGTATGCGCCTGCCTATCGCGTGCGCGGCGACCTCCTGCGCGAGGCGGGCGGAGATCTGGGCCGCGCCGCGGCCGATCTGTCCACCGCGATCAAGCTCGATCCCAACGACGCCGAAGCTTACGAGATGCGCGGCATCGTCTATACCAATCAGCACCGGTTCGACCGCGCGCTCGCCGACTATGACCAGGCGATCAAGCTGAAGCCCGACTATGCCCAGGCCTGGTCTGACCGCGGCACGACCTTTTATCTTGGCGGCGACAACGAAAAGGCCGTCCGCGATTTCAACGAGGCGCTACGGCTCGATCCGAACCACGCGCGCGCCCACGCCAACCGCGCGGCTGCCTACAGGAAGCTCGATCAGCTCGACAAATCCATCGCCGACGAAACCGAGGCGATCAGGCTCGATCCCACCGAGCCGGAATTCTTCAACAACCGCGGCCTGTCCTATGCCGACCTCGGCGAGTACGACAAGGCGATCGCCGACTACGACCAAGCGCTGCGACTGGAGCAGCGGCCGAACTTCTTCACCAACCGCGGCGATTCCCACCAGTTCAAGGGCGCGCTCGGCGCCGCCCTCAGCGACTACGACGCTGCGCTTCGGCTCGATCCGAAATTCGCGCTCGCCTACAACAATCGCGCCGTGCTCTACAGCAAGATGGGCGAACGCAAGAAGGCGCTGGCCGACTTCGAGACGGTGCTGCGGCTCGATCCCGGCAACCGGAGTGCAGCCGACGGCCGCCGCAGCATGATCGCCGAGATCGCCAAGTTCGGCGCAACCACCTCGGGCCCGATGCATGCGCGCTCGGCCGACGATAGCGGCCCGTCCTTCGATTGCGCCACGGCCAGGCGCGAGGTCGAGAAGGTGATCTGCGCCGATCCCCAGCTCGGCGTGCTCGACCGCCAGATCGCCGAGACTTACGAGCGCGTGCTGAAGTCGGCCAACAAGCGTTCGGCCGGCGACCTGCGCAGGACCCAGCGCGACTTCCTCGCGACGCGCAACGCCAGCTTCGGCCGGCCGGGCTATGATCTGAAGAAGGTCATGCAGGAGCGGCTGCAGCGGTTGAATGCGATGGAGAGCTGACGAGCTTGTGCGGCGCGCGCTCTTCGCCTCTCCCCGCGTGCGGGGAGAGGCTGGAATTTGCGAGAGCAATTCCGGGTGAGGGGGGGCCTCCGCGGAGTCTAACTCTCACCGTCCCCGGGGAGACCCCCCTCACCCAGCCCTCTCCCCGCAAGCAGGGCGAGGGAGGACACAGCCGCTGCCGCGCTCTCTCCCCCAAAAGCACCATCCTTTTCAGCTTGAACCGCGGCCCGTTCCCGGGAAAATACCCTTCAAACAAGGCCGGCACTTGATCCGGGTCATGGCGGGGCGCCTGTCCTGCCGCATGGTCGGGGCCAGGCGAATAAAGGGAACGGGAGCGCGGGAATGAATATCCAGGGGAAGAGTCTCTATCACGAGGTCCATGCGCGCTCGCTGGCCGATCCCGAGGGCTTCTGGGCCGAGGCGGCCAAGGAGATCGACTGGATCGAGCCGCCGAAGAAGGTCTTCGATGCCACGCAAGGCACCTACGGGCGCTGGTTCACCGGCGGCCTCGTCAACACCTGCTACAACGCGCTCGACCGCCACGTCGCGCGCGGCCGCGCCGACCAGGTCGCGTTGATCCACGATTCGCCGCTGACGAACAGCATCACCAAACTCACCTATGCCGAGCTCCTCGGCGAGGTGCAGGCGCTCGCCGCCATCATGCAGGATTTCGGCGTCGCCAAGGGCGACCGCGTCATCCTCTACATGCCGATGGTGCCGGAGGCCGTGGTCGCGATGCTGGCCTGCGCGCGGATTGGCGCGGTGCATTCCGTGGTGTTCGGCGGCTTTGCCGCCAAGGAGCTCGCCACCCGCATCGACGACGCCCAGCCGAACCTCATTCTCTCCGCAAGCTGCGGCATCGAGCCCGGCCGCATCGTGCACTACAAGCCGCTGCTCGACGAGGCCATCAAGCTCGCGAGCACGAAACCGAAGGCCTGCATCGTGCTGCAACGTCCGCAGCACACCTGCGACCTGACCCCGGGACGCGACTACGATTGGGCAAGCCTGCGCCGCAAGGCGCTGAATGACGGCAAGAAGGCTACTTGCGTGCCTGTCGCCGCCACCGATCCGCTCTACATCCTCTACACGTCAGGCACGACCGGCATTCCCAAGGGCGTGGTCCGCGACAATGGCGGGCATCTCGTCGCGGTGAAATGGTCGATGTTCAACCTCTATGGCGTCAAGCCGGGCGAGGTCTGGTGGTGCGGCTCCGACATCGGCTGGGTGGTCGGCCACAGCTACATCGTCTACGGCCCGCTGCTGCACGGCGCGACCTCGATCATGTATGAGGGCAAGCCGGTCGGCACGCCCGATGCCGGCGCATTCTGGCGCGTGATCTCCGAGCACGAGGCGGTGGCGCTGTTCACCGCGCCGACCGCGTTCCGCGCCATCCGGAAGGAAGATCCGGACGGCAAGTTCATCCGGCAATACGATCTCTCCAAGTTCCGCACGCTGTTCCTCGCCGGCGAACGCGCCGATCCGCCGACGGTGGAATGGGCGGAGCAGCAGCTGAAGGTGCCGGTGATCGATCATTGGTGGCAGACCGAGACCGGCTGGTGCATCGCCGGCAATCCGGTCGGCCTCGGCATGCTGCCGGTGAAGCATGGCTCGCCGACGGTGCCGATGCCGGGCTACCAGGTCGACATCGTCGACGAAGCCGCAAAGCCGGTCGGCCCCAACACCATGGGCTCGATCGTCATCAAGCTGCCGATGCCGCCGGGCTGCCTGCCGACGCTATGGAATCAGGACACGCGCTTCAAGGAAGCCTACTTGAGCGAATTCCCCGGCTATTACAAAACCTCGGACGCCGGCTACAAGGACGAGGACGGCTATGTCTTCGTCATGGGCCGCACCGACGACATCATCAACGTCGCCGGCCATCGCCTCTCCACCGGCGGCATGGAGGAGATTCTGGCGTCACATCCGGATGTGGCCGAATGCGCCGTGCTCGGCGTCAAGGACGCGATCAAGGGCGAGGTGCCCTGCGGCTTCCTGGTGCTGAAGGCGGGCGTGAAGCGCGCCCCGGCCGAGATCGAGAAGGAGATCATCACGCTGGTGCGCGACAAGCTCGGCCCCGTCGCCGCCTTCAAGCTCGCCATCACCGTCGGCCGCCTGCCCAAGACGCGCTCCGGCAAGATCCTGCGCGGCACCATCAAGAAGATCGCCGACGGCGAGGCCTGGACCATGCCGGCGACGATCGAGGATCCCAAGGTGCTGGACGAGATCGGCGAGGCGCTGAAAGGGAGGGTGTGAAGTTTTGGCCTGTCATTCCGGGGCGATGCGAAGCATCGAACCCGGAATCTCGAGATTCCGGGTTCGGTGCTGCGGACCGCCCCCGGAATGACGGTGATGCCGACTTATAATCTCCTCATTCCGCGCTAAACAGGGCCCGGCCAACAGGGGACCTCGTATGCCACTCGCCACCGCGCCGCGCCTGCTTGCAGCTGTGCTGCTCGCCATCGCTCTCTCCGCCTGCTCCGCGCGCTACCAGACGCCGGTGGCGATGGGCGGCGACGATGACGACGCGGTCTGCCAGGGCCGCGGCTATGCGCCGGGCTCGCCGGAATATGTGGCCTGCCGCAAGGACCGTGACGTCCAGCGCAGCGCCGCCACCGCCCGCGCCGACCGCCGCCAACGCGACCTCGGCGAATACATGCTGAACCATCCCGAGCGGCCGTAGGCCGCCCCGCTCTACGGAGGCCGTTATGAACGAGGACCAGTTCAACACCAGCCTGCGCAAATTCCTGAAGCAAGTCGGCGTCACGTCGCAGCGTGAGATCGAGAAGGCCGTGCGCGATGCGATCGCGGCGGGCCGGATCAAGAGCCATGAGAAGCTCAACGCGAAAATGGTGCTGACGATCGACAACGTCGGACTCGTCCACGAGGTCAATGACACGATCGAGCTGGGCTGATTTGCCGTTCGCGTGAACCGCACGTTGACGGCTCGCATGCCAAACCGCCGCCAGCGCGATCTCGGCGAATACATGCTGAACCTCCCCGAGCGGTCGTAAGCGGCGCATCGCTTTCCGCTCGATCCGTCATTGCGAGCGCAGCGAAGCAATCCAGTATCCCTCCGCGGAGACAGTCTGGATTGCTTCGCTGCGCTCGCAATGACGAGGTTGTTGAACCTCCTGCCACACACTCGCCGTCATCGCTCGACTCGACCGGGCGATCCAGTTGCAGAGGCGCTGAGTTATGCGGAGAAGCCGCGGTGTACAGGATGCCCCGCCGGAGCCTGTCATCGGGCTCGCCGAAGGCGAGACCCGGTGGCGGGGCATGAGATCGAGAAATAGGGCTCGATAAAAGCCGCAAACAAAAACGCGGCGAGGACTGGCCCGCCGCGTTCAGATCGTTCCGGCACTGAGCGGAGCCTTACTCCTCCTCGTCCTCGTGCTTCTTGCCGCCGAGCGTCTTCAGCTTGGCGAACACGGCGTCGACGTTGAGGTCGTCGCTGGACTTCTCCGCGGGCTCGTACTCGTCCTTGCGGGTGGTCTCGGAGGCCGGCAGCAGGGTCGCGCCGCCATAGGCTGCGTCGATCGGCTTTTCCTTGGCGGCGCGCTGCACTTCGAAATCGAGCTCGATCTGCGAGCACAGGCCGAGCGTGACGGGGTCGATCGGGGTCAGCGACGAGGTGTTCCAGTGGGTGCGGTCGCGCACGCTCGCGATCGTGCTCTTGGTGGTGCCGACTAGGCGCATGATCTGCGCATCCTTCAGCTCGGCATGGTTGCGCAGCAGCCAGAGGATGGCGCTCGGGCGCTCGTGGCGGCGCGAGACCGGGGTGTAGCGCGGGCCCTTGCGCTTGGGCTGCGGCGGCAGCACCACCTTGCTCTCCTGGAGGCGGAGCCGGTAGTCCGGGTTCTTCTCGCCCTTCTCGATCTCCTCGCGGGTCAGCTGGCCATTGGAGAGGGGATCCATGCCCTTGATGCCCTGGGCGGCGTCGCCGTCGGCGATCGCACGCACCTCGAGGGGGTGCATCTTGGTGAAATCGGCGACCTGGTCGAAGGTCAGCGCGGTGTTGTCGAGCAGCCAGACGGCGGTCGCCTTGGGCATCAGAGGTGCGTTGCTCATGGCAAATCTCCTTTGTGCTTCGCCCACCCCTCTGGAGGCGAAACCGGTGGTCATCAGCGATGACAGGGAATTCGCGCTATATAAGCCCGGAGGGGCTAGCCACGCAATGGTTCTGCTATAGATAGTGCCTTGACAGCGCCCGAAAGGGGGCCCAATTCCCTTGAAGACCCAAGCAGACCGTTTTAATCCCTATTCCATCCATCGACCGCCCCCGCCAGAAGGCGAAACGGGTGATTCGGTCCCGAGATCGCTCAATGTCAGCCAAACCAGACCTCAAGATCGTGCTTTGTTCTCCCCGTGGCTTCTGTGCCGGGGTGGTCCGGGCGATCGACACCGTGGAACGGGCGCTCGATAAGTACGGCGCCCCCGTCTATGTTCGCCATGAGATTGTGCACAACAAATATGTCGTCGACGGGTTGAAGAAGAAGGGCGCCATCTTCGTCGAAGAGCTCGCCGAAATCCCGGAAAACACCACCGCCCCGGTGGTGTTCTCGGCCCATGGCGTGCCGAAGTCGGTTCCGGCCGACGCCCAGTCCCGCAACCTGTTCTCGCTGGATGCGACCTGCCCGCTGGTGACCAAGGTGCACCGCGAGGCCGCGATCCACTTCAAGCGCGGCCGCGAGATCTTCCTGATCGGCCACTCCCATCATCCTGAAGTGGTCGGCACGCTCGGCCAGCTTCCGGCCGGCGCCGTCACGCTGATCGAGACCGCCGAGGACGCCAAGACCATCGCTCCGAAGGACCCCAACAACCTCGCCTTCGTGACCCAGACCACATTGTCGATCGACGACACTGCGGAGATCGTGGCGCTGCTCAAGGAGCGCTTCCCGAACATCAACGGCCCGCACAAGGAAGACATCTGCTACGCCACCACCAACCGCCAGCTCGCGGTGAAGAAGGTGGCGCCGGTGGTGGACGCCCTGATCGTGGTCGGTGCACCGAACTCGTCGAACTCGCAGCGCCTGCGCGAGGTCGCCGAGCGCGAGGGCTGCAGGATCGCGGTGCTGGCGCAGCGCGCCGCCGACATCGACTGGGACAAGTTCGGCAACATCACCAGTCTCGGCATCACTGCGGGCGCATCGGCGCCGGAAGTGATCGTCGAGGAGATCATGGACGCGTTCGCCGAGCGGTACACGCTGCATGTGGAGACGGTCTCGGCCGCGGAAGAGAACGAGTTCTTCCCGCTGCCGCGCTCGGTGCGCCCCGAAGCCGCCGCAGAGTAAATCTGCATGGCGGTCTACACCGACGTTGCCGCCGACGAGCTTGCGGATTTCCTGAAGCAATACGATCTCGGCGAACTGCTCTCCTACAAGGGCATCGCCGAGGGTGTCGAGAACTCCAACTTCCTGCTGCATACCAGTAAGGGAGCGTTCATCCTCACGCTCTACGAGAAGCGCGTGGCGAAGAACGACCTGCCGTTCTTCCTCGCGCTGATGACGCATCTCGCCGAGCACGGCATCAACTGCCCGCTGCCGGTGAAGGCCAGGGATGGCGAGGCGCTGCGCGAGCTGGCGGGCCGGCCCGCCGCGATCATCACCTTCCTCGAAGGCATGTGGCCGCGCAGGCCGAACGTGGCCCATTGCGCCGGTGTCGGCGAGGCTCTGGCGAAGATGCACCTGGCCGGCGCCAACTTTGCGATCAAGCGTGCGAACGCGCTCTCGGTCTCCGGATGGCGGCCGCTGTTCGAGGCGGCCTCGAACCGTGCCGACGAGGTGCAACCGGGCCTGCGCGACTTTCTCGCCGCCGAGCTCGATCATCTCTCGAACGGGGTGTGGCCGTCCAATCTGCCCGAGGGCGTCATCCACGCCGATCTCTTCAACGACAACGTCTTCTTCCTCGGCGACAAGCTCTCGGGCATCATCGATTTCACCTTCGCCTGCAACGACATGCTGTCCTATGACGTCGCGATCTGCCTCAACGCCTGGTGCTTCGAGCCGGATCATTCCTTCAACGTCACCAAGGCACGCGCCTTTCTCAATGCCTATGGCCGCGCGCGAAAGCTCACCACAGCGGAAGAGGCCGCGCTGCCGCTGCTGGCGCGCGGCGCCGCGATCCGCTTCCTGCTGACGCGCCTGGTCGACTGGCTCAACGTCCCGCCGGGCGCGCTGGTCAAGCCGAAGGATCCGCTGGAATATGTCCGCAAGCTGCGCTTCCACCAGAGCGTGACCAGCGTGCGCGATTACGGGCTGATGCCGTCAGGGCTGGTCACGTGAGCGAGCTTCCCAATGTCACGATCTATACCGACGGCGCCTGCTCGGGAAATCCCGGGCCCGGCGGCTGGGGCGCGATCCTGAAGTTCGGTGACAAGGAGAAGGAGCTGAACGGCGGCGAGCCCCACACCACCAACAACCAGATGGAGTTGATGGCGGCGATCTCCGCGCTAGAAGCGCTGAAGAAGCCGTGCACGGTCGATCTCTACACCGACAGCCAGTATGTGCGGCAGGGCATCACGGGCTGGATCTTCGGCTGGAAGCGCAACGGCTGGCGCACCGCCGACAAGAAGCCGGTGAAGAACGTCGAGCTATGGCAGCGCCTGGATGCCGCGCTGAAGCAGCACGAGGTTCGCTGGCACTGGGTCAAGGGCCACGCCGGCCATCCCGAGAACGAACGCGCCGATCAACTGGCGCGAGACGGGATCGCGATGGCGAGGTTGCAGCAGAGGGTGAGGGAGTAGGGCCGCCGCTCGCTCTCTCCGCGCGTCATGGCCGGGCTTGACCCGGCCATCCACGCCTTCCTGCGCACAACCAAGAACGTGGATGCCCGGGACAAGCCCGGGCATGACGTCGTGGTTGAAGTGTTGCGAAACTTACAGCTGCCCGAGCAGCGTATCGCCGCCGGAGACCTCGACCTTGCCGGGCATCGCCTCGAGGTTCAGCTTCTTCACGACGCCGTCTTCGATCAGCATCGAATAGCGCTTGGAGCGGATGCCGAGGCCGTTGGCGGAGGCGTCCAGCTCCATGCCGATCGCCTTGGTGAAATCGGCATTGCCGTCGGCGAGGAAGATCGCCTCGTCGCGCTGGTCGGTGTCGCGCTTCCAGGCGTTCATGACGAAGGCGTCGTTGACCGAGACGATCGCGATGGTGTCGACGCCCTTGTCCTTCATGGCGTAGGCGTTGAGGAAGATGCTCGGCAGATGCATCTTGTGGCAGGTGCCGGTATAGGCGCCGGGCACCGCGAACAGCGCCACCTTCTTGCCCTTGAAGATATCGTCGGTGGTCTTCACCTGCGGGCCTTCCGCCGTCATCACGCGGAATTTCGCCTCGGGCAGCTTGTCGCCAGTCTGGATCGCCATCGTCAGTCTCCCTGAAAATCGGTCCCGCTTTTTAGACCGGGCGGCCGGCCTGCACAATATTGCCGGCGGCGAAAGCGGCGAAGGGTGTCGCCCCCTCACCTTGATGTCATCAGCCGGAAAAGCCGCCGCCGTCGAGGAAGGCCTGCTCTTCTGCGGTGGTGTCGCGGCCGAGGAGGCGGTTGCGGTGGGGGAAGCGGCCGAACCGGCGGATGATGTCGGCGTGCACATGGGCGTATTTCAGGTTCTCGGCATTGTCCGTGTTCTGAAACAGCGCGACGCAATGCAGCTGGTCGGCCAGGTGCTCGGAGTGCATGAAGGGCAGGTAGAGGAATTCGAGCAGGACGGGATCGATCCTGCGATCGGTGCCCCGGTCGATGGCACGGCGTGCAACGTCGCGTGCCAGCGCGTCGCTGGCAAAGGCCTGGGACGTGCCGCGAAACATGTTGCGGGGAAACTGGTCGAGCACGATGACGAGCGCGAGTGCGCCGTCGTCGCTTGCCTCCCATGATGCAAGCTCGCCAGCGGCCGCCTTTTGCCAGAGCGCGAGAAAGCGGCGCCTGACCTCCGCGTCGAATGCGTCGCTGGGCTCGTACCAACGCTCGCGGCCGGCCTCGCGCCAGAAGGCGAGAATGCCGGCCGGGCTGATGTCGCCGACTTCCAGCATGAATGGAAAGCGGCCTTACGCCGCCTCCGCCTTCTTCTCGTCGCGGAGCTGCCGGCGCAGGATCTTGCCGACATTGGTCTTCGGCAGATCTGTGCGGAATTCGATGTGCTTGGGCACCTTGTAGCCGGTGAGCTGCTCCTGACAGAACTTGATCACGGCCTCGGCCGTGAGGTTCGGGTCCTTCTTCACCACGAACGCCTTCACCGCTTCGCCCGACTTGGAATCGGGGATGCCGATCACGGCGCATTCGAGCACGCCCGGATGGCTCGCGATCACTTCCTCGATCTCGTTGGGATAGACGTTGAAGCCGGAGACCAGGATCATGTCCTTCTTGCGATCGACGATCTTGGTGTAGCCCTTCTCGTCCATCACGCCGATGTCGCCGGTGCGGAAATAGCCGTCCGCGGTCATCACCTTCGCGGTCTCTTCCGGCCTGTTCCAGTAGCCCGACATCACCTGCGGGCCCTTGGCGCAGATCTCGCCAGCCTGGCCGAGCGGCAGCTCGTTGCCGTCGTCATCGCGGATCGAGATGTAAGTCGAGGGTACGGGAATGCCGATCGATCCCGAGAATTCGGTCGTCGTCGCGGGATTGCAGGTCAGCGTCGGCGAGGTCTCCGACAGGCCGTAGCCTTCGGCGATGAAGCAGCCGGTCACCGCCTTCCACTGCTCCGCGACGGGGCGCTGCACCGCCATGCCGCCACCGTTGGAGATCTTCAGCTTGGAGAAGTCGAGCTTCTTGAAGTCGGGATGATGCATCAGCCCGTTGTAGAGCGTGTTCACGGCCGGGAAGCTGTTGACCTGGTATTTCGCCAGCTCCTTGACGAAGCCGGCGATGTCGCGCGGATTGGGGATCAAGAGATTGCAGCCACCGGCGCGCACCGCGAGCAGGTAGCAGGCCGTCAGCGCGAAGATATGATAGAGCGGCAGCGCGCAGACGATCATGAGCTGATCGACATGCGGAGGCGCGGCCAGTGCCGGCTGGAGCCAGGCGTCGTTCTGCAAGACGTTGGCGACGATGTTGCGATGAAGCAGGGTGGCGCCCTTGGAGACGCCGGTGGTGCCGCCGGTATATTGCAGGAAGGCGACGTCGCCGGGCGAGAGCTTCGGCTTGTTGAAGGTCATGCCGCGGCCGGCCGAGAGAGCGTCGTTGAAGGACACCGCGCCCGGCAGCGACCAGGCCGGTACCATCTTCTTGACGCGGCGGACGACGAGATTGACGATCACGCCCTTGAAGCCGAGCAGGTCGCCCATGCTGGCGACAATGATGTGCTTCACCGACGTCTTCGCGATCACCTGTTCGACGGTGTGGGCAAAATTCTCCAGCACGATGATGGCTTCGGCACCGGAGTCCTTGAGCTGGTGCTCGAGCTCGCGCGGGGTATAGAGCGGATTGACGTTCACCACCGCGAAACCGGCGCGCAGCACGGCGGCGGTGGCGACCGGATATTGCAGCACGTTCGGCATCATGATGGCGACGCGCGCGCCGCGCTGGAGCCCGCGTCCCTGCAAATAGGCGGCGAGCGCGACCGACATCTGGTCGAGGTCGCGATAGCTGATCGACTTGTCCATGCAAATGAACGCCTTGCGGTCGGCGAACTTGGTGAAGCTCTCCTCCAGGAGGTCGACCAGCGATGCGTATTGCGTCGGCTCGATATCGGCGGGCACGCCGGGCGGATATTGCTTGAGCCAGATGCGCTCCATGGAAACTCCCCTCTCTTGACCGGAGCCCGTTGTGTCTCGGGCTTACCTCATTGCCGACAGTATCGAGCCTGCCGGAACGGGTGGCAAGCCGTCGAGGCTTAGGGCAAAGGTCGGGGAGGAGCTACTGGAATCATCGCAAACCGCGTGCCGCAGGTGCGAAGTGCCGGCGCCGTCTCGCTCCCGGGGGGCTGTTAACTGTTGTTGGCCGGCTTGGTGGCGGCGGGCTTGGTCACGGCCTTGGGCTTGACGGGCTTGGGGGCCTGATCGCCGGTCGCCGCAGGTTTTGCCGACGCATCGGGCTTGGCCGCGGCGTGCTTGGTCCCGGCCGGCTTGGCCGCGGTCTTGCCATCGCTCTTGGCATCACCCTGCTTGGCACCCGGCTTTGCCGCCGCCGTCTTGGCGCCCGCGTCCTTGTTACCGTCCTTGTTACCGTCCTTGGGCTTGTCAGCCGCGTCGGGCTTCTTGGCGACGCGCGACTTCTTGCCACGCGGCTTTGCCACCGTCTGCTGGTCGGCATCGGCCGCGACCGCGGCGATCAGGGCGGTGCCGGTGCGGGTCGGGCCGGTATAGACCAGCACGGGCTCGGCGGCGGTCGGGGCGGACGCCATCAGTTCGGAAGCCTTCATCAGGGGCGGCTGGAGGCCCGCGGTGAAGAAGGTGACCTGGGCTTCGCCGCCCGTGGCCGATCCGGACGTGCCGCCATTGGCCGCAATCAGCGCATCGTCATCGTCGCTCGCCGGGCGCTTGCGGTTGGGCCCGCACATCTCGTCGCGCAGGTTCGGCGGCGAGGCGTCGACCGGCACGAGGTTGTCGACGGTACCGAGCGAGGGACGCAGCCACGACAGATTGTCCTGGCTGAAGCCGCGCTCGAGCAGCTGCGCCGCCTTCACCGCGCGCGCGGTGCCGGAATTGGCGCCGAGCACGACGGCAATCAGCCGACGGCCGTTGCGCGAGGCCGAGGCCACGAGATTATAGCCGGAGGCGCAGATGAAGCCGGTCTTGAAGCCGTCGGCGCCGGGATAGCGACCGATCAGCTTGTTGAAATTGCCGGTGGTGCGCTTGCCAAAGCGGATCGCCGGGATGTGCACGAAGTATTCGTATTCCGGCAGGTCGCGCAGGAACGAGCGCGCCAGGATTCCGAGATCGCGCGCGGACGTGATCTGGCCATCGGCGGGCAGGCCGTTCGGATTGACGTAGCTCGTCTGCGTCATGCCGAGCTTCCTCGCGGTATCGTTCATCATCGCGGAGAAGCCGTCGACCGAACCGCCGACGCCTTCGGCGAGCACGACGGCCATGTCGTTCGCCGACTTGACCATCATCATCTTCAGCGCGTTGTCGACGGTCAGCTGTGTTCCGGGGCGGAACCCCATCTTCGATGGTGACTGCGAAGCCGCCGTCGGCGAGACCGTGAGCAGCGTGTCCAGCGTGAGCCTGCCGTCCTTGACCGCCTTCAGCGTCACATAGGCGGTCATGATCTTGGTGACGGAGGCCGGATACCAGGGAATGGTGGCGTTGTCCGCCTGCAACACCTTGCCGCTGTCGGCCTCGATCAGGAGCAGCGCCTCGGCGCTCGCCGCGCGCGGCGCAAGCAATGCGGCGCAAGCGAGGGTCGCAGCGACCAGGTTGAACAGGGACTTGCGAAGCAGCGGGCGAAGGGCGTGCACTATCCGATTCCGGTCCTTGGAGACCCGCCGGTTCCGGTCGGCTCTCGTGATCTGATGTTCGGTTTTGAAATCCAGCGCCGCCGCTTGCGGCGTCGCAAACCTATACCGGCTGATGCGTCGAGAATAGGGGGATCAGCGCGGTATTCCGCAACGAAATAGGCCGAAATTCGACGGTCCTGTGGGGACTTGCTACGGGGATTTGACCGCAGTCGCGGCAGTCTCGGCCGCCGTCACGCTGGCCCGTGCGCTTTCCTGAACCATGAACTGGGCCCTGGCCAGCTCGGCGAAATGGCCGCCTTTGGCCACGAGTTCATCGAAAGTTCCGCTTTCGATCACCCGGCCGTTCTCGAACACCAGGATCCGCGTGGCGTTGCGGATGGTGGAGAGGCGGTGGGCAATCACGAAGGTGGTGCGGCCCTTCATCACTTCATCGAGAGCGGCATTCACCTTGGCCTCGGTGACGGCGTCGAGCGCGCTGGTCGCCTCGTCCAGGATCAGGATCGGTGGATCCTTCAGCAGCGCACGAGCGATGGACAGCCGCTGCCGTTCGCCGCCGGACAGCATGCGGCCGCGCTCGCCGGCATTGGTCTCGAAGCCGCCGCTGCGCTCGATGAAATCGAGCGCCTGCGCGCGCTCCGCCGCCTTGCGCATCTCGGCCTCGGTTGCATCAGGTTTGCCGACGCGCAAATTCTCCTCGATCGAGCGATTGAACAGCAGCGCTTCCTGGAACACGACGCCGATGTTTCGCCGCAGCGAGGTCAGCGTGACGCCGCGCACGTCCATGCCGTCGATCCGGATGAAGCCGGACTGCGGGTCGAAGGCGCGATGCAACAGCGCGATCGCGGTGGACTTGCCCGCGCCGGTCGGGCCGACCAGCGCGATGGTCTGGCCCGGCAGCGCCGTGAAGGAGAGGTCCTCGATCGCCGGGCGCTTGCCGTCATAGGAGAAGGTGACGTCGTGGAACTCGACGAGGCCCGAGAGCCGGCCGGCATCGATCGCATCGGGCCGGTCGTGCACGGCGGGCACGGCGTCGAGCACGTTGAAGAACTCGCGCAGGCGCGGGGCTTCCATGAACACGCTGTTGATGAAGCTCACGACCTGCTCGAGCTTCTGGATCAGCATCGTCGCGAAGCTCACGAACATCACGATCTCGCCGACCGAAGTGAGCCCCTGGTCGTGCAGCGCGATGCCGAGGGTGAAGATCGCCAGCACCGTGATGGTGGTGGAGGCGCGCGTGATGACGGTGACGAGCGCCCACCACGACAGCACCGGCATCTGCGCGGCCAGCAGCTCGTCGGCGACGGAGCGCAGGCCCTTCACCTCGGCTTCGACGCGGACGAAGCTCTGCACCAGTGCGACGTTGCCGAGCGCGTCCGAGGCGCGCGCGGAGAGCTCGCTGTAGTGCTCCTCGACCTCCATCTGCATGCCGAAGGTCCTGCGCACCACGAAGGTCGTCAGCGCGGTGAAGACGACGCAGAGCACGAACAGCAGGATGGCGAGCCGCCAGTTCAGATAGAGCGACAGCGGCAGCAGCACCACGACCGAGAGGATGGCGGCAAAATGCTCGCGGAAGAAGCCGAGCCAGAGCCGCCACAGCGCATCCGTGCCGTTGAGCATCACCTTCATCAGCCGACCCGAATGGGTACCGGAGTGGAAGGTCAGCGGCAGTTGCAGAATGTGCTCGAAATAGTCCGTCAACACGGCCTGGCGCTGGCGGTGGGAGAGCCGGTCGGCTTGCAGCGCCACGAGCGCGCTGCACGCGATGGTGAACAGCCCGAACGCCACCCAGGCGGCCAGGAACGGCCACGCCGAATTCGAGCCGGCCACCGACTTGCCGGAGAGCACGTCGACGATCCGGCC
Organism: Bradyrhizobium cajani; assembly: GCF_009759665.1. Taxonomy (GTDB): domain Bacteria; phylum Pseudomonadota; class Alphaproteobacteria; order Rhizobiales; family Xanthobacteraceae; genus Bradyrhizobium; species Bradyrhizobium cajani. The sequence continues at coordinate 66,034 of NZ_WQNE01000017.1, forward strand.
AAACAGCACCGGCTCGGCGAACTGCGAGCCTGCCAGCAGGAGATTGGCGACCGCCAGCAGCCAGCCCAGCCGCGCCTCCTTGCCGAGCAGCTCGAGTACGCGGGTATAGAGGCGGAGGATGGACATGCGGGCCAGGAGCTCGGGCGGTAGCCGGGGAAGTAAGCCCATATTCTAAGCAGGGATCGCCGACGAGATACAGCGGAAGCTGCCGGTTTTGCTCAATTGATCAACCGGCTTTCGACCGGTGGCAGGAACCGGTCGTCGAAGATATCGCCCGCCGCCGGCCGCTTGCGGAATTTGAAATCCTGCGCGATCTGGTCGAGCGAGCGCTCCAGGCGTGCCGGGTCGACGCCGCCGAGGCCGTTGCGCCTGACCTCGTCGGTAAGGATGTTGTCGACGAGCACGGTGCGCAGGCGTTCCAGCTCGAGGTCGCGATCGGCATCGTCGATGCGGCTCGCGGCCTCGTCGGTCGCGCGCGCCGGCTCCCTGACGGTCGCGTTGATGCCGGCGATCAAGGCACGGACGAATCCCTTCACCGCATCTGGCTTCGCTGCAGCGAAGGCCGGATTGACCACCACGGCAAAGCCGTAGGCCTCGCAGCCGTAATCCGCATAGCGCAGCACGACGAGATCGCCAGCGGGCACGCCGCGGTCGCGCAGGTTCACCGCCGACAGATAGCTGAAGCCGGCGACCGCATCGACCTGCCCCGCGGACAGGATCGGCTCGCGCACGGCTGCGCTGATCTTGTGGAATTTCACGCGCGATGCGTTGATGCCGTTCTGCTGTGCCAGCGCCGGCCACAGCCGCATCGACAGATCGCTGTCTGCGACGCCGACGGTTTTGCCGTCGAGATCGGGCAGGAGGTGGACGCCGCGGCTTCTGCGGGCGACGATCGCGTAGGGCGCGCGGTTGAACAGCACGAATATCGCCTTGACCGGCGCCGCGTTGTCCTTGTCGCGAAAACGGATCAGCTCGTTGATGTCGACGAGTGCAAGCTCGCTGTCGCCTTTGGCGACGCGCGCGAGCGCTTCGGCCGATCCAGGCGCGGTGCTGAAGGACACATTGAGATTCTCGGCGCTGAATTTGCCGTCCTTCGCGGCAAGAAAGAGCGGCGCCATGCTCGCATCGATCGGGCGGTCGAAGGTGAAGTGGATCGCGACGGACGGTGCAGCGGTCTCGGCCGCGCCGACGTCGCGTGCGGCCAGTGCGGCCAGCGGGATCGCGAGAGCCAGCAGGCAGCGAAGGACGATCGTCTTGAATCCTGACATCAGTTGCGCCGGTCCCGCATTGTTGTGGTTTCGTGACGCTCGCAGCGCCGGCTGGCGGGTAGTCTGTCCGCGCCAACATGAACGGCGGATGAGCAGCGGTTGCGTCATGATCACGCAACCCCGTTCAGCTTGTGTTGGGTTTCGGGAACCCAACATGGGATGCGGGTGTTTGACAGACACGAGCCTGTCGACAGGCACCAATGGAAGGTCCCAAGGAGGGTCCGAATCATGTTTGACCGATTATCGAAATTCGCGGGCCGCAAGGCCGTTCTTGCCAGCGCGGCGGCGCTGGCCTTGACCGCCGTTGCGCCTACGGCGTCGTACGCGGGCGGCCGCCACTGGCATGGCGGGGGCGGAGCGGCCGCAGCGGCAGCCTTTGCCGCCATCGGCACCGGGCTCGCGATCGCAGCGTCCCGTGACGCCTACGCCTATGGTCCGGGTCCGGGTTACTATTACGACAGCGGCCCGGTCTACTACAGCGGCCCCGGCTATGGTCCCTATTATTACGGCTCGCACTACCAAGAGCGCTATGGCGGCTACGACAAGGTCTGCGCCCACGGCTGGTCCGGCTACGGTTGCTACTGACTGATCGGTAATATGTCATTGACCAACAGGCCGTCGCGCTTGCCGCGGCGGCTTGTTTTTTTGCTTATATTGTCGAGCGTTAACACGCTCGCCATGTGTTTCGAGTAGTTTGGGTGCCATGAGTGATTCGCTTGAGCGGCTATATCTGGCTGTGCTCGCGGCCAAGGACCTTGATCCGGCAACATCGCGCACCGCGCGCCTGTTTCAGCGCGGACCTTCCAAAATGGCGAAGAAGCTCGCCGAGGAGGCCATCGAGGTCGTCATCGACGCGGTCAACGGCGATAGCGAAGCCGTGATCCGGGAGAGCGCCGATCTGCTCTATAACCTCACCGTGCTCTGGGCCTCGGCCGGGGTGCGCCCGGAAGACGTCTGGCGCGAGATGGCGCGGCGGGAAGACCTGCTCGGCATTGCCGAGAAGCTGCCGAAATCCCCGATGAAACTGCCCAAAGTCGCGTCACCCCGCATCTCTGCGCGGCGGCCAATTGTCGCGCTCGAAGGGCGCGCAGCGCGCAAGCGCCACTAGATCGTCACAAAACTCGCGATGGACAAATCCGTCCCATGGTGCTTCATCGCGGCGCCATGCTGAAACGTATCTACGACTGGTGCATCGACGCCGCCCACAAGCCTTACGCGCTCTGGATCATGGGAGCCGTGTCCTTCGCGGAAAGCTCCTTCTTTCCGGTTCCGCCGGATGTGATGTTGATCCCGATGTCGCTGGCGCGCCCGCAGCGCGCCTGGGTCTATGCGGCGATCTGCACCCTGACCTCGGTGCTCGGCGGTATCCTTGGCTACGCCATCGGGGCGCTGCTGTTCGACTCGGTCGGCCAGTGGCTGATCCAGATCTATGGCCTCGGCGACAAGGTCGATGCCTTCCGCGCCTCCTATGCGGAATGGGGGGCGGTGATCATCCTGCTCAAGGGGCTGACGCCGATCCCCTACAAGCTCGTCACCATCACGTCGGGCTTTGCCGGCTACAACATCCTGTTGTTCATCCTGTGCTCGATCGTCGCGCGCGGCGGACGCTTCTTCGTCGTCGCGATCCTGCTCAACCGCTATGGCGACTGGATCCGGGTCAGGATCGAGCGGCATCTCGCCTTGTGGGTGACGATCGGCGCCGTCGTCCTGGTGCTCGGGTTCGTGGTGGCGATCAAGTTGATCTAGAGCATGATCCGGACCCGAACGGCGCGCTCGCGCATAGTGTGACGCGGTTGTCCGAGAAGATCCTGCGCGATCGATAGAACCACCGCAGCGCTTTGCCGCCGCGGCGGGTTCGGCTACGGTTGCCGCCATGATGGTTCGATCCGGCAATCCGGTCCTGCGGCTGGGGACGCTGATATTTGCGGTGCTTTCGCTCCTGCTTGCTGGTGGCGGGACCGGATGGCCGCAGTCCGCACCGCCGGCGCTCGGGATGCAGGAGCAGGGGCCGCAGTCCGTGCCGCCGCCGTCGACGCCGGCTCCATCGGCGCCGCCGGCGCGCGAGGAGAATCCCGGGCTGATCAATGAAATGGGCAAGCTGTTCGACAAGCTGCCCTCGATCCTGCCGCCGATCAAAAGCCCCAGCGAGACCATGAACGATCTGTCGCGGCTGACCAAGCCCTCCACCATGGTGTCGGGACGCGCGGCCTGCCCGGTCTCCTCGAACGGCGCGCCCGACTGCAAGCAGGCGGCCGACCAGCTCTGCCAGAGCAAGGGCTACAGGGAAGGCAAGAGCCTGAACGCCGACTCTGCGGAAAAATGCTCGGCCAAGGTTCTCATTCCGGGCCGGCAACGCAAACCGGATGACTGCCGCACCGATACGTTCGTCACCAGCGCGCTGTGCCAGAACTGAGGACGTCGCGCGAGCAAAGGAGCGCCCATGACCCGCACGGAGCAGGACTTCCTCGGACAGCGTGAGATCGCTGACGACATCTACTATGGCGTTCAGACCATCCGCGGGAAGGAGAACTTCCACATCACCGGCATTCCGATGAACCAGGAGCCTTACTTCGTGAAGGCGCTTGGTTACGTGAAGAAAGCCGCCGCCATGGCCAACCGTGATCTCGGCGCGATCGAGGCAAAGGTTGCGGATGCGATCATCCTGGGCTGCGACCGCGTCATCGCCGGCGACATGATGGATCAGTTCGTCACCGACTTCATCCAGGGCGGCGCCGGCACCTCCACCAACATGAACGCCAACGAGGTGATCGCCAACCTCGCTCTGGAATCGCTCGGTTTTGCGAAAGGCGATTATCAGCACGTCAGCCCAAATGACCACGTCAATTACGGCCAGTCGACCAACGACACCTACCCGACCGCCTTTCGACTCGCCCTGATCCTGCGCCTCGAGAGCTATATGACGGCCCTGCGTCAGCTCCAGGAAGCATTCTTCGCCAAGGGCCGCGAGTTCGACCGCGTGCTGAAGATGGGCCGCACACATCTCCAGGACGCGGTGCCGATGTCGCTCGGCGCCGAATTCCGGGGATGGGGCACCACGATCGGCGAGGAGGTCGAGCGCATCTCGGAAGCCCGCGCACTGCTGCGCGAGATCAATCTCGGCGCCACTGCGATCGGCACCTCGGTCACTGCGGCGGTCGGCTATCCCAAGCTCGCGGTCCGGCATTTGAGCGCGCTCACCGGCGTCGACTTCATCCTCGCAGGCGATCTCGTCGAGGCGACGTCCGACACCGGCGCCTATGTGCAGCTCTCGGGCGTCCTGAAGCGCACTGCGAGCAAGCTGACGAAGATCTGCAACGACATCCGCCTGCTCGCCTCCGGTCCGCGTGCGGGGTTGAACGAGATCAACCTGCCGCAGCTCCAGCCGGGCTCCTCGATCATGCCCGGCAAGGTCAATCCCGTCATCCCCGAGGTCGTCAACCAGACCAGCTTCCTCGTCATCGGTCTCGACACCACGGTGACGCTCGCCGCCTCCGCCGGCCAGCTCCAGCTCAACGTGATGGAGCCGGTGATCTCGTTCGCGCTTTTCTTCTCGATCCGCACCATGGAGCGCGCGGTCAACAGCCTGCGCGAGAATTGCGTCGTCGGCATCACCGCCAACGAGGAGCACACCCGCAACATGGTGCTGAATTCGTTGGGTATCGTTACGGTGCTGAAGCCGCTGCTGGGCTACAAGCAATGCGCCGAGATTGCGCGAGAGGGCTACAAGAGCGGCAAGTCGCTGCACCAGATCGTCGTGGTCGAGCGCAAGCTGCTGACGCAGGAGAAGTGGGACGAGATGTTCTCGTTCGAGCGGCTGATCAATCCGGAGTTGATCGGGTAGGAGCTGTCATCCGTCGCCCTCGCCTCGTCATTGCGAGGAGCCCTTGCGACGAAGCAATCCAGCGTCCCTCTGCGGAGACAGTCTGGATTGCTTCGCTGCGCTCGCAATGACGGTGAGGGCGGGCCGCGAATTCCGCGGCTTGGAATTGCGGTAGCGGCATCCGCCGCGGCGTCAAAACGCAATACTTGACAGTGGAAAGATTGCCTTGTTGGTATGATCCCAACCTTCGATTTGACCGCCAATAGAGGATCGTTCCGCAATGTCCATGCCTGCCTTGTTCAAGGGACGTCTCTCGATCCCCGTGATCGGTTCGCCGCTCTTCATCATCTCGGTGCCCGATCTCGTGATCGCGCAGTGCAAGGCGGGTGTGGTCGGCTCGTTTCCGGCGCTGAACGCGCGGCCGCCGGAGCTGCTCGACGAGTGGCTGGCGCGGATCACCGAGGAGCTCGCAGCCTACGATCGCGCGCATCCCGAGCGGCCGTCGGCGCCGTTCGCTGTCAACCAGATCGTGCACAAGTCGAACAACCGGCTCGACCACGACATGCAACTCTGCGCCAAGTACAAGGTGCCGATGATCATCTCCTCGCTCGGGGCGCGCGAGGAGCTGAACCAGGCCGTGCACGGCTGGGGCGGCATCGTCTTCCACGACGTGATCAACCAGAAATTCGCGCACAAGGCGATCGAGAAGGGCGCCGACGGCCTGATCCTGGTCGCGGCCGGCGCCGGCGGCCATGCCGGCACCATCTCGCCGCTCGCCTTCGTCGCCGAGACGCGAAAGTGGTTCGACGGTCCGATCGCGCTGTCGGGCGCGATCGGCAACGGCAAGGCGATCCGCGCCGCGCGCATCCTCGGTGCAGACTTTGCCTATATCGGCTCGGCGTTCATCGCCACCAAGGAAGCGAACGCGGTCGAGAACTACAAGGAGATGATCGCGGGCTCGAGCGCCGACGACATCATCTATTCCAACCTCTTCACCGGCGTGCACGGCAACTACCTGAAGCCCTCGATCCTCGCCGCGGGCATGGACCCCGAGAACCTGCCGACGTCCGATCCGTCCAAGATGAATTTCGGCACCGACGCCTCCGGCGAACGCGCCAAGCCGAAGGCCTGGAAGGAGATCTGGGGCAGTGGTCAGGGCATCGGCAGCATCGAAGGCATCGTGCCCGCCGCCGACCTGATCGCGCGCTTCAAGAAGGAATACGACGAGGCAATCGATCCGCCGCTGTGATGAAGGCTGTGGTCCCGCATCTCTCTCATCCGTCGTCCCGGACAAGCGCAGCGAAGCGGAGCGCCGATCCGGGACCCCCGCGCGAGCGCTTGCGCTCGTCGCGATACCCACAGGGAGTAGTTTGGCGAAGACTCGGAGTGGGCATCTCGCGCCACAACTCCTTCCTGGGGTTATGAGTCCCCGCGTTCGCGGGGACGACAGCTATTGCTGAGCTCCGACAGTCTAGGCCAACGGAGATTTTGAGCGATGACAGCCATCTACCGCGTCGACGGCAACAGTGTCGTCACCAGCCCGGATGCCGCCGGCCCCTGGGACCGGCGCATGCAGCACGGCTCGGCGCCGGCTTCGCTGGTGACTTGGGCGGCCGAGCGCATTCCGACGCCGGTCGCCATGGACATCGCGCGCGTCACCATCGATCTGATGCGCCCCGTTCCGGTGGCGCCGCTGACGATTGCGACCGAAGTCCTGCGCGAGGGCCGCAAGATCCAGCTCTGCGGGATCAAGCTGCTCGCGGACGGCGTGCAGGTGGTCGGCGCCACCGTGCTCAAGGTCAGGCGCCAGGCGCTGACGCTGCCCGATGACGTCAAGGAGCTGCCGGTCACGCTGCCGTCGCCGGAGGACTCGCTGCTCGAGGACGGTCACGCCGCCACCAGCCCGTTCGTGCGCTCGGTCTCGATGCGGGCCGCCCGCGGCCGCTTCGGCCAGGCCGCCGCCGGCGCGATCTGGTTTCGCGTCGACCATCCGCTGATTGAAGGCGAAGCGGTCTCGCAGGCGATGCGCGCCGTGGTCGCCGCCGACTTCTCCAATGGCACCGCCTCGACGCTCGACTTTCGCGCCTGGACCTACATCAACGCCGATCTCACGGTGAACTTTTCGCGCCAGCCGGTCGGCGAGTGGATCCTGCTCGACGGTGAATCCTGGATCGGCCCCGACGGTGCCGGGCTCGCGATGTCGCGGCTGGCGGATAGGCGGGGATACTTCGGCCGCGCGGTGCAGAGCCTCGTGATCGAGAAACGGTAGCGCGGATGTCTTTCCTCTCCCGCTCGCGGGTGGGGGAGTGGTGCGACCCGCACAGTTAATCCTGCATGGCTCCGACCCGCCTCACTTAACGGCAGATTAACCATCGCCCGCCAAGAATCCTCCTCACGGCCGCCAATCAGGACGAGAGGGACAGGCGATGGATTTTGATTTTCTCAACAGCAAGACAGCCGCGACGCTGGACGAAATCCGCGTGCGCGTGGCTCACGCGCTGACCCGCCACCCGCTGTGCCGCAACGTCCGCTTCGACATCGTCAGCGTCCCCCGCACGCGCCGGGGCGGCAACTGGACGGTGACTCTGCAATCGGTCGAGCCGCGCGCGGTCTGGGAAGCCTCCGAGATCGTCGCCGACATCCAGGACGCCTACGATCTGGCCGCAGCCGCCTGATTCTCTTGAGTTTTCTAGGCCGTGTCGCCGCAGTCCGCGCGATTGTCGCCGCGCCGGCACGGTTAAGCCTTAATTATCGCCCAGTTTCCGGGCAGGGATCACGTGGACTTGAAGTCGGACGCGGAGAGACGTTTGTCCAAAGCCATCACCATCATCGCGCTGACCTGTTTCCTCGTCCTCGGCGCCGCGACCACCGCCATCCTCGGCCGCGACAGCGTACCCAGCGTCAGTGCCGAAATGATTTCGCAGACGCCCCCGGCCAAGCCGCTTGCGACCAACCGCGCCGCCAAGGCCGATCGCCTGGTCCCGACGCTGGCGCTGGCCTCGGCCGCAATCGAGCCGGTTCAGGTGCCGGCCGACAGGCTCGCCCAGGCCCCCATGTTGACCGAGCCGCTGCGTCAGGCCTTTGCCGCCGCAACGCCGAGCGATTTCCCGATGACGAAAGCAAGTGGGCACGAAGCGCCTGCCGCGGCGGAGGTTCCTGCCGTCGAAGTCCCGGCCAAGCCGAAGGTCGTGGCCAAGCCGCAGCCGCAGAAATCCTATTCGCTGCTCTCCGACGTGCAGATTTCAGGCATCAAGGATCGCCTGAAGCTGTCGTCGTCGCAGGAATATTACTGGCCCTCGGTCGAGACCGCGCTGCGCAACGTCGCCCGCAAGATCCAGGCGAACAAGCTCTCCAATCCGAACGTGCAGGGCGTGCCGATTGATCCGAACTGCGACGAGGTCCAGCAATTGAAGTCGGCGGCGATGCCGCTGCTGTTCCAGCTGCGCGACGACCAGAAAGAGGAAGTGCGCAAGCTCGCCCGCATCATCGGGCTCGAGAAGGTCGCACAGCAGATCTGAGGCGTAAGTTCCTCTGGGAACTGCTCCTTCATCAGGAACATCCGGCAATCAACGTGCGTTGCTCGCCCCAAAGAGGGAGTGGACCAATGCGCGCCTCGACAGCCTATTTCGTCGGTGCCGGAACCATCATCGCGGCCATTGCCATTGGTCTCGGCGGCGGCATCGTTGCCGGCAACATCATGAATCCGGTCGCGCCCAAGCAGGGCCTCGATACCAGCAAGATGGAGCGGCGCGCTGGCGCCGCCGCATCGGCCAACACACCTGCCACGACGAACGTCCCGTCCGAACGCGTGCAATATCTCACCGGCTCGCAAGCCTTCGGCGCAATGATCGCCGCGCCGGCGCAGGCCGAAGTCAAGCCCGCGGCCGCAAAGTCCGAGACACAGACCACTCAGACGAACGCTGAACCATCGGCACCGCCGCCTTCGCAAGCGGCTGCGGTCGAGCCGCCCAAGCCGGCACCAGCTTCACCGTCGCAAGCCGCAAAACCCGCCGAGCAGCAGGCAGCGACGGAGCCATCCGCCTCACCCGACAACGCCTATGCCAAAGCCAGGGAATCCGACATGAAGCGCGCCGCGTTCGAACGGCGCCGGATCGACCGCCGCGAGCGCTGGGCGGAACGTCACCGTTATGACGCCCGCGACCCGCGCGGCATGCGCGACCGCACCGATTGGGACGACGTCGCGCGCAACATCCGCGAAGATTCCGATGCGCGCGACTACGCGGGCCGTCCGCGCGGCGGCTTCCCGCAGATCAGGCTGTTCGGGCCGGACGACGACTAGCATTCACCGCCGTGCGTTCGGCGGAACGGCGGCCGGTAGCGTCTAGGCACGTTCTCCCACGACGGCAGACGAGGCTCAGCCGCCGCGCGACTCCACGACCTTGCGGCAGGCATCGGAGAGCTTCGTCTTGTTCTCGCGCAGGCAGGCATTCATCTGCGGCGGCTTGCCGACATGTTCGGCGCAGAACTTGCTGGCGTCGCCGCGGCAGGCCATCTGCTCCTGCAGCGTCGGACCCGATTGCGCGGCGGCGGGCAGGGTGGCGGTGGCGAGCAGCAGCGCGGCAATAACCGAAATCTTCATGAAGCACCTCTGTTGGAATTGTCGTTGATCCCGCCGGGGATCAAGCGGGGCGGACCATCTCGCGGCGGCCGGCCGGCGGTCCATGCCATGTTCATGGCATCGGGCTCCGCTTCCGCGCCGCCGTGGCCTCCCCCCATCTTCATGGCATGTATCGGCGTGCCGTCTTTTGTCATTCAGGCTGCACGTCGGCTGCGGAATCCGGTGAATTGCATCGGAGCGCCGAACGGGAAGCAGGAGAGCAAGATGTCGAAGAGAATGGGAGCGTTGAGCGCCGGGCTGACGATCATGGCTCTGGCGGGGTCGGCGATGGTGTCGCTGGGAACGAGTCCCGCGCAGGCCGTGGTCTATTGCAAGACGGTGGGCGTGCCCAAGGGGTGCGTGGTGCGGCCGACTGCGGCGGTGGTGGTCGCGCCGGGAGCTCCGGTCGCACGTGCTGCGGTCGCGACTCCCGGTGTCGGCGCGCCCGGCGTCGGCGTGCGCGCCGGGACGCCGATGAATCGCGGCGGCCCGGTCAATCGCGTCGGCGTGCGCTGATATTCCATTCGATTGATTTGATCGTATCGCTTCGGGCCAACGGAGCCCTGCGGACGAACCCCCCGTCCTCCGCAGGCAAATAATCCGGCCCGTGCCCTCTCTCCGTGCGTCCCACGCGCCCGGGGAGGGGGCTTTTCAGCCGGCGGCGGCGTCGCTGTCGGGAAAACGTTGCGGCAATTGCAGCCGCACGCACGTGCCCGATGCATCCGAGGTCAGATCGAGCACCGCGCCGCAGCGTGCGGCGCGGCTCCTCATGTTGCGCAAGCCCCGCGCGGTCTGGCCGGCGCTCGCGCTCGCGCCATTGACGGCGAGTGCAAAGCCCTTGCCGTCGTCCGTGACGCTGATGACGCCATACGGCCCATGGGCGCCGTCGAGCGTCTCGATGCTGACCGCGATGTGGCGCGCCTCCGCGTGCTTGACCGCGTTGGTCACGGCCTCGTCAAGGATGCGCACGATCTGGATGACGTGCCATGGCCTCAGTTCAGGATGCAGCGGCAGGCCCTGCGGCGTCGCCACGCGCCAGTCGAGCGCGATGTCGTGCGGCCGCAATTGCGCCGTCGCGCGCTCGCGCCAGGAGCCGAGCGCGAGCATCAGGTCGCCGCCGATGTCGTCCATGGAATCGATGACGAGACGCAGATCCTTCAGCGCGGCGCGTGCCGCGTCCGTGATGGTCGCACCCTCATGGCCGCGCTCGGAGAGCGCGACGATGCTGACGAGCTGACCGCCGAGTCCGTCATGCAGGTCGCGCATCAGGCGCGTGCGCTCGTTGGCGAGCGCCGCGGCGCGGGCGCGCGCTTCCTCGCGGGCAAAGCTCGCTGTCAGCCGCTCCTCGGCCTCGCGCACGCGTGCGACGAGCTGGCCGGCAAAACTGTCGACCTGGTTCAGCGCCCGCGCAAAGCGCCAGGTCAGTCCCGCGCCGATCGCGACCAGCATGGCCGAATAGGACAGGCGCGTGACGAAGATACGCTCCTCCGGGATGATCTCGAAGACCGAGAACATGTCGTGAAACCAGCAGACCAGCACGATGGTGACGGCGCAGCCGAAGGTGAAGCTCGCCGCGTCCTGCCGCTTGATCACCGCCCGCGTCACGATCACCGCCAGCAGCATCAGGCAGATGCCGACGGTGGGCACGCCGAGGAACAGGAAGATGATGCGCGGAATCGGCTGGCTCGCAAGCAGCCCGACCAGCAGGATGGCGAATCCCGGCACGAACAGCAGCAGCCCGTAGCGGGGCCAGCGCCAGCCAAAGAACAGCACCGCGAACGCCACGACGAGCGCGCTCTCGATCGGCGCCGAGGCGAGCAGGATGGCGGCCAGTCGCGGATAAGGCGCAGGCGGTATCGGCGGCGGTACGAAAGCCTGCACGGCGCCGACCAGCATGCCGAGCGCCAGCACGCCATAGACCGGCTCACGGCGCCGCATCAGCCACATGATCGCGAGGATCACCGCAAGCAGCGACTGCCAGGCGGAAAACACCACCGGCAGCGTGACGAAGAGCAACGTGCGCGTCTCGTAGGCCGGCCGCACTGCCTCGTCCGGTCCGATGTAGATCGTGTCGAGAAATCCCTTGAGCGGCCCCCAGACCAGCAGGCGCACGGTGATCCGGTTGGCTCCGTCGTGCAGAAGGGACGACGGGATCGTCGCGATCTCCGGCGTGTTGCGGTCCGGCCGGTTGGCGACGGCGTCGCGCCGGGAATCGAGCACGATGACGTCGTTGATGGCGACCTCCACCGCGTTGCTGAAGCGCGGCAGATACACCGACCATCCCGAGCCGGCATCGGCGGGCCGGAAAGTGAAGGCGCTGGTGTAGAGCGGCGGGTCGGCGAGCGAATAGCGCGAGGCGGTGAAATGGGGCAGCGTGACGGGGCGCGTCGTCCCGTCCTCTCGCAGGGTGAACGCGCTCACGGCAAAATCCTCGGGGTCGTTCGGGTGGAGCAGTTGCAGCCCGAGGATGGTGGCGGTCACGATCAACGCCTGGAGCAGAAGATAGGGCAGGATGCGCGAGCGCCACAGCCGGCGCCGCGCGCGCGTAACCACCGCCTTCGCCGCAATCTCGCTCACAGCTTGATCAGGCCCTGTTGCACCGCTTCGAACACGGCCTCGCTGCGCGTGTGCACCTCGAGCTTGCGATAGATGTTCTTGATGTGGCCGGGCACGGTTTGGCGTGACAGGCCGAGATGGCTTGCGATCTCGGCGTAGCTGAAACCCTTGGCGATGCCCCAGAGGATGTCGATCTCGCGCGGGGTGAGCCTTGCTGTGTTGAGCACGGGCCCGGGCGGCGGCTCGGCCGCGCCTTGCGCGGTACCTTGCGTTCTGCGGACGATGAAGCGGGCGATCGAGGCCGAGATCGGCGAATGTCCCGCGACGAGGTCGCGCACCGTGGTGGCGATGTCGGTCGGAAAGGCGTCCTTGAGGAGATAGCCGGTGGCGCCGACCGTGATCGCCGTGATCACGCTTTCCTCGTCGCCGAGCGCCGAGATCACCATGATCTCGGTGTCGGGAAAGCGCAGCCTGGTCTCGCGGATCAGCTCGACGCCATGGCCGTCGGGCAGCCGCAGATCGGTGAGCAGCACGCGCGGCGCGGCATTGCCGAGTGCGGAGCGGGCCTCCCCCAGCGTGCCGGCGGTGCGGACCTGGTAACCGGCCTTGACCAGCGCGTCCTGAAGCCGCCAGCAGGTCGGCGCGTCGTCCTCGACGAGGAGGATGGTGATGGCCTCACCCGTCTCGCCCTGTTCGGTCATGGTCATCGTCCCGCACCGCGTGTCCCCCGCGCCGCAAGGCCAAGCTTAGCCTCAGCGCGGAGACCGTGACACCCATAATCATGGGGGCGACGACCGTCAGGCGGAAGCTATGGCGTGCCGTGCCCCGCCGGCCTCTGATCTGTCCTACAGAACGTCCACCCTTGGCGGTGGATAGCGCCGCGCCAGCATCGACAGCGACAGACGCCGCTCGTCCTCCGGCAGCTCCAGATATGCCAGCACCTGCGGCCGTTTCCAGTCGCCGATGCCGAAATCCATCGTCGACCACTTCTGCGGCTCCGGACCCTCGAGGCCCCGAACCCAGACGAAGAAGCGGGGCAGGTCGTCGGCATCCGCTTCGCTCGTGCGTCTCCTGGCCATCAAAGCTGCTCACTGCATCGGTACGCGTTGCCGCACGATATAGGTACTGGCGCGGCGAAGTCGAACGCCCTGACCACCGGTTGCGCCGGTCAGCACGCAGCTCTATCGGGGGAGAGGATGTGCGGATGCCGGCGCCAGCCGCGTGCGCGGCACTTCGGCGTCACTGCCAGATCCGGCTCTCCGCCACGCGGTTGATGTCGGCAAGGCGGCGGTCGGCGTCGCCGTGAAGATCAAGGCTTGCGACCAGCGCCAGCAGGCGATGATAGGCATTGTCGGCGATTTCGACCGGCAGCGGCGCCTCGTCAAAAGCCTCGACGTAACTGCCGACAAGACCGCTCAACAGGCGGCAAAGGCCGCGCTGGGCGGGATCGTCCCGGCCGAGCGTCTCGAGCTTCTGCTGAAATGTCCGGAAGGTGCGCAGGCCGTGGTGCTGCTGCGAAAGCCACGTGTGCAGGTCGTTCATGTGAGCCTCTTCGGTCAAGTGAAGAAGCTAAGGGCTTATACAGTGGGGATGTGACGGTTGCTAGTGGAGGGCGAAGCGGGGCTTCGTTTTGCCAGTCCGTCTTCGCCAACAGGCTCCGCCGGACACGTTTTGCCCTTCGGTTCAGCGTGGCTGCGCCACTCCGAACAAAATCGCGAACTCGTATGTCATTGAATGTATTTATGATTTCTCATGATGCCGACGACCCGGGGGTCGTAGGGCTTTTCGCCACGACTCCGCGCGCCTTGGCCGCTCGGAGTGGTAAGATCAGGTGCCGAGGGCAGATTTCGCAGCGCCGGATCGCGGTCAAGATAACGGCGCCCGAAGCGATGAACTCCAGAAGCAAGCTGATGATCGCGATTGCGATCGGACGATGCGAGAGATGGAGGACGTTATGGAAGCGTGGCGTGACGACAAGGCTCGGTCGACCCTGATTCGCGATGCAGCGGGAAGCGTGCAGCTAGGCAACACGCCCCGGACTTTTGCCGAACTCTTGTTCGGCCACACCAATAGCGAGGATCTCGCCAACCACGACGCCGCTTCGCTGGCCTTCCTGGCCGAGCAGGCCTGGGAACATGTACAGCGGCGCACGGCAGGTCGCGCCGATATCCGCATCGTCAATCCGATGATGCCGGATGGCCGCGAGATCTCCGTACTCGAAATTCTCAACGACAACATGCCCTTCCTGTTCGATTCCACGCTGGCAGAGCTCGCCGAGCAGGGCATCGAGGTCACCCTGGTCGCTCATCCGATCATCGCGGTGGAGCGCGACGAGCAAGGCAAGCTGATGCGCTTCCATGGCGAAGCCCTGCCGGAGGGAACAAGGGGCGCGCGCGAAAGCCTCATCCATCTCCACATCACCCGCATCGACGTCGACGCCGACCGCCAAAAGCTGGTCGATGGGTTGACCATGACGTTGAATGACGCGCGCGCCTGCGTCACCGACTGGAAGCCCATGCGTTCCCGCATCGAGGAGGCGATCAAGATCTTCTCGACCAATCCGCCGCCGCTGCCGATCGACGAGATCGCCGAAGCCAGCCAGTTCCTGCATTGGCTGTGCTTGGACAATTTCACCTTTCTGGGCGTGCGCGAATATCGCTTCTCGCCCGACAGCGATGCGTCGGACCAGATCACGACCGGTGAGGGCCTCGGCATCCTGCGCGATCCCGAGGTGAAGGTCCTGCGCCGCGGTCACGAAATGGTGGTGATGACGTCGGAAATTCGCGAGTTCATGCGGGAGCCGAGCCTCCTCATCGTCATCAAGGCCAACGTCTCCAGCCGCGTTCATCGCCGCATCCGGATGGATTATGTGGGCATCAAGCTCTATACGCCTGACGGACGGCTCGAAGGGGAATTGCGCCTCGTCGGTCTGTTCACCTCCGGCGCCTATACTCGCTCGGTCAAGCAAATCCCTTATGCACGCCACAAGGTGGCGCAGGTGCTGCAGCGCGCCGGCTTCGACCCGAACAGCCATTCGGGCAAGGCGCTGACGCATATTCTCGAAGATTATCCGCGCGACGATCTGTTCCAGATCGACGTCGACACGCTCTACAATTTCGTCATGGAGATCCTGATCCTCTATGAGCGCCCCCGTGTCCGGGCGCTGGCACGCGTGGACAAGTTCGATCGCTTCGTCTCCATCCTCTGCTTCATTCCGCGCGACAAATACGACACCGACGTGCGCACGCGCGTCGGCGCCTTCCTCTCGCAAGTCTACAAGGGGACCCTGTCGGCCTCCTACGCGTCCTTCCCCGAAGGATCACTGGCGCGCGTTCACTACATCATCGGGCGATATGAAGGTAAGACCCCGGTCGTCGCGCGCGAGACACTCGAAGCCGGGATCAGCGCCATTGCCGAGACCTGGGGCGACAAGTTGAAGGTCGCGCTCGCTGCGTCTGCCGACGGCATGCGGGCGCGCATGCTCGCAAGCCGCTATGCCCAGGCGTTTTCCGGCGGCTACACCGAGCTATTCAGCGCCGAACAGGCGATCGCCGACATCACCACCATCGAAAAGCTCACCTCAGCCCGACCGGTGACGATTTCGGTTTACCGCCTCGAGGGCGACGACGATCCCAGGCGATTCGGCCTGAAGGTTTTCTCAGATGCCGCACCGCTGTCGCTATCCTATCGCGTGCCGGTGATTGAAAATCACGGCTTGAACGTGGTCAACGAACGCACCTATCAGGTCGTGCCGCGCTACCGGCAGGCGCCGGTATGGCTGCACGATATGACAATTGAGACCAGCGACGGCAAGCCGATCGCAATCAGCCATGAATTAAACCACCGTCTGGAGGCCTCGATCATGGCCGTGGTCCGCGATCGTGCCGAATCCGACGGGTTCAACGCACTGATCCTGCGCACAGCCCTGAGCTGGCGCGAAGTATCGACGATCCGCGCGCTCTCGCGCTACCTCCATCAGATCCGCGCTCCGTTCACCCAGGACTATATGTGGGAGACCCTGCGCAAGAACGCCGCGATTACCGCCAACATCGTCGCCCTGTTCCAGGGCCGCCTCGATCCGCGCCTCGGACTCACGGTTGCGGAGCGCTCGGCGCGCGAGATGGCCCTCGTCGCCGAGATCGAGGAGCAGCTCAAATCCGTCGCCTCGCTCGATGAAGATCGCATCCTGCGCCGCTTCACCAATCTGGTGCAGGCAACCATCCGCACTAATTTGTGGCAGGTCGGTCAGGATGGACATCCGCATCCGGTGATCTCCTTCAAGTTCGACGCCCGCAAGATCGAGGCCCTGCCGGCTCCGCGACCACTGTACGAGATTTTCGTCTACTCGCCCCGCGTCGAAGGCATTCATCTGCGCTTCGGCAAGGTCGCGCGCGGCGGTCTGCGCTGGTCCGATCGACCGCAGGATTTCCGTACCGAGATATTGGGCCTCGTGAAGGCACAACAGGTGAAGAACGCCGTGATCGTGCCGGTCGGCGCCAAGGGCGGCTTCGTGCCCAAGCGCCTGCCCTCGCCCTCCAGTCGTGACCACTTCATGGCGGAAGGCACCGAAGCCTATCGTATCTTCGTTCGCACGCTGCTCGAACTCACCGACAATCTTGACGGCGACGACATTGTGCCGCCCGACTCGACCGTGCGGCACGACGCCGACGATCCCTACCTGGTCGTCGCCGCCGACAAGGGCACCGCCACCTTCTCCGACATCGCCAATGCGATCTCGACCGAGAAGCACCATTGGCTCGGCGATGCCTTCGCCTCCGGCGGCAGCCAGGGCTATGACCACAAGAAGATGGGGATCACGGCGCGAGGCGCGTGGGAGGCGGTCAAGCGTCACTTCCGCGAGCTTGGCACCGACATCCAGACCAAGCCGTTCACGGCTGCCGGCGTCGGCGACATGTCGGGCGATGTCTTCGGCAATGGCATGCTGCTCTCGCCGGCGACGAAGCTCGTCGCGGCGTTCGATCACCGTGACATCTTCATCGACCCCTCGCCCGATCCGACGATCAGTCTCACTGAGCGCAAGCGCCTGTTCGACCTGCCACGATCGAGCTGGCAGGACTACGACAAGTCGCTGATCTCGCAAGGCGGCGGCGTGTTCTCGCGCTCGCTCAAGGCGATCCCGCTTGCAGCGGAAGTGCGCGCGCTGCTTGATCTCGACAAGCCGCAGGCCACGCCTTTCGAGGTGATGACTGCGATCCTGAAGGCTCGCGTGGACCTATTGTGGTTTGGCGGCATCGGCACGTACATTCGCTCGTCCTCGGAAAGCGATGATCAGGCCGGCGACCGCGCCAATGATCCGATCCGCATCGCGGGTGCCGATGTCCGCGCCCGGGTGATCGGCGAGGGCGCCAATCTCGGCGTCACCCAGCGCGGCCGTATCGAAGCAGCGCAGAAGGGCGTAAAGCTCAACACGGACGCCATCGACAATTCGGCCGGCGTGAACACGTCCGACGTCGAGGTCAACATCAAGATCGCGCTGGCGCGCCTCGAGCGGGAGGGACGCCTCAGTCCTGGCGACCGCAACAACCTGCTCGCCGCGATGACCGAGGAGGTCGGCGCGCTGGTGCTGCGCAACAATTATCTTCAGACGCTGGCGCTCTCGCTGGCCGAACGGAAGGGCGTGGCCGAGATCGGCTTCCTCACCCGCCTGATGCAATCGCTCGAGCAGCGCGGCCTGCTCAGCCGCGCCGTGGAGTTCCTGCCCGACGATGCGGCGATCACCGAGCGCACGAGACGCAGCCAGCTCCTGACGCGGCCCGAGCTTGCCGTGTTGCTCGCGTACGCCAAGCTGACGCTCTACGACGACCTGCTCGCGACTGGCGTACCCGACGATCCCTATCTCGCCCGCGAGCTGTCCCAGTATTTTCCGCGCCAGGTGCAGGAGAAATTCCCGGCAGCAGTGCAATCGCATCGACTTCGGCGGGAGATCATCGCCACCAGTCTCGCCAATGCCGTGATCAACCGCGGCGGCCCGGCTTGTGTCGTGCGTCTGACCGACGAGACTGATGCCGATATCGCCACCATCGTTACGGCCTTCGTGGTGGTGGATGAATCCTACGGCCTCAAGCGGCTCAATGCCGCGATCGATGCGCTCGACACCCGCATCGACGGGCAATTTCAGCTCGGCCTCTACGCGTCGCTTCAGGATCTCCTGCTCTCACGCATGGTCTGGTATGTACGCAATGCTGATCTCAAGGCCGGTCTGGACGCCGTGATCGCGCGCTTTGGTCCCGGAATCCGGGAGGTCGCCGCCGGGCTCGACAGGACCCTGCCGCAGGACTTGCAGGCTGGGCGCACCAAGCGCCGGCGAGATCTGATCGATGCCGGCATCCCGGCGGACCTTGCCGCAGAACTCGCCGATCTCGACGCGCTCGTCTCCGCGCCGGATATCGTCACCGTCGCAGAGCGCACCAGCCGGGCCATCGGTGACGCCGCCACGACCTTCTTCGCCGCCGAGGCCGATTTCAGGCTCGATCGCATCATCGCCGCCGCGCGCAGCGTGCCGGCCAACGACAATTACGAACGTCTCGCCATCGATCGTGCCGTTGATCAGATCGCGACTGCGGAAAGAGCACTGGTCGCCAACATGCTGGCAAACGGCGAATCCGGCCAACAGGCCGCCGGCGACTGGCTTGCGGCTCATCCTGAGGCGACGCGCGTCCGCCGCGCGGTCGAGGAGATCGCGGCCAGCGGCCTGACGCTCGCCAAGCTGACGGTGGCAGCCAATTTGCTGGGAGACCTCGTCAGGGCTTAGGGCGCGACGGAAGGGAATGCAGGGCCATGGTCTGGCGCAGGAGGCGCCGGCTTGATCTGACGGTGCGCCATTCAGAATAGAATCGCGAACTCTTATGTTATTGAAATTCTTGTCTAATCCTAGACAGGCTACTGCTTAAGAGGGGTAGATGTCTGCTTTGCGGTCGAGGCCGAGCGACCCCAACTCGTCTCCTAGGAGGGCTGCGGGTTCTGCAGTATCCCCGGCCCGCTGCCATCCGTCTCGATGAACAGCGTTGCGAAATCGGCGGATGATCTGGTGAGCACTGCGAACTGGCGAAGCAACCTGCTGTTGCCGATCCATTCGTGACTACGACGAGAGGCGGCCGCGGATGCAGCATCCGGCCACAGGAAAGCCCTTGGGCGTCATCGTCCTCGGTCAGCTCGAGGCCCTCTCTTCAGCTCCAGGACAGCGGCAAAGTCGGCCACGACTTCGCGGTGATCCGTTTGCTGCGCCGCGACAGGCGCGTGAGTATCCGGCTACTGAAAGCCCGAAAGGGCTCGCCTAAATCCAATATGCGACATCGGGCGGCTTGTCGGACGCCGGCAATGCGTTCAAACTTGCGATCAAAGTCGCTGGAATGCGGCATATCTCCAGCGGTTAAAAACGAAAAGCGCATCGAAGCGCGTTCAAACAACAAGGCCGTCGGGAGGACGTCCATGACCGCTAAGTCTGAAAAGACCAGATCGACTCGTCGCAAATTCCTGCTGGCCGCCGGCGCGACCGGCGCTGCTACCATCGCCATGCCGCAAGTCAGCCGGGCGCAGACGGTGACCCTGAAGATGCAGGGCTCGTGGGGCAAGGCCGATGTCTTCAACGAGATGGCGGAAGATTATGTGAAGCGCGTCAACGATATGGCCGGGGGCCGGCTGCGCATAGACTATCTGGTAGGCGGCTCGGTCGTGCATCCGTTCCAGGTGTTCGACGGCGTTCATGGCGGCCAGATCGACGCCGCGCATACCGTGACCGTGTATTGGTATGGCAAGCACAAGGCGGCATCGCTGTTCGGCACAGGTCCCGTGTTCGGCTTCAACGCCAACGAAGGCCTCGGCTGGATCCACAACGGCGGCGGCAAGGAGTTGTTTGAGGAGCTCCAGACCCAGATCATGCAGGTCAACATCAAGAGCTTCTTCGCCATGCCGATGCCGACCCAGCCGCTCGGCTGGTTCAAGAAGCCCATCACCAGCGACGGCGATCTCAAGGGTTTGAAGTATCGCACAGTGGGACTTGCTGCCGATCTCTTCCAGGCGATGGGTGCATCCGTCGCGCAACTTCCCGGCGGCGAGATCGTGCCCGCGATGGAGCGCGGCGTGATCGATGGGTTCGAGTTCAACAATCCGACGTCGGACCGGCGCTTCGGTGCGCAGGATGTTGCCAAGAACTACATGATGGGCAGCCACCATCAGGCGACAGAATATTTCGAGATCATGTTCAACCGGACCAAGTTCAACGCTCTGCCGAAAGAACAGCAGGCGATCCTGCAATACGCCGCCGAGGCCGCTTCCTCCGCCAACGAATGGAAGGGCATGGACTACTATTCCAAGGACCTGCAGGAACTGATCAGTAAGGACAAGGTCAACGTCCTGCGGACGCCGAAGTCGGTGTTCGACGCGCAGATCAAGGCATGGGACAATCTGATCGCCCAGCTCAGTTCGGATCCGTTCATGAAGAAGGTGATGGACTCGCAGAAGGCATGGGTGCGCCGCGTGGTTTACTACAACATGTATAACGCGACGGATTACCGCGGCGCCTTCGAGCATCACTTCCCGGGAGTGCTTAAGGTTTGATGACGTGGGGCATCGCTGACGCTGTAAGATGACGGACGGCACAAAAGATGCGTTGCCCAATTACGATTTGGGAGGGGGACGGATGTGCTGCGCGCAGCGAGTTCAGCTCGCATGACGAAATTTCTCTTCTTCATTGATGAGCTCAGCACCTGGGTCGGCAAAGCGTTCGCCTGGCTGATTCTTGTCCTTACGCTTAGTGTCAGCTACGAGGTGTTCGTGCGCTACGTGCTGCGTGCGCCGACCACCTGGGCTTTCGACATCAGCTACATCACCTATGGCGCGATGTTCCTGATGGCCGGCGCATATACCCTCTCGCGCAACGGCCACGTGCGCGCCGATGTGGTCTACCGTCTGTGGTCGCCGCGTACCCAGGCGACGATAGACCTCCTCCTCTATATTCTGTTCTTCCTGCCGGCGATCGCCGCGCTGATGTATTCGGGCTGGAATTACGCCCAAATGTCGGTGCGCTTCCGCGAGGTAAGCATCTTCAGCCCGGCTGGCGTGCCGGTGTTTCCGCTGAAAGCGCTGATTCCGGTCACCGGTTTCCTCCTGTTTCTGCAAGGGTTGGCTGAAATCACTCGCTGTGTGCTGTGCATCCGCACCGGCCGATGGCCGCAACGCCTGCACGACGTGGAGGAAACCGAGAGCCTCGTCATCCGCGAACATCAGCAGCAGGCGGTTGAGCCGCGGAGCGAGAAGGGACCAGGCGCATGACCGATCCTCAACTCGGCATGCTGATGTTGGGCCTCTTCATCTTCATCATCATGCTCGGCTTCCCGATAGCCTTCACGCTGATGGCGATGGGCGTTTCGTTCGGCTACTATGCCTACTACACCCCCGGTCAGGACTTCTTCCAGAATCGCATCTTCACGCTTCTGGTGCAGAAGACGTTTGAGGTCACCTCCAGCGACGTTCTGGTCGCGGTTCCGCTGTTCCTGTTCATGGGCTATTTGATCGAGCGTGCCAACATTCTCGACCGCCTGTTCTACTCGCTGCAGCTGTCGATGAAGAACGTGCCGGGCGCGCTTGCGGTGGCCACGCTGGTCACCTGCGCGATGTTCGCGACCGCCACCGGTATTGTCGGCGCCGTTGTCACGCTGATGGGCCTGCTGGCCTTGCCCGCGATGTTGCGAGCCGGCTACGACACCAAGCTGTCGGCAGGCGTAGTCTGCGCCGGTGGCTGCCTCGGCATATTGATTCCGCCGAGCATTCTCCTGATCGTCTATGCGGCGACCGCCGGCGTTTCGGCAGTCAAGCTTTATGCGGCTGCGTTCTTTCCGGGGTTCTTGCTGGCTGGATTCTACGTCCTCTATGCGATGGCTCGCGCGATCATCAATCCCGCGCTTGCGCCGAAGCTGCCACCCGAGCAGACCAACGTGCCGATCACCAAGGTACTCTGGGCGCTGGCCACGTCATTCCTGCCGCTTGCGTTGCTCATCATTTCTGTGCTCGGCGCGATCCTGTTTGGCCTGGCGACGCCTTCTGAGGCGGCCGCGGTAGGAGCCCTCATGAGCATCGTTCTGGCGGCCGCCTATCGTTCGCTCAACTACGAGATGCTACGCGAATCGGTGTATCTGACGGTGCGCGCCACAGCGATGGTTTGCTACCTGTTCATCGGATCCTGGACGTTTTCCGCGGTGTTTGCCGTCCTTGGGGGACAGGCCGTGGTTGAGCAGTTCTTTACCTCGATGAACCTTTCGCCGGTCCAGTTCCTGCTATTGACCCAGTTGATCATCTTTCTTCTCGGCTGGCCGCTGGAATGGACCGAGATCATCATCATCTTCGTGCCGATCTTCCTGCCGCTGCTTCCCCAGTACGGCATCGATCCGATCTTCTTCGGCATCCTGGTGGCGCTGAACACGCAGACGGCGTTCAATACGCCGCCCGTCGCGATGGCCGCCTTCTATCTGAAGGGTGTGGCACCGCCGCAGGTGAAGCTAACCGACATCTTCTCCGGCGCACTTCCCTTTGTCGGCCTGGTCTTCCTAACCATGGCACTGGTCTACATCTTCCCGGGCATTGCATTGTGGTTACCCGGCTATCTCTATGGATCGCGATGAGCGGACCCGGTAAACTGCCGAAAGGCCGAACATGAGTCTCGCTGCGCTGGGCCTCACTGAAGCCGCGGCCGGCATTCGCGACGGCCGCTTCAGCTCCGTCGAGCTCGTCGCCGATTGCCTCAAGCGCATCGACGAGGTCGATCGCGAGGTCGAGGCCTGGGCGTTCCTCGATCGCGAGCACGCGATGCGGCAGGCCCTGGCCGCCGATGATCATCGCAAGCAGGGCAAGGCGACGGGGCCGCTGCACGGCGTGCCTGTCGGTATCAAGGACATCTTTGACACCGGCGACATGCCGACGGAATTCGGATCAGATCTGTGGACCGGACGCACGCCGCGCCGCGATGCGGCGGCCGTGGCGCGTCTGAGGGCGGCAGGAGCTGTGATCCTCGGCAAGACAGTGACCACCGAGTATGCGTACTACAATCCTGGCAAGACCCGAAATCCGCACAACCCGGACCATACGCCCGGCGGATCGTCCTCGGGCTCCGCCGCGGCCGTTGCGGCGCTGATGGCGCCAGGTGCCATCGGCTCGCAGACCAACGGCTCGGTGATCCGTCCTGCCGCCTTCTGCGGCGTGGTCGGCTTCAAGCCCACGCATGGCCTCATTCCGCGTAGCGGCGCGCTCGAACTGTCGCGCACGCTCGATCATGTCGGCGTGTTTGGGCGGAGCGTCGAGGATGTGGCCCTGCTGGCCGAGATCCTGGTCGGCTTCGACCAGGAGGATCCGGACACCCGGCCTGTTGCGTGTCCGCCATTCTCCACCGTAGCGGCGAGCGAGCCGCCGTTACCGCCGCGATTTGCCTTCGCGCGCTCTCCGGTCTGGGGTCAGGCCGAGCCGGTGACGCGTGATGCCTTTGCCGAACTCGTCGAGGCATTGGGCGATGCGTCGAACGAAGTCGAGCTTGGGCCCAGCTTCGATAAGGTCGTCGATATGCACCGTATCATCATGGAGGTTGATATGGCGCACAATCTACGGCGCGACTACCAGCGAGGCGGCGACAGACTGAGCACACGGCTGCGGCAGGCGATCGAGCGCGGCCGCACGCATCTCGCGGTGGATTATTGCAACGCACTGGCTGGGATTGCGCCGCTCAACCAGGCGCTGGACCATATCTTTGACGAATTCGACGCCGTCCTGACGCCCGCAGCGCCGGGCGAGGCGCCCGGAATTGAGACGACCGGCAACCCCATTTTCTGCACGCTCTGGACCTATCTCGGCGTGCCCGCCATCAGCCTGCCGTTGATGAGCTCCGAAACTGGCCTTCCGCTGGGCGTTCAGCTTGTCGGTCGCCGCGGCAACGATGCCCGCCTCTTGCGCACGGCGCACTGGCTTGTCAGGACTATCGGGTGGACCGGTCGTGGCACTCGGCGCAAAGTCCCGAGCGCCGGGGCGAAATCGGCTCCCGGTGCGGAGAGAAGGAAAGTGCGATGACCAATCTGATCACCGGAATCATCGGTCTCGCGCTCGTGATGACATTTCTCGGAATCCTGGTGTTTTGGATCAAGGCCATTCCCCTCATCGTCATTGTTATTGGCGTGATGATCCTGGCGGTGATCGATTTCGTGCATTCGCTACGGACGAACCGCGTGCTTCGCTGACGGATGATGTTGCGCGCTTCGACGTGGCGCGCGTGTTCCCCGGCGCTTCCCTCCGAAAGACCTTGGTTGCGGGAGCCGCAACACCCGATCTCTGCGAAATGGTCGCCAACCCTTCCGGGTCGTCTGCGCCGATATCGCTAGAATCGGTGGCTGCGGGCCTGGATTTGAAGGTGCGTAAATTTAGCGAGCCCTGCTACGGAGAGAAATCCGCGAGCGCCCTTCGCGGCGATCATCCAGCGAACGCAATCGTACAAAATCGTGCTCAAGCGTATAATGGTGCCCCTGGCCGGAATCGAACCAGCACTCCTTGCGGAACTCGATTTTGAGTCGAGCGCGTCTACCAGTTCCGCCACAGGGGCCCTCGGTCGGCCCCTCGGATGAGGGCGTCGCGAAGCCGGCGGACTATAGCCATGGACAGGACGGGGTCAACCCGCGCCAAAGTGATCCAGGCCGTTCTCGACAGCCGCATGGGCCGGGGCTAGAGGCTTGGGGGCGCAAGAGATGCGAGAGAGGCTGCTGTGACGACCCCGAGTGCCGCAATACCTGCATTCAAGCAGGCCAAGGCCGGTCCTGCGCTGACCGCCTCGCTGCTCGTCACGTTGATCGCCGCGGCCACGATCGCGGGCGCCTGGTTCTTTCAGCTGGTGCTGGAGATCCTGCCCTGTCCGCTTTGCCTGGAGCAGCGCTACGCCTACTACCTCGCGATCCCGCTCGGTGCGCTCACCGCCCTTGCGGCGCGGAGCGGCGCGCCGCGGCCGCTACTGCTCGCCGGCCTTGCGATCCTCGCGCTCGCGACGCTCGCCAATGCCGGTCTCGGCGCCTACCACTCCGGCGTCGAATGGGGGTTCTGGAAGGGACCGACCGATTGCTCCGGTCCCGTCGTCAATCTCGGCAATGCCGGCGACCTGTTCTCGCGGCTCGACACCGTGAAGGTGGTGCGCTGCGACGAGGTGCAGTGGCGCTTCCTCGGCCTCTCGCTCGCCGGCTACAACGTGCTGATCTCGCTGCTGATGGCCGCGATCGCGGCGTGGGGATTTGTGCGGACGGCGAAGCGTTCGTAACCGCCATAGGGTGGGCAAAGCGCAGCGTGCCCACCATTTTTAGCGACATTGCGGGAGCATGGTGGGCACGGCGCTGGTGCGCCTTTGCCCACCCTACGAGAGCGGAGCTCCGCTACGGGGGCTGCGCCCCGTCAATCATCCACGTCGTCCTGCGTGCGGCCGAACAGGTGCACGATGCCGGGCGTTGCGATCGTCACGAAGACGAAGCGTGACAGATGATGGGCGCCGACGAAGATCGGGTCGATGTGCAGCGTCAGGGCCAGCGCCAGCATGGCGTCCATCGCGCCCGGCGCGAAGGCGACGACGACATCGGAGAACTTCACCTGCGTGGTGAGCGCGACGATGCCGACGAAGATGGCGGAGACGGCGATCGCCACGGCAAATGAGCCCAGCGCCGCATTGATGTGGCCGGCGAGGGTCTTGATCCGCATCCGCGCGAAGCGGCTGCCGATCAGCGCGCCGATGCCGACCAGCGCCACGCCGCGCCCCCAGTCCGGCAGGCCCCCCTCGACCCAGCCCACGCCATGCAGCGCGTTGGAGGCGATCATCGCGCCGAACATCCAGCTCGCTGGAAATTTGATCAGTCGCAGCACGAGCGCCATCGCCAGCGATGCGGCGACCAGCTCCAGGAGCTCGAGTGGCGAGGCGGTCGTCGTCGTCAACACCGGTGCGGCCGACGGCGCGACGCCCGCGATCGCCAGCACCATCGGCAGTGCCGCAGTGAGGATGATGACGCGCATGGTCTGCACCACCGCGATGCCCGGCAGGTCAGCGCCGCGCTCCACCGCCAGGATCGTGATCTGCGACAGCGCGCCGGGGCTGCCGGCAAGGAAGGCCGAGGTGCGGTCCCAGCCATGGATGCGCTGGAGGTAATAGCTCGATCCGAAGGTCGAGCAGAAGGTCGCGAGCGCAAGCAGGCCGATGGTGAGGGGATAGGCGCTGACCTGCTGGATCAAATGGCGCGAGACGACCGAGCCCAGCGAAATGCCGAGCAGAACCAGCACGGTCTGGGTCAGGATCGGCGGCAGCGTCAGCTGGCGGCCGGCGATCGCGGCGATCCCGACCGCGATCATCGAACCCGAGATCAGCCCACCGGGAAGGCCGGCGACCAGAAACACCAGGCCGCCGGCGGTACCGATGACAAGCGTCTCCACCGTGCTCAAGATCTTGGCACGGCTCGGCCATTCGAACGGCAGGGAGGCGGTGATTTGCTTCACGCCACCTTATCGCAAATCGGCGAGAGGCGCACAATTGCAGGCTCGTCATGCCGCAATGCGCACGCCTCTCACTGATGCTCGCAAGCCGTATTGTGACGGATTTACTTCTTGTCGGCGGCGGGTGCGGCGGTGCCGGCCTTCGCTTCCTTCATGCACTCGCGGCGGAATTTCTTGCGCTCCTTGCCCTTCAATCCCTTGGCGTCCGCCTGCTTGGAGCATTCGAGCGATTCCGCCGAGCGCTCCTTCGGCGCTTTCTTCTCGGTGGTGGTGGCGGCATCGGTCTTGGTATCAGATTTGGCGGCCGGCGCGGCGGCCTGAGCGAAGGCGGTGCCGGTGGCGAGCAGGGAGGCGAGGGCGACGGCTGCGAGGCGAGAGGCGAGGGTCATGTGCTGAGCTCTTCTTTCGAGAATTGCGAAGGAGTGAGAACGTCGGCCTGCGTTGCTGAACGCGACATGAATGAGCCAAGCGGCGGGATCACTATATTTTGGCGGCGAAAGCCATCGCATCCTTGTCGCAAGCGGCCGGCACGCTAGGATAGCAATCCTCGTTTCACTTTCGCCGGGGAAGACCAAGGAGGAGACCCAGGGATGACCATTCAGGCAAAATTGTTGTGTGCGATTGCAGCGTCGGGTGTCGTGGCATTGGTGGCCGTCGCACCGGCGCAGGCACTGACATCGCAGGAGTGCAGCGCGAAATATCAGGCGGCCAAGAAGGACGGCTCGCTCGGCACCATGAAGTGGAATGACTTCCGCAAGGCCCAGTGCGGTGCGGACGCAACGCCTGCCGCTGCGCCGAGCGCGGCTGCTCCGGCTGCGCCCGCCGCTCCCGCCGAGCCGAAGCAGGCGAAGAAGGAGGCGGCCCCCGCCGCCGCGCCGACGCTGCCGGCTGGACCTGCGATCTATCCGAACGCGGTCGATCCGAAATATGCCAAGGAGACCGCCGGCAAGGCGCGCCTCCACACCTGCGTCGACCAGTACAATGCCAACAAGGCGACCAACGCCAATGGCGGCTTGAAGTGGATCCAGAAGGGCGGCGGCTATTACAGCGAATGCACCAAGAAGCTGAAGGGCGCTGCCTGAGCTTTGACGTGATGCGGCAATGCGATGGCCGGAGCAACGCTCCGGCCATTTTGCTCAGTCGAGCAGCTTCTCGGCCGATTTCGCCACGAGTTGCGACCGCTTGCGCGGACCGCGCTCGACGAACAGCAGGCTCTGGCCGAAGATGAAGCAGTAGAACAGGAAAGCCTGTGCCTCGGCCTCCTCGGCCGCGAGGCCGGTCGCGCGGTAGAGCTCGGCGACGTGCTTGAGCCGCGCCGCATCCACGCTCGCCGCCGCCGCCGCGGCGCCGTCGTCCGTGCGGGCCCATTGCCGGATCGCGAGCTCGATCGCCATGCCTTCCGGGTTCAGCCGCTCGGAATAAAGCTGGATCATCGCCTTCAGCCGCTCGCGGGGCTCTTGCCCGTCGAGACTCGTCTGCTGCGCGATCGCCGCGGCGCGCCCCTCGCGCCAGCGTTCCAGCATGGCCTCGAGCAGCGCGGCGCGGTCGGCGAAGCGGCGGTAGAAGCCGCCCTTGGTGACGCCGAGATTCTTGGCGAGCACCTCGACCCGTACCCCCTCGACCCCCGAGCGGGCGAGCTCGGTGAATCCCGCCTCGACCCAGACATCGCCCTTGCCGTCGCTCATGAAGGAAGCCTCACCGGTTCTTGATACGGTGCCGTATTGCTAACCCGTCCCCTGCCTGATACGCTACCGTATCAACGATCAATCAAAGGGCAGGGAATGGCGATGGAGCAGGAGGCGACCTATCGCGGCACGGTCTATCCGTGGCAATGCGATCATGTCGGCCACATGAACATCATGTGGTATGTCGGCAAGTTCGACGAGGCCAACTGGAATCTGTTCGCCCGCCTCGGGCTGACGCCGAGCTATCTGCGCAGTTCCGGCCGCGGCATGGCGGCGGTGCAGCAGAACATCGCCTACAGGCGTGAACTGCTCGCCGGCGACATCGTCGAGATCCGCAGCCATCTGCTCGAGCTTGGCGACAAGTCGATCCGCTTCCGGCACGACATGACGAACGCCGAGACCGGCGAGATCGCCGCTTCCTGCGAGATCACGGGCGTGCACATGGATCGCGGGCTGCGAAAGTCAGTGCCGTTCGTGGATGCCATCCGCCAAGCGCCTCGAGGCATCTTGCCGAATCGGCCGAGGCCTGAGCCATGACCGCGTTCGAGCCGAGAAATCCTGGCTATCGTGCGGCTGCCATTGCCATGTTCGAGGGCCAGCCGGCAATGCGTACGCTTGGCGTCGTGATCGTCCGCCTTGCGCCGGGGGAGGTCGAGCTGGCGATGCTGCATTCGCCCGCCTTCACCCAGCAGAACGGTTTCATCCATGCGGGCATCATCACGGCGGGGCTCGACAATGCCTGCGGCGTGGCCGCCTTCACCTTGATGCCGTGCGAGGCCGACATCCTCACCGTCGAGTTCAAGACCTCGCTGCTCGCGCCCGCCCGCGGCGAGCGCTTCATCTTCAAGGCCGAGGTGGTCAAGCCCGGCCGCACGCTGACTTTCTGCGAGGCCAGGGCGTTTGCCGAGCACGAGGGCAAGACCACGCTGATTGCCGCCATGACCGGCACATTGATGGCGATGCTGCCTCGCGAAGCAGCGAACACGGCCCCCGCATAGCGCGGCCATCTTTCGCTGCGGTTCGTGCCGGCCGCATCGGCGTTGCGTGGAAGCTTTCGCTGGTCCCCAGGGCGGTGACATCGGCGGTGCGGTGACATTACCGCCGCGACACTCTATATGGAGCGTAACATTTCCCGGTCCCGAACCGTATCAACGGCGATGGGACCGAAACGGGACGAGATATGGCTAAATTCAGGAGCAGCGGCCTCGTGCCGACACGGCGCGCGGCGCTGACGCTGATTGGGGCAGGCGCCCTGGCTGCGGGCGGAATCACCTTCGCGCGTGCGGCGGCCGACGATGACGAGGTGCTGACCGAAGCCAAGGTGCTGCGCGATCCCGACACGCCGGTCGCCGGCAATCCCGATGGCAACATCACCATCGTCGAATGGTCCGACTACAATTGTCCCTATTGCCGCAAGCTCGAGCCCGAGCTGCGCCAGGTCGTCCAGGACGACGGCAAGGTGAGACTGGTGATGAAGGACTGGCCGATCCTCGGACCGATCTCGGTGACCGCGGCACGGATCGCGCTCGCGGCGAAATTCCAGGGCAAGTACCATCAGGCCCATGACGCCATGATGGGTGTCAGCTCGCGCCTGACCGAGCCGCGCATCAACGAGCTGCTGGCTGGCGCCGGCGTCGACATGGACCGCCTGAAGCGCGATCTTACCGACCACGGCAAGGACATCGACGCCATTCTCAAGCGCAACAACGAGCAGGCCGAAGCCTTCGGCTTCCGCGGCACCCCGTCCTTCATCGTCGGCAAGTACCGCGTGCCCGGCGTGCTCAGCATGACCGAGTTCGAGCAGGTCATTGCGGACGCCCGCAAGGCCAAGATGAACTGACGCGCGACTGCCAATTGCAGTCAACAAGCCAATTGCAGTCAACACAAAGGCGCCGCCGCAGGCCGCGACGGCGCCTCGTTCATATCCGGGCGACAGTTACTTCGAGGAGATCCGGACCCAATCCTTGTGCGCGCGATCGCGCAGCGCGTCCCAATCGGCCTTGGCGACATCCCAGTTCACGATGGTGCGATTGGTGATCGCGACCTCGCCATTGGCGACTGACGACGTCTGCATGGAATCATAGACGTAAACGCCGCCCGCAAGCAGCAGCGCGCCCAGGATCATTCCGAAAAAAGTCTGCATGGTGAACCCTCCGGTGACGGGCGATAACGTCGGCCCGGAGTGATGGTTCCGCGGCAGTACGGCGCGGGTAAGGACGGATCATTCATCTCCCATTCAGCCAATCCAGCAGCTCCGCGTTGATCTCGCGCGGGTAGGTGTGGCTGAGGTCGTCGATCTCGCGATAGGTGACGTCGGCGCCGGCGGCCGAGAGTGCCGCCTGCGTCTGTCGCGCGGTTTGCACCGGAAACATCCAGTCAAGCTTGCCGTGGGTGATGAAGATCGGCAGGCGCTGGAGGCGCGTGGCGTCCGCCATCTCCGCCATCAGCGGATGGAAGGTCGCCGACACCGGCGCAAGATGCGTGAAGAGCGATGCGCCGTCGAGACCAGTGACGTAGCAGAAGGTGCCGCCGTCGCTCATGCCGGTCAGCAGCATGCGCGAGGCATCGACCGTCCAGCGGCTGCGCACAGTCTCGACGATCCGCATGAGGTTCGGCGTGTCGGTGTCGTCGCCCATCAGCGCCCAGGTCGGGCCGGTTGCGGTCGGCGCAACCAGGATCGCGCCAAGACTGCGCGCATCGCGCAGCCAGCTCCACAGAAAGCCGCGTCCGTTGCCGCTGCCGCCATGCAGCGCCATCACCAGCGGCATGGCCCGGTCGGGCGTGTAATATTCGGGCACGTAGACCGAGAAGCCGCCGCGGCTGCCGGGCTCGTTGTGATCGTGGAAGATGCCGGTGTGCTCGCTCGTACCGACTTCCAGCCGCGCCAGCAGGTCGTCGTTGCCGCGATTGGCGGCGTTGAGGAAGAAGTTGCTCACCGGCGGAAACTGTATCGCCAGCGGATAAAGCGCTTCCTGCGCACGGGGCAGGTGGCGCAGCGCGCGGAAAACCGCGACCAGATCGCCATTGCCGCGCTCGACCTCGCGTATGCCGGCAAAGGCCGCTAGCGTCTCGTCACAGGCGCGATCGAGCCGCTCACGCAAGCCGGCGAACTGTTCCGGCCATTCCCCGATCGCTGCGCGTGCCGCTAGCAGCACCTCGTCCGGCGAGCCGATCGCGTTCATCACCGAGGCAAAGGCGGGCGGGTGCAGATGCCGTCCGAAGAAGCCGAGCGCCTCCAGCGCGTTGAGCAGCGGCGGCAGCACGGCCACGATGTCGTCGACAACGGCCTCGGTCATTGTCGCTTCCCTGGCTTGGGGTCAGTGCAGCTTCGGCGCCTTCAAGAGCTTGAAGCGGTCGGTCGACGTCACGGTGACGTCGAAGGTGACGCCTTCGTGATGCACGGTCAGCGGCACGTCGACGCCGGCGGCACCGAGCGCCCACATCTTCTTGTAGAAGCCGGTCTGGCTCGTCACCTTCTCGCCGTCCACGGCGAGGATGACGTCGCCGGTCTTGAGCTCGGCGAGCGCAGCCGGACCATTGGCGGAGATTCCGATCACCACCACGCGGTTGTCGATCTCGGTCGAAAAGAGTCCGAGCCAGGGCCGCGCCGGCTTGTTGACGCGGCCGAACTTGCGCAGGTCGTCGAGGATCGGCTTCAACAGATCGATAGGCACGATCATGTTGACGTGCTCGGCCTTGCCGTCGCGTTCGCGCTCGAGCTGGAGCGAGCCGATGCCGATCAGCTCGCCGCGCTCGTTGAGGAGCGCCGTGCCGCCCCAGTTCGGGTGCGCGGGATAGGTGAAGAGGGCCTCATCCAGCAGATACTCCCAGTAGCCGGCGAATTCCTGCTTGGCCACGATCTGGCTCGCGACCGAGCGCGTGCGTCCGCCGGCGCCGCCGACCACGACGCGATCGCCGATCTGGGCTTGTGCCGACGAGCCGAGCGGCAAGGGTTCGATATCGAGCTGGCCGAGCGCCTGAACGAGGCCGAAGCCGGTGACGGAATCGAAGCCGAGCGCATGTCCTTCGACCACGCGACCGTCGGCGAGGTGCAGCCATACGGATTCCGCTTCGGTGATGAGATAGCCGATGGTCAACACCAGCCCGTCGTCGATCACGACGCCGTTGCCGGCGCGCTCGGTGCCCAGCGTCTCGGCGCTGAAGGCATCCGGCGGGATGATGGCGTGCAGGCCGACGACGGAAGCGAGCGCGCGATCGAGATCGAAGCCGTAGTCGCTCGTCCGCGGCTGATTGGCCGGCGGCACTCTCCATTCGGTCAGAGCGGGCATGGAGTTCTCCTGGCAGAGAGCATTGCTCCGCGATTGCAGCGGAGCGATGCGCGAAGCTCACATAATTTAGGCCGGAGAGGGCCGTCTTGAAAGCCTCGTTCCCAACTATTCCAGAGAACGCCGTGTGAAATCTTCGAAAGGCACGGGAACGGTCCGTGCACAGTTGGTGGGCGGCCGCTCCAAATGGCACCCGCCGCATGGCTGCTGTCCGGCGAGGTGCTAGGCGCCGTGCAACGAAGCTGCTAACCATTTCCGCTTCGTTTGACCAGGGATCACGGACCGAAGCAATGGATAACCGCAGCGACATCTGGCGTGGCGTCGACACGATCAAGGCGCGTTTCATCGACCTCAGCGACAAGGTCTGGGGCATGCCGGAGGTGTGCTACACCGAGGCGCGGTCCGCCGCCGAGCATCTCGCCGAGTTGCGGCATCAGGGGTTTCGCATCACCGAGAACGTCGCCGGCATCCCGACCGCGGTGATGGGCGAATGGGGCGAGGGCGGACCTGTCATCGCCTTCATGGGTGAATATGATGCGCTGCCGGGCCTCAGCCAGGAGGCGGGCGTCGCCGAGCACCGCCCGATCGAGGCCGGCGGCCACGGCCATGGCTGCGGTCACAATCTGCTTGGTTCCGCCGCGCTGCTCGCCGCCACCGCCGTGAAGGACTGGCTCGCCGAGAACAAGGTGCCCGGGCGTGTGCGCTATTACGGCTGCCCGGCGGAGGAAGGCGGCGCGGCGAAAGCCTTCATGGTGCGCTCCGGCGCTTTCGAAGACGCCGATATCGCCATCACCTGGCATCCGCACAGCTTCTGGGAAGTGGCGGTGACGCCCTCGCTCGCCAATACGCGCGCGGATTTCATCTTCACCGGCCGCACCTCGCATGCGGCGGCCTCGCCGCATCTCGGTCGCTCCGCGCTCGATGCGGTGGAATTGATGAATGTCGGCGTGAACTACATGCGCGAGCACATGCCGAGCGATGCGCGCGTGCACTACGCGCTGCTCGACACCGGCGGCATCGCGCCGAACGTGGTGCAGGCGCATGCGCGCGTGCGCTATTCGATCCGCGCCCGCGATCTCCCCGGCATGAACGAGCTGGTGGAGCGCGTGTCCAAGATCGCGCAGGGCGCTGCGCTGATGACCGAGACCAAGGTCGAGATGAAGATCATCTCCGCGGTCTCCAACATCCTGCCGAACGCGCCGCTGGAGCTGGCGCTGCACCGGGTCATGGAAGAGCTCGGGCCGCCGCATTTCGA
The DNA here is from genome assembly GCF_009759665.1 of Bradyrhizobium cajani. Classification (GTDB taxonomy): domain Bacteria; phylum Pseudomonadota; class Alphaproteobacteria; order Rhizobiales; family Xanthobacteraceae; genus Bradyrhizobium; species Bradyrhizobium cajani. Next base: position 100,033 of record NZ_WQNE01000017.1, read on the forward strand.
CGATGCGGACAAGAGCTTTGCCAGCCAGATCCGCGCGACGCTGAGCGACAAGGACATCTCCTCGGTCTACTACGCGATCGGCATGGAGCCGACCGATCGGCCGCTCGCCGACTTCCTGGTGCCGCTCGACGCCAAGCGCAACCCGCTGGTCGGCTCGACCGATGTCGGCGACGTGAGCTGGGTGGTGCCGACCGTGCAGGTCCACGCACCGACGGTTGCAATCGGGACGCCGTTCCACACCTGGCAGGTGGTGGCGCAGGGCAAGAGCGCGCATGCCCACAAGGCCATGGTGCAGGCGGCCAAGGCGATGGCAGGTCTCGGTCTCAAGGCATTGACGGAACCGGAGCTGATCAAGGCTGCGAAGGCCGACCTTGCGAAGCGGACGGCCAAGACTCCCTATGTCTGCCCGCTGCCGGATCACGTCGCGCCGCCGCTCGACATGTCCGTGGTGTAAAATTCCGTCTCGATACTTCGTCTGATCCCGCGAACAAATTTTCCGCAGTGCAACGTGGCTTCCGGCGCGTTTTGAGGCCGGATTGCCAAACAGTTGAGCTGCGGAACACCGTTTTGCCCAAGGGACAGCCAGAAGACCGTTTGCATACACACGGTCCCAGTTGACGCGCGCCCTATTCGGTGTGCCATCTACCGCCAGCCAAACCCGGCGGCCCTGTTGCGGCCGCCTGCATCTACCGAGAACCAGAGGGGGACAACCATGCTGGACAAAAAACTGCGTTCGATGATCGACAAGGTGGCGGACGGCAGGATGGATCGCCGCGCCTTCATCCAGCGCATGGCCGCCGTCGGCCTGACCGCGCCCCTGGCCAACCAGATTCTCGCGCTTGGCGGCGTCGCCATGGCGGAAGGAGTCTCGACCTACAAGCCGACCAAGCGCGGCGGCGGCGGCGCGCTGAAGCTGCTGTGGTGGCAGGGGCCGACTCTGCTCAACCCGCATTTCGCCACCGGCACCAAGGACCAGGACGGCTCGCGCCTGTTCTATGAACCGCTCGCCTGTTGGGATCCGGACGGCAACATGAAGCTGGTGCTGGCCGCGGAGATTCCGTCGATCCAGAACGGCGGCCTTGCCGCCGACGGCAAGTCGGTGACCTGGAAGCTCAAGCCCGGGGTCAAGTGGCACGACGGCAAGCCGTTCACGGCCGACGACGTCGTGTTCAACTGGGAATACGCCAAGGACCCCGCGACCTCGGCGCTGACGATCGCGACCTATCGCGACATCACCGTCGAGAAGGTGGACGACCTCACGGTCCGGATCCTCTTCACCAAGCCGACGCCGTTCTGGGCCGACCCGTTCGTCGGGGCGCCGAACGCCATCATCCCCAAGCATCTGTTTGCCGACTACAAGGGCGCCAAGTCCCGCGAGGCACCGAACAATCTCTCGCCGGTCGGCACCGGCCCCTACAAGTTTGTCGAGTTCAAGCCGGGCGATCTCGTCCGCGGCGAACTCAATCCCAACTATCACATGCCCAACCGGCCCTATTTCGATACGCTCGAGATGAAGGGCGGCGGCGATGCCGTCTCCGCGGCGCGCGCCGTGATCCAGACCGGCGAATACGATTTCGGCTACAATATCCAGGTGGAGGACGACATCCTCCTGCGGCTGGAGAAGGGCGGCAAGGGCAAGGCCATCTATGCCGTCGGCGGCGATACCGAGTTCATCGCGCTGAACTCCACCGATCCCAACACCGAGGTCGACGGCGAGCGCTCCTCGATCAAGACCAAGCATCCGCTGTTCTCCGATCCCGCGGTGCGCAAGGCGCTGTCGATGCTGGTCGATCGCGAATCCGTCAAGAAGGCGATCTACGGCCGCGCCGGCCGCACCACTGCCAACTTCCTCAACGGTCCCGAAAAGTTCGTCTCCAAGAACACGAGCTGGGAATTCAGCATCGAGAAGGCATCGAAGCTTCTCGATGACGCCGGCTGGAAGCCGGGCGCGGACGGCATCCGCGAGAAGGACGGCAAGAAGCTGAAGCTTCTCTACCAGACCTCGATCAACGGCCCGCGCCAGAAGACCCAGGCCATCGTCAAGCAGGCGTGCCAGAAGGCCGGTATCGATGTCGAGCTCAAATCGGTGGTCGCTTCCGTGTTCTTCTCCTCGGACGTCGGCAATCCCGACACCTATCCGAAGTTCTATGCGGATATGGAGATGTTCCAGATTCCCATGACCCAGCCGGATCCGGCCCAGCACATGCGCCGCTACATCTCGGCGAATGTGGCGACCAAGGAGAACAAGTGGCAGGGGCAGAATTATCCTCGCTACGTCAACAAGGAGTATGACGCGGTCATCGAAGCCGCAGAGGGCGAGATGGATCCCCTCAAGCGCGTCGCGCTCTACATCAAGGCCAACGACATCCTGATCGGGGACACCGTGTTCATCCCGGTGCAGCACCGCCTCAAGGTGGAAGCCGCCGCCAACAACCTGGTCTGCATCATCAGCGGCTGGGCCAACGAAACCGACAATTTGTTCGACTGGTACCGGGAGGCATGATCGCGCGGACGTAAACGGGATTCTTCCGCATGAGTCAGTATGTCCTGCGTCGTCTGCTGATCGCCATTCCGAGCCTGCTTGGCATTTCGCTGGTGCTGTTTGTGGTGCTGGCGATGGCCCCGGGCGACCCGTTCGCGGAACTGGCGACCAATCCGAACGTGCCGCCCGAAGTCGCTGCCGCGCTTCGGGCGAAGTTCGGCCTCGACGATCCGATCCACCTTCGTTACCTGCACTGGCTCTCCGCCATGGCGCATGGCGATTGGGGCTTCTCCTTCGTCAGCCGGATGGACGTCGACCAGCTCATCCTTCAGCGCCTGCCGGCGACGCTCTATGTGATCGGCTCGGCGCAGATCCTGGCGCTCCTGATCGCGATTCCCGTCGGCGTCTACGCGGCGACGAAGCCCTACTCGCTGTTCGACCAGATCGCCAATACGCTTGCCTTCGTCGGCTTCTCGCTGCCGACCTTCTTCACCGGCATCCTGTTCATCCTGATCTTCTCGGTCACGCTGGACTGGCTGCCTCTGGTCTACACGACCGACGTCAAGGGGACCGGCATCCGCTGGGTGCTCGAGATGATCCGGCAGGCGATCATGCCGGTGGCGGTGCTCGGCCTTTTCCAGGCGGCGTCGATGACGCGCTTCGTGCGCTCGGCGATGCTCGACGTGATCCGGCTCGACTACGTCACCACGGCCCGCGCCAAGGGCCTTGGGCAAGCCAAGGTCATCGTCAAGCACGTCATGCGCAACGCCATGATCCCGGTCGTCACGCTCATTGCGCTGCAGATGCCGGCGGTGTTCGGCGGCGCCATCGTCACCGAGCAGATCTTCCGCATCCCCGGCATCGGCTCGCTCCTGATCTCCTCCATTCTCGCCAACGACACGCCGGTGGTGATGGCCGTCACCTTCGTCTTCGCGTGCCTCGTCGTGCTGTTCAATCTCATCGCGGACGTTCTCTATGGCTGGCTTGACCCTCGCATCTCCCTCCGCTGAGCGGGGCGTCTATTCGCCCTGGCGCGAGACGTGGCGGCGCTATCGCCGCCACCGCCTCGCCGTGATCAGTGCATTCCTGTTGCTTGTTCTGGTCCTGGCCGTGGTGGTCGGCCCCTTCCTTTGGCGCCTCAAGATCAACGACATCGACATCGTGGCGGGTTTGCAGGGGCCTTCGCTCGCCCATCCCTTCGGCACCGACGATCTCGGCCAGGACATCCTGGCGCGCATGATCTATGGCGGCCGCATCTCGCTCGCCGTGGGCCTTGCCGCGATGCTGGTGTCCGTGGTCGTCGGCACCCTGATCGGATCGCTCGCAGGCATGTCGCGCGGCGCGCTTGGCCACGGCCTGATGTGGCTCACCGACCTCTTCCTGTCGCTGCCGCAACTGCCGCTGCTCCTGCTGCTGATCTATCTCTTCCGCGACGGGCTGAAGCAGATGTTCGGCCCCGAGGGCGGCATCTTCATCCTGATCGTGCTCGTGATCGGCGGCTTGCGCTGGATGCCGGTGGCGCGCCTCGTGCGCGCGCAGTTCCTGTCGATCCGCGAGAAGGAGTTCGTCGAGGCGGCGCGCGCGCTCGGCGCGAGCCCGGTGCGGCAGGTGGTCCGGCACATCCTGCCCAATGCGGTGGGTCCCGTGATTATCGCCGGCACCATCGACGTCGCCGCTGCCATCATTGCGGAATCGACACTGTCCTTCCTCGGCCTCGGCTTCCCGCCGGATACCCCGACTTGGGGACGGCTTCTGTTCGACGCCAAAGATTTCCTCGATATCGGCCCGCACTGGGCGCTGTTTCCGGGCGGCGCGATCTTCATCGCCGTGGTCGCCATCAACTTCATCGGCGACGGTCTGCGTGACGCGCTCGATGCGCGACGGGTGATCTGATGGCGCCGCTGCTCGAGATCAAGGGCCTGAAGACCCATTTCTCCACCGACGACGGCATTCTCCAGGCCGTCGACGGCGTCGACATCTCCATCAACAAGGGCGAGACGCTCTGCGTCGTCGGCGAATCCGGCTGCGGCAAGACCGTGACCGCGATGTCGATCCTGAAGCTCATCGCGATGCCGCCGGGCCGGATCGCGGCGGGCCAGATCATCTTCGAGGGCCGCGATCTCGTGCCGCTGACCAGCAACGAGCTCGACGAGATCAGGGCCAAGGAGATCGGCTTCATCTTCCAGGAGCCGATGACCTCGCTCAATCCGGTGCTCACCGTCGGCGAGCAGATCGCCGAGAGCCTGCGCCGCCACGAGGCGGTGACCAGGAAGCAGGCGCTCGAGCGCACCATCGAGATGCTGAAGCTGGTGCAGATCCCGAACGCCGAAGGGCGCGTGCACAATTATCCGCACCAGTTCTCCGGCGGCATGCGCCAGCGGGTGATGATCGCGATGGCGCTCGCCTGCAAGCCCAAGCTGATCATCGCGGACGAGCCCACCACCGCGCTCGACGTCACCATCCAGGCGCAGATCCTCGACCTCTTGCAGGACATGAAGGAGCGTTTCGGCATGGCGGTGATGCTGATCACCCATGCCATGGGCGTCGTCGCCGAGACCGCCCAGCGCGTCGTCGTGATGTATGCCGGCAAGGTGGTGGAGGAAGCGCCAGTCGACGAACTCTTCGGCGATCCGCGCCATCCCTACACGCAAGGGCTGATCCGCTCGATCCCGCGCATCGATCTCGACGCCGAGCACAAGACGCGGCTGGAGGCGATCGGCGGCTCGGTGCCGATCCTGATCAACCCGCCGGTCGGCTGCCGCTTCGCGCCGCGCTGCCGCTACGCCATGAGCATCTGCACCGAGAAGGAGCCGCGCTTGCGCGAGGTCTCGCCCGGCCATCGCATGGCCTGTCATTTGGGAGATACCAGTCTGGGAGGCGCGGCATGAGCGAACCGTTGCTGCGCGTCAGCGGCCTGAAGAAACATTTCCCGGTGCTTGGCGGCCTGTTGTCGCGCCAGGTCGGGACCGTCTACGCCGTCGACGGCGTGTCGTTCTCGGTCAACCGCGGCGAGACGCTGGGCCTAGTCGGCGAATCCGGCTGCGGCAAGTCGACGACGGGTCGCTGCGTGCTGCGCCTGATCGAGCCCACCGACGGCGAGGTCACCTTCGACGGCCAGGACGTGCGCAAGCTCGGCGGCAACGATCTGCGCGCGATGCGGCGGAACATGCAGCTGGTGTTCCAGGATCCGTTCGCCTCGCTCAATCCGCGCATGACGGTCGGCGCCATCCTTGGCGAAGCCTTCACCATCCACAATCTCGCGTCCTCCGCCAAGGAGCGCGAGGAGCGCGTAGCGGGCCTTCTGGTGAAGGTCGGCCTCAAGGCCGAGCACATGCGCCGCTATCCGCACGAATTCTCCGGCGGCCAGCGCCAGCGCATCGTGATCGCGCGCGCGCTCGCGGTCGAGCCGAAGTTGATCGTCTGCGACGAGCCGGTCTCCGCGCTCGACGTGTCGATCCAGGCGCAGGTCATCAACCTGCTGGAAGACCTCCAGGCCGAGTTGAACCTCACTTATCTGTTCGTCGCGCACGACCTCTCGGTGGTCGAGCACATCTCCGACCGCGTCGCGGTGATGTATCTCGGTCGCATTGTCGAGCTCGCCAAGGCCAGCGACCTCTACCGCAACCCCCAGCATCCCTACACCAGGGCGCTGCTGTCCGCGGTGCCGGTGCCCGATCCCAAGCTCAAGCGCGATCGCATTCGTCTGAAGGGCGACGTGCCGAGCCCGATGAAGCCGCCGTCTGGCTGCCACTTCCACACCCGCTGCCCGATCGCCCAGCCGCGCTGTGCCGAAGTCGCGCCCGAGCTGAAGGAGGGGGCGGGTGGACATCTCGTGGCGTGTCACCTGGCCTGAAGGCCATCACCGTTACGCGGTCTTCGCGGGCCAGGGCACGACCTGTCCCGACATCACCAGCCGGTCGCGGCCGCTGTCCTTGGCGGCGTAGAGCGCGCGGTCGGCGGCAGCGACCAGCGTGCTACAGTCCGTCGTGGCCTGGGATGGAAAGCTGGTCGCGGCGCCGATGCTTGCAGTCACCAGACGGGAGGGCGGATTTTGCGCATGCAGCATGGCGAGATCCTGCAGTGCCTGGCGAATCCCCTCTCCGACCTCGGCGCAGCCATCCGGGCCGGTGTTCGGCAACAGCATGGCGAATTCCTCGCCGCCGTAGCGCGCCGCGAGGTCGCCCGGGCGCCTCGCATGGGCGGACAGAATCCGGCCCAGCGCACGCAGGCAGCCGTCGCCTGCCAGGTGTCCGTAATGGTCGTTGAATTTCTTGAAATGATCGACGTCGATCAGCAGGAGCGAAAGCTGCGTGCCGTCGCGCCGGGCACGCGCCCATTCGTCGGCAAGGCGTTCGTCGAACGCGCGCCGGTTGGCAAGACCGGTCAGGCCGTCGGTCGTTGCAAGCGAGGCGAGCTTGTCCTGAAGATCCTTCTGCTCGGTCATGTCGCGCACGACCGCGACGACGCCGTCGATCGCGCCGCTGTCCGAGGCCAGGGTCACGTGCAGCGCCGCCTCGGCCCAGATCTCGCCCTTGTCGCGATGACGCTGGCGATAGATGAACCGCGCCTCCTCGGCCTCGCCATTCTTCAGCGCAGCGATGGCCTGCTCGACCCGTTCCAGGTCGTCCGGGTGAATGCCGGCCAGGGCCGACGTCTCCAGCAGTTCTTCGGCCGACCAGCCGGTGATGCGCACGCACGAGGGCGACACGTAGAGCAACCGGTTATCCAGCCCGATCCGGGTCACCATGTCGCTGGATTGCTCGGCGAGCAGGCGGAAATTTGCTTCCTTGGCGACCAGGGCCTGTGCCATGCGCTGCCCCTGCACCAGCTGACGGACCAGGTAGAAGCCGATCATCGCGATCAGCAGCACGAGGCCGAGCACGAAGGCCATGCGCGCGGCCGCCGCGCGGCGCCAGGGCGCCAGCACGTCGTCCTGCGATTTGCTCGCCAGCACCATCAGGGGATAACGGTTGCTGCGCTGGTAGTAGCTAAGCCGCTGCACGCCATCGAGCGGCGACTTGAAATAGTAGACCGCCGCGGCAGGCCGGCTGTTCCACCCCTTGAACAAGGGCGCATTGGACAGGTCGCGTCCGACGAAGGCGCCGCTCTCGTCGCGGCTGCGCGCCAGCATGATGCCGCTGTTGTTGAGCAGCGACGCCGAGCCGTTCGGGCCGATGTTGAACCGCTCGTAGAACTTGACGAAATAGCTGACGTCGATCGTGAGCAGGGCAACGCCGGCGAAGCCGCCGTCGGTATCGTTGATACGGCGGGACGCGGTGATGATCCACTGGCCTCCGGATCTGCTTTTGACGGGCGGTCCGATCAGCGTGCCCCTCTCCGGCGAGTCGCGATGGCGCCGGAAATATTCACGGTCACTGTTGTTGAGCTTGGAGAAATCGATGCGCTCGGTCGTGGCAAGCCACCGGCCGGTCGCGTCGTAGACGAAGATGCCGCGGATGCGGTCCGATGATTTGCGTGTCGGCAGATAGACCTGGAGCTTTGCAATCGCTTCCGGCCCCGTCCCGTCGATTTCGAGCCGATGCACCAGCCCGACCAGGATCGTATCGGCGAGTTCGAACGTATCGTCTGCGTGCTGAACCAGCGAATGTGCCAGATTGGTGACGTCGACTTCGGCATTCCTGAGATCGGCATTGCGCGCTTCCCATTCGCGCCAGGCGCTCAAGCCGAGGATTGCGACGCAAATCAGCACGACGAAGCCCGCCGCCCAGAGCGGAAGGCGCGTCTTGCCGAGTTCGCGGCTCGTGACCATCAGGCTTGCTCCAAATCGGAGCAAACCTCTCACTTTGACCTTAACGGCCTCTTGCAACTTCTGCGATGATTTTTCGGGTCCGTGGTCTGCCGGAGAGAGGTGCCGATATCCTGGTCCCCCACTGGCGGCCGTTAACCATGGCGCCGCAGCGTTGCGTTTCAGCCGGCGTCCGTCGCGTCATCCTTCCAGCGTGAACCCGACCCGCAGCGTCACCTGGTAGTGTCGCACGGCGCCGTTCTCGATGTGGCCACGCGTCTGCACCACCTCGAACCATTTCATCTCGCGAACGGTCTTGGCCGCGCGGCTGATCGCGTTCTTGATCGCATCCTCGATCGAGGTCTCTGACGATCCGACCAGTTCCAGGATCTTGTAGACGTGATCGCTTTCGGCTGCGGGCATCGCGGGCCTCCCTCGGTTGCGTTGCGGCTCCTGCCGCTGCGTGTGCTTCATCTGAACGGGCGCCCGCCCGTCCGGTTCCTTCCCCGCGATGGCCCGCATGCGCCAGCCGCGGTGGCCAGTATTCGCCTGCTAAGCGCTCTCCATGGATCTTGCGCGGCGCGACAGGACGATCCCGTGCGGGTCGTCGAAAGCTGACGGGATCGACCGCGCCGACGCGCTGCATCACAGCCGTCGGCCGCCGTCACCACTGATATCTTGCGACGGCCTTGCCGGCGTAGCTGCTGGAATTGCCGGAGAACTCGCCGTCGAAGGTGCCGGCGAGCGAGAAACCGTTGCGCCAGACGAGTTCGGCGGCCAGGGTCGTCAGCGCCTTGTCCGGCAATTGGGCCGCGCCGCTCACGACGAAGGAGGCGCCCGGCAGCGACTGGAAGGTGGCGCCGACGGAGCGGTCGGTGGAATAATCGTGCGCCCAGGCGAAACGGCTGCGCAGGGTCAGCGTCGTCCCCGGCAGCGTGCCGACCAGGATCCAGGATCTGTCGGTGCGGAAGCCGAGTTCCGAGCGCGGTGCCGTGACGTCTCTGGCGCCATAGCGCAGCGCAAAGGCGTTGCTGCCGATGACGGCCGCCTCAGTGTAGGCCGGCAGGTTGAAGGTAGTGAACTGGCCGGCCGCATAGGGCGTGATGGCGACGCCCATCCAGGGACTGACGACGCGATAGCCGCCTTCGAGCCGGCCCGACCAGGCGTTGGCCTTGAACCGGGCCTGCAACTGGTCGAGGCCGGCCACGGTGCGGTTGGTGGTGATATCCTGCCAGCCATAGGCGAGCGCGGCCGCGACATAGGCCGCCCCCATCGTATGCCTCGCATAGGCGCCGGCCTGGAACAGGTCGGAGCGGCCGCTGCCGAGACCGCCAGCAACAGTGAAACTGGTGCCGCCGCCGGCGAGCGCGAAGCCGGCGATCGTGTTGGGCGCGATCAGATAGTCAGCGCCGACCGCGCCGCCCGCGATGCGACTGGTGGTCGAATTGCTGCCGACTGCGGCGTTGCCGTCGGTGGTCTGCGAGCCGCCGAAGCCCGCGGCCCAGACGTTCCAGCGTGCCGCGAAGTCCTGTTGCATAGGCGCCTTGGTGACCATCGCATAGGCCTCGCGCTCGGCCGCGGTGCGTTGCCGTCCGGCCGAGGCATAGGCGCCGGCCTCGCCTTCGGAGGCGTAGCCGCTGACGCCGCTGCCAGCCGGTGTGACGGTGCCGCGATTGAAGGGATCGAGCATCACGCCGACGAACTGGCCCATTGCATCGAAGGTGACCTGCTGGGCGCCGGTGGCGGTTTCGCCGGAGAGCTGGTTGAGCATGCCGCGGTAGCCGTCGAGCGATGTCGGGCCGTTGAGCAGCAGGTTGAAGATTGGCCCGCCGAGGCCCGAGCCCTGCCCCGCCCCGTTGAGCCCGTTGGCGAGCGATGTCTGGTTGCCGGTGAGGCCGGAGGTCACGAAGTTGATGGAGCTCCTGATCGCAACGTCATTGGCGTTGGGATAGACCAGTTCGGCGTGCAGGGCCGGGCTCAACCCCTGCAGCGCCTGCAGCGACAAGCCGCTGTTTGTGACGCCGCCCGCCGCCGACACGATGATCTGCTGGTACACGCCAGGCTGCGGGTTCAACAGGCGCAGCTGCACGGTGCCCGCCAGGTTGGCGGTTCCCGACACGTTGACCCGGTCAGCGCTGCCGCCGGCCATGTTGAAATCGAAGACCAGCCGCCCGGTCGCGGTCTGCACCAGGTTGCCGGTCAAAGCCGTGGCCTGGATCGTCCCGGCGCCGCCCGGCGACAGCGTGCCGGCGTTGGTCAGCGTGTTGCCCGCGCCGAGACTGACGCTGGCGCCGGCATTGAACAGGCCGCCCGCCGTGTTGTTGAAGACGTTGGTGCCGGCGCCAAGATCGACATTGCCAATCACGGTGCCGAAATTGCTGACGGCGTCATTGCCCGTGCTGGCCGCGATCGCCATCCCCGACAAGGCCATCACGGTGCCTCGGTTGACCAGCGTGTTGTCGGTGCCGCCGATGAAGGAGACACCCGTTCCGGAACCGGTGCCGCCGGACACCGTGCCTGAATTGATGGTGACCGCGATCGGCCCGCCCACGCTTCGGGCGGACATCCCGCTCGCGTCGGAGCCCGTAGCGGTGACGTCGCCGGTCGAGGTCACCGTCACCGCGCCGTTGCTCTGGGCAAAAATCCCGTTCGCGCCGGCGCCCGTGGTGGCGATGCTGCCGGTCGATGTCACCGACGCCGCCTCGTAGCCGCTGGCCTGAATCCCGGTCGCGTTGCTGCGGATGTTGCCGGTCGAAGTCACCGTCAACGCGCCGTAGCGCGCGTTGCTCTCGGCCTTGATCCCGTAGGCGGCGTTGCCCGCGGTGGTGATGTCGCCGACCGAGGTCACCGTCACCGTGCCGCCACTGGCGGCGACAACAATCCCGCTCGCGTTGTCGCCCGTCGTGGTGATCTTGCCGGTCGAGTTCAGCATGACATAGCTGGCGCCAACAGCATAAATCCCCCTCGCGTAGGCGCCCGTCGTGGTGATGTTGCCGGTCGAGGTCACCACCACCCTGCTGCCGCTGGTGCTCTGGGCAAAAATCCCGTTCGAGCGGGCGCCCGTGGTGGTGATGTTGCCGGTCGACGTCACATACGCACTGTTGTGGCCGCTGGCCTCAATCCCACCCGCGTTGACGCCCGTCGTGGTGATGTTACCGGTCGAGGTCACCGTCACGTCGGAGTTGCTCACGGCAAAAATCCCCCGCGAGAGGTCGCCCGTGGTGGTGATGTCGCCGGTCGAGGTCACCACCGCCCTGGGGCCGCCCTGGGCAAAAATCCCGGCGCCCGTCGTGGTGATGTTGCCGATCGAGGTCACCGTCGCCACGCCGGAGCCGAAGGGGCTGGCCACGGCAAGAATCCCCACCGCGTCGTCGCCCCGGGTGGTGATGTTGCCGGTCGAGGTCACCGTGACATCTTGTGAGGAGAAAGCATCAATCCCGTGGGCGCGTTTGCCCGCGGTGCTGATGTCGCCGGTCAAGGTCAGCGTTACAAAGGTGGTGCCGTTGGCCAGAATCCCAGACGCGTCGTCGCCCCCGGTGGTGATGCTGCCGGCCGAGGTCAGCGTTATCCCGCGCATGCTGCTGATCTCAATCCCGCTCGCGTAGGCGCCCCCGGTGGTGATGCTGCCGGTTGAGGTCACCACCGCGCCGTGGTAGCCGAAAGCTGCAATGCCCTGCGCCCTGTTGCCCGTCGTGGTGATGCTGCCGGTCGAGGTCACCGTTACCCTGCCTACGGGGCCGTAAGCCGTGTCGTCGCTGAAAGCATAAATGCCGTGCGCATTGTCGCCCGTCGTGGTGATGCCGAAGGCACCGGTGTCGCTGCCGATGGTGACGTCGGTGGTGGTGGAGCTGAAGCTGATGCCGCGGGTTCCACTGGCGGGCGCGATGGCCGTGGTGAGATTGTTGACGTTCAGCGTGGTGACCGCCGGGACCGGAAAATCGGTCCCGGCGGCGATGCCGGCGGATTGATCGCCGCTGCAGGTCGCGACCGCGCCATTGATCACGCAGGGCGTCGGCGCCGCCGCAGCCGGGTCGCCGACCGCGAAGCTGAGCGCGCCGGCGGCAGCGCTGCCGAGCAGCGCCGCGCGCCAGCTCGCGCCGGGCCAGCGCACGAGCCGCAGCGTCGGCGTGTCGACACCGCGATCGAATCTCGCTGGCGCGGGATTCTCAGGTCGTTTTTTGAGGTGCCCGACCAATTCAATTGGGCTCATGAAGCGATCCCAACCTCGACTGGGATTAAGTCTGCCCCGACGCTTCATGCTTCAGCCCACCACGATATCCGCATTGCGACCGAAGAAACATCGAGCCGCCTCCAGACACGCTCTAGCAACCAATTGTTTGCTCAATATTTGAGGCGTGCGCCAATGCCCGCTTCGAGCGCCGTTTGTCCGTGAGTGTGTTCAGCCGGAGAGACCTTGCCGATGCTCCGGAGAATGAAGGCCGGGACCACCCGCTCGCCATGGAATCTCGTCACATGCGCGATCAGGTTATGCATGAGGTTGGCGCGAGCCTGCTCCGAAACGAGGTGACGTGCCGACGTGAAATAGAGATATTCGACCGCGCCGATCGCGCCCTCGGGGCCGATCGCGGCAAGCGCATCCGCCGACGCCTGCGGCAATTCCTGATCGGCCGGCGCGAACGTCCAGGCAATCATCCATGCGATTTCAGGAGGGCAAGGGATGTCCGGATCGATCGTGGGGACGGCGCCTTCAAGCGCCGCATGGTTGCCGGCAGCAAGGAGGGCGAGGCATTTCAGGACCCGGATATGTATGTGGTACAGAGGGTTCAGTTCGACCATCGCGATGCCGCGGTCGAAGTATTGGACAGCTTCGTCGAATTGGCCGCGCGCATAGCGCAATTGTCCCATGACCGGCAAGGCCCCGGCAAAGTCCGTTGTTTGGGCGAAGGCGCGTTCGAGGATATCTTCCGCCAGTTCGAGATGACCTCGATTGATGAAGTACAGCAGCTTGGCGGCTGCCAGCATCAGCAGCGGGTTCGCCTCGATGGCTGGCAGGCAGTCCAGCACCGTGGCGTCGATCTCGCTTTCCATGCGGTAGCGTTCTTCAAGGCTCATCTCGCCGAACGGATTGGTCGTCGTGAGGCGCGTGAACAGATGCAGGCACCATTGCAGGGCGATATCCGCATTGTCAGGATCCTGCTTGCGGTCCCTCCCCAGTTGCTCGCCACCTTCCACCCACCTCGGATTGGTCGACAGCAACACGCTCGAAGCCTTTTGAAGGCGCGTTTCAGCTGGTTCCTCGGCGCGGATACCGAGCCCTGTCGAGGCGTGGCCGAGCGCCTTGCGCAGCACCTCGATGACGCCATTCGAAACCCGGCTGGCCTCATTCGTGATCGATGCGGCGTCGGCCATGTCGAGTTGGAGCCGCAATGCTTTTGCGATCCGCCTCGACGGCATTTCCCTCAAGGTGGCCGCGCAATCGAGGTGCCCGTTGCGGGCAAAAAAGCTCACTTGCAGGAAATAACGCAGCCTGTCGGTGGGGGTCCAGTCCTCGGCAACGATGACGTTGTGGCCATCGCCAACACCCTCAGCGATCATCTCGCGTAGCTGATCGATTAGCGAAGACGCCTGCCGGCTGAAGGGAGATCCGGGCAGCCCGAAAGCCGGTGCGATGACCAGGAGAGCGTCTATTGGCGCTACCGAAGATGGAACGGCGATCCAGACGTAACCCTCGCCATATTGTGTGGCGATAAAATTCGGCGATTTGGCGCTATCGCCGAGCTTGACCCGCAACCTGTTGACCAGAAAATCGATGTTGCGGTCGGATACGTTGGATTCCGACGCGATCTCGTCGAGCAGACGGTCGCGGGGCATCAGGCGACGAGGGTTGCGCGTCAGAGCCAGCAGCAGCGCGCGCTCGTTTCTGGTGAATTGAATCTTCCGCCCGTTGCGGTGCGCGAAAAGGCATGTTTCGTCAAGGATCATGTCCCCGAAACGAAGATCCTGTGCCTTCTCCACTTCCCGGCCCCAAAAAATCAATCAACCAAATGTCGGCCGAAGGTTAGTATTCTCGTCAATGGCTCTGACGCAAGCACAAAGAAGCACTGCCATGAGCAGGCGACTACCACCACGGTTTTCCAACCGCCTTTGGAAAGGGCTGCGGGGACGTTGCCGCGCCTCGATGCCGATCACCGACGCGATCGTCCGACACCCAGAAATGGTCAGATGAATCGCGCTTCCAGGCCGTGCCACACAGCAGGACGAGTCCGATCGCGAGACTTGCTTCGCAGCAAGAGATGCCGCATAGCGAGACTTGCCGGAACAAGGCTTGCCTGAGCGAGACGCCGCCCGATGTTGCTGCAACGAACGGCGCGTTCCCGAGAATCAAGGACCTGAATCATTGAGCGACGCTGCGCCCAGCCCCACATCATCAGCCGCCACGCTGCCGCAACTGACGGCGGCGCACATCACCTGTTCGCGGGGCATGGCGGGCTGGCTGCAAGCCAATCAGGTCAGCCTCGTCTTCACCTCCTATCAGACCGGTCGGCTCTATCTCGTGGGCGTCGACGATGGTGGAGGGCTTGCCATCCACGAGGTCGGCACCGGCCGCGCGATGGGGGTGTGGGCCGATCCCCAGCGCCTGGTGCTGGCGACCCCATTCCAGGTCTGGCGTTTCGAGAACATCCTCAGCTCCGACCAGACTGCCGGCGGCGCCGACCGCTATTATGTGCCGCGCGTCGCGCACACCACGGGCGAGCTCGACATTCACGATGTCAGCGTGCTCGGCGATGGCCGTATCGTATTCGTGAACACGCTCTATTCGTGCCTGTCGCTGTTGTCGCCGGTGCACGCCTTTCGCGTGTTCTGGAAGCCGCCTTTCATCTCGAAACTGGCGGCCGAGGATCGCTGCCATCTCAACGGCCTTGCGGTCAGGGACGGCGAGGCGGCCTTCGTGACCGCGACCAGCCGCAGCGACGTGGTCAATGGCTGGCGGGCGCGGCGGGCCGAAGGCGGCATCGTGATCGACGTGGCGAGCGGCGCAGTCGTCACTGAAAAGCTTTCGATGCCGCATTCGCCGCGCTGGTACGGTGACCAGCTCTGGGTGTTGAACTCCGGCACCGGACAGCTCGGCACGGTCGATCTCGCGAACGGCAGCTTCGCGCCGCGCGCGTTCTGTCCGGGCTTCCTGCGCGGGCTGGCGTTCCACAACGGTCACGCCGTGGTCGGCCTGTCGCTGTCCCGCGACGGGTCGTTCTCGGGGCTGCCGCTCGACGACGAGATGAAGCGGCGTGACGCCGACGGCTGGTGCGGCCTCCAGGTCGTGAACCTCGCCTCCGGCGACATCGTGCAATGGATCCGCATCGAAGGCGCGGTGACGGAACTTTACGATGTCGCGGTGCTGCCGGGCGTGCGTCGTCCGATGGCGGCTTCGTTCACCGATGCCGAGATCAACAACCCCTTGACCTTCGAGCAGTGAATGGGTCGGGCATCGGCCCGCGATCTCTGCATTTTTGGGTGTCGCGTGCGCATCGGTGTTTGTCGGGGGCGCGTGTCGACTGAGGCCGGGCGTCGCCCCTACGGATCCAGCTCCGTATCCCAGTAGAGATAGTCCAGCCAGCTGTCGTGCAGATAGTTCGGCGGGAACAGGCGCCCGTTGCGGTGGAGCTGGTGCACGGTCGGCGCGAACGCGGTCTGGCGCGGAAACATCTTGGCCTGCGCCGGGGTGAGATTGCCCTTGCGCAGGTTACAGGGCGAGCACGCCGCGACCACGTTCTCCCAGGTGGTCTGGCCGCCCTTGCTGCGCGGGATGATGTGATCGAAGGTGAGGTCTTCGGGCGAGCCGCAATACTGGCAGTTGAAGCGATCGCGCAGGAAGACGTTGAAACGGGTGAAGGCGGGATGGGTGGTCGGCTTGACGAAGGACTTGAGCGAGACGACGCTCGGCAATTGCATCTCGAGCGTGGGACTTCGAACCGCCTGATCGTAATGCGCGACGATGTTGACGCGGTCGAGGAACACCGCCTTGATCGCGTCCTGCCACGACCACAACGACAGTGGGTAGTAACTCAGCGGCCGGAAGTCCGCATTCAGCACCAACACCGGCCAACTGCCTTGCGAGACATGTGCGTTCAAGTAACGCTCCCGGCCTCCAATGTACGCTGCGAAGCAGCATGTACTGACATACTACATGCAGCGTGACGGGATTGTGAAGCCCGCTGAGCGACTTATTCAGCTGCGAGCAATGCGGCGGCGGGGTGGCAAAGCGCGCAAAAAGGCCGCGATTTGGGAGGGGGCCTCGGGCGGCCGGCGCGGAACCGCCTGTGCGATCAGGGCGCGGCGCGAGGTAGCCGGACGATGCTTCGATTCGTCGACGTTTGAACGGCGTCGCTCCACCGCCTCAGTCGGGCCGACCTTCGTCGGGACGATATTGGGCGATCGGCCGAGCTTCGCTGGCGCGTGGCGGCCTGCCGCTACTCCCGCACCCGCTCCAGCTTCTGCAAGCAGCGCGTCGTGCGCACCGCGGCCGGCATGTCCTCGTCCGGAAAGCTGGTCTTCCAGTCGGTGACACCGACCTCGCCGACATAGATGTCGCCCTTCGAATCCAGCGCGATGCCGTGCGGCGCCAGAAACTTGCCGCTGGCGACGCCCGGGCCTTCCTCGCCACCGAGCCGGGCGATGCGCTTGCCCTTGGCGTCCACGATCGAAAGCCGCGGGCCGAGATTGGGCACCTTGCGGTTGACGGCCATGCCGGGGCCGAGCTCGCCGATGACGAAGGTCGGGCTCCTGCCGCCACCGCAGCAGCACAGCGCGCAAGGCCGGTGCAGATTGTTCCACTGCGTCTCATACTTGCCGTCACCATCGAACACCTGCACGCGGTGGTTCTCGCGGTCGGCAACGTAGACCCAGCCGTCGGCATCGGTGACAATATTGTGCACGATGTTGAACTGTCCGGGATCGGTGCCGGGCTCGCCCCAGCTCCTCATCAGCTTGCCGTCGGGGGTGAATTTGTGCACCCGCGCGTTGCCATAGCCGTCGGAGACGTAGATCTCGCCCTTCGGCGACAGCGCGGTGTGGGTGCAGCGATGGAAGGGATCGCCGCTCATGAACGGGGACGGCTTCTCGGGGATGCCGATCGTCAGCAGCACCTTGCCTTCGGTGGTGCATTTGCGCACGGTGTGGTCGCCGTCGTCGGTGCAATAGAGGTTATCGTCGGCGTCGATGTGCAGACCGTGCGCGCGCGAGAACAGGCCTTCGCCCCAGCTCCGCAGGAAATTGCCCTCGCGGTCCAGCACCACCATCGGATGGGCGCCGCGGTTGAACACGTAGACGCGGTCGCGGCTGTCGACCGCGACGGAGGCGACGTCGGTGAGCTGGCAGCCGTCCGGCAGCTTTGCGAAGTTTTCGACGACGCGGTAGCGGTGCTCGCCGGTGCCGAGAATGGCTGGCATCGATGTTCTCTCCTCCTGTCATTCCGGGGCGCGCCGAAGTCGCGAGCCCGGAATCCATTAGGCAGCGCGTCCCGGAGTTTCCATGGATTCCGGGCTCGCGCTGCGCGCGCCCCGGAATGACGACTGTGGTTACAGTCGCCCCAAAATCCCTTCCTCGATCGCCTTGATCTGCAGCGCGAGATATTTCGAGTTGATGCGGCATTGCGCCAGGCTGCCGGCGATGAACCAGAGGCCCGGCTGCCGCGTCCGCGCATACATGTTGCGGAGCTCGAAGCCGTCGCCAAAGCCCCAGATCGGGCCGATGCGGTCGGCGACGGCATCGCCGAACAGCTTCCGCACCAGATAGCCTTGCGGCTTGTAGCCAGTGGAGAGCACGATGAGGTCGGCCGGGAGGAGCGTGCCGTCCTTCATCCGCGCGCCGGCGGCGACGAACGCCTCGATGTCGTCGAACTGCCTGAGCTTGATTGCGCACTCGACGATCAGGTTGGAGCAACCGACGTTGAAATAATAGCCGCCACCGCGGGTGAGGTACTTGAACTGCCAGCCGGTGCCGGCCTCGCCGAAATCGAGCTTGAAGCCGACGCGGGCGAGGCCGTCGAGCAGCTCCTTGTCGAGTGCCTTCGACTGCTCCGTCAGCATCACATGCGTCTTCTTCGCAAGCGGCGTCGGCATCGAGGCGGCGATCAGATCGTTGTCCTCGAGCGTGCCCTCATTGTAGGTCGCGTAGGCGAGCTGGGCCGACGGTTCGATATTGGTGACGAGCGTCGGCGAGCGCTGCACCAGCGTCACCGCGGCGCCGCTGGAATGGAGATCCTGCGCGATGTCGTGGCCGCTATTGCCGGTGCCGATGACGATGGCGCGCTTGCCTGTCCAGCTCTCGCCGTCCTCATAGCGGCTGGAATGGACCAGCGTGCCCGTGAAATTGCCGAGGGTCGGAATATCCGGCACGTTGGCGATGCCGCTGACACCGGTCGCCATCACCACGTGGCGCGGATGCATTGTGCGCTTGCTGCCGTCGGCACTGCGCAGCGTCACCGTCCACTGGCCGTTGGCCTCGTCATAGGTGCCGCCTTCGAACTCGGTGCCGGTCCAGAAGTTCAGCTCCATGGCATCGACGTAAGACTCGAACCAGTTGGCGAGCTTGTCCTTGGGGATATAGACCGGCCAGCTCGGCGGGAACGGCATGTAGGGCAGGTGATTGACCTGCACCTGGTTGTGCAGCGTCAGCGCATGGTAGCGCTTGCGCCAGTTGTCGCCGATGCGGGCTTCGCGATCGACAATCAGCGTGTCGACCTTCAGCTGCTTCAGCCGGGCCGCGATGGCGAGCCCGGCCTGGCCGCCACCGACGATCAATACGGCCGGATCGCGATCGGCATAGTCGCGCGAAGTGTTGCGCTGGTCGAGCCAGTTCGGCCCGCGAAAGTCGCGCGAATAGGCCTGGCCGCGCGGGCGCGAGCTGCCGAGCTGTTCCTCGAACCCCTTGAGCTCGTCGAGGGCAGTGAGCAGCGTCCACGCTCTCGGCCGGTCGTCAGGGCCATCGGGAACAAGCCGGACAATGCCGCTGCCGCGACCCATTGCGGTCTCGAAATCAAAGATCGCTTCGATGGTGCTGGTGCCGGCGCGCGTCACCCAGCGTGGCGGCGCGCGGCCGGAGGCGATCTTGAAACTGATCGGCGCCGCCTTCGGTGCAAGCGCGGTCAGCTCCCGTGCGATCGCATCGCGGCCGGCGATCGTCTGCAGGTTCCAGCTCAGCGCCAGCACATCGCGCCAAAAACTGTCGGCGAGAAAGAGCCGGTCGAGCACGGTCGGATCGGACTTGCCCAGGACGCGCTCGAATTCGTCGAGCCAGGCCTGCGCGGCGACGGAAATATCCTTCGTCCTGTCCAGCATGCGCGACCTCGTGGCCGTCTTCGCGGCGTTTCCTCGCGAGCATGATCCGGACCCGAAGGGCCGCGTAAGCGAAAAGTGCGGAGCGGTTTTCCGAACCGATCATGCTCCAACCTGGAGATCGACGCTATACCGGTTCGGCAGGAGCCAAAAGCGCTTTACCCGAGCAGCGAGAGCATGTGGCCCTGCTCGGGCGGAATACGCCCCCTCAGCGTATCGAGATAGACGCGCTGCACAGCCTCCGGCCCGCGGCTCTCGACCACGGTCAGGCATCTCTCCAGCAGCGGTGCAAAGCCGGACCATGCTGCGCCGAGGCGCTGCTCGATACCGCCGGGACCCCACTCCTTGGCGCGCTTGCGGATCTGGTCGGGGGCGAAGAACCAGCGCGGCTTGGCGCCGGGGAGCGCGCCCTCATCGGGCTCGGTGGCACGATGCGTCAATCCGACGCGTATCGAGCATTTCATCTGGTCGCCGAAATGCCGGTGCAGCCCGATGCGCAGCGCGCTGTTGCCGGCCATGTCGACGAACGCGGCCGGCATGTCCGGTGGCAGCGACGTCACGCGGTCATAGGTGACGACCTCGTCATAGCAGCCGAGTGAGGCGACGAAGCCGGCATTGCCGGCCGATGTCAGCCCGATCGTCTTGCGCCCCCGGCTGTGCAGGAGATGGGCGAGCCCGAACGCGGTCTTGCTCGACGCGCTCGAGAGGAGCACGGTGCCTGCGCCGAAATCCTCGTTCTCGGCCAGGAAATCGTCGACCAGGAAGGACAGCATGAACAGCGGACGCAGCAACGCCTGGTAATCGCCCTGTCGCCCGGCATAGGCGGGATCGCCGCTGACGCGCGCGTAGGCGTTGTACACCGGCGCCACGCCCTGCCGGTGTGCCGCGCCATCGCGCAGGCCGCGCTTGCTGACGTCGGTGGCCTCGATGACGAGATGCGTCGCCATCGGAAAATAGCCGAACAGGCGTTCGCCCACGGCGACACCAGGATGCGTCGAGGCGATCACCTCGCCAAAACCCCATACCGGAATGTTGCCGAAGCCGTCCGGTGCGGGAAAGAGCTGCCAGTATTTCAGCGCGTCGCCCATCATTGCGTAGGTGATGTTATTGGCGGTGAAGGCGAAGCGGTCGACCTTCACGAGCAGCGCGTCCCTTGGCAGCGCATCGGCCGAAGGCAGCGTCGTTGCGATCGTCTTGCAGGTTTCGAGGTCGCTTCGCGCGACGATGAAGTCGGTGGCTGTCATGACATCGGCCCGGTATTTGTCCGTGGTCGCATGTTCTGGTTCAGGGACGAACGCTTTGCAACAGCAACATTGTTTGAAACGGCGTTCGCTTTCTCAAGTCTCAGACCCGGGGTGGAGCGGGCCGGCCCAGTAGGGATCCCGCAGCTTGCGCTTGAAGATCTTTCCGGTCGCTTCCCGCGGCAGCGCGTCGATGAATTCGATATCCTTCGGCACCTTGAAGTTGGCGAGATGCTCGCGCAGGAAGGCCTGGACTGCGCTCGACGACAACGCAGTCCCGGGTTCGGGCTCGACATAGGCGCAGAGCCGCTCGCCATATTCCGGATCGGGAATGCCGAACACCGCGCAGTCGCGCACGCCGGACATGGTGATCAGCACCTTCTCGATCTCCGCGGGATAGATGTTGACGCCGCCCGATATCACCATGTCGCGCTTGCGGTCGCACAGGAAGAGGTAGCCGTCCTCGTCGAGATAGCCGACGTCGCCGACGCTGACGAGGCCGTCGCGGCCGGCCTCAGTGCGCGCCTCGGTCTTGCCGTGATAGTCGAAATCGGGGACCGCGGTCTGGCGCATGTAGATCTCGCCGACCTCGTTGACGGCGCACGGGGTGCCATCGGCGCGGAAGATCCTGACGATGCCGCCCTCGATGGCGCGGCCGACCGTGCCGGGCTTCTTCAGCGCTTCCTCGGCCGAATGCCAGACCGGAATGCCGGTCTCGGTCGAGCCGAAATATTCGTTGATGACCGGCCCCCACCATTCGATCATGGCGCGCTTGACCTCGACCGCGCAGGGCGCGGCGCCATGGACGACGAAGCGCAACGACGACAGGTCGTAGCGCCGCCGCGCCGCCTCGGGCAGCCGCAGCAGGCGGACGAACATGGTCGGCACCATGTGGATGTGCGTGACGCGGTGGCGCTCGATCAGCGCGAGCAGCTCCTCGGCGTCGAAGCGCGGCTGCAGGACGATGGTGCAGCCGCTGCGGAACGCCAGCATGCCGTAGGAATGCGGGGCCGAATGGTACATCGGCCCGTTGATCAGCACGACCTGGTCCTGCCGCGGGCTGATGCCATAGGCGATCGCCCCGACCCGCTCGGAGGCGGCGGCCTGCTCGGGCTGCATCGGCATGCGCCGGACGCCCTTGGGCATGCCCGTGGTTCCGGAGGTGTAGATCATCGCGGCGCTGCGCCGCGGCGGCTCCTGCGATTCGGGGTGGCTGTCGCGCCAGCGGTCCCAGTTGATCGATCCGGCGGGCGCCTGCGCCAGCTCCGGTGCGATCTCGAACGCCGACGCGATCTCCGGCGGCGTCTCGACGATCAGGAGGCGGATGTCATCCGGCAGCCCGGGACGGATTTGCGGCAACAGGTCGGCATGACAGACTAGGATCCTGGCGCCGCTGTCGGCCAGGATGTAGCGGACCTCCTCCGCCTTGAGGTGCCAATTGATCGGCACGACCGGGCTGCCCAGCGCCGAGGACGCCGCGACCACCTCGAGCAGCGCGAAGTCGTTGCGCAGCATCATCGCGATCGGCGTGCCGTCGGCAGGGCCAAGCGTGCGAAATCCGCTCGCCGCCCGCCTGATGCGGGCCTGCATCTCGTCATAGCCGATCCGGCGCTCACCACTGATGATCATGTCACGCCCTCGGATCCCTTCGCACTCGTCTGGCCTAGCGGTCGTCAAGAACGTCGCCGAACTGGACCCAGCTCTTGCCGTTGAAGCGGCGCAACTGCAATTGCTGGAACGGCAGATAGTCCTCGGTGCCCGTCGACACCGCCATGCCGGGGAGCAGCAGCGGAAGCCTGACGTCCTTGAGCGAGGCCGCCTGCCGCATGATGTTGTCGCGGCTGAAATCGTCGTTGCAGGCCCGCAGCACGGTCATCAGCAGCGTGGCGTAGTGATAGCCGGCCGCGTAGTTCGAATTCGCGAGGTCGGCATTCGGCATGTATCGCTTCATGAAGGCGAAATACTCCTTCACGCCGGGATCGTCGGCCCATTGCGGGTCCATCGTGTCCTTCTGGTTGCTCGACGAGATCAGGCCGACCGCGTTGTCGAGCCCGGCCGGCTCCAGGAACGAGATCGAGGAGGCCGAGGTCGGCACGAAGAACAGCTCCGGCTTCCAGCCGATCTCGGCCACGCCCTTGATCATCTGGGAGGTGAATTTTCCCAGCACGACGCCGAACAGCACGTCGGCGCCGGACGATTTCAGCGTCGACAGCTGCGAGCTGATCGTCGGCGCGCTGGTCTCGTAGGTCGCTTCCGCGATGATCATGCTCGCGGCCCTGGTGCCGAGCGCGCGCTTGAACCCGGCGACATAGTCGCGGCCGAAATCGTCGTTCTGCGACAGGATGGCGATCTTCGCGTCGGGCTTGGCTTTGAGGATGTGCTTGGCATAGACCACGCCTTCGGATTCGTAGGCGGCCATGCCCGGCATGGTCCACGGATATTTCGCCGGCTCGGCCCATTTGCTGGCGCCCGAGAGCACGAAGAGCTGCGGCACCTTCTTGGCGTTGAGGTAGCGCTGCACGGCGCTGTTGGTGGCGGTGCCGAGCGAGCCGAACATCATCAGCACCTCGTCCTGTTCGACCAGCTTGCGCGTGTGCTCGACCGTCTTCGGCGGCGAGTAGGCGTCGTCGAGCGTGATGAACTTCACCTTGCGGCCGCCGATCCCGCCCTCCGCATTGATCTTCTCGAAAAACGCCTCCTGGGTGCGGCCGATCGCGCCGAAGCCGGAGGCGGGGCCGCTATAGGGGAGGGTCTGGCCGATCCGGATCTCGTCGCTGCCTTCGGCATGGGCGCTGCCGCCGGCGAGCGCCAGCAACGACATGCCGATCAGTGCGGCTGCCAGCTTCATGATGTCCTCCGTTTTCCTCGTCGGTTCGATACGTCAGGCGCTGGCGCGCATCAGGAAATCCTGTCGCGCCTGATCGAATTCCGCCTTCATCCGGTCGACGAGTTCCGCCACCGGCGGGCAATCGGTGATCTGGCCGATGCCCTGGCCCGAGCCCCAGATGTCGCGCCAGGCCTTGGACTTCATGTTGCCGCCGGAGCCGAAATTCATCTTCGTCTTGTCAGCGACGGGCAGGTTGTCCGGATCGAGCCCCGCGGCGGCGATGGAAGGGCCGAGATAGTTGCCGTGCACGCCGGTGAACAGGTTGGTGTAGACGATGTCGTGCGCGGCATGCTGCGTCAGCGCAGATTTGTAGGCCTCTGCGGCATTGGCTTCCTTCGTCGCGATGAACCGCGTGCCCATATAGGCGAGGTCGGCACCCAGCGTCATCGCCGAGGCGATGCCGAAGCCGTCGCTGATCGCACCCGACAGCAGGATGGTGCCCTTGAACCACTGCTTGACCTCGCGCACCAGCGCGAACGGCGACAGCGTGCCGGCATGCCCGCCGGCACCGGCGCACACCAGGATCAGCCCGTCGACGCCCTGCTCGGCCGCCTTGCGCGCATGCTTGACGTTGATGACGTCGTGGAACACCAACCCGCCATAGGAATGCGCGGCCTCGACGATCTCGGCGGGCGGGCGAAGCGAGGTGATGATGATGGGCACGCGGTGCTTCACGCAGGTTTCCATGTCCTGCATCAGCCGGTCGTTGGAGGCGTGGCAGATCTGGTTCACCGCATAGGGCGCGACCTTCCTGCCGGGATGGCGCGACTTGTATTCGCCGAGTTCGTCGTCGATCCGATCCAGCCACTCGCCGAGCTTGTCGGCGGGCCGGGCATTGAGCGCGGGAAACGAGCCGACCACGCCCGCCTTGCACTGCGCGATGACGAGTTCCGGCCCGGACACGATGAACAGGGGCGAGCCGACAACCGGCAATTCGAGTGCATCCTTGAGAGCGGCAGGCAGTGCCATCATGTCCTCCCGGGAGCACTGAACCCGCGCGCTCCCTGTCGTCGAGAGTGGCGTGAACCCGGTCGGTTGCCGGCAGCCAACTCTTCATCCTTGGTTGCCGTGCACTATAGGGTTGGACAGCGGAGCCGGGGACGTTCAATATTGAACCGGACATCTACCAGAAACGTACAGGGCGGATGGCATGGACTGGGACCTTTGCCGGACCTTCGTCGCAGTGGCCGAGACCGGCAGCTTCACCGGCGCCGCGCGCCGGCTGCGCAGCAGTCACCCGACCGTGAGCCGGAAGATTGCGGCGCTCGAAAGCCAGCTCGGCACCAAGCTGCTGGCGCGTGCCGCGGATGGTCTCGCCCTGACGGCCCAGGGACGGGCCTTTCGCGAGCACGCCGAGGCGATGGCGGCCGCGGCGCTGCGGGCCGAAACGGCGGTCTCCGCCCGCGGACGAAAGGCGCGCGGCACGGTCAAGCTCTCGATCGGCGCAACGCTCGCCTCGCATTGGCTGATGCCGCATCTCCCCGCCTTTCTGCGGGCGCATGACCACATCGAGCTGGAGATCATCACCTATCCGTATCCTGCCAGCGTCCGCCGGCGCGAGGCCGACGTCGTGCTGCGTCCCTTCGACAGTGGCGAGGAGAACCTGGTTGGCCGCAAGATCGGCCGGCTCGGCACCGGCTTCTACGCTTCGCCGCGCTACGCGGCGGGACGGCCGCTGCCGGAGAAACCAGCCGCGTGGAAGGGGCACAGCGTCATCGGCTTTGCCGATCGGGCCTCCAACGCACAGCTCGCGCGCTGGAGCGATGCCGTCACGCGTCAGGGAACGATCGTGATGCGCTGCTCGTCGCAGGGCGACATGCTGGCGGCGGTCCGTGCCGGTATAGGTATATCGGCGCTGTCCTGCTTCGTCGCCGAATCCTATCCCGATCTTCTGCGCGTCGCGCCGCAGAAGCTCGCCAGCGTCGCCGATCTCTGGCTGCTCGCCCATCCCGATCTCGTCGACCTGCCGGCGGTGCGCGCGGTCGTCGACTTCGTCGCGGAGTGCGCCCGGAGAGATCGCGCGAGGCTGCGCGGTTAGGGCCTTATCTAGGCCTGGCCGGCGAGCACGCCCTCGCGCTTCTTCACCGCGCGGTAGTAACTCCACCACAGATGCGCCGCCGCGCCGCGCAGGGGACGCCATGGCTCGGCGAGCGGCGCCATCTGCTTCTCCGTCGGCCGTGCCTGCAAGCCCAGCCCGATGCGGATGCCCTCCTGAACGGCGAGGTCGCCGGCCGGCCAGGCATCGCCATGGCCGAGACAAAACAGCAGGTAGACGTCCGCCGTCCATGGCCCGATGCCGGGCAGCGAGATCAGCGTGTGATGCGCGGCGTCGGCATCTTCCTCCGCGAGCACGTCGAGGTTCAGCCGCTGCGCGTCGATTTCGCGCGCGAGATGCTTCAATGTCTTGATCTTGGCGGCGGAGAGGCCGAGGCGCCCCAGCCGGTCGGTGCGGGCGCGGCGCACCGCCTCGTGGTCGAAAGGATCGAAGGCGGCTGACAGCCGCCCCCAGATCGCCGCCGCGCTCGCGGTCGAGAGCTGCTGGCCGCAGACGATGTGCGCGAGGCCAACGAAGCCGGGCTCGCGCCGCCGCAAGGCGGGCATGCCGGCGATCGCCAGCACGGGCTTGAGGCGGGAATCGCGCTTGATCAGCGCGTGGACGGCGTCTTCGAGATCGGACTGGGTTTCGAGGTGGATGGTCATTGCGTGCTCAACTTGTCATGCGCGGGCTTGACCCGCGCATCCATCTCCTATCGTAACAGAGTCCTGGAAGATGGATGGCCGGGTCAAGCCCGGCCATGACGAGATCTTTGCATATGGCGCCACCCGTTTTCCGATTTGCCCCCAGCCCCAACGGCCTCCTGCATCTCGGCCACGCCTATTCGGCGCTGCTGAACGTCGACCGCGCGCGCGAGACCGGCGGCCGGCTGCTGCTGCGGATCGAGGACATCGACGTGACGCGCTGCCGGCCGGAATACGAGACGGCTATCTACGAGGACCTCGCCTGGCTCGGGATTGCATGGGAGACGCCGGTGCGGCGGCAGTCGGAACATCTTGCCGATTATCATGCTGCGCTGGAGAAGCTCGTCGCGCTGGGTCTTGTCTATCACGCCTTCGAAAGCCGCGCCGAGATCGCAAGGCTGGTGGCGGAACGTGAGGTCGATGCGGCTTGGCCGCGCGATCCCGACGGCGCGCCGCTTTATCCCGGCAACGGCAAATCGCTGTCTGCCGACGAGCGCGCCCGGCTGATCCAGTCCGGCATGCCTTATGCGCTCCGGCTCGACATGGCGACCGCCTGCCGCCGGGCCGCCACGCTGGCCTGGCATGAGCTGGGCGAAGGGCCCGATGGCGAGTGCGGCATGGTCCCGGCGCGACCGGAGGCCTGGGGCGACGTCATCCTGGCCCGCAAGGAGACGCCGACCAGCTACCATCTGTCTGTTGTCGTCGATGATGCGCTCCAGGGCGTCAGCGAGATCGTGCGGGGCCAGGACCTGTTTCACGCCACTTCGGTCCACCGGCTGCTGCAAGTCCTGCTCGGCCTGCCTGCGCCCGCCTATCGCCACCATCCTCTGATTCGCGACGATGGCGGCCGGAAGCTGTCCAAATCAACCGGTTCGACCGGCCTGCGCGAGTTGCGCAACGCCGGTGCTACCCCTGCCAGTATCCGCCGGTTGGTGGGATTAGATTAAGTTTCTCTGGGGTTTAGCCCAACGCTGCCGTGACTCCAGGTGTTCCGCCGTGCCATGCTCGCCTGAGAGTCCGGGGGTCGAAGGGGACACTTCGAAGAGGATTTATGGCGGCAGGAACGCGCTCGGCGCGCAGCGGAAGGTCGTCCACGCGACGACCGCCTCGGAGGCAATCCGGGGCGGCCGGCAAGGCGCGCAAGCGCAGCGCCACGGCGTCGGACGTGGTCCAGGCGGCGCTCGCCGCTTTTGCCCACGAGGTCCGCACGCCGCTGACCGGAATCCTGGCAATCAGCGACTTGCTCGCGACCTCCGATCTCGGCGAGCGCGAACGGCGCTGGGCCGACACCATCAAGGCCGGCGCCGAGCATCTGGCGAGCCTCGCCACCCTGTTCGTGGATGCTGCGAGAACGGGTAAGAGCGGGAGCGCCTTGCGGCAGGACCTGTTCGATCTGCGGGCACTGGCCCGCAGCGCCGGCGATTCGCTGGCCGGGCGCGCCGCCGCCAAGGGTCTCCAGGCCCAGGTCGACATCTCCGACAAGCTGCCCGGGCTGGTGGTCGGCGATTCCGTCCGCCTGCGCGCCGCCCTCGAAAACCTGATCGACAATGCCGTGAAGTTCACCGAGCATGGCGCCGTGGCGCTCGCGGTCGCGCCGTGGCGTCCCGTCAAGGGCAAGGACCAGGCAAAAGGCAAGGCAAAGGGCGAGGGCAGGGTGGGCGTCGCCTTCGCGGTGTCCGACAGCGGCATCGGCCTGACCATGGCCGAGATCAAGCGGCTGTTCCGCCCCTTCACCCAGGCCAACGTCACCATTGCCTCCCGCTTCGGTGGCGCCGGACTCGGGCTGTCGTCGGTGAAGCAATTGGCGCGCGCAATGGGCGGCGACATCACCGTCGCGCCGCGGCGCGGCGGCGGCGCCACCTTCACGCTGACGGTGTCCCTGGACAAGGCAGGGTCAGGCCAATCCCGCAGGTCGGGCAGCGAATATCCGGATGCAATGGCGGCGCTGCGCGTGCTCAGCGTCGAGGACAATCCGTTCGGCCGCGTCGTGCTCAACACCATCCTGACCGAACTCGGCCATCATGCCGAGTTCATCGGGCGCGGCGAGGACGCCGTCGACCGCCTCGCCCAGGGCGCGTTCGACGCGGTGCTGATGGACATGGTGCTGCCGGGCATCGACGGCGTAGAGGCGATCAGGCGGATTCGCACCATGCCGCCGCCATTCGCGCAGATCCCCATCATCGGCGTCTCCGGCCGCGGCGAGGACGAGGTGGCCTCGCGCCAGGCCGGCGCCGACGCCTTCCTGGTCAAACCTGTGTCTCCGCGGGCCTTAGCGACTGCGCTGCTTGAAGCGACACGCCGTGAGGTAGCCGCGACTTGATGATCGCGGCGTTGAGTTCGCCGCCATAAACGAAGATCGCGGAGATGAAATACAGAAACACCAGCGCGATAATCACCGAGGCGAGTCCCGCATACATCGTCACGTAGTTGTTGGCGAACCGCGCCAGATATTGCCCGAACACGACGCCCGAGATCAGCGAGGCCACCATGGTGAAGACGATGCCGGGCAGGATTTGCAGGAAGCCGCGCCGTCCCGCGGGCAGCCAGGCATGCAGGATGAACAGCGCCACCACCAGCGCGCCGATGGTGATGCCGTAGCGCAGCCAGGTCAGGATGCTCTCGTTGGATTCGACGAACAGCGGGATGTGGCGCCGTGCAGTCTCGATGACGAGCGGGCCCAGCACGATCAGAAACGCCATCGCGAGCGCGGTGAAGGCCGCGACCAGCGTGTAGCCGATTGATTCCAGCCGCAACCAATACCAGCGCCGCATCTCCACCACCGCATAGGCGCGGTTGAGCGCGACGCGGAGCGCCTCGACACCATTCGACGCGAAGTAGACCGCCAGCACCGCGCCCACGGTCAGCAAGCCGGTGCGGGTCGTGGTCAGGACGTCATGGATCTCGCCCGAGATGGAATCCGCGACTTGCCTGGGCCAGACCTGGAGCATCAGTTCCGCCGCCTGGTCGGCGAGCTCCTTGGAGCCGAAGAAGCCGGCAAGCGAGGTCAGCACGATCAGGAACGGGAACAGCGCCATCAGCGTCGACAGCGCGATATGGCTCGCGATGGCCCAGCCGTCGTCGGCCAGGAATGTGTAGAACGCATCCATCACGACGACGTAGATGTAGCGGATCGCTTTCACGGTTTGCCCCGTACTGCTTCTTCTCCCCGCTTGCGGGGAGAGGCGAAGAAGGCCGCCGATGGACGCAAATCGGAAATCATCCAGCCAGCTTCTGATATTATTGGCTTAAAAGCCAGATCGGGAACGCCATGGCGGACTGGCTCCCACGGTGTTATCTACCCCCAATGGCATCTCTCTTGAGCACTTTCATCCTGCCGGTGGCAGCCGGCGCCGTGGCGCTGGTTCTGCTGCTCGGTCTCGTCAACATGATGCGCGGCGGCTCGCCCAACACCTCGCAGAAGCTGATGCGCTGGCGCGTGCTGCTTCAGTTCGTGGCGATCATCATTGCCATGATCGCGGTCTGGGCGATGGGGCGTTAAACATGGTCGTACTCAACCGCATCTATACGAAAACCGGTGACGACGGCACGACGGCGCTGGGCAGCGGCGAGCGCCGGGCCAAGTACGATCTGCGCATCGCGGCCTATGGCACGGTGGACGAGACCAATGCCGCGATCGGCGTCGTTCGTCTGTACACAAAGGATGCGCCCGAGCTCGATGCGATGCTCGGCCGGATCCAGAACGATCTGTTCGATCTCGGTGCTGACCTTGCCGTGCCCGAGCGTGAAGGCAAGGCGGAGCGGTTGCGGGTGGTGGCAAGCCAGGTCGAGCGGCTCGAGCGCGACATCGACGCACTCAACGACAAGCTCGCGCCGCTGACCTCCTTCGTGCTGCCGGGCGGCACACCGGCCGCCGCTCACCTCCACGTCGTCCGCACAATATGCCGCAGGGCGGAACGCGTGATGGTGGAACTGGCGGCCAAGCCCGGCGAATCCGTCGGCGCGGCTGGCATCCAGTATATGAACCGCCTGTCTGATTTCCTGTTCGTGGCGAGCCGCGCCGCGAACCACAACGGTGCCGGCGACGTGCTCTGGGTTCCGGGCCAGAACCGCTGACCCATTGAGCCCCCGCATTTCTAAGGTCTAAAAATTGGCCCCTTCGCGCGTTGACCGGGCCTGATCAGGCCTTTAGGTTCCGCGCCAGTTGATAACCCCCCCTCCCAAATTGAGTGAAAGAGGATCGATGAAGGTCTTAGTGCCGGTAAAGCGGGTGGTCGATTACAACGTCAAGGTCCGCGTCAAGGGCGATGGATCGGGCGTTGAACTCGCCAACGTCAAAATGTCCATGAACCCGTTCGATGAAATCGCGGTCGAGGAAGCGCTGCGCCTGAAGGAAGGCGGCAAGGCCACCGAGGTCGTGGTGGTCTCGATCGGACCGGCGCAGGCGTCGGAGACGATCCGCACCGGTCTCGCGATGGGCGCCGACCGCGGCATCCTGGTGAAGGCCGAGGGCAATGTCGAGCCGCTCGCGGTCGCCAAGATCCTGAAGAAGGTCGCGGACGAAGAGCAGCCGGGCCTGATCATTCTCGGCAAGCAGGCGATCGACGACGACAGCAATCAGACCGGCCAGATGCTGGCCGCGCTGCTCGGCTGGTCGCAGGCGACGTTTGCCTCGAAGCTCGAGGTGGAAGGAAGCGACTTCAAGGTCACGCGCGAAGTCGACGGCGGCCTCCAGACCGTGAAGCTGAAGGGACCGGCGATCGTCACCACCGATCTCCGTCTCAACGAGCCGCGCTATGCCTCGCTACCCAACATCATGAAGGCCAAGAAGAAGCCGATCGCGGAGAAGACCGTGGCCGACTACGGCGTCGACGTTGCCGCACGCCTCGAGGTTCTCAAGACGACCGAGCCGGCGGGCCGCAAGGCGGGCGTCAAGGTCAAGGACGTCGCCGAGCTGGTGTCCAAACTCAAGAACGAAGCCGGGGTGCTCTGATGACGACGCTTCTGATTGCCGAACACGACAATGCGTCGCTCAAGGATGCGACCAACAAGGCCCTGACCGCGGCGGCCGCGCTCGGCGCGGATGTCGAGGTGCTGGTGGCCGGGCAGAACGCCAAGGCTGCGGCGGATGCCGCCGCCAAGCTCGCCGGCGTCAAGAAGGTGCTGCTCGCCGATGGCGACCTCTATGCGCACGATCTCGCCGAGCCGCTGGCCGCGCTGGTCGTCTCGCTGGCGCCCGGCTATGACGCGATCGTTGCCCCCGCGACCTCGCGCTTCAAGAACGTGATGCCGCGCGTCGCCGCCCTGCTCGACGTCATGCAGGTCTCGGAGATCATCAAGGTGGTCGCCCCCGACACGTTCGAGCGTCCGATCTATGCCGGCAACGCCATCCAGACGGTGAAGTCGAAGGACGCCAAGAAGGTCATCACGGTGCGGACCTCGACCTTCGCTGCAGCAGGCGAAGGCGGCAGCGCGCCGGTCGAGAACGTGGCGGCGGCCGCCGATCCGGGCCTGTCGTCCTTCCTCGGCGAGGAAGTCGCCAAGAGCGACCGTCCGGAGCTGACCTCGGCCAAGATCATCGTCTCCGGTGGACGCGCCATGCAGAGCCGCGAGAACTTCGCCAAGTACATCGAGCCGCTCGCCGACAAGTTAGGGGCCGGCGTCGGTGCCTCGCGCGCGGCGGTGGACGCCGGCTATGCGCCGAACGACTGGCAGGTCGGCCAGACCGGCAAGGTCGTGGCCCCCGAGCTCTACGTCGCGGTCGGCATTTCCGGCGCGATCCAGCATCTGGCCGGCATGAAGGACTCCAAGTTGATCGTCGCGATCAACAAGGACGAGGATGCGCCGATCTTCCAGGTCGCCGACTACGGCCTGGTCGCCGATCTCTATCAGGCGGTTCCTGAGCTGACCGCCGAACTCGGCAAGCTCGGCAAGTAAAATACGCCCAAAACACCGGCCGGAGGTATAAACTCCGGCCGGTGTTTCTTTTTTGAGACGGTTTCTTTGGCGTGGGGCACGCCTTCGAAGCGATCCAATCTAGGTTTCGAGCCCGGGTTCTGATTAAATCGGATCTCCCGGCTCAAGGGGATAGGCAGGCGCGGTCAGCAGCGCGCCGTTCCGGTGGATGACATTATGGCGGCAGTGATCAAGAAGGTCGGCGTGATCGGCGCGGGTCAGATGGGCAATGGCATCGCGCATGTTGCGGCGCTGGCCGGCTTCGACGTGGTGCTCAACGACGTGTCGGCCGATCGCCTCAAGTCGGGCATGGCGACCATCAACGGCAATCTGGCGCGACAGGTCTCCAAGAAAGTCGTCACCGAGGAAGCCAAGACCGCGGCGATGGCGCGCATCGCGCTCGCCGAGAAGCTCGACGATCTCGCCGACTGCGACCTCGTGATCGAGACCGCGGTCGAAAAGGAGGAGGTCAAGCGCAAGATCTTCCACGAGCTCTGCGCGGTGCTGAAGCCGGAGGCGATCGTCGCCTCCGACACGTCCTCGATCTCGATCACCCGCCTTGCCGCCGCCACCGACCGGCCCGAGCGCTTCATCGGCATTCACTTCATGAATCCGGTGCCGCTGATGGAGCTGGTGGAGCTGATCCGCGGCATCGCCACCGACGATGCGACCTTCGAGGCGTCCAAGGAATTCGTCGCCAAGCTCGGCAAGCAGGTCGCGGTCTCCGAGGATTTCCCGGCCTTCATCGTCAACCGCATCCTGCTGCCGATGATCAACGAGGCGATCTACACACTGTATGAAGGCGTCGGCAACGTCGAGGCGATCGACGCGGCGATGAAGCTCGGCGCGCACCACCCGATGGGTCCGCTCGAGCTTGCCGATTTCATCGGCCTCGACACCTGCCTGTCGATCATGCAGGTGCTGCATGAAGGCCTGGCCGACTCGAAATATCGGCCCTGCCCGCTGCTGGTGAAATATGTCGAGGCCGGCTGGCTCGGCCGCAAGACGCAGCGCGGCTTCTACGACTACCGCGGCGCCAAGCCGGTTCCGACGCGCTGACGGTGCCGTAGGGTGGGTTAGCCCTGCGACTGCGCGAAGCGCGGTTCGCTGGGCGTAACCCACCACTTCTCTCTCCGCGTGGACAGCAAAGAGGTGGATTACGCCTTCGGCTAATCCACCCTACGCGATCCGTGACAATTCATTTCGCGTTAACCCCTCGCGCCTAGGTTACGGCCGGTACGGGGGTTCGCGTAATGGACATGATGGCAATGGTCAGCACCATGCTGGCCGCTCAGCAAGGCGTGCTGCAGCAGAATATTGCGGCGACGTTGACGAAGCAGAACCTGGACATGGAGAAATCCACCGTCCTGACGCTGCTGGGCGCCGGCCAACCCTCGCTCGCCAATGTCGGCCCCGGCGTCGGCGGCAATCTCAACGTGACGGCCTGAGCGCCTGATCTGGAGAAGTGGGCACCGGTTTTCCGGTCAGATCATGCGCCAATATCAAAGCGACGCGGCGGCCTTGCCGGTCGCGGCCCGGATCAGCTTCAGCGCGTCCTCGCTCGCCCATTCCGCCGGCCCCGCAATCGTCGCGATCTCGCAGCCCTGCGGGTCGACCAGCACCGAGGTCGGCATGCCCAACGCCCGGCCTATGGCCTTAAGATCCTGAAAAACTTTGGCTTTCGGATCACTGAAATAGCCGAGCCGGGTCAGATTGGCCTCCCTCAGGAACGTCCTGGGCTTCTCGGCGTCGCGGGTGTCGATATTGATCGCCACCACCTCGAAATTCGGGCCCGACAGCTTGCCCTGGAGTTCGTCCAGCGCCGGCATTTCCTTGCGGCAGGGCACGCACCAGGTCGCCCAGAGGTTAACCAGCAGCGTCTTGCCGCGGAAATCGGACAGTTTCTTCGGCTTGCCGTCGGCGTCCTCGAAGGCGAGGTCAGGCAGCTTCAGGGGCGCGCTCGCCATGGTCAGCGCCGCCAGCTCGCCATGGGCGAGCGGAGCGATCTTCTGCGCCGTTGCCACGGCCGACCGGCAGACCGGGTCGCCTGACGGCGCCCGGCTCAGGCCCAGCCCGTACAGCGCGGCGAAGCCGGCCAGCCCGCCGACCGCCAGGGTGGCGATGACGAGCGGGATCCGGCGCGTGGCGGAGGGCTTCTTGTCGAGCATATCGTTTGTCATCCGGTCGCAGATATGGCTATCAGGGGCCTCTTAATACGGCTGGCAGCCGTCAGCAAACATGCAGCCGCCAGCGGCAGGCAAGACGCGAGCAGGGGATCATGAGCAACAAGATGTGGGGCGGCCGGTTCTCGGAACGTCCCGATGAGATCATGGAAGAGATCAACGTCTCCATCGACGTCGATCGTCATCTCTTTGCCCAGGACATTGCCGCGTCCAAGGCCCACGCCGCGATGCTGGCCAGCCAGGGCATCATCACGGCCTCTGATGCGAAAAATATCGGCAAGGGTCTAGACACGATTTTGTCAGAGATCGGCAAGGGCGGCTTCGCGTTCAAGCGCGCGCTCGAGGACATTCACATGAATGTCGAAAGCCGCCTGTCCGAGCTGATCGGTCCCGCCGCCGGCCGCCTGCACACCGCGCGCTCGCGCAACGACCAGGTCGCCACCGATTTCCGCCTGTTCGTCCGCGACGTCATCGACGAGACCGATGCGGCGCTTGGCTCGTTCCAGCAGGCGCTGGTGGAACGCGCGCTGGAGCATGCCGGCACCGTGATGCCCGGCTTCACGCATCTCCAGACCGCGCAGCCCGTTACCTTCGGCCATCACCTGCTCGCCTATGTCGAGATGGCCGCGCGCGACCGCGGTCGCTTCCAGGACGCGCGCAAGCGGCTGAACGAGTCGCCGCTCGGCGCTGCCGCGCTCGCCGGCACCTCGTTCCCGATCGATCGTCACGCCACCGCGAAGGCGCTTGCGTTCGACCGTCCGATGGCGAACTCGCTGGACGCGGTCTCCGACCGCGATTTCGTGCTGGAGACGCTGTCGGCGGCCTCGATCTGCGCCGTGCACATGTCGCGCTTTGCCGAGGAGATCGTGATCTGGACCTCGCCACTGGTCGGCCTGATCCGCCTCAGCGACAAGTTCACCACCGGCTCCTCGATCATGCCGCAGAAGCGCAATCCGGATGCCGCCGAGCTCGTGCGCGCCAAGACCGGCCGCGTCATCGGCGCGCTCAACGGTCTGTTGATCGTGATGAAGGGCCTGCCGCTCGCCTATCAAAAGGACATGCAGGAGGACAAGCAGGGCGCCATGGAGGGCTTTGCCGCGCTGTCGCTGGCAATTCGCGCCATGACCGGCATGGTCCGCGACCTCGTGCCGGATGAAGCGAAGATGAAGGCCGCCGCCGGCGAGGGCTATGCCACCGCGACCGATCTGGCCGACTGGCTGGTGCGGACGCTGAAGATGCCGTTCCGCGAGGCCCATCACGTCACCGGCCGCATCGTTGCCAAGGCCGCCGAGGGCGGCGTGGCGTTGCACGAGCTGCCGCTCAAGGAGATGCAGGCGATCGAGCCTGACATCACCAAGGACGTGCTCGGTGTGCTCTCGGTCGAATCGTCGGTGAAGAGCCGGACCAGTTTCGGCGGCACCGCACCGAAGAACGTGGCGTCCCAGGCCAAGGCCTGGGCGAAGCGGCTGGAAAAAGAGCGAAAATTGGGCTGAGGGCAAAATTTCGCTTGTTTTTCATGGTCATCCGGCTCTCGCCAGAGCGCGCCAATCTCTGTATGGTGCACCGCGCGTAGTGGGGATTTCGTCGTGACTTCAAAGTTTCGCCCGGCCGGCTCGGGGTGGGCCATCATTGTCTTGAGCCTGACGGCGCTCGCGCTCGCCGGCTGCGGCCGCAAGGGCCCGCTGGATCTGCCGCCGACCGCCTCCAACGCGTCCACGGCCAACGTCGCCGCGCCCACCGATACCGAGGCCGAAGCGCAGAGGACGCCGAGCGTTTTCAACCCCACCTACGGTGCGGAAGCCGGTCCCGCTGCGCCCAAAGGCAAGAAGAAATCGTTTATTCTCGACCCGCTGCTGGACGACGCGCCCAGCAGATGAGCTGGGGTAACTGAGCCAACGCCATGAACCATTTCGACTATCGCAACGGCGTGCTGCACGCCGAGGCGGTGAACCTGTCCGAGCTGGCCGCGACCGTCGGCACGCCGTTCTATTGCTATTCGACCGCGACGCTGGAGCGCCACTACCGCGTCTTCACCGAGGCCTTCGCCGGCGAGAAGGTGCTGGTCTGCTATGCCATGAAGGCGAACTCCAACCAGTCGGTGCTGCGCACGCTGGCCAAGCTCGGCGCCGGCGCCGATGTCGTCTCCGGCGGAGAATTGAAGCGCGCGCTCGCCGCCGGCATTCCGGCGAGCAAGATCCTGTTCTCCGGCGTCGGCAAGACGGAGGCAGAGCTGCGCGCAGCGCTTGCCGCCGACATCCTCTGCCTCAACGTCGAATCCGAGCCCGAGCTCGAATTGCTGTCGCGGCTTGCGACCGAGATGGGCAAGACCGCGCGCATCTCGGTGCGCGTCAATCCCGACGTCGATGCCGGCACGCATGCCAAGATCTCGACCGGAAAGTCCGAGAACAAGTTCGGCATCCCGCTCGCCCACGCCCGCGAGGTCTATGCCCGCGCAGCGAAGCTGCCGGGGATTCAGGTGACCGGCACCGACGTGCATATCGGCAGCCAGATCACCGATCTCTCCAAGATGGAGACCGCGTTCCGCATCCTCTCCGA
Source organism: Bradyrhizobium cajani (assembly GCF_009759665.1). GTDB lineage: Bacteria > Pseudomonadota > Alphaproteobacteria > Rhizobiales > Xanthobacteraceae > Bradyrhizobium > Bradyrhizobium cajani. Next base: position 137,074 of record NZ_WQNE01000017.1, read on the forward strand.
ATTCGTGCAGACGCTGCGTTCCGACGGCCACGACATTTCGCATGTCGATTTCGGCGGCGGCCTCGGCATCCCCTATTACATGGATCGCGAGGCGCCGCCGGCACCCGACGCCTATGCCGCCATGGTCAAGCGCGTCAGCCACAATCTCGGCTGCACGCTGATGTTCGAGCCGGGCCGCATGATCGTCGGCAATGCCGGCATCCTCGTCGCCAAGGTGATCTATGTGAAGCATGGCGACGGCAAGAACTTCGTCATCATCGACGCGGCGATGAACGATTTGATCCGCCCGACGCTGTATGAAGCCCATCACGACGTCCTGTCGGTGAGGCAGCCGGCCAAGGATGCCGGCATGATCACCGCCGACATCGTCGGCCCGGTGTGCGAGACCGGCGACTATCTCGCACTGGATCGCGCCTTGCCGACGCCTGCGCCCGGCGATCTCCTCGCCATCATGACCGCCGGTGCCTATGGCGCCGTGCAGGCCGGCACGTACAACACGCGGCCGCTGGTGCCGGAGGTGCTGGTGAAGGGCGACCAATACGCCGTGGTGCGCCCGCGCATCGAGGTCGAGCAGCTCATCGCGATGGACACGCCGGCGCCGTGGCTGTGATTGATTGAGGCGGTGCGCCGCCTCAACAATCTCGCTGTCATCCCCGCGAAGGCGGGGACCCATAATCGCAGGGCGTAGTTGTTTGGCTAAGCTGTAACTCCGGGTTCTCGTAATCACAGCCGTCTGTGGTTATGGGTCCCGGGCTCGCGACTTCGTCGTGCCCCGGGACGACGGTGGAGATTGGGAGCGCTACTTCCCCGCCAACCCACCCTTCCCACCAACCACAATGCCCGCCTTCTTTTCGATCGGCTTGATCGCCGCGGTGAAATCGGACTCGGCGCCTTCCGCGCTGATCACTGTCTCCCACAACCGTCCCACCGCATCGGCAACCTCCATCGACAGGCCGAGCTGCTTCATCTCCTCAAGCGCCAGCCGCACGTCCTTCACCATCAGCCCGGTGGCGAAGCCGAAGTCGAATGTCCGCGGCAGCACCGAGCGCGGAAACTTGTCCCGGCTCGCGGTGTTCATGCCGGAGCCGGCGTTGATGACGTCGATCATCACGGCCGGATCGAGCCCGGCTTTCACGCCCATCACCACGGCTTCCGACGTCGCCACCATCGCGGTCGCCGACAGGAAATTGTTGGCGAGCTTCATGGTCTGTGCCGCGCCCGGCTTCTCGCCGATGAAGAACACTTTTCCGATCACGTCGAGCGCGGGCTTGAGCAGTTCGAACTCGGCCTTCGGTCCCGAGACCATCACCGCCAGCGTGCCCTTTTCCGCGCCGCCGACACCGCCGGAGACGGGGCAGTCGATCTGCACGATGTTGCGCGCCGCGAGCAGGCCGTGAATCCTCGAAGCCATCTGGGAGCCGACGGTGGAGAGATCGACGAAGCGTTTTGCGCGCTTGCCCTCGATCACGCCGTTCGCGCCTGTCGCGACCTCGAGCGAAGCTTGCAGCGAGGGCAGGCTCGCCATGACAGTCTCGACCTGGTCGGCGACATCTTTCGGTGAGGTCGCAGCAGCGGCGCCGCGCGCCACGAGCTTGTCGACAATCTCTTTGCGTGTGTCGAACACGACAAGCGTGTGCCCTGCCTCGATCAGCCGCCGCGCCATCGGGAAACCCATGTTTCCGAGCCCGATGAATCCGATGTCCATGGTGTTTCCTTCTTTCTTCTTCGTTGTTGTTGGATGTGAAAGCGTCGATCAATCTCCGCTCGTCGTCCCGGGGCATCGCGAAGCGATGAGCCCGGGACCCATACCCCCAGGGAGGAGTCGTCGTGCGAGAGCGGTCACTCCGAGTTCCCGTAACCACGTCTCCCTGTGGTTATGGGTCCTCGCGCTCCGCGCGCCCCGGGACGACAGCGGAGATTGACGCGTCCCTCACGCCTTCCCGTCGATCTCCGCGAACACCTCGCGCGCGATGCGAAAACTGTCGACTGCGGCCGGCATGCCGCCGTAGATCGCGACCTGCATCAGGATCTCGCGGATCTCGTCGCGGCTGACGCCGTTGGTGAGCGCGCCCTTCAGGTGCGCGCGGAATTCGTGCTGGCGGTTGAGGATCGCGATCATTGCGATGTTGAGCATGCTGCGGGTCTTGCGCGGCAGTTCCTCGCGGCCCCACACCGTGCCCCAGCAATATTCGTTGAGCATCTCCTGGAACGGACGGTTGAAGTCGTCGACGTTCTTCAGGGCGTTGTTGACATAGGCCTCGCCCAGCACCGCTTTGCGGACTTCCAGGCCCTTGTCGTGCATCTTCTTGTCCATGGCGTTTCCTTCGTCTCCCTCTGGAATGGCGTCGCGGAAATTACGGGGTCGGGCCGGGCCAGTCACGTCCTCGTGTTATGCGGGAAAAGGGGCCTCTCCCGTGCGGGAACGGATGCCTCAGTGCTGCCGTTGTGATAGGCTTCTCTCTACCGGGCAACCTGGAGAGCTGATTGAACGGCGTCACCCCCGACCCGTCAGACCCGATCCGCGATGGCGACGCTCTGTCGCGGCTGAAGCTGGCGCAGGCCCTTGATCGGGCCATTTATGCCATCGCGTGGGAGCGTGCCTGGCCGAATCTGGCGCGGCTGCTGACCGTCATCGGCCTGTTCCTGGTGGTGTCCTGGGCCGGCCTCTGGCTGTCCTTGCCGTTCGTCGCCCGCGCCATCGGTCTTGTCGTTTTCGCCGGCCTTGCGATTGCCGCTCTGTTCCCTTTGATCCGCTTCCGCTGGCCGAGCCGCGATGAGGCTCTGAGCCGGCTCGACCGCGGCTCCGGCATCCGTCACCGCCCCGCCACCACGCTCACGGATACGCTGACCTCGCAGGATCCGGTCGCGAAGGCGCTGTGGCAGGCGCAGCGCGAGCGCACGCTGGCCTCGCTCAAGCGCATCCGCGCCGGCCTGCCGCATCCGCGGCTCGCACTTCACGACCCCTGGGCGCTGCGTGCCCTCGTCATGGTGATGCTGGTCGCGACCTTCTTCGCTGCCGGCGACGAGCGCGCGATGCGGCTGGGCGCCGCTTTCGACTGGAACGGGGTGCTGGCGCCGACCAATGTTCGCGTCGACGCCTGGGTCACGCCGCCGCTCTACACCGGCAAGCCGCCGATCATCCTGTCGGCCGCCAACAAGGAGGCCGCGGCGCTGCCCGCCAGCGGCCCGCTCGCCGTTCCTGCCGGCTCGACCCTGATCGTGCGCTCCTCGGGTGGCAATCTGGATGTCGCCACCTCTGGCGGCCTCAAGGAGGTCGCCCCGACCGAGGCCACGCCCAAGGGCACCCACGAGAAGCATTTCGCCATTACCGCTGACGGCACCGCGCATGTCCGCGCACCCTCCGGCCAGCCGCAATGGGCCTTCGCCGCCACGCCGGACCACCCGCCGACGATCGCGCTTACCAAGGATCCCGAGCGCCAGGCGCGCGGCGCGCTCCAGCTTTCCTACAAGATCGAGGACGATTACGGCGTTACCGGCGCCGAAGCGCACATTGCCCTGCGCCCCGCCGACGCCAAGGATAACGCCAAAGATAATGCCAAGGGGAGCGGCAAGGACAGCACCAGGGAGGCCGACGCCAAGGGCGCCGCACGGCCGCTGTTTCAGCCGCCGCAATTCCCGCTCGTGCTGCCGAACGCGCGCACCCGCAACGGCGTCGGACAGACGGTGAAGGACCTCAGCGAGGATCCCTATGCCGGCGCCGACGTCACGCTGACGCTGACCGCGAAGGACGAGGCCGGCAACGAGGCGAAAAGCGAGCCCTTCAGCATGCGCCTGCCCGAGCGGCTCTTCACCAACTCGCTCGCCCGTGCGCTGATCGAGCAGCGCCGCATCCTCGCGCTCGATGCGAACAAGAATCCCGAGGTCTACGCCGCGCTCGATGCGCTGATGATCGCGCCCGAATTGTTCACGCCGGATGCCGGCTGCTATCTCGGCCTGCGCAGCCTGGCGTCCCAGCTCGAGGCTGCCCGCACCGATGACGCGCTGCGCGAGGTGGTGGCGAGCATGTGGGCGTTCGCGGTCACCATCGAGGATGACGGTGTCGCGGGCAGCGTCAACGCCGCGCTGCGCTCGGCGCAGGACGCGCTCAAGGCGGCGCTGGAACGCGGCGCCAGCGAGGACGAGATCAGGGTGCTGACGCAAAAGCTTCGCGAGGCGATGGCCGGAAAGGTGCGTGACCTCGCCCGTCGTGCCGAGCAGAATCCGCTCGGACCTCGGCAGCCGTTCCCCGCGGAGGTCCAGCTCATCCTCGACAAGGCGGTCGAGCTGCGACAGAAGACCCAGCATGCGACGCCCGAGCAGCTCGAAGAGCTGGCGCAGCAGCAGGACGCCTTGCGCCAGCAGCTTCAGGCCTATCGGAAGTCGGCGAGCAACCGGGCGAAGGCGGGGAACGACGGGGCCAATCAGTTTACGCGGGACCGGAAATGCGGAAGCTAGCACGCTTGCCAGTCTTGAGGGCGATGTCGATCGCCTGTCTCGCCTTCCTGCTGGGAGGCTTGTCGCCTGTCGCAGCCCAGCAGGATCAGGATCCTGATGCACTGCTCGACAGCGCGGAAAAGGCAATGCAGGACTCCGGCGACAGTCTCCGGCAGAAGGAGTCCGGGCGGAGCCTGAACAATCAATCCGACGCCATTCAGAAGCTCGAGGAATACAAGCGCGCGACGGAAAGAAGCCAATCCTCCAATCGCGATCGTTCCGTCATCACGCAACGGGACCTGGACGATTTGCTGCGGCAGATCGAGAAGGCGGCGCGCGAAGGCAATCGCGAGGCGGCCCAGCGCATGCTCGAGCAGCTCGCGCAGATCATGGAAAATCTCCAGATGGCGCAGCCCGGGCAATCCGGCGACAGCGACATGGAGCAGGCGCTCAACGAGCTCAGCGACATGATCCGCAAGCAGCAGCAATTGCGCGACAAGACGTTCAAGCAGGGGCAGGACTCCCGGCGCGACCGCTCGCGCGGCAAGCCGCAGGGCGACCAGTCGATGTCCGACCTCCAGCAGGACCAGGAGGCGCTGCGCGACCGCTTGAAGAAGTTGCAGGACCAGCTCGCCAAGCGCGGTCTGATGCAGAAGGGACAAAAGGGCCAGAAAGGGCAGCAGGGTCAGCAGGGCGATCAGGGACAGCCCGGCCAGAATGGCGATCAGGACGACCAGGGCGACGACGACGGTGGTCTGGATGCCGCCGACGGCGCCATGGGCGATGCCGGATCGAAGCTCGGCGAGGGCAATGCCGATGGTGCCGTGGACTCGCAGGGCAAGGCTCTCGATGCCTTGCGCAAGGGCGCTCAGAAGATGGCCGAGGCGATGCAGCAGGGTGACGGAGAGGGCCAGGGCGACGGCCCCGGCAATCGGGCCGGCCGTCAGCAGAGCGGCGGTAACCAGACCGACCCGCTCGGCCGCCCCCTTCATGGCCGCGAGTTCGGCGACGACTACACGGTCAAGATCCCCGGCGAGATCGATGCCCAGCGCGTCCGCCGCATACTCGAAGAGCTCCGCCGCCGTCTCGGCGACACCACGCGCCCGCAGATCGAGCTCGACTATATCGAGCGTCTGCTGAAGGATTTTTGAGGCGATAACCTCTTGTAGCCCGGATGAGCGTAGCGACATCCGGGGCCCCTGGTCCCGCATATCGCTACGCTCATGCGGGCTACAAACTGAGAGTTCGGCCCTCCGCCGCTACCCCTTCTTCGCCGCCAGCGCATCCGCTACCGCCGTGCGGATGTCGGCGACCGAGAACGGCTTGGTCACGACGTCATGCACCAGCGCGTTCAGATTCGAGGCGCGCTCGCGCTGGTCGGCAAATCCGGTCATCAAGAGAATGGTCAGGTCGGGGAAATCGCGCGCGGCGGAGAGGGCCAGCGCGATGCCATCCATCACCGGCATCTGGATGTCGGTGAGCAAGAGATCGAATGCGCCGTCCTCGCGGGTCAGGATCTCCAGCGCCTCGGCGCCGTCCTGCGCGGTGACGATCTCGTGGCCGTCCATGGCGATGGCGCGCGCCACCAGCTGGCGCATCGAATCCTCGTCGTCGGCGATCAAGATTCTTGGCATGGGACCAACCTCGGACCAACTCCCGCGCAGACCCTGCGCGGCTGATTATACGCTGCCGCCGGCAATGTCTCGCCGGTTGAAGAAGCGAACGTCGATATTGCGGCCCTCGGGCGGGGGCGAGGCCAGGCGCGAGCGGAAGAAGGCGCGTTCGCCCGGCCGCAGCACGGTCTGTTCCAGAACGGTATTCCAGGCGTAGATCTCCGCCCCCTGCGCGTCGCGCACGGCAAAGCGCAGCCGCGGAATGTCGAGCGGCTTCTTGCCTTCGCCGACGATGACGCCCTCGATCACCAGCACCTGCTTACCGTCCACGGTCTCGCTGGAGAGCTTGACGTCCTTGAAGGCCAGCCCGCGCAGGTTCACCTCGAAGCCAACCAGTTTGTAGAACGCCGCCGTCTGCGGCAGCAGCCGCACCATGTCGCCGCGCCAGATCACCAGCGCCAGCACCAGCGCGCCCATCGCGGCACAGGTGACCGGCAGGCCGAAATGGGACTTTCGAGGAGCCGCGGTGGCAGCTGGGCGGCTCACCCGCGCGCCGCGGCGGCGGAACAGGCCGCGGAACCAGGACTGGTGCTGCGCGCCCGCGACTTCGTCCTCGGCGGCCCGGGCCGCCGCTGACCATTCGTCCTCGATTTCCTTGGCCTCGTCAGGCCAATCGCTGGCGATCGACGGGCTGTCGACGACAGGCGTATCCGTGGCGCCGTCGTCCTTGGCATAGGAGTTCCACTGTTCGGCGAGGTCGGACTGGTCGTCGGCCTGACTGGCCGCGGCCAGGGCCGGGACCGAGGCCTCCTCGATGGCATCCTCGGAGTAGGCGACCCAGGTTTCCTTGCAGCGGGAGCAGCGGACCGTCCGTCCGTTCGCCCCCAGGCTCGCGAGCTTGATGGCGTAGGATGTCGTACAATGGGGGCAGACGATCTGCATGGACACGAGCCTTGATGCACGGACTGGTCTTGATACCCCGCTCAGGGAGAACCGGGCACCCCGGATGCTACAGCGCGACCGTTAACGAACCGGAAACCATAACGGCCGCAAAACCCCTTGATCGCGTGTGGCGGGGCGCAGCCGTGCAGCCCGCGCCCCCTCTCGAACGGAGCTGAGCTTGGTTCGGTTCGAAAATGTCGGATTGCGTTACGGTCTGGGGCCGGAGATCTTGCGCGACCTGAGTTTTCAGATCCCGCCGCATTCCTTCCAGTTTCTCACCGGTCCGTCCGGCGCCGGCAAGACCTCGCTGTTGCGCCTGTTATTCCTGTCGCATCGGCCGACGCGGGGCCTCGTCAATCTGTTCGGCCACGACATCTCGCAACTCGGCAAGGACGAGATCGCTGACTTGCGCAAGCGCATCGGCATCGTGCTTCAGGATTTCCGCCTGCTCGATCACATGACGACCTACGAGAATGTCGCGCTTCCGTTCCGCGTCATGGGCCGCAGCGAGTCGAGCTATCGCAAGGAGGTCATCGATCTCCTGCGCTGGGTCGGGCTCGGCGACCGCATGGATGCGCTGCCGCCGATCCTGTCCGGCGGCGAGAAGCAGCGCGCCGCGATCGCGCGCGCGGTGATCTCGCGGCCGCAGCTGCTGCTGGCCGACGAGCCGACCGGCAGCGTCGACCCGACGCTCGGTCGCCGCCTGCTGCGGCTCTTCATCGAGCTCAACAAGTCCGGCACCGCCGTCATCATCGCCACCCACGACATCGGCCTGATGGACCAGTACGAGGCGCGGCGGCTGGTGCTGCACCAGGGACGGCTGCACATCTATGAATAGGACCGACGAGCGCGGCGTGCTGGTCGATCTCGGACAGGAGCGTCCGCAGCTTCCGGCCAAGGCGCGCAACATGTCGCCGATCGTGCCGCGCGCCTCGATCCACGGCCGCGCGCTGGTCGCGGTCGTCGCCATCATGACGTTCCTCGCCTCGATGACGACGGGCACGGTGCTGCTGGTCAGCGCCTCCGCCGCGGAATGGCAGTCGGACGTCGCCAGCGAAATCACCATCCAGGTCCGCCCGCAGACCGGCCGCGATCTCGACCGCGACACGACGGCGGTGACGGAGGCCATGCGCGCGCAAGCCGGCATCGTCGAGGTCAGGCCGTTCACCAAGGATGAGAGCGGCAAGCTGCTCGAGCCCTGGCTCGGCACCGGCCTTGCAATGGACGATCTGCCGGTGCCGCGCATGATCATCGCGCGCGTGCAGCCGGGCACGCCGCTCGATCTCGGCGCCCTGCGTGCCCGCGTCACCCAGGTCGCGCCGAGCGCCAGCGTCGACGATCATCGCGCCTGGATCGAACGCATGCGCTCGATGACTAACGCCACCGTGATCGCCGGCCTCGGCATCCTCGCGCTGGTCATCATCGCCACCATCATCTCGGTGTCGTTCGCGACCCGCGGCGCGATGGCGGCAAACCGCCCGATCGTCGAGGTGCTGCATTTCGTCGGCGCAGGCGACCGCTACATCGCCAACCGCTTCCTGCGCCATTTCCTCAGACTGGGCCTGGAAGGCGGCGTGATCGGCGGCGGCGCCGCCATGCTGGTGTTCGGCTTCTCCGAGTCGATCGCCGGCTGGTTCTCCGGCACGCCCGTGGGCGACCAGTTCGCCGCGCTGCTCGGCACCTTCTCGCTGCGGCCCTCGGGCTATGTCGTGCTCGCGGTGCAGGCCGTGCTGATCGGCGCCATCACCGCAGTCGCCTCGCGCCAGACGCTGTTCGCGACGCTGAATGATGTCGAGTAGATGGACCTTGATTGGATCATTGCATCGAAGATGCAAGCCGGGTGAGGGGGTACAGTTCTCTCGGCATGCTCACGCGCGGAGGCAGCCCCTCACTCCTGCCCTCTCCCCGCGAAGAGCGGGGCGAGGGAGCGCACCACCTCCGACGTAAGACTCCACTTCGCCTCAAAACGTCTTAAAATCACCTTAGGGAAGGGATCACCGACATCGCATGACCTCGCCGACCGACGATCGATCGCCGAATCTGCCGCGCGGCTGGCTGCGCGCGGCAATCGTGTCGACGATCGCGCTCGCCTTCGTCGGCGCTGCGGCGGGTTTCGTCGGGTTTCTGTCGCAATTGCGCGGCGCCGAGATCGCACCAGGTCAGAAGGCGGACGGCATCGTGGTCCTCACCGGCGGCTCCTCGCGGGTGTCGGATGCGATGGAGCTGCTGGCTGCCGGCTACGGCAAGCGGCTCCTGATCTCCGGGGTGCATCCGACCTCGACGGCGAGCGACATCTCGCGGACGCTGCCGGAGAACCAGTCCTTCATGCATTGCTGCGTCGATCTCGACCGGACCGCGGTCTCGACCCGCGGCAACGCGGCGGAAGCACGGCGCTGGGCCGAGGGGCGCGGCTTCAAGTCGCTGATCGTGGTGACCTCGAACTACCACATGCCGCGCGCGCTGGTGGAGTTCTCGCATGCGATGCCGGGGACCACGCTGATCCCGTTCGCGGTGGTCGGCGAGAAATGGCGCGAGGAGCCGTGGTGGACCTCGGCGTCGACGTTGCGGCTCCTGCTGTCGGAATATGTCAAGTACATCGCGGCCGAGCTCCGGGTACGGCTGGAGAATTTCGGGATTGACCTTTCACCCGAAGTGTCGGAGCAGCCTCCCGGGCCGGCGCCGAAACGGCCCGCCACCGCCCAGGCCAATTGATCGGATGTCGATGTTTCTGATTTTCCTGCGCTCGCTCCTGTTCAACGTGCTGTTCTACGCCGTGCTGGTGTGCCTTGCGATCGTGGCGCTGCCGACCTTCGCCCTGCCGCCGCGCGCGATGCTGACGGTCGCGCAGTGGTGGGCCAAGGCCACGCTGGTCCTGATGCGCGTGATCTGCAACATCAGGGTCGAATTCCGCGGCGTCGAAAAGATTCCGGCAGGACCGCTGGTGATCGTGGCCAAGCACCAGTCGTTCTGGGAGACGTTCGTGCTGCCGGGGTTCTTCGACCGCCCGATCTTCATCCTCAAGCGCCAGCTGATGCAGATTCCGGTGTTCGGTCAGTTCCTGATCAAGACCGGGATGATCGCCATCGACCGCAATGCCGGCGTGAAGGCGCTGCTGGACATGACGCGGCGCGCGCGCGAGGCGGTGCGTGGCGGCAGCCAGCTCGTGATCTTTCCGGAAGGCACGCGCCGTGCGCCGGGTGCGCCGCCGGATTACAAGACCGGGTTTGCGCAAATCTATTCGTCCTGCGGCGTGCAGTGCCTGCCGATCGCACTCAATTCCGGCCTGTTCTGGCCGCGCCGCACCTTCATGCGCTATCCCGGCACGCTGGTGGTGGAATTTCTCGATCCGCTGCCGCCGGGTCTGCCGAAGGAGGAGTTTCTGTCCCGGGTGCAGAGGGCGATCGAAGACGCGACCGGGCGCATCGTCGAAGCGGGCCGCAAGGAGCAGGAGCAATTGATCGGCTCCTCGCCGAGCTACGAGTCGTCGGAGAGCTAGCGGTTCTCGCGATCTTCTGTGGGAGCCGGCGTGCGCAGGGAATGCGCATCACCATGCAGCATGGTCGCGAGCTGATGTAGCTGCGTGTCGCGAAAGCCTTCGGCTTCGATCGCCTTCACCGTGGCGGTGACGTAGTCGCGGTTGGCGCCGGACTGGCCGTGACCCTGAAGCACGTGGCGGTGCTGCTCGGCGAGCGACAGGCGGCCGGCATATTGCACGTGACCGCGGTCGACGACATAGGCGAGCGCGGGGACGCGCTGGCGCGCATCGTCCTCCAGCCACACCGAACGTATCACCTCGCGATAGACCGACGTGACCTGCTCGCGCGCCCGCAAATATGCCACCACGTCAGCACGGTTCCTCTCGGCGACGCGGAAGGCGATGCCGCGGCAGGCGCCACCGCGATCGAGCCCGAGCACCAGGCCTGGCTTCTCCGGCGTGCCGCGATGCACGAAGGAATAGACGCAAAGCGCGCGATGCTCGCCGACCAGCCGCGCCGGGACACGTTCCTCGAATTCGAAGCCCGGCCGCCACATCAGCGAACCGTAGCCGAACACCCAGAGGTCGCCTTGGGCTGTGGTGACGGAGGGGAGGGTGATTTCCGACATTTCGGGCACGGCTACCAGAACCGAGGTCCCAAGCGAAGCGAATTCTCCGCCTTTCGGGGCGGGCGAACCTCGCTTACATTTGACAAAATCCGGGGTCAAAGGGTCGCCGCATGTCCAATATGACCGTTGCCGCAGGCCGTCGCTCCCGTTGGGGCCTTTTCATCGCACCCGTTCTCCTGCTGATCCTCGCCGCCGCGTGGACCTGCTTCTGGTTCTATGCCGCCTCGCAGGCCGAGATCGCCGCGGACGCCTGGCGCGCGCAGGAGGCCAAGTCCGGCCGCATCTATGATTGCGCCAAGCGCTCGATCACGGGCTTTCCGTTCCGCTTCGAGGTCCAGTGTTCCGGCGCCAGCGTCGCCCTGGTCTCGCAGAACGCGAGCAAGACGCCGTTCACGGCGAAGCTCGACAACATCCTGGTCGTTGCCCAGGTCTACGACCCCAAGCTCGTCATCGCCGAATTCTCCGCGCCCGCGACGCTGACCGACGGCGTCACGCAAAACTCCTTCGTGGTGAACTGGAGCAAGGGCCGCAGCAGCGTCGTCGGCCTGCCGGCCGTGCCGGAGCGCGCCTCCATCGTGTTCGACGATCCCACCATCAACCGGCTCGATGGCAGCGTGCAGGTGCCGCTCGCGCGCGCCAGGCAGGTCGAGCTGCATGCCCGCCTCGCGGATGGATCGCCGTCCGATCATCCGGTGATCGAGACTGTGCTTCATGTCGCGCAGGGCAGTATCCAGGGCGTTCATCCGCTGCTCGCCGAGCCGTTCGAGGCCGACACGCGCGCCAAGGTGACCGGCCTTTCCGACCTCACGCCAAAGCCGTGGCCGCAGCGCTTCCGCGAGATCCAGGCCGCCGGCGGCCATATCGAGATCGTGCAGTCGCGGATCCAGCAGGGCGAGATGATCGCGGTGGCGGCCGGCACGCTCGGCCTGTCGGCCAATGGCCGGCTCGACGGCGAATTGCAGATGACGGTCACCGGCCTCGAGCGCGTGATCCCGGCGCTCGGCATCGAGAAGATGCTGGAGGAGGGCGTGCCGCAGGCAACGCTTGACCGCGTTGCGCCCGGTGTGAAGTCGCAGGACCTCAACAATCTGTTCGGCGCGCTCGATCGCGCCGTTCCCGGTCTCGGCAAGGTCATCAAGCAGAACGCCAATGCCGGCGTTGCCGCCGGCATCAATTCGATCGGCACCGAGAGCACGCTCGAGGGCAAGAAGGCGAGAAGCTTCCCGCTGAAATTCGTCGACGGCGCCGTGCTGCTCGGCCCCGTCAAGGTCGGCCAGATCCCGCCTTTGTTTTGATCGCCGCAGCCACAGGACGACGCGCGCATCCAGCAAAAAGCCCCGGCAGGTGCCGGGGCTTTTGACGTTCGAGTGACAGGGCTCAGCCTGCCGCTTTCGCCTCGCGGCGCCGCGCGGTGAGAATGTATTCGGTGTAGCCGTTCGGCTGCTCGCGGCCCTTGAAGATCAGGTCGCTGGCGGCCTTGAAGGCTGTGCCGTCGAAGGCGGGCGCCATCGGCTTGTAGATGGGATCGCCGGCGTTCTGCTTGTCGACGACGACAGCCATGCGCTTGAGCGACTCCATCACCTGCGCTTCCGTGATCACGCCCTGGTGCAGCCAGTTGGCGAGATGCTGGCTGGAGATGCGCAAGGTGGCGCGGTCTTCCATCAGGCCGACATCGTGGATGTCGGGCACCTTGGAGCAGCCGACGCCCTGGTCGATCCAGCGCACGACATAGCCGAGGATGCCCTGGCAGTTGTTGTCGATCTCCTGCTTGACGTCGTCGGGCGCCCAGTTCGACTTCGACACCGGAATGGTGAGGATGTCTGCGAGCTTCGCGCGTGGGCCGCCCTTGGTCAGTTCTTCCTGGCGCGCGATGACGTTGACCTGGTGGTAGTGCAGCGCGTGCAGCGTCGCCGCGGTCGGCGAGGGCACCCAGGCGGTGGTGGCGCCGGCCTGCGGATGGGCGAGCTTCTGGGCCAGCATGTCCGCCATCTTGTCGGGCGCGGCCCACATGCCCTTGCCGATCTGGGCGTGGCCGGGCAGGCCATCGATCAGGCCCATGTCGACGTTCCAGTCCTCATAGGCCTTGATCCAGGCCTGCGCCTTCATCTCGTTCTTGCGGATCATGGGACCCGCTTCCATCGAGGTGTGGATCTCATCGCCGGTGCGGTCGAGGAAGCCGGTGTTGATGAACATGATGCGCTTGGAGGCGCGCTGGATGCAGGCCTTGAGGTTGACGGTGGTGCGCCGCTCCTCGTCCATGATGCCGACCTTGAGCGTGTTCTCCGGCAGGCCCAGCATCTTCTCGACGCGGTCGAAGATCTCGCAGGTCAGCGACACCTCGTCCGGGCCATGCATCTTCGGCTTGACGATATAGGCAGAGCCGGTGCGGCTGTTCTTGACCTTCGAATTGCCCTTGAGGTCGTGAATGGCGAGCAGGCCCGAGACGGCGGCATCGAGCAGGCCCTCCGGAATTTCCTCGCCCTTGTCGTCCAGCACCGCGTCGGTGAACATGTGGTGACCGCAATTGCGCATCAAGAGCAGGCTGCGGCCGTGCAGCTTGAGCTCGCCCTTGCCGTCCGGCGTCTTGTAGCTGCGGTCGGCATTGAGCGAGCGCGTCAGCGTCTTGCCGCCCTTCTCGAAATCGGCGGATAGCGTGCCGTTCATCAGGCCAAGCGTGTTGCGGTAGACCAGCACCTTGTCGTCGGCATCGACCGCGGCAACCGAATCCTCCATGTCTAGGATGGTCGAGACCGCGGCCTCCATGATCATGTCGGCGACGCCGGCCGGATCGTCCTTGCCGATCGCGCTGTTGCGGTCGATCTTCACCTCGACATGCAGGCCGTTGTTGACGAGCAGCACGGCGGACGGCGCGGCGGCATCGCCCTGGAAGCCGGCGAACTGCGCCGCGTTCTTCAGCGCGGTGGCGTTGCCGCTCTTCAGCTTCACCGCAAGCTGGCCTGCGACGACGCTGTAGGCGGTGACGTCGGTATGGCTGCCGGTCGCGAGCGGCGCGGTGGCATCGAGGAACGCCTTGGCCTTGGCGATCACCTTGTCGCCGCGCGCCTTGTTGTAGCCCTTGCCGCTCTCGGACGGATCGTGCGGAATTGCGTCGGTGCCGTAGAAGGCGTCGTAGAGCGAGCCCCAGCGCGCATTCGCCGCGTTCAGCGCGTAGCGCGCATTGGTGAGAGGCACGACGAGCTGCGGGCCGCAGATCTTGCCGATCTCCTCGTCCACATTGGCGGTCTCGACCTTCTGCGTCGCCGGCTCCGGGACGAGATAGCCGATCTCCTTCAGGAAGGCGGTGTAGGCGTCGAGGTCGAACGCCTTGCCCTTATTGGCGCGGTGCCAATCGTCGATCTTGGCCTGCAGCGTGTCGCGCACCGCCAGCAGCGTGCGGTTCTTCGGCCCCAGATCCTTGATGATGGCGGCAAGCCCGGCCCAGAATGCATCCGGCGCGATGCCCGTTTTCGGGGCCGCTTCCTTGGCGATGAAGTCAAACAGGACGGGAGCGATCTTCAATCCGTGGGCGTCGACGCGTTTCATGCTGGGCTTTCTTGTTGGAAATGGCTGTTTTTGGCTGCTTTTGACCCGACAGCAGCAAAATGCGCTCCAAGGGAGCGGCTTTCGGAGGCCTATTAGCCCCAAAATCGGGGCGGTGAGAAGACCCCAGGGGTTTGTCAAAATGTCAAGACGAGGTGTAGAGGCCCACGCCCGGTGTCATTCCCCGCGAAAGCGGGGAATCCAGTACGCCGCGGCTTCTCCGTATCCCAACGCTGTCTCTGGAATACTGGGTCGCCCGGTCGAGCCGGGCGACGACAGTGGAGAGTAGGGCAGCCTCAAATATTCGCAGCGAGATCCACGACCTCGTCGAACAGCACGCCGGTCGTCTTCAGCATCTGCTCGATCTCGTCGGCCGCCTCGGCGACCGTCCGCGTCGAGGTGTCGATCACGAGCTCGGCGGCCTCGGGCTTCTCGTAGTCGTCGCCGATGCCGGTGAACGAGGTCAGTGCGCCGGAGCGGGCCTTCTTGTAGTGGCCCTTGGGGTCGCGTTCCTCGCACACTTCAGCCGGCGTCGCGACATGGATCTCGCGGAACGCGGTGTCGGCGATGCGGCGCGCGGTGGCACGGTCCTCGCGGGCCGGCGAGACCGCCGCAACGATCGCGATGTGGCCGTTGCGGGCGAGATGCGTTGCGACCTCGGCGAGGCGGCGGATGTTCTCGCTGCGATCAGTGGCGGAGAAGCCGAGATCGCTGTTGAGTCCGGCGCGCAGCGTGTCGCCGTCGAGCAGGATCGGCGAGCCGCCATTGGTGAACAGCCGCCGCTCCAGCGCCTTGGCCAGCGTCGACTTGCCGGAGGCGGGAAGGCCGGTGAGCCAGACCACGGCGCCGTTGTGATGGTAGCGTGCCGAGCGCTCGTCAGGTCGCAGCGCCGATTCCACCGGCACGATGTCGACCGGCACGGCGCGCTGGCCGGCATCGACCGACAGCACCAGGCCGCCCCCGGCGATGCGCCCGGACACTTCGATCACGAGGCGTCCGGTGCGCGGATTCTCGGTATAGGGGTCGACGGCAATCGGGTTCGACAGCGAGATGTCGATCTCGCCGACATGGTTGCGGCCGATCGCCTTGTTCTCGGTGCTCGACAGCTCGCCGGGATCGACCGCCTTCTCGATGGCGACGACGGTGGCGCGGCTTTCCTTCGGCCCGCAGCGCACCAGCAGCTGGTCGCCCTTGGCGAGCGGCTTGTCGTGCAGCCAGAAGATCCGCGCGCGCAGCCGCCGCGTCTCGCGCGGGGCGCTGCCGGCATGCGCGATGATGTCGCCGCGCTCGATGAACAGCTCGCGGTCGAGCGTGATGCCGACCGAACGGCCCGCGCCCTGCCGTCCCGCGACCGGCGTCGCCGGCCAGCTTTCGACGGTCCTGATTTTCGCGATCTTGCCGGCCGGCATGATCACGATCTCGTCGCCGGCAATCAGGCTGCCGGATTCGATGCGGCCCGCCACGATGCGGCGGTCGTCGAACTTGTAGATCGCCTGCACCGGCAGCCGCAGCGCCAGCGCTTCGAGCGGCCGCGCCGGCTCGAGCTGGTCGAGCGCCTCGACCACGGTCGGTCCCTTGTACCAGGAGATGCGGTCGGTGCGCGCGGCGACGCCGTCGCCGTCACGCGCGGAGATCGGGATCACGGCCGTCGGCGTCACGCCGAGGCCGCTCAGATGCGCCGAGATTTCGTCGCTGATGTCCTTGAAACGTTCGGCGGAGAAATCGACGCGGTCCATCTTGTTGACGACGATCGCGACCTGCTTCACGCCGAGCAGATGCAGGAGATAGCCGTGCCGCCTTGTCTGGTCGCGTACGCCTTCGAGCGCGTCGATGATCAGCACCGCACCGTCGGCCTGCGAGGCGCCGGTGATCATGTTGCGCAGGAATTCGGCGTGGCCGGGCGCGTCGATCAGCACGATGTCGCGCGAATTGGTGCGGAAGCGGATCTGCGTGGTGTCGATGGTGATGCCCTGGTCGCGCTCGGTCTGGAGCGCGTCGAGCAGGAACGACCATTCGAACGGCATGCCGCGCCGCGCGCTGACTGCTTTCAGCATTTCGAGCTTGCCCTCGGGCAGGCTGCCGGTTTCGTGCAGGAGGCGGCCGACCAGCGTCGACTTGCCGTGATCGACATGGCCGACGATGACGATGCGCACTTGCGGTCGCGTCGTGCCATTTGGCATCGACGTGGTGCCGTTCGGAGTGGCCGGCGAAGCCGTGGTGACGATCATGTTCATGCGACGCTCGCGTCCTTGGAAATCAGAGATAGCCGGCGACGCGCAGGCGCTCGAAAGCGTCTTCGGTCTCGTGGTCGAGGGCGCGTCCGGCACGCTCCGGCACCTTGGTCTGTTCGAGCTCGATCAGGATCTCGTCGATGCTCGATGCTGTCGATGCGACCGGATTGGTGATGTCCTGATCGCCCAGCGAGCGATAGCGCTTGCCGTTTTGCGACAGATAGAGCGGGATGATCGGGATGTTCTCGCGTTTGGTGTAGGCCCAGATGTCGGCCTCGGTCCAATGCAGGATCGGATGGATGCGCAGATGCGCGCCTTGCGGCGGCGACGCATTGAAATGATCCCAGAACTCCGGCGGCTGGTCGCGCACGTCCCAATTGCCTTCTAACCCGCGCGGCGAGAACACGCGCTCCTTGGCGCGCGTCGCCTCCTCGTCGCGGCGGATGCCGGCGATCAGGCCGTCAAAGCCATATTTGGCGAGTGCCCACTTCAGACCTTCGGTCTTGCGTGCGGCGGAACGCGCAGCCGGCGGCAGCGTCGGGTCGACGGCATCGATCGGCGGGCAGGGCTCGACGCGCAGATCGAGATCCCACTCTTTGCCGTAGTGATCGCGGAAGCGGTACATCTCCGGAAACTTCTTGCCGGTGTCGACATGAAGGGCCGGGAACGGCATGCGTCCGAAGAACGCTTTCCGCGCCAGCCAGATCATGACGTTGGAGTCCTTGCCGAGCGACCACAGCAGGGCGATCTTCTTCAGCCGGGCGAAGGCCTCGCGGAAGATGTAGATGCTCTGCGCCTCGAGCTGGTCGAGATGGTCCATCGACGGGGCAAGCTCGGCAGAAAATTCTTGCGCGCGCACGCGCTCGGCCAGCGCCGGATTGCTCAGCCGATCAGCAGCGGAATCGTCCTTGAGAAGATGCATCTCTGCCACTTTGCGTTTGGAGGCGAAAATTCTATAGTTGCAGTGCGCAAGAGAAGAAAAAATTTTCTCTTTGCGCGCTCGAAACGAGACATATATAGAAAATAATTCCAGTCAACCCCGTTTGTGGGGAAGCGAGTATCGCATGCGGTTCTTGCCGGTGTTTCTCGATCTCAAGGCCGGTCCGGTGGTCCTCATCGGCGCGGGAGAGCTTTTGCGCGCCAAGCTGCGCGTGCTCACTGCCGCCGGCGCGCGCCTCCGCGTGCATGCGATCGACGGCGATCAGGATCTGAGCCTCAGCTCCGAGGACGCTGCGCGCGTTGAAATCGCATCCGACGATCCCCTGACGGCCGATCTCTCAGGCGTCATCGCCATCGTCTGCGCCGGCGCGGTCGATGTCGGCGTGGCGATGTCGGTGCGCGCCAAGGCGCTCGGCCTTCCCGTCAACGTCATGGACGATCTCGAGCATTCCAGCTTCATCTTCCCGGCGATCGTCGATCGCGGCGATGTCGTGGTCGCGGTCGGCACCGGCGGCACCTCGCCGGTGGTGGCGCGGCGCGTGCGCGAGAAGATCGAGGCACTGCTGCCGGCGCGCATCGGCGAGCTCGCCGAGTTCATTGGCGGCTTCCGCAAATCCATCAATGAGCGCATCGCCGAGTTTCCGCTGCGCCGCCGCTTCTGGGAGCGCGTCATCGACGGCCCGATCGGCGCCGCCGTGCTCGCCGGCCGTAAGGGCGAGGCGGATGCATCGCTCAAGGCTATTGCCGATCCCTCCGCGTTCGCGCGTGCCGACAAGCCGGAGGGCTCGGTCGCGCTGGTCGGCGCCGGGCCCGGCGATCCCGATCTCCTCACCATCAAGGCGCTGCGCGCGTTGCAGGATGCAGACATCGTCTTCCATGACGAGCTGGTCTCGCCCGAGATTCTCGACCGCATCCGCCGCGACACCACGCGCGTTGCGGTCGGCCGCCGCGTCGGCAAGCCCGGCATCGGCCAGGACGCCATCAACAAGCGCATGATCGAAGCCGCGCAAGCTGGCCAGCGCGTGGTGCGGCTGAAGGGCGGCGATCCCTTCGTGTTCGGCCGCGGCGGTGAAGAAGTCGAAGCGTTGCGTGCAGCCGGCGTTGCCTATTCGATCATTCCCGGCATCACCGCGGGACTCGGCGGTGCCGCCGATTTCGAGGTGCCGCTCACCTATCGTCACGAAGCGACCCGCATCACCTTCCTCACCGCGCACAAGGCGCGCGATGCGGAAGTCGTGGACTGGTCGACGCTGACCGACGCCAGGATGACCGTCGTGGTCTACATGGGCATGACCGCCGCGCCCGCCATACGCGCCGGCCTGTTCGCGGCCGGCCGCTCGCCGGAGACGCCGGTCGGCGTGTTCGCGCGCGTCACGCGTCCCGATGCGCAAGGCGCGATCGGTACGCTGCGCAACTTGCCCGAGCTGGTGCGGCGGACCCAAGGCGGTCCCGCCATCCTCATCATCGGCGAGGTGGTCCGGCATGCCGGCTCGCTTCGTCGCCAAACCCCAAAGCAAATCATCTCTGACCTCCTGGAAGCAGCCGAATGACCTCTCCGCTTGAACAGAAGAAGATCAAAATCGCCGGCCCCTCGGTGGTGACCGCCAACCGCACCTGGGACGGCATCGTGGTTTACCGCACCGCCGCCAAGGGATGGTCCGCCGACCTCTCGGAAGCCGCGATCGTGCGAAACTCCGACGAGGCGAAAGCGTTGCTTGCGGAGTCCGTGGCCGATGACGTCGGCGCGATCGGTCCCTATATCGCGCCGGTACAGATCGGCGCGGACGGCAAGATCGTTCCCGGCAATCTGCGCGAACAAATCCGCCGCACCGGCGTCACCATCGGACAGCCGGCCCAGGTTTAAGGCACGCACTTATGTACGCTTACGACGAAATTGATCGCACGCTCGTCAACGAGCGCGTCTCGGAGTTCCGCGACCAGGTGAAGCGCCGTCTCTCCGGCGAGCTCACCGAGGACGAGTTCAAGATCCTGCGGCTCCAGAACGGCGTCTATCTGCAGCTGCATGCCTACATGTTCCGCGTCGCGATTCCCTACGGCACGCTGGCGACGAACCAGCTGCGGGCGCTGGCCCATGTCGCGCGCAAATACGACCGCGGCTACGGCCATTTCACCACGCGGCAGAACATCCAGTTCAACTGGATCAAGCTCGCCGAGCTGCCGGACGCGCTGGCCGATCTCGCCGATGTCGGCATCCACGCGATGCAGACCTCCGGCAACAACATGCGCAACGTCACCTCGGACCAGTGGGCCGGGGTTGCGCCGGGCGAGATCGAGGATCCCCGCATCTGGTCGGAACTGATCCGCCAGCACACCACGCTGCATCCGGAATTCTCGTTCCTGCCGCGCAAGTTCAAGATCGCGATCACCGCGTCGGACCATGACCGCGCCGCGATCAAGATCCACGACATCGGCCTGAAGCTGATCAGGAACGAGAAGGGCGAGACCGGATTCGAGGTGCTTGTCGGCGGCGGTCTCGGCCGCACGCCGTTCATCGGCAAGACCATCAAGCACTTCGTCCATGGCCGCGACATCCTCAGCTACATCGAGGCGATTCTCCGCGTCTACAACCAGTACGGTCGCCGCGACAACATCTACAAGGCGCGCATCAAGATCCTGGTGCACGAGCTCGGCATCGAGAAGTTCTCGCGCGAGGTCGAGGAGGAGTGGCAGCACATCCGCAACTCCTCGCTCCAGATCGACGACGAGGTGATCGAGGACATCCGCTCGCGCTTCACCTATCCGGCCTACGAGAAACTACCGCACATGCCGGACGAGCTGCGGCAGGCCGCGGCCGATCCCGATTTCGAGGCGTGGCGCAAGAACTCGGTGGCCCCGCACAAGGTGCAGGGCTACTCCATCGTCACGATCTCGCTGAAGCCGATCGGCGGGCCTCCGGGCGACGCCACCGCCGAGCAGATGGACGCGCTGGCCGATCTCGCCGACAGATATTCGTTCGGCGAGATTCGCGTTGGCCATGAGCAGAACCTGGCGCTGCCGCACGTCGCCAAGCGCGACCTGCCGGCGCTGTGGAAGGCGCTCGACAAGCTCGGGCTCGCGACGCCGAACGTCAACCTGATCACCGACATCATCGCTTGCCCCGGGCTCGACTATTGCTCGCTGGCGAATGCGCGCTCGATCCCGATCGCGCAGGAGCTGACGCGCCGCTTCGCCAACCACGAGCTCGCCAATCTGATCGGCCGCCTCCACATCAACATCTCCGGCTGCATCAACGCCTGCGGCCATCACCATGTCGGCCATATCGGCATTCTCGGCGTCGAGAAGAACGGCGAGGAGGTCTACCAGATCACCATTGGCGGCCGTGCCGACGAGAACGCCGCGCTCGGGACCCTGATCGGACCCGGTGTCAAGTTCGACGAGGTCGCCGATGTCATCGAAGACGTCGTGGAAGCTTATCTCGCGCTGCGCGAGCGGCCTGAGGAGCTGTTCATGGACACGGTGAAGCGCCTCGGCGTCGAACCCTTCAAGGAGCGCGTCTATGCCACTCGTTAACGGCGGAAAGATCGTCGACGACGGCTTCGTCAAGCTGGCCGTCGATACGCCGCTGCCCGAGGGCGGCGACATCCTGGTGCCGGCCGAACGTTTCCTCGGTGAAGCGGAAGGCTTGCTCAAGCGTGCCGGCAAGGTCGGTGTGATCTGGCCGAACAATCGCGACATCGGCGAACTCGTGCCGTATCTCGGCAAGCTCGCGACGGTCGCGCTGGTGTTCCCGACCTTCCGCGACGGCCGTGCCTATAGCCAGGCGCGCCTGCTGCGCGAGCGCCACAATTATCGCGGCGAGTTGCGTGCCACCGGCCAGGTGCTGCGCGACCAGTTCGTGTTCATGCTGCGCGCCGGCTTCGATGCCTTCGAGGTCAAGAAGCAGGCCGACGCGGAAGCCTTCATGCAGACCGCGAAGCGCTATTCGGTGTTCTACCAGCCGACCGGCGACGGCCGGATCACGGCGCTGCACCGGCGCATGCAGCTGCGCCATTCGGAAGGTGTCGGCACGTGAACGCGGTCGCGCCTCGGATTTCGCCCGTCTCTGCGCTGCCCTCGGCGAGCGAGCTCGACCGCGCGCTGCGCGATGCCTCGCCCGCGGAGGTCATCGCCGCGGCGCTGAAGACGGTCGGCCGCGAGAAGCTCGCGCTGGTGTCGTCCTTCGGCACGGAATCGGCGACGCTCCTGAAAGTCATGGCGGACGTCGATCCGGCGATCCCGGTGGTCTTCCTCGACACCGGCTGGCTGTTCGAGGAGACGCTCGCCTACCGCGACACGCTGATCGCCACACTGGGTCTCAAGGACGTCCGTTCGATCAAGCCGGCGGAGGAGACGCTGTCGCGCGACGATCCCGATCGCGACCTCTGGTTCTCCGATCCCGACGCCTGCTGCCGCATCCGCAAGGTGGAACCGCTGTCGCGCGCGCTCAAGCCGTTCTCGGCCTGGCTCAATGGCCGCAAGCGTTTCCAGGGCAACGCGCGCGCCGATATTCCGGTCGTCGAGGACGACGGCGCGCGGTTGAAGTTCAATCCCTTCGCCAACGTCACGCGCGAGGAACTCGAGGCGATGTTCGTCCGCGCCAAATTGCCGCGTCATCCTCTCGTTGCCTCCGGTTTCCGGTCGGTTGGGTGTATGCCTTGCACGAGCAGAACGGCCGAAGATGAGGATTCCCGCGCCGGTCGCTGGCGCGGCCGGGCCAAAACAGAATGCGGCATTCACACGATGAAGATTTCGTAGCACAGTCAGGCTGCGACACCGCGAACAAGGAAATCCGGTTCCGTTGACTTAGGAGCGTTTCGACCCGAGTTATGCCTGCACGCCTTCGCTGACACCGACGTCATCGAAGTGAATGGAGATGGACATGATGCGCCGTATCGTTCCGCTCGCTGCAGGACTTCTCGTGACGAGTTTCTGGGCAGGCTCGGCTCTCGCCGCTGACATCAATCTGCTGAACGTGTCGTACGATCCGACGCGTGAGCTCTATGCCGAGTTCAACAAGGCGTTCGCGAACGCCTATCAGAAGGAAACCGGCAAGAGCGTCGAGATCAAGCAGTCGCATGGCGGCAGCGGTTCGCAGGCACGTGCCGTGATCGACGGCTTGCAGGCCGATGTGGTGACGCTCGCGCTCGCCTACGACATCGACGCCATCGCGAACAAGGGCCTCACCACGGCCGACTGGCAGAAGCGGCTGCCGCAGAATTCATCGCCCTACACCTCGACCATCGTGTTCCTGGTGCGCAAGGGCAATCCCAAGGCCATCAAGGACTGGGACGACCTGATCAAGCCGGGCGTCGCCGTGATCACGCCGAACCCGAAGACGTCGGGCGGCGCGCGCTGGAATTACCTGGCGGCCTGGGGCTTTGCCCAGAAGAAATATGGCTCGGCCGACAAGGCCAAAGACTTCATCGGCAAGCTCTATCAGCAGGTGCCGGTGCTCGACACCGGTGCGCGCGGCGCCACCGTGACCTTCGTCGAGCGTGGCGTCGGCGACGTGCTGCTGGCCTGGGAGAACGAGGCGTTCCTGGCTCTGAAGGAGTTCGGCGCGAACAAGTTCGAGATCGTGGCGCCGCCGCAATCGATCCTCGCCGAGCCGCCGGTCGCCATCGTCGACAAGGTTGCCGATAAAAAGGGCACTCGCAACGCCGCCGATGCCTATCTGCAATATTGGTATACCAAGGAAGGTCAGGAAATCGCCGCGCGCAATTTCTACCGTCCACGCGACGCCGAAATCGCCAAGAAGTACGAAAACGCCTTCGCCAAGGTCGAGCTGTTCACGATTGACGACGTTTTCGGCGGCTGGATCAAGGCGCAGAAGGAACATTTTGCCGACGGCGGCGTCTTTGATCAGATCTACAAGAACTGATCGGGCGCTGTCGTAGGAGGCTTTAGCAGGGGGCCTGGTGAGCGCACTCGCAGCACGACGTCGGACATTGCCGGGCTTCGGTCTCACGATGGGACTGACGCTGTCCTGGCTGTCCGTCATCATTCTGATTCCACTTGCGGGCCTGTTCCTGAAATCGTTCGAGCTCAGCCCCGAACAGTTCTGGGCCATCCTCGCCAGCCGCCGCACGCTGAACGCGCTTCGCGTCTCGTTCGGCCTCGCCTTTGCGGCGGCCTGCGTCAATCTGGTGATGGGCAGCATCATCGTCTGGGCGCTGGTGCGCTACCGCTTTCCCGGCCGGCGGCTGTTCGATGCCATCGTCGACGTGCCGTTTGCGCTGCCCACCGCAGTCGCCGGCGTTGCGCTGACCGCGCTGTTCGCCGAGAAGGGCTGGCTCGGCGCGCCGCTTGCGGCGCTCGGCATCAAGGTGGCGTTCACGCCGGTCGGCATCTTCGTCGCCATGATCTTCATCGGCATTCCCTTCGTGGTGCGCACCGTGCAGCCGGTGCTCCAGGATCTCGATCCCGAAATCGAGGAGGCCGCGGGCAGTCTCGGCGCCAGCCGCTGGCAGACCATCATCCGCGTGATCCTGCCTTCACTCGCGCCGGCGCTGCTCACCGGCCTGGCGCTCGCCTTCGCCCGCGCGGTCGGTGAATACGGCTCGGTGATCTTCATCGCCGGCAACTTGCCGAACGTCTCCGAGATCGCGCCGCTCCTGATCGTGATCCGCCTGTCGGAATTCCGCTACGCCGACGCGACCGCCATCGCGGTGGTGATGCTCGTCGTCTCCTTCCTCATCATCTTTGCCGTCAACCGGCTCCAGCGCTGGGCGCAGAGCCGGATTCCGGCGCGTTGAGGGGCGGACCATGACGCTGCAGATCGCAGACTCGGTTTCGCTTTCGGCCTCCGGCGCAAGGGCGCACGCGGCTGCGGCGCGGGACAGCCTCCGCACCGAGCCGCGCGCGGTGCGCATTACGATCATCGCGCTGGCGATAACCTTTCTCTCTGTCTTCGTCGTGCTGCCGCTAGTCGTGGTGTTCGCCCAAGCCTTCTCGAAAGGCATATTGGCCTATCTCGCCGCGCTCGCCGAGCCGGAGGCGCTGGCCGCGATCAGGCTGACGCTGCTGGTGGCGGCGATCTCGGTCGGGCTCAATCTCGTCTTTGGTCTCGTCGCCGCCTGGGCCATCGCCAAATTCGACTTCAAGGGCAAGACCTTCCTGATCACGCTGATCGACCTGCCGTTCTCGGTCAGCCCGGTGATCTCGGGCCTCGTCTTCGTGCTGCTGTTCGGCGCGCAGGGCTATTTCGGCAGCTGGCTTAGGGATCACGACGTCCAGATCCTGTTCGCGGTGCCCGGCATCGCGCTTGCGACCACCTTCGTGACCTTTCCCTTCGTGGCGCGCGCCCTGATCCCGCTGATGCAGGAGCAGGGCACGCAGGAGGAGGAGGCCGCGATCTCGCTCGGCGCCTCGGGTCTCCAGACCTTCTTCCGCGTCACGCTGCCCAACATCAAATGGGGCGTTCTCTACGGCGTCCTGCTGTGCAATGCCCGCGCGATGGGC
The DNA here is from genome assembly GCF_009759665.1 of Bradyrhizobium cajani. Classification (GTDB taxonomy): domain Bacteria; phylum Pseudomonadota; class Alphaproteobacteria; order Rhizobiales; family Xanthobacteraceae; genus Bradyrhizobium; species Bradyrhizobium cajani. The sequence goes on from NZ_WQNE01000017.1 coordinate 162,338, forward strand.
GAGTTCGGCGCGGTCTCGGTCGTCTCCGGCCACATCCGCGGCGAGACCAACACCATGCCGCTGCTGGTCGAGATTCTCTACAACGAATACCAGTTCGTCGCCGCCTTCGCGATCGCCTCGCTGCTCGCTATGCTGGCGCTGATCACGCTGATTGCCAAGACCGTTCTCGAACGTCACCTCGACGAAGGACAAGACGTCAATGACCATTGAAGTCAGGAATCTCATCAAGAAATTCGGCAGTTTTGCAGCCCTCGACGGCGTCGACCTCAAGGTCGACAATGGCGAGCTGCTGGCGCTGCTCGGCCCGTCCGGCTCCGGCAAGACCACGCTGCTGCGCATCATCGCCGGGCTCGACTGGCCCGATTCCGGCGACGTCTCCTTCAACGGCGAGGATGCGCTGGCGCAGGGTGCGCGCGAGCGGCATGTCGGCTTCGTGTTCCAGCACTACGCGCTGTTCCGCCACATGACGGTGTTCGAGAACGTCGCCTTTGGCCTGCGCGTGCAGCCGCGCGCCGTCCGCAAGGACGAGGCGACGATCCGTGCGCGGGTGAAAGAGCTGCTCGACCTTGTCCAGCTCGACTGGCTCGCCGACCGCTATCCGAGCCAGCTCTCCGGCGGCCAGCGCCAGCGCATCGCGCTCGCCCGCGCGCTCGCGATCGAGCCGCGCATCCTCTTGCTCGACGAGCCCTTTGGCGCGCTCGATGCCAAGGTGCGGAAAGAGCTGCGCAGATGGCTGCGCTCGCTGCACCACGAGATCAACGTCACCTCGATCTTCGTCACCCACGACCAGGAGGAAGCGCTGGAAGTCGCCAACCGCGTCGTGGTGATGGACAAGGGCAGGATCGAGCAGATCGGCTCGCCCGATGACGTCTATGAAAGCCCCGCGAGTGCGTTCGTCCACGGCTTCATCGGCGAATCCATCGAGCTGCCGGTCCAGGTCGACGGCGGCGTGGTCAGGCTCGGCGACCGGCAGCTTCCGCTCGCCGCGGACGGGCTTGTGCCCGGCGCGTCAAAACTGTTCGTGCGGCGACATGACATGCTGGTCGGCCCGCCCGGCAGCGGTGCCTTCGAGGGCGCGGTCCAGCATGTCCGCAATTTCGGTCCCGTGCAGCGCGCGGAGGTCGCTTTGTCCGGCGGCGAGACCATCGAGATCGACGCCCCCCGCGACCGGGAACTGCGCGCCGGCGACACCATCGGCCTGGAGCCCCGCCGCTACCGGATATTTGCGGGGTAAGGCACCGTCATTCCGGGGCGATGCGGAGCATCGAACCCGGAACCCCGAGATTCTCAGGTGCGCAATTGCGCACCCGAGTTCAGTGCTGCGCACTGCCCCCCGGAATGACAGCTCAGATTTTCCTCAAAGTTCACCTTTCAGCCACGGTTGGTATGCAACAACGGCCCCTCATTTGGGGGCCTGATTCATGCGCGCCGCGGCCGCAATACTCATCACTTTGCTGCTCGCCGGCTGTGCGGGCAATGAGGCACCGGTCCAGCAGCCGTCGATGTATGCCGACATGGCGGTGCCGGGCGCCAAGCTCGACGCCCAGGCAGCCGCGGTGATGATCTCGCAATATCGCCAGAACAACGCCCTCGGCACCGTCGTCATCGACCCCGATCTGATGCGGCTCGCCGAATCCCAATCCCAGGCCATGGCGGCGGCCAACAAGATGGATCATGACGTTCGCGCGCCCCTGGCCAAGCGCCTGGCAACCGGCGGCTATCCCGCCACCGTGGCGGTCGAGAACGTCTCGGCCGGCTATCATACGCTGGCAGAAGCGTTTTCCGGCTGGCGCGACTCGCCTCCGCACCGTGCCAACATGCTCAAGGGCGGTGTCACAAAACTGGGCATCGCAGCGGGCTATGCTCCCGGCACCAAGTACAAGGTGTTCTGGACCATGATCCTGGCTTCGACGGAGCCCCGATAAGCCAGACTTGATCCCGGGATGCATTGACGCCGCGGCGGACTGTCGCCACGGTGGCTCGCCTTTTGCTATTGCTCCCTTTTGCTATTGTTCCCTCATGACAGATCATCGCCCGGAATCCGCCAGCGTCCCCGCGAATGCGCAGCGCGTCCTGGTTCTCCAGGGCGGCGGCGCGCTCGGCTCCTATCAGGCCGGCGCCTATCAGGCGCTGTGCGGCTACGGCTTCGAGCCGGAGTGGGTCGCCGGCATCTCGATCGGCGCGGTCAATGCCGCCATCATCGCCGGCAACGAGGGCCACACCCGCGTCAAGCGGCTCAAGGAGTTCTGGGAGATGGTCTCGGCGCCGGTGCCGTGGAAGCCGATCGGCAAGAGCGACCACAGCCGCGAGCTGTTCAACTCCACCAGTGCCGCGCTGATCGCAACCTTCGGCGTGCCCGGCTTCTTCGTCCCGCGTGTCCCGCCCGCGCCGCTATGGCCGCCGGGCCATCCCGAAGCCGAGAGCTATTACGACACCGCGCCGCTGAAGAAGACGCTGGAGCGGCTGGTCGATTTCGACCGCATCAACGATGTGAAGACGCGGCTGTCGGTCGGCGCGGTCGGCGTCACCTCGGGCAACTTCAAGTATTTCGACAATTACGAGTTCAAGAAGCTCGGCAAGAGGATCGGCCCCGAGCACATCATGGCCTCCGGCGCGCTGCCGCCGGGCTTTCCGTCCGTCATGATCGATGGCGAGCATTATTGGGACGGCGGCATCGCCTCCAACACGCCGCTCGACTACGTGCTCGATGCCGAGCTCGCGCGCGACATGCTGATCTTCCAGGTCGACCTGTTTTCCGCGCGCGGCGATCTGCCGAATTCGCTGCTGGAGGCCGCCGAGCGCGAGAAGGACATCCGCTATTCCAGCCGTACGCGGATGAACACGGACAAGAACAAGCAAATCCACAACGCCCGCCGGGCCGTGCGCGATCTCATCAGCAAATTGCCGGACTACCTCAAGAACGATCCGTCCGTCGAATTCCTCTCCAAGGCGGCGTGCGAAAGCACCGTCACCGTGGTGCACTTGATCTATCGCAGCAAGAACTACGAATCCTCGTCCAAGGACTACGACTTCTCGCATGTCGCCATGGTCGAGCATTGGGAAGCCGGCGTGCGCGACGTGCATCTGTCGATGCGCCACAAGGACTGGCTCGAGCAGCCGCAGTCCGGCGAGACCATGGTGGCCTACGATCTCACGGGGGACGTCACTGCGCCCCCGGCAAAAAGGAGCGAATAGCATGGGTAGTCTGTCAGGCAAGAATGCCGTCGTGACCGGTTCGACCAGCGGCATCGGGCTCGCTTACGCGCGCGGCTTCGCGGGGGCCGGCGCCAACGTCGTCATCAACGGCTTCGGCTCGCCCGAGGACATCGAGAAGGAGCGCTCGAAGATCGAGTCCGATTTCGGCGTGAAGGCGATCTACTCGCCCGCCGACATGACCAAGCCCGCCGAGATCGCCGGGATGATCGCGCTCGGCGAGAAGACCTTCGGCTCGGTCGACATCCTCGTCAACAATGCCGGCATCCAGTTCGTCTCCCCGATCGAGGAATTCCCGATCGAGAAGTGGGACCAGATCATCGCGATCAACCTGTCCTCGGCCTTCCATGCCATCCGCGCGGCAGTGCCGGGCATGAAGAAGAAGGGTTGGGGCCGCATCATCAACACGGCGTCGGCGCACTCGCTGGTGGCGTCGCCCTTCAAATCGGCCTACGTCTCGGCCAAGCACGGCATCAACGGCCTCACCAAGACCGTGGCGCTGGAAGTTGCGACCCACAAGATCACCTGCAACTGCATCAGCCCAGGCTACGTCTGGACGCCGCTGGTGGAGAAGCAGATCCCCGACACGATGAAGGCGCGCAATCTGACCCGCGAGCAGGTCATCAACGACGTGCTGCTCGACGCACAGCCGACCAAGGAGTTCGTCACCTCCGAGCAGGTCGCAGCCCTCGCGCTGTTCCTGTGCAGCGACGATGCCGCGCAGATCACCGGCACCAATCTCTCCATCGACGGCGGCTGGACCGCGGAGTAGGGGCTCGATGCCGTAGGGTGGGCAAAGGCGCGTCAGCGCCGTGCCCACAATCCTTTTCGATTGAAGAAAGCGGTGGGCACGCTTTCGCTTTGCCCACCCTACGAAAGGCGCGTCGCTTCTCGCTCAATGCCCCCGGGCCAGCGCCGTCACGAACGCCGACGACAGGTTCAATTCGGCGAACATGATCTTGCCGGCGACCACGAACAGGACGCAGGCGAGCGTCAGGCGCAGCACCGTCTCGGGCACGCGCGTCGCGCTGAAGCTGCCGACGATGATGCCGGGCAGCGAGCCCACCAGCAGCACGCCCATCAGGGCCCAGTCCACGTCGCCAAGCGCCCAGTGTCCGATGCCGGCGACCAGCGTCAGCGGCACGGCGTGGGCGATGTCGGAGCCGACGATGGTCGCCATCGGCAGGCGCGGATAGAGCAGCAGCAGCACGGTCACGCCGACCGCGCCGGCGCCGACCGACGAGATCGAGACCAGCACGCCGAGCACGGCGCCCGTGATGATGGTCGCAATCGCCGTGGTGCGATCGTCGATGCCCTCCAGCGTCTTGCGGTAGCGCTCCATGATCGTCTTGCGGAAGATCAGCGAGGTCGCGGTCAAGAGCAGCGCGAAGCACAGCACCAGATTGACCAGGCTGCGTTCGGAGTCGCTCTTGAGGTCGAGCTTCCACAGCACCAGCAGCGTCAGCGCGCTCGCCGGGATGCTGCCGCAGGCGAGCCGCAGCACCGCCGGCCAGTGCACGCTGCGCGACCAGCCATGCACCACGCTGCCGCCGGTCTTGGTGGCGGCGGCATAGAGCAGGTCGGTTCCGACCGCCGTGGAGGGATGTACGCCGAACAGCAGGATCAGGAGCGGCGTCATCAAGGAGCCGCCGCCCACGCCGGTCATCCCGACAAGCAGGCCGACGCCAAATCCAGAGGCGACGTAGAGGGGATCGAACATGTCCGGGGAATCTTAGGTTGATCTCATCGGTTGGGCAATACGAGGTAGAATAAACTTTCCCTGGCGTGCAACTGTTTGGATGGAATAAGAAAAATCATGCTGCGGACAGGAGAACGGTAGTCATTCCGTCCAAGCGGCCACTCTCGCGCGAAATGGACGTTTCGCCCCGTCCGCGCAGACGAAGGGCGAGGCTCATTCGCGGAGGAATTTTGCGAAGACTGCTCTGACCTCGCTCTCAGAAGCAACTTCGCCACGATCAATGGAAGCCATGGCGGCATCGATGGCCATCAACTCGTCCGCGGTGGCATGGTACTCGCCAACGTTCGGCTCCTCTTGAGAAGTGAATGTCTGGTCAGACTTCGCCATGGTCTGAAGCATATCGGACCGCCGCGTCTCGTTCTATTCGCGTCTAGCGGCTAACGTCCGAACGCCAGCACGTGCAGCCCCAGACGCTGCCGCACGATCCAGAACAGCAGCACCGTCTCGAAGGTGAGCGAGATCGAGGTCGCGGCCGCGGCGCCGTGGCCGCCATAGCGGGGGCCCAGCGCAATGCAGAGCACGACGTTCATCACGAAGGCCAGCGCATAGGCCAGCGCGCAGATCTTCTGCTGGCCGAGCATGTTGAGCAGCCGCTCGACCGGACCGATCGCGGCGCGGACCACGAGTCCGATCGCGGCGACGAACATGATGTCGTAGCCGACCGTGAATTGCGGCCCGAACAGCCAGAGCAGCGGCTTGCCGAGCGCGAGCAGCACGATGGTCGCCGCCAGCGACGGCCAGAACGTCCAGTTGATGGCGTGCGCCACGTAAGCCGACAGGCGCGCCTTGTCGCCGCTGGCGTTGTATTCGGCGAAGCGATGCGCTGTCGTCGCCGACATCGCGTAGTGGATGAACGAGACCAGCGCCAGCGTCTTCACCACCGCGAAATAGACGCCGACCTCGTCGGACGGGCGGAACTGCTGCAGCACCAGGACGTCGGTGTAGGACAGCAGCAGGTAGAAGCTCTCCACCAGCAGGATCGGCAGCGACACCGCGAGCCAGCCACTGATGTCATAGGCCTTGGGGCCCGGCTCGATGTGATCGGCGAGCTTGCGGTTCAGCACCACCATCTGCCCGGTCATCGCGATCCAGACCGCGGCGGCGCTCGCGACCATCGCGGCGACCGCGCCGAGATGGTAGCCGAGCAGGAAGGCGCAGGCGGTGATGCCGATGATCAGCGCCTGGCGGATGATGAATTGCGGCATCAGGCCGAGCTGCATCCAGTCGTGCGAGCGGGCGATGCCGTCCTGGGTGTTGGCGACGACGAAGGCCGGCAGCGTCATGCAGCCGATATAGAGCGGCAGCACCTCGGCCGGATCGATCCAGGGCGACAGCAGTCTCACGATGCCGGCAAGGGCGAGCGACACCAGCGTGGACACGGCAAAGGTCAGCCAGCGGCTGCCGGAGAGGAAGCCGCGCAGCAGCGCATGCTCGCCGCCGGTGCGATACTCCGGAATGATCTTTTGCGCGGAAGCCGAGATGCCGAAGTCCATCATGCTGCCGAGCAGCAGCACCCAGGTCCAGACATAGACGTAGACGCCGTAGTCGGACGTTCCCATCCAGCGCGCGAGCAGGACCTGCGAGACATAGGCGAGCCCCGCGCTGATCACGCGGATGACGAAGATGGTGCCGGCCAGCCGCCGCGTCAGCGATGCCTCGCTCGAGCCGCCGGTCAGCTTGCCGCGCAGCCGCGCGATCAGCCCGGCCGCTCCGGTCGTTGCGGGTTCAGCGTCCATCACGGCCAAGTCGAAAAGCCCCCAGGCGTTCCGCATGCTGCGGCAGGCTCCGGCCTAGCAACCATTCGTTAAGATTCGGTTGGGTGGGTATGCTGTCGCCCACCCTCGGTGTCGTCCCGGCGAACGCCGGGACCCATAACCATAGGGGGAAGTCGTGGCGCTACGCCGGCAACTCCGAGTCTTCGCCAAACCACACCCTGTGGTTATAGGTCCCGGATCGGCGCGCGCTTGAGGCGCGCTTGTCCGGGACGACAGCTGAGTGTGGACGCCGACGGTGCAACTCACTCGTCCTGACTTTCGCCGGGACGACGAACTATTCCAGATTCGTATTGAACTCGTACGCCTTCTCCGGCCCGACCAGCGTGAATTTCAGCGCTGCGCCGTCGGGCTTGGCGCCCGGCGGCAGCCCGTCGAGCTCGAAAGAGAAGCGCTTCACACCCGGCGGGCTGTGCTGGACCGGTGCCGGGATCGGCAGCGCCCAATCCGGCGTCGGGCCTTCCACGAACAGATTGACGCTGCGCGCGTCGGCCGGCGCGACCACGTCGACCACCACGTTCTTCGGTCCGTCGCGCCTGACGTCGCGGATGGTCAGCGGATTGGGATCCCCGATATTGGCTGGCTTCGGCACGGTGTCGAGCGCCGCGCGCAGATTGGCGTCCTCGGTCGAGGCGACGCTGTTGAAGCCAAGCTCGGCATGGGCCTCGACGGGAATGCAGAGCTTCTCGCACACGGCATAGTTGATCTCGGCGCGCAGCGTCACCGGCTTGTCGGCGGCCTTGGCGACGATCCGCAAGGGCAGCACGATCTGGTCGCGATAGCCGATCGAATGGCCGCCCGCGCCGTCGTCGAACTTCAGCGGCGCCGGCCACATGATCGTCACCGCTTCGACATTGTCCGACTTCGAGAAATCGAACCGCGGCGGAACGCCGGAGTCCCCGGGGGTCCGCCAGTAGGTTTTCCAGCCCGGCTGGAGCTGGAAGGCGATACCGCCGAGCAGGACAGCACCGCTGCGTGACCCCGCGAGCAGCCGCACTGCGGAATGTCCGTCGCGCTGCCATGGCGAAGCGTCATCGGCGCGGGCTGCAAGGGCCAACGACGACGCAAACAGGGTTGTTGCGACGCCGATCGCCGCACGCAGGGGAACTATGCTGGACATGGCACGTCTTTACAGGGGCTGCCGGTGGCAAACTATTGAATTGCTTGTGATGGATGCACCTGAATCGGATCTCTGCAAGCCTTGATTTGACAGCGGCCGGGCCCGACATCAGGATAGGAATTGAAACCGGAGTGCTTCACCATGGCTCCTGCAGGCAAGAGGACGGGCGACAGCACTCGGAGCGCGGGCCCGGCGCTACCCAATTCGGCCGGCTATCTCGACGGTCGGCTCCTGATTGCGATGCCGGTGATGGGCGACCCCCGCTTCGAGCGCTCCGTGATCTATCTCTGTGCCCATTCCGCCGAAGGCGCGATGGGCATTATCGTCAATCATCCGGCTGGCAGCATCGACTTTCCGGAGCTCCTGATGCAGCTCGGCATCGTCAGGAAGGGCGAGCACATCAAGCTGCCGGAGAATGCCGAAAGCATGAAGGTGCTGCGCGGCGGTCCGGTCGATACCGGCCGTGGTTTCGTGCTGCATTCCAGCGATTTCTACATCGAGAACGCGACGCTTCGGATCGACGACGGCGTCTGCCTCACCGCGACCGTCGACATCCTGCGCGCGATTGCCAACGGCTCCGGACCCAAGCATGCCATCCTCGCGCTCGGCTATGCCGGCTGGGCGCCGGGCCAGCTCGAGACCGAGATCCAGAGCAATGGCTGGCTGCATTGCGATGCGGACACGGATCTGATCTTCGGCGACGACGTCGAGGACAAATACGGACGGGCGCTCCGCAAGATCGGAATCGATCCCGGCATGCTGTCGAACGAGGCGGGGCACGCGTAGCGCGATGTAGCTACACCCTCGGTGTCGTCCTCGCCTAGTGCGCAATTGCGCACGTGGCGCGGGGACCCATAACCCCAGGGAGCGGTTGTCTTGTTAGGCGGCAACTCCGAGTCTTCGTAACCACAACTCCCTGTGGTTATCGCGACGAGCGCAAGCGCTCGCGCGGGGGTCCCGGATCTGCGCTTCGCTCGTCCGGAACGACGGCGGTGTGCGCGTCTACTCTGCCGCCTGCTGCTGCACCGTCGGCTCGGTGCCCGCCACCGTCGCGCGGCGCATGTCGCGGGGCTGGGACTGGTCGTAGCGGCGGACGCGGTGCATGGTCTGGCGGTTGTCCCACATCACGAGGTCATGCAGCTTCCATTTGTGGACGTAGACGAACTCGGCCTGCGTCGCATGCTCGTTCAGATCGCGCAGCAGCAGCCGACCCTCCGGCACGCTCATGCCGACGATCTTGCCGGCATGCGACGAGAGATAGAGCGACTTGCGGCGATGGACGGGATGGGTGCGCACCAGACGCTGCAGCACCGGCTTGAACATCTCCTTTTCCTCGTCGGTGTATTCGGTGAAGCCGAGCGAGCCGCGCGAGTACATCAGCGAGTGCTCACAGACGAGATCCTCGATCTCAACCTTGGTTTCCTCGTCGAGCGCGTCATGGGCGGCGCGCATGTCGGCGAATTCGGTGTTGCCGCCCTTCGGGTTGACCACGCGCGCGGACAGCAGCGAGAATTTTGCCGGTATGGGGCGGAACGAGCTGTCGGAATGCCACAGGCAATTGCCGAGGTTGAACAGGTTGGCGCGGCTGTCCCTGGCGAGCGGCTTGCCGTCCTTGCCGAGGTTGGAGACGTCGTTCAGGCCCGAGGTGAGGCGGTATTCATCGGCCTTGGTGATGTTGCCGCCGCGCGCATCCTCCCGCTGGCCAAAATTGACCGCAAAGGCCATCTGCTGTTCGTCGGTGATGTCCTGCTCGTGGAACACCAGCACCGCATATCTGTCCATGGCTGCCTCGACCTCGCGCGCCTGCTCGTTGGTGAGCGGCTGGCGCAGATCGAGGCCGGAGACCTCGCCGACAAAATGCTTCTGAAGCTGCCGGATGGCGATCGTCATGACGTTCTCTCCCGCATGTGCGAGCGGTTGGTCCCGCTCTGTTGGAGAAAAAGCTACTCCCGCACTCGGAGTTGTCAACGCTCGCCGCGCATGGCAGCCCGTAGATGGGGTAACGGGCTCCGCTGAGGCCTTCCAACCAGCCGCGCTAGCTACGGCACTATTTGATAGCGCGCGTCGCGCGGCTTGATTGGAAGGCAAGCGGTCGTCCCTCACATGATGGTGTAGCG
>NZ_WQNE01000018.1 GCF_009759665.1 Bradyrhizobium cajani
GGCGGGGGCCGAGGGCGTTGGCGCAGGCGATGACGCGCTGGATCTCCCATCTGCTCGGGATCGACGTCGGCATCGAGCCGCTGCGCGAATTGCGTGATGCGCGGCTCATCTGGTATGTTGGGCTCGACGCCGATGCGACTAGGCTTGGCGACCGTCTCTGGCATGGCGAGCAACTCGACGACCGCAGCGCCGGCCGTGTGCTTTCATTGTTCCGCTTGACGTTTGCGGACACGAATGCGGCCGCAGACGAGATGCAGGGCGAGCCGGTCTATCTCATTCTGGCGATGAATTCCGATCAGAAGCTCCGGATGAAGCCGCAGAATTTGCTAACGGGGCTGCCGATCAAACACCTGGAGAGGGTGACATGAGTCCGGCTGCGCTGCCGCTTGTGCGCATTCCCGTCGGCATCGTGGTCGAGCGGCACAAGGCGGACTCGCCGTGGGCCGACTTCGTCTGGCGCGCTGTCGCCGTGCTGCCGGACGAGCCGGACACAAAGGCCTGGACAGTGCTCCGTGCAGAGCACGGCGGGACGCTGTTCTATGCCGGCAGCGCGATGGTCGATCTCTACAGTTCCGAGACGGCGCGCTATCGCGACAATCTCGCTTCGGGTCGTCCGAGCATCTGGACCGTGTTGTCGCCTGCGGAAGGCGTCTGGCCCTATTCGGTGGCTGCCGCCACCGCCGATCCCGCGGAAGGCGAGGCGTTCACGGAGGCCGGTGCCAATCTGGTCGAGGCCGTCCCCATGCCGGAAGTGCTGCGTGAGCAGATTGAAAGCTTCGTTGCCGAGCACCACGTCGAACGGGAGTTCTTCAAACGCAAGCGGCGGCAGGCCGATCCGGAGGCGCTGGCGCGCCGACAGCATGAAGGCGAACGCGAATGAGCGAGGATAAGTTGGGCGAGGACAAGTTCCTGGCGCGCTGGTCCCGTCGCAAGCAGGAGGCAAAGGCGAAGGCGACGCAACCGGATCCGGCAATGCACGACGACATGCAGTCGGCGTCGCCGCCCGCCAAGAACGACGACGAAGTGGACCTCTCGAGCCTGCCTTCGATCGACTTGATCACATCAGCAACCGACATCAAGGCATTCCTGCGCAAAGGGATTCCGCAGGAGCTGACGCGTGCGGCGCTTCGTCGCGCCTGGAGCGCCGATCCCGCCATTCGCGACTTCGTGGGACTTGCCGAAAGCGCGTGGGACTTCAACGATCCGACCGCGATGCCGGGCTTTGGCCCGCTGGATTGTTCGGAAGCAGAACTGGCCGCGTTCGTGGACAGAATCGTCGGCGGCATCAACAAGTCGGCCGAGTTGCTGTCCGAAGCTCCGGTTGAAGTCTCGGATTCTGCGCGAGAATTGCGCCAGGTCGAGAGTTCAAGCGTTGAGGTCGCCGCCGAGGAAGCCGCGCGCACCGCGCCCGTACCTGTTCTTGCTGCGACGCAACCAACTCTCGTTGAACGCACTGAAAGCGAACAGCTGTCGCTTCCGCGCCGCACGCATGGCGGCGCGCTGCCCCGCTAAGGGCTCCCCCGACGAAAGGCCATAGCCTCGGACTATGGGAGGCGATTGACCCCCCGCGGAACCGGGATTACTCTTCGCCTAGCGCTTTGTAACAAAAGCAAAATCAAGCACCTGGGACTTGGATGGAGGTCCACGTGCGGGATGATGGCCTCGAGCGAGCCATTGACGCTGTCGGCGGCGTTGCCCAGCTCGCGCGGAAAATCGGTATCAGCCAGCCTTCCGTTTCGAACTGGAGCAAGGTGCCCGCACAACGGGTGGTTGCAGTCGAAGCGGCCACCGGCGTATCGCGCAACGCCTTGCGGCCTGATCTGTACAGCGAGCCGCTTCTGTCCGAACAGTCGATTGATCCCGTCGATGCGGCACGTGCGCAGGAATATCTGCTGCTCGCGGCGCTGTTGTCCGCAGCACCGTCGAGAAAGTTGCTCGATCAACTGACCGCATTGAGCGGTGATGCGACGCCTCTCGGGCGTGCGCATTCTGAGCTGGCCGCGGCCGCCGCCAATGCAGTCGCAGCGAAGGTCGAACGCGAATATTTCGATCTGTTCGTCGGTCTCGGCCGCGGCGAGCTCTTGCCCTATGCCTCCTACTACCTGACGGGATTTCTCAACGAGCGGCCGCTGTCGCGCCTGCGGGCCGACCTCGCCGCGCTTGGGATCGAGCGCGCCGCGAACAATTCGGAGCCGGAAGATCACGCCGCCATCCTGTGCGAGATCATGGCGGGCTTCGCGGCAGGCCGTTTCCCGGCGTCGTTCGAGGCGCAGCGCGCATTCTTTGACAAACATGTCGGGCTCTGGATGGGGCGGCTGTTCGCCGACATCGAGCGCGCGGAGAGTGCCGTCTTCTATCGTGCGGTCGGCGCGCTCGGTCGTGCCTTTATCGAGATCGAGACGGAAGCATTCACGTTCGCCAACTGACCTGCACCGGCAGGTCCAGGAGAGATGCGATGAGTGAAGACAGGAAAACCACAGTCGGACGTCGCGATTTCCTGCGCAAGGTGGGCGTCGGCACGGTGGGCGCCGGCGCGACGCTCGCGACACCGCTGGTCGGGTCCGCGCAGGCTGATAGCGAAACCACCGACGACAAGCGCAAGGCGCGCTACAAGGAAACCGATCACGTCAAGGCCTTCTATCGCGTCAATCGTTATCCGGCCAAGGGAGGTTGACCGTGCTGATCAAGCGAACAAACCTGCGTTCCCTGCGCCATGGTTCCGCTGCCGAGTCCCTTGCGGGGCAGGCCGGCAGTCTCGACCGCCGCAGCTTCCTGCGCAAATCCGGACTTGCCGGCGGCGCGCTCGCCGTGCTCGGCACGCTGCCGGTTGGCGGTGTGCGCAAGGCGGAAGCGGCGATGGCCGGTCCGCTCACCGCAGGTGCGACCGTCCGCAAGAGCATCTGTACGCATTGCTCGGTCGGGTGCACGGTCACGGCCGAGGTCTTGAACGGGGTATGGATCGGCCAGGAGCCGAGTTGGGAGTCGCCGATCAATCGCGGTTCGCATTGCGCCAAGGGCGCCTCCGTGCGTGAACTCGTGCATAGCGAGCGGCGGTTGCGCTATCCGATGAAGCTGGTGGGTGGCCAGTGGACCCGCGTCTCCTGGGATACCGCGATCAACGAGATTGGAGACAAGCTTCAGGCGGTGCGCGAGAAGTCGGGCCCCGACTCCGTCTATTGGCTCGGCTCGGCCAAGATGACCAACGAAGGCGCCTACCTGTTTCGCAAGCTCGGCGCATTCTGGGGAACCAACAACACCGATCACCAGGCCCGCATCTGCCATTCGACCACCGTCACCGGCGTCGCCAACACCTGGGGCTACGGCGCGATGACCAACAGCTACAACGATATCCGCAATGCGAAGACGCAGGTCATCCTGGGCGGCAATCCGGCCGAGGCGCATCCGGTCTCGCTGCAGCACCTGCTCGAGGGAAAGGAACTGCAAAAGGCCAACTTCGTCGTCATCGACCCGCGTCTGACCCGTACCGCTGCGCACGCGACGGAATATGTGCGGATGCGGCCGGGCACCGACATTCCCATACTCTACGGCATGATGTGGCACATCCTCCAGAACGGCTGGGAGGACAAGGAGTTCATCCGGCAACGCGTCTACGGTTTTGACGACCTCAAGAAGGAGGTCGAGAAGTGGACTCCGGAAGAAGTCGAGCGAGTCACCGGCATCCCCGGCGAGCAGCTCAAGCGCGTCGCCAAGATGTTCGCCACCGAGAAGCCGGCCACGCTGATCTGGGCCATGGGCCAGACCCAGAAGACGGTCGGCACCGCCAACGTGCGCGCCAGCTGCATCCTGCTGCTGATGACCGGCAATGTCGGCGGAGAGGGCATGGGAGCCAACATCTTCCGCGGCCACGACAACGTGCAGGGCGCGACCGATGTCGGGCTCGATATCGTCACGCTGCCGTTCTACTACGGCCTCGCCGAAGGCGCCTGGAAGCATTGGTCGCGGGTTTGGGAGGTCGACTATGATGTCCTGAAGTCGCGCTTCGATTCCAAGCAGATCATGGAGACGCCGGGCATCCCGCTGACCCGCTGGTTCGAAGCGGTGACGCTGCCGAAGGATCAGGTCGCGCAGAAGGACAATGTGAAGGCGGTGTTCGTGCAGGGACACGCCTCCAACAGCATCACCCGTATTCCTGAATCCCTCAACGGCCTGAAGGCACTCGATCTGCTCGTCATCGCCGACCCGCATCCGACGACCTGGGCCTCGCTCGCAGTCGAAGCGGGGCGCAAGGATGGCGTCTACATCCTGCCGGTCGCCACGCAATTCGAGTGCAAGGGCTCGCGCGTCGCCTCCAACCGCTCGCTGCAATGGGGCGAGCAGATCGTGAAGCCGGTGTTCGAGTCGAAGGATGATCTCGAGATCATCTATCGATTGGCGAAGAAGTGCGGTTTCGCCGACCAGATGTTCAAGAACATCAAGGTCGAGAACAATCTGCCCGAAGCGGAGGACGTGCTGCGCGAGATGAACCGCGGCAGCTGGTCGACCGGCTATTGCGGGCAATCGCCCGAGCGCCTCAAGGCGCATTTGAAGAACCAGGCCAAGTTCGACATGCTGACGATGCGCGCGCCGAAGGACGATCCCGAGGTCGGCGGCGACTATTACGGTCTGCCATGGCCATGCTGGGGATCACCGGAGGTCAAGCATCCCGGAACGCCGCTGCTCTACAATACCAATCTGCACGTGATGGATGGCGGCGGCACGTTCCGGCCGCGGTTCGGCGTCGAGCGCGAGGAGAAGCTGCCGGACGGCACGACGCGCAAGGTGAGCCTGCTCGCGGATGGCTCGTATTCGCTGGGGTCGGGCATCCAGGACGGGTATCCGGAGTTCACGCTCGCGAGCTTGAAGAAGCTCGGCTGGGATACCGATCTCACCGAAGCGGAAATGGCCGTGATCAACAAGGTCAATCCAGCCACTCCGGACGCGGTGTCGTGGGCGCTCGACCTGTCGGGCGGCATCCAGCGCGTCGCGCTGGCGCATGGCTGCGTTCCCTATGGCAACGGCAAGGCGCGCATGAATGCCTTCGGCTTGCCCGATCCCATCCCGGTTCACCGCGAGCCGATCTACACGCCGCGCGTCGATCTCGTCGCCAAATACCCGACGCTGCCCGACGCCAAGCAGTTCCGGATGCCCAATATCGGCTTCTCCGTGCAGAAGGCGGCGGTGGAAAAGGGAATTGCAAAACAGCTCCCGCTCATCCTGTCTTCCGGCCGCCTGGTCGAATATGAGGGCGGCGGCGAGGAGACCCGGACCAACCCGTGGCTCGCCGAATTGCAGCAGGACATGTTCATCGAGATCAATCCTGCCGACGCCGCCGAGCGCGGCGTCAAGGATGGCGGCTGGGTCTGGGTCACGGGTGCCGAGAACAATTCTCGGGCAAGGATGAAGGCGCTCGTCACCGAGCGCGTCGGCAAGGGCGTTGCCTGGATGCCCTTCCACTTTGGCGGTTGGCTTGCGGGCAAGGATCTCCGCGCCAACTACCCGAAGGGCACCGATCCGATCGTGCTCGGTGAAAGCGCCAACACGATCACCACTTACGGATACGATCCCGCGACGAACATGCAGGAGACCAAGGTCACTCTCTGCCAGATCGCGGCGGCATAGGAGCAACGACGATGGCACGTATGAAGTTTCTCTGCGACGCCGACCGTTGCATCGAGTGCAACGCCTGCGTCACGGCCTGCAAGAACGAGCACGAGGTTCCCTGGGGGATCAACCGCCGCAGGGTCGTCACCATCGCCGATGGCAAGCCGGGCGAGCGATCGGTCTCGATGGCCTGCATGCACTGCACGGATGCGCCGTGCGCGGCAGTGTGCCCGGTGAACTGTTTCTATACCACCGCCGATGGCGTGGTCCTGCACTCCAAGGACCTCTGCATCGGCTGCGGCTACTGTTTCTACGCCTGTCCGTTCGGCGCTCCGCAATATCCGAAGGTCGGCAATTTCGGCTCGCGCGGGAAAATGGACAAATGCACCTATTGCGCCGGCGGCCCCGAGGCCGATGGCAGCAAGGAGGAATACGAAAAATACGGTGCGAACCGCCTGGCCGAGGGCAAGCTGCCGCTGTGCGCCGAGATGTGCTCGACCAAATCTCTGCTCGCCGGTGACGGCGAGATCATCGCCCAGATCTACAAGGAGCGCGTGTTGAAGCGCGGCTATGGCTCAGGCGCGTGGGGCTGGAAGACCGCCTATCGCGAGACGATCGAGTCCTGAAGCAGGCCGCGGGCGACGCGGCACTCATGCCGAGGAGGCGTGCATGTCCTCATTTGCAAGGTTCATTCGACCAGCCATCGGCGCGTGGGCGTTGCTTCTGCTGATCATGGCAGCTCCGGTACCGTCGCCGGCCCAGCAGGTCAATCCGACGGCGAGCTCGGTCAACGAGCGCCAGTTGCTCCAGGAGATGGACCGGATCCAGGGACGCGTCAGCATCCCCGACCAGCGCTCCAGCGTGCTGATGCAACCTGCCGGCCGCGAGTGGCGTGAATTCCGCAACGTTGCGCTGCTGTGGATCGGCGCCGTTGCTATCCTGGGCATGCTGGCGGTGCTGGTGATCTTCTATTTGACACGCGGCATGGTTCGCCTCGAAAGCGGACGATCCGGCCGCACCATCGTGCGGTTCAACGCCTTTGAACGCTTCGCGCACTGGATGACCGCGACCTGCTTCATTGTCCTGGCGATCTCGGGACTGAACATCACGTTCGGACGGCCATTGCTGCTTCCGCTGATGGGATTTGACGCCTTCTCGGAATGGTCGCAATGGGCGAAATTCGCGCACAACTACCTGAGCTTTCCGTTCACGATTGGCGTCGTGCTGATCTTTCTGATGTGGATCGGCGGCAACATCCCCAACAAGGTGGATCTGGAGTGGGTCAAGCGCGGAGGCGGCCTGTTCGGTCACGATCATCCGCCGGCTCGCCGTTTCAACGCGGGTCAAAAGGGGATCTACTGGATCGTCGTGATCGGCGGTGGCCTCGTTGCTGCGACCGGGTATCAGCTCATGTTCCCATTCTACCTGACGGGAATCGAGGGCATGCAGATTGCCCAGATCATTCACGCCGTCGTGGCCGTGCTGTTTATCGCCGCGATGCTCGCTCACATCTACATCGGCACAATCGGGATGGAGGGGGCTTTCGAGGCGATGGGATCAGGTGAAGTGGATGTCAACTGGGCGCGCGAGCACCATAGCCTGTGGCTCGACCAGGAGTTGGCAGGGAGCAGCCCGAACGATTCCCAGCCGCGGCCCCGCCAAGCTGCGTCCGCAGCCGAATAGAGCTGACGGAGCGTTGCCTATAGACGTACGCCCGTCGTCGCAAAGGCTTCTGCGACGGGTTGCTGGACGCTGTCGAGCACGGCAACTCCAGCTGCCGTGAATACGATCGTCGCAACACAGGCAAGGATGAAAGCCTTCATCGCGATCCCTCCTGGGAAGCATTATACAGGACCTCTGGCCGCGAATAAATGCTGCGCTTGGGCAGGTCAATGCGGGCCGCAGCCGTTGTTACGTCGGTGCGGGCGGCTAAGGCATTCTTTCAACGTGAGCCCGGATGGCTTGTCGCTCGCGGCTTTGCGACGATGGCGGGACTTGGCGGCAAAACGGCCTAGTTCGGATAGCTCCTGGCTCGTGGCCGACATAGCTCATCATCACATTGGAGAGCTCCCGATCTTCTCTGGTCCAGTTGCGGGCCTACATGTTGCCCTGGGCAGCTTTGTGAGGGCGCACTAGATTGTCTGCCCATGCTTCGGCAATGTGGGGAAGAGCGAGGTCCGGCTTCCGATCGAGCAGAAGTTCAAGGACGCGCGGCGGCGTCAATGGCAGCTCCTGGATGCGCTTTCCCGTCGCGTTTGCAACCGCGCATGCGATGGCTGCTCCGACGTTTAGAATTGGCACCTCGCCGGCACCCTTGGTGCCGAGCGGTCCCATCGAAGGCGCGCCCTCGTAGAGGCTGATCTCGACGGGCACGACATCGAGCGCCAGTGGCACGCGATAGGTTTCGAAACCGCTTTGGCAGACCCGACCGTTGCTGCCGATGGTGACTTCCTCATGCAAGGCATAGCCGAGCCCTTGCACGACACCGCCCTGGATCTGGCCGTGGATCGCGCGCGGGTTCAGTGCGCGGCCGACGTCCTGAACCACACGGTAGTTCAACACCTCGACATGTCCGGTCTCCGGATCGACCGCGACCTCGCAGTCATGGACGGCGAACACGGGGATGTCGATCGCATCGATGAAATGGCCGGCGACGCATCCGGGCATTGCCGGCACCCCTGCACCCGTGAAGGCGCCCGTCCCGGAGACCGGGCCATTCCTCGCCTGGGCATAGGTCGCGACCTCCGCGACGGTACGGCCCGAGCCCGGCGCACCGGCGATCTCAATCCGCCCGTGCCGCATGACGAGGTCCTCGGGCGCGGCTTCGATCATCTCTGAAGCAACTTTCAGGAGCTTCGTGCGAACTTCCTGCGCCGCCGAAAGACTTGCCGCGCCGAGCGAGACCGTGGTGCGGCCGCCGCCGACGCCGACGTCGTAGCCGGCCGCGTCTGTATCGGCTGCGCGCACGATGACGGTTTCGGGGGGGATGCCAAGCGTGCTCGCGACGATCTGCGGGAGGCTCTGCACCATCGAGCCGGATCCGATCTCGACGCCGGATGTCACCAGGGTCGCCGTGCCGTCGGCGTTCATATTCACGGTCGCGGCCGACGGACCAACGAAAACGAACCAGGTGCCGACCGTGGTCGCGCGTCCATAGAGCCGGCCGTCGCGAAGTGCGGGCGGCGGAGCGGCGGAGTCGCGCAGCGTGTCCATGCGATCGAGCATCGGGCGGAGCACGTCGGCCTCGAACACCTGGCCGGTGGCACCGAGATCGCCGTCGCCGAGCACGTTTAGGCGGCGGAAAGCGAGCGGATCCATGCCGATCCTGGCCGCGATCTCGTCGGTATGGCGCTCCAGCGCGAAGGTGTTGTAGACGCCGTTGCAGCAGCGGAAGGCGCCGTTTGGCGCGGTGTTGGTGTAGACCGCGCGGGAGACCAGGCGCACGCTGCCGAGCCTGTAGTTTCCGCCGAGCGTGTGTGCGGTCATGGTGGTCAGAAAAATCTGCTCGCCGCCATAGGCGCCGCAATCCATCAGCACGACCGCTTCGCGGCCGACGATTTCGCCCTCGTGCGTCACCGCGGAGCGAATCCGGATATCGGCATTTTCGCGGAACAGGCAGGTGAGCATCTCCTCCTCGCGCGAATTCACGAGCCGGACCGGACGACCGCTGGCGCGGGCGAGGAGGGCGGCAAAGGGCTCGATCGCGAGATCGAATTTGAGGCCGAAGCCGCCGCCGACCGGCGGCACCGTGACGCGAACCTGCGATGGCGGCACGCCCAGGAGACGCGCGGTGGCGTTGCGGATGCCCCACGGCACCTGCGTCGATGTCTCGATGTGGAAACGACCGTCCTCGTAGCTTGCGACCACCGCTCGGGGCTCGAAGGCGACGTGGTTCTGGCGGCCGACGCGGAAGGAGCTTTCGACGATCTCGACATCTGGCCGGGCGAAGGCGGCATCGACATCGCCGCGGACGACGGTGGCCTCCCAGGCGACATTGCCTTCGCGTGCTCCGCCTTCGAGCAGGACTTCGTAGTCGCGCCAGTTGGGATGGACCAGGGGCGCTTCGGGCGCCAGCGCATCCGCCATCGTGAGCGCGGCAGGTAGCGGTTCGATCTCGACTTCGATCGCAGCGAGAGCCGCTTGCGCTTGCGCCAGTGTGTTGGCTGCAACTGCGGCGATCGGCTCGCCGTCATAGCGGATGACGTCGCGCGCGAAGAGGGGATGGTCGGCGATGCCGATTCCCGTCATGCCGGGCGCGTCCGCCGCGGTCACGATGGCACGCACGCCGGGCAGGCGAGCGGCCGGGGATATGTCGAGACGGACGATCCGGCCCGACGGCACGCTCGCGCGCAGCACCGCGGCGTGCAGCATGCCCGGCAGATAGCGATCCATGGTATAGCGCGTGCGTCCACGCAGCTTGTCGGCGGCGTCGCGTCGGCGCAGGTCCATTGTCGCGGCAACGTCGGACATATCAGCGTCTCCCGGTTATTTCGTCGCCAACGCGAGCAGCGTCGCATCGATGATGCGTTCATAGCCGGTGCAGCGGCAGATATTGCCGGTCAGCGCCGCGCGGATGTCCTCGCGCACGGCGTCGGGCGTGGTCGCCAGGAGATGCGTCAGGCTGACCACCATGCCGGGAAAGCACATGCCGCACTGGACGGCATCGCTGGTGTCGAGCGCGGCCTGGATGCGGTTCAACTGGCCCTGTGTTGCAAGCCCTTCGACCGTGCGGATCTCGCAGCCATCGGCAAGTGCGGCCGGAGTGAGGCACGATGGCCTCGGTGTGCCGTCGATGAGGACCATGCAGGCACCGCAAAAGCCCTCGCGACAGACCGGTTTTGCGCCGGTCAGATGCAGTTCCTCGCGCAGGATATCGACGAGCGGGGTGGTTGGATCGGCGGTGGAGGCAAGGTGATCACCATTAACGGTCAGGCTGAGAGCCATATGCATCTCCGATAAGCTAGGCGCCAAGCGCGGCGGCGACCGCGCGCCGAACGAGACCCGGCAGCACGCTGACCCGATACCAGGCTGGCGCGTCCACGCTGTCGCGGCCCGCGAATTCGCCCGCCAGCTCCGCCGCAACCCGCGCCGCGTGCGCGGGGTCGAGCGGGCGCCCGATCAGGGCGGCATCGAGCCGCTCCCATCGGCGCGCCACCGGCTCGACCGAGCCGACGGCGATCCGTGCGGTCCTTACGCGGCCCGTCCCGTCGACGCTGATCGAAAGGCTGACGATGGCGACCGGATAGTCGCCGGCTTTGCGCAAGGGCAGGCGGGCGTGAGCAGTCTTGTGCTCGCCACGCGGCACGATGATTTGCGTGACGAGCCGGCCGGGAGCCAATGTCGATCGGATCTCGAGGAAGCGCTCCAGCTTCATCCGTTCGCAACCGTCGCGGCTCGAGATTTCGACCTCCGCATCAAGGCAGAGCAGGGCCGGTACGCAATCGGCCGCGGCGAAGTCCGACGTCGCGAGGTTACCGCCGATCGTTGCCATCTCGCGGATCGCCGGGTTTGCGGAGCGAGCGGCGGCGGCCACGAGGACGTTGAATTCTGGGAGATCGGACAACGCGGCCGCGAGTGCCGCATGCGTCACCGCTGCGCCGATCTCGACCGCATTGGGACCGATCCGGATCGATCCGAGTTCGGGGATTCTCCCGATCGCAACATAGTGCGCTCTCAACGGCTCGTGCCGGACTGGCGATCTCATGATCCACGTGCCGCCGGCAAAGGCGGCTCCGGCCGCGCCGTATTCGGCGAGCGCATCGAGCGCGCTCGCAAGCGAAGGTGCGACATGGATCGATGTCGTCGCATTGCGCGTCTCGACCGGGGCATTTCGCATTTGAGGACCGGGAATCATTGGCTGCTGCGCTCCAACCGCAGGCGATCGAGCAGCACGCCGATAATGACGATCGCACCGAGCACGACCATCTGGACGTATCCGTCGATGCGCGTGAGATTCATGCCGTTGGACAGGATCGTGATGAACAGCGCGCCGAGCACGGCAGTGCCGACTCCGCCGCGTCCACCTGCGAGGCTCGTTCCGCCGACCACGGCGCCGGCAATCGCCTGGAGCGACAGCGCGCCGCCGAGATTCGGCTCGCCCGAGCCGGTGCGCGCCGTCATCATGATCGCTCCGAGCGCGGCAAGAGCCGAGCACAGCACATAGGTCGCAACCAGGATGCGCTTCACCGGCAGACCTGCGACGGCGGCTGCGCGCGAATTGGTGCCGAGGATGTAGAGCGATCGCCCGAATACGGTGCGTGACAGGATCAGGTGGAGCACGATGCCGACGGCGACGGTGATGACGATAGCTGCCGGCACGCCGAAGAGGCTGCCACCGTAGAATAGCTCCGAGAAGATTTTGGGGACGCCTTGCACCGGCCGTCCGGAAGACAGTGTGGTCGCAATCCCGATTGCGATGTTGTAGCTGCCGAGCGTCGCGACAAAAGGATTGACGCCGAGCAGTGCGATGACCACGCCGTTGAAGAGGCCGCAGGCAATGCCGAGGCCGAAGCCTGCACTGAGCCCGGCAAGCAGCACCACGCCGGTCTCGTGTCCCGTCGCCGCGGCGCCGGCCATAGCGAGCGCAGTGCCGACGCTCACCATCGACACCGTCGGACCAAGCGCGAGGTCGAAGCCGCGCGTCAGGATGACCACGGTCTGGGCCATCGCGAACAAGGCGAGATAGCTGGTCTGCTGCGCGATATTGAGCAGGTTGGCCGACGAGAGCACGCTACGGTCGAATGCGGCAAAGCCGAACAGTAGCACCACCAGCGCAGCAGGGAGCACCGCATTCCAGACGCAGCGGTCTGACAGCGGCTTGGCGCGGTCCGTGTCCTTGGCCATGACGGATAGCTCGAGGTCAGACACGGCCCCTCCTTCGCCGGATAAGTTCGTCCAGCGCCACGGCTGCCACCATGATCACGCCGAGGAACACCGGCTGAAGCCGGGAGTCGACGTGCAGAAGGTTGAGAGCATTGCCCAGGATGGTCAGGAACAGCGCGCTGATCGCGACGAGCTCGACCCGGCCGACGCCGCCGCGCAGGCTGACGCCACCGATGACGGCCGCGGCGATCGATTGGAGCATCATCCGGTCGCCGCCAAAGCTTGCCTGGCCGGAGCCAACCTGCGCGGTCAGCAGGATGCCGGTCAGCGCCGCGAGCACGCTCGATACGACATAGGTGCCCACGATGTGCCGCTGGATCGACACGCCAGACACCACGGCCGCGTCGACGTTGCCGCCGATCGCGTAGACGTAGCGGCCGAACAGGGTGCGGCGCTGCGCGAACACCATCAGGATGATCACGATCAGCGCGACATGGACGGCGGTCGGCAGGCCAAACGCCTGCGCGCGCCCGAAACTCTTCACGAAGATATCGGGCATGCCATAGACGGGGATGCCGTTGGTGATCATGAGGCCGACGCCCGCGGTCGCCGACATCGTGCCCAGCGTCACCACGAAGCCGGAGACTTTCAGCTTTGCCACGCAGAAGCCGTTGACGAGTCCGACCACGACCCCGCAGCCAAGCCCGGCTGCGACTCCGCTTGCAATGACAAGGACGACGTTGCCGGGAAACGCGGCAGCGGTCGCTGCCATCGTCTTGGCGGTCACGACGCTCGCGAGGGCGACAACGGCGCCGACCGAAAGATCGAAGCCGCCCGCGACGATGACCAGCGCCTGACCGCAAGCAACGATCGCGAGCAGGGACGCGTTGCGCAGAATGTTGAGGATGTTGATGATGCCGTAGAACTGCGGATCAACCGCCGACATGCCGGCGACGAGCAGCAGCAGCAGTCCCGGCAGAAACCCGATCCGGCCGGCGATCGCTCGGAGGCCGATCGTGCCGCGCGGTTCCGCTGCGGTCAGCGCGGTGCTCATGCAACCTCCGCCGTGAGATGATCCCGGAAGAAGCTCGAAAGCACGTTCTGCTCGGTCCTGTCGGCCCCCGTCAGTTCGGCGACGATGCGGCCGTGATGCATCACATAGAGGCGGTTCGACAGAGCCAGCGCCTCCGGCAATTCCGACGACACCACGATCACCGCGGCGCCGGCTTCGACCAGGCTCTTCATGAATTCGTAGACTTCGAGCTTGGCGCCGACGTCGATGCCGACGCTCGGCTCGTCAAACAGGAATACGGTGAGCTCGCGCGTTAGCGCGCGAGCGAGCATCACTTTCTGCCGGTTGCCGCCGGACAGCGCACCGGCGGCGCGTTCGATATTGGGCGGTCTGAGCTGCAACTGGGCCATGATGCCGCCGATCTTTGCGCGCTCCGCGGCCTGCCGCAGCACGCCGAAACGGGCGAAGGCGGGCAGGTCGAGCACTGTCATCGAAGCATTCTCGCGGATGGGTCGGGACAGTGCGAGGCCCTCCGCCGTCCGGTTGGCGGGGAAATAGGCGATGCCGCGCTTCAGGCTGCGTCTGGCGGCGGGAAATTCATAGGGCGCGCCGTCGATCCGGATCGCGCCGGATGTTGCCGGCTCGATGCCGTAGATGGCGCGGATCAGCTCCGACTTGCCGCAGCCGACAAGGCCGGCGATGCCGGTAATCTCGCCGGCCCGGCCGTAGAAGTTGACGTCGCGAACGCTGCCGTCGGCGAGCGTCAGGTTTTCGACGTCGACTATCACCTTGCCCGGCTTGTGCGTGATGGTCGGATACAGCAGATCAATCTTGCGCCCGGTCATCAATTCCACCAGTTCGCCGTCGGTCGAGGACGCAGCATCGAGGGTGCGGACGTGGCGGCCGTCGCGTAGCACGGTCACGCGGTCGGCCAGCGTGCGGATCTCGCGCATGCGGTGTGAGACATAGATCAGCCCGACACCCCGGCTCTTCAGCCTGGCGATCAACTCGAACAGCCGCCCGGTCTCGCGTTCGGTGAGGGACGCAGTCGGCTCGTCGAGGATCAGCAGGCGAACCTTGCCGAGCAGTGCCTTGGCGATCTCCGCCATCTGCTGGTGCGCACGGGAGAGATCGTCGACGCGTCGCGACGGATCGAGGTCGAATCCAAGCTCGTCGATGAGCGCCTGCGCGCGCTTGCGCATTTCGCGCGCCCGCAGCACGCCGCCGGTCGTGATCTCGCGACCGAGGAACAGGTTTTCTTCCACGGTGAGGCTTGGGACGAGCGAAAATTCCTGAAAAACCGGGCTGATGCCGATCGCCCGTGCCCGTTGGGGCGTCAGATGGCGGATCTCTTCACCCTCGAAATGGAAGCTGCCTTCGTCCGGCGGGAATGTCCCCGAGACGACATTGATCAGGGTCGATTTGCCGGCGCCGTTTTCGCCGAACAGGACGTGCAATTCGCCGGCACGGACGCCGAGATCGATCCGGTCCAGCGCCTGGACGCCCGTGAAATGCTTCGAGATGCCCCGCAATTGAAGCAGAGGCTCGGCCGGCTTCGGGGCGACGTCGACATCCATCTATAGCTCCGCAAGCGTGGGGCGAGAGGCGGGAGAGGTTGTGTCCCGCCTCGGGGATCGTTGGCGGGCCTACTTGGCCTTGACCGAGTAGACCGGGGTCCAGCTCGACGGCGCCAATACCAGGTCCATCTGCAATTTCGGCACGGTTGTTTTGTCGATCACGGCGGCGATCGGTTGAACAAGGCTCATCACCGGCTTCTTCTCGATGAGACGCACTGCCTGGTCGATCGCGATGGCGCCCTCTCCGACCGGATACTGGGTCGCGAAGGCGAGAATGTCGCCACGGTTCAGCGCGTCGAGCATGGCCTGGTTTTCGTAGGACGACACGATCTTCAGGTTGTTTCTGCCGGCTTCGGCCACGGCGCCGATCGCGGCCTCGGCCGTTGGCGCGGTGCCCCAGATCACGTTCATGCCGGGATAGGCCTGCAGCGCGTCCTGGATGAGCTGGAGTTGTACCGCAACGCCGGAGTCGCCGAACTTCTCGGCGAGAATCTTGGCGTTCGGGTTCTTGGCGACGGCCTTCTTGAAGCCTTCGTTGAACGACTCTGCCCAGCCCGAGCCGGCCGGACCGGGGAATGTCACGATGTTGAGCTTGTCGGCCGGCTTGGTCTGCGCCAGCAGGCCTTCGCCGGTCACTTCTCCCATGGCGACGAAGTCGACGTAGTTGGCGGCTGGCAAGGCATTTGGCGGCAGCGGATTGGTGACGCCGACGACCGGGACGCCTTTGGCCTTGGCTTCTTCGAACTTCTTGCTGAGGCCGGCGCCGGAAATGGCTCCGACGATGATGGCATCCGGTCCGCTCGCCATGCAATCATCGAATTGCGAGAGCTGCTTGGGCAGGTTCTCGTAGCCGCCGGCTTCGTAGAGGTTCATGTTGACGTTCATGGCCTCGGCCTGCTTCACGATGCCGTAGGCGACCGCGACCCAAAAACTGTCCTTCATGTGCGGAAAGAGCACACAGAGCTTGTACGGCTTCTCGGCCTTGGGGAGCGGCGTGTACTCGGCGGGCTTGGGCGTTCCTGACGAGGCGTCGTAAACCTTCATCGGGAACCAGGGCGTATCGGCCGCGGCAGGTGTGATCGCGGCGGCAAAGGCGAGACCGGCGGCGAGACCGAGTGCAGAGCGGATCGGCCGAAACCGGTTGGGAGAAAGGCATGTCGAGCTCGTCATAGCGCAATCCTCTGGGTTGGAATGAAGGGCGAGGGCCGACGACTTCGGATCCTCGTCGTATGCACGCGCCGCATCGCCCGAGGGCGGTGCGGTTGCCGACAAAGATCAGGTCCACATCGCGACCGAGCGTCGCTCGAACACGTCGCGGAACTGGCGCGTGGATTCGGGGAGCAGAGCACCGGTGCCCCAGTCGAGGATCACCGCGTGCTTGCGGATCACGTCGAACGCGTCGATCGCGCCGCTGCGATAGCGTTCTGCCACGACCTCCGGATCGAGCCGGACGTTGGCGACACGCTCGGCCCGGATCCTGGCGCGCAGCGCATCGGTCGCGACCTTGTCGACTTCGTAGCTGCACAGCTCTGCATCGATGGCATGTACGACGAAGCCGTAATCCTTGGCCGCGCGTTCGACCGAGACGTAGTCGTCCTTGATGTCTTCGATCACGAGGTTCGGATCGCGCTCGAGCGGATCGCCGAAGCCGCCACCGCCCGCGGTCGGACGCGAGAAGATGTCGCCTTCGCCGATCGGAACGTCGGAGAAGATCGAGCCAAGCCGTTCCTCGGCCGCGCTGCCGGATCGCTTCAGGGTCAGCCCGTGTGGCATGGAGGGCAGGCCACCCTCGATGCCCCACACGACCGCGCGCTCGCGGTCGCAGATGTAGGAGATCACGGTCTTCTCGGCCTGAAGCATGCGCGAGGTCTTCACCACGCCGGCGCCACCGCGCCACTTGCCGGGGCCAGGCGAGTCCTTCAGGATTTCGCATTCGGTGGTCAGGATCGGATTGGCCCGCTCCTGGCCTTCGACCGGTTGCGACATCAGCCCGGTGCCGAAGCAGGCCGTGGTGACATTGCTGCCGTCCTTGCCGTTCCGGCCGCCCCAGCCGCCCGGAAGCCAGTCGTAGAACATGAAGATCGGCTTGTCGGCGTTGCGCGCATCGAGGCCGCCGGTGAGCAGATATTCGAGATTGAAGGCGCAAGCGAGCGCCCGTTCCGGCATCAGTTTCGACCACATCTCGTAGATCGAGTTCATGATCTTCTCGAATGGCATCAGGAAGCCGGTGACCGCGATCGGCCATCTGGCATCGACGATCGAGCCTTCGGGCGCGATGATCTCGAAGCAGCGGTAGAAGCCGGAGTTCAGCGGAAGGTCGGGAAAGAACGTCTTCATTCCGGCGGCAACGGCGGAGAAGGTCGAGCCGAATGCCGAGTTGTAGATTGAGCCGATCGTTGGATGGCTGCCCGTGAAGTCGTAGATGACCCGGTCACCCCTGATCGTCATCTTGACGCGGATCGGGATCATGCCTTCGCCGCCAGCCGGATCCCGGTCGATGAAGTCGACGGTCTCCCATTCGCCGTCGGGCAGTGCCGCGATACGCTGGCGCGCGGAACGCTCGACATAGTCCTGCACGGCAGCAAGCCCGGTCTCGACGGTGTCGCGGCCATACTTGTTGACGAGGCGCAGGATCTCGCGTCGGCAGACCGCGGTCGCCTCGGCCTGCGCCTGGATGTCGCCGATGATCGAGGCGGGATCGCGCGTGTTCGAGGCGATGAGATGCGCGACGTCCTTGCGCAGGCCGTTCTTGTCGAACAGGCGAACCGGCGTGATGCGCAGGCCTTCCCGAAACATTTCGCGCGCGGCGACGTCGAAAGATCCCGGCACGCTGCCGCCGACATCGGACCAGTGTCCGTTGGACTGGCTGAAGGCGATGATCTTGCCGTCGGCGAAAATCGGCCGGATCAGGCGCACGTCGGAGAAATGCGTGCCGCCGGCATAGGGATCGTTGATGGCGAAGACGTCGCCTTCGTGCATGTCGCCTTCGAAGTGACGCATGACGTCCTGACAGGTAAAGTGCAGCGTGCCGACATGGACGGCAATGTCCTGGTTGCCCTGTGCCGCACATTCACCCTTGGCATCGTGCAGCGCGCTCGAGAAGTCGCGGTTGTAGATCACGAACGAGTAGCAGGTCCGCAGCACCTGTTCGCCCATCTGGTCGACGCTGGTGATGAAGGAGTTCTTGAGGACCTCGAAGGTGACGGGATCGAGCGGGAGATCTCCGGCCATGGCTCACTCCTTCACGCGGATGATGATGTTGAGATATTTGTCGACCTCGGCGCTGGCGCCGGGGGGTACGACAGTGGTCGCGTCGACCTGCTCGACGATTGCGGGGCCCTGGAAGGAGAAGCCGCAGGGCAGGTCGTCGCGCTCGTAGACAGGCGTGTCGAGCCCGTTGCCGTCGAACCAGACCCGGCGGCGGCCGACCGGCTCGGGGATCGCGCCGGTCGGTTCGTGAACGGCAAATTCGGCCTTGGGGACGATGCCGACCGCCTTCAGATTGAGGCGGAAGAAGCTGACCGGCGCGCTGTCGCGGCGGAAATTGTATTCGCGTTGATGCTCGGCATGGAAGCTCTGCACGAGGTCGGCGATCGTGCCGATTGGACGCGGTGCGTTGACGGCGAGCGAGCGCCACTGGCCGCGATACATCATGTCGATGGAGCGCTGGAGCAGGATATCCTTCTGGGCGACGCCCTCATGGGCCAGCCGCGCCATCGCATCCTTCTCGAGCGCTGCGAATTGCGCCTCGATGTCGGTCGCATCGGCATCGGCGGCGTCGACCATGCAGCTCTGCGAAAAATCGTGCTGCATGTCGACCAGCAGGCACCCGAGCGCCGAGGTCACGCCGGGATTGGGCGGCACGATCACGACGGGGATCGCGAGCTCGCGCGCGACATCGACCCCGTGCAGGGCGCCGGCGCCGCCGAAGGCCACCAGCGCGAAGTCACGTGGATCGTAGCCGCGGCTGATCGAGATCAGCCGCACCGCATCCGACATGTTGGCGTTGGCGACTTTGACGATGGCATCGGCGGCCTCGTGCAGTCCGAGGCCGAACGGCCTTGCGACGCCGTCCTCGACGGCCCGCTCGGCCAGCATGGGATCGAGCGTCACCTTGCCGCCGGCGAGTCGGGTGCCGAGCCGGCCCAGCGTGACATTGGCGTCGGTATTGGTCGGCTGCGTGTTGCCGTTGCCGTAGCAGGCCGGTCCGGGATGGGCGCCGGCCGATTGCGGACCGTTGCGCAACGAGCCGGCGGGATCGGTCCAGGCCAGCGAGCCGCCGCCGGCACCGATGGTGAGCACCTCGATCGAGGCAAAGCGGATCGGGTAGCCGAACTCGATGTGCCAGTCCTTGGTGATGCGCGACTGGCCCTCATAGGCCAGCGACACGTCGGTCGAGGTGCCGCCCATGTCGAGGCCGATCGAATTGGGGAAGCCGCAGAGACCGGCGATGTAGCGGCTGGCGATCGCGCCGGCGGCAATCCCGGAGCCGGCGAGGCGCGCGGCAAAGTCCTTCACGCTGGCCGGCGTCATCACGCCGCCGCCGGTGTGGAGCAGCAGGAGATCGCGGGAGTAGCCCTCGTGGGCGAGACGGTCGCCGAGCCGGCTCGTATAGTTGACGACGACCGGGCTGACGACGGCATTGGCGACCGTCGTCGAGAACCGCTCGTGCTCGAAGATTTCAGGAAGCACCTGCGAGGAGATCGACACGGGGACGTCGGGCATTTCCGCCAGCAGGATGTCGCGCATCGCGCGCTCGTTGGCGCCGTTGAGGTAGGCGTTCATGAAGCACACCGCGACCGCGACGACGCCGCGACGCTTGAGGATACGCGCGACGTTGCGCGCGGCCTCGACGTCGAGCGGTTCGATCACCTTGCCGCCTGCATCGACCCGTTCGGGCACGGTCAGGCGATCACGCCGAGGAACGTAGGGTTTGACGACGTCCTTGTAGGTGTCCCAAAGATCTTCCTTGTTGGCGCGGCGGATCTCGATGACGTCGCGGAAGCCCTTGGTCGTTACGACGGCGGTGCGGGGCAGGCGGCGGGTGATCAGCGCGTTGGTGGCGACCGTGGTGCCGTGCGAGAACAGCGCGACCTTGGACAGGTCGATGCCGGCCTTGGACACGCCGCCCATGATCCCGTCGATCGGATCGCGCGTGGACGCTGTTTTCTCGATCCGGATGAGGCCGGTCGTCTCATCCATGATGCAGATATCGGTAAAGGTGCCGCCGACATCGACGGCCACACGAAGGGTCTGCACCATGCGTCTTCCTTTCGAGCAAGCGTTTCGCCGATCATAGGCGGACCGGCGGCCCGGCTTCTTGACGCTGAGCGCAGGAAAACTTGTGCGAGAGAGCGACGGGCGGGCGTGCCCGCACGAGCGGCGGGTTGCCTAAGAAGCGGTCAACTGGTCGTCAGGTGACGTCGCTTTCAGGAATTGGAGCCGCGCGAGATCGCTCGCGCTTCGCTCGGTGTGCGGCCAAAGCGGCCACGATAGTTGCGGCTGAACTGGGCCTGGTCGGCAAAGCCGCCTTGATAGGCGATTTCGGAGATGCTCTTGCGGCAGTTGGGATCGCGCAGCAGCGCGTCGCACATCGAGAGGCGCTGGTTGCGGATATAGGCGCAGACCGTCATGCCCTCTCCCTCGAAGATCTGGTGCAGATATCGAAGCGAGATGCCGCAGCCGTCGGCGATCATCTGTGGCGTGAGCCGCATGTCGTCGAGGCGGCTGCGAATGAAATGTTCGCAGCGCAGCAGGTGGCCGTTGCGCACGGAGGAGGAGTGGCCGGTCAGCACGCGGTCGTCGGCTTCGATGGCCATCGCCAGGAGTTCGACGAGATGCCTGCCCATCATGGTGCGAGTCGCCTCGTCCATTTCGCCGATGCGTTCGCCGGCGAGGCGCAGCGTGTCGACGAACAGCGCGCCGACGCTGCGGCTGGCATCGAATTGCAGCGTGGCGAGACGTTCCGGGCGCGTGATGCGCTCGCGCAGGACCGCGCTTGGGATCTTCAGCACCCACAGCGCGGCCGGATCATGGTGGCTGAATTCGTAAGGCAAGTGGCTGCGCTCGATCACGAAGGCGCCCGGCCGGCAGCGTACGTCCTTGCCATCCTGCTCGAAGCGGATTTCGGCGAGCTCGGGAACGGTGATCAGAAAAGATTCTTCCCGCTCATTCTGGAGATGCCGCTCGTGGCGCTTGTAGAGCAGACCGTTCGCGATGTTTCGGGAAACGGCGACGGGCCCCATCGACCAGGCGCCCAGGCTGGCGCTGAAGTCGTTGCGGCTCGGAAAACGCAGGTCCAACGAGAAATACGTCTTTGAGACGACGTCCTGCCAGTACTGACGTCGGGCCTGCAACGAGATGTCAGTGGTCGCGTAGCTGACTTGCATGTCTCACTCCCCGCCGCCGGCTGTCCCGCCGGTCGTCGTGTCCCCCGCAAGTGTGACGAGGGCAGCCGGACGGCGTCAAGTCGAATAAAACGGAAACAGATATCTCAGATTTCGATTGCCTCCTCGGTCCGGTGCCCATGGTCGAGGCTGACTGGAGGCCTCGCCGGACCGACGCCGGCAACCGCAAAGCGCATGAAATCAAGGAATGCCCTGGCGGCTTCCGACAGCTTGGTGTCGCGCCGCCAGGCGAGGCCGACGTCCATGCTGGGAACCTCGTCCTCGATGATCCGGGTCTCGATCCTCTGGCCCTCGAGCGACCAGGGTCGGTAGATCAGATCTGACAGAATGGCGATGCCCATGCCGCCTGCAACCATGGAGCGCACGGCCTCGACCGAGGAGGTGCGGAAGACGGTTTTCGGTTCGAGCGCCGCGTGGGTCCAGTACCGCATCGAGGTGTGCTTGGCCTCGTCGACGGTGAGCATGACGTAGGGGTAGGTCGCGATCTCCGCGAGATGGACCCGCTCCGCGCGGGTCAGCGGATGCTCCGGCGCAAGCCACAATCGACGCGGCGAGCGCAGCAATGTTTCGCTGACGAGCATGGCATTGTCGCGCAGGTTCGAGACCAGCATCACCGCAAGATCGAGCGCACCGTCGACCAGTGCGCGCTCGAGCACGTCGCGCGGGGCCTCGAACAGCTCGATGGTGATGCCGGGAAAGCTCGCCTGGAAGCGCATCTGGTGGCGGGGCAGGAAATATCCCGACACGGTGTAGGTGACGCCGATGCGCACGGTGCCGAACAGCGGTCCCGCGGACATGTGCGTGCTCCGCACCGCTTCGGCGACCGCGGCGAGGATCTGGCGACCCTGGGACAGGAAACGACTGCCCTCCATGGTGACGGTGACGCCGTTCGGCGTCCGCTCCAGGAGGCGCGCGCAAACGGTTGCTTCGAGCTGCTGAATCGCCGCAGTGACCGCGGATTGCGAGACGTTGAGGTCGATGGCCGCCTGGCTGATGCGCCCAGTCTCGGCGGCGGCGACGAAATAGCGGATCTGTTTCAGAGAAACGGACATCGAGTTGTTCCGATGTTAACGCAGGTCATATGGTGTTTCTCAGCCCGAGCGTGTCCGTTGCAACTCTCGTGCCGAACGAGCATTGCTGCACAGCAGAGCAGATTCAGACGTGAGGCGCAGACACACCCGGTCGTCCCGGCCGGTGGGCGGCCAGGGCACCAGCAGATCGTGCACGGCAGCTACGCCAGGGCTGTGCGGAGCCTGCCCAGCAACTCTGCCCGGTCCTTGCGGGCCGCGATCGCCTGATCCATGCCGACCTTGACGAACTTCACCGGCGTGTTCGGCTGAAGCTGTCCGATCAGGTCCATATCGGCGGCGATGACGGTGCCGACCATGAAATAACCGCCGCCCGAGACTGCATCGCGATGCAGCACGATCGGCTCGGTGCCGCCTGGCACCTGGATCGAGCCGTAGGGATAGCAGGCGTCCGTGATATTGGACGGATCGGAGCCGGCGCCAAACGGCGGCTCGCGTGGTACGAATTCAAGCGGCTTGCCACCCTTGAAGCGATAGCCGATGCGGTCGGCCTCCGGCGCCACCTTCCAGGTGTCGGAAAAGAAACCGTTGCCGGCGGCCTCGGTGATGCGGTGCCAGTAGAGCCCCGGCATGGCACGCAGCTCCGTGGGCATGCCCGCCGGTTGACCGCGCAGGTCCTTTGCGACCGTGCGACCTTCCTTCGCGGCGGCTGCGGCCCTGCCAACCGGCAGTTCGTCGCCGGCCTCGAGCTTGCGGCCGTTGAAGCCGCCGAGCGCACCGAGCGCGTAGGTCGAGCGCGAGCCGAGAACGACGGGAACGTCGATGCCGCCGGCGACCGCAATATAGCCGCGCGCGCCCTGCTTGAGGAAATCGAACGAGAGGATCTGGCCGCGCTTCACCTTGAAGCTGGTCCATGTCTCGCGCGGCTCGCCATCGAGCTTTGGCGGCAGCTCGGCGCCGGTGATTGCGACGATCGCATCCTCGGTGAATTCGAGCTCCGGGCCCATGAACACGGCTTCGAGCACGGCCGCGCCTTCCGGATTGCCGACGAGCAGGTTGGCGGCAGCGAGCGCATGGCGGTCCATGCCGCCGGAGAGCGGGATGCCGATATGATAGTAACCGGGGCGCCCGAGGTCCTGGACGGTGGTCGCAAGACCCGGTTTCAACACCTTAATGGCCATGGAGGACTCCATCGAGCTTGCGGTTATAGGCGTCAATGTCGCGGTTGAACTCGGTCAGCGAGAACGAGACGTCACGGATGACCGGCGCGAAGCGGCCGGCATCGACGTCGGCGACCGCCGCGTCATAGGCCGCCCGGTCGATCGGCTTCCACTTCACGATATCGCCGGGTTTGAACAGGCACATGAAGTCGCGCAGATAGCTGATCTTCTGATTGGGATCGTAGATCGGCATCGGCGTGATGCCGAACATCTGATAGCCACCGGCGCCGCGTACCGAATAGATGCAGCTGAAGCACCCGCCGTGCCCGACGGTCAGCTTCGGCGTGTCGGTGCGCGGGCGCAGATATTTCGGCGCCTGAAGCTGCCGCTCGCGCTCCACCATCTGGTAGAGGAAGGGCAGGCCTGCGACGAAGCCGACCATCGAGACGAACCACGGAGCGCTCGAATGCGCCTTGATGAAGGCATCGACGCCATCGAGGCCGTTGATGCGCGCAGCGTATTCGAGGTCGGTCCCGTTCGGATCCTGGTGACGCTCGCGGAAGCGCATCAAGGTGTCGTGCGTCCAGGGATCGTTGTAGAGCACGGGGATCTCGATGATCCGCGTCTTGATCACCGGCTCGGACTTTTCGGACCCGGCGTCAAGCCGCTTCAGCTCGACGAGGAGATCGTCCGGCTTGATCTGATCAGGATCGAACTTGATCTGATAGGATGCATTTGCCGGGCAGATCTCGGTCACGCCCTTGATCTTGGCGTCGCGCACCGCATTGGTGACGAAGAGGCTCTTGAAGAATGCCTCCAGCGACATCGCCTCGCCAACTTCGGCGAAGATGTGCTCATCGCCGCCGAAGGAAAATCGGGTTTGCATGACTAGCGGCCTCCTGTTGTTGACGGGGCGGGTTCTCTCGCGATCATGGGGCGACCTTTGCGGCTGGTGACGGTGCCGCGAGCGTCGCGGCATGAGATTCAAGCCAAGGCTCGAGCCAGGCTGTGTGGAAGCAGCCGGCTTGTACGTCGGCATCGCGGGCCAGCGCCTCGTGCAGCGGCTTTGTCGTTGCGAGGCCCTCGACGTTGAGCTCGGCGAGGGCGCGTCGGAGCTTCAGGATCGCGCCCGACCGATCCTTGTCGTGGACGATCAGCTTGCCGAGCAGACTGTCGTAGAAGGGCGGAACGGTGTAGCCCTGATAGAGCATGCTGTCGAAGCGCACGCCGTCGCCGACTGGCACGGCGAGCGCGCTGACGGTGCCGGGGTTCGGCAGGAAGTTCCTCGCGGGATCTTCGGCGTTGATGCGGACCTCGATCGAATGGCCGCTGACGCGCACCTCGTCCTGGTGGATGCGCAGGCGCTCGCCGCCGGCGATCCGGATCATCTCGCGCACGAGATCGATTCCGGTCACCATCTCGGTCACGGGATGCTCGACCTGGATGCGGGTGTTCATCTCCAGGAAATAGAATTCGTGCGTTCTGTCGTCGTAGAGATATTCGAGCGTTCCGGCGCCGCGATAGCTTACTGCCTTCGCCAGTGCGACGGCAGAGGCGCAAAGCTGTTCCCGGATGGCCGATGCCAGCGAAGGCGAGGGCGCTTCTTCCCAAACCTTCTGCCGGCGGCGCTGCAATGAGCATTCGCGCTCGTAGCAATGGATGACGTCATGTCCGTCACCGAGTACCTGCACCTCGATGTGCCGTGCGCCTTCGACCAGCTTTTCGACATAAAGCCCGCCATCGCCGAAGGCGGCGAGCGCCTCGGCCTGCGCCTGCGGCATCAGGTGATGAAACTCTTCCGCCGAACGCGCAATCCGGATGCCGCGTCCGCCGCCACCGGCTGCGGCCTTGATCATCACCGGGAAGCCGGTCCTTTCGACCAGCGCGAAGGCGGCCTCCGCGGAGTCCAGGCGTCCCTGGCTGCCGGGGACGGTTGGAACGCCGGCTGCGGCCGCGGCTTCGCGCGCCGCGACCTTGTCACCCATCAACCGGATCGATTGTGCAGTCGGACCGACGAAGATCAACCCCGTCGCCTCGACGGCCGCCGCGAACTCGGCATTCTCGGCCAGGAAGCCGTAGCCGGGATGGATAGCGTCTGCTCCGGTGCTCCTGGCCGCATCGAGGATGACGGCCTGGTTGAGATAGGATTTCGACGCTTGCGGTGGGCCGATCTCGACCGTTTCGTCGGCGAGCCTGACGGCAAGCGAGTCCTTGTCGGCCTTGCTGTACACCTGGACGGTCGCAATGCCGAGCTCGCGCGCTGCGCGGATGATGCGCACCGCGATCTCGCCGCGATTGGCTATGAGGAGTTTTTCGATCGCCATGGAGGAACCGGTGAGCCTCAAACGTCGATTTCGGCAATCGGTTGCCCGGCCATGACGGGCTCTTCGTTCTCGGCGAGGAACCGCAGGATCTTGCCGGCGGCGCCAGCCTTCACCTCGTTGAACGATTTCATCACTTCGATTAGCCCGATCGTGTCGCTATCGGCGACCACGTCGCCGTCGCTCTTGTAGGCCGGCTTGTCGGGGGCCGGCTTGCGATAGAAGATGCCGGGAAGCGGCGAGAAGATCTGCTGGGTTGCCATGGGTCTCCCTCTCGATTTCGGTGCGTCGGTCAGCGTGCGGTGAGATAGGGGCGGACCGCCTCGCGAACGGCCTCTGCGATCGCGACGGCGTTGGGCGTGTCGGAATGGATGCAGATCGAGTCCGCCCCGACCGGAATGTCGTTTCCGGCAACCGACCGCGTCTTGCCCTCGTTCACGGCGCGCGTGCAGCGCGAAGCGGCATCGACGGGGTCCTTGGCCTCGTGCTCGCGGGTGATGATGAGGCTGCCGTCGGCATTGTAGTCGAGGTCGGCATAATATTCGGCGACGAAGGTGTGGCCGCGCCGTTCATAGACCTTCTGATGCAGCGTTCCCTTCATGCCGAGCAGCGGTACCTTGTAGACGTCGGCGGCGTCGGCGACGGCTTCCGCGATCTCCTCGTTCCGGGATGCCATGCCGTAAAGCGCGCCGTGCGGCTTGATATGGTTGAGCGCCATTCCCTCGGCATCCAAGAACGCCTTGAGTGCGCCAATCTGATAGAGCAGGCAATTGGCCAGCTCTTCGCGGCTGATCTTCATCTCCCTGCGGCCGAAGCCCTGGAGATCCGGGAGCGAGGGGTGCGCGCCGACCTTGACGCCGAACTCCTTGGCGAGCTGCACCGTCTTGCGCATGTGATTGAAGTCGGAGGCATGAAAGCCGCAAGCGACGTTGGCGACGTCGATATGGGGCATCAGCGCCTTGTCGTCGCCCATCTTGTAGAGGCCGTAGGCCTCACCCATGTCGCAGTTGATCACGACCATCTCTCCATTTCCTCCAAAACAGCTTTGCAGACGAAGGGGTTGCGCCGCCTCGGGGGCGCGAGGCAGCGCATCCCGGCTTACTTGGACACCAGATAGTCGACCGGAATCTTCTCCGAGATCGTCCACTGATCAACGACGCGTGGCTTGCCCGCCTCGGTGTTGACGATCAGGTAACGGCCCTGGTTCTGGTGGTGGATCTCCTTGGTGAAGGTGCGCGGGCCGAACAGCGTCGGCTCGTTGTTCATCTTCTCGAGCTCGGCCACGACGGCGGCCGCATCGGTCGACTTGGCGCGTTCGACCGCCTTGGCCCAGACGTCGATCAGGACGTAGCCCGGATAGACGTACTGGCTGGACGGATCGCCGCCGGTGACCTCCTTGTACTTCTTGTTGAACTCGTTGACCTTCGGATTGGGATCGTCGCCATAGACCGAGCCCTGCACCGGAACGTAGAAGTTCGACAGATCCGGCGTGGCGTTCAACCAGTAGCTGCCGTCGACGCCCGAGCCGTTCAGGATCATCGATTTGATGCCGGCGGCGCGGATCTGCTTAATGGCTGAGACTGCGCCCGGCATCATCGTGCAGAGCATGATGGCATCGGGCTCCTTCGGCAAGCCCTTGATGCGGGTGATCTGCGAGGCAATCGAGGCATCGTCGTTCTTGAAGGTGTCGCTGCCGACGAGCTTGGCCTCCTTCAAGTGCGGCAGCTGCCAATCGAAGCCGTCGCAAATGCCTTTGTTGTAGACCGTCCAGCTATCGAGCAGACGGTAGAAGGTGCGCGCATTCTTCTTGTTGTAGGCCCATTCCGACATGGTCGCGCCTTGCACGGCCGCCAGTACGGACGCCGAGAACGAGAAGGGACCGACGCCGGGAATGCCGGCCTTGATCGATTCGGCGCAGAGGAAGAAGGAGACCTTGCCGGCCGCCTGCGCTTGGAGCGCTGCCGGCGCACCGAAATCGTAGTCGCAGGAGACGATCACGAGGTCTGCGCCCTGGTCGAGCACCGCAAGACCGGCCTTGGCGCCTTCAGCCTGGTCGGTCTTGGTGTCGGCGAAGACAGGCTTGATCTTCTTGCCGAGCAGGCCGCCGGCCTTGTTGATCTCGTCGATCCGGATCAGCGCCGCATCCTGCGCCGGCTTGTCATAGGCCTGCATGAATCCGGATGCCGCGGTCGCAAAGCCGATGACGATCTCGTCGGCGGCCTGAGCAGGCGTGAACCAGAGCGTGGATGCTCCGGCCATGATGCTGAGTAATGTCGTAAAACGCATGAGCCACTCCTCCAATTGAGCAAAACGAACGTCAGTTCAGTTCCTTCAGGGCCGTCTGCACGGGGCGCGCCAGCGGCCGCTGCAATGGCCATCCGCGCCAGGAGAACTCCCGATTTCGGCTCAGTCCCGTGGGCAGGTACATCAGCATCACGATGGTGATGGCGCCGATTGCGATCTCCTGAGCACCGTTCGGCAATGCGATGGTATGGCCGCCAAGGCTGATGCCCTTCTCGAGATTTCGGAACAGCTCGATGAGCACCGACATCACGACGACGCCCGAGACGGCACCGCTGAGGCTGTACATGCCGCCGACCACCAGCATCGACAGCGTGACGAAGGTCGTCCGCAGATAGAACGCGCCGGGATTGACGATGCTCAGGAAGTGCGCGTAGAGCGCGCCGGCGAGCCCGATGATGAAGGCGCTGACGACGAAGGCGATCAGCCGCTCGCGGACGATGTTGATGCCCGAGGCGCTTGCCGCGACCGCCTCGTCGCGCGTGGCGCGTAGCGCAAGTCCGGAGCGCGAGATCGAATAGAGATAGGCGATCACGATGGCGGCCGTTGCGCCGAGCCATCCGATCCAGACGTTCATGGTCGGCGGAATGCCGACGATCGAGCCTTGTCCACCCGTCACCGAGTCCCAGTTCGAATAGACATTGTTGACGACGCCAAGCAGGCCGAAGGTCGCGATCGAAGCGGCAATGCCCGACAGGCGCATGATCACGCGTCCGATGATCAGCGCGAATATCGCCGCGAACAGACCCGAGATCGGGGTCGCCACCCACATCGGCAGTTGTGTGTGGAGCAGCCAAGCCGGCAATCCCTTGAGTGTGATCGACTTCATCACCGGCGGGATGGCGAGCCATGCGGTCATGTAGGCGCCAAGGCACATGAAGCTGATATGGCCGAACGACAGCAGGCCCGAATTGCCGACGAAGACGTAGAGCCCGACGACGACCATGATGTTGATGAACATCTCAACCGCGGTGCGATTGAAGGCCCGACTGCCGAATTGATAGGTGAGGGCGGCCATGATGAGCAGCGCCACGATCAGGATGATCGGTGTCACGATCGTCTGCCGGATGACGGATGGCCGCGTCGACATTCGATCAAACTCTCTGCTTGGCGGATTTCGGTGCAAACAGGCCCTGCGGCCGCACCAGGAGCACGACGATGACGGCGCCGTAGACGAAGGCGTCGCGGAACACACGGGCGTCGTGCGGCAAGGTCGCCTGGAATACGACACTCGCCGCGCCGATCAGGAATCCGGCGGCTACCGCACCGGGAATGCTGCCGAGGCCGCCGATCACGGTCGCGATGAAGGCGATGAGCATCACGTTGGCACCCATGCCGATATCGGCGGTGCCGGAATTGGTGGCCAGGATCAGGCCGATCGCCGCTGCCAGCATGCCGCTGATGGCGAAGGCGAGCAGGATCACGCCATTGGCGCGGACCCCGAGCATGCGGGCCATGGTGAAATTCTCGGCCGCCGCGCGCATCTCCAGGCCGTAGCGTGTGCGCTTGAGGAACAGGACGAGCACGACGAGCACGACCAGCGTGATCATGATGGTCACGACCTGGAGCATAGGAATGTGGGCACCGAGAAACTCGACCGGCAGGCCGAGGCTCGGCCACAGCGTGATGGATTTCGGCCGGCTCGAATACAGCATCAGAAGCAGGTGCCGGATGACGAAGCCGAGCGCGAAGGACGCGATCATCATCGTCGCCGGATTTGTGTTGCGGAAGCGACGGAAGACGACGATCTCGGACAGGATCGAGAGCACAGCGCCAATCAGAAGCAGAAGCGGGATCAGCAGATAGAAGGGTAGCCGGCCGGCAAACACGATCGCTGCCGCGTCGATCGAAGGCCACAGCATCGCGAACACGCAGAAGGCGATGAAATCGCCGTGAGCGAAATTGACGAGCCGCATGACGCCGAAAATCAGGGCGATGCCGAGTGCACCCAGCGCATAGAGGCTGCCAAGGCTCAACGCGTCGAAGACGATCTGGAGGACGTCGGTCATCTCAGTGATCTCCGAAGCCGAAATAGGCCTGCTTCAGGCGATCGTCCTTGATCATGTCGGCGGCGGCGCCCTCCAGAACGATGCGGCCGCCGCGGATCAGGACCATCCGCCCGCCGGTCATCATGGCCCGGGTCGAGCTTTGCTCGACGATGAGGAGCGTGAGTTTCCGCTGAGCGCGCAGCCGCACCAGGATCTCATAGACCTGGTCGATGATCTTGGGCGCAAGACCGAGCGACGGTTCGTCGATGGCCATGATGCGCGGCGCGGCCATCAGGGCGCGGCCGATTACGAGCATCTGCTGCTGGCCGCCGGAGAGCATGCCCGCCGGAGTGCGGCGACGCTCGGCCAGCATCGGGAATTCCTCGTAAATGGACTCCAGATCGTCGGCGATCCTCTTCCGGTCGCGCCGCATGCCGGTGCCGACCTTCAGATTCTCCTCGATCGTCAGTGCGCCGAAGACGTTGCGCCCCTCGGGCACCAGCGAAAAGCCGCGCCTGGCGATGTCTTCGGGCGAATTGCCCGTGACCCTCGCACCGTCGATGATGATGGAGCCGGAGCCGGCCGGCACGACGCCCGCGATGGCGTTGAGCAGGGTCGACTTGCCGGCGCCGTTCGGACCGGTGACGAACAGAATCTCGCCCTCGTCGATCTTCAGCGTCACGCCGCGTAGGGCGGTAAGGCGTCCATAGCTGACTGTGATGTCGTCGACAGCGAGCAGCGTCATGACGCGACCGCCGCTTCCGCGACGATTGGCGGAATCAACTCGTCGCGCTGCGTCCCCATGTAAGCGTGCCGTACCGCATCGCTGTCGCGAATTTCCGCAGGCGTGCCGACTTCGATGATCTCGCCGGAGTCGAGGACGAAGATCCGCTCGCAAAGTTCGAGAACGAGACCGATATTGTGCTCGATCAGGAGCACGCCGACATTCAGTTCACCGGCGATCCGCCGGATGATGGCCGCAAGATCGTGGCTTTCATGTTCGGACATGCCGGCTGCCGGCTCGTCGAGCAGGAGATAGCGCGGCGTGCACATGATGGCCCGGCCGATGGCAACGCGCCGCTCGTCGGTATAGGGCAGGGCACCCGCGATGGTGTTGGCCAGACTGGAAATACCGAGCCAGGCCAGGACGCGCTGGGCTTCCGCGATCGCATCGCGGCGGGTCTGGCCGAGACCGACGCCGGTCACCTCCAGGTTGTCCACGACCGGCAGATCGCGGAAAAGTCGACCCGACTGAAAAGTGCGCGCGACGCCTTTGTGTCGGAGCTTGTGCGCCGCAATACCGTTGAGCGGCTCTCCTTCCAGTTCGATGCTGCCGGCGCCAACCGGCTGAAAACCTGTCAGCACATTGATAAGGGTGGTCTTGCCGGCCCCGTTCGGGCCAATCAATCCAGTGATACCTCCCCGTGGCACGGCAAGTGTAACGTCCGACAGCGCTTTCAAGCCTTCGAATTGGACGCTGACATCGCGAGCGACCAACTCCAAGCCATCAGACCTCATCTCAACGCCTTCTCACCCGCGAACCGATAGATTGATTTTTCCGTTCCACCGGGTGATTGTAAAATTCGAAATATCGTTCGCTGATATCGGAAATTTTGATGCCTCTGACATTCCGTCAGGTTCGACATTTCATCGCAACGGCCGAGACCGGTCGCGTTTCGGCCGCCGCTGCGGCGCTGAGCGTGACACAGTCGGCGGTGACGGCGTCCATCAAGGCGCTCGAAGCGGAGCTCGGCCGCAAGCTGTTCGACCGCCACTCGAACGGCGTGACGCTGACCTTCGACGGGCAGGAGTTCTTGCAGCGCGCCCGCACGATCGAGGCGAGCGTGTCGGATGCGATGCGCGGCCCGCATCGCTGGGGGACGCAGGTCGACGGTACCGTCGACGTGGCTGTCAGCTATACTGTCGCCGGATATTTCCTGCCGCCGCTATTGTCGCGCTTCTGGCGGTCGTTCCCGGGCATCACGGTGCGTCTGCACGAGTTTCAGCGCGATGCGATCGAGCAGAGTCTGGTCAGTGGCAGCGTCGATGCGGCGATCATGCTGGTCTCCAACCTGCATGATCGCCACTCCATTCGCTCGCGGCTGTTGCTGCGCTCACCGCGTCGCCTGTGGACCTGCGCCAATCATGCGCTCCTCCGCAAAGAGAGCATCAAACTCGCAGATCTGGCCAGCGAACCCTATCTGATGCTGACCGTCGACGAAGCCGAACGAGCTGCCATGCGTTACTGGCAGCATACGACGCTCGTTCCGAACGTCATCTTCCGCACGTTGTCGGTCGAGGCCGTCCGCAGCATGGTTGCGACCGGCATGGGAATCACGATCCTTTCAGACATGGTCTATCGTCCCTGGTCGCTCGAGGGACATCGCATCGATCTCAAGACTCTCGATGACGACGTTCATACCATGGATGTGGGACTTGCCTGGAAGGCCGAGGCGAAGCTGTCTCCGGCGGGGCGCGCGTTCTGCGAGTTCGTCGCCCACTCCTATCCCGGATCGGAGCCGGTCCAGTTCGACTGATGAAGATCGGCTTGACACTTGATCTCGTCGTTTTTGCCTGGCCGTAATTGGCTCACGCTGGTCCATGATGGATTGGACTGGGAGTTCAGGTCTTTCAATCGATTCGGAGGCGACGTGTGCACCAGGAAATCCGAAAAGAATCTCGTCACAGGCAGGTAGTTTGCCAGATTGGTCGCCGCCTCGAGCTGGTCTCTATTGCGGCTCGATTCCGGCCGCTTTGATAATCCGTGCCCACTTGCCAATCTCGGACCTCAAGAAAGCTTCGAGCGCATCCGGCGTTGCACGCTCGGGCTCGACCGGAGCCATGCTTAGCTCGGCAAAGCGGCTGATCAGGGCCGGATCCTTGAGCGCGGTCTGGAGCGCGCCGACCAGATGGTCAACCACCGGCTTAGGCGTGCCGCGCGGCGCGTAGAGGCCGTACCAGGTCGTGACGTTGAACTCGGGAACGCCGGCCTCTGCCGAGGTTGGCACTTCAGGCAGCGTCGCGACACGTGTCTTGCTGGTGATCGCGTAGCCCTTGATCGTCTTTGACTGGATGTACGGCGTCGGTCCGGTCGCGGGATCGCAATAGACGTCGATGTGGCCGGCGATGACATCGTTCAACGCGGGACCGCCGCCCTTGTAATAGATTTGCGAGAGCTTCGTATCGGTCGTGTTCATGAACATCAGGCCGCAGAGCTGCGAGGCCGAGCCGAGACCGACATTGCCGAAGGTCATCTTGTCGCCCTCGCTGCGGATGCGCGCGATCATCTCGCTCAAATCCTTGGCCGGAAAATTTGGCCGGGCCACCAGGATCATCGGCACGTCGGTGACAAGTCCGATCATGGCGAAGTCGCCGACCGGGTCGAACGGCAGTTTTGCGTAGAGCGCGGGCGCAGTGGCCTGGCCGACATGCATCAGCAGCAGCGTGTAGCCATCGGGCGCAGACTTGGCGACGCGGTTGGTGCCGAGCGTTCCGCCGGCGCCGACGACATTCTCGATGACGATGGACTGCTTCAGCGTCGCGCTCATGGCATTGCCGAGGATGCGCGCTATGACGTCGCCGGGGCCGCCGGCGGAGAAGGGCACGATCATCGTGACCGGGCGAGTGGGATAGTCATCCGCGATCGCGGCGCCGCAGGGGTAGAGCAGGAAAAACAGGATCAGCGATCGTACGAGATACGTCATCGAACACTCCCTGGCGGCATTTTTTAGTCGTCGGAAGGCGCCGCCTCCTTGGCCGCCGACGATTTCTCGATCATGTCGAGCGCGGCCACGGCGGCCGCATTGATGTGGTCGACGCAGCAGCGCTCGGCGAGGTCCGCATCGCCGCTCTGGATCGCGCGCCAGATCGCGGTGACCTCGCGCAGGCTCTTGTTGATCCGCTTCGGCTGAGACATCGACGTGATCCGCAACAGCTGGATCCGGTCGTGCAGCGGCTTGAGCATGCGCTCGATGAAGGCATTGCGGCAGCCGCCGATCAGTGCGGCGTAAAAGTCGGTCTTGGCCTCGAGGCACCCGACGAGATCCTGTTTGGCCGCGGCGGCCTTCAGCCGCGTCAGGGCCTCCCCGATCCGGCGTGCCACTTCCGGGTCATGCAGCCTGGCGCATTCGCG
This sequence comes from Bradyrhizobium cajani, assembly GCF_009759665.1. GTDB lineage: Bacteria > Pseudomonadota > Alphaproteobacteria > Rhizobiales > Xanthobacteraceae > Bradyrhizobium > Bradyrhizobium cajani. Next base: position 34,350 of record NZ_WQNE01000018.1, read on the forward strand.
GCCGGCAAAGCCTTCGAGGACCGCGCGTGCTGCATAGAGTTGCCGGGCCTCCTCGAGGCTGATCGTGGAGACCACGGGGCCGCGGTGCGGAACCGTATTCACCAGCCCGTCCGCCTCGAGCGCGCGTAGCGCTTCACGGATCGAAGGGCGGCTGACACCCATCATCTCGCAGAGCTCGCGCTCGACCAGGCGCTGGCCCGGTTTGAGCGTGCCGGACATGATCGCCTCCCGCAGCTTTTGCGCGACCATCGCCCGGACGGTCGGGACGTCCTCGATGCGGAGTGTCGACTGCAATTCGCTACGTCTTTCCATGTCCGGGTCCTGTTCGGGAAAACTCAGTACCGGTTTACAGGCAGAATCATCATTTCGGCAATTTGAACGTGGGCTGGCTGATCGAGGGCAAAGACGATGGACCGGGCGATATCGGCGGGATCGAGCGCCATCCTGAACTGGTCGAAATAGTCCTTTTCCTTCCGCGTATCGCCGCGGTAGCGGGTCAGGATGATGTTGGTCCGGGTCAGTCCGGGCTGCAGCTCGGTCACCCGGATCGCGGTTTCCGCCAGCTCACCCCGGAGGGTCTCGGTGAACATGTGCACACCCGCCTTGCTGGTGCTGTAGGCGGCCATGTCAGGGACAATCCGGACGGCGTTGATCGAACTGATGTTGACGACATGGCCGGCATTGCGGCGGACCATGTCGGGGAGGATCGCGCGGGTCACGCGCATCAGGCCGATCAGATTGGTCTGGATGATGTTGGACCAGTCGTCGGCGGAGCCGATGTCGAAGCGGGTCCGCCCGCCGATATCGTGACCGGCATTGTTGATGAGGACGTCGACCGGCTTGAAATGACCGGGAATCGCGTCCGGCAGGCCATCCACAGCCTGTGCGTCGCTGATATCGAGCTGGATCGGAAACACCGCATTGCCGGCGGTGGACGCCAGCTCCTGAAGCGCCTTGGCGTCGCGATCGACCAGCACGACGCGGCGGCCGCTATCCAGCAGTGCCTTGGTGATGGCGCGTCCCATGCCGCCGGCGGCACCCGTCAGCACGACGGTCTGGCCCGATTGTTCAGTCATCGCAGCACTCCCATTCCAATGTGCTCATGCCACCGACCAGCCGCCGTCGATCGGCAGGCTGGCGCCGGTGATGTCGTTTGCGGCGGGGCCACAGAGAAAGACGACCATAGCGGCGACGGCATTCATTTCGACGAAACGTTGCGTCGGCTGCCGCTCGCCTAGATATTCGCGGGTCACGTCGTCGACCGCACGGCCACTATTCGTAGCGATGCCGGCGATCTTGTTGAGGATGGCGGGCGTCGGCAGCGTGCCGGGGCAGATCGTGTTGCAGGTGATGCCGCTGCGGGCTGTCTCGATGGCGACGGCGCGGGTAATACCCAGAATTGCGGTCTTGGTGGTGACGTAGTCGATGCGATCCTCAACCGCGCGGCTTGAGTAGATCGAGCCCAAATTGATGATCCGGCCCCAGCCGCACTGCTTCATTGCCGGCAGCGCCAGGCGGATCAGATGGAACGGCGCCGAGAGGTTGACGGCGAGCGCGTGTTCCCATTTCTCGGGAGGGAACTGCTCGACGGGGGAGAAATGCCTGATAACGGCGTTGTTGACGAGTATGTCGATCGCGCCGCAGCGGGCGAGCAGATCGGCCACCATCGCCTCGATTGCGTCGCGCTGAGACAGATCGACGCCGGCCGCGATGGTCTTCACGCCGAAGCGGGCGCGCAGTTCGTCCGCGGCCTGCTTCGGCGCGACAAGATCGTGAAGGACAATGTTGGCGCCCGCGCCGGCAAGGCCTTCCGCGACAGCCAAGCCAAGGCCGGCGGTTGCGCCGGTCACGAGTGCCCATTTGCCCATCATCGTCTGGTGCTCCGTTATTTCTTGTCGAGCTCGGCGAAGACTTCCTTCGCGTTCCGGAACGCATCGACACCTGCCGGAACGCCGCAATAGATCGCGACCTGCATGAAGACTTCGCGGATCTCTTCGCGCGTGGCGCCGTTGGCGAGCGCGCCGCGGACGTGGGTTTTCAGCTCGTGCGGGCGATTGAGTGCACAGAGCATTGCGAGGTTGAGGAAGCTGCGGGTCTTCCGCGTCAGACCCTCGCGGCTCCAGACGTAGCCCCAGCAATATTCCGTGGTGAGGTCCTGCATCGGGCGATTGAATTCGTCCGCGGATGCGATCGCCTTGTCGACGAACTCGTTGCCCAGCACGCTCTTGCGGATTTCGAGGCCGCGGTCGTAAGTCGCCTTGTCCATGTTGTTCTCCGTTCCTTGTTCGGCGTTGTCAGCTCTTCGGCCAGAACGGCTTTGCCAATGCAAGCTCTGGCGGGAACACCGTCACCGGCACGCCGGTCTGCCATTGCACGATGGTCATGCCGGCCCCGACGCGGCGGCCTTTCTCGTCGAACTTGATCTCACCCAGCGGGTAATACTTGGAGGGGCCGCCATCCATGGTGCGCAGCGCCTCGCCGACGGCGACGCGCTCGGCCTTGCCGGCCCTCTCCAGCGCGTCCTTGATCACCCACATGTCGCCATAGGTGGAGATCGCGTTCTGCGTCATCCACGGCTCCTTGTAGCGGGTCTTGAGTTCGGCGATCAGCGCCTCATGACCCTTGGCGCCCCAGCTCGCGACGCAGGTCAGCACGCCCTGGAGCAGTTCGGGGCTGACGGTCTGCAGCATGTCCGGCTCGGCGATCGCGATGCCGAACGAGATGGTCGGCACCTTGCCCTGGCCGAGGCCGAACTCGTTCATCTTCTCGAGCAGCAGCTTTGCGTCCGAAATCACCGTCGGCAGGAAGAACAGCAGGTCGGGTTTTGCCGAGCGGATCTTCTGCACCAGCGACGTCGCGTCCGCCAGCGGCGGTGTGAACGTCTCGTCGACGATCAGCTGCAGCTGGTTCTCCGCCAGCAGGCCCTCGCGCATCGCCTTTGCGGAAGCGATCGAGGCCCCCGTGTTGTCGGTCAGGATCGCGACCGTCTTCGGCCGCTTGCCTGAGGCCGTCTCCGCCAGCTTGATGAGCTGCGGCAACGCCTGCTTGGCCTGCGAGCCCGCGGTAGCGGCCGTCTGAAACACGTATTTGAAGCCGCGCTCGGTGATGAGGTCGGAGTAGGAGAGGGTGAGCATAGGCAGGTTTGCGCGCTCGGTGACCTCGGTCACCGCGAGCGTGAACGAGGACAGATAAGCGCCGCTCGCCGCAACCAGATCGGTCTCCTGCGCGACCATGCGCTGGGCGGCGTTCTTGGCCTTCTCGGTGGTGTCGCCGGAATCGAGCACGACGAGCTTCAGCTTGGCACCGCCGAGCGCCTTGATGCCACCTTGCGCGTTGATGTGATCGACCGCCATCTCGGCGCCTTCGCGCATCACCGTGCCCGGGCGGGCATAGAGCCCGGAGATCGGCACCAGCAGGCCGACCTTGACCTCGGCAGGTTGCTGCGCCCAGGCGGCGCGGGATGCGATCAGCGTGCCGGAGGCGCCAGCGAGCAATGTTCGGCGCGTGATCGTAATCTTGCTCTTTGCAGTCATGACAATTCTCCTCCCTGAAAATCGCGCGACGCTTTAGGATTTCTTCGGCCAGAACGGCTGAGCCTGCGCGAGGTCGGGCGGATAGACGGTGACAGGCACGCCCGATTGCCATTGCGCGATGACGACGCCGGCGCCGACTCGGCGGCCCCTCTCGTCGAATTTGAGCTGACCTCCCGGATAGTATTTCGACGGGCCGGCATCCATGGTGCGGAAGGCCTGCGCGACGGCATTGCGGTCGGCCTTGGCAGCTTTCTCCAGCGCCTCCTTCATCAGCCACATGTCGCCATAGGTCGAGATGACGTTCTGCGTCATCCAGGGCTCCTTGTATTTGGCCTTGAGCTCGGCGATCAGGGCCTCGTGGCCCTTCGAACCCCAGTTGGCGACGATGGTCATGATGCCCTGTACGGTCTCCGGGTTCACGCTCTGGAGCATGTCCGGTTCGGCGATGGTGATGCTGAAGGACACGGTTGGGATCTTGCCCTGGCCGAGGCCGAACTCGCTGATTTTCTCCAGGCCGAGCTTGGCGTCCGACACTGCATTCGGCATGAACAGCAGCAGATCGGGCTTGGCGGAGCGAACCTTCTGGATCAGCGGCGTCGCATCCGACAGGGGCGGGGTCCAGACTTCCTCGACGACGAGCTGGAGGCCTTCCTGCGCGAACAGCTTTTCCTTGAGCGCCTTGGCTGTGGCGACCGAGGTCGCCGTGTTGTCCATCAGCATCGCCACAGTCTTCGGCTTCTTGCCCGAAGCATTCTCGGCGAGCTTCATCAGCGTCGGCAGGCCGAGCTCGGACTGGCGGCTCGCGGTGGCCGCGGTCTGGAAGATGTATTTGAAGCCGCGGTCGGTCAAAAGGTCGGAATAGGACAGCGTCAGCACCGGCAGTTCGGCGCGCTCGGTCACCTCGGTGACCGCGAGCGTGAAGGAGGAGAGATAGGAGCCGGTGGCGGCGACCAGATCGGCCTCCTGCGCCACCATGCGCTGAGCTGCATTCTTGGCCTTCTCGGTGGTGTCGCCGCAGTCGATCACGACCAGCTTCAGCTTGGCGCCGCCGAGTGCCTTGATGCCGCCCTGCGCGTTGATGTGCTCGATGCCCATCTCGGCGCCCATCTTCATCACCTGGCCGGGGCGGGTGTAGATGCCCGACAGCGGCACGATCAGCCCGACCTTGACCTCGGCCGGTCCTTGCGCGCGAGCCACGCCGGCAAGGCCGACGGCGGCAGCGCCTGACAGCACAGTTCGGCGCGAGAGTCCCTTCGATGCCTTGTTCATTGTGTTCTCTCCCTTGTATTTGTTTTTGTGTTGGTCACATGCCGAGATAGGCCTTGCGCACACGGTCGTCGGCGCGCAGCGTGTCGTTGTTGCCTTCGAGCACGACATGTCCGGCCTCGAGGACGTAGCCGTGGTCGGCCGATTCAAGTGCCTCGGCGACGCGCTGCTCGACCAGCAGCATGGTCAGCCCGGACTGGCGGCGGATCTCGATCAGCCGCTCGAAGATGAAATCGGCGGTCGATGGGGCGAGACCCATCGAGGGCTCGTCCAGCATCAGCAGCTTGGGTGAGGAGGCCAGCCCACGGCCGATCGCGAGCATCTGCTGCTGGCCGCCGGACATCGTGCCGGCGAACTGGTTGCGACGCTCCTTCAGCACCGGCAGCCATTCGAAGATGCGCTCGACATTGGCCTGCCAGTCGCGCCGGCCGCTCTCGGTCATTGCGCCCATTTCGAGGTTCTCCATCACGGTCAATGACGGAAACACCTGACGGCCCTCGGGGACATGGGCGATGCCGAGATGAGCGCGCTGCGGCGGCGGCACCGCGAGCAGGTCGACGCCGTCGAAGGCGATTCTCCCGCCGCTGGGCTTCACGATGCCGGAGATCGTCTTGAACAGCGTGGTCTTGCCGGCGCCGTTGGGGCCGACGATCGCGACGAACTGGCCCGCGCCGACATTGATCGACACGTCGTTCAAGACGGGCTTTGCGGAATAGCCCGCGCTCAATCCCTCAATTCGCAGCATGGCCCACCCACTTCTTGCCGAGATAGGCCTCGATCACGCGATTGTCGCGCGTCACGACCTCCGGCAGGCCCTCGGTGATGACGGCGCCGTGGTCGAGTACGAGGAATCTGTCGACCAACCGGACCATCGCCTGCATGGTGTGCTCGATGATCGCGATGGTCATGCCGTCGCGTGCGAGCTGCTGGATCACGCCGACGACCTCGTCCGCCTCGCCGTGGCCGAGGCCCGCGAGCGTCTCGTCGAGCAGCAGGATGCGCGGCTGGCCGGCGATCGCGCGGGCAAGCTCCATCAGCCGCAGTTCTTTGGTCGAGAGCTCGCCGGCGACACGGTCGGCCACGGCGGACAGCCCGACACGGGCAACGGCGTCGGCGGCCAACTTGCGTGCCTCCTCGTCGGAGCGGGCGCGCACATAGGCGCCAACCACGACGTTGTCGATGATCGACATGCGCAGGAACGGCCGCATCACCTGGAAGGTGCGGCCGATACCGGCCTCGCAGATCACGTGCGGCCGCTGACCGGACATGTTGCGGCCGTCGATCAGCACCTCTCCCTGGCTCGGCTTCAGAAAGCCGTTGAGGAGATTGAACAGTGTGGTCTTGCCGGCGCCGTTGGGGCCGATGATGCCGAGGATCTCGTTCTTGTGCAGCTTGAAACTGACATTCTGCACGGCCTTGAGGCCGCCGAAGGAGCGCGAGAGGTTGCGAACCTCAAGCACGACTTCGCCGGTGGCGGCACGCTGTCGCGCGGCGGGCTTCAGCGCTGTGACGTTGGCGGCCGGTGCTTCCGGCGCGGCGCTTGCAGTTGTCGTGGAGGCAGTTCGCTTGCGCAGAAGGTCACGCAGCTTCCAGAACAGGCCTTCCGGCGCCAGCAGGATGACGCAGACGATGGCAATGCCGAAGATGACGCCCTGGATACCTGGGATGCGCGCGCCGGCCTCCGCATGCAGGATCTCGGCGAGCGGGATCAGGATCACCGAGCCGATCACCGGACCCCAGACGGAGCCGACGCCGCCGAACATCGCGACTGTCAGCGCCTGCGCCGACACCAGCATGCCGAACACCGATTGCGGGGTCACGACCAGCAGCACCTGCGCGTAGAATCCGCCGATGGCAGCGGCAATCGCCCCGCTCAGCGTGATCGCGCGCAGCTTCCAGGCCAACGTGTTGATACCGGCGGCTTCAGCGGCAGCCTCGTTTTGCTTGATCGCGAGCAGGGCCATGCCAAAGCGCGAGCGCTCGATCACTTGCGTCAGCACGATGGCGGCCAGCATGATGGCGAGCCCCAACAGCGTGTAGATGTGGGGATCGGCGAACTGCATATAGGCGATCGGCGCGTCGCGCTTGATCGGAAGCGTCACCTCCTGGAAGCCGAGCCACTCGAACACATAGAGAATGGCGAGCGGGTAGGCGAGCATCGCCAGGGCGAAGTAGTGGCCTTGGAGGCGGAAGGTCGGAAATCCGATCAGGAGCCCGGCGATGCCGCCGAGCATGGCGGCGATCGGGATCAGCAGCCAGGGCGAGATGTTGAAATAGATCTGGCCGAGGGCGGTCGCATAGGCGCCGATCCCGAAGAAGGCGGCGTGGCCGAACGAGATCAGTCCGGTGTAGCCGCTGAGCAGGTTCCAGGACAGGCCGAACACCGCCCACACCGGCACCAGCGTCAGGATGAGCTGATAATAGGAGTTGGTGACGCCGAGCGAAATCCCGGCATAGGCGAGCGTGAAGAGCAGGGGAGGCAAGAAGGAACGCGTCTGGAGCATGGTCACGTCCTCTCGACCATGCGTCCGAAGAAGCCTTGCGGACGGAAGAAGATGATGAGGAGGAAGACGGCGAAGATCGCAGCGTTCTGCAATTGGGTCGGCAGGATCAGCGTCGACATCTGCTGCACGAGGCCGATCGTCATGCCGCCCCAGAAGGCGCCGATGATGCTGCCCATGCCGCCGAGCACGACGCCGGCATACATGACGATGACGTATTCGAGGCCGACGAACGGGTGGAACGGATAGTTGGTGGCCAGCAGTCCGCCGGCGATCGCGGTGATGCCGCAGCCGAGCGCAAAGGCGGTGCGATGCGCGCGGTCGACGTCGATGCCCATATAGGTCGCGGCGGTCGGATTGTCGGCCGCGGCGCGGAGCGATTTGCCGATCCGAGTGCGCGTAATCAGCAGCGAGAGCAAAATCATCATCGCCAGCGAGACGACCGCATCGATGCTGCGGGCCTTGTTGAGAAAGATGCTCATGTCGAAGAACGGGCCGAGCTCCCAGGCGGAGCTCGACAGCGGCGTGCGGATCGAGGCCAGCACCGAGCCGAACACAATGAGGCCGCCGTTCTGCAGGATCAGCGCGATGCCGAGCGTGAGGATGAGCTGGGCGTAGTGGCCTTCGCCTTCCAGCGAGGCCGTGCGCGTCCCTGAGACGTGCGAGATCAGCATCCGATGGACGAAATAGCCGAACACGGCTAGCACGGGGCCGGCCAGCAGGATGGCGACGAACGGTCCGACCGTATTTCCGAACACCGCCTGCACGCCGGCGGCGGTGAAGAGATAGAAGGCCGTGTACATGCCGAGCATCATGAAATCGCCATGGGCGAAGTTGATGACGCGCATGACGCCGAAGATCAGGCCGAGCCCGACGCACATCAGGCCGTAAACGGCGCCGATCAGAAGGCCCGCGGCGAGCGCTTGCAAAAATCCTTCCATCAGCCTCGCCTCCGCGCTGCTGGCGATCCTAAGCTGGTCTCCAAATCGACCATGTTTCCCCCGTACTCTCCGGCATTTCTTATGATGCCGATCGTAGAACCCGTTCCGTCTCCAGGCGGCACTGCGCTGCAATGGCGCCGGCACTGCCGAGCCGTTCGCAGTCTTCGATGAGTTTTTCGAGCCGATGCGCGCGGTCCTCGCCGAGCACGCGGCTGGCGGCGGCGCGAAAGCGCGCGCGAATATCTGCAGGCGTTGCGGCGATGACGTCGGGCAGAGCGTGCTGAATCGTTCGGCCGCCGCGCAGATGCACGGTCACGTCCGCGCCCTGCTTGCCGGGAAAGGCGGCGGTGAAGCCGGCATCGGCCTTGAGGTCTGTCACTGCAACCAGGCGAACGATGTCGGTATCATCGAGCTCAGAGTAATTCTCTTCCTCGATCTCGCCTCGCGCCAGGGTCGCGGCGACGCTGAACGGAATGCTCATCTTGGCTTGCAGCGCGTTGCGATAGGGCCCCTTGGAATCGCAGCCGGGATAGCGAACGGCGGCATCGGGCGCGCGAATGACGACGCGGTCGATCTCATCGGGGCTGGCGAGCTCGTGCGAGACGCGGAGCGCGGCTTGAGTTGCGGTCTGCGCGAAATTGCAGGCCGGGACCGGCTTGTTATAGACGGCCATGATCTCGCTTTCCCCGTTCGGGAAGAGCTCGATGCTGCCCGGCGCCGCTTGGCGGCGATAGGCGGCGAACAGACCGGCTTCGCCTTCGAGGATCGTTTCCGAGCCGAACGCGCCGGCTGCGGCAAGGCCAAGCGCCTTGATCGCGTTGCTGGCGGCAAAGCCCGGATGGAAATACATGTCGGAGCCGCCGGCATGCGGCCATTCGTTGAGACCGCTGGAGGTATTGGCCGCGATCGCGATGGCGCTGGTTGCCTGGTCGTCGGACAGGCCGAGCGCAAAACTTCCCGCGAGCGCCGCGCCAGGCGGCGCCACCAGGCCCGTCGGGCGATAGAGCCGCGCGAGGTCTGAGGTCAGCAGCGCGCGGCCGATCCGCGCGCCGGTCTCATAGCCGATGATGGCGGAAGCGAGCAGCTTGGCGCCGTGCAGCTGCGATTGCTCCGAAAGAGCGAGCAGCGTCGGCCAGATCACGACGCCATGGTGCGCGATGCTGGCTGCATGCATGTCTTCTCGCACGAGGCCGTGCCCCAGCACGGCATTGGCGAAGGCGGCATCGGCCGGCGACGAGAGTTGCGACGTCCCGATGATCGTCGCATTGCCGCCGGCTTGCGCGATCGCAACGGCCTGGCGGCTCCAGGGATGATTTCCGGCCTCGAGGGCGCAGGACAGGAAGTCGAGCAGGCAGAGCTTTGCCTTGGCGACGACCTCCGGCCCGAAATCTCCGAGATCCAGTGCAAGCACGCTCCGCGCCATCTGGCGCGCGAGCGAGACCTTGCCTGATCCGGTCGGACCGATCGTCATCGCAATCGTTCTCCCTCAAGGCTTGTGCGATCAGCCGCGCATCTCGACGCCGGCCCACTCCTCGAGCACTTTTGCGATCGAGGTGAAGTCGGACGACGCGCCGTATTTGGCGTTGGTGATCGCGAGCATCTGCCGCACTACTGCGCCGCAGACCATCGGCACGCCCATCGCCTCGGCCTCGTCCACGCAGAGGCGGACATCCTTGTAGGAAAGGCCGGTGGCGAAGCCGAAATCGAACGTGCCGGGCAGCACCGCGCGGGGGAATTTGTCTTCGGACGCGCTGTTGCGGCCGCTGCTGGCGTTGATGATGTCGATCAGCACCTTTGCGTTGACGCCGCCCTTGACGCCCATCGCGACGGCTTCCGAAGTGATGACGAGTGCCGCGGCCGCCATCAGATTGTTGGCGAGCTTGGCCGTCTGCGCCACGCCGGGCTTGTCGCCGGTGTAGAACAGCTTGCCGAAATTCTTCAGGATCGGCTGCACGGTGTCGTAGGTCGCCTGCGGGCAGGACACCATAACGGCGAGCGTGCCGTTGACGGCGCCCTTGATGCCGCCGCTCACGGGGGCATCGACCAGCGTCATGCCTTTGGCCTTCAGGCCTTCCGCGACGAGCTTTGCCGCGCCGGGACCGGAGGTCGACAGATCGATCACGATCTTGGCGCGGTTGCCACTGCTGATGCCGTCCTGTCCGAGCGTGACGGCCTTGACGATGTCGGGCGTCGGCAGGCTGGCGAGCACGATGTCGGCGCGCGAGGCGACATCTGCCGGCGATTTGCCCAGCTGCGCGCCGCGCTTGATCAACGGTTGTACTGCCTCGGCCTGCGTGTCATAGACGACGAGCGAATAGCCCGCGTCGATCAATCGCTCCGCCATGGGACCGCCCATGCGGCCCGTGCCGATTACGCCGAGGATCTCTCCCGCCATCTTCTACTCCCTGTCGCGCGATCCCGTGACGGGCGCGCCTTCTTGATCGCGTTGGTCAATCGTTTTCGCCGGCCGGCCTTGTCGGCCGCCGTCGTCGTGGCGGCGGGATCCCGCGCCAAGGGGGCGGATTGTTATGATTGTCAGACAAGCTGTCAAGCATAACATTTGGGGTCGACAGTTTGCCGCGGATCGTCCTATGGTCCGGGAAAACGAGGACGACGCCCCACGTGCCGCAAGATTCAATTCCGAGTGTGAGCAGGACGCTCGCCGATTTCGTCGCGTCCTCGTCATGGGCGAACGTGGAGGCGCAGAGCGTTGAGGCGCGGCGGTCGATCCTCAATTTCTTTGCGACCGCGCTCGGCTCCGCGCGCGATCCCGTTGTCACCGCTGCGATGCGCACACTGGCGCCGTTCAGCGGCGCCGCGACATCGACCGTCATCGGTCATTCACAGCCGATGGACGCGCTGTGCGCCTCGTTTCTCAATGCCATCTCGGCCAACCTGCTCGACTTCGACGATACCCATCCCGAGACGATCATTCATCCGGCAGCGCCGGTTGCCGCGCCCATCCTAGCGCTAGCAGAGATGCGAAAACTGTCCGGACGCGAGGTGCTGACGGCTTTCATCCTCGGTGTGGATGTCGAGTGCCGCATCGGCAACGCGGTTTCGCCGCGTCACTACGCGCGCGGCTGGCACATCACTTCGACCTGCGGGATTTTTGGCGCGGCCGCGGCGTGCGCGAAGCTGTTGGGCTTACCGGCAGAGGGGATTGCAAACGCCGTCGGAATTGCAGCGAGCCAGTCCGCCGGCAATGTCGAGAACCTGCCGAGCGCCGCCAAGAATGTCAGCGTGGGCAATTCGGCGCGTAACGGATTGTTCGCCGCGCTGCTTGCGCAGCAGGGTTATGAGGCTGCGCCCCGTGCGATCGAGGGGCCGCTCGGCTGGGCCCGCACCATGGGCGACGAGCCGGACGTCGCACGTCTGCTCGACGGTCTCGGCAAGACCTGGGAGATCGCAAAGAACACCTACAAGCCCTATCCCGCTGGGATCGTGTTCCATGCGGTCATCGACGCCTGCCTGCTGCTGCGCGAGCGGATCGGACGGCGGGGCGACAAGATCGAGTCGGTGACGGTGCAAGGCTCGGCGCTGCTGCTCGCGCGGGGCGATCGCCCGGTCAACAACGAGCGCGATGCGCGGGTCAGCATCCACCATTGCGCGGCTTGCGGATTGCTGCTCGGCACGGCCGGCGTTGCTGAGTTCGCGAGAGAGACCGTGGTTCGGACCGATATCGCACAGCTGCGGCAGAAGGTGAGGGCGGAGCTGGACGACGCGATGTCGGACGGCGCTGCTCGCGTTATCCTGCACCTGTCGACCGGTGAGGTGCTGACGGAGACCGTCAATTCGCCTCGTGGCAGCCAGCTGGCTCCGCTCGGAGATCAGGACCTCGAAGCCAAGCTACGCGAAGGCGTGCGGACCGGTCGGAGCGATTGGGATGCGAGCCGTGTCATCGACGCGGTCTGGCGGCTCGATGCGGTCGATGACGTCGGCAATCTCTTGCAATCTTTGCGACCGCCATCGGCGTCGCTCCAGACAACTTCCAACTAGAAGCTCTCAAGACCGAAAGGGACGATCATGAGCAAGACCGAACTGTTCGAAAAGGGCCTCAAGGTTCGCAAGGAGGTGCTCGGCGAAGACTACGTCAACAAATCGATCGCAGGCGCCGACGAGTTCACGCGGACGATGGCGGAATGGTCCACCGAGTTCTGCTGGGGCGCCCTGTGGACGCGGCCCGGCGTCGACCGTCGCACGCGCTCGATCGTCAATCTGGCGATGCTCGGCGCGCTGAACCGCCCGCACGAGCTGAAGCTGCACGTCAAGGGCGCGCTGAAGAACGGGCTGACCAAGGAGGAGATCAAGGAGATCCTGCTCCAGGTCGCCGTCTACTGTGGCGTGCCCGCCGGCATCGATGCCTTCCGCAACGCGCGCGAGGCTTTCAACGAGGTCGACGCGGCCGGTTCCTGAGCGCTAGTCCCATGGCTGATCCGGAATACGAGCTGTTCGCCATCCGCTACGCGACGCGGGATGCGCAGCGGGGCGAGCACTTCATCGGCGGCGACCCTCATGACGGTCCGATGCCGATGGACTATTTCGTGTGGCTGGCGAGGGGAGGTGGGCGCACCTTCGTCATCGACACCGGGTTCAATGCCGAAATCGCAAAGCAGCGCAGACGGACCTTCCTGCGCTGCCCGGTGGAGACGCTCCGCGCGTTCGATGTCGACATCGCCGACGTCAAGGATGTGATCCTCACGCATCTGCACTACGACCACGCCGGCAATTTCGACCGGTTTCCGAACGCGCGGTTTCATCTTCAGGAGCGTGAACTCGCCTATGCCACCGGCCGCTATATGCAGTATCCGCGGCTATCACATTCCTTCGAGGTCGAGGACGTCTGCGGGATTGTGCGGCTGAACTACGCGCGCCGGGTGCTGTTCTACGATGGCGACGCCGAGATCGCGCCCGGGCTGACGGTCCACGCAGCCGGCGGGCATTCCGCCGGTCTTCAGTTCGTCCGCGTCAACACGCGCCGCGGTCCTGTCGTGCTCGCCTCCGACGTCAGCCATTTCTACGAGAACATGACCAGCGAGCGTCCGTTCACGACGGCGTTTCATGTCGGTGACATGCTGGTGGGCTTCGACAAGCTGCGCGCCGCGGCATCCGATGCGGGCCATATCGTTCCCGGTCACGATCCACTCGTTATGAAGCTTTATCCGGCGCCAAGCTCGGACCTGGATGGCGTCGCGGTTCGTCTCGACGTCGCTCCGTCCGGAGCCACTCATTCCTAGGACGTCGGGAGGAGGGCAATGGAAGCTAGGCTACAGTGCACTACGAAGAATGGGTGATCCGTTCACCGCACCTTTCATCGTGCGCTGGTCAATGCCTGCGGCTCGTCATGGCTGCCCGGTTTCCGCAACTTGCTGCATGAGCAATGAAGAGGGCGCGAGTTATACTCAGTCCGCGAACTGAGTATAACGCCAATTTAGCACAGCTTTGGATGCCGCTGATCTTTCTGACGCACGGCTTGCGCGCGGCGTGTGCACGCGGGCTTTTGTGTGAGCGACGTTTTCACTGAGAATCCGAAATCGTGATTTCCGCTTCCAGTTTGGTCCAAATGAGCCTGGAGGAACAACCCTGTGGAAGCGTTGCTAAACTGAAAGTTCTCAGTCGGTCCAATAACATATGAAATTTCAGCCGCCCCCATGATGGATTGGAGCGAGTCGGGAAACATTGGGCGTAGCCGCACACGGCGTTGCTGCCGTCTTATGCGGCGTGCCGAAGCGAGATGCATTCGAGCCGACCATTAGTCTCGTTTATATTGCGAATTTTTTCTTCCAATTTTACTTCGCAAAATCCTGCCCATAGCCTCACGCGCAACCGATCACATCCGCAGCCGGTCAATGGCGACCGGTGCGAGCGTTCATCGTAACCAACGAGGGTTGCCATGTCTGATGAGGCCAAGGGGACGTTCACTTCCGATCCGGCGGGAACGGAGGCGGGACCTGCGAAAAAGCTGAGCCGGCGCACGCTGTTGAAGGGCGCGGCGGCAGTTGCGGGCGCGGCCGCAGGGTCGGACGCGATCCGCGGCTTCCCGACCATCTGGGCGCAGGAGATCAAGGACATCGAGCTGCGCCATGTCGGCGTCTCCTATTCGGTCGTGAAGGCGATCGGCGACCAGGCGGCCAAGGATCTCGGCTTCAAGGTGACGATGCAGAACCTCGACACCTCCGCCGCCATTAACCGCTTCATAAGCCAGCCTAATACGGTTGATATCGCCGACCTCGAGGGCTGGCAGGCCAAGCTCGCCGCCAAGCGCGGCGTGATACAGGGCATCGAGGTCAAGAAGATCAAGGAATTCGACAACATCCTGCCGATCTTCACCAAGGGCGAGATCGACGGCCACAAGATTCCGCGCCAAGGCATTTCGCCCTATGAGGCCATGTACATCTCCAGGCCCGACGCGACTGATCTGCACGAAGGCGTCACCGAATGGGCGACCTTCCTGCCGCAGGTCTACAACGCCGACTCCATCGGCTACCGGCCCGACCTCGTCGGCCACGAAGTCACCGAGTGGAAGGATCTGATCGATCCCAAGTTCAAGGGCAAGGCCGCGATCCTCGACGTGCCCGCGATCGGCATCATGGACGCCGCGCTCTGCTTCGAGAGCGCCGGGCTGATCAAGTACGGCAACAAGGGTAACATGACGAAGGAGGAGATCGATTTTACCTGCAACAAGCTGATCGAGTTGAAGAAGCAGGGGCAGTTCCGTGCGACCTGGACCACCTTCGACCAGTCGGTGCAGTTGATGGCCGCCGGTGAAGTCGTCATCCAGTCAATGTGGTCGCCGGCGGTTGCGGCGGTGCGCGTGAAGGAGATTCCCTGCGTCTATGCGCCGGTCAACGTCAAGAACGGCAAGGAAGGCTATCGCGGCTGGTGCAACGGCATGGGGTTGATGAAACACCTTTCTGGCAAGAAGCTCGATGCGGCCTACGAATACCTCAACTGGTATCTTTCGGGCTGGCAGGGCGGCTTTGTCGCGCGCTACGGCTATTACAGTCCGGTGCCCTCGACCGCGAAGAAATTCCTGACACCGGCGGAATGGGCGTTCTGGTACGTAGGGCTGCCCGCGCCAGAGGTGGTCAACGACCCCTACGGCGTGCCGATGGAAAAAGCCGGCACCAAGCGTGACGGCGGCTCGTTCCTCGACCGCGTCAAGAACATCTCGTGTTGGAACACGCTGATGGACGAGGCGGCCTACATGAACAAGCGCTGGAACGACTTCAAGGTGGCCTGAAACCTGCTTTCCTGACGTGACGAGCGTGCCGGCGCGGCGACGCGCCGGCGAGCCACGACCAACTTCGAGGCCTTCGCCGCTATGCAGCCCAATCCCAATCCGTCACGCGCAAATCTCGCCGGCTGGCTCTACGTGTCGCCACTGGTGCTGGTGCTTGTGCCGTTCTTCGTGGCGCCGATCCTTGTCGTGCTGGCGGCGAGCTTCTTTGCCACCGACGGCTTCGGCGGGCTGACGCCGGGCTTCACGTTTTCGAACTACATCGAGGTGCTCAACGCGGCGCTGACGTTCAAGCTGTATCTGGCGACCATGAAGTTCACGATGCTGACCTGGGTCTTCACCCTGATCATCGGATTCTGTGTCGCCTATTTCCTGGTGTTCCACGTCCGCAACCAGTTGCTGGCGATCGGACTGTTCCTGCTTTGCACGGTGCCGTTCTGGACCTCCAATATTATCCGGATGATCTCCTGGATCCCGCTGCTCGGCAAGGAAGGTCTGATCAACCAGGCGCTGCTTGCGACCGGGATCATCCGCCAGCCGCTCGAAGTGCTGTTGTTCTCGGACCTTGCGGTGGTCATCGCCTATGTGCACCAGCTCACGATCTTCATGATCGTGCCGATCTTCAACTCCATGGCGCGGATCGACAAGAAGCTGATCGAGGCCGCGATCGATACCGGTGCCAGCCGCCTCGACATCATGCGCCTGATCGTGGTGCCGATGTCCAAGAGCGGTATCGCGCTCGGCACCATCTTCGTGGTCTCGATCGTGATGGGCGATTTCTTCGTGGTCAAGGTGATGTCCGGCGGCGGCTCGGCCTCGGTGGTCAGCGCGTTCTACGAGGACGTCGGCGTGCTGCAATATCCGACCGCGGCGGCAAGCGCCGTGCTGCTGACGCTGGTGCTGGTCGCAATCGTCTCGCTGATCCTGCGCACGGTGGACATCAGGCAGGAGATCACGCGATGAGCGCGGTTCTCGCCGGCATGCCCAAAACCGACATGTCCAAGGCGGTCGCGCCGGCGATGACCAAGGCAATTGCGCCGAGCAGGGGCGGCCGGCCCTGGACGTTCTACGTGCTGGCGACACTGTTCGCGTCTTACGTGATCGCGCTCTATGGCCCGATGTTCTGCATCTACATCCTGTCGTTCCAGGATATCCGCGGCGGCCTCGTGTTTCCGATGAAGGGACATTCGCTGCACTGGTTCGTCGACCTCTTCACCCAGGTGCGCACCGGCGACGTCAAGGGATCGTTCGACCGCTCGATCAAGCTTGCGGTCATCGTCACCATCATCACGGTGGTGGTGTCGTTCCTCGCCGGACTCGGCTTCCGCAGGCGCTTCCGCGGCGACACATTTGTGTTTTACATGACGATCGGCAGTCTTGTCGCGCCGGGGCTCGTGCTCGGCCTCGGCACGGGTCTCTTGTTCCAGGCGCTCGGGCTGAATGCGAGCTGGTACACCTCGGCGCTCGGCGCGCAGCTCTCATGGACGCTGCCGTTCGGCGTGCTTGTGATGTTTGCGGTAATGTCGCGCTTCAACCACGTCTGGGAGGAGGCGGCCTACGATCTCGGCGCCAGCCGCTGGCAGTCGATCTGGTTGGTGATGATCCCGGTGCTGGCGCCCGGTCTCGTCGCCGTCGCGCTGTTCGGCTTCACGCTCTCCTATGACGAGTTCGCGCGCAGCCTCCAGACCGCGGGCTCGCTGAATACGCTGCCGCTGGAAATCTGGAGCATGACGCTGAACGTCACCTCGCCATCGCTCTACGCGCTCGGCACGGTGACGACCATCGTCTCCTTCATCGTCATCGGTGCGAGCCTCGGTGCCATCGTGCTGATCCAGAAGAAGCGCGGCAGCGCGGCAAAGGGCTAAGAATGAAGAGCGATCGCGGCGATATCGAACTGGCAGGGGTCTGCAAGAGCTTTGACGGCGTTACCAACGTGGTCGATGGCGTCAATCTGAAGATCGCCGACAGTGCCTATTGCTGCTTCATCGGTCCCTCCGGTTGTGGCAAGACCACGATCCTGCGCATGATCGCCGGCCATGAGGACCCAACCGCGGGCGAGATCGTCATCGGCGGGCAGAATGTCGTCGGGCTTGCGCCGGTGCAGCGCCGTACCGCAATGATGTTCCAGTCCTACGCGCTGTTCCCGCATCTGACGGTACGCGAGAACATCGCCTTTGCGCTCCGCGTCCGGGGCCAGTCCAAAACCGATCGATTGCGGGCGGCTGACGCCATGATCGAGAAGGTGCGGCTGACACAGTTCGCCGACCGGCTGCCGGCGCAGCTTTCCGGTGGCCAGCAGCAGCGTGTTGCGCTGGCGCGCGCCGCGATCACCGAGCCGCGGGTGCTGCTGCTCGACGAGCCGCTGTCTGCGCTCGACGAGCAGCTTCGCGTGCAGATGCGCCAGGAGCTCCGGCGAATGCAGCGGGAGCTCGGCATCACCTTCATCCACGTCACGCATACCCAGCTCGAGGCGATCGCGCTCGCCGATCTCGTCGTGGTGATGGAGCAGGGGAAGATCAAGCAGGCCGGCGCGGCGCGCGAGGTCTATGCGCGCCCGCATGATCGCTACGTCGCCGAGTTCATGGGCGGGCAGAACGTGTTGTCGGGCCGGGTCGAGAAGGTCAATGGCGCGAGTTTTGTCCTCGGACAAGCCGCGCCTTCGGGCATCGAGGTGCCTCTTCAGGCACGCTCGACCGTCACCGTCGGTGACAATGTCGACATCGCCGTGCGCCGCGACGATGTGGCGCTGGTCCGGCCGGGCAGGGACTTGCCGCCGGGCTGCACCACATCGCTGCCGAGCCGCGTGCTCGCGATCGAGTATCAGGGCTATTTCGTCAAGGTCATGCTCGACACCGTGCCGGACGACGAGTTCGTCGCCTACGTGCCGGAAAAGACCTTCTTCGCGGATCCCTTCACCGTCGGCGATGTCGTGATGGCCACATGGGCCACCGACAGCGCGCTGCCACTCGCCTAAAGACCCGTCGCACACAGGGAGTATGATCGTGCAGATATCCTTCACACTCAACGGACGGCCCACCACTGTCGAGGTCGAACCGGCAACGCTTGTCGCCGAACTCTTGCGCGAGCAGCTCAATCTCACCGGCACCCATATCGGCTGCGATACCAGCCAGTGCGGTGCGTGTGTCGTGCATCTCAACGGACTGCCTGTGAAGAGCTGCACACTGCTGGTGCCTGCGCTCGATGGCGCGACGCTGCTCACCATCGAAGGCCTGCAAGGCGCTCCGGGCTCGAACCGGATGCATCCGATGCAGGAAGCGTTCCGCGAACATCACGGGCTGCAATGCGGCTTCTGCACGCCGGGCATGCTGATGACCGCGATCGCCCTGGCCACCGAGAAGCCTGGCCTGACCGAGGCCGACGTCCGTCACGGCCTCGAAGGCAATATCTGCCGCTGCACCGGCTACCAGAACATCGTCATCTCGGTGATGGCTGGCGCTGCCGCCATGAACGCCGCCAAGGGAGAATGACCATGGGCAATGTGATCGGAATCGGTGCAGCGCCGAAGCGGAAGGAAGACCAGCGCTTCCTCACCGGCCGGGGCAATTATGTCTCTGACATCAAGCGTCCGGGCATGACGGCGGGCGTGTTCGTGCGCTCGCCGCATGGGCACGCCGTCATTCGTGGCATCGACGAGAGCGCAGCGCTTGCTGCGCCCGGCGTGATCGCGGTGCTGACCGGGGACGACGTCAAGGCCGACGGCCTTGGCTCGCTGCCCTGCGGCTGGGGCATCTCCGACGCCAAGGGCGTGCCGATGAAGGAGCCGCCATTCCCGATGCTGGCACAGGGCAAGGTGCGCTTCGTCGGCGACATGGTGGCCTTCGTCATCGCCGAGACGCCGGAGCAGGCGAATGCCGGGGCCGAGCTGCTGAAGATCGACTACGAGGTGCTGCCCTCCGTGGTCGGCGTGCTCGAAGCCGTCAGGCCGGGTGCGCCGCAATTGTTCGATGACGTGCCGAACAACATCTGCTGCGACTGGGAGCTCGGTGACAAGGCGGCCGTGGAGTCGGCCTTCCGTAAGGCCGCGCATGTCGCAAAGCTCAGCCTGGTCAACAACCGCCTGATCGGCAATCCCATGGAGCCGCGCGCGGCGATTGCGGAATACGAGCCCGGCACCGACCGCTTCACGCTGTGGACCACCAGCCAGTTCCCACATGTCGTGCGCTTCCTGATGGGCGCGCTGGTGCTGAACATTCCGCAGCACAAGCTGCGCGTGGTGGCGCCGGATGTCGGCGGCGGCTTCGGCGTCAAGCAGTTCCATTACGGCGAAGAGGCCGTGATCACCTGGGCCGCCAAGCGCGTGAAGCGGCCGGTGAAATGGGTCGCGAGCCGCTCGGAGGGTTACGTCTCCGACCGCCACGGCCGCGATCACGTCACCGAAGCCGAGCTCGCGCTCGACGAGACCGGAAAATTCCTCGCGTTCCGGGTCAAGACGCTGGCCAACATGGGAGGCTATCTCTCGACCTTCGGCCCCAACATTCCGACCAACCTCTATGGTCCGCTGCTCGGCGGGGTCTACACCACGCCTGCGATCTACTGCAATGTGAAGGTGGTCTTCACCAACACCGTGCCCGTCGACGCCTATCGTGGCGCGGGCCGGCCCGAGGCGACTTTCGTGCTGGAGCGCATCGTCGACGTCGCAGCCAGCGAGATGGGCATCGACCGCGTCGAGATCCGGCGCCGCAACATGATCCCGAAGGAGGCCTATCCGTATCAGACGCCCGTGCTGGTGCAGTATGATTCCGGCGATCCCATGGGCTGCCTCGACGGCGCATTGGCCGCCGCCGACGTCAAGAATTTCGGTGTTCGCAAGGCGGCGTCAGCCAGCAAAGGCAAGTTCCGGGGGCTCGGCTACTCAACCTATGTCGAAGCGTGCGGCCTTGCGCCCTCGCGCTTCGCAGGACGGCTGGGCGCGCGCGGTGGTCTCTATGAGAGCGCCACCGTGCGCGTGCATCCGACCGGCCAGGTGACGGTCATGATCGGTACCCACAATCACGGCCAGGGCCACGAGACGACGTTTGCACAGATCGTCTCGGATAAACTTGGCGTCCCCTTCGAGAATGTCGACATCGTGTTCGGTGATACCGATCGCGTGCAGTTCGGCATGGGCACCTACGGCTCGCGTTCCCTCGTCGTCGGCGGCGCCGCGCTGTCGAAGGCGACCGACAAGGTGATCGCCAAGGGCAAGAAGATCGCATCCCATCTGCTCGAAGCGGCCGAGGTGGATATCCAGTTCGAGAGCGGCAAATTCTCGGTCGCCGGCACGGACCGCAGCAAGACGTTCGAGGAGATCGCCGGCGCGGCTTACGTGCCGCACAATTATCCGCTCGAAGTGCTGGAGCCGGGACTGGAGGAGCAGGCCTATTACGACCCGGTCAATTTCACCTATCCCGGCGGCTGCCACATCGCCGAGGTCGAGGTCGATCCGGAGACCGGCACGGTAACGCTGATCAACTACACCGCGGTCGACGACGTCGGCACTGTCATCAATCCGATGATCGTCGAAGGCCAGCTGCATGGCGGCATCGTGCAGGGCGTCGGCCAGGCGCTGTTCGAGAACGCGGTCTATGACGAGGGCTCCGGCCAGCTGCTGTCGGGCTCGCTGATGGACTATTGCATGCCGCGTGCCGACCATCTGCCGATGATGAAGGTCGCGACCCACTCCACGCTCTGCACGCACACGCCGATGGGCGTGAAGGGCTGCGGCGAGGTCGGCACGATCGGCTCGCCGGCCGCGGTCATCAACGCCGTGGTCGATGCGCTGTCGCATCTCGGCGTCACCCATGTCGACATGCCGGCGACGCCGAACCGGATCTGGCGCCTGCTGCAAAACGCATCGCTGCCGGTCGCTGCAGAATAGGGAGAATAACATTGAAGCCGTTTGCCTATCACCAGCCGGACCAGATTCCGGACGTCGCAAAGCTGCTGACCTCGATCGAGGACAGCAAGCTCGTCGCCGGCGGCATGACGTTGATCCCGACCCTGAAGCAGCGGCTGGCCAATCCGCCCGCGCTGATCGACCTTTCCAAGCTCGGAAATCTCAAGGGGATCAGTGACGATGGCGCGACCATCACCATCGGCGCGATGACGCCGCATGCCGTGGTTGCCGCCTCAAAGCTGGTGCAGGCGAGAATCCCCGGGCTCGCTGCGCTTGCGTCCATGATCGGCGATCCCGCCGTGCGTAGCCGCGGCACGATCGGCGGCTCCGTCGCCAACAACGACCCGGCGGCGGATTATCCTGCCGGCGTGCTCGGTCTCGGCGCGACCATCGTCACCAGTATGCGCGAGATCCCCGCCGACAAATTCTTTCTCGGCCTGTTCGAGACAGCGCTTCAGCAGGGCGAGATTATCACCGCGATCCGTTTTCCCGTGCCGCAGAAAGCCGGTTACACAAAATTCAAGGCGCCGGCCTCGCGCTATGCGCTGGTGGGTGTGTTCGTCGCGAAATTCGCTGATGGCGTCCGCGTCGCAGTGACCGGCGCGGGTCCCGGCGTATTCCGGGTGCCTCCGATGGAGGCGGTGCTGTCGGATAATTTCGATCCGTCCGCGATCGCGGCGATCAAGATCGACACCGACGGTCTTACCTCCGATATCCATGCCGAAGCCGACTACCGTGCCCATCTCGTGACGGTCATGGCCAAACGCGCCGTCGACGCGGCGCTCAGCTAGCTTTTCAGGGTTGATGATGACTGATGGTTCCGGCCGAACGGCCGTTCCGCCGGCGCCGACTGGCCTTGGCGCGCTTTCTGCAACCGAGATCATGGCCGGCTACCGGCGCAAGGCGTTCACCCCGCGCGATGTCGTCGACGACACCATTGCCGCGCTCGAAGCGACGAACGAGGCCTGCAATGCGGTGGTGACGCCGATGTACGAGCAGGCGAGGGCGGAGGCCGATCGTCTCACCAGGGACATGCGCGCGGGCGAAGCCACGGGGCCATTGGCGGGCGTGCCCGTCACGATCAAGGATCTCGTGTTCGTTGCCGGCGTGCCGGCCTATGGCGGCTCGCCGATGAACAGGAGCTTTGTGCCCGAGGCCGATGCCGCCGTCGTGTCGGCGCTGAAGGCATCCGGTGCGATCATCACCTGCAAGACCACGACCTGCGAGTCCGGCTACAAGCTGACGGCGGACAGCCCGGTCACCGGCACGACGCGCAATCCCTGGAATCCCGGTCGTACCAGTGGCGGATCGAGCGGCGGCGCAGCGGCCGGCGTTGCTGCCGGCTGCGGCCCGATCGCGATCGGCACGGATGGCGTCGGCTCGATCCGCGTGCCCTCGTCGTTCTGTGGTGTATTCGGGCTAAAGCCGACCTTCGGCCTCGTGCCGCGTTCGCCCGGATTCTCGCCACCGTCCTGGGCCTCGCTCGCCCATACCGGGCCGATCACGCGCACTGTCGCCGATGCCGCGCTGACGCTGGAGATCATCGCCGGTTACGATCTGCGTGATCCTGCCAGCCTGCCTGTAGCTCCGCGCCGGTTTGATGCCAACGCAGCCTCGCTGACCGGCATCCGCATCGGCGTGAGCGTCGATTTCGGCTATGCCGCAATCAACCCGGATGTACGCGCGGCGTTCGGCAAGGCGCTCGCCATTCTCGATGCCTGCGGTGCGCAGGTCACCATGGATGGGCCAGGTCTCGATCCCGGCATCCTTGAGCACACGCTGAAGCCGATCGCTTTCACCGAGCAGGCGGCGGCCGTGGCGACCAAGACCACGGCTGATCTCGCAAGCTCAGAGGCCGACTACCGCGACGTTGTCACCGCCGGCCGGAACTATAGCGGCACCGACTACATCGAAGCCGGTTATCGGCGCGGCCGGGCACGCAATGCGTTCGTAAAATTGTTCGAGCGCGTTGATGCGCTGGTGACGCCGACCGTCGCGGTGACGGCGTTCGAGGCCGGTCGGATCGGCGTCGATACCATCGACGGCAGCAAGGTCGATCCACATCTCGGCTGGTCGCCCTTTACCTGGCCGATCAATCTCGCCGGGCTTCCGGCGGCGACGCTGCCTTGCGGCTTCGATCGCGACGGAATGCCAATTGGGCTTCAGATCGTCGCGCCCTGGCTCGACGAACCAAGGATATTCCGTATCGCCGCGGCTTTCGAGCAGGCGCAGCCCTGGGCGACGTTCTGGCCGTCGCTGGTGTTACGTGAGCTGAGCGGGGGGCGCGCCAAGGGGTGAAGCGGCCATGGTGGAATAATGCCAGTGTTTTGCCCGACGTGTCAAATCTCCAAAGCACGATTCGCAAAAGCGCGCAGCGATTGCCGCGAAATGGCGCGCGAAAACCCCTTTGCGGACAAGGCCATGCCTACTGTGCATGGGGTTGTTTTCGATATTCTTGCCGGCCTAGCCCAGCTCGATCGGTGCGCCGCGGCCACTGAGCTCTTCGTCGAGGCGCAGATAATGCGCGAGATAGTCGTGCAAGGCGGTTGCGGCCTTCGAGGTCGCGCCGCTCGACTTGTAAAGCAGCAGCTCGATCTTCGGCAGCGGCGGCAGACCCTCGTTCGGTCCGATCTCGCGCATCGCCGGCACCAGCGCGCTGCGGCCTAGCACGGTGACTGCCATGCCCGCGAAGGCCGCAGCTTGCAGGCCGCCGACGCTTTCGCTGACGCAGGCGATGCGCCAGCGCAAATTGGCACGCTCAAGCGTATCGATGGCGTAGTCGCGATAGATATTGCCGGGCGGCAGCAGCGCGAGGGGAATCGGGCGCTCCTGGTGTGCGACGGATTGCTCGCCGGTCATCCAGACCAGCTGCTCGCGCCGCACCACCTGTCCGCCGGTAAAATCGTTCATGCGGGTGACGAGTGCGATGTCGACGTCGCCGCGCTTGACGAGGCCGACCAGCGGGGTCGAGAGGGCGCAATTGAGTTCGACCTGGACGCGCGGAAACGATTTTCGGAACACGCTGAGGATCTGCGGCAGCATGAAGGCCGCATAGAGATCCGGCGTTCCGAGCACGACCTGCCCCTCGATTTCTTGCGACGCCAGTTGCGAAATCAGTTCGTCATGCAACCTCAGGATGGATTTGGCATAGGTGAGAACAGTGGTGCCATCCTCGGTCAGCGTGAGCCTACGGCCGCCATGCTCGAACAGCTGCTTGCCGGTCAGCTCCTCCAGCCGCTGCAATTGCAGGGTGATCGCCGGCTGGGTGCGGCCCAGCCGTCGCGCGGTCTCGGTGATGCTGCCTGTCTCGACCACCGAGATCAGCGACCGGAGCATGCGGATGTCGAGACTAATGAGGTTCATGAGGCGTCCATATCGCCCAGAATTTATGCAAAATCCATGCTAGCGCACGCCGCCCGGTGGTCATAGCGACGAAGCCGGGCCGGCTTCAAGGCGGCAGCTCCCGATGGCCTGGAGGGAGAGTTCTGGTGTTTCAGTTGGTTAGAGCCGGAGTCTTCGGAGCGGGATCGGACGGTGGACTTACGAATGCAAGATGGCCTCGATCTGTTGTGCGGCTCCAAGCAGCGTCCGGTCCTGTCCGCGCCTTGCGATGATTTGCAGGCCGAACGGAAGACCGCGCTGATCCGTTCCGCATGGAATCGAGACCGCCGGCAGGCGAGCATGATTGACAAAGGATGTGAAAACCGCGTGCGCCCGCGGGCTCGCTGGCTTTCCTCCGATCATGTGCGGGCCGATCTGCGTCAGAGGCCACGCAACGCATGGGACGGTTGGGGTCAGCAGCAAATCAACCTCGGTGAAGAAAGCCGCGAAGGCATTGGCGATCGCGGCGCTGGCGAGCAGCGCTCCGGCAACCTCCGCACCCGACCAGGAGAGACCTCGCGCGATCTGCCTGGCGACATCGGGATCGAACATCGTCGAATCCGTGCGGAAGGTATCACTATAGAGCATCGCGAGACCCGCATGCTGAAGCGGCATGATGGCGTCCTCCGTGGCGTCTGCCGGCCAGACGGGATTGCGTTGTGTGATGCGCAAACCTGCCGCGGAAAGCCGGTCGACAGCGGAGGCAAGACCATCCTCGACGACGCTATCAACCGCGACATCGAGCCCCAGGCGTGGCGAGAACGCGATGCGCTGATCGCCGATGCCCTGGGCCTGCTGCGCAACGACGGCAGAATCCGGGTCGCGCGGATCGGCGCCGACCATGGCTCCGAACGCCAATGCGATATCGGCAACGTCAGTGGCGATCGGTGCGATGACGGAGAGCCCGAAAAACGGTTCGGCAAAGCCGGGCCCGTAGGGGATCGCGCCGTAGGACGGCTTGAAACCGACGACGCCGACATGGGCCGGCGGCCTGCGGCTGGAGCCTCCGGCATCGGTGCCGATCGCGAGCGGCACGAGGCCGGCGGCAACGGCAGCGGCGGGACCGCCGGACGAACCGCCCGGCGTCAGCGTGGGATCAAGAGGATGCCGCGTCGGCCCGAACAGCGGCGAGGTCGTCACCCCCTTGCAGGCGAATTCCGACGTCGCGCCGATGCCGACGATGACGGCACCGGCTTGGCGCAGCCGCTCGATCGCGACCGCATCCTGCGGCGCGATGAAGTCGGCGAACAGGCGCGAGCCCTGTGTCACGCGCCAGCCCCCGACCCAGATATTGTCCTTGACGACGATGGGGACGCCGGCGAGCGCCATCTTCTCGCCGGAGCGCAGGCGGTCGTCGACCGCCACGGCGTCGGCAAGCGTACGCTCGGGATCGAGCGTCACCACCGCGTTCAAGCTTTTCGCAGCTTCGATGCGCGTGAGCGCGGCCTTGGTCGTCTCGACGACGCTTCTCCGCCCGGCCGAAATGTCGGCCGCAATCTCGCGCGCGCTATTTGTCTGCCTTGCCATGGCCTCCCCAGATCAGTGCCAATGTGCCGCACAGTGCAAGGCACGCCAACGCGAAGAAGGCCGCGCCGAGGCTCGCTGTAGCATCCAGGATCGACAACAGTGCGGGGGCCGCCAGCAAGCCCGCATAGGATGCCGTCAGCACCGCGCCAGTGGTCTCGCCAATCCGATCCTGCGGGGCGAGGCGCGTGATCTCGGCGACGAAGACGCCGTTCCAGCCTGAGGCCGTCAGGCCGAACAGCGCCGCCATCGCAAATTGGCCGGTGCGGCCGAGCGATGCGCCATCGAGGCCAAGCAGTGCGGCGCAGAAGGCCATGCCGAGGCCGATGACGACGAGCACGGCGCGGGAGGCATCGAGGCGCATCGCGACATAGCCCCAGCCGAGTCGGCCGATCAGGCCGCCGGTTTGCGCACAGGCGAGTGCCATGCCGGCCTCGATATGGCTGAGCCCGAGCTCGCGGGTGCCGAGCGTGACGAAGACCGTGTTGAGCGACACCTGCATCGCGCTGAACGGCATCGACGCCAGCGCCAGCATCGCGATCCGCCGGTCCGCGGTCACGAGGGCCAGCCGGGCGCGGAGATCGAGCTCCGGAGGCGGGACGGCCTTGCCTGCATAGGCCGGCCGCAGGCGCTCGAACAGCAGGATCGCGAGCAGCGCACAGGCGCCGACCGCCGCGTAGCACCAGGCAGGTCCCATCGAGATCGCGATCGCGGGCAGCACCAGCGAACCGCAGACGGCGCCGATCTGGTTGCCGGTCTGGCGCACCGAGAACACGAAGGCGCGACGCTCGGCCGTCACGAGGCGTGCCAGCAGCGCCGCGCTCGCTGGCGTCTCGGGTCCGAAGGCAAGGCCGAGGCAGAGGCCCGCAGCAAGCAGGGCCGCCGCCGAGCCGAGCGAGGCCAGCGCCATGCTGACGACGATGGCCGCCGCGCACAGGCTCGCGATCCGGAGCGAGCCCATGCGCGTGATGAAGCCGCCGCACCAGAACGAGGCGGGGATGCCGACGGCAAAGACCGCGCAGGAGAACATCGAGATCTGCCAGACCTCGATATGGGCGCGCGGTGCCACCACGCCCGGCGCGAACAGGGCCAGCGCCACCAGTGCCTGAAGCGAGGTCATCGCCCCCAGGGCCGGGAGCAACGCGGGCGCTGGCCGAACGGCACTGTTTGCGTCTACCATGGCGGTGCGCTTACGGGAGGAACATGGTGGCAGGCGGTATTTCCATTCACGCGGTCGATGTGGCGAGCGGCCGGCCCGCGCAAGGACTGCGCGTCGAGATCTGGCGGATCGATCCCGAGAAGGTGCGTGTCGCCGAGGGGCGACTGGGCGCCAATGGTGTGCTCGATCATCCCATTGCGCGAGGCGAGGGCGTTTCGGCAGGCGAGTACGAGGTCCTGTTTCATCTCGGCGAGTTTTTCGGCGATAGCGACGGCTTCCTGACCGTGACGCCGTTCCGCCTCCGCATCAAGAACGTTGACGAGCATTTTCACCTGCCGCTGAAATTCACGCGCTGGGGCTATTCGCTGTTCCGCGGCGCCTGATCAGTTCGTCAGCCGCCGCGACAATCCCGTGACGCGCTCCATCATCGCAACCAGCGCGACGGTCGCGATGATCAGCACGCCCGACAGCGCCGCGATGGTGACGTCGAGCTTGCCCTCGAGGTCCTGCCACATCCGGATCGGCAGCATGTCGGTGGCGGCATCGCGCAGGAACAGCGAGACCGGGACGTTGTCGAAGGACGACATGAAGGCGATGAAGGCGCCCGCGATGATGCCCGGCCGGATCAGCGGCAGCACGATGCGGCGGAACGTGTAGAGACGGCTGGCGCCAAGCACCGCCGAGCTTTCGAGCAGGGTCGGCTCCAGCTGGGCGAGGGCTGCGACCGTGTTGCGAACCACATAGGGGACGCAGACCACGGTGTGGCCGATCACCAGTGTCAGCGGCGAGACCGGCAGGCCAACCAGCGAGAACAGCATCAGGGCGGCAAGGCCGAAGGCCAGCGCCGGCAACACGAGCGGCGACATGAAGAGGGAATCGAGCAGCCGCGCCGACAGCGTTCGCGACCGCGAGATGGCCAGCGCGGCCGCAACGCCGAGCACGACGGACAGGCCCGTCGCCCACAGCGCGACGAAGAGGCTGTTCTTGGCCGCGAAGTGCAGCTGCCATGCATTCCAGAGCTCAACGTACCAGCGCAGCGAATAACCCGGCGGGGGGAAGCGCAGCGAGAATCCGCTGGTGAAGGAGACGATCAGGACCACGAGCGACGGCGCGATGATCAGGATCAGCGCGATGATCGCAACCACGATCATGACGAGTTCGAAGCTGAATGCTTCCAGGGTGCGTTTGCGGCCGCTCATTAGGCGCCTCCGTAGCCACGCGATAGACGGCCGAGGGTGGTGAATACCGAGACCACCGCGAGCACGGCGAGCAGGAAGATGATCGAGATTGCGGCCGCAAACGGCCAGTTCTGCAAGGTCGAGGCCTGCTGGTAGAGATACATCGGCATGAACAGCATCTGCCCGCCACCGACCAGCGACTGGGTGATGAAGGCCGTGATGGCGGCGGCATAGGTCAGCGTGCAGCCGGCGATCACGCCGGGCAGTGACAGCGGCAGCACGATCCGGAAGAAGGTGCGCCAGCTCCCGGCGCCGAGCGAGCAGGAGGCATCGTCGAGATTGGGGTCGATGCGGCCGAGCACGGTGATCAGCGGCAGCGTCATCAGCGGCATCTGCACCTGCGCCAGCGCAATCACCACGCCGAACTGGGTGTAGAGCAATTTCAAGGGTGTATCGATGATGCCGAGCGATTGCAGCGTTGCGTTGATGATGCCCTGGCGGCCCAGGATGACGATCCAGGCGAAGGTGCGCACCACCACGCTGGTCAGAAGCGGCAGCAGCACGACCATGATGATGATGGTCTGAAGCTTTGGCCCGACCCGCTGGTAGAGCCAGGCGATGGGAAAGCCGAGCACCAGGCAGACGGCCGTCACCTCGGCCCCCAGCAGCAGCGTCGAGCCGAGAACGCCGAGGCTGAAGGGGTCGGTGAGGAAGTGCAGGTACTGGCCGAGCCCCCAATGGAGCCCGGCCGTGTCGTTGTGCAGCGAGAGCCAGAGCAATTGCAGCAGCGGTGCGACGAAGAACAGCAGGAAGAACAGCGCCAGTGGCGCTGCCAATCCCATTCCGTAGGAGGTGACGTCCCGTGACGCCGGTGCTGCGCCCATAACTTAAATCTTGATCTCGCGGTTGAAGCGCTCGATCCAGGCCGAGCGCTGCTCGTTGATCTTCTTCCAGTCCTGGAACACGAACTTCTGCTTCAGTTCAGTAGTGTCCTTGGCGAGCAGGCGTGCGATCTCGCCGCCCATCGTCACCTTGGAATTGGTCGGGACGATCAGATAGGGCGGGTTCATCAGCGTGGTCTGGACCTCAGGCGTCAGCGCCGCCTCGATCAGCTTGAAGGCCAGCTCGCGGTTCGGCGAGTTCTTGACGACGTGGATCGTGGTCTTGAAGGCGATGGCGCCTTCCTTCGGGGCCACGAACTCGACCGGCACGCCGCGGGCCTTCAGGATCTGGATGGCGTTGAAATTGCCGGGCGAGATGTCGATCTGGCCTTGCTGGAACAGGGTCGCGAGCGCGCCGGGATTGGTGGCGACCGCGGCGAGATTGGGCTTCAGCTCCTCGAGCGCCTTGAAGCCGGGATCGACGTTCGCCTCGGAGCCGCCGCGCATCTTGGCGATCTCGACCAGCCAACCGGTGCCGAGCGTCGAGTTGAGGTTGGTGATGCCGACGCGGCCCTTGAACTCGGACTTCCAGAGATCGGCCCATGAAGTCGGCGGCGTCTTGACGGTTTCCGGATTGTAGGTGAGGCCGACGACCTGAAAGAACGGGGCAGGGCCCATCGGCTCCTGCGCCTCGGCGATCAGGTCCTTGTAACAGGCGCTTTTCTCAACGGGATAGGGCTCAACGAGATCCTGGCCGATGGCGACGAGGGCCGGACCGGGATCGTGCAGCATGACGTCGATCGGCGGATTGGCCTTGGCGGCAGTCACCTTCGCGATCTGGTCGACCGAGAGCATGGGGTCGAGCACCATCGCGGCATCGGTGTTTGCCTTGCGGAAGGCCGGCACCAGCACGGCCTTGTGGGCTTCCTCCCAGCTTCCGGTGAAGGTCGCAAACACCAGCGGGCGGGCCTGGGCGAAACTCAGCCCGGGAAACGCCTTCATGGCGCCGAGTGTGAGCGCGGTCGTCATCAGGCTTCGGCGGTTCAGGATCATGTCGAACTCCGTGTGGACAAGGACTGGAACTAAAGCGTTGCGGGAAAGGCGTTGGCGAGCGATGGGGCGAGCGGGGCGAGGCGCACCGCAGCGCCGTTCTCCAGCGCGCGCGTCTCGCCGATGCGCGCCTGGGAGACCTTGACGCCGGAGCCGTCGGCGGTGGTGACCTCGTGCACGACGGTCGCCCCAAGCGGTAGCGACATGCCGACCACGCCGGCAAAGCCGGTCTCGTCGCCGACGAATTGCAGATGCTCGGGGCGGATGCACACGGTGACGCGGCCGCCCTCGGCGAGGGCGCCCGCCGCCGGCCGCGCGATGATCTCCGCGCCGGCATCGAGACGCACTTTTGCGGCCGTGCGATCCGCGGAGACGACAATGCCGGGCATGCGGTTGGTCGAGCCGACAAAGGTGTTCACGAACAGGGTCTGCGGCCGGTCGTAGACGTCGGATGGCGTGCCGAACTGCTCGAGCTTGCCATGGCTCAGTACCGCGACGCGATCGGCCATCGACAAGGCTTCTTCCTGGTCGTGGGTCACGATCAGCGTGGTGATGCCGGAGACGCGCTGCAGCCGCTTGACCTCGATCTGCATGTCGAGCCGCAGATTCTTGTCGAGCGCGGCAAAGGGCTCGTCGAGGAGCAGGATCGACGGCTTGATCGCAAGTGCGCGAGCCAGCGCGACGCGCTGCTGCTGGCCGCCGGAGAGCTGTCGCGGCAGCCGCTCGGCCATCGACGGCAACTGCACCAGCTCGAGCAGACGCTGCGCCTCGTGCTGGCGCGTCGCCCTGTCGATGCCGCGGGCGGCGAGGCCGTAAGCAACGTTCTCGCTGATCGACAGATGCGGAAACAGCGCGTAGTTCTGAAATACGATGCCGACCGCGCGCTTGTTCGGCGGCAGCGCGTCGACGATGTCGTCGCCGATGATGATGCGCCCCTGCGTCTGCGCGATGAAGCCGGCGATGATGCGCAGCAGAGTGGTCTTGCCGCAGCCGGACGGGCCGAGCAGGGCGATGATCTCACCGCCTTTGATGTCGAGATTGATGTTCTCGACCGCGAGCGCGCCGCTTGGATAGCGGTGGGTGACCGCGTCGACGACGAGCGAACGTCCGCTTGGCGCATCAGCCATGGTGTTGCCTCCCGTTACCCCAAAGCAGAAAGCAAGTCTCGTGCCCGCGCCTGTCGCTTTTCGGCGTACCTTTTGGCATGGTGGCCCGATGACATCGATTTGCGACCTCACCGCCACAACCCTTGCGCGCGCCATCGCGCAGCGTGAGCTGTCCTCGCGAGAGGTCGTCGATGCCCATCTTGCGCGGATCACGGAACAGGACGCGCAATTGGCGGCGTTCGTGACCGTCGATACCGAGAGCGCTCGCCGTGCTGCGCAAATCTGCGATGCCGCTTCCACGCCGATCGGCCCGCTGCATGGCGTACCTGTCGCGATCAAGGACCTCACCGACACCGCGGGGCTTACGACCACCTACGGATCGGTGCTGTTTCGCGACCATGTGCCGGCCGAGGACGATTTCGTGGTCGCGCGGCTGCGGCGCGCCGGCGCGATCATTCTGGGAAAGACCAACACGCCGGAGTTCGGCTTCGGTGCGGTCTGCACCAACAAATTGTGCGGGCCGACGCGCAATCCGTTCGATGCCGCGCTGACCTCCGGCGGATCGTCCGGCGGCTCCGCCGTTGCGGTCGCGGCCGGCATGGTGCCGCTGGCACATGGCACCGATTTTGGCGGCTCGGTGCGCACCCCCGCAAGCTTCTGCGACGTCGCTTCGATCAGGCCGACGCCCGGCCGCATCGCGTCGCCACGTCGTCCACTCGGCTGGGACATGCTGGCCACCCACGGCTTCCTCGCCCGTGGTGTCGATGACCTCGAACTCGCGCTGTCGGTATGTGGAAGAGGCGATACGAATGATCCGCTCTCGACCGCTGTCGCCGCCGACGATCGGCCGCTTGCCGGATGCCCCCGGATCGCGGTCACGCCCGATTTCGGTGTTGCGCCGGTTGCGCGCGATGTTCGCGCACGCTTCGCTACGGCTTGCGAGGCCCTGGCGCGCGTTGGCGATGTCGTGCCGTCCTCTCCCGATTGCGGCGGGGCGATCGAAGCTTTCCGCACGCTGCGCGCCGCGCACATCGCCAACAGCTATGGCGAACTGCTGAGGACGCGCCGTGCCGAGCTCACGCCCACCGTGATCTGGAACATCGAAGCGGGCGCAAAGCTCTCGGCGGACGACTACCTCAACGCCGAGCGGCGCCGCACGACGATCTACCGCAGCTTTCACGAGCTGTTCACACGGGCCGATGTCCTGGTCGCGCCGGCGGCGTCCGTGTTCCCCTGGCCGAACGAGATCAGCGATGTCACCATGATCGACGGTGCGGCGCTGGAGACGCCGATCGATTATCTCGCCGTCACCTTCATCGTGTCGCTGGTCGGTTTCCCGGTCCTGACTTTGCCGGTGCCGCGAGGAGAGAATGAGTTGCCGTTCGGCATCCAGATCATCGCCCCGCAGGGGTGCGAATCCCGCCTGTTTGCCTTCGGCCGTACCATCGAACACGAATTGGGCTTTTCGCATCGCCGGCCAAAGCTCCCCTAGCTGTCGCGATGCTCGAGCCGGGCCGCGAGCGCGTCGGCAAGACCAATGGTGGGTTTTGCGGCGGGCCGGCGGAACGTGCCCGCCGTCGCCTTGCGCAGGCGCAGCGCCACGAGCGCTTCGGCCTGCTTCACGGCGGCAACGACCTGGTCGACGACGGGGACGGGGATCCGGTCGGCAACGCGTTCGGCCAAGCCCGAGAGCGGTGCACCGGCAAAGATCAGGACATCGGCCTCGTCCTCGACGATGGCGCGCTGCGCGAGCGCAACGAGCAGGTCTTCTTTTTCGGTGCCGACCTCGGAGATCGCCTGGAACGGCGCATCCAGCATGCGGATCCCGGCGCAGCGCTCCCACAGCCCGTGGTCGCGGACGCATTCCTCGTACCAGGGTCCCAGCGCCTGGGCGAAGGTGACGATGGCAAAGCGGCGCCCGGCCATGCAGGCGGTCAGCATCGCGGCTTCCGCCATGCCGACCACGGGAATGTCGAACGTCTCGCGCGCGGCGAACACGCCGGGATCGCCGAAGGCGGCGATGATCGCGGCATCGACCTTGGTGTGCCGCTCGGCCAGCATCTCCAGCGCGATGGCGCCGCCGATCTGCGCCTCGGTGCGGGTCGCGATATAGGGCACGCCGCGAGTCGCGGTGCAGGGCACAAGCTCGGTGCCGGACGCGGCCGCGCGCTGCCCTACACCCATCATCAGGTGCGTGACGTCGGTGCTGGTGTTGGGGTTGAGCAGAAGCAGCTTCATGGTTCAGGCCGCCGTCTGCTTGGCTTGCGAGGTGGCGAGGACTTCGAGCAGCGCCGTGCCGGTGCGCGCGACATGGGCGCCGAGCAGGCGACCGGCCGCTTCGCCGTCACGCGCCTCGAGGGCGGCCAGGATATCGGCGTGCTCGTCGACCGAATTGCTCCAGCGCCGGTCGGCGCCGAGCGCGAGGTAGCGCGCGCGTTCGGCACGCGAGATCAGCGTCTCGTGCGCCTCCCGGAGCGGCGTGTTGCGGGCCATGCGGACGATGCTGTTGTGAATCTCGCCGTTGATGGCGAAGTAGTCGTCCAGCTTGCCGTTGCGGTGGTGACCCTCCATGCGGGTCTGAAGTGTGCGCAGGCGGGCGAGATCGCGCGCGGTCGCGCGTTCCGCGGCGAGCTCGGCGGCGAGCCGCTCGATGCCGGCCAGCGCCTCGAACAATTCCGAAATGCCGTCGATGGCGATGTCGGCGATGCGCGGGCTGCGGTTGGGGCGCAGCTCGATCAACCCTTCCGCCGCGAGCACTTTCATCGCCTCGCGCAGGGGGGTGCGCGACACGCCCAGCTCCTTGGACAGTCTGGTCTCCTGGGTCTGCGATCCCGGCGGTAGCTCGCCGCGAATGATCATCGTCCGCATCCGCGCGGCGGCGCGCTCGTGCAGGCCCATCCTCTTGAGTTTGGGCGATTTTCGGCTCTTCGGGGTTTCCGGCTTCTGCTGCACGCGCGCCTCGTTGCTTCAGTTCATCCTAGCCGTTTCCGGCTCCCTGGCCTGCTCAAAATACCGACGCATGTAGCTGAAAACAATAGCACAACGCGCAAATTGTATGCAGCATGCAAAAACCGGATTGCGCTGCCGCGAAGGCCGACCGATGATCTTGGAAGACGCGCGAGATCTCTCGCGCTTTCCGAAACGGAGTAAGCGATGCGAACGGGTTTGCGACTGGGCCTCGTGATGATGGCGGCGATGTTCGGGGCAGGCGATCTTGCTTCCGCGCAGACCGCGAGGATCAAGCTTGGCTACGCCAAATGCGCGCACTGCCTGCCGATGTCGCTGATTCCAGGCATGGCGAAGGGCGTCGAGGTCGAGGCGACCGGATTCAACTCCGGCAATGACGTGCTTACCGCCCTGGTGTCGAAGAGCATCGACGTCGCACAGGTTACCTACCTCCACTACATCACCGCGCTCGACAAGGGCTTTGACCTCGTCGCCGTATCAGGCCAGATCAATGGCGGGTCCGAATGCCTCTCCTCCGCCAAGCTGAACCTTCCCCCCGAGGACTGGGCCGCGTTCAAGGCGACCGTTGTGAAAGCGAAGAGCGACGGCCAACCGATGAAGGTCGCGGCGTCCCGCGGCAACGCGCAGGACATCCACATGCGCGGCGCGTTCCTCAAGCAGGGCGTGGATCCCAACAAGGACATCCAGTTCATCAACATCCCCAATCCGTCCGACCACCTCGCAGCGCTCCAGCGCGGCGAGGTCGACATGATCTGCTCGGTCGAGCCGTTCGCCTC
Organism: Bradyrhizobium cajani; assembly: GCF_009759665.1. Taxonomy (GTDB): domain Bacteria; phylum Pseudomonadota; class Alphaproteobacteria; order Rhizobiales; family Xanthobacteraceae; genus Bradyrhizobium; species Bradyrhizobium cajani. The sequence goes on from NZ_WQNE01000018.1 coordinate 69,749, forward strand.
GCAGATACGGATTGCCGGCGCGGGCAAGCACTTCGTGCTGCCGTATGACCAGGCCGCGGGCAATCTGACCAATTTGATCGTCACCCGTTCCGACGTGATCGCGAGCCAGCGCGCCGGCATCCAGGGCGTGGTCGGCGCCGTGGTCGAGCTCGACAAGAAGCTGCTCGCCGACAACGGGCCTTGGATCGAGGTCATCAACAAGCTCACCGGCCTCGACAAGACGGTGGCGACCGAGGCACTGAAGAATGCCTCGCCGGATCCCGCGATCCATCGTTCGCAGACGCTCGCGATCGCTGCGATGATGCGCGACCTCAAATACATCTCGAAGGACGTCTCCGCGGAAGCGGAGAAGAACATGGACTATTCGTTCCTGGAGAAGGCCACAGGAAAGGCCAAGAATGACCTCGGTTACTGACGTCTCGCCGGCGAGGCCCGCGCTGCGGCTGACGAGGGCGGTCCAGGGGCTCGAACGCCTCGTCGTGCCCGCGCTGTTGATCGCGGGTTGGGAAGCTTTCGCCCGCAGCGGCATGCTTCCGCCCGCTCTGCTGCCGGCGCCGAGCGCGGTGCTGCACGCGCTCGGCGACTGGGTGTTCGGCTTCGACGAGACCACGCAGACCTATTCCGGCCATTGGCCGCGCGACGCGCTCGCAAGCGCTCTTCGCGTCTTCGGCGGCTTTGCGCTGGCAAGCGCGCTCGGTATCCTTGCCGGTGTCGCCATCGGCTGGTCGCGTCTGTTCGAGAAAACGCTGGAGCCGACGCTGCAGATGCTGCGGCCGATCCCCCCAGTGTCGTGGATTCCGCTCGCCATCATCTGGTTCGGAATCGCGGACAAGCCGGCGATCTTCCTCGTCTTCCTCGGAGCCTTCTTCCCCGTGCTGATGAACAGCATCCACGGCGTGAAGACAGTGGACCATAATCTCGTTCGCGCCGGCGCGATGATGGGCGCGAACGGGCGGCAGATGCTGACCGACATCGTGCTGCCGGCGGCGCTGCCGTCGATCTTCGCCGGCCTGCGCATCGCGGTCGGATCGGCCTGGATGCTTACCGTCACCGCCGAGATGGTCGCGGTGAAGAGCGGCCTGGGCTACGTGCTGTGGGATTCTTATTACTTCCTGCGCTACGACATCGTGCTGGCTGCGATGATCTCGATCGGGCTGCTCGGCTATCTCTCCGACCTCAGCCTCAAGGCGATCATGGCGCGCACGCTGCGCTGGCAGCAGGCAACCACTGTGCAGGGCAGGGCGGGCTGATGGGGGCAATCGAGCTTCGCAACATCGTCAAGGTGTTTTCCGACAAGCGGCGCGGCCGCGACCTGCTGACGCTGGACAACATCAATCTCGACATCGAGGCCAATGATTTCGTCTGTCTGCTCGGCCCGTCCGGCTGCGGCAAGTCAACACTCCTGAACATCATCGCCGGCTTCGAGCAGGCGACGTCCGGCCGCACGCTGGTGGACGGCAAGCAGGTGGAAAGGCCGGGCTCGGATCGCGGTGTGGTGTTCCAGCAGCCGACCCTGATGCCGTGGCTTACCGCGATCGACAACATCGCCTTCCATCTCAAGCTCAAGGGCGTTGCCAGGGCGGAGCGCTACGACCGCGCCATGGAGTTCATCGATCTCGTCGGCCTGCGCGGTTTCGAGCACCATCATCCCTCCGAGATGTCCGGCGGCATGAACCAGCGCGTCGGCATCGCCCGCGCGCTGCTGATGAATCCGAGCGTCATCCTGATGGACGAGCCGTTCGCGGCGCTGGACGCCCAGACCAAGCTCGAAATGCAGGAGGAACTGGTCGCGATCTGGCAGAAGCGCCGCTGCACCATCGTGTTCGTCACCCACAGCGTCGACGAGGCGCTGGTCCTCGGCAACAAGATCGTGGTGATGACGAAGCGGCCGGGTCGGATCCGCGAGGCCGTCAACTTCGACCTGCCGCGCCCGCGCGACATCACCAGCCCCGAATTCAATGACGCAAAGCGCCACATCCTGTCCCTGATCAGGGAGGAGTCGACGCGCCTTGCGCAGGCGTCGTAAGGTAAAGCCATGCGCAAGCGTCTCGGCATGATCACGCCGTCGTCGAACTCGGTGCTCGAGCCCGTCACCAGCGCGATGCTGGCCGGAGCCCCTGGCATCACCGCGCATTTCTCGCGCTTCCGCGTCACCGAGATCGCGCTCGATGCTGTGGCGCTGAACCAGTTCGATGCCTCGGTGATGCTGCCGGCGGCGGATCTGCTGGCCGATGCCAAGGTCGACGCCATCGCCTGGAACGGAACCTCGGCGAGCTGGCTCGGCATCGGTCGCGACCGGAGCCTTTGCGAAGCGATCACGGCGCTCACTGGCGTACCGGCGACGACGTCCACGCTAGCCTGCATCGATGCGGTTCGCGCGCTCGGGGCCAAATGTGTCGGCCTCGTCTCGCCCTATACGGATGACGTTCAGCGGTGCATCGGCGATGTCTGGGCCGAGGTGGGAATCATCCCGCATGCCGAGCGCCATCTGGGGCTGCGCGACAATTTCTCCTTCGGCGAAGTTGAACCCGCGACGATCGCCGGCATGATCCGCGCGGTGGCGGCGGAGGGCGCGGACGCCATCGTCATTCTCTGCACCAATCTCGACGGCGCCGCGCTTGCGGCCTCGCTCGAACGGGAGTTGAGCGTAGCGGTGCTGGATTCGGTGGCAGTCACGCTGTGGCGGACCCTTGAGCTCGCCGGCGGCGACATCGGGACCCTCGCGGAGTGGGGCCGGATATTCCAGACATCCGCGGCCATCAAGTAACGGAGATTCATGTGACGCAGCTCGATCTCGCCATTCGCGGCGGCACCATCGTGACGGCAAGCGACGAGTTTCGCGCCGATATCGGCATTCGCGACGGCCGCATCGTCAGTGTCGCCGAGCAGATCAAAGGAGCCTCGCGCGAGATCGACGCGACCGGCCTGCTGGCGCTGCCGGGCGGTATCGACAGCCATGTCCACATCTCCCAGCCGTCCGGCCCCGACGTTGTCATGGCCGACGATTTTGCCTCGGCGACGCGCGCGGCGGCGGCCGGCGGCAACACCATGGTGCTTCCCTTTGCGCTCCAGGAAAAGGGCACCTCGCTGCGAACTTGCGTCGAGAACTACCGCAAGCTCGCCGAGGGCGAGTGCTACATCGACACCGCCTTCCATCTTATCATCTCCGATCCGACGGCGGTCGTGCTCGGGCAGGAGTTGCCGGCCCTCGTCAAGGACGGCTACACCTCCTTCAAGGTGTTCATGACCTATGACGACCTCGTGCTCAGCGACAAGCAGCTGCTCGAGGTCTTCGACGTCGCCCGCCGCGAGGAGGCCTTGGTGATGGTCCATTGCGAGGGCTACGACGCCATCCGCTTCCTCACCACCAAGTTGGAGCGCGAAGGCCACATTGCGCCCTATTATCATGGCGTCTCGCGGCCGCAGGCCGTCGAGCGCGAGGCGACGCATCGCGCGATCAGCCATGCGGAGGTGATCGGCGTTCCCATCATGATCGTCCACGTCTCCGGACGCGAGGCGATGGAGCAGGTGCGCTGGGCCCAGCAGCGCGGACTGCCGGTTCATGCGGAGACCTGTCCGCAATACATCACGCTCACGGCCGACGACATGAAGGGCCTGAACATGGACATGTCAGGCGCGAAATACGTCTGCTCGCCGCCGCCACGCGATGCCGAGAGTCAGCAGGCAATCTGGGAAGGCATTACGACGGGCGTGTTCCAGACCTTCTCGTCCGACCACTGTCCGTTCCGCTACGACGACCCCAAGGGCAAGCTGACGCCGAATTCCCGCACCTCGTTCCGCTGGGTGCCGAACGGCATTCCCGGCGTCGAGACGCGGCTGCCGATCCTGTTCTCGGAGGGCGTGTCGAAGGGGCGGATCACGCTGCAGAAATTCGTCGAGCTGACCGCGACCAATCACGCACGGATCTATGGCCTTTATCCGCGCAAGGGCTCGATCGGCGTCGGCTTCGATGCCGACATCGTGCTGTGGGACTCGAAGCGAAGGAAGCAGATCCGGCAGGCCGAGCTGCATCACGGCGCGGACTATACGCCGTGGGAGGGGTTCGAGATCACGGGATGGCCGGTGATGACCATCGCCCGCGGGCGGGTTGTGTGCGACCAGGGGCGGATCGTCGGCGACAAAGGCGCTGGCGAAGTTCTCAGCCGCGGCAAGTCGAGCCTGATCTGATCTTTCGTGTGGTCGGGCTCCGCGACGGTGCCCGCGGTCAGTTCGTCGGCCCATCGCCGCGAATGGCGAAGGCCGTGGCCTTCAGCTTGGTCATGCCGAGCTTCTCGAACAGCTTGTCATAGGTGCCGTCAGCATGGATCGCGGTCGGCGGATTGCCGGCGCTCTTTAGGCCGCGAAGTAAGGATTGGCCGGCCGTGCAAGGCCGAGGTGATCGCGCAAGGTCGTGCCCTCATAATCCGCACGGAACAGCCCGCGCTCCTGAAAAATCGGAACGACGAGCTCGACGAAATCCTCGAACCCTTCGTGGAAATAGGGCGGCATGACGTTGAAGCCGTCGGCCGCGTGCTCGTCGAACCAGAGCTGGAGCGTATCGGCGATGCGCTCGGCCGAACCGCACAGCACCCAATGGCCACGGGCCGCAGCGGTGAGATTATAGAGATCGCGCAGCGTCATGTTCTCGCGGCGGCCCTTGGCGAGCATGACGCTGCGAAGCTGTGGTAGCTGTCCGACGGCGCGATGTCCGGAATTGGCCCGTCGAGGTCGTAGGCCGACATGTCTCGCCCGAAGCGATCTGACAGGATCGCGAGCGCGTTGCTGCCGCTGACGAAGCTCTGGAGCGTGTTGAGCTTCTCGAACGCCTCCTTGTCGGTGCGACCGACGACGGGCATCACGCCCGGCAACACCGTGACGTCTCAGGCCTGCGGCCGAACGACGGCAACCGCGTCTTCAGTGACGCGTAGCCGGCCTTGGCTTCGTCGATATCCTGCACCACGGAGAACACGATATCGGCGGTGCGCGCGGCGAGCGCTTGCCCGGCCTCGGAGCCGCCGGCCTGGAGCACGACGGGATGGCCCTGCGGGCTGCGGCCAATGTTGAGTGGACCCTTCACCTTGAAAAACGCGCCGTCATGGTCGATCGGGCGGAGTTTTGCCGGATCGATATAAAGGCCGCTGCCACGGTCCGCGACGATAGCATCATCCGCCCAGCCGTCCCACAGGCCCTTGACCACGGCGAGGAATTCGCCGGCCATCTCGTAGCGGCGCGCGTGATCGGGCCAGCGTGGTGAGCTGGCACCAGGTCGCCGGGTGATTTGCGGCAGCCATCAGCTTGTCGGTACGTGCGCCTCGCCAACAGCTTCGACCGAGCACCAGTAAACTAAAAATTGAAGGTTGTGGAGACCATGTATGCTCTCGGCGCGCCGATCGAGATTCCGCCGCCCGCGCCGGGAACATTCGTGAGATAGTTGGCGCCGAACAAATTGACGATCCGCCCGCGAACCACGATCGGCTTACCCGACCACATGTTGGCGAAAGTGTACGATGCTCCCAGATCCGCCCGCACGTATGCGGGCACACGTTGCGTGTTCTGGGGATCGTAGTAGCTGTCTCCAACAAAGACTGCCAGCGGCGAAACCGTGAGGCCCGGCAGGCCCGGAATATCGACATCGACCCCGACCGATCCCTGGTAGTCAGGAACGGCCGGTGCCTTCTTGCCGGTCGTGGTGGGGTTGAGGGTCGTTTCGAGCCGACCGTCGATCAAACTGAAGCCCGCGAGCACCCGCACGCCCTTGGCCGGCTCGCCGAACACTGTGAACTCGACACCGCGATTTCGCTGCAGGCCGAGTGGTCCATATGCGTTGTTGACGGGATTCGTGAAAACCGATGGAGACGTAATGTCATAGGCCGCAATGGTCGTGCCGAGGGTGCCCCACCAATTGACCTTGACGCCAATTTCCTTTTGCTGCGTGACGACCGGCGCGAAACCCTGGCCGGCATTTGCCGTACCAAACGGAGCCGGAGTCACCTGCGTCAATGCCTCGATATAGTTGGCGTACAAGGTGACGTTCTCGATCGGTTTCACCGCCACTCCAACCGCGGGAGATGTCCTGGAATTGTCCGCCGTGTCGGTCAATATCCCCGTGTTCAGACCATAATTGTCTTGCTGTATCCGCTGGTGCCGTGCGCCAACTGTCAGTGCCAATCGGTCGTTGAGCACCGAAAGAGTATCCGCGATGCTCAGGCTTGTGGCGTCGACCTTGGTGAGGGGCAGCGCAGGGCCGGCCGCGTCAACGGAAACACCGGGATTCGGCGAAGGAAAGGGATTGTAGATGTTGTTGAGTGCAATTCCAAAGGTGAGCGCTGAACGTCGGTCGAAGCGCACGTCCTGTGCGGCGAAGACCACCTTGTGCTTGACCGGGCCGGTATCAAACTCGCTCCTCACTCCGACTTCGGCCGAGGTCGTATCGATCTTGAATGGTCCGCCAACCTCGAACTGAGACACCGTGCCGGCATTGTCGATGACGGTATTGGCCAGGGCCTGCAGGAACGTAGCGCTTTGCGTCTTTCCGCCGAAAGCGCCGAACACGGTCACATTCTCGAGTACGTCAGCCTCGACCCGAGCAACGCCATAGTCGTAGTTCGCGGTATAGAATTCGTAGGGTTGCGCGATATTGTTGGTGTTTCTGACGCCGGACGGGACGTTGACGCCGGGCAGCAGGCCAAACGTCGTTCGCTGACCATCTGGTTGGTTGAGATAGTTGTGGAAGTAGTCGAGCGACGCCCGCACGCGCTCTCCACGATAATCGAGCCCGACGGATACGGCGGCTGCTTCCTCGCTGAAGCGATCGACGGCGCCTGTTCCGTTGCGATAGAGCGCATTCACACGAATGCCCCACTCCTTGAACTTGCCGTAACGCTGTCCAACATCGACGGCGACGCCGCCCATCCCGTTCGACCAATATGTCCCCGTAACCTGCGCGATCGGATCATCGGTCGCATGCTTCGGTACGAGATTGACGACGCCGCCCAGCGAACCGAGCGGCGGATAGCCGTACAGGAGCTGGCTGGGGCCACGGAGAACCTCGATCCGGTCAAACAGTTCGACCGGATAGGTGGTGGCAGGGGCGACGCCGTAGAGACCGTTCAATGCAACGTCGTTGGCGTTGTAGGGAAAGCCACGAATCGAAAGAATGTCGTAATAGGAGCTGTTCGATCCCACGGTGACGGCAGGATCGCGTTCGAGAACATCCGAAACGCTCTTTGCCTGAATGCTTTGAACCAAGTCCTTGGTGTAGCCGGCGACGCTGAATGGCGTGTCGAAAATGCTCTTGTTTCCGAGAATGCCGACTTGCGTTCCGCCCGCGACCTGTCCGCCGGCAAAGGGAGCCGGGGGGCCGTTGACCTGGGAGGCGGCCGGCACGCGATAGGCGGTCGGCGCTGGCTGACCCGGGCCGAGTGAAGCTGCGCGGTTCCGGGCAACCGCACGTGTCCCCGCCGTCGAACGTCGTGGGACCGCACTTCGCTTTGCGGCCTGCGGTGCTTCGACCGTGACCGGCGGCAGAGTCGCCTGGGCGACAGCTTCTCCAGCAGAAATGGTTGTGAGCACGAAATAACTAACCGCTCCCAAATAAACTGTCCTGGTCAAGCCCGTCTTCACGATGATCATTGTTTGAGACCCAATCAATCAATCCGGCATTCGCCGGAACCCGCCAGACGTCCTACCGGCGGGGCTTTGGGCGCGCACTTAGAATGCGTCCACATCGACCGCGCGCATACGTCTTTAGCCCGCTCTCAAACGTCAGGGGTCTGGCCGTGCCGGGGAGGGTTTTCTACTGATAATCCGGGCGGGAAATCGCGCAAAGAAGAACAACCTCGGCGAGCAATTCCTCGTATCAGCATGATGCGATCTCAGCGGATGGCAGGGACTGCCAGACCAGCAGCACTGCTCTCAAAAGCGGTCGCGACGAGGCGACCGCGGTCGTGTGAGCGGCGCACCCAAGCCCGACATCGCCGTGATGGAGCCATCGCGGCGTCCGATCGAAGCGGCAAGCATGGGAGACAACGTGATGGACGGACATGCGGACGTTCTGGTCGAGACTCTATCCGGCCTGCTTGGCATTTCCGCTGACCGTCTCGATGACGAGAGCGACCTGTTGTGTCTGGGACTCGACTCGGTGCGCACCATGCGCGCCGCCAGCCAGCTGCGACGGGCCGGCCTCGCGGTTACGTTCTCGGCACTGATCGGCAAGCGCACGCTGGCCGACTGGCGTCGGGAGCTGTCGGATCTGCGCGGCCCCATCATCGCGCCGCTGACGGAGGAGCGCGCATCTGCGCAGGGCGGCAGCTTCGAGCTCGCCACCATGCAACATGCATTCTGGATCGGCCGTAGCGATGCGCAGCAGCTCGGGGGCGTGACGGCTCATTTCTATGCCGAGCTGGACGGCGAGGACGTCGATCCCGAACGAATGGCCCGGGCAGTTGACGCCCTGATTCAGCGCCATCCGATGCTGCGCATGCAGGTGACGCCTGAAGGCCGCCAGCGGGTGCTGGCGGCTCCGAGAGTTCCGGTGTTTCGCGTGCACGACCTGCGCGGGCTCGACGGGGACGAATGCGCTCGGCAGCTCGAGCGCATTCGGCAGCGCTATTCGCACCAGCGGCTTCGTGTCGAGGAGGGCGAGGTGATCATGATCGCCCTGTCGCGCCGGTCTGGCGGCGGATCGCGATTGCATGTCGACCTCGATATGATGGCGGGAGATGCCGTCAGCCTGCGCACCATTCTGCGCGAGCTGGCGTTCTTCTACGGGAATCCCGGCGGTGTCCTGCCGCGGCTCGAGCTCACTTACGAAGAGTATCTGAGGGATAACCGGCAGATGCGAGCCGCGGAGCGCGAGCAGGATCGCGCCTGGTGGAAGGCGCGGCTGGACGATATGGCGCCGCCGCCGGCATTGCCGCTGCGAAGCACGAAGGATAGTGCCACCGCGCCGCGTGTCGTGCGCCACCATCACTGGCTGGACACGGGGGCCAGCAGCCGCCTGAACCAGCTGTGTCGGCAGAACGGCGTGACTCTCACCGCGGTCATGACGACGCTGTTTGCGCAGACCGTCGGCCTCTGGAGCGGAGGCGATCCGTTCCTGCTCAATCTGCCGGTATTTTCGCGGCAAAGCGATCACCCGGACGTGGACGCTTTGGTGGGCGACTTCTCCAGTTCGGTGCTCATCAACGCGTATCCCGATCGATGCGCCTTCCTGGAGCAGGTTCGGGCTCAGCAGCAAATCCTGCACGAAGCAGTCGCCCACGCCGCATATGGCGGCGTCGAGGTGCTGCGTGATCTCACCCGCCGCCAGCAGGGGCAGCAGGTGCTGGCGCCGGTAGTGTTCACGAGTGCGCTGGCGCTCGGGGATCTGTACGAACCTGCGGTGCGCGAGCAGTTCGGCGAGCCGGTGTGGTCGATTTCACAGGGGCCGCAAGTCTGGCTCGATGCCCAGATCACGGAATACAGCGGCGGCATCCTGCTGAACTGGGACGTGCGCGATGACGTCTTCATCGAAGGCGTTATTGCCGCGATGTTCGACTACTTCCGCGGGCAGCTCGAGCGGCTGCTCGATGCCCCTGAATCCTGGCATCTTCCGCTACAGGCGCCGGCACCGGTCATGCCGATCGAGCCGCAGCAGATCCGCCAGGCGCCGGTGCCCGAGCCATTGTTCGCGCGGGTCTTCGCGCAGGCGGCGCAATCGCCGGACACTCCTGCGCTGCTGTGGGGCAGTGACGATTCGATGAGCTACGGCGAACTCGCCGAAGGAGCGCTGCGGGTCGCAGCGTTTCTCCACGCCAACGACGTGCGGCCAGGTGACTCGGTCGCGATCACCATGCCGAAGGGGTGGCCGCAGATTGTTGCGGCGCTCGGCGTGCTGGCGGCGGGCTGTATCTACGTCCCGTGCGGGATCGACCTGCCGCAGTTGCGGCGCGATCAGATTTATCAGAGTGCGGGCGTGCGGCTGGTATTGGCCGGGACAGATGAGCTTCGATCGGCGGTGCAGCCGGTGCATCTGTTTGCCGATGCCGTGGAATCAGCCCCCTTGGCACAGCCGGTCGAGGTTCCGGCCGAGCAGGTGATGTATGTCATCTTCACGTCCGGCTCTACCGGCGCTCCGAAAGGAGTTGAGGTCTCCCATCGCGCCGTGGCCAACACCATCGAAGCCGTCAACCGCCGTTTCGGCATCAACGCCGCTGATCGGACCCTGACGCTGTCCGAACTCGACTTCGATCTGTCAGCCTACGACATCTTTGCTTTCCTGGCCTACGGAGGCAGCGTCGTCGTCGTCGATGAGACGCAGCGGCGCGACGCTCACGCCTGGCTGAAGCTGATCCGGCGGCGCCAAGTCAACGTGATCAGCTGCGTGCCCGCCTTGCTCGACATGCTGCTCATGGCCAATGGCGAAGAAGCTCTGGCCGGCTTGCGCCTGGTGATGCTTGGTGGCGACCGGATCCTGCCGGAGCTGGCGCAGCGATGGTGGCGGGTTACGAACAACGCGCCGTTTGTCGGCCTCGGCGGCATGACCGAGGCCGCGATCCATTCGACCCATCATCAACTGGGTGCCGACGAGACCGGTTGGAATGTGGTGCCTTATGGCCATCCGCTCGACAACATGTCTTGTCGTGTCGTCGATCGCCACGGGCGCGACTGTCCGGCAGGAGTCGCGGGCGAGCTATGGGTCAGCGGTCCGGGGGTTGCGATCGGATATCGCGGGGATCCCGAACGCACCGCGGAGAAATTCGTCATCCACGAGGGCCGGCGCTGGTATCGCAGCGGTGATCAGGTGCGCTACCGGGCGGACGGCGTCATTGAATTTCTCGGGCGCGCAGACAACCAGGTCAAGATACGCGGGCATCGCATCGAGCTCGGCGAAGTCGAGGCGGTGTTGTCGGCTCATCCAGCAGTCGAGCAGGTCCTCGTCGTCGTAGTTGCGCCGGTGGCGCGCCAGCTCTGTGCGCTGGTGGTTCTGCGCGATGATGTCGATTTGGCCGAGCTGCGCGAATGGGCTGCGGCCAGACTGCCGAAATATTCGGTCCCGGAACATTGCCAGCGGGTGCCGCACTTCCCACTCACCGCCAACGGCAAGATCGACCGGAAGGTCCTGACGCGGCAAGCCGAACAGAAACTGCGATCCGAAGCGCATCCGCGGCGCGCGCCGGTAGGCGAGATCGAGCAGCGGGTTGGTCGGATCTGGCAGTCGCTGCTCTCCGTGCCGGAAGTCGGGCGCGGCGACAATTTCTTCGTTCTTGGCGGTGACAGCCTGATCGCAACGCGATTGATGGCGGAATTGCGTCGGGCGGGATTGGCCGGGCAATTGGCAGATCTGTTCGCTAAGCCGGAACTGGCAGCGTTCTGCGCCACGTTGCAGCAGCGCTCAGAGGTCCGGGAGACGGTGATCCGTGTCGAGCCGGCGCAACGCTTCGAGCCATTCGCGCTGACCGACATCCAGCGAGCGTTCTGGATCGGGCGCGCGCCGCAGATGCCGCTCGGTGGCGTCGGCTCGCATTTCTATATCGAATTCGACGGGACCGGCCTCGATATCAAGCGGCTGGAAAGCAGCTGGCGAACCCTGGTCGCCCGCCACGACATGCTGCGCGCAGTGGTGACGGAGCAAGGTCAGCAGCGCGTGCTGCAAACCGTGCCGGCATACGAGATTCGACGGCATCGCTTGCCTGCGGAGGCCGCCGACGCGCAGCTCGAGGCGCTGCGGCAGTCGTTGTCGCACACGTGCTACGACGTCACCCGCTGGCCGCTGTTCGACATCCAGGTCGCGGAGTATCCCGCGGGCGCGGAAACGCGCGCGCGCGTCTTCGTCAGCCTCGACAGCCTGATGCTGGACGGGCGCAGCATCATGGTCCTGTTCACCGAATGGGATCAACTGTACGGCAACGGCAGAACGGTGGCGCTGGCCTCCAGGCTCCGTTTCCGGGATTACGTCGTTCAGTACCAGCCGGATTCGCAGCACGTCGAACGCGCACAGCGCTTTTGGCAGGCCCGGATCGCCGAACTGCCTGACGCGCCTGCACTACCGCTCCAGGCGGCGCCGGAAACGCTCCGCCGACCGCGATTTCGTCGTCTCAGCAGCACGCTGGACGCGTCTTGTTGGCGTCGCTTCAGGGAGCGTGCCCGGCAGCACGGCATCACGCCGAGCGTGGCGCTGGCTGCGGCCTATGGCGAAGTGCTCGGCTACTGGAGCAATCAGCCGGCGGTGGCCATCAACCTGACCCTGTTTGACCGTCCGCGCTGCCACGATGAGATCGACCGCGTCGTTGGCGACTTCGCGTCAATCCTGCTGCTGGGCTACCAGACCAGCGGCGGAAAAGGATTCGTCGACGCCGCGCTGCGGCTGCAGCGTCAGGAGGGTGAGGGGCTCTCTCATCGCGATGTGTCGGGCGTCTGGGTGCTGCGCGAGCTCGCGCGGCACAAGGGCGAGCCGATGGCCACAATGCCGGTGGTCTTCACCAGCGTGCTTGGGCTTCCGAAGGATGCATCGCTCGATCTCTCCCCGGCTTTTCCGCGCCAGGTCTATGCCGTGACGCAGACCCCCCAGGTGTGGCTGGATGCCAAGGTGTCGGAATCTCGCGACGGCCTGGTGCTGGATTGGGATGGCATCGACGAGCTGTTCGCGCCAGGCGTCCTCGACGACATGTTCGCCACCTATGTCGGCCTGGTCACGCGGCTGGCGGACGAGCACTGGGCCCATCCGGTCCGGCTTGCGCCGCCGGCGTCACATCAGCAGGTCCGAGAGGACGCCAACAGCACGGTCCATGTCTGGCGCGATTCCCGGCCGCTGTACTTGAGGTTCTTTGCCCAGGCGAAACAGACTCCCGCCGCGCCAGCGCTGCTCTGCGCTGCTGGTCAGATTGTCGACTACCAGACTCTGGCCGGCCAGGCGCTGCGCGTAGCGGGCTATCTTGCGGCGCAGGGCGTCAGGCCGGGCGATCGTGTGGCGATCACCCATGCCAAGGGGCCGGACCAGGTGATCGCCGTGCTCGGCGTGCTCGCGGCAGGCGGATGTTATGTCCCGTCCGGCATCGATCTGCCGATGGCGCGCCGTGAGATCGTGTATCGCTCGGCGGGCGTTCGCCTCGTGCTGACGGATGAGGTGAGCCGGCAGCGACTGGAATGGCCGGCGGAAACGCCAGTCGTGCCGCTCTCCGTGGCGTTGGGCGGGCTCTCACTGAAGGAGCCGGTCGCGCAGCCGCCTCACGCGATCAAATACATCATCTTCACCTCGGGCTCGACGGGCGTTCCCAAGGGCGTCGAGGTCAGTCACGCCGCCGTGGCCAATACCATCGATGCGGTCGATCGGCTGTTCGCAATCCGCCCCGAGGATCGCACGATCACGCTTTCCGCGCTGGATTTCGATCTGTCGGCCTACGATTTGTTTGCGTTTCTGAGCCTCGGTGCTTCGGTCGTCGTGGTCTCGGAGACCGAGCGCCGCGACGCCGCGGCGTGGGTCTCGCTCATCAACCGCTGTAGGGTCACGGTGATCAGTGCGGTTCCCGCATTGGTCGAGATGATTTCGATTGCCGCCGAACAGACCGGCCTTACGCCCGGACTTCGTCTCGTGATGGTCGGCGGCGACAGGGTGGCGCGAGCGCTGCCCGAGGCATTGTGGCGCTACGCGCCGCAAGCGCGCTTCGCGGCGCTGGGCGGCATGACGGAAGCAGCCATCCATTCCACCTGCCACGAAGTGACACGGCACGATCCGCAATGGGCTTGTGCGCCCTACGGTCGCCCGCTGGCGAACATGCGCTGCCGGGTCGTGGATGGTTTCGGACGGGACTGCCCGGACTGGGTCATGGGCGAGCTATGGGTCGCCGGCGCGGGCGTGGCACAGGGCTATCATGGCGATGCGGCGCGGACGCAGGAAAAGTTCGTGACGCGGGAGGGCGATCGGTGGTACCGCACCGGCGACGTCGCGCGATATCACCCGAGCGGCATCCTGGAATTTCTCGGGCGGGCCGACAACCAGGTCAAGATTCGCGGGCATCGCATCGAGCTCGCCGAGGTGGAGGGTGCGCTGGTCGGCCATCCGCAAATCGAAGCGGCGGCTGCGGTGGTGCTGAAAGGGGCAGCCGTCAAGCTCGCGGCCGCCATCGTCGCCGCAGAACAGCTCGACCTGGCCAAGGTCAGGTCCCGCTTGCAGGCCACGCTCCCCGACTATGAAGTGCCGGAATATCTGCTCCAGCTCGAACGCTTCCCGCTTACGGCCAACGGCAAGATCGATCGCGCGGCGATTGCCGCGCAGCTTGCGAATGTGGCGGCAGGCGGTGCCGGAGCGGAGCGTCGGCGGCCCACCGGAGCCGCGGAGCGGCTGGTTGCCGATCTCTGGTCCGAACTGCTGGGACACGCCGATGTCGGCGCGGACGATAATTTCTTCGCGCTTGGCGGCGACAGCCTGATCGCGACCCGCCTGATGGCGCGCCTGCAGGGACAGGGCTATCGTGGCGCACTTGCGGCACTGTTCACGCAACCGCAACTCGCCGATTTCGCGGCGACGCTGATCGCCGAACGGCCGACCGCAGTATCCGCCATCGTTGCAGACGAAGCATCGCGCTACGCACCATTCCCGCTGACCGATGTGCAGCAGGCCTACTGGTTGGGGCGGCGCGAAGATTTCGAGCTGGGCGGCATCGCGGCCCAGTGCTACGTCGAGTATGACCTAGAGAATCTCGACATCGCCCGGCTTCAGCGCGCCTGGTCCACCCTCGTCGAGCGGCATGATATGCTGCGTTGTGTCATCGATGACGCCGGCCAGCAACGCGTTCTACCGGTCCCGCCCGGCAGCCGCATTCACCTTCACGATCTCCAAGCCGTCGCCGACCAACCCGCCGCGCTCGCATCGCTACGCGACCGGCTGTCGCGCCAGACGCGTGATGCCGGCACCCGCGGCCTGGTCGACATTCATGTGATCCTCCACGGCGCGGCGCAGAGCCGTCTCGCCGTGCTGTTCGACAATCTCGCGGTCGATGGCTTGAGCATGCTGACGCTGCTCACCGAGTTGTTCCAGCTCTATGAGCGGCCCGATCAGGCCATGCCGCGGATCGATATCCGCTTCCGCGACTGTGTCTGTGCGCGTGTGCAGACCGGTGTGTCCGAACGGGCCCTCGGCTACTGGCGGCAGCGTCTGGCCGACTTGCCACCGGCACCGGCCCTGCCGACCCGGATCGAGCCGTCGACGCTGTCACGGCCGCGTTTTTCCCGTGTACAGGCACGTCTTGCCCCCGAGCTATGGTCCCGCCTGACCGAGAAAGCACGAGACGCCGGCATCACGCCATCGGTGCTGCTGCTTACCTGTTTCAGTGAGATCCTGAGTCGCTGGAGCGGACAATCCGAACTGGTGGTTAATCTGACGCTGTTCGGTCGTCCCGAGCTCCATCCGGACATCAATCGCGTCGTCGGCGACTTCACATCGCTCATCCTCGCCGCCTACCGCGCCGAGAAGGGCGAAAGCTGGCTGGCGCGCGCCGAACGTCTGCAGGCGCAGATCTGGCAGGATCTGGATCATCAGGACGTCTCCGCGGTGCGCGTGATGCGCGAGCTGGCGAGCCGCAACCGCGCCGAAGTGCGTCCGGTGCCGGTGGTGTTCACCAGCATGTTGGGTGTTGCCGACACGCTCGCGAAAGCGACCCGCTGGCCCGATTTCACCAGCTCGCAGACCCCGCAGGTGTGGCTCGATCATCAGGCGATCGATCTGGTCGACGGGCTGTTGCTGAGCTGGGACTACGTCGAGTTGCTGTTCCCCGACGGCATGATCGCTGCGATGTTCGACGGTTATCTCGCTCTGCTCCACAAGCTCATCGACGTGGATTGGCGCGAGCCGTTCCAGCGGGCGCTCCCCGAACCGCAGCGCGCAGTGCGCAATCGCGTCAATGCGACCGAAGCCCCGTCGCAGGTCGAGGCGTTGCACGCGGCGTTCTTTCGCCAGGCCGAGCTGGCGCCGCGACGCCGCGCGCTGTGGACGCTGGAGAGCGGCGAGGTCAGTTACGGCTCGCTCGCACGACAGGCCTTGAGTGTCTCTGCATATCTCGAGCAGCAGGGCGTCAGGCCGGGCGACCGCGTCGGAATCAGCTGCCGGCGAGGGGCCGGGCAGGTGGCCGCGGTGCTAGGCGTGCTGGCAGCAGGTGCAGCATATGTTCCGATCAATCCGGCTCATCCGCTGTGGCGCCGGTCGTTGATGTGCGCCAGGGCCGACGTCCGGCTCGTGCTCGCCGATCACGCGCCGGAGCTTCCGCCGTCGGTGGGAGCAGGCGTACTGTCCGAGGCGCTGACGACGCCGCCGCTGGCGCAGCCCTGCGGGCAAACGCCCGGCGATGCGCTGGCCTACATCATCTTCACCTCCGGCTCGACCGGAGAGCCGAAGGGCGTCGAGATCGAGCATCGCAGCGCGGTCAATACCGTCGATGACATCTGCCGGCGGTTCGCGGTGGATGCGCAGGATGTCGTCCTGGGCGTATCCGCACTGGATTTCGATCTCTCGGTGTTCGATCTGTTCGGCACGCTCGGACAAGGCGCCATGCTGGTGCTGACATCGAACGACGAGCAGCGCGAGGCCGATCGATGGCTGGAGCTGATGGACGCGCACGGCGTCACGCTGTGGAACAGCGTCCCGGCGTTGATGGAGATGACGCTGACGATGGCCGCTGCGCGCGGCGTCGTTCTGCCGGCGCTGCGTCTGGTGCTGTTGTCGGGAGACTGGGTGGCGGCGGATATCGCGGGCCGGCTCGCGTCCACGGCACCGCAGGCGCGGGTTATTGCTCTGGGTGGTGCGACCGAGGCGTCGATCTGGTCGAACGCCTGGACCGTCGACAAGACGCCGCTCGATGATTGGGGATCGGTGCCTTACGGTCTGCCCCTGCGAAATCAGATGTTCCGCGTGGTCGACGCGCTGGGCGACGACGCGCCCGATTGGGTGCCGGGCGAATTGTGGATCGGCGGCCACGGCGTTGCGCGCGGCTATTGCGGGGCACCCGAGCTGACCGCGAAGCAGTTCAGCGGCGACTATCCGGAGCGCTGGTACCGCACCGGGGATCTGGGGCGCTATCGTCCGGATGGCGTGCTGGAGTTTCTCGGCCGCCGCGACGGCCAGATCAAGCTGCATGGGCATCGCATCGAGCTCGGCGAAATCGAGCAGGTGCTGCAACAGCATGGTGCGGTTCGCCGCGCGGTCGCGACCGTCGATGGCAAGGGGGAGACCGCGCGCTTGCTGGCGTTCGTTGAACCGCAGACCGCCGCATGCGATCTCGCCGGCCTGCGCGATTTTCTTCGCGACCGCCTGCCTGCCTACGCTGTTCCAGCCGAACTCGTTCCGCTCGCGGCATGGCCGCTGTCCGCCAACGGCAAGATCGACCGCAACCGCCTCACCGAACTTCGGCCGCAGCGGTCCGAGCAGGCGCAGCCGGTGGACGATGCCCGCGAGCAGGAAATTGCCCGGTTCTGGCACGAGCTGCTCGATGCCATGCCGCGATCACGTAGCGACAGCTTCTTCGCGCTGGGCGGCAACTCCCTGCTCGGTACGCGCCTGGTCGCACGGCTCTCGCAGCATTTCGGCATCACGTTGTCGCTGCGGGAGTTCTTCGCGGACGCCACGCTCGCCGGTTTGTCCGCATCGATTGCCGGACACCTCGCCGCGGCAGCGCGCATGGAGGAAGGATCACTATGAACATCATCAATCTGGTCGAAGAGGTCGAGGCGCTCGGCGTCGAACTCTCCAGGGAAGGCGATCAGCTGCGCTTCCGCGCGCCGCAGGGGGTCATGACCTCCGAGCTGAAGCAGCGGCTGAGCACCAACAAGTCGGCCATCCTCCGGCATCTGTCCGAAGACAGTGCGTCGAGCGAGTTCGTCATCGATGCGGCCGGACGCCATCGGCCGTTTCCGTTGACGGAGGCGCAAAGCGCCTACTTTCTGGGCCGGCACAGTGCGTTCGAATATGGCGGCGTGTCGTGCCGCGGCTATCTGGAGATCGCCTATCCCGCGCAGACGTCCCCGCAGATGCTGGACGAGGCCTGGTGGAAGCTGGTCCGCCGTCACGACGTGCTGCGTCTCGTCATCGCGGATGAGGGCTATCAGCAGGTTCTGGAGGAGGTCGAGCCGCGTTCGATTCCAGTCGACGATCTCACCGGTCTGAATGACGCGCAGGCCGGGCGGCATGTCGAACACCTGCGCGAGCAGATGCTGGCGGCGCCGGTAGACTATGCCCGCTGGCCGCTGTTCGACGTTCGTCTCTGCCGCTGCCGCGACCAGACCCTGTTGCTGCTGGCGATCGAGCTGATTCTGGTCGATGCCGCGAGCCTCTATTTGCTGATCGACGATCTCGACATGCTGGTGTCTGGTGGCAACCTGCCGCCGGTACCTGCCACGACCTTTCGTGACTACGTCGTCGCACGCCGGGCGCAGCGCCAGGGCCGGCGTTACAGGCGCGACCGTAATTATTGGCTTTCGCGCCTGGAATCGCTGCCGCCCGCTCCGGAATTGCCGATGGCGGCGGCCTTGCCGCTCGCCGCTGCCGCCGACTCCCGCCGCTTCAGCCGTCGCGCGTTCCAAGTCACGACGGAGCAGAGCGGGCGCCTGAGCGCATGGGCGACCGCGCGCGGCGCCACGCTCAACGCGCTGATGCTCGGCGCCTTTGCCGAAGTCCTCGGAATGTGGAGCCAGACGCGGCGCTTTACCCTCAACCTGCCGATCTTCCGCCGTGAGCAGCTGCATCCCGATATCGACGCCGTGATCGGCGATTTTACCTCGGTGACGCTGCTGGAGATCGACCTCGACGCCGCGACGACCTTCGGCGAGCGCGTGCAGGCAATCGGGCGGCAGCTCTTCGACGATCTCGACCACGCGGCCTTCTCCGGGCTCGAAATGCTCGGTGAGTTGAGCCGGCGGCGCGGCGCGTCGGTTCTGATGCCGGTGGTCTTCACCAGCACCGCGGGCGGAGCTCCGCTACGGCGTGGACAGGCGGCCGGCTCTCGCATTCTCCGCGGCCTGACGCAGACGCCGCAGGTCAGCCTCGATTGCCAGATCACGGAGCAGCCTGATGGCCTGCTGATTGCCTGGGACGTGCGGGACGGTCTGTTTCCGCCGGACATGATCGACCAGATGTTCGCGGCTTTCCGCAGTCTGGTCGAGCGGCTTGGTCACGCGGCCGCGCTGGATGAAACGCATCTGCTAACGCTCCCCGAAGGACAGGCGGCAGTTCGCCGTGCGGTGAATGCGACCGGGTGGCAGCATGCGGATGCACTGCTGCATCGGGCGCTGGTCGCACAGGCGGAGCAGCATCCCGGGCAGCCTGCGCTCTATGATCATCGCGGCACCGTCACCTATGGCGAGTGGCTTGCTGCGGCCCGGGCGCTGGCCGCGGGGCTCGTCACAGCTGGATGCCGCGTCGGCGAGCGGGTGGCCATTCTGTGCGGCAAGGGCCGCATGCAGGCCATCGCACCGCTGGCGGTCTTGCTGTGTGGCGGTTGCTACGTGCCGATCGATGTCGATCAGCCGGCGGCGCGCCGCAATGCCATCCTGAGCGATGCGGGCATTCGGCTCGCCATTGCCGATCCGGGCTGCGAATTGCCTCCGGAAGTCATTGCCGTGCAGGCGGATCATGATTGCCCGCTGCCGGTTGCGGTCGAGGCCGTATCGCCCGATGCACCAGCCTACGTCATCTACACGTCGGGCTCCACCGGCACGCCGAAGGGGGTGGTGATCTCGCATGCGGCGGCTTGGAATACGGTCGCGGACATCAACCAGCGATTTGGCATCACGGTGGACGACCGCGTGCTGGCCCTCGCCAGTCTGGGCTTCGATCTGTCCGTCTATGATCTGTTTGGCGTCCCGGCTGCGGGCGGCGCGCTGGTCTATCCGGATGAGGAGCGCAAAGCTGACCCGTCGCACTGGGCGCAGCTCGTCGAGCAACATCGCGTGACGCTGTGGAACACCGTCCCGGCGCAGTTGCAGATGCTATGTGACGCGGCCGACGGCGGCGCTCCGGCGCCATCGCACTTGCGGCTGGCGCTCGTATCCGGTGACTGGGTGCCGATCGATCTCAAGCAGCGGCTGGAATGGCACGGTCCCGCGGCCCGGCTCATCAGCCTGGGCGGCGCGACCGAGGCCGCAATCTGGTCTATTTATCACCCGGTCAGCGCGGTCGAGGCGCATTGGTCGAGCATTCCGTACGGCCGGCCGCTGGCCAACCAGCGCATGCATGTGGTCGACAATCGCCTGCGTGAGCGTCCCGACTGGGTGGTGGGACAGATTGCGATCAGCGGCAGCGGCCTTGCACTGGGCTATCTCAACGATCCCGACAAGACCGCAAGACAGTTCGTCACCCGCGACGACGGTGAGCGCCTGTATCTGACCGGCGATCTCGGCCGCTACTGGCCGGACGGAACGATGGAGTTCCTTGGCCGGCAGGACGCGCAGGTGAAGATTCGCGGCCATCGGGTGGAGCTGGGCGAGATCGCGGGGGTGCTGCGCACGCATCCGGACGTGGGTGACGCACAAGTATTGCTAAGTGCAGAGGGCACCGGGAAAATGCTCTGCGCGTTCGTCGAACCTGGACGGGACACTCGGCCGATTGCCCATGCCGTGATGGAAACCCTGCATCGTCGCGCCGCCGCGATCGAACACGACATCGACGGCGATGCTTTTGCGGCGCTGATGCATGGGGCTGACCGCGTGGCCATCCTGGCCATGGCTGCCCGCCTGCGTGACGACGGCTTGTTTGCGACGCCGGAGGCGAGGCACGATCTCGGTCACATCTACCAGGCGACCGGTGTTGCCGGCGTGCACCAGCGGCTGTTGCGCCGGTGGCTCGACGGTCTGGTCGATGCGAACGCGCTGTCGTGCGACGATGGACAGTACCATGGCTTGATCGCCGCTGACGATGCCACGGTCCGCAAGGTCTGGGCCGAGGTCGATGACCTCGAGCAGAAGGCGGGCTATGGCAGCCGGACTCTTCACTACATCCGCGTATGCAGTGATCAACTGTCCGGCCTGCTGCGCGGCGAGGTCGACGTGCGCGCCATCCTGTTTCCGCAGGGCGAGCTCGGGACCGCGCATGCGGCCTACCGCGACAATCTCGTCAGCCAAAGCATGAATGGCATGGTCGTCGCCGTAGTGCGGACGCTGGCAGAGGACCGCAGGAGGCGCGATGAGGCGCCGCTGCGGGTCCTGGAAGTTGGCGCCGGGGTTGCAGGCACCGCCAGCGATTTGGTTCCGGCGCTCGCCGAGTTCACGCCGGAATATTGGTTCACCGACCTGTCGGAATTCTTCCTGACCGAGGCGCGCCGCCTGTTCGCCGACTATCCCTGGATGCAGTATGGCATCTTCGACATGAACGAAGACGCCCGCCAGCAGGGCATGACACCCAACAGCTTCGACGTCATCCTCTGCGCCAACGTGCTGCACAACGCGCGGCATGCCGGCGAGGTGCTGCGCCAGTTCAAGACGCTGCTCGCGCCGGGCGGCTGCGTTGTCTTCATCGAGCCGTTCCGGCGGCACAATTATCCGCTGCTGGTCTCCATGGAGTTCTTCCCGGAGTTGACGGGATTCCGCGACCTGCGGGCCGACACCGACCAGACGTTCTTCACGCGTGAGCAGTGGTTGACCTGGCTGCGGGAAGAGGGCGCGGTGATCGCCGATTGCGCACCGGCCGCCGACAGCAATCTCGCCACTGCCGGGCAAGGCGTCTTCGTCGGTCAGTTCAAGACCGACCGGTCATTGCTGCGCGTCGAGGACCTGCGCGGTTTTCTCCGTGATCGGCTGCCTGGCTACATGGTCCCCGCTCAAATCCAGGTGCTGGACGCGCTGCCGCGGCTGCGCAGCGGCAAGAGCGATCGCGCCGCGTTGCAGGGCCTGGTCCAGCCGGAGCGGCAGCGGCCCGGCTCGGCCGGAGTGTCGGGAGCCGCGCCGCGCGATGCGCTTGAGCGGCAGATCGCCGACGTTTGGGAGCACGTGCTCGGCGTGACGCAGCCCGCCTGCGATGTGGATTTCTATGCACTCGGCGGCGACTCATTGCTGCTGTCGCGCATGATAGCCAGGCTGCGTCAGCAGGTGCCGGCGGCGGCCGGGCTGGAATGGGAGGTGCTGCTGCGGCACCTGCTGCGCGAGCCGACGATCCGCGCGCTGGCAGAGCGCTTGCGACATGTGCAGCACGAACAGCCGGCCGCCCCGCACTTGCGCTCGGCGCTTGTTCCTTTGTGGGGAGATGATGCGGCGGGCGGGCGCTGCTGCGTGTTCGTGCACGCCGGAACCGGCAATCTGCTGCCATACCAGCATCTGCTCCAGGCGCTGGACAAGACCGCATGGCCGCGCGGCATCGGCGTGGAACTACCGCAACACGAGGCGTTCACGGATCTCGCGCCCGACCGCGCCTTGACGAGGCTGGCCGCGCGCTACGCTGACGAGTTGGTGCGGCAAGGCGACGAGTTCACGCTGATCGGTTACTGCCTTGGGGGCCTGCTGGCGGCGGAGATCGCCCGGATGCTGACGGAACAGGGCAAGAGCGTCAGCGAGTTGGTCGCGATCAGCGCGTACCAGCCTCCACATGTGGAGGCGGACGCGTTGCTCGACTATATATTCGCCCGCGCGCTCGGCGCATCGCCGCCAGAGTTGGCGTTCCCCGACGAGCCGGCGCTTGCGGCGGCGGTCGCCGAGATTCTGCAGGCGGGGTCCGGCCGGATCGCGCGAGATGCGTTCGACCGGCTTGGCGAGCGACATCGCGGGGTCAGGGACAGTTTCGCGGCATGGTCGTCGCGTTCGCTGGACCAGCGCCTTTCGCAACTGCGCGCGGGCGGTCATGCCGACGGCATCTACTATCAGCCCGATGGCGCGGATCTCGCGTTCGCCCGGCAGCACGTGTTGTTCGCCCACAGTATGGCGTCGGTCGGACTGCATCGCCCCGACGCCTGGCTGGGCCGAATGGTGCTGTTGCGGAATCAAGCCAGCGATCCGCTGCTGCCGGGCACACCACAGGACGTCGCCGGCTATTGGCAGAATATCTGCATGGGCGATCTCGTCATTGCCGACATCGCTGGCGATCACTTCAGTTGCCTGTCGCGCGCCCATGCGCCGCGACTGGCCGAGCTCATCGTGCAGCACATCCACCGCACGGACGCGTGATGACCAGCGGAGCGATTGGAATCCTGGGCGCGAGCGGCCAGGTCGGCCATCACGTGGTCGGTTGGCTGCGGCGGGATGAGGTCGGACCAGTGCGCCTGGGCGGCCGACGCCGGTCGTCGCTCGAGGCGCTGCAGCAGCCGGGCGACGACGTCCGACCGGTCGATCTGAACGACGATCTTGCACTGACGGAGTTCTGCCGGGGTTGCCGGGTGGTGGTGAACTGCGCCGGGCCGTCGTATCAGGTGCTCGACCGCGTGGCACGCGTCGCCGCCGCAGAGGGCGCGCATTACCTCGACGTTTCCGGAGACGGTCCGGCGCACGCGCTGCTCCAGAAGTGCATGCCCGCGAGCCGGGGTTGGGTCGCGCTGTTGTCGGCTGGCATGCTGCCTGGATTAGCCAATCTGGTGCCGGCATGGTTGAGCGATCAGCCGGGTGGCGCGCTGACCGTGTACAGCGGCGGCGTGGAAAGGCTCGCCGGCGCTGCTTCCGCCGATCTGGTGCTGTCGTTGCGGCCACAGGCCGCCGTGGCGGTCGACAGCTACTGGTACGGTGAAGCCGGGGCGAGCTGGGAGCTTGGCCGGCGCCGTAGCCGCAGTCTTGTTGCACAGGAAAACGTGCAGCTCGACTTCTTCCCGGGCACGGTTGCGATGCTGCCCTATCTCAGTGCCGATGCCGAGCGCCTGGCCATGCGGCGCAAGCTGACCACGCTCCGCTGGTTCAATGTGTTCAGCGGCCAGCGCCTTCGGGAGACCTTGATCGGTCTGCGCGGCAGGAGTGGGACGCTGAGCGAGGCGGTTCGGGACGTCGAACGCGCCAGCGAGCTCGACGTGCTCGGCATTCGCCCGTACTACGCGATGGTGTTCGTGCTCGAACAGCCGCAGCAGCCGGCCCGGCGTGCTGCCATCGTCACCGACAGCAGCCTGGCATTGACGGCAGCGACGGCGGTTGCAGCGCTGCGTGCGCTGCTGCGCGGGGAGATTCCGCCTGGCCTGCATTTTGCGGATGATGTGCTTTCGCCGCAAAGGACGCTTGATGAGGTCGTCCGGCTGCATGCGGGAACGCGCATCAGCCGCCACATCCTGGAACGGGCCGAGCTTGAGGAGGGAACGCTGTGAACCCCAGGCGACGGGCCATCGTGTGCGGCACCAGCTTCGGTCGCTTCTATCTACGGGCGCTTGCGCAGCATCCGGCCGTCGACCTTGCAGGCGTGTTGTCGACGGGTTCGCAGGCTTCGGCCGAGTATGCCGAGCAGTATGGCATCGCGCATTACACCGCGCTGTCCGGGCTGCCGTCGGACATCGATCTCGCCTGCGTCGTTGTACGTGCCGGCGTGTCAGGCGGACCGGGCGCGGATATCAGCGAGGCGCTCCTCGCCCGCGGCATCCACATCCTTCAGGAGCATCCGCTGCATCCGGCCGAGCTGGCGCGCTGTCTGCGCAGCGCGCATCGTCATGGCGTACGCTACGGCGTCAATGCCTTCTACCCGACCGTTGCGCCGATCGCCCGCTTTCTTCAGGCGGCCGAGCTGTTGCGCCGGCATGAGGCGCCGCGGTTCATTGACGGCATCTGCGGGGCCCAGGTGCTATATCCTCTGCTCGATGTCGCGGCCCGTGCGGTCGGACGGCTTCGTCCGTCGGCTCTGCTGCCGTTCGAGCCGGCCCGGTGCGGTCCCTATACCAGCCTCCACGGGGAGATCGGCGGCACACCATGTACGTTGCGCGTGCAAAATCAGATCCATCCGGCGGATGCCGACAATCACGCTCTGCTGCTGCATCGCCTTACGATAGGATTCGACAGGGGGATTCTGGCGCTCACCGATACCCACGGTCCGGTGATTTGGAGCCCGCGTCTGCATACGCATCGCGATGGCACTCACCGCCTGGTCCTGAGCGGGCCCGGAACCGACCGGCTCGCGCTTCCGTCGAGCGAGTTGCTCGCCGGCACGGAGGCCGGCACGTTTCGTGACGTGTTCGATCGCCTGTGGCCGCAGGCCATCAATCGAGCGGTGAGCGAGTTCATCGCGACCTGGGACGATCCGTCGGCTGCAGCGCGGTCGGCGCAGTGGACGAGCGGACTGACCACCTTCTGGCACGAGGTGTCCACGACCCTGGGCTCACCCGAATTGATCTACCCGGAAGCGCCGCCGCCGTTGAACCTGGCTGACCTTCTGCCGGGCGTTGGAGAAGACCGTTGATGTGGACTGATGGATATCTGCGTTTCTACCAGCCGCGGCCGCAGGCCTCGCGGCTGCTGATCTGCTTTCCGCACGCCGGCGGCGGTGCCAGCGCATTCCGCGCCTGGCCGTTCCTGCTGGGCGACGATACGGAGGTCGCCATTGCCCAATATCCGGGCCGTGAGGACCGGTTTGGCGAACCACGCGTCGAGGATATGGACACGCTGCTGGCTGAGCTTCTGGCCGAGGCGCTGCCTCATGCCGGCCGCCGCCCGTTCTGTCTGCTCGGACACAGCATGGGCGGCGCCGTCGCCCATGAACTCGCGATGCGCTTGACGTCCCGCGGAGCCGGGCCTTGTCGTTTGGTGATCTCAGGCCGTCAGCCCCCGAGTCATCATCCGCTGAACAGCACCATCCACCAGAGCAGCGATTCGGAGTTGCTGGCCGAGCTGTTGCGTCTCAGTCCGGACAATGAGGCGCTGGCGCAGGAGCCGGAGCTCGCGGCATTGCTGCTTCCCGTCGTGCGCGCAGACTATCGCCTGATCGAACGCTACCGGCCCGGCGACTGCCCGCGACTGGATTGCCCGATCACCGTGCTTGCCGGTGAACAGGATCCGGAGCTCAGCCCCGAGGCGGCTCATGCTTGGTCGGCTTACACGCACAGCGATTGCCGGGTGCACTTTTTCCCGGGTGATCATTTTTTCATCGCCAGTCAGCGTGCGCGCGTGGTGGCCACGGTACGTCAAGCAATGCTCGAAGAGGAGCGGACATGAGTGACTATTATTCACCGGTCGCAGAATTCTACGATCTGGTCGCGCGCGCCCACGGCGAAGGCGAACTTAAGCTTCGCGAGAGATTGCGGGCGCTTGATCCGGCCGGTGCCCCGATCCTGGATATCGGCGCTGGCACCGGCCGCACGACATTGGCGGTTGCGGAAACTGTCCCGGATGTGGAGATTCTGGCGGTCGAACCTGCTCCGGCGATGCGGGCGGTTCTGATGCACATGGTCGCCCGCGATCCTGATCTCGCGCGACGTGTCACGGTCCTTGCCGAGCCGGTGGAGGATCTGACGCTCCCGGAGCGGCTCGGGGCAGTGATCGCCTACGGTGTGCTGGGCCACCTCGATTTGGACGCGCGCCAGAAATTGTGGCGGATTCTGCTTCCGCGGCTTTCAAGGGGCGCGCCGATCTTCGTCGAGTTGCTGCCGATCGAGAAGCCGATGCGATTGCCGACATTGCCGTTGGCGAACGCGACTATCGGCCGCCGCAGTTATATTGCGACGCTCGATGGTGAGCCCGGCGAAGGCGACATCATCCGGCTGACGTCGACCTGGGTGGTCAGCGGCGGGCCGAGCTCCGGCCAGACGATCCGCAACACCAGCATCTGGCATACATTCGGGCTGGACGATCTCGCGCAAGAAACTGGACTTCGGACCGAGCGGCTCAGCCAGCAAGCGGGGGTTCTCTATGCCTGATGCGATAAGCCCTTCGCGGACCGTGCTGCTGCCCGACATGCGCTATTCCGATGACGTGCAGACCCGCTACCGGCAGCGCGGATACTGGGGTGACGAAGTCCTGTCGGATGTCGTCCGGGCTTGGGCGAGCCGGCACGCCAAGCGAACGGCGCTGCTGACCGAGCGCGATGATTGGGATTTCGTCACCTTGGTTGCGCGCGCCGACCGGTTCGGGTGCCATCTGGCGGCGCGCGGGGTGAGCGCGGGCGAGGCGGTCATACTGCAGCATCGCAACGACACCGATTTCATCGTCGCGTTGCTAGCCCTTCTTCTGCTCGGGGCTGTGCCCGTGCTGGCGCTGCCAGCGCATCAGCAGCGCGAAGTGACCCATGTGGCCGAACTGGCGACCGCGGTCTGCTATCTTGGCAGCGAACACGCGGGGATCGACACCGTGGCGTTGCAGGCCGCTGTGCCAAGCCTTTGCTTCTCCCTGCTCGCATCGCCGGACCGGCGGTTCGCGGATTGGTCTGATGACGCGATTGGGTCGTTGCCGCGGCCCGCGGTACGTCCGGAGGACATCGCATTGCTCCTGCTGTCCGGCGGCACGACCGGCATGCCGAAACTGATTGCTCGTACCCACGCCGACTACATCTACAATTTCCGTGCCAGTGCGGCTTTGTGTGCGATTACCGCCGAGGATAGCTACTTGGCGGCCTTGCCGATGGCGCACAATTTCCCGCTGGGGTGTCCCGGGATTCTCGGCACGCTGGACCGGGGCGGCAGCGTCGTCGTGCCACCGAGTTCGGCGGCGGAAGAGGCGTTCGAGACGATCGCGCGTCATCGTGCAACGCTGACGGCACTGGTGCCGTCGCTCGCGGCACTCTGGCTGGAGGCGGCCGAATGGGAACGGCCTGATCTGTCCTCGATGCGGTTGGTGCAGGTGGGAGGGGCCAAGCTCGATGCTGCGACGGCCGATCAACTGGCGTCGAAATTCGGCTGCGTCATCCAGCAGGTGTTTGGCATGGCCGAGGGATTGCTCAATTTTACGCGCCTGGACGATCCGCCGGACCTTATCGCCGCAACCCAGGGACGCCCCCTGTGCGACGACGACGAGGTGCGAGTCGTCGATGACCGCGGACAGGATGTGCCGACTGGCGACGTCGGCGAGCTTCTGGTCCGCGGGCCCTATACCATCCGCGGATATTACCGGGCCACGGACTACAATCGTCAGGCCTTCACGCCGGACGGATTCTACCGCAGTGGAGATCGCGTCCGCCGCCTGGCCAGCGGCCATCTGATCGTCGAAGGCCGAATCAAGGATGTCATCAACCGGCACGGTGAATCGATCGCGGCGGACGAGATCGAAGCCTGTCTGCGGGATCATCCCGCGGTCCGCGACGCCGCGGTGTTTGCCGATCAGCTGGCGGGATACGACGAGGCGATTCATGCTGCCGTCATCAGCGACGATGCCACGCTCACACTGAATGACGTTCGCGCATTTTTTGCGAGCCTGAGGGTGGCCGCCTACAAATGGCCCGACAAGCTGTCGCACATAAGACAGTTCCCGCTGACGCCGATTGGAAAAGTCGACAAGCGACAACTTGCGACATTGCTTCGTGAACCGGCGGCTCCGAACACCTGACGACGCTACCCTTGGTTCCGGCCGCCATCGCTCGCCACCACACGGATTCCGCTCTTTAGAGGCAAAGTAAATCGTTCTGGTTGCCGGATTGTTCGATCTCCCTAGAATGTCGTTCTGCGACAACAGGGAATAGCGCCGGTCGAGTATCCGGTGCTATCTGCGAAACAGCAATGAGCGTAACGCGTGGACTTCGATCAGATCAGGCCCATATCGCGACGGGCGGTCGATATTCTCCTTCAAGCCTGGCCGACATCGCGAGCGAATGGGGGTACAGCTGCGAGATGTCGGGGGCGACCGACGTGGCACGGGCGCAGGAGGACTCCCCCCTGGCCGCCGGCCTCATCGCGACGCAGAAGCTGTCCAGCGGGCTGAACGTCTGCGTCAGCGACCTGACGACACTGCACGACAACGATCGGATCGGCCTTGCCCGGAGATCGTTGACGATCGCGGTCAATCTTCACGGTTCGCCGGTCACCTATGCGATCGACGACGATCAGACCGTCAGCCTTGTCGCCGAGAGCGCCATGGCGCTGTCGGCAGCCGACGATACGCGCATGGCCAGTAGCTACCGCCGCGGTGAGAGCTCCCGCATCCTGGTGATCCAGGCTTGCCCGGTCAGCGTGATGGACGCCGAACTTGCCGAGCACCTCGATGCACATTTGCAGGAGACGACGGCAAAATCGCTATCCCTGAGCTGCCGCGCACGTGCACTGTCCCATGAGCTGTTCTCACCTGGGCACACCGGCCTGGTCGGGAGATTGCTGGCCGAGAGCTGTGCGCTCGAACTGCTCGCGTGCGTCATTACGGCTCAACAGGCCCAGAACAAGTCCACAAGCTGGATTCATTCGCGCGACATCGCGAAGATTCACCGGGTGCGCGACAAGCTGATCTCCAATCTCGATGCGGAGCATCATCTGTGCGATCTTGCCCGCGATGTCGGCATGAGTACCAGTACCTTGAAGTCCAAGTTCGCGGCTGTCATCGGCCGGCCCGTCTTCCAGTTCTTGCGTGACAAACGGCTCGATCGTGCCCGCGACGGCCTTCAGCATGAGGGATGGACGGTGTCGCAGGCGGCGTACTATGTCGGCTACCGTCATGCGAGCAATTTTGCGACGGCGTTTCGACGACGCTACGGCGTCGCGCCGACCTCGACGCGGCGTTCGCCGCGGGAAGCGTCCTTCCGTGCGCAGGCTGCGGAATAGCAGGCAGCAGGATCCATCCTAGTCATCCCTGTGGTAGGCCGGGGCGGCGTTGAACCCGTTTGGTGAGCGCGTAGTGATCGCGTGCGTCTCATTCTCGATGCAGGTGCGATCAGGGCCCTCCGGCAGATCATGATTGCCGATCATGAACCTGCCGGTCGAAGCATCTAGCAAGCTGGCGTGGCTTTCCGCATAGGTTTTTCAACCGCTCGCAAATGATAGACCTCTGGTCTTCCAGCCTGCAAAGAGCCTACTCAGGCCGTGCTCCCGAGACATACTCGAAGAGGCGCCCTCGGAGAAAGGCTGATGGACCGTCGTTACATGCGATATGTCGTCATCGCTGTGCTTGCGTGTCAGCAGTATCTCGCGATCGCGTTCATCTATGCGGCCGTTCCGGTGATCCTGCGGGCCAATGGCGCCAGCTTGCAAATCGTCGGCTTGTTCAGCACTGTGTTCTTCGCCTTCGCTGTCAATTTTCTGTGGGCTCCGGTCGTCGATCGCTGGAGCCTCAATCGTCTCGGATTGAGGCGTTCATGGATCCTGTCGACGCAGGCGGCAAGCGCCGCGGTCATCGCGGCGATGGCGATCCTGAATCCAGCGGTCGATTTCGTTGCGGTTCTCGTTGTTTGCCTCGTGTTGGCGACGCTCGCCGCTACGCAGCGGATCGCAACGCTCGGCTACGTCGCGGAAGCGCTCGATGATGGCGAGCGTCCGTTCGGCGCCGCATTGCTGGGGTGGGGCGGTGCCGTCGGTAACGCAATCGGCGGCGCGATCTGCCTCCAGCTCATCGAACTGATCGGCTGGCGCCCAGCACTGTTCGGCTTTGCCGCGCTGCTGCTCGCCTTCGCCGGATGGGTGTTTACCATCCCAGAACCGGCCCGGCGCAAGGATGAAACGCATCCAAGGCGGAGCGTGTCGATTCTTGCGATCATCCGCAACGATAGTCTGTGGACGACGGCCGCGATGATCGCTCCCGGCGTTCTCGGCGTTGCCGTGGCGTTCGCGATGGTGCAGCCGCGGTTGGTAGATCTCGGTTTTGGTGCCGCAGACATCGGCTGGATCGGAGCGGTAGCAAATATCCTGACATTCACGATGATCGCACCACTCACGAGCACGATCGTTGTTCGCGTGGCGCCGCACCGTGCCGTGATCTGGGCGTGCATGTTCCTCGCTATCGGCTTCGCCGCACTCGCGTTCCTTGAACGCTATGTCGGGACTGGTTTCGCTGCTGTGGCGAGCGTCGGCACCGTGTTCGCCGCGCTTGCAGTCCAGCACGTTACGTTCACAAACTGGTTTCTCGAGCTCGCCCGACCGGGCGAGACGGCAACCGACGTCACGTTTCTGACCTCGGTGATGTCTGCCGTCGCATTGGTGGGATTCGCGGCGAGCGGCTTTGTTGCGGCCAGATTTGGTTATGGGGTCACATTGATCCTGCCGGGCGTCGGCTATGCGCTTTCGGCCCTGTTCGCTGCGGCGTTCGCGCGCTCGCGTCAGATGGCGGTCGCGCCAGGAAACGAGCGATTGGCGATCGAGCGGACACAGTAATTGGACCGGCGGCCCATGACATCTGCATTCGACTCCGATGGCGTCGCTGGGCGGCCCGGCACTCATCTGCTCCGCCCGGTCCGCGGCTGGCTTTGCCTCGCGATCATTCTCCAGGTCATCTCGTCGGGCCTGGTGCTGGCGCCGCTGATCGAGCTGTCCGAGCTGGCGCCCGTTCTTCTAGGTGGTGGCGAGCGCCAGCACGAGGCCTGGTGGCTGGTGGAGCTTTCCGCCATATGCCTCGGTGGCGGGCTCGCATTGCGCGGGCTGGCGGAGCTCGTGACCCATCTCGCCGACAATGCGTTCGGACTGGACTTGCGCCGGCGATTGGCCCGACGGATCGCGCGGGCGCCGCTCGGCTGGTTCGATGGCAATAGCAGCGGGCAGATCAAGCAGGGCGTTCAGGACGACGTCACGGCCATCCATCATCTGATCGCGCACTCCTACGTCAACCTCGCCAATGCGGTGGCGACCACGCTCTTTGTGTACGGCTACCTGATGCAGGTCGATTGGCGGATGACGCTTGTGACGCTGTTGCCGTTGCCGCTCTCTCTGCTCTTCTACAGCCGCGTCATAGCCGCGAGCAGTAGCCAGAAGATGGCCCGATACGGAGCAGCGCTGGCCGGGGTCAATCACTCGGTGATCGAGTTCGCGCAGGGGATACCGCTGGTCAAGATCTTCGGGCAGCAGGGGCAGGCTCATCAAGCCTACCGCACGGCGGTGAACGATTTCCTCTCGTTCTTTCTCGCCTGGGTGCGTCCTCTGATCAGGCCGGAGACCTTGTCGTCGCTGGTGATAGCCCCGATCACCCTGCTTTTCCTGGTGCTGACATGCGGAACGATTGCGGTCGGGCAGGGCTGGTTGCAAGGACACCAATTGCTGCCATTCGCCGTGTTGGGCCTTGGCGTCTCGATTCCGATTGCGGCGTTGAGCAGCGGCGCACAGTCCCTCCAGCTCAGTCGGGGCGCCTTCGTGCGACTGTCCGAATTGCTGGCCATCCCGCAGCAGCGCGAACCCGAGGTGGAGCTGCAGCCGGATGGGAGCGCGGTCAGATTTGAGCATGTGACGTTTTCGTTCGACGGGGTTCGCCGAATTCTTGATGACGTATCGTTGACGCTCCAGCCGGGAACGGTCACGGCGCTGGTGGGCCGCTCGGGTTCGGGAAAGTCGACGCTGGCGAAACTGCTGCTGCGGTTTCACGAGCCCGAAAGCGGCCGGATCATGCTCGGCGGCTGCGACATTGCTGCGATCAATTCCCGCGACCTGTACC
Organism: Bradyrhizobium cajani; assembly: GCF_009759665.1. Taxonomy (GTDB): domain Bacteria; phylum Pseudomonadota; class Alphaproteobacteria; order Rhizobiales; family Xanthobacteraceae; genus Bradyrhizobium; species Bradyrhizobium cajani. Next base: position 102,143 of record NZ_WQNE01000018.1, read on the forward strand.
GGCACGTCGGCTTCGTGTTTCAGGACGTGCGGCTGCTCCGCATGAGCGTACGCGACAACATCGCGCTTGGACGCCCGGACGCCAGTGACGAGGAGATCGAGGCGGCAGCGGCTGCCGCCGATATCCATCGACGGATCCTGCAATTGCCGCGCTCTTATCGATCAGTCTACGGGGAGGATGCGCGGTTCTCCGGCGGCGAGGCGCAGCGGCTGAGCATCGCGCGTGCGTTGCTGCTCGATCCGCCAGTTCTGGTGCTGGATGAGGCCACGGCCCAAGCCGACGTAGAGGCCGAGGCCGCGATCCAGGGGGCAATTTCGGCCCTGTTGGCGGGACGAGACCGTGCCCGGACTGTGCTCGTGATCGCGCACAACCTCAAAAGCATCGTCAATGCCGACGCGGTCGCCGTGCTGGAAGGCGGCCGGATCGTCGAGACGGGACGCCATGAGGTGTTGCTGGCTGGCGACGGACACTATGCGCGCATGTGGCGAGCCCAGAATCCGGTCCGTCAAGAGGAGGCGAACCAGCGATGATCGTTCGACGGCTGGCCGGGCTTCTCGGGGCGGACAATGAACCGGTATTGCGGCGCTATCTGTGGCTGATGCTGGTCTGCTGCATCGTGCAGGGTTTCACGTTCGTATTGGTTGTCCCGATCATCCAGTCGCTCCTGGCCGGCGATGCGCGTGGCGCGGCGTGGTGGTTGCCGCTGCTGGCGCTCGGCACCGCCACGACATGGCTTCTGAATTATGCAGCGACCGTCGGCGGCTTCCGGGTTGCGATCAAATTGCTGGAAACCCTGCGCCATCGCGTCGGCGATCATGTCGTCTCGCTGCCGCTTGGCTGGTTCACCCCGCAGAACACCGGCCGGCTCGGTCTGACCCTGAGCCAGGGCGTGATGGATATCCTTGGTCTGCCGGCCCGGCAGCTGACTCCGCTGATGCGCGCCACCGTAACGCCCCTGGTCGTCGTGGCCATGATGACCTTCTTCGATTGGCGGCTCGCAGCGATGGCAGCCGTGATCTTTCCGGGGGTAGCACTGATTTACTGGTGGGCGGGGCGTCTGGGCCGCGCCACCGACCGGGCCGTCGCTGCTGCTGCCGCCGAGGCAGGGGAGCGCATGGTCGAGTTTGCCCAGAACCAGGTGGTGCTGCGCGCCTACGGATGCAGCGATTGCGGTTACGCGCTGTTCGACGCGGCGCTGCTCGCGCAAAGTCGCGCCAACCGGCGCCAGTTGTGGCTCGTGCTGCCACCGCTGCTGGCCAATTCCTGGCTGGCACAGCTCAGTTTTCTGCTACTGATGGCCGGCATCACGTGGCTAGCGATCGGCGGTGACCCGCAGCATCTGCCGACGCTGATCGCGATGCTCGTGCTGATCAACCGCGTGGTCGATCCGCTGACCGAAGTCGCGACCTACAGCGCCGGCATTCGCATGGCATCGGCGCAGATGGAGGCGGTGGAGACCATCCTGTCGGCAGAACCCCTGCCGCTGCTCCGGCCTCTGGCGGCGCCTCCCGCCGTTTTCGACATCGAGCTGGACCAGGTCAGCTTCAGCTATCGGCCCGGAGTGCCGGTGCTCGACACCATCAATTTGAAGCTGCCCGCGAACACCACCACCGCACTGCTGGGTGTATCTGGCTCCGGCAAGACCACCATACTCCAGTTGATTGCACGGTTTCACGATCCCAGCAACGGCACCGTTCGCATCGGCGGCGTGGATCTGCGTCGGCTCGAAACCGCGGAGCTGATGCGGATCATCTCTCCGGTGTTCCAGGACACCTACCTGTTTTCTGGGACCCTGCGCGAGAATGTCCTGCTCGGCCGGCTCACCGCGAGCGAGCAGGAACTGGAGCAGGTGATGAAGCTGGCACGCCTCGATGAGGTCATCGAGCGCCTCCCCGGTGGATGGGATAGTCCGGTCGGCGAACGCGGAAGCCTGCTGTCCGGAGGCGAACGTCAGCGGGTTTGCATCGCGCGGGCTTTGCTCAAGGACGCACCGATCATGCTGCTGGATGAAGCGGCGAGCGGGCTGGACGGCGAAAATCAGTCGGCTGTCAGTGAGGGTCTGCGCATGCTGCATGGCCGCAAGACCCTTCTCGTCATCACGCATCAGCTCGAAGCTATCCGAAACGCAGATCGGATCGTGGTGCTCGACCACCAACGTATCGTCGAGCAGGGAAATCATCTGCAGCTGCTCGCCGCCAAAGGACGCTATGCGGCGTTCTGGCAGGCGCGTTCGGCATCGGCAGGCTGGCGGCTGCTCGCCTCGGACCGTGATATCGCACCTGACAGGAGCCACTATGCGTCAGCTTCTTGACAGCCACTCCTCGGGCGCCGAATGGCCGCTACCGGACGCCGATCTGGCGAATCTCGATCTGTTCACCAGCGGATTTCCGCATGCGCTGTTCACCACATTGCGCGGGCACGAGGGGCCGCATTTTCATCCGGCGACGGCGTTGACGCCTGGCCAGGAGGGATTTTGGGTGTTCTCGCGCTATCGCGACATCGTTCCTGTTGCGCGCGACAACGTCGTCTTCTCCTCGGAAAGTGGAGGCGATCGGGAAGGTGGCGGAACGATGATCGAGGACCTCCCCCGCTCGGTCGGGGTGGGGTCCGTGATCAACATGATGAACGATCCGCGTCACCGGGCGTTACGCCGTCTGGTCGCGCCTGGCATCACCCATGCCAAGATTGCCGCGCTGGAGGCGGTTCTGGCTAACGCGGCGCAAGCCGCAGTCGACGAGGCGTTGAGACGCGGGCACGGTGATCTCGTCAGCGATATCGCCGCCGAACTTCCGCTGCTGGCGATTGCGAGCCTGCTTGGCATCCCGCCGCAGGATCGGCACCAGATCTTTGCCTGGATCAATGCAGTTCTCGACTACGCCGACCGACAGCTCGGGGAGACCAGCCAGAGCAGCGCGCAGGCCATGCAGCAGTTCATGGCATATGGCCAGCGTTTCGTGGAAGGCAGGCGGCAAGCGCCCGGAGAGGACGTCGTTTCGCTGGCTGTGACCGGCGAGTTGGGGGACGGCCTTGGGCGATTGTCGAGTGTGGAGCAGTTGATGGTCTTCAACGTGGTGATGGTCGCAGGTCTCGAAACCACCCGCAATGCCATCGCCGGCGGCGTTCTCGCCTTCATCGAGCATCCCGGACAATGGACCCGCTTGCAGAAGCAGCGGGCACTGATCAACCCGGCGCTGGAGGAGATCCTGCGCTGGACTTCGCCGACGCCCTATAATCGCCGCACCGCGACCTGCGATGTCGAGATCGGCGACTGCCTCATCCGGCGCGGCGAGAAGGTAACATTGTGGTGGGCGTCGGCCAATCGCGATGATGCGATTTTTGAGCGCGCCTCCGAATTCGATGTCAGCCGGGCGACCAATCCCCATTTGGCATTTGGGTTCGGCGGCCATGGTTGTCTCGGCGCGCAACTCGCAAGGCTCGAGATGCGCGTCGTGCTGAATGCTCTGCTGGATCGGGTCGACGGTTTCGATCTGGCCGGCGACGTAGAATGGGTCCGGAGCAACAAGCACACCGGAATCCGACGCATGCCAATTCGCTATTCGGCGGCATCGCCACCGTCAGCGCGATGCGATGATGCGGCCGGCGCGGCCGGGAACAGGTTCTGATCTCCATGGAGGGGTCCAATGCCGTCACCGAAGACACCAGACCGCTGCGAGAACCTCGGCGACATCCGCGAAGGTCTTGACGATCTCGATCGGCAGATCGTCTCGATTCTCAAGCATCGCATGGCCTACGTCAAAGCAGCGGCGCGATTCAAGCCGAGCGAAGAAAGCATTCCCGCCCCGGAGCGGGTCGCTGCGATGCTGGCCGAACGGAGAGCCTGGGCGGACGCGGCGGGGTTGCCGGCCGACGGCGTCGAGATGCTGTTTGCCGGACTGATCCGGTGGTTCATCGAGCAGCAGGTTCTCCATTGGCGAGGCCTGCACGGAATAGCGGACCGGTCGGGAGCATCGTGATGACGTCACAGCCGAGTCGGTCTGACCTGCTGCAATGCCTGACGGAGGCGCGGCGCCGCGCCGATGAAGGCCGTTCCGAAGTTCTGGCATCGTACTCCGTTCCGTGGACGTGTGGCGATCCCGGCAAACTGTTCGCATCCAATCGGCTGGTCGAATCGCCCGCAACGTTGTGGGCGATTCCTCAGCGGAGGCTTGCGCTCGTCGGACTGGGCTGCGCTCGTGAATTCCGGGCCGGAGCGGATGAGCCTTGGGCGACCATTCAGCAGAAGTGGCGGCATCTGCTGGAAGCGGCCGTGATCCACGGTGATCACCGGTTGATGCTGTGCGGCGGCTTCGCCTTTGACCGGCTTGGCCAGCGTCGATCGCGGTGGCAGAATTTCCCGGCAGCCGCGCTCACCCTGGCGCGCTTCGGTTTGTGCCGGCACGGCAGTGCGACCCGGCTCATCATCAATATCCTGGTGACGGCCACATCGGATTGCGCCGCGCTGGCTGACAGCGCGATTGCAGATTGGACGAGGATCGTGTCGCGCCCATCGTTCGCGCCGCGAGCTGCCGCGCCAGCGGATCTGTCGGAGCCTGATATTGCCGCCGACATCTGGAAGTGCAAGGTGGCGGCCGCGACGGAGAGCATCCGCACCGGTGCGATGGACAAGGTCGTGCTGGCGCGGACGCGCACCGTGCCGCTCACCATTTCCGTCGAGGATATTCTCGCGAACTTGTCCGAGACCCATCCTGACGCCTACCTGTTTGCATTCGCGCGCCAAGACGCCTGTTTCTTGGGGGCCTCTCCGGAGCGCCTGATCGAGTTTCGCGACGGCTGCCTGTCGACGTGGGCGCTCGCCGGTAGCGCGCCGCGTAGCGCGGTTGAGACCGAGGACGCACGTCTTGGACGGGGATTGCTGCGCAGCGCCAAGGATCGCCACGAGCATGCGCTCGTGGTGAATGCGCTCCGATCGGTTCTTACTCACCACTGCGGGCGGTTGCATATCCCCGAAGAGCCGGGATTGCGCAAGTTGCCGCATGTGCAGCACCTGATAACCCCGATCGAGGGGCAGGCCCACGACGGTCTGCAACTGCTCGAGCTGCTTGAGCAGCTTCATCCGAGTCCTGCGGTGGGCGGCCTGCCGCGTGGCGAGGCGCTTGCGTATATTCGGGCGGAGGAGGAGCTCGATCGCGGCTGGTATGCCGGTCCAGTCGGCTGGATCGACGACCGGGGGAATGGTGAATTTGCCGTCGCGTTGCGTTCGGCTCTGTTGCGTGAAGGATCCGCCACGTTGTTTGCCGGCTGTGGCATTGTGGATGGCTCGTCCCCCGAGGACGAATATCGGGAGACCGAGGTGAAGATGCGGACGATGGCATCGGCGCTGAACGGTCCGGCGTCCCTGTCTCGGCGCTACGGCTGAGATGGCCATCCTGACGCTCTACTCGGCTGATCTCGATGACCCCTTGCTAAGCGATGCGCGGGTCGCGGGTTGCCTCAACGCGGCGGAACGGACGAGGGCGGACCGCTACGCGAGGCCAGATCTCGCGCGGCGGTTCGTTGCCGGGCGGGTGATCATGCGCCACGTCTTGGCGCGCGTGCTCGGTGTGCCACCCGCTGACGTGGCGATAACCCACAATGCCTGGGGCAGGCCGGAGCTGGCCGGAGGTCCCTTCTTCAATCTCTCGCATGCGGGACGAAGTGCGCTTTTTGCCATCGATGAACTGGCACCGGTCGGAGTGGATATCGAAATCGATGATCCGGCCGCGGAGCAGGGGTGGTTCGACGCGATCCTGTCCGCCCGGGAGCGAGCGGAGTTCGACGCTGGACGTCCCGCGGCATCAACGTTGCTTCGCTTGTGGGTACGCAAGGAAGCGATCGTGAAAGCGATCGGACGCGGCTTTTCGATTGCTCCTGCTGCGCTGGACGTCGGGCTGCGCGAGGTCGACGTGCACAAATGGCGGCCGATAGAAATCGACGCTAACGGCGTGTCGTGCTCGCCGGTCTTGATCGATTTGCCCGGCCATGAGATCGCGGCACTCGCGAGAATAGGCCCTGCATCCGCCCACATCGTTCACAAGTGTTACTTCTGGAACGGTCTGGTGGCTCAGTAACGACGATACTACAAAATGCATGTCGGAACGACAGGTTGCAGCGTTGTTCGACATGGAATTCGTGAGCCGGAGTACATGGCAAAAGCGGAGGGGGCGTTGAAGCAGATTGAAATCGAGCGGGTCGACAGCCGCCTTGCTTGGACTTGGTTCATCGAGGCGGTGACCGTCTGCTATCAAAGGCCGGAGCTTGCAATACAGCAAATGCTCCGCTACCGACGAAGCAAGGGCGAGGATGCGCTGCTGATCAAGCTTGCACTTGACTCGACGTTCTTCGGGCTGCCAAGACCCGTCCCAAGTCGCAGTAGCCTCTCGTGGGCAGCTTCGGGCAAGGAGATCCGGCAGGCACGAAACTTGTTGTCACTGCTCGCGATGGAGGCATTCGCGCCGCATGCGGGGAAGGCCGTTAGCGATTTCCACTCGGATCAAAATGCGGGGCTCAGAGGCGAGGGATCGGATGCGTAGCGTTTTGGTTGGTGTGGGAAAAGCGGTAACGATCCTTGAAGTCGAACACCAATAGGTTGTCAGGTGTATCGAACCTGCGAGGCGCGGCATCGGCTGCTATCTCCTGAGATAGTCATATTTTGATCTGATCGGCGCGAATTAGCTCAAATTGGCCGATGATGGATTGGAGCGCGAGTTCAAAGTTTTCAATCGGTTAGAGGCGGCGTGCGCACCGGGAGATCAGGAAAAATCCAGTGGCAACCAAAATCAACGAGCGGGACGCAGGCGCGTCCACATGGCTGGTGGGCGGCCGTAGTTTATAAAGCGCGAAGATGAGATTCTGATCTTGCGATACCGCGACGCACTCAAGCTGGCGAAAGTTCATTCGGCGAATCAACATCCTCGAAGAAGCCAACCATACCGACGATCTCCTGGTCAAGGCGCTCGGCATGCCTGGCTCCGATCAAGCTAGAGAGCGCGCTGGCTTGGTGGCGCAGAGGCACCGCGTCAACCTGGACATGACCTGGTCGTGCAAGCGAGCGGCTCCGATCCGGACGAGATCGACGGTGACGACTTCGACGGCGATGGCAGCTTTGAGGAGCCCGCCGATGGCTACGAAGGTCCGCCAGCATGAGCTTCGTGGAGCGTCACCGACGCAATGTCCAATGAGCGTCAACAATGATCGCCGACCTCGCGCCATTTGAAGGCAGCGATATTGCAAGGGCACCGCGCTAAGAGCGGTCCATCGCTCCCGAACGTGTACGGGGCAGTCGTGAGGCCACGGAAAGCCAGATCGCAAGAGGCGGCCACGCGACCATCCACACGCCACGCTGGTCGTCTTGCTTCTGCCCCCTCTAGCAACCAGCGTGCTGGACGATTGATCAGAGGATCAATAGTTTAGTATTGCATTTGGATCGAAAGTATTCTCCCAGAAGAAGGTCTCGATTGTGACTGCGATTGCTGTTGTCGGCATTGGCTGCAGATTACCGGGACATATCGACTCGCCGGACGCCTTGTGGGGCGCGCTGCTGGCAGGCATCGACTTCGTTACCGATATCCCACAGCAGCGCTGGAATGCCGACGACTACTACGTGCCCGTGGCAGGCGCGCCGGGCCGCTCGGTCTCACGCTGGGGCGCATTCGTTGACGACCCATCGGGCTTCGACCACCGTTTTTTCGGCATCGGCGAACCCGAGGCCCTCGCCATGGACCCACAGCACCGGCTGTTGCTTGAGGTAACTTGGGAAGCCGCCGAACATTCGGGTCGCGATCCGCGGTGCCTGTTCGGGACCGACGCCGGCGTGTTCTTCGGCCTTTCGCATCAGGACTACATGCAGGTCACGCGTGATGCGGGTGCGATGGGCCAGGCCTACGCTTTCACGGGAACGCCCTTCAGCATGGCGTCAGGGCGCGTTGCCCATGCGATGGGCCTCACGGGTCCAGCTATCACCATGGACACGGCCTGCTCGTCCAGCCTCGTCGCCGTGCATGCGGCTCGGCGGAGCCTGCTTGAGCGCGAATGCCACATTGCATTTGCCGGCGGGGCAATGTTGATGTTCTCGCCCACAACATTCGCCTCGGCGTCGGGGCTCGGCATGCTGTCGCCTACAGGGCGGTGCCATGCGTTTGACGAGCGTGCCGATGGCTTCGTGCGTGCCGAAGGCTGCGGCGTAGTGATGCTAAAGCTGCTGAGCGACGCCCTGCGCGACAACGACCGAGTGCTCGCCGTTATCCGCGGTAGCGCCGTCAACCAAGACGGACGCACGCACAACATACTGACACCCTCCCGCGCGGCGCAGATCGCGGTGATCGATCGTGCCCTTTCCGAAGCGCAGGTTGACCCCTCGTCCGTCGGCATGATCGAGGCGCACGGCACCGGCACGCCGGTGGGCGACACTGAGGAGTTCCACAGCCTCTCAACGCAGTATGGACGACAGTCGCCCTGTGCCCTCGGCTCGCTCAAAAGCAACCTCGGCCATGCGGAATCAGCGGCGGGCGTCCTTGGCCTGATCAAAACGACGCTCGCACTCGCGCACGGCGTCGTACCGCGATCACTTCACTTCCATCGCCTGCCTGCGCATCTCCAGACCATCGAGACGAGGCTCTTCGTCCCGACGGACACCGTGCCCTGGCCCTCGACTAGCCTGGACGGACTCCGCCGTGCAGCCGTATCGTCGTACGGCATGTCCGGCACGAACGCGCACGTCGTGCTCGAACAGGCTCCTCAGGCACTTGCCTCGCCTCTTCCGCTAGAGAGTACCAGAACACACGAACCGCCGTGGCTGTTTCCAGTTTCGTCCACCTCGCCAGAGGCGCTTCGCGCGTCGGCCGGACGCCTTGCGTCTTGGCTAGACGCGACCGCCGGCGGTCATCGCCCGAGTGACGTGGCGCGGACCCTCGCCTGCAGACGTGGGCACCGGCCAGTCCGGCACGCGCTCATTGCGAAGACGCTCGACGATTTGACGGCGCAATTGCGTGGGCTCGCAGCCGATGCGTCTATCGATGCAGATTGGGTCGACCACAATGACCGCGGGCCCGTCTTCGTATTCTCTGGCCACGGCTCGCAGTGGGAGTCGATGGGAGCGGCGCTGCTCGACATCGACGCGGTCTTCGCCGAGGCGGTTGCCGCCATCGAGCCTCTCATTCAGACCCTCAGCGGCTTCTCGGTGACCGATACCCTGCGTCAGCCCGGACAACTCAACGGCATCGAACGTGTCCAGCCTGCCATTTTCACTGTACAGGTCGCGTTGGCGGCATCCCTGAAGGCCCAAGGTGTAGTGCCATCGGCGGTGATCGGCCATTCGATGGGCGAGGTGTCGGCGGCAGTCGTGGCCGGCGCACTCACGCTCGAAGATGGCGTGCAGGTGATCTGTCATCGCGCAATGCTGTGCCAGACGCTCGCTGGCTCCGGTGCAATGGCAGTTGTTGGGATGGCGCCAGCGGCGCTCCGCGATGATCTGGCGCGCCGGCTGATTGACGACGTGGAGATCGCCGTACTCGCGGCCCCGGATTCGACGGTCGTCGGGGGCTCTGTCCAGGCCGTGCAACGCCTCGTCGCTGCTTGGCAGGCTGAAGGCCTGTTCGCCCGCGAGGTCGCAGTCGATGTGGCCTCACACACGTCCCAAGTCGAGCCGATCCTCGCGCAGCTGTCGAAGCGCCTCGCGGGAGTGACTGCGCACACGCCGCATACGCCGATGTACTCCACCGTCCTGCTTGATTCGCGCGAATCCTCCGTTTGCGATGCCGCTTACTGGATCGATAACCTCCGGCACTCAGTTCGCTTCCGTCCCGCCGTGCAGGCGGCGCTTGAAGACGGACACCGCGTATTTGTCGAGCTTTCGCCGCATCCGATCGTGACCCGCGCGGTGTTGCAGAATGCTGCCGCGATGGACTTCGCCGTCCGCGCGCTTCCGTCGATGACGCGCGGCGAGCCCATGCACAACGGGCTTCTGGACTTGGTTGGCGCCATCTATGTTGCCGGCGCGGCGATTGATTTCAGTGTCCTGTATCCGGATGGCCCGCTGCTCGACCTCCCGTTGCCGGCCTGGACGCACTATCCCCTGTTCCTTGCGCCGGCTACGCCAGCCGCAGGTGCGCATCACGTTCTGTCAACGCACCCGCTTTTAAACGTCCACCGCGCACTGCACGAGGAACCGGAACGCCACATCTGGGCGTCTGAGATTGGCCTCAATGCCCACCCGTGGCTAGCGGACCACCGGGTGAACGGAATGCCGCTTTTCCCGGGGGCTGCTTTCTGCGAAATGGCGCTGGCCGCCGCGCGCACGGCCCTCGGTACATCGCTCGTCGAAGTGCGGGCGATGACGTTCGACCACGCGCTCCGGTTGGAGCCGTCGATGCCGATCGTCTGCACAGCAGTGCTGGACCGACCGGGTGAGTTGAACTTCAGGCTCGAGAGCCGGGCAAAAAGCGAACCGCAGGTCCATGCAAGCGCTCAGCTCTCTGCGGCCGTCTCTGCAAAGCCGCCTCCCGCGTACGACATAGCCGCGCTGCGCGCCGCTCACGCTGCGCCTGTTGCCGCGGGCGAGGTGTGGCGGTGGTTCGACTCGCAGGGTATCCAGTTCGGACCGTCATTTCGCGCACTGGCCCCCAGCTTGGCTTTGTCTGCTGACAGCGCCTCGCTCTTTGCGGATCTTCGGCTCCCGACGTCGCTTCAAACGGGCGCGCGTGGCTACACAGTGCATCCCGTGCTGCTTGACGCGTGCTTCCAGTCCGTTGGCGCTTTCACCCAGGTCGTTTTGGGGACAAAGGGGCGCCTGCTACTGCCACTCTCGGTGAGAAGCCTCCGGCTCCACCGCGCAGACGCCGACGCCGCGCACTGCATTACTCGCTTCGTCGCGATGGACGCACTGCACGTCGAGGTCGACATTGATCTGCTCGACGCGTCCGGGCGCGTGCTGCTCAGTGTCGATGGGTTGGCAATGGGTAGCGGTGTGGCCGGACAGCATGCTGACGCCGTTGCCTGCAACTCGCGCCTGCTCGACGTAGTCTGGGAGGCATGGGACGTCCCGCGTGCCATGGTCAAGCCGGGCGATGGCGCTTGGTTGCTGCTCGACGCCGATTCTGCGGGACATCAGTTGACGATGGAGTTGGAGGGAAGCCTGCGCCAGCAAGGGTTCGAGACTCGCATCCTCAGCAGCGCCGGGGCCGGGCAGGGGGGTGTATGGCGCGAACAGATCGAAGACGTTCTGCATCAGTATCGCCCTGGAGCTGTGGTGGTGGTATTGCCGCGCAGCAACGAGCCAGCGACTCCGGACGCAACTCGGGCGAACATAGCCAGCCTGCAGCACGTGACCAACGCGCTGACGGACTGCGAGCGGCGGCCCCGTCTCTTCGTGGTCACCTGCATGGCCCAACGCGCACTGCCGGACGACAGCGTTCAGCTCGCGCACGCCGGTGTGCGTGGGTGGCTGCGAGCCGTCGGTGCCGAGTTTCCCGCACTCCACCCCACCCAGATAGACGTGAACCTGCAGGCGGACGTGTTACTGATTCAGCGTCAGTTGCTGAGCGGCTCGGACGAAGACGAAACGGCGCTGCGCGGAGATAGCGCGTATGTCGCACGACTGCAGCGAAGCCCCCTTGGTCACGCTGATCGCCGCACCGTGGACCGCGACGCGACGCGCGATGGTCTTCGCGTAGAAATCCGCGTGCCCGGTGACGTACAGAGCCTTGAGATGGCGGCGTTCGAGCGGTGCGCGCCGGAAGCGGGCGAGGTGGAGGTGGCCGTCCATGCCACAAGTATCAATTTCGCCGACGTGCTCGTTGCCCTTGGCCGCTATCCCTCATTTGATGGTCGTGCGCAGGGGCTTGGTCTGGACTTTGCCGGCATTGTCACCGCCGTCGGACCGGGCCTCTCCCCGTTTCGCGTCGGCGATCGCGTGGCCGGGCTCTGCTGCGGGGGTGCTTGGGGCACGTATCTCACTTGCGATGCACGCCTGCTTGTCGCGATACCCCGCACGCTCACGGATGTTGAAGCGGCCGCCATTGTCACTACAACTGCCACCGCGTGGTACGGCCTCGAGGACCTGGCGCGGATCGGCCCCGGCGACAAGGTGCTCATTCACTCGGCGACCGGCGGCGTCGGGCAGGCGGCTGTGGCCATTGCGCGCGCGGCCGGTGCAGAGATATTTGCAACAGCGGGCTCCGAGGCACGGCAAGAGCTGCTGCGCGCCGACGGAATCAGCCACGTATACGACTCTCGGTCCGTGGCATTCGCCGAGCAGATCCGGCGGGACACGGCGGGTTACGGCGTGGACATAGTCCTCAACTCGCTCACGGGCGCGTCGCAGCGCGCTGGCCTGGGGCTGCTCGCGACGGGCGGGCGGTTCATTGAGATCGGCAAGAAAGACATCTATGGGGGTACGTGGCTGGGGCTGTCTCCGTTCAAGCGTAACCTTTCGTTCTTCGCCGTCGACCTAGCGCAGATGTGTATTACTGCTCCGGCGCGCGTGCAGGCATTGCTGTCGCGGGTCATGCGTCTTGCCGATGAGGAGCGGCTGGCCCTGCCGGACATCGCTACCTATCCTCTCGCCGACGCGGCTTGCGCCATTCGCGTTGTTAGCGGCGCCGGTCACACCGGCAAGCTCGTGCTCACCGTTCCAAGGACCGGCCACTACCGCGTGCCGGAGGTGCCGAAGCGCTTCACGCCGTTCAGGCGCGATGGCGCGTACATCGTCACCGGCGGCCTTGGGGGGCTCGGCCTGTTCCTCGCCGATGCGATGTCCGCCGCCGGGGCCGGTCGCGTGATCCTCAACGCGCGCTCCAAGCCGACCGACGCGGCCACGAGCATGATGGTCGCGATGAGGGCGCGGGGCACCGAGGTCGAAGTGATATGTGCGGATATCGCGGAGCCGTCGACCGCGCGGCGCCTTGTCGAAGCTGCCACGGCGACGGGCCTCCCGTTGCGCGGTGTCCTGCATGGCGCAGCCGTCGTCGAGGACGGCATCCTCCCCTCTGTCACCGAGGAGAGGCTACATCGGAACTGGGCTCCTAAGGCTGAGGGCGCCTGGTATTTGCATGAGGCGACGCTGAAGCAACAACTCGACTGGTTTTGCTGTTTCTCTTCGGTCGCGGCGCTCTTTGGTTCGCCTGGGCAGTCCGCGTACGCAGCCGCTAACAGCTGGCTCGACACGTTCACGCAATGGCGGCGCGCGCAGGGGCTGCCGTCGTCGGCAATCGCCTGGGGCGCGTGGGCGGACATCGGTGCCGGTGCACATCTCTCGGCACGCGGCGATGCGCGAATGATTGAACCACGCGACGGTGTTTACGCATTCGAGACGCTGCTGCGGCACGACCGCGGATATGCCGCATACGCCCATCTCGACGGTGCGCCTTGGCTGACGGCGCTATGCGCGCGGAGTCCGTTCGGAGCGGCTATGTCGCAGGCTCCAGAGGCAGCGGGCGATCCGGCGCGCCGCCTGCGCGTGGAGTTCGGACGCACGCCGCCCGACGAGCGGCCGGCCCTGTTGCGGCGTTTGATCATCGAGCATCTCGGTGTCATTTTGCGCCGCACGGTGAATCCAGACCGCTCATTTTTCGACTACGGCCTCGACTCACTCGGGACGCTTCAATTGCTGATCGCGCTCGAAGCCGACACCGGCATCCGGCTCCGCGCCGTGGACGTGACGACTGTGCGTGCACTGGCCGATACTCTGAGTGGGGCGATGCAGGAATTGCAGCCAGCCGGAGCAGATGCCCGTGACTGATCTGCGTCCGCTGCACGACTGGTCAGGGCCTCCTGCGACGCTGACTCTCTGGTCTCCCTCTGCGGCGTCGACAGAAAGCGCCAAACGCGCACCGGTATCGCCCGCGTTACCGAGCTACGAACAGGAACAGCATCTGCGCGCCTTCCGCGCGTGTGAGCAGCGGCACGAGGCGATGGCGCGGCTGCTTGTCGTTGTGTGGGACGAACCCGGGCGGTGTGACCTCAGAGCCATGACCCATGTGGTGACCGCACATCTGCGCAGGCACGACACTTATCACAGCTGGTTCGAGGAGCGCGGCGAAGCAATAGTACGACACGTACTTACCGACCCCGCGGCCATCCAGATGGAGTCTTCGACGCTCGGCGAGGTGAGCGCGGAGGATTGGCAAAACCATGTTATGGCAACCCCAACACCGTTCGCATGGGATTGCTTTCGGTTTGGCATTCTCCAGCGCGCGAGCGGGTTCACCTGCTTCGCAAGCATTGACCATTTGCACGCCGACGCGACCGTCATCGCGTTCCTGATGACAGAGATCCGCTCAGTGTATCGCGCTGTGCTCGACGGCGAGACGCCGCTCAAACTCGGATCGCCGGGGAGCTATCTGGATTACTGCACCAGTCAGCGCCAGCGGGCAGCTAAGACAACGTTAGCGAATCCTGAGGTGAAGCAGTGGATCGCGTTCCTGCACCGCAATAACGGGCGGATGCCCTCTTTCGCGCTGCCGCTCGGTGTGCTGGAGGATCGCTATCAAGCCGAGTATCTACATTTGGATATTCTCGATGATACCGTCATGGCCGCGTTCGAGTCCGCGTGCCATGCTTCTGGTGCGCGGGTCATCGGCGGCCTGTTGGCCTGCGCGGCCCTGACCGAACGGGAACTGGCTGGGCGCTCGCGCTACAGTGTCATCACTCCCACAACCACGCGAAGATCGCCACAGGCTTTCAGGACGACCGGCTGGTGCGTGGGAGTGGTGCCAATCGACTTCGACGTGCAAGAACGAATGTTTCCTGAACTCGCCTTCATTGCCCAACGTAACTTTGACGAACGGCTATGCCTTGCCGACGTGCCAATCGAGCTCGTACTTGAACTGGCCGCCGGGCTGCCGACGATTCGATCCGTCGCCACAGGTGGCGTTATGCTATCCTATATGGATGTGAACGTTCCTCCACTCAGTGCGCACATTGCGCGCGAATGGCATCAGGGGAATGGGCGGGTTTATATCAACCAGGGCATGGCCGCGCAGGTTGCGGTCTGGTTGTTCCGTACGCAACGCGGGCTCTCGCTTACGGCGGCTTATCCGGCAAACGGGACAGCCCGCGCCTCGATGCACCGCTATGTCAAAGCGCTTACGGGCGCATGCCGCCGGACGGCCGGCGCATTGATACCGACGTACTCTCATGTCGGTCGTTAACGATGACGCATGCGATGTCTCACCCGGAGAACTTGTCGAGTATGTCGCCGCCCTTCGTGTCCTTCGCCGATCAAAGCATATACCTTGCGCATACCTCACTTGGGCAGCATGCGGTTATTCAGGTGCTGTGGCGTTATCTGCGGCCCGTAGACCTGGACGCGCTGACACGGTTCCGTGACAATCTCGCGCACGGTCATCTGGCGCGGCTGATCCGGCCGGCGCTGCTTCCGTTCGGACGGCACCAATGGGTCAGCTCGCCACCCCCGTCGGCTGCTCTGGCTGTCGCGGAGGCGCCGCTTGCCCCTGAGGCGATGCAGGCATGGGCCGACGCGCAGGTGGAGCTTCCTTTGGACCCTGTGCGCGGGCCAGCATGGACCCTAACGATCCAAACCTTCACCGACGGCTCCACAGTGGTCTCGCTTGTGGTGTCGCACTGCATCGCGGACGGACTGACGACCGCAATAGCCGTGAGCGAAGCCGCGCGCGGCGAGCGACGGCCTCCAGCCTATCCCGCATGGTCAGTCTGGTCAGCGCCCCGCGCCGCGGCATCACTGGGTGCCGAACTCCAACGCATTGTGCGGGACGCACCAGCGACGCTCCGGGCGCTCGCCCAGCTGGCCGGTACAGCATACACATCGCGCGCCAAGTACAACACGCCCGCCGCATCGCCAGTCGTGACAAGCGCAGATGACCGGAAAGTCGTGTTTCCGTCGGCCTTCATACGCGTGCCCACGTCCGTCTGGGACGCCAGAGCACAGAGCCTGGGTGCGAACCGTCTCACGCTCCTGACCGCGATAACAGCGGCGTTTGCCGAGGCGCTCGGTCGCGTCCGTGACGATGATGTGACCTTGTTGATGCCCGTGAATCAGCGAGAGGGTCTGTCGCACACGGGCGGGAACGGCGTCGCGCTTGCCACATTGAAGGTGCGTGTCGACGAACCGCGCGGGCGCCTGCATACGTTGCAGCGACGTCTGCGGGCAACGCTGCTGCGGACGAGACGCGAACCCAATCGACTTGCCACACTGCTGCCCTTGGTGCCCTTTGTGCCTAGATGCGCATTTTCGGCTGCCAGCCATCTGGCGCTTGGCGCGCTCGCTGACCTGCCGGTCACCTGTTCGAACTTGGGCTACTTGCCCAAGGACGTGCTCCAGATCGATGGCGCTGCGGCTGATCGAATCTGCGCTCGCGGCATCGACCGTCCGGTCTCGCGCCGCGCGATCGAGGCGCGTCAAGGTGTGGCGACACTCTTCGCCGGCGTCATACCCGGATTTATCGCCCTGAGCTTCGTTACCTACCAGCCGGGCGTGGTAACGGAGCCTCAGCATCTTCGTGCGCTCGTCGAACGGCTCTTGGCTGACTACGAACTCGCTGGCGAGTTTTTCGATGCTTGAGACGAGCACGCCCGGCGCCGCGACATACGCGCGGCACCGCCTCGCCTGGCTGGACCAACTGGCCTACGAATTGTTTAGGGTCACTGGCCGGAGCCAGTTGATGCAATGCCTCTGGCTCTATGACCGTGACGTGAACCTCGCCGCGCTGGCGCGAACAAATGAACGGCTCGCCGCACTGTCCTTCAATCGGCTCATTGAGCCGTCACCCTTGCCGTGGGGAAGGCCTCGTTGGGTGAAGCCGGCCGGGGCGCCCATTCTGCCTGAGCAGAGTTCGGACCTGCTGCCACGATCGCGGCTGCTGCAGTGGGCTAACCAGCACGCGCGCGCGCCCATAGATCCTGTCATAGGCCCGGCCGTGCGAATGGCCATCCAGCCGTTCGACGATGGCAGCACAGCCGTGAGCATCGTCGGATCGCATCTCCTGCTCGACGGAATGGGAGCCTTGCGCGCTATCGAGGCTGCCGTAAACGGCACGGGCGTCCCGAGCCCGTACTTGCCTAAAGGCGCCCGCGGGCGGCTGTCCGGGTGCGTATCGGACGCGTGGCAGATCATCGCCGACGCTCCGCGTACGGTTGCCGCACTCGCTCGGATTGCGCGCGCGAACTGGCACGGGCCCGCCGCCCCTATACAGAGGCCGGCCGTTACAGCCGCCGAAGCAGATCACGACCCATCAACGATCGTGGAGCTTCCGGCTGTTGTGGTGACTGTTGAAGCGCGTGTCTGGCTCGCGTGCGAGCAGCGGCTTGGTGGTGGCTTGAATACACTGCTGCCGGGCTTCGTGGCGTCCCTGGCATCGCATCTGGGGCGCCGCCGTTTCTCTGACGGCGCTATCAGTCTGCTTGTCCCAATAAACCGAAGGCGTGGGCCGGACGACGAACGAGCGCTGGCGATCGAATTCCATATGATGAACGTCGCGCCCGCAGGCCTGACCACGAACCTGGGGCCCGTGAATGCGTCGCGGAAGGCGCTGCTTCGCGGCGCGAGGAAAAATCAGACCGATGTACTGGCGTCGTTCCTACCCGCCATCGCTTGGATGCCGCGCACCACCGCAAAGACGCTCTTGAACCGGCTGTTCAATTATGCCGATGAGCTGCCAGCAAGCTGTTCCGACCTCGGCCTGCTGCCGGACGGACTCGCGCGCATCGACGGCGCGCCGTGCCGCCACATGCTGACACGAGCTGTGGATGTCAACGTCACGCGCCAAGACCTGGAGCGTTCCCACGGCCATCTCGTTGTCGTGGCCTCGCGCTACGACAAGACCGTTTCCCTCTGCATCGAGGCCTGCCAGTTGGGACACACACCGACCACGATTGACAAACTTCGCCTGGTGGTTTCGCGAACGCTCGCCGACTTTGGACTCGATGCGATCATTGACGCCTGATCCCAGCGACCCTCGGGGGCTGGTTTTGCATGTGGATTCTCAGCCAATAAAGGATCAGCGTATTCAAAATCGAGTTAAATTGACGTACGATTGATAGGTCGGTAGGGGTGGCAAGAGATCGCTTTTCTGCGGCAATCCCAGCCTTCTGAAGTACAACGACTATTCAGCCGCATAGCGGAGGGGCTCGTGCTGATTCCGCATTTCGATTTTATCCTGACCGACTGCGACTCTTAACCGCCACACCACAGATGCGCGAGACAACCGCACGCGCGAGCAGTGTTTTCATCGTTGTCAACCCGCTTCCGGTCGAGTGTCATCCCCATGGCGGTTGGCGATCTTCGCCTGGCGGGTTTGTCAGCGTGCTCGAACCCGCCCGCATCCCGCAGCAAAGAACCAGGGGGATTGAGGGGTGAGCCCTTCTTCTGCCAACAAACTGCGCGGACGCGGCGGCGGGGCGAGCGACCCCGGCGCGGACGATGTTCTGTGCTACATGGACCAAGGCTCATTCGTCGGATTGCGCGCGCTCGGACGCGGACCAGCGCTGCATTTCACCTGGTTATGTCCGCACGCCATCGATGAAGCCGCCGTGAGACAGTTCAGCGAGCGCCTCGCACTAGGGTTGCTAGGACGTCTTCTGCAGCGTTCACCACTGCCATGGGGGCGGCACCGTTGGGTGGCCAACCCTCTGCCGGGCCCTGTGACGTGGTTTCGCGACCCGCTCCCCAACGAGTGTCTGCCCAAGTTGCGACGCGTGCTGGTCGATCTACCTGTGGATCCCGAGCACGGACCAGGCTGGCGCCTGGCAGTCCAAGCGCTGGAGGGCGGTGGCTGCGCGCTGACGATGCTGGTGTCGCACACGATCGCTGACATGCAAGCTGCCAATCGGGCCATCGCTGACGCGGTGGCTGGTCGACGTCTCGACCATGGATTCCCGGCCCCATCTTGGCGATGGTCTCCAGTGATGCTGGTGCGCGACAGCGTTGAGAGCTTGCGCGCCTTGCCTGGCGTTTGGCGCGCTCTGGTGGCTCTCGTGCGGCGGTCGCGCAAGGGGAGGGCGGGCTTGTCGCGTTCGAGCTCGCGCGCTCGAAGCAGCCACGACCACTTTGAGCCGGCAGCGGATGTGCCGCTCGTGCAGGTGGTCTTGGATGCAGGAGCGTGCCAACAGCATGCGTCGGATCTGGGCGTGGCGAGTAACACGCTGATCATGGCGTTCGCAGCACGGCTCGCTTTCCGGATGGGCCGCGTGGACGCCTCAGGGCGCGTGAAGCTGGTGCTACCGGTCAGCGACCGCCATTCAAATGACCGACGCGGCAACGCGCTGCGGTCGATCACGGTGATGGCGGACCCCGATGCTTGCCGCAACTATCCGCGCGCTTTACAGCGAGATCTCAAGGCTGCGCTGGCCTCGCTGATCCGGCACGGTGACGACTTGTCGCCGTTGTTTCCGCTGATTCCGTATGTGCCGCCGTGGCTGGCGCGTCGTCTGGAGCGGGAGGCGCTCGGGGCGGCGGACCTGCCCGTTGGATGCAGCCTTGTCGGCGAAGTGCCGCTGGACATGAACCGCCCCTGCGGCGAGGCATTGCTTCTGCAGATGTCCACTCTGGAGCGTCATACAGCCTCGGAGCTTGAACGGCTGGGTGGCGTGCTATTTATCCTGAGCCACCGTGTCGGCGAACGGCTGTTCGTTACCGTGTCCGGCTACGTGCCAGACCTCGCAACGACCCGCGCCGAGTTGGCGTCATTCGTGCGCGATGCGCTCGCGGATATGGGCCTGTGCGGGACGGTCAGTTGACGATGATCGATCAACAAAGCAGATAGCGCGCCTCGGCCAAGACTTGGCGCATGGAACGTGGAGCTTGATCGATTACTTTGGCGAGCGAAGATGCACCGTGGCGGCCAAAGCGGTCGCTGCAACGCTCAAGCGACGCGCAGCGCGTCGACGATCTTCATACGGGCGGCCCGTACGGCCGGCAGGAAGCCGCCGAGGAAGCCCATCACGAGCGCGAAGACGAGCGACCGCAGCACGATCTCGGGCGTCAGCACAAACCGAAATGCGAGCTCGGAGAGCGACGTCCAGTTGAGCGTCGAGATCTTCACCTGCATCATGAGCGATGCGAACGAAAGCCCAACAACCCAGCCGACGAGCGCGAGCAGCAGCGCCTCGACAAGGAAAGCAACGAGGATCCGCGAGCGCCGAAATCCGAGCGCCCGGAGGACCCCCACCTCCATCATGCGGCTGGCCACGGCCGCGTACATCGTTATCGTCGCGCCAATGACCGCGCCGAGCGAGAACATCACCGAGAGCGTGATCCCGAGCATCTGAATGAACCCGGAGAGCAGGCGTGACTGCTCCTCGTAGAAGATGCGCTCGCGCTTGGCCTCGATGGTAAGGCGGGGATCCGCTTCGAGGCGCGCCTTGAGCGTATCAAAGCTGGAGCGATCAGCGAGCCGCACCGTGACCGAAGAGAAAAAGTCTCGCCGAAACGACTGCATGAGCTGCTCGCTATCGCCCCAGATCTCGGAATCGAAGCCGCTGCCGCCCGCGTCGAAGCGACCTACGATCTTCCACTCCCGGTGAGCAAACCTGAGGCTCGACCCAATCTCGACGTCTTCGAAACGCCCCGCGAGCGCTCTGCCGATCACGATCTCGTTCGATCCCGGACGAAACATGCGCCCCTCGGCGAGCCGCACCTGCGGACGTACGGCCAGAGCGGCTGGGCCAACGCCGCGGACCAAAACGTTGCTCGCCTGCTTACCCCCGCGCCTTGGCCGCGATATCAGCACAGCCGATTCCTTCGATACAAGCGGCGCGCCTTCGGCTCCGATGACAACCTCGGGCTGGCTTTCGATAATCCTGGCCTGCCGACGGTCGATCAGGCTCTGGATCTCGACTTCCGCAGAGCGGCGTACGAAGATGACGTTCGTGTCCTCGCCGGTTGCAACGAGCGTCTGCTTGAGTCCGGAGTCAAGCATGAGCACGGCAGCGTAGACAAACACCACGAGGGCCATGCCTGTCGCGGTGAGCAAATTGGTGAGTTTGCGCACGTACAGGTTACGCAAGCTGTAGGCCAGCAGCAGCGGCATGGTCAGCCCAACGCTCGAAGACCATCGACGATGCTGACACGGGCTGCCCGGCGCATAGGCCAGACCGCGGCGAGGACCCCGACCACCAACGCCGAAAGTGCCTGCAATATGACAGTGTTGACGCTCACGATCAGTGATGGGAAGAGCGTCGCGGAGAGCTCGGCAAGGCGCGCGGCAACCGGGGGCGTGAGCCCGATGGCGATCGTGCCGCCGATCAATGCTATGGCCACGGATTCCCCAAGGATCAATCGTGCGACGTAGCCGGGGCTGAAGCCAATGGCCTTCAGCGTGGCATACTCGCGGAGTCGCTCGCGCGCCGTCATCGCCATGGTGTTTGCCATAACGGCCAAGATAATAAAGATAACCACGAACGAGACGATACGAATGGAAATGAGGATCGCCTCGGTCTGCTTCACGAAACCGATCTGGAAAGCTCGCTCGGTCTCGGTGAGCGTCTCGGCAAGCGAGTTTCGGAATACATCGTCGATCGCCTGACTGACTTCCGCAACGAGATTAATGCTGACAACGTCTACAGCGAAGAAGCCAACCTGGTCAGCTTGTGCCTTGGAGCGCACACGTAGTGTTTCGTTCAGGTAGTCCCAGCGGAAGAAAAGCTGCGAGGTATCGGTCTTGGGGTCTCGGCCGTCAAAGACGCCACAGATCACAAACTCCCAGTTACCGGGGAAAATGGTCCCGCGTAGCTGAATCACATCGCCTGGCTTGAAGCCGTAGCGTTTGGCGAGTTTGCGTCCTACGATCGCGCCGCGGCGGTCGCGCAGGAAGGCGCGCCGCACCTCGTCCGAAACAAGGATCTCGGGGTACATATCGAGATAGCTCGCGGCATCTATCGCAAACTGGGGAAAGAAATTTTTCGGATCTTTGTAGACGCCACCGAACCAGTTCATGTAGGTGACGCGCCGCACGCCTTCGACAGCGCCGATGCGCTTGTGATATGCTTGTGGCAGCGGCAGCGTGAAAGAGATGGCGTTGCGGGTTAGCAGCCGCGAAGGAACGGCGCCATCCACCCCCGCGTACCAGGTTTTGACGACGGTCTGGAGCAAACCAAAGGCGAGGATCGCAACTACGAGCCCGACGAGCGTCAGGGACGTACGGAGCCGGTGGCGCAAGACGTTTCGCGCCACGAGCGTGAGCCATTGGCTCATGATTGGCACTCACTCAAGGCGCTGCTCCACCAGATAAGAAAGATCGCCCTTCTCCAGATGCATGATGCGCCTCGCACGCGCAGCCGCGCGGCGATCATGTGTCACCATCACGATCGTCTTGCCCAGATCGCGGTTTAACCGCTGCATGATCTCGAGCACCTCCTCCGCGGACTGCCGGTCAAGGTCGCCCGTCGGCTCGTCGGCCACCAGCATCGTGGGGTCGGTGACGATCGCCCGGGCGATCGCCACGCGCTGCTGCTGTCCGCCCGAAAGCTCCGAGGGCAAATGTTTGACGCGATCGCTCAGGCCAACGAGACTGAGCGCGAGTTGCGCGCGGTCTCGGCGGTCGCGCCGCCCTAGGCTGGTGAGCGTGAGAGGCAACTCGACGTTCTCCAGCGCCGTGAGCACAGGCATCAGGTTGTAGAACTGGAATATGAAGCCCACGTTTGCCGCGCGCCAGTCGGCGAGATCGGCTTCCGGGAGGAGCGTGATGTCCTCGCCACCCACCTCGATGGAGCCGTGATCTGGACTGTCGATGCCAGCGATCAGGTTGAGCAGTGTCGACTTGCCCGACCCCGACGGGCCCATCAAGGCGAGGAACTCCTTACGACGGATGTCGAATGTGAGCTTGGAAAGGACTGGGACGATCTGCCCGCCGCGCCGGTAGCTCTTGCTCACGTCGCTCAGCGCGATAAGCACATCTTCCCCGGTCGGCGCGTCGGAGACGCGAAGGACGGTCACTTCGCGGCCTGCTTGACTGCGTGCCCGTCGACAAGATCTTCCGGCGGTCGGATCACCACTCGCGTGCCGGCGTTGAGGTCACGTACCTCGATCTGGTCGCCCACCTTCGTGCCGAGATCCACGCGCCGCAGACGAGCTTTGCCGTCCTCGATTACGTAGACGTGCTGTCGTCCATCCACCTCGAAGACCGCCGCCATCGGCACTGCAAGAACAGGCTTGCGCTCTGATTCGGCGACTTCACGCTCAAGGAAAGCCGCCTTGGCGCTCATATCCGGAAGCATCCGCGAGTCCCGCTGCACGAATCGGATCTTCACGAGGGTAGACGCCTTGGCACGATCCACGGTCGGTACCATCCGGCTAACCACGCCCTCGAAGCGCTCGGTAGGGATCGCGTCCAGCTGGATCTCCACCGGTTGCCCCACGTGAATGCTCAGGTACGACGACTCCGCCACGTCGGCTTCCACTTCAAGCGAGTCCATGTCGGCGATGGTGACGACCGCGCCCTTGGTGTCGACCGCCTGCGAGAACGGTGTGATCGTGTCACCTACGTTGGCGTGCCGCGTGAGGACTACGCCGTCGAAGGGCGCTCGGATAAGGGTCTGGCCGACGGCAACTTCGGACGCGCGGAGATTGGCCTGTGCAGCGGCGATGGCGGCCTCATACCCAGCAAACGCTGCTCGCGCCTTGGCGAGGCGTGCCTCAGCGGTCTCGCGCGTCGACTCGCTTATGATGTTCTTCTCGCCGAGGGTCGCGGAGCGCCTGAACGCGATTTCCGCTTGCGTGAGCTCCGCCTGCCCCTGGGCGAGGTTGGCATGTGCAACCTGCACGTTAGCGGCTGCCTGGTCGCGCACCGCTTGCGTGTCGCTGCTCTCGAGTCGGGCGATCACCTCACCCTCGTGCACCTTGCTGCCTTCGAGTACACCCAACCATTCGAGACGGCCTGTCGCCTTCGAGGCGACGGACGCCTTGCGTTGCGCAACGACGTACCCGGTCGCGTTCAACAGTGTCAGCGCTTGCGACGGGTAGACAGAGTAGACCACCGCCGTCTCGACGACGATCTGCGCATGCCGGCGCCACACCCATGTTGCAACCCCGATGCCGACAAGCATGGCGAGTAGAAGGACCCGCACCAGGATGCGGCGCAAATGTCTGCGACGCCGCGAGTCAGCGCTACGGTCGATCGCAAGCGCGGATAGATCGGAGGCGGCGGGTACGCCATCGCTCAGGGGCTGGTGCAGAGTCATCGTCTCATCATGAATTTCCGAGCAATGCAGCGCAAATTTTGAAGAAAATATCTCTTTGCGGAAGCCGTAAGCCATGCGCTTGACGACTGTCAATTAGCATTAAAGGCGACTCTTGACATCCATCATCTCGCATTCTCCAATCTTATTTAAAATCTGAAATGAAGCCGACGGCGGCCCGGACTGCAACAGCAACTGGAGGCGGAGGTTTTCCACGACCGGTTTAAGTTGCGCAAATCCCATCAAGGTGCTGCGGCAGGCTCCAGAGTACGTCGCCAACGGCTGGGCCGAAATGAGCGAGACTAATCGAGCCGGCAGTCGGCGCTGATCGGACCTGTAGAGCGGGATTAAGCGAAGCCGCCTGCGGCGGTATCATCTGTCGCAGGGTTGGGCTTCAAAAACCCACGCCCCTTTTGCGATCCTTCCCCAATTGCGCAAAGGCGCGGTCTTTGCGTTGTCATTGTTGGATTGCAAGGGCTCTGATTGGACATCGGTTGCTGGAGCTAGCTCAAGCTTGCCCATGATGGGTTGGAGTGAGAGTTCAAATCTTTCAAAAGGTTAGAAGGCGCCCTGCGCACCGGGAGATCAAGAAAAATCGATCGACCGCAAGTGCCGATGGCCGCATTTTCGAGTGATGTGACTGTGAAGTTGGGTTGCGAGGGCGAGCACTTAACTGCTCTGCCGGTGGAGCAGGGTGAAACGCGTATCGATGACTGTCTGTGCTGGCTCGCCGTCGGAGTGCAAGATCCTTGCGATGATCAGCCGCGCGGCTTCCTTCCCGATCAGGTCGCCGGGCGGGCGGATGGTCGTCAAGGACGGATTCGAAGCTGCGCTGAAGCTCAAGTCGCCAAAGCCCACCACCGACAGGCGGTCGGGGATTGCGATGCCGAGGCGCTGGCACTCGAAGATCACGCCGAGGGCGATGTGGTCATTGGAGCAGGCAATCCCATTCACGTTCGGAAAGCGATGCAGGGCCTCGCCGAGCAGCATGGCGCCAACCTCGGCGCTCGCCGGCGCAGGATGCTGGATGATCTCTGCAGTGATGTCCGGAATTTTCCGCGCCGTCTCGACGAAGCCCTGGGCGCGCCGTGCTGCGCGACGATCCTCGTGCAGGCGGGCGCCAAGAAACAGCAATCGCTTGCGTCCTCGCTGAACGAGATGCGACGCGGCGGCGTGACCCACCTGGTCGTGGTGAAAACCGACCGCCATGTCCATAGTCTGGGAACCGAGCTCCCAGATTTCGACAACCGGCACCTTGCTATCACGCAACAGCCGGCGCGTCGCGACACTGTGGGAGAGGCCGGTCAAGACGATGGCGGCGGGAGCCCAGGACAGTGCTGTGCGGACCAGACCTTCCTCGTCGTGCTCTTTGTATTCGGTGTGGCCGAGCATCATCTGCAGTCGCTGCTTGCCGAGCTCTTCCTGCATGGCCGCGACGGTCTCGGCAAAGAATGCATTGCGGACAGATGGCACAACGATGCTCACGACGCGCGACGAGGCCGCAGCGAGGCCGCCGGCCATCAGGTTCGGCACGTAGTCGAGCGCTTCGATGGCGCGTGCGATCGACTCACTCGCCGCCGCCGAAACCGCATCGGGCTTTCTGAAATAGAGGGACACCGTGGACGGCGAGAGCTCGGCGCGCGCCGCCACATCCATGATCGTGACCCGTTGCATCTTGCGCCGGGTGCGTGTGGGCTTTGGTGCCGCCATTCCCCTGGTAGCTCCAAAATAATAGCGCTGCTATCTAGCCGAGGCTCTGTCGCGATACAATCACATTCTGCTCGTCAGGAAAAAGCACGAGCTAAATCAAATATATATGCCGCCTTGAGCTGAAGATGGCGGGGCGTTTTCTGGGTTGTTGATTTGAAAAAATCGTAGCGCTACCATTTGCGCCGCGGCCTCAACGGCCGTAGGGATGCGGGACGGGAGAACGGGACTCATGGCTTCGGTCGGCCTTCGCAAGCTTGAGAAGAGCTACGGTGCGTTTCGCGTCGTCAAGGCCATCGACCTCGAGATCATCGACGGCGAGTTTGTGGTGCTGGTTGGTCCGTCGGGCTGCGGCAAATCGACGACGCTGCGCATGATCGCCGGACTCGAAAGCATCAGCGGCGGCGAGATCCGGATCGGCGATCGTATCGTCAACGATCTGCCGCCGCGTGAGCGCGACATTGCTATGGTGTTCCAGGACTACGCGCTCTACCCGCACAAGACGGTGCGCGAGAACATGGGGTTCAGCCTGAAGGTGCGGGGCGTGAACGCGGGGGAAGCGGACGCAAAGATCAGGGGCGCGGCGGAGATGCTCGGCATCACCCATCTTCTCGACCGGCGGCCGGGACAGCTCTCCGGTGGACAGCGCCAGCGGGTTGCGATGGGGCGGGCCATCGTGCGGCGGCCGCAGGTGTTCCTGTTCGATGAGCCGCTGTCCAATCTTGACGCGAAGCTGCGCGGTCAGGTCCGCACGGAAATCAAGAGGCTGCACCAGACGATCGGGACCACCATCGTCTATGTAACCCACGATCAGGTCGAGGCGATGACGTTGGCCGATCGCATTGTCATCCTCCGCGGCGGCGACATCGAGCAGATCGGAACGCCCGATGAGGTCTACAACAATCCGGCCAACGTCTTCGTCGGCAGCTTCGTCGGCTCTCCGTCGATGAACTTCGCCAAGGCCAGGGCTGCCCATGGCTATCTCGATTTCGCCGACGGCAACCGTCTGCCCCTGGCGGCTTTGACAGGCACCGGAATCTCGGCGGCCGATGGGCGCGAATTCATCGTTGGCATCCGGCCCGAGCATTTCACATCCGGGACGTCTGATATCGGCCTGAATTGCGAGGTTCAGGTCGTCGAGCCGCTCGGCTCCGATACGCTGGTGCATTTCTCGGTGGCCGGCGCGACTTTGACCGCGCGGCTGCCGCCCGAGTTGCGCCCGCGACCCGGAGAGGCGTTCAAGCTGGGCCTCGACCCCGCGAAGATCCATCTGTTCGATGCTGAGACGGAGCGTGCCTTGCACTAACAGGTGCGCAGCGAGGCCATCAACCACAAGCCAGTAACGTCGCGAGCAAGCGGCGGTCTTATTCGGGAGGACGGCATGAATTTGGAGCGCATTTCAAGGATAGCAGGATTGCTGCTCGGGTTCGGAGCATTCGCCTTCGCAACCGGCGCGTGCGCCGAAACCACGTTGAAGATCTTCGTCACAAGCCAGGGGCAGCCCGGCATCTGGCGCACTGTGCTCGATCAATACGAAGCGCGCAATCCGGGCGTCAAAGTTGCTATCGAACTGGGCGGCGCGACCTCGGATCTGCAGGCGCAATATCTCAACACGGTCCTCACGGCGAAGGACTCTTCGCTCGATGTGCTGATGCTCGACGTCATACGGCCGGCGCAATTTGCGGCTGCGGGCTGGACCAGCCCGATCGCAAGCGAAAACATGTCGTCTTATCTCCGCGCTTATGCCGAGGCGAACACCGTTGACGGCAAGGTGGTGGCGCTCCCCGCCTTTGCGGATTCCATGTTCCTCTATTATCGCAAGGACCTGCTCGACAAATACGGGCTCCAGCCGCCAACGACCTGGGACGAGCTCGCTGCCGCCGCTAAGAAGATCGCGGATGGTGAGCAGAATCCGAGTCTGCAGGGTCTCTCGTTCCAGGGCAAGGCGATCGAAGGTGCGGTCTGCACATTCCTCGTACCATACTGGAGCCAGGGCAAGGTGGTCGTGAAGGACGGCAAGTTCGATTTCGATCGTGAGGCCGCTGCGAAATCGCTCGCGCTTTGGAAGAACTTCGCCGATAGTGGTGTCGCCAAGAAGAACATTGCCGAGGTTGCGACCGACGATACGCGCAAGGAATTCCAGGCTGGCAACGTCGTCTTCGCGGTGAACTGGGCCTACGCCTGGGCCATGACGCAGGGCGCGGACTCTGCCGTGGTCGGCAAGGTCGGCGTCGCGCGGCTCCCGGCGGTCACCGGCGGCGAACAGGCGACTTGCCTCGGAGGTTGGGAGTGGGGCGTTTCTGCCTTTTCCAAGCATCAGGAGGAGGCGAAGAAGCTCGTCGAATATCTGTCGAGTCCCGAAGTCTCCAAAATCATGGCCATCAAGGGCTCGTTGCTGCCGACTTACGGCAAGCTCTACAAGGACGCGGACGTGATCAAGGCGGTGCCGTGGTTCGCCGACGCTCAGCCGATTGTTGAGACCGCGAAGCCACGTCCGGTGACGCCGCGTTACAACGAGGTCAGTGAAGCGATCCGGACCACGGTCAACGCTGTGCTTGCGGGCGTGACCACGCCGGCGGACGGCGCAGCCCAGATCGAGGCTCGTCTGAAGCGGATCCTCCGCTAAGGCATGATCCGGCGACGAGCGGGTGTGTTTCGCATCCCGCTCGCGGTCGCGAACTGCTGCGTCGTCTTGTGTGCAATCCGGATCGGACTTAACGGCGATGACATCCACGTCCAAGAACGCAGCCGGTCGCGTCGATGCGCGACGTGCGAGGTTGTCGCGCTGGCTCGATCCGGACGAAACGACGCTTGCCGTATTGCTCCTGGCGCCCGCCGCGATCCTGCTCAGCGTGATGATCGTCTACCCGGTGGGCCGGCTGATCTACACGAGCTTCCTCGACCTGTCGCTGACGTCGGGCCTGCCGGCGCGCTTCGCCGGACTCGCGAACTTTCAGCAGATGCTGGACGATCCCGTCTTTTGGCAGGCGACCTGGAACACGATCCTGATCACGCTGATCACGGTGCCCGGCGCGCTACTGGTCGGGCTCGGACTTGCGCTGCTCGCAAATCTGCCGTTCCAGATGCGATGGCCGGTGAGGCTCTCGCTCCTGATTCCGTGGGCGCTGCCGCTTGCGTTCGCGGGGCTGATCTTCGCATGGTTCTTCCATTCGGAATACGGCGTGGTCAACGACGTGCTCAATCGGATCGGCCTGCCGGGCGTGATCTGGTTCAATTCGCCGCGTCTCGCTTTCGCCGCGATCTGCCTCGCCATCATCTGGAAGGCTTCCTCTTTCATGGCAATGATCATTCTCGCGGGATTGCAGACCATTCCGCGTTCGCTTTACGAGGCCGCGGACGTCGATGGGGCAGGGCGTGTGCGGCAGTTCTTCGAGATCACGTTGCCGTTGCTAAAGCCCACGATCGTGGTGGCGCTGATCTTCCGCACGATTACTGCCCTGCAGACCTTCGATATTCCGTACATGATGACGGGGGGCGGGCCGGGCACCGCAACTGCGACGTTGGCTATGTACATCCATCAGAACACCGTGTCGTTTCTCGACCTCGGTTACGGATCGGCGCTTGCGGTGGTGATGTTCGGCCTTTCGATGTGTGTCACGGCGCTCTATCTGCGCATGATCCGCGGCAGCGAGTCCGCATCATGAGCACGTCTGTCTTCTCCGCTCCCGGCTCGGTCTTGTCCGGCAAACCGCTGCGGGCCATCGCCGCGCTCATTCTCGTCGTGAACGGCCTGTTCCCGGCGCTGTGGATTCTGCTGACCTCGTTCAAGACCGAGGCGGAGCTCACGCTGAAGCCGATCACCTGGCTGCCGCACGCGGCGACGCTGCGGAACTACAGCCAGGCGTTCTCCGATCAACCGCTGCTCACGTTCCTGTTCAATAGCGTCATGGTCGCGCTGCTCTCGACCGTGTTGACCCTGTTGATCTCGGTTCTGGCGGCCTATGCGCTTGCGCGGCTGAATCTCCGGTTCAGGGGATTGATCATGTCTGTCATCATCGCGGTCTCAACCTTTCCGCTGGTGACGCTGCTGGTGCCCTTGTTCGAGACGATGCGTGCACTTAATCTGCTCAACACCTGGACGGCGCTGATATTGCCCTACACCGTCCTGAGCCTGCCGGTCTGCACCCTAGTGCTGACGTCTTTCTTCGAAGCGATTCCGCGCGATTTGGAGAATGCTGCCATGATTGATGGCTGTACGCGATTTGGCGCGCTTTTCAAGGTGGTGGTTCCACTCTCGGCACCCGGCGTGTTCACCGCCGGAATCCTTGCCTTTGTCAACTCCTGGGACGAATTCCTGCTCGCCCTATCGTTCAACTCCAATCCGGGGCTGCGGACGCTGCCTGTCGGAATCCAGCTCTATCAGGGAGAGTTTGCGTTTCCGTGGCCGGTCATATCCGCAGCGCTCGTCGTTGGTATCGTGCCTGTCGCCATCCTGATTGTGATCTTCCAGGAGCGCGTAGTTTCGGGGCTGACCGCGGGCGGCCTCAAGGGATGAGGTCCAGCAACGATGCTCGATCGCGGCCATCGAATGCGAAGAACTGCTGCGCTGGTATCCACTGAGCAGCGGTTTGTTCGCGATGCGTGTCGATGGTCCGGGTATCGAAAAGCCGCGTTCGATTCTGATGTCCAAGGCTGAACAAGGTTCCCGGAATGACAGTTTACGATTCGGTTCGTTATGCCTCATTGGCTGGTCGCAGCGTGCTGATTACTGGTGGGGCGTCTGGAATCGGCGCCGAAATGGTAAGGGCCTTTACGTCCCAAGGTGCGATCGTCTCTTTCGTCGACATCGACCAGGAGGCGGGGCCGGCGACCGCTGCCGCCACGGGAGCGGAGTTCATTGCTTGCGACATCACCGACATAGCGGCGCTCCGCTCCGCGATCGTGCGCGTAGAGGACAAGTATGGACCGGTCGCAGTGCTCATCAACAATGCCGCCCGCGATGATCGTCACGCGATGGCCGACGTTGGCCCTGAGGCTTGGCGGAGGACGCTGGCGTTAAACCTCGATCATCAGTTTTTTGCCAGCCAGGCCGTGAGCAGGCGGATGATCGAGGCCGGCCGCGGAGCGATCATCATGTTCGGATCAGTCTCGTGGATGCGCGGGGTCGCGGGAATGGTCGGCTATACAGCGGCGAAGGCCGCAATCAACGGCATGACCAAGACGCTTGCCCGCGAATTGGGCCCAGCGGGCATTCGCGTCAATTGCATCGTGCCGGGCGCGATCGTGACCGAACGTCAATTGCGGCTATGGGCAACGCCCGAAAGTAATCAGAAGTTCATTGAGAGCCAGGCGCTCAAATTTCGACTCGATGCCACGCACGTTGCGCGCGTAGCGCTGTTCCTCGCCTCCGACGAGAGTGCGGGCTGCACAGGAGCAAACTTCGTCGTCGATGCTGGCCTGACCTGAAGGGGCGAAGAGCAATGGACTTGAAACTTGAGACGACTCAATCCGGCTTCGCGGTTTCCATTTGTGGCCGCCGGGTTCTCACACACAGTGCCGCAGCGCCATGCTTCTTTGTCGGCCAGGGGAACGATGGCATCACGATGCATCGCGGTCACTTCGAGATTGAGGATCGCCTCGCCGAACGCTGTCCGCTAGCGCATGCCGAGATAGATGGAGAAACGATCGTGCTTGCCGCCGCCAAGGGGCACCCCCCGCGCCTTGGCGTTACGCTCGAGGGCAATGCACTGGTGCTACGGGCCCTTGATCCGTCCGTAAATCGATTTTGGCTGCGGCTTGTTGCCGACCGGGACGAGAACGTCTGGGGCGGAGGCGAGCAATTTTCCTACTTTGACCTGCGCGGGCGGCGGTTTCCGTTGTGGAGCTCGGAACCAGGCGTCGGGCGCGACAAGACCACCGAGATCACATTCAAGGCGGACGCGGCGGGCCAAGCGGGCGGCGACTACTATCACACGTACTATCCCCAGCCGACTTATGTCTCCTCGGCGCGCTATGCGCTTCACGTCGGAACATTCGCCTTCAGCGCTTTCGACTTTCGCGATAATTCGTTTCACGAGATCGAGGTCTGGGCTGTTCCGGAGCGCATCGAGTTGTTTGCGGCGCCATCGTTCGTCGAACTGGTAGAGATCCTGTCCAGCCGTTTTGGGCGCCAGCCACCACTTCCGGAGTGGATCTACAACGGTGCGATAATCGGCCTGAAGGATGGAGCAAACTCATTCAATCGCCTCACAAAGATACGTGAAGAGGGCGTCAAGGTTGCCGGTCTGTGGTGCGAGGATTGGGTCGGGATTCGGCCGACTGCCTTCGGCGCGCGACTGTTCTGGGACTGGCAGGCAAATGAGATGCGGTATCCCGGCCTGCGACAGCACATCGCTGAATTAAACAGCGAGGGCATCCACTTCCTCGGTTATGTGAATCCGTATCTCTGCGAGGATGGCGTCCTGTTCAAGGAGGCTGAGGCTGCGGATTACTTCGTCAAGGATGCTTCAGGGCGAATTGCCCTGATCGATTTCGGAGAATTTCTCTGCGGTATCGTTGATTTCACCAATCCAGACGCTGCGGCGTGGTTTTCCGAAGAGATCATCGGCGCGAGGATGCTCGATTATGGCTTGTCCGGCTGGATGGCCGATTTCGGCGAGTATCTACCGGTTGATGTGCGTCTCGCCAACGGGACCGACGCAAGGCTTGCACACAACCATTGGCCAACGCTATGGGCTGAAGTCAACGCGAAGGCGGTGGCGAGTCGCGGCCGGACCGGTGAGGCAGTGTTCTTCATGCGGGCTGGCTTCACGGGTATACAGAAGTCGTGCCCGTTGCTCTGGGCCGGCGATCAATCGGTTGACTTTTCGCGGCATGACGGGCTGGTCACGGTCATCTGCGCCGCCCTGTCATCAGGATTGCTCGGCAATTCGTTTCACCATTCCGATATCGGCGGCTATACGAGCCTGTTCGGAAATGTCCGCACGCCCGAACTCCTCATGCGCTGGGCCGAGATGGCGGCATTCACGCCGGTGATGCGTAGCCACGAAGGCAATAGGCCCCATGACAATTTGCAGATCGATGGCGACCCGGCGGTCCTTTCGCATTTCGCTCGGATGACCGCGATCTACGTTCACCTCGCGCCTTATCTCAGGAGTTTGTCGCTGGAAGCAACTCGCCGGGGCCTCCCGGTCCAGCGCCCGTTGTTCCTGCATCATGAGGAAGACCGGCGGACCTACGGCGTTCAGGATTGCTATCTCTATGGTCGGGACGTGCTGGTCGCACCCGTCTGGCAGGCATCACAAGATGAGCGGAAGCTCTATCTTCCGGCGGGGGCCGACTGGATTCACGTCTGGACGGGCCAGTCATTTGCCGGCGGCCAAGAAATATCGATCGAGGCGCCGCTGGGGCGGCCCGCGGTTTTCTATCGGGCAGATACCGAATTCGAAACGCTGTTTGTTGGACTTCGGGGTGTATAGCTACGACCTTGTCGGGTGTGCGTCGATCCGGGAGAGGAGGTCGTTGCGGTCGATGAGGCAGTTTCAGATGACGGGTGTCCGATCCTTCCAACAATGGATTGGAGCTGTGAACGCTGTTTCGCAAGCTAATGATTCCCATATGGAGGTATTCAATTTAAGCGGGAACCTCTCCTCGGAGCATCGGTGAATTGCAGAGCCTGATCGGGCACGGGCGTGTCGATGCCGACGAGGGCGGTGCGATCGATGTCGGCCATCTCTTCAGGAGCTCCCAGATGACGCGACCCTGGTGCGGGTTTGCGGCAATGTCTCGGCGGCGGCACGGGCGCTGCGCATCAGCCTTGCGCAGCTGAACGATCGGCTTCGGCGACCTGGTCTAAAACCGATCGCGCACGTTCTGTTGATCGCGAGCAGCATCTTCGGGCGACTGCGGGAAGCCGGTCTACCGCCACACCGACGCCATGACGCACTGGCCGAGGAGATGTTCTGAGACGGACGACCCGGCCGATTGGGAATGGCTGCTGTGGACCGTTCCATCTCACGCCTGGGACTGGTCAGGGGAGGCAAGGTCTGGTTGAGTATCGTGCTTGGCCGACTTGCCCTGCCGAAGCAGGGAGAAGGAACATTCGATGAAGATGATCAAGGGACCGGCGATATTCCTCGCCCAGTTCGCTGCCGACGCGGCGCCGTTCAACTCCCTCGACTCGATGTGCGCATGGGCCGCCTCGCTCGGCTACGAGGGGGTCCAGATTCCGACTTGGGATGGTCGGCTCTTTAACCTGAAAGAAGCTTCGGAGTCGCAGGACTATGCCGATGAGGTGAAAGGGATCGCAGCGCGCCACGGGCTCGCGATCTCCGAGCTCTCGACCCATCTCCAGGGCCAGCTCGTTGCCGTTCACCCGGCCTATGATGCGGCGTTCGACGGTTTCGCGACGCCCGAGGTGCGTGGCAATGCCAAGGCCCGCACGGAATGGGCCGTCGACCAGGTCAAGCGCGCGATCCTGGCCTCGAGGCGGCTCGGCCTTGCCGTGCAGGCGACCTTTTCCGGCGCGCTGGCCTGGCCGTACGTCTATCCATGGCCGCAGCGCCCGGCCGGCCTGATCGAAGCGGCCTTCGACGAGCTCGCCAAGCGTTGGCAGCCGATCCTAGACTATGCGGACGAGCACGGTATCGATCTCGCTTATGAGATTCATCCCGGCGAGGACCTTCACGATGGCGTCTCCTATGAGATGTTTCTCGATCGAGTAAAAGGCCACAATCGCGCGAACCTGCTCTACGATCCCTCGCACTTTGTGCTGCAGCAGCTCGACTATCTCGACTACATCGACATCTATCACCAGCGCATCAAGGCCTTCCATGTCAAGGACGCCGAGTTCAATCCGACGGGCCGCCAAGGCGTCTATGGCGGATTCCAGAGCTGGGTCGACCGTGCCGGTCGCTTCCGTTCGCTCGGCGATGGCCAAGTCGATTTCGGCGCCATCTTCTCGAAACTCACGCAACATGATTACGCGAGCTGGGCGGTGCTCGAGTGGGAGTGTGCTCTGAAGCATCCCGAGCAAGGCGCGCGCGAGGGCGCGGAGTTCATCAAGCGCCATATTATCCACGTAACCGAGAAGACCTTCGACGATTTCGCTGGCTCCAGCACTGACGACGCAGCGAACCGCAAAATGCTGGGCCTGTGCTGAGCGGGAGGAGCAAATGACAATTAAGGCAAGCAACGAGACCGGTCGTCATGCTCGAATTCGGCTCGGCATGGTCGGGGGCGGACAGGGCGCCTTCATCGGGGCCGTCCACCGCATTGCCGCTCGCATCGACGACCAGTTCGAGCTGGTCGCCGGCGCGCTCGCGTCCGATCCAGCTCGCGCCAGGACATCGGCGAAGGAGCTCGGCATCGCCGATGATCGGGCCTATGGCTCTTTCGAAGAGATGGTGAAGGCTGAATCCGCCCGAGCGGACTGCATCGAGGCGGTCTCGATCGTGACACCGAACCACATGCACAGCCCGGTCGCTAAGGCTTTTCTTGAAGCCGGGATCCACGTCATCTGCGACAAGCCACTGACGACGACCGTTGCCGAGGCCGAGGAGCTGGTGGCGCTGGTCAGGAAGACGGGCAGGGTGTTCGTGGTAACCCACAACTACACCGGCTATCCCATGATCCGACAAGCCCGCGCCATGATCGCGAATGGCGAGCTCGGCGAGATCCGGCTGGTGCAGGCCGAATATCTCCAGGATTGGCTGACGGAGCGATTGGAAGCAAGCGACCACAAGCAGGCGGCGTGGCGCACGGATCCGGCGCGGTCTGGCGCGGGCGGGTGCATCGGCGACATCGGCACTCACGCCTACAATCTTGCCTGCTTCGTCACCGGGCTCGAGCTCGACGAACTGCTCGCCCAACTCTCGACCTTTGTCGAGGGGCGGCGTCTCGACGATGATGTCCAGATCCTTCTCAAATGGAAGGGCGGCGCCAAGGGCATGCTATGGGCGAGTCAGGTCGCCGTCGGCAATGAGAACGGCCTCACGCTGCGCGTCCATGGCAGCAAGGGCGGTCTCAAATGGGCGCAGGAGAATCCGAACCAGCTTTGGTTCACGCCCTACGGCCAGGCCAAGCAGCTCCTGACGCGCGGTGGCGCCGGCGCTTCGGGCGAGGCGAGCCGCGTCACCCGCATCCCCTCCGGCCATCCCGAGGGTTACCTGGAAGGTTTTGCGACAATCTATGCCGAGGCAGCGCGCGCCATCCGCGCGGCACGAGTCGGCGAAATGCCGGGTCCCGAGGTCGTCTTCCCAACGGTTGAGGATGGCCTGGCAGGCGTGAAGTTCATCGATGCCGCGGTGAAGTCCTCGGCATCCAAGGGCGCCTGGGTTCGGATGACGTAAACGCTGCCGCGTCTGTAACCCGGACTCTTACGGGTCCCATCGAGGCGTGATCGTTTACGATCGGTGACTATCCTTGCGGCCGTGGACATCGAGTACGATCCCGAGCGCCAGGCCGCAGCGGCGATGAAGGTCGCCGCCAAAGTCGATGGTGCCGAAAGGCTAAGATGGATCCGGGCCGCGTTGGCCTGGACGGAACTCTCTCGTCTTCGGTCGGCAGCTCGCGCCGGACTCGGCGGGGCGGAAGAGCGAGATCGTTCCGATCAAAACGAGCGGCGCGCGCGCGATTGCGGCTTCATCGTTGCAGCGTGCCTCCGCTCATCCGCCGTAAGGTCCTTGGTTTGGAAACCGAGTAGTTGCGAAATTTCCCGCCCGGCCTCACCGCGCGATGCTCAAGGGGTCGCCGATGTCCCGATTGATCGAGAGGACATGGCGGCTTTCGCACTCCAGAATGCAAATTCCGCGAACCACCTTCAGCTTCAACCGCGCCGATTAAATGTCACCGGCTGTACCTCGGTGAGTGATGATACTTGTGGTGCGATGCAACGAAGCTGCGCCCGCCTCAAAGGCGCCTAGTCGAGCACCCAGTAAAGTCTATTGGCACGAAAAATGCTGAGGCCCCGATCGCCCACAGCGAAGCGAAGTTCGCTGGGAGACGGAGGAGATGATGAGAGCCCAAGTATTGAGAGCGTATGACGAAAAGCTGTCCAACGACCGGTGGGTCAGCGAAGAAGAAGTGCCTGATCCCAAGCTGACAAAATCGACGGACGTCATCGTCCGTATCGGCGGCGCTGGCGTATGCAGGACCGATCTTCATATCATCGAGGGCGTCTGGAAGCCGCACATGGATCCGACCGGCGATAAACTGCTACCCATCATCATGGGACACGAAAATGCGGGCTGGATCGAAGAGGTTGGCAAGGAAGTTGACGGCCTGAAGAGAGGCGACCCGGTCATCGTTCATCCGAAGATCACCGGCGGCACCTGTCTGGCCTGTCGCCGTGGCTTCGACATGCACGGTCCCGGCACTTTTCCAGGTCTCGACTGCAACGGTGGCTACGCAGAATTCCTTTGCACCTCGGAACGCAACATCGTGCCGCTGCCGCGGACGCTTGCTCCGAAGGATGTGGCGCCCTACGCGGATGCGGGCCTTACGGCCTATCGCGCAATCAAGAAGGCCACGCGCCACCTTCTGCCGGGCGAATCCTGCGTCGTTATCGGGGCTGGTGGATTGGGCCACATCGGAATCCAGTGTCTCAAGGCGATGTGTGCGGCCGACGTTATCGTCGTCGACAAGTCCGAAGAGTCGCTGAAATTGGCAGAAAAGTCAGGCGCCGATCATCTGGTGAAGGCTGACGGCAACGAAGTGGCAGCAGTGCTGGCTCTGACTGCCGGAAACGGCGCGGAAGCGGTGATCGATTTCGTCGGCGAAAAGGGCACGACATCCAAAGGTCTGGCGATGACCCGCCCGATGGGCAGCTATTACGTTGTCGGCTATGGTGAGGACATCCGTGTTCCGACCGTCGACATGGTGATTACCGAGAAGAACATCATCGGAAATCTGGTCGGCACGTGGGCCGAGCTAACGGAGTTGATGGCACTCGCGGATCGAGGCTTGGTCGAGCTCGCAACCGCCGAATATCGTCTGGCGGATGCAAACAAGGCGTTGCACGATCTCAACGCCGGCAAGATTCATGGACGTGCTGTTTTAATTCCTTGATTCAGGACAGCGTCATCCATCGCGAGAATGCGTTCCTCGCGATGGATCTGACGTCTCTCCGTCTGCGCCCAGATATCCGCGCGGACTGCCCATGTTGCAGCGCAAACGCCGCGGGCTGACGAATACTCGCGCGGGTCGCACAGCGTCTCATTTTGCATCGTCGTCGCAATTTGCAACGCGACCGGTCTCAGGGCGATATCGCCAATACCCCATGTTGCCCAGCTCCGTCTTCCGCTGCTCGGGAGACGATCCGAAAGAGGCCTTCGATCGATCTGGCACGCCCGTTGCACACCTCCTGTGCAGGTACTCCCTGGCGAAGCACACCGATACGGCCAAGAACGAGCCGCTTCGCCTTCAGGCGCACATCAGCGACAAACTCTTGCGCCTGGCGTCCGTATCCGCCGCGAGACTTGGCAAGCCAGCACCATCGCCGACGCCGCACTTCGCGTGTGATCGCGGTGCTGTGTGGAAGTTCGGAGAATGATTGATATCGACAGGAGGCCAGAATGGGCAAGAGCTCGAAGAATCCTCACCACGGC
The DNA here is from genome assembly GCF_009759665.1 of Bradyrhizobium cajani. Lineage (GTDB taxonomy): Bacteria > Pseudomonadota > Alphaproteobacteria > Rhizobiales > Xanthobacteraceae > Bradyrhizobium > Bradyrhizobium cajani. The sequence continues at coordinate 140,560 of NZ_WQNE01000018.1, forward strand.
TCAGCGAGTTGCTGCGCCGTCTGCGGCGGAAAGTTTGGCCTTATCCGTTACTACTGCTGGCGAACGGCGCTTTGCTCCAGTAAGTGCGTCGACCGGTTCAGAGTACGTAGGGAGGGTGACCATAGATGGCTCCGCTGGTTGCGAGCCGTCTAGGTTTTCAACGACGACATGGTGGCATTGTCATGCTTCGCATTGGGAGGCGCCACGTGAGGTTCATCCTGGTGAACGGCAGGACGCCATGTCAAAAAACGTTTTGCATGCTTTGCTGCGAGCCAATTCACGCAAACTATCTGAGAGAATTTAGTACCGGATTGCCCTTTTGCGATCATGATTGTTACGCCCTCTACTCCGGACGCTGGATGTCGAGAGTTGGGCAACCAAAGAACTCAGCCGCTGTGGACGATTATCGCTAGTTCAAGCGGGTCCACAACGAACCAGCTCGCAAGAACGGCGATCGCCAAGTGCGAAGCTGCATGGTTGCCTGTCCCGAAACACGCTTCGATTAACGGCGAACAAAGTAATTTCAGTATCCAAACAAGCCGACCGATCGATATTGCGACGCAAATGTTGCGGCGCAATCATGCGCGGCTGAGATTCTCATTTTGCAATTCATGTCGCAAATTGCATCTCGGTCAGTTGCGACCGAAGCATTGCGACGTCTCTGCCTTCGCTCATTTTCCCACTTACCCAATTGGAAATCACTTGGCCGGGCCCCAAGACGTGCTGGCACGCCCATTGCAAAGCTCCTGGGCACAACAACGCAGACTGCTCCGTCTGGGGCGAGCCGCGAAAAGAACGAGGGAAGGGGATGCTCAGCTGAAGGCGCACTTCAGGCGGGATGGGACATTTGCGATCGGGGCCGCTGGGTCCGAAGATCGCCCCTGTCATCCCCGGGGTGCTCCGCAGTCATCCTAGACCCTTGCCGATATCAAACGTCCGGTCGCGCGAGCGGCCGCGAGGTGGCCCGTAACGCACGGGTAAGCACTGCCCGGCCCGTCGAGGTCCTGGGCAGGCGGAATATCGAAGTGGTCTCTGACCCGATCAGGAGGATAGACTAGATGTCTGGAACGTTAACACTCAACAAGATCACCGCCCAGCGCGGCATTTCCGTCGGCGAGGCTGCAAAGAAGATTGCGGACCTCGGGTGGAATCCTTCCTACGTCCAGGAAGCGATGACCTTCCCCACGGACTACAAGATCGCGAAGGCGCCGAAGGATCCGATGAAGCAGGTCCTTCGCTCCTATTTCCCGATGCAGGAGGAAAAGGACAACCGCGTCTATGGCGCGCTCGATGCTGCCCTGCGCGGCGACATGTTCCGCAACGTCGAGCCGCGATGGGTCGAGTGGATGAAGCTGTTCCTGGCGATCATCCCGTTCCCGGAAATCTCCGCTGCACGGTCGATGGCCATGGTTGGACGTCTTGCGCCCGGCGAGGATCTCCGCACTGGCTTCACCATGCAGATGGTCGACGAGTTTCGCCACTCGACGATCCAGATGAACCTGAAGAAATGGTACATGGAGAACTACATCGACCCGGCCGGGTTCGACATCACCGAAGAGGCGTTCGGCAAGTGCTACGCCACCACCATCGGCCGTCAGTTCGGTGAAGGCTTCATCACCGGTGACGCGATCACGTCAGCGAACGTTTACCTGACCGTGGTTGCCGAGACCGCGTTCACCAATACGCTGTTCGTCGCGATGCCGTCGGAAGCCGCCCGCAACGGCGACTACGCGCTGCCGACCGTCTTCCTCTCGGTTCAGTCGGACGAGAGCCGCCATATCGGCAACGGCCACTCGATGCTGATGTCGATGCTGAAGGAGCCGGAGAACCATCTGCTGCTCGAGCGCGACATGCGTTATGCCTTCTGGCAGAACCACGCCATCGTCGACGCCGCGATCGGAACCTTCATCGAGTACGGCACCACCAACCGCGACAAGACCAAGGAGTCCTACGCGGAGATGTGGCACCGCTGGATCTTCGAGGACTACTATCGGACCTACATGCTGCCGCTCGAGAAGTACGGCATCAAGATCCATCATGACGACGTGCAGACCGCCTGGAAACGGCTGACCGAGAAGCACTACGTCCACAAGGTCGCGCAGTTCTTCGCAGTCGGTTGGTCGGCGAACTTCTGGCGCATCGAGGCTCAGACCGACAAGGACTTCGAGTGGTTCGAGCACAAGTACCCGGGCTGGTACGCTCAGTTCGGCGAGTTCTGGAAGTGGTACGAGAAGCTGTCGCATCGCGGGCAGACCAACATCCTCTTCAACAGCGATGTCGGCTATGTCTATCCGCATCGTTGCTGGTCGTGCCTGGTGCCTTGCCTGATCCGAGAGGACATCGTCACGGATGAGATCGACGGCAAGCTCTACACCTTCGCCCACGAGATCGATCGCTGGACGGCGGTCGAAGCTTTCGCCGGCGAGTATCAGGGTCGTCCGACCCCGGCGATGGGACGGTTCAGTGGCCGCCGCGAGTGGGAAAGCGTCTATCACAATGTGGATATCGCCGACGCCATCAAGGATCTGGGCTTCGTGCGTACGGACGGCAAGACCCTGGTCGCCCAACCGCACCTGCGCTTCGACGAGAAAGAGATGTGGACGCTCGACGATGTCCGCGGCCACATTCTCAAGAGCCCGCTGCTCACCCTGCGGGAGATGAGCCCGGCCGACCGAGAGGCGCATCTCGCAGACTATCGCAAGGGATTCACCATCAATCCCTGCAACTAAGCGAGACGGAAGGAGCCGGCTCCGGCTGGCTCCTTCCCTGTCAATCACCGGAAATTTCGCAAGCCTTGGTTTGAGGAGGCCCCTATGGGCGCGCCCGCTAATGTCGTTCGCCTGCAACCGGTAGGCATAGAATTCGAGGTCGAGGAGAACGAAACCGTTCTCGACGCCGCGTTCCGCCAGGGCATAGCGCTGCCGCACGGTTGCAAGGAGGGACAATGCTCGGCGTGCAAATGCGTACTCACCGGCGGTGATGTCGAGCTCAAGAAATATTCGACCTTTGCCCTCAACGAAATGGAGCGTGGTCAGGACTATATCCTGCTGTGCCGAACCTTAGCCTACTCGGATCTTGAGGTGGAGCTCCTCAACTATGACGAGGAGGTGCTTTCGAAGTCGATCCCCGTCAAGGACTTCACCGGCACAGTGACGAGCATCTCCGCGCTGACCCACGATATTCGGCGGCTCGAAATCTCGCTGGAGCAACCTCTGAAGTTCTGGGCGGGTCAATATGTCGACATCACGCTCCCGGGGGCAGAGACGATTACGCGCTCGTTTTCCATGGCAAATTCGCCGGGCGAAAGCCAAGAACTCGCATTCATCATCAAGAAGTACCCGAACGGACGTTTCTCCTCCCGGCTCGACGGAGACCTCGCCGTCGGAACCAGGGTCGGGATCAAGGGACCTTACGGCACCTGTTTCAGACGAGAAAACAAAACCGGAGCCATGATCCTGGTTGGCGGCGGCTCGGGAATGTCGCCGCTGTGGTCGATCCTGCACGATCACCTCAACTCCGGCGAAGTGCGTCCCGTACATTTCTTCTACGGGGCCCGCACGAAAAACGACCTGTTCTATCTCGATCGCTTAGCCGGTCTGTCCGAGAAGCATCCGGAGTTCAAGTTCGTACCGGTACTCTCTCATTCGGCCGACGACGCGACTTGGCACGGCGAAAAAGGCTTCGTGCACGAGGCGGTCGGAGCACACCTGCGCAGCTCGGGCTATGGCGAAGACGTCGACGTCTATGCCTGCGGGCCATCGCCGATGATCGAGGCACTGACGCCAGTCTTGCAGATGAATGATGTCGAATCGGACCGCGTCTTCTTCGACAAGTTCACACCGGCCACCAACTGAGACGTTCTGCGTGTCGACCTAGCGAATGCAAAGCCACCAATGGGAGGAGAGAGGCTATGACTGCCGTTCCAAGTGTTTCAGTCGGATCCGGCGCAGCCGGCGCTGCAATATTTCCTGACTCGGACAGCCGCAAGTACCGGTATTTCGAGCCACGCAGCAAGCGGGCGACGCACTACGAGGACGTGACTGTTGACGTCCAGCCTGATCCGGAGCGCTATCTGCTGCAGGACTGGATCATTTCTTTCCCGAACGGGAAGGGCGCCTATACCAAGGACAACACGGAGGCGCTGAGCGCGAACTGGCATGCCTTCCGTGCTCCGGACCAGGAATGGGAGCGCACGCACTACCAGCGCCAGTCGAAGATCGAGGCGATGGTTCAGGCGGTGATCGCTAATGGCCGCAAGTCAGGCGCCCCGAAGTCGTTCGACAAAGCATGGATCAAGATCCTGCAAAATCATCTCGGTGCGTGGAAGCACGTCGAATTCGGGCTTGGCACGTCGCTGATGCAGGCCCAGCGCTACGGCTATACCCAGATGATCAACAACGCGACGCTGACAAACTCGTCCTACAAGCTTCGCCTGGCCCAGGACATCACGCTCTATCTCGCCGAGATCGGAATGGACATTCAGGGCTTCGACGATGCGGCGGGCAAACGCACCTGGCTCGAAGACAAGGGGTGGCAAGGCACGCGGGAAGCGATTGAGTCGATCATGGGATCGCCTGACTATCTCGAGCAGTACTTTGCCACCAACATCGTGTTCGAGCCGCTCGTCGGCGAGCTGTTCCGCAGTGGCTTCCTCATGCAGACGGCCTCGTCGAATGGCGACTTCATCACGCCGCCCGTCATCTCGGCGGCGGAGGCCGACTATGAGCGCAATCTCGCGAACACGATCGACCTGATGCATCTGTTGGTCACCGACAATCAGCACGCAGCCCACAACAAGAAGCTGTTCCAGGGCTGGGTGAACAAGCATGTGGCGCTCGCCAACAAGGCGGCCGCTGGTCTGCAGCCGATCTGGTCGCAGCCGCATTCGAAGCCGGTGCAGTACGCCGATGCCCGCGCGCAGTCGGTCGAACGCATCAAGAAGATTCTCGGCGAACTCGGCCTCACTTTTCCCAAGGAGTAAATTGCAATGTCCGTTGCTTCCAGATCTGCCACCAACCAAAACATCTTCCAGAAGATGGGAGACCTTCGTTTCGAACAGACGATCTCCCATCAGTGCGGTGTGACCATGAACGACAGCGTTGAAGCGCGCGCCATCGCCGAATTCATGGGGAAGAAGCCGAACGTGACCGTGACCTATCAACCCGCTCTGATCCGCATCGACGGGGAGGGCAAGCTGATCTTCAAGATGGATGAAATCAGCGAGATTCTCGGCAAGGAAATGACGGCCGAGATTTTCGAGGTGAATACCTCAACGCACTATGGCCGGATGGTGCGTATCGATGACAATACGGTGACGCTGTTCGGCAATATGGACGAGGTCTTCGAATATATCGAGTGAACCTTTCTCCCGAGACTGGGTGGGGCTGCGTCCACCCGGATTGCAGCTCCACCATTTTCTCGCGCGGTCGGCCGTTCCCGACATCGATGAAAAAGCATCTATAAACCTTGGAGACTTTCATGTTCATAACCCCCACTGGCGAGGAAGTGTTCGTCATCGACGGTCACACCCATTTCTGGGACGGCAGCCCGGCGAACCAGCTCAACATCCACGGCAAGCAGTTCATTGATTGCTTCTATGCCTACCACACGTCGCTCAGTCCGAAGGACAAGCTTTGGCCCAAGGAGCAGTTCGAAAAATACAGCGCCGAACAGATGTATCGCGATCTGTTCATCGATGGACCGGACGACATGGCCATCGTGCAGTCGACGTACCTGACGGAATTCTACAAGAACGGCTTCAACACCATCGACCGCAACGCCGAGATGGCGAAGAAGTACAAGGATCGCTTCATCGTCAATGGCGCGTTCGACCCGCGCGATGGTGAACGGGCGCTTGAATACATTCACTATATGAAGGAGACGTTCGGTATCAAGGGCGTCAAGCTCTATACGGCCGAGTGGAAAGGCGACTCGCGCGGCTGGAAGCTCACCGACCCCAACGCCTATCGCTGCTTCGAGCTCTGCGAGAAGCTCGGAATCAAGAACATTCATGTCCACAAGGGCCCAACGATCATCCCGCTGGACAAGGATGCGTTCGACGTTCACGACGTCGATCACGCGGCGACCGACCTCCAGGGCCTCAATTTCATCATCGAGCATTGTGGGCTGCCGCGGCTTGACGATTTCTGCTGGATCGCGGTTCAGGAGACCAATGTCTACGGTGGCCTGGCAGTGGCGCTGCCGTTCATCCATGGGCGCCCGCGCTATTTCGCCGAAGTGAGCAGCGAACTCCTGTTCTGGGTCGGCGAAGACAAGCTTCTGTTCGGCAGCGACTACGCGATCTGGACGCCCCGCTGGCTGGTCGAAAAGTTCTGGAACTTCGAGCTGCCGGAGGATCTGAAGCAGGAGCACGGCGTCGATCTAACTCCGCAGGCAAAAAAGAAGATCCTGGGCCTCAACGCCGCGCGCCTCTATGGCGTCGACGTCGAAGCGCAGAAGGCGAAGCTGGGGACAAAAGCTCACGCGGTCGCGGCGGAGTGACGAGGATGGACGAGGTCCTTCCACATCGCGACCGGAGAACCAGCGAGGTGTGGACACGCCTCGCAACGGTCACGGATCCTGAACTTGACGAGTCCGTGACCGACCTCGGATTCGTCGAGCTCGTCAATGTCCATGACGATGGCGGAGTCGACATCGTCTTTCGCCTGCCGACCTACTGGTGTTCGGCGAACTTCGCCTTCCTCATGGCCGACGACATGCGTCAAGCGGTGTCAGCGTTGCCGTGGGTTCGGGAAGCGCGACCGCAGCTCCGGGATCACATGGTCGCCCAGGAGATCAATCGCGGCGTCAGCGGGGGAAAGTCATTCGCCGAAGCCCTCAAGGACTTTGCGCCTGGAGGATCTCTTGACGACTTGCGCGAGAAATTCCGCCGGAAGGCGTTCGAGCGGCGCCAGGAGTTCATGATGCTGGCGTTGCGCGGACTGGGTTATGAGGATTCGGCGATCTGCCGGATGACTCTAGGCGCTTACGATGAGGTCGACTTTGGGTCGGGAGAAGTCGCGCGCCGGAAGTTGCGCTACCGTGAGCTGTTGGTTGAGCGCCATCTGGCCCATCTTCCAGACGATCGCGCCTTCGTTACTTACGAGGGCTTGGCCATCAGGCGTCACGAGCTGGTCTCGTATCTCCAGCGGTTGCGGGGGGTGCGGATCAATATGGAGTTCAACAGCTCGCTTTGCAGGGGCCTTCTAGCCTCCCGCTATCGCGAATTCGATGGTGGTAGTCCGGAACGGGCATCCACCTGCGGTGCGTGTGGCAGTGGTTGTGCCGGCCCGACCATCGGACTGGAGGCCGCCGCCGAAAAACATACTGTCGCGCCCGCGTGAGACGCGTCTGCGACTGCCGACAACGGAGCGGTCAGCAAGTCCGCCCGACCTGACAAACACGAGACCACGTGGGGAGTGAACGCAATGCCAAAAGTTCTGCTGCATGACGTAGAGGCCCGTCGCGCCCTTGCGCGTGGAGTCCAGAAGCTCGCCGCTGCCGTCGAGTCGACGCTCGGGCCCAAGGGCATGAATGCGATGGTCGACAGGCCGATCGGTACACCGATCGTGTCACGCGATGGCGTCACCATCGCGTCCGAGATCGAGTTGCCCGATCGCTTCGAGAACATGGGCGCCCAGGTGGTGCGCGAGGTCTCGATGCAGACCAACGAAGTCGCCGGGGATGGTACGACGACCGCGATGGTGCTTGCAAATGGTCTCATTCAAGGAGGCGTTGCTGCCCTGGAGCGCGGCGCCAAGGCTGTAGATCTCTGCAAAGGTATTGACCGGGCCGTCGAGGTCGTTGTCGAGACCCTGAAGAGCGCGGCAATTGCCGTCTCAGACTGCAAGACGCTCCAAGCGGTAGCGACAATTGCGTCGACCGATGCACATCTCGGCGGGCTGATTGCGGAGGCCGTGGAGCGCGTCGGCAAGGATGGCATCATCAGTTCCGATTACGGGCTGACGACGAATACGACGCTCGAGGTCGTCGAAGGCATGTCGTTTGACCGTGGTTACATTTCGCACCATATGGTGACCGATGTCGAGAAAATGGAGGTGGTGCTCGATCAGCCTTACATTCTTCTGACGGATCTGAAGATCAGGACGCCGGGCGAGCTGTCGGCGGTGCGCGCAGCGGTCGCTTCGACCGGGCGGCCGCTCGTCATCGTCGCTGAAGAGATAGCGCCGGAAGTCGTGCCGACGCTGCTTGGTGACGGCAACCGCGGGAGGGTGCTGGTAGTCAATCCGCCCGACTACGGCCACTGGCGCAAGGCGATGATGGACGATCTCGCCATCATAACGGGGGGACGGGTGATCGCCCGCGAGCTTGGCGGCAGGCTGGAAGAGGCCGGCCTTGGCGATCTCGGCACCGCCCGCCAGGTTCGGGCCAGTGCCCGCGAAACCGTGATCATTCGCGGCGGGGGTGACAATGCGGCGATCGCCGCGCGGCGCCAGCAGGTCGCCAAGCAATACGATCTGGCACCACCGAACATCGAACAGGACAAGCTCAAGGAGCGGCTGGCGAAGCTCTCGGGCGGGACAGCCGTGATTTTCGCCGGGGGTGTCACGCCTGTGGAGCAGAAGCGGACGATCCAGTTGATCGACGATGCACTCAGTGCGGCGCGTGCGGCAGCCGAGGAGGGCATCGTGCCGGGTGGTGGCACCGCATTGGCACAATGCGCGCCTGTGGTCGCCCGCACGCTCGGCAACATCAATGGCGATCTGGGCGAAGGCATCAAGCTGGTGCGTGAGACATTGTCCCGCCCCGCCGCGTTCATTGCCCGGAACGCGGGCCACGATGCGGCAAAGGTCGTGGCCGACTTGCAGTGCGCGCCGACGGGTGTCGGCTTCGATGCTGCCAACGGCAAGTTCCTCGACATGGTCTCGGCCGGCATCGTCGACCCTGTCCGAGTGACATACACGGCGCTTCGGAACGCGGCTTCGGTCGCCAACCTGGTGCTGACTACAAACACGCTGGTTGCAGACGTGCCGGAGTACGTCGATCCGACACAGGGACCAGCACTGGGCGGCGGGGCAGAGAAGCTTGGGCGCGCATGAGGCATGTGTAGGCGGTCCGTATTCCGCCGCGCCGTATTCCGCCGCGCCGGATACCGTGGCCAGAGTGACGCGCGAGATGGTGGCGACAGCTTGAGCTCCGTGATCGCGCGATTGGACGGTGACAATGATCTAGATCGGGCTACAATCTTGCAAGCTCCGGCATGGCCGAAAGGAGGCGGTACAACAAGCCTCCACGGCCAACCGACTGATCGGGTGAGGAGGAGACCATGGTCCACATCATTTCAAAGCGCGATGGCCCGCACCGCGAGGAGACCGCGGCAAAGGACTTCATTCAGAAGAACCGCACGAAGATCGACGCAGTCGCCAATCATCTCACTGGTGGGCGCTGGCAGGAGTTGCGCAATCCCACGCCTCCTCCTCAGCCCCAGCCATCAGGCAAGCTGTGGTACACGCCGCCGGGCCGTCCGAGAGAGGCGGAACCCTATGTGCGGATCAGCCTCAACGGCCGTGTCGTGATCGCAGATCTCGCGTCGGGACGGCAACTCCATTTTGTCGGCGAATTGCGTGGAAAGGGCCAATCGCGATACTTCGCCCTGGCAACGCGGGAGAACGGGCTCTTCGAACCGCTGGACGAGGAAATCCGGAAAGTCCTCGCCGATCTTGAGGGCGCGAGCGTGCCCGACGAGACGTCCGAGCAGCGCCTGGAACAAGTCATCTCGGGCCGTCTCGGATTGGATGCCGTCGCTAAGAGCGCCGAATGATCTCCGCGAGCCGGGCCTGTGGGGGTGACGATCCCGATCAGGGCCGGTTCAGGTCGTTTCTGCCGATCGGGTTGTTTGCCAACTTACGTATGGTGCTCCAATGCTGACGGAAACGCTCATGGCTAAGCCGCCGTTTTCCCTGGAAGGCTACAAGGTTCCGGGCGTCACGGATGTCGAGCAGGGGCAGCCGTACGATGAGCGAGAAACCAACAGGGCGTGGGAAAACTTTCTGACGTCCGGCGACCTCAGGCGCGAGAACGCGCTGGTGCGCGGCGTCATCGAGGAATCATGGCAGCGCAGCGTCAAGTCCGGGGTCAATGCGCATTGCAAGGGCAGCAATCTCGTGGCCTCGCCGGACGATCTCTACGAGTTGCGTCTGAAGAACGATGACTTGCTGGGTTCGAGCGCTCAGACCTTTCGCCGCGTCGCCGAAGTGCTCGGCGACGCCGCGACCATGCTGGTCATCACCGACAGGAACGGCGTCGTGCTCGATGTGGGCGGCGATCAGCGGACGATTGATGCAGGGCACGATATTCGCCTCGAGGTTGGCGCCGCCTGGGGTGAGACGGTGACCGGCACTAACGGCATCGGCACTGCGCTCATCACGGGAAAACCGGTCCATGTCCATGCTGCCGAGCATTTTTCCGAAGGCATCAAAGCCTGGACTTGCGTCGGTAGCCCCATTCGCAGCCCGATCGACGGCAGCATCATAGGCATCATTGATTTTTCCGGACCTCAGGCGATCTTTCACCGGCACAACGTCGCACTGGCGGTAATCGCGGCCAATCACATCGAGCTCGCGCTCTCGGAAAAGATTCGCCTTGAAAGAATACGGCTGCTCGAGGCCAGCATTTCGCGGATGCCGGGGATGGGCAGCAGCGACGGAGTCGTGATTCTCGACCGGTTTGGCAGGGTCGTTCATCACAATGACATGGCGTCGGTTCGCTGGCGACGGATCGCGCAGTCCGGCGACTTGAGCATCGGAAATCGGATTCTTCCGAGCAGCGATGGTCGCTTGGCTCAAGACCTGGCCAATGGGCTGCCGGAGGAATTGCGCGAACAGCGGATTGAGCCATTGCTCGTCGACGGTATTGTGAAGGGGGCAATGCTCGTGCTCGCATCGAGGCCGCGGATGAATTCACCCGCGTCCCAAGTTTCGCCGATTGCGCGCGCAGCCCTCTTGTCGGCGAAGGAAGCGATTATCGGATGCAGCGAAGCATTGCAGGATGTCGTCGAAAAGGTTGAACGGGCGGCACTCGGCCGGACGGCTATTCTGCTCGAGGGCGAGACGGGAGTTGGCAAGGAGCTGTTTGCTCGTCTCGTTCATGCCGCCAGCCAGAAGACCGGCAAGGAGCCTTTCGTCGCCTTCAATTGCGGTGCGGTCTCGAAAGAGCTTCTTGGCGGTGAACTGTTCGGACATGCGCCGGGCGCCTACACCGGCGCCACACGAGAGGGGAAGCCCGGCCGCTTTGAATTTGCCAATGGTGGCGTGTTGAGCCTCGACGAGATCGGCGAGATGCCGCTGGATCTTCAGCCGTACCTGCTCCGGGTGCTGGAAGAGCGTGCGGTGTACCGCCTCGGCGACAACAAGCCGCGTCCGGTAGACGTCCGGCTCGTGGCGTCGACCAATCGGAATTTAAAGCAGGAAGTGGTGGAGGGACGTTTTCGGAAGGACCTCTATTTCCGGATCGGCGTCGTCAAGATCACCATTCCCCCGCTCCGGGAGCGCCTGGGCGACGTCGAAGTCCTGATCGATCACTTCAATCGACAATTTGCGGACACCTATAGCACCCAACCGCTGCGCTTCGAGGCAGCTACGAAGGAACTGTTGCGGCGCTATAGCTGGCCCGGGAATGTACGCGAACTGCGCAACCTGATCGAGAACCTCGTGTTGATGACGCTCACCGGCGTGGTTACGCCCAGGGACTTGCCCGAGGATTTCGTGGAGGCGGCAGCTCAGCCACCCTCGATGCCCTCGCCGACGGGCCATGGCTCAACGCCGGAAGGTGACGAGATCGCGCGCTTCGACGACATGGAGCGTCGCGCCATCGAGAGGGCCGTCGCAAACGCCGGCGGCAACATTGCGGCCGCCGCCGAGAAGCTGGGGCTTTCACGTGCCACGCTGTATCGCAAATTGCATCAGTATCGTTCGCGGAGCTGAGGACGGGATCCGGCATGGCGACGCTCTGGGACGGGCAGAAGGGGGCGAGGAGTCTGCTGCGGCGGCGCTCGCGTCACAGATCCTTTCGCGTGCGGACCGCGACGTAACCTTCATGGTGCACCTGGTTGGCGAAAGCCAAAATCTACTGGTCAGGCATTTCGTGGTGTTCATCGAGACCGAACTTGCGAAGCGCGGCATCAACTATGGCGCGCATCCGTTATTGCGTCCATTTATCGAAACGCATGCACGCGAACTGACGGACTTCGTCTTGCAGGGCATCGGTTTGCGGCATCAGTTCGGTCTGCAGGCGCTCGAGACCATGGCCGGCGATCCATCGCGGTTGTTGAGGGTCGATCTATGGGACTCGCTGCAATGTCACATCAATGATGCGCAGCAACACTTCGTATCGGGCGTGGGTGGCTTGCAGCGGATCCTGCGCCAGATCGAGAGTGGTGTATGAGCGCCGGTCCCCTGACCGTTGTCGAAATGCTGACCTGGCGGCTGCAGGTCGTTCAGGAGATGTCGGCCGTTCAATCGCGCAATCTGCTCAACTGTCAGCTTAGCGGCGGCGCGGAATTCGAGATTCAGGGCATCGAGCAAGAGATTGCGACCTCCGGCGGTTCGCATGAACTGGCCAAGGCGCTCGCCGACGCGCGTGAGCGCTTGCAAAAAGCAAACACCGGAATGGCAGAATGTGACGCTCAATGCGCCGCGCTAGAGCAACGCCTTGAAGAATTAGACAGGCGGATTGCCGCCGGTAAATGAGACGACCCGAACGTGAGGCGACCGATGGATACGATGGAAGCAGAGAGCGCGACGCTCTATGAATTGCTTGGGCGGCATTGGACCGTGGGTACGGCCGTTACGAATACGGTCTTCGATCCCGCGGGACAGGGTGTTGCGTTCGCGCTCGCCGATGGCGCCCTGGCGATAGCTCCGTTGACTGACGCCGAGCCGGCGCAAGATCGCTGTCGCGTGGCGCTCGATGAGGGGCGGGCGACGATTTCACCGCGGCGGAAGCCGGTGCCGCCATTGACGAAAGTGATAATCAGCGATGCTCCGCTACATCTTTCTGCACTCGGGACCTCGGACTTTATTGCCACGGATCACGGCAGACTGCTTCGCGTGTCGGCGTCCGGCGTCACGCGGGTGGTGTCGAGCCACGAGGCGCCTATCGATCTCCTTGCTCCGGTACCGGCGGGAGGCATCCTGACCGCTTCCGGCGGGTCAATCATATTTTACGATTCCAATGGCGAAGTCGCCTGGCTGCAAGAGCGGGTCGGAGGGCATGCCTCGGCAATGGCTGTAGTGCCGGATGGTCGGCACTTTGCGATTGCAGCCGACGGTCGTCTGCTCGTCCGGAGCTTCGGGCCACGACCCGAGCCCTCCACCTCATTTGAGTTGGGCTCAGTCTCGGCCTTGTCGTGGAGCCCTGATGGGAGCTGGTTGGCCGTATCAGCCGGGAAAACAGGTATTGTTTTGGTGCGTCTCGCCGATGCGCGAACCGTCAGGATTCCGACCTATCCCGCAGCTGTTGCATCTCTTTCGTGGAGTGCGGACTCACGCGTCCTTGTTACGAGCGGGGCCTATCGGATGATCGCATGGGACGTTCTCAGCCTTGAAGATGAAAGCGATCAGCCGACGAATCTCGCTACGGGTCGCGCCCGGTTCGTTCTCGTCGAGACGGCGGATATTCACCCAGAGCGTCGCCTGGTTGCGGCAGGTTACGCCGATGGCACGGTCGCGGTCGCAAGGATCGGACAATCCGACGAATTGATCGTCAGGTCGCCTGGTCGAGGTGCCGTCCAGACCCTGCGTTGGTCTAGCGATGGCCAGCATCTTGCATTTGGAACAAGCGACGGGGAGGCGGCGATCGTGACGTTTCCCCCGTACATTTTCAAGTAAGTTGATCCGGTACCAAGCCAGAGGGCCTTGCAAGCCTCACAAGGAGACACGTTATGACCGCTACCCGATCGCTCAACGAAGCCGAAAGCAAGGATCAATTTTTCAAGGAGCTGGCGGAACTTTCGGAGCGCATGATCGCCGCGCATGGAAAGGAGTTTTCTATGGGCGCTCTGGTGCTGGCCGCGAGGTTCATCACTGAAAATAAGCCCTTCGAGCGAAGCGTAGCAACGCAGTGACGCGCGCTTCTGCTGAAGGCGAAATTCGTGGTGGGGTATTGAGGGGGACGATATGCTAGAGAGACTTTTTAGGGACGATGAACTTCTCGTGCGGGCGATCTGTGCTTCAATGTCTTGTTTGACGGCTTCCGGTCAGCTCGATCCGAAGGTTTGTCCAATTTGATGCGGTCGTTCACACTCTGTTGTGGGGTGGACCATCCGTGCCGACGCTAGATCCATCTCGTTAGCACATTCATGCTCGGCATTGACCTTCCTGGCTCGCCGCCATCTTTATTGTCGTTGCATGGCAGGGCGTATTCGGGCGAATGATGCGAGCGAGCCGCTTCAAGAGAGCAGCAAGCATTGGTACACTGACATGATGATGTCGCGATCTGAACTCGCTGTTCGGACGTCGCATCAACTCGTCGCCTATACGATTCCGAGCGCGGCCAGCTTCTTCACGATCAGGTCTGCCAATTGCTCGGGCTGATGACCAATCGTTTGCAAGTGGATTTCGGGGGTTACCGGTGGTTCGTATGGGGCATCGAAGCCGGTAAAGTTCTTGATCTGGCCGGCTTTCGCTTTGGCGTAGAGGCCTTTTGGATCACGCCGTGCACATTCGTCGACAGGTGTGTCGACAAAGACCTCGATGAATTCTCCGTCGCACACGAGACGTCGCACCATGTCCCGCTCAGTGCGGTACGGAGAAATGAACGAGCAGAGCACGATCAGGCCTGCATCCACCAGGAGCTTTGCCGCCTCTCCGGCGCGACGGATATTCTCAACCCGGTCCACTTCCGTGAAGCCGAGGTCCCGGCTGAGGCCATGGCGCAGATTGTCGCCGTCCAGCATCATGGTGTGGTGGCCGTCGCTGTGAAGGCGTCGTTCGACGATGTTGGCTATCGTCGACTTGCCGGCACCCGACAGGCCGGTAAGCCATATGATGGCTGGCTTCTGGTGCTTTTGCGCAGCGCGCTCCGACTTTCCTATCAGTGTGGCCTGCCAGTGGACATTGGAAGCGCGCCGCAGGCCAAACGCGATCATGCCCGCACCGAGGGTATGATTGGTCGTGCGGTCGATGACGATAAATGATCCGGTCTTGCGGTTCTGCCGGTACGGGTCGAACGCGACTGGGGTGTCAGTCGACAGATTGCAGAACGCGATATCGTTGAGGCCGAGCGTACGCGCGGCCAGATGTTCGCGCGTGTTGACGTCGATCTTGTACTTGATCCCGGTGACAGTAACAGGCGTCGTCCGGGTGCCAATGCGGACCAAATAGGATCGGCCTGGCATGAGTTGCTGGTCGCTCATCCAGATGACATGTGCAGCGAACTGATCCGAGACTTCGGGGGGAGAGTCCGGACTGGCCAGCAGATCGCCGCGGGCGATGTCCAACTCGTCCGCGAGCGTGATCGTGATCGCGTCGCCGGTGTGGACGCAGGTCCGAGCGCCGTCTGCGGTCAGAAGTTCCTTCACTCTTGAGATTTTGCTGGAGTTGGCCACGGCGACGGGATCACCGACATTGATCGTCCCGGATGCTACCGTGCCGGCGTAGCCTCTGAAATCCAGATTGGGTCTGTTGACCCATTGCACGGGGAAGCGGAACGGGTCGTCGACCGTATCACCGGTCACATCAATGGTTTCGAGATGGTCGAGCAGGCTCGGCCCGCGATACCAGGGCGTGTTGTCCGACACGTTCGCAACGTTATCGCCGTGTCGGGCCGAGATCGGAATCGACACGATCGACGAAAAGCCGAGCTCTTCGGCGAAGGCCCGGTATTTGTCGACGATGCGAACGAAGACGTCGCTTTGATAGGAGACCAGATCGATCTTGTTCACGGCCAGGACCACATGGCGTATGCCGAGCAGCGAACAGATCAGGGAGTGTCGCCGGGTTTGAGCCAAAACACCTTTGCGCGCATCGACCAGGAGGACGGCGAGATCCGCTGTCGATGCGCCGGTGGCCATGTTCCGCGTGTATTGCTCATGGCCAGGCGTATCCGCGACAATGAAGGAACGCCGCTGTGTGGAGAAGATGCGATATGCAACGTCGATCGTGATCCCTTGCTCCCGTTCGGCCTCCAGTCCATCCATGAGAAGTGCGAGGTCGATGTCGTCTCCGGTGGTGCCGTGTCGTTTCGAATCCGCCGCCAGTGCGGAGAGCTGATCCTCAAAGATCAGCCTGGAGTCGTGGAGGAGGCGGCCGATCAGCGTAGACTTTCCGTCATCGACCGATCCGCAGGTGAGGAAACGAAGCAGGTCCTTGCTCGGCGCCTCAGCCGGAAACTCGCGGCTCTCCATCAAAAATAGCCTTCGCGCTTCTTACGCTCCATTGATGCGGGTTCATCGCCGTCTATCAGGCGATTCTGCCGCTCCGAAGTTCGCGTCGCCCTCATCTCCGACACGATATCTTCCAATGTTGTGGCGCTGGACTCGATCGCTCCGGTCAGGGGATAGCAACCCAGCGTTCGAAATCGAACTCGCCGCGATTCCGGCTGCTCGTCCGCAACAAGGGGCAGTCTCTCGTCATCGACCATGATCCAGGAGCCGCCGCGTGCCACGACCGGCCGGTGTTTGGCGAAATAGAGCGGCACCACGGGAATGTTCTCCAGCTGGATGTAGTGCCAGACATCCAGTTCGGTCCAGTTCGAGAGTGGGAAGACGCGAACGGTTTCGCCGGGCCCGATACGGGTGTTGAACAGATTCCACAGTTCGGGACGTTGGTTGCGGGGATCCCAGACGTGTCCGCGCGAGCGAAAGGAGAAGATACGTTCCTTGGCCCGGCTCTTTTCTTCGTCCCTGCGAGCGCCACCAAAAGCCGCATCGAAGCCGTAGAGGTCGAGCGCCTGCTTGAGTGCATGGGTCTTCATCACCTGAGTGTGGACCGACGAACCTGAGGTAACCGGCGAAATGCCGCGTGCAAGACCGTCTTGGTTGACGTAGACGAGCAACTCGATGCCGAGGCGGCGCGTGGTCTCGTCCCGAAACGCGATCATCTCCTGAAACTTCCATGTCGTATCGACGTGCAACAGTGGAAACGGCAGCTTTGCGGGGTAGAACGCCTTGAGCGCCAAATGAAGCATGACGCTGGAGTCCTTGCCGATCGAATAGAGCATCACCGGCCGCCTGAATTCGGCGATGACTTCGCGCATGATCTCGATCGATTGAGCTTCGAGGCTCTTGAGGTGTTTAGGAAGCGCGCGCCGCGTTCCGTCTGCGATCGGTGCCACGAAATTCATGAGAAGACGCCTCCAGCCGCAATTCCCGAACTCGGGAGAAACGAGGGCCGTTAATACCCGCGACGGAAAACGCCCGGCGAATCATATCGCTGCATGCTTCGAATTTCATAGCTGAATTTCGTGCGCGCAACGAGAATTCATTCATATCGCGATTTGTGATGAACGGCTCTTCGGCGTTTCGTACGCCTCGGGCGGTAATCACAACTGATGAAAAAGGGCGCATGTGAATGCCCGTTCGCAGCCTTCGGGAGCCGAATACCATACCAATGGCGGTCGAGAGTCCCGCCGCTAGAGAATGGCGTCGGAAACTCTCGGTGATCGTCCTGGGAATTTCACGAAGAGCATTGCTTTCATCCATCGCTAGATGGAAGGCGCGACGACAGCGTCGATCGAATTTCTTCGGCGGTGACCCTCAACCGTTTTACGTGGCCTATTTTCGGATGGAATGAATAATGCTGCATGTCGGCAGTGACGATCGGCATTTTTCGCTCTCTATTTCGCAGGAGCTTTCAGTCGAAAGCGCGCCGGACGCATCAGCCGTCACGATTCAGGATACGCATCTCCTCGGAGCCGATTTAAAGCGTGCCGGCGATGACCTGAGGCTGATCGGGACCGACGGAAAGATCCATGTCGTTGCCGGCTATTTCAAATCGGAGAATCTGCACGCGCTGCGGTCGCCCGATGGTGCGACGCTGAGCGGCGAAATCGTCGCTGCCCTGGCAGGGCCTGTCGCACCCGGACAATACGCAGCCAAGGATGCTCCCTCGCCGGCGATGCAGGTGATCGGACACGCGGTACGTGTCGAAGGCCAGGTGACGGTTCTGCGCAACGGCGTTGTCGTGGCGCTCAACAATGGCGACGTGCTGCTCAAGGGAGATGTGGTTCAGACCGACAGCCGCGGCTCGGCTGGACTGGTTTTCAACGACGGCAGCGCATTTCATATCGGCCATGGTTCGCGCCTCGTATTGAGTGAATTCAAGTTCGACCCGCATGGAAGCGTCAATCTCGAGGTTTTCGATCTCGTCCAGGGATCGTTCACTTTCGCCTCCGGCAAGATTGCCCAGTCGGGTGACATGCGGGTCGGGACGCCGGTCGGCTCGGCGAAGATTGCAGGTTCGGCCGGCGGCGGCGAGATCTCGCCGGATGATGGATCGGTCACGTTGTCCATCTTTCATCAGAATGACGGGCAGCATCAGGCGACGGCGTACGATCGGAACGGCAACGCCATCGCGACGATCAGCAGCGAAGGTGGCAAGCTGGAGCTGAAGCCGACCGGTCCAACTCAAATTGCCGCGAGCGAGCAGGCGAAGACGGACGCCGACAGGGCAGGCGAGCTGGACGCGTTGACCAGCATTCTGCAGATCAAGAACCTTGCGGAGCGCTACAGCAGCGTCGCGCCCGGCGGCGCCGGTACGCGCGGTTCGTCGTCGCCGCTCGGCTCGTACGGTCCGGGGCCTGACCTGCCGTCGTCTCAGCCGAATGGAGCTTCTGTTCACGGCACGCCGGTGAACACTGGTGCAGAGATCGCCTTCCATCCGCCCGGCGGTGGAAACGGCGGAGCCGGTCCCGAAAATGAATCGAACGCCGGACCGCCGGTCAATGATGCGCCGTCGCTGGCTCTCAATGCCGGATCGGCGCTGGTTGCGCTCGAGCAAACGCCGGTCGCGGTTGCACCGGCGCTGACGCTGTCCGATCCGGACAGCCACACTTTGCTCCGGGCGACGATCCAGATCACCGGCAACTATCGGCCGGGCGAAGACATCCTGACGTTTGCGAACACGGCGTTGATCGAGGGCAGGTTCGATGCGGCGACCGGCACGCTGACGCTGACGGCCAGAGCCGGCCAGCAGCCGTCGATCGCGGATTTTGCGGTTGCGTTGCGTGCGGTCTTCTACGCCGATATCAGCGACAATCCGTCGCCACTGACTCGAACGCTGACGGTAACGGTGCAGGACCCGGACGGCACCGATCACGGCGGGCACGATTTGGCCGTCGCCACCCGCGAGCTGACGGTCGGTGCGGTCAACGACGCGCCGGTTATCCACGCTGCGCAGACGACGGGCGCGATGCAGGAGGATACGGCGCTCGATCCCCAGGGGCGGCTGCACGCCGGCGGTGCGATCGCGTTCACAGACGTCGATCTGGCGGATGCACATGTCGTCTCGGCCACCTTCGTCAGCTCGACCCGCGCTGGCGGACTGGCGCTCGGGACCATGAGCGCGCACCTGACTGCCGATACCGTCAATGGCCTCGGCGGGCAGGCGACGTGGCAATATCTCGTCGACAACGCGGACGTCCAATTCCTGCGGGCCGGGCAGACGGTCACGGAAACCTATGCCGTGACCGTCAGCGACGGTCATGGCGGACTGGCGAGCCGGAACGTCACCATCACGATCACCGGCGACGAAGATGCACCGATTCTGGCCGATGCATCGCGAAGCACCAGGGAAGCCGCTGACGCCTCCGCGCAGCACATCACGCTGACGGGCACGCTGCCGGTGACCGATCCCGATGTCGGCGATACGTTGACGGCTTCGATCGCCGGCCCGCCGGTCGTGACTCCGGACGGCCACGCCTTCGCCCTGCCGGCAGGGGCGGCGTCGCTGATCAACAACGCACTGTCATTCCATGCGGGCACCTCGAACGGCGGCACTGCGGGCATCGGCTGGACTTATGATGCGTCCGCGGCCAACCTGGATTTCCTGCGCGAAGGGCAGAGCTTGGTCCTGACCTACACGGTCGAAGTCAGCGACGGGCTCATCACCAGCAACCAGCAGACCCTGACCATCACCATCGCCGGCACCAACGACGTGCCCGTGGTGACGGGCGACACCGCGGCCGTCAACGAGGCGGCCGATGCTCACGCGCAGGTCATTTCGCTGGCGGGCTCGATCTCGGCTAGCGACCGCGACGTTGGCGACACGCTGACAGCTTCGGTGGTCGGCGCACCCGTGGTGAGCCTCGACGGGCACGCCTTCAATCTGCCGACCGGCGCGCTGGCGCTCACCGACAATGCCGCCTTTGCGATCGACTCCACTGGTCACCTGTCGACCGGCTCCGCCACGACGTTTGGCTGGACCTACCAGCCGGGCGCGGCAGACCTCGATTTCCTGAAGCAGGGCCAGACGCTCACGCTGACCTATGCGGTCGTTGTCAACGACGGCACCGCGACCAGCTCCACGCAATATGTGACGATCACGATCAACGGCGCCAATGATGCGCCGGTGGCGGTTGCGCACAGCTACACGACCGACGAGGACCATGCGCTGGTGGTGCCGAGCGCGGGCATGCTCGCCGGGGCGAGTGACCTCGACGGCGATGCGCTCCACGCGATCCTCGTCAACGGTCCGGCCCACGGCACGCTGACGCTGAATGCCGACGGCTCGTTCAGCTACGCGCCGATTGCCGACTACAACGGCACCGACAGCTTCACCTACAAGGTCAATGACGGTCTCGCCGATTCCAACGTGGCGACCGTCAATATCACCGTGCAGGCGGTCAACGATCCGGCCGTGGTCTCGGGCACCAGCACCGGCACGGTGACGGAAGCGGGCGGCGTCAACAACGCGGTGGCGGGAACACCGAACGCGACCGGCACGCTGACGGACAGCGATGTCGACAATCCCGCCAACACCTTCACGGCGGTCGGGACCGCCACGCCGAGCGACCACGGTTACGGCACCTTCACCATGACGTCGGGCGGCGTCTGGACCTACAATCTCGACAACAGCAACAGTGCGGTTCAGGCACTCAATGCCGGCGGGACGCTGACCGACACGTTCACGGTCACGACCATCGATGGCACCGCGCAACAGGTCACGATCACGATCAACGGGACCAATGATGCGGCGGTGCTGTCTGCCGATACGGTCAACCTGACCGAAACCGATTCTGTGCTGTCGACCAGCGGTACGCTGACGATCCAGGACGTCGACAATCCCGAAACCTTCGTGGTGCAGGCGGGCACGGTCGGGCACTACGGCACCTTCACCGTTGCTCAGGACGGTGTGTGGGCCTATGTCGCGAGTTCGGCACATGACGAGTTCGTGGCCGGGCAGACCTACACCGACACGTTCTCCGTCGTGAGCTCGGACGGCACGGCCTCGTCCGTCACGATCAATATCCTCGGCAGCAACGACGCGGCTTCGATATCCGGCACCACCACCGGTTCGGTGACCGAAGCAGGCGGCCTCAACAACGCGCTGCCGGGGACGCCGAGCGCGAGTGGCACGCTGACCGACACCGACGTCGACAATCCCGCCAACACCTTCACGCCGGTCACGACACAGACAGCCAGCCTCGGCGGTTTCGGCATCTACACCGTCACGTCGGCCGGGGTCTGGACCTACACACTCGACAACAGCAATGCCGCGGTTCAGGCGCTCAATGCTGGCGGCACGCTGAGGGATACGTTCACGGTCACGTCCATCGACGGCACGCCGCAGGTCGTCACGGTCACGATCAACGGCACCGACGATGCCGCCGTGATATCGGCGGTGACGCGCAATCTGGCTGAAACCAATGCGCCGCTGTCGACCGGCGGCACGCTGACGATCCTGGACCCCGACAGTCCGCAATCCTTCGTCGCGCAGGCCGGCACGGCCGGGCAGTACGGCACCTTCACGCTCGCCACGGATGGCACCTGGAGCTACGTCGCGAGTTCGGCACATGACGAGTTCGTGGGCGGGCAAACCTACACCGACGTTTTCTCCGTCGCGAGTTCGGACGGCACCACCTCGTCCGTTACCATCAACATCCTCGGTACCGACGATCCGGCCACGATGAGTGGGACGACGACCGGTTCGGTCATCGAGGCGGGCGGCGTCGCCAACGCGGTGCCGGGGACGCCGACCGCGACCGGCTCGCTGACGCTGTTCGATCCCGACACGTCCTCCGTCACCTTCGTGGCCGTCGCCGCGCAGACCGCCAGCACCGGTGGCTACGGCACCTACACCGTGTCCTCGGCCGGCGTTTGGAGGTACACGCTCGACAACAACAATTCCACGGTGCAGGCGCTCGCCGCCGGCGCGACGATGACCGACACCTTCTCCGTGAGGGGAAGCGACGGCAGCGCGCAGGTCATCACCATCACGATCACCGGAGCCAACGATGCGCCGGTGCTATCCGGCGACAATGCGGCGGCGCTGCTGCAAGGCTTGGCGACGACCATCACCACGGCCGACCTCGGCGTCAGCGATGTCGACAACAGCGCGAGCCAGCTCATCTTCAACGTCAGCAGCACGCAACGCGGCTACGTGGCGCTGTCGAATGCGCCCGGCGTTGCGATCACGAGCTTCACCCAGGCACAGCTCGCCGCGGGCCAGGTGATCTTCGTCAGTGACGGCACGCTGAACCCGGCCGCGAGCTTCACCGTGTCCGCGACCGACGGCAGCGTGACCAGCGTGCCGGTGCTGGTCAATGTCGCCGTCACCAATGATTTCGTGCTGCCGGGCAACATCAACCTCGGCGCCGTCTCGGAAACCATCAACAGCCTGACCCAGTCCGGCGGCACTCTGTCCGGCACCGGCACGCTGATCGACGCCAACGGGGCGACCTTCACGGGCGGCACCGAGAGCGGCAGCGGCACGACGATCGTCAATGGGCTCGCAACCTTCTTCGATGCCAATAACGAGACCTTCACGCTCGACGGCAGGACGCTCGAGCTGCGCGGATCCGGCCAGACCGGCGCCTTCTCCGGCGATACGCTTCAACTGAACAACGGTGCGGCCTTCAAGATCGATGCCGGCGTCACCTTCACCGATGCGACGACCGGCGGGAGCGCCTTCAACATCGCATCGAGCGCCGGAAGCGGAACCCTCAACGTCGCCGGCAACTACGACAAGACCGGCAGCGGCACCACGATCGTCAGCACGGCGGT
This sequence comes from Bradyrhizobium cajani, assembly GCF_009759665.1. Lineage (GTDB taxonomy): Bacteria > Pseudomonadota > Alphaproteobacteria > Rhizobiales > Xanthobacteraceae > Bradyrhizobium > Bradyrhizobium cajani. The sequence goes on from NZ_WQNE01000018.1 coordinate 163,739, forward strand.
CAACAACAGCGGCGTCATCGACGCCAAGGCGGGTACGCTCGATCTCGCCGGCAACGTCACCAACACCGGCACGCTGCAGGCGGATGGCGGCGGCAAGCTGCTGGTTGCGGGCAATGTCACCGGCACCGGGGCGGTCACCATTGGCAATGGCGGCACGGTCGAATTCGGCGCGGGCGTCGGATCCAATCAGACCATCACTTTCAACGGCGCTCTCGCCACGCTCAAGATCGATGCGCCGGCGAGCTTTGCCGGCACCATCGGGGGCTTCAGCGGCGCGACCGACGCGATCAATCTGGTCGGGATCAACTACAATTCCGGCCAGTTTTCCCAGTCGTTCAATTCGTCGACCGGCGTTCTGCACGTCACCGACGGTACCCATAGCGTCGATCTGCATTTCAGCGGACCGACCTACGGCTTCGCATTCTCGGCCGACGGCTCCGGCGGCACCGTGATCAAGCCGTCCAACGTCTATACCGTCCACAACGCGGCGGAGCTCAACGCGACGCTGCTCGCCATCAGCGTGGGTGGCGGAGCTGCTGCCACCAACACCAACTATTCGATCGAGTTCGCAGGCAACATCTCCATTGCCTCGCTCGGTGCCAATTTGACCGCGATCAATCTGGCCAGCGGCAGCCATCTCGTCATCAATGGCGCGGGCTATTCGCTAGACGGCGGAAATGCTTATCGCGGCCTGTTCGTGTTCGGTGGCAACGTCTCGATCAACAATCTGAACATCGCGCACACGCTGGCCCAGGGCGGCGCCGGCGGTACCGAAGGCGGCGGCGGTGGTGCGGGCCTCGGTGGCGGCCTGTTCGTGGCGGCGGGCGCAGCCGTCGCGATCGATGCCGTGACGTTCACGGGCGGCGCGGCCAAGGGTGGCGCCGGAGGTTACTGGGGGGGTGGTTCGAGCTCAGGCCAAGGTGGCGGCGGTGGTGGCATGGGCACCAACGGCGGCGGCGCTTTCGTCAATCACAGCTACAGCATGGGCGGCGGCTTCTACAACGTCACCCAAGGGGACCCGGGCGGTACGCTCGGTATCAACGTCCCGGGGCATGCGGGCTATTCGCAGGCCGCTGCCGGCGGCTCATGGCCAGGCAGCGGCAGCCTCACTCCGGGTGCGCATGGCGGCTTCGGCGCGGGCGGCGGTGGCGGTGCGAAGGCCTACCTGAGCAGCACCATGGGAAGAGCCTTCAGCGTCGGCGGCGACGGCGGTTTCGGCGGCGGTGGCGGAGCCGCGGGCTCTTTCGGTAATGGGTCGGGAACGACAGGCGGTGCCGGCGGCTTCGGTGGCGGCGGCGGGCGCAGTTCCGGCGGCAACCCGGGGGGCGCTGGCGGGTTCGGCGGCGGTGATGGTGGAGGCCCTGGCTTCGGCAATGCCGGCGGCGGTGGCGGCCTTGGTGCTGGCGGCGCGGTGTTCGTGCAGGAAGGCGGTTCGCTGACGATTGCGGGCAGCTCGGTCTCGGGCAACTCAGTCACGGGCGGGCTGGGCAACCGCGGCGGAGGCGACGGACAGGCGCTCGGCTCCGGCATCTTCATCCAGGGCAACCAGAGCATCACGTTCGCGCCGACTGCAGGCGAGGATACCGTCATTGCCGATACGATCGCCGACCAGGGCGGCAATGGCGGCAGCGGCCACGTCGAGATCGCAGGCAGTGGCACCGTGCACTTCGCCGGCGCCAACAGCTACGTCGGCGGCACCACCATCGACAGCGGCAGCACGCTCGAGGTCGAGGCTGGCGGCAGCGTCGGCACCGGCGCCATCGTCGACAACGGCACGCTGAAGTTCGAGGCGCCCGGCACCATCGTCAACGCGATCGCGGACAATGGCGCGATGACCATCGCCAACGATGGCATTTTCGAGTTCCGGGCCGCGGTCACTGGCACAGGAACGTTCAATTTCGCCCAGGGTCACGCGATCACCGCCGTGTTCGACACCGGGGTGCCCACGGTCACCATCAAGGGCTTCGATGTCGGCGACACCATCGATCTCAGATCGGTTGTCGCGACCTCCTACACGATCGATGCGAACAATCTCGTGACGCTGAAGAATGTCAGCGGCACCGCAGTGGCGACACTGCATTTCGATCCGGCCCAGCATTTCGATCTCAACCTTGCTGTGGTCGCGGACGGCAATGGCGGCACCAACATCCGCCTGGCGCAGACCAGCTTCACGGTGAGCACCGCGGCCGAGCTCAACGCCGCACTGACGGCAATGAGCTCGGGCGGCAACGCCTATGGCGCGAATCTCAACTACGTTATCCATTTCGCTGGCAATATTTCGCTGGCGTCGCTGAGCTCGGACCTTGCCGCCATCAATCTCGCCAGCGGCAGCAAACTGACGGTCGATGGTGCTGGCTTCACGCTCGACGGCGCCAATACCCATCGTGGCTTCTTCGAATATGCCGGCACCGTCACGTTCAAGGACATGACGATTGCGCACACGCTGGCGCAGGGTGGTGCCGGCGGCATCGGCGGTGGCGGCGGCGGCGCCGGACTTGGCGGCGGCCTGTTCGTCGCGGCGGGTGCCACGGCGACGATCGCGAACGTGACCTTCGTCGATAACGCGGCCCATGGCGGCGACGGCGGCGGCGTGAACCCGTCCGCCTGGACATTTCAAGGCGGTGCCGGCGGCGGCGGCATGGGCACCGACGGAGCCCTTGGCTCCACGACCGGGGTGCAACATTTCTATAGCCGGGGGGGGATCCAAGGCTACACCGGCTGGGGCTATGCGGGCGGCGCGGGCGGTGGCCTCGGCCTGTCGAATCTTCCGGGCGGAGGCGGGGCAGGGGCGACGTCGTATCGCGGATCGTCCCCGGCCTCCGGCACCTTTGGCGGTGGTGGCGGCGGCGGTAACGCCTATCTCGCCTCCCGGAAAGCCGGAACCACCGGTGCACAGGGCGGCTTCGGCGGAGGCGGCGGTGCTGGTGGCGGCTTCAACACGAACACCAACAGCTACGGCAACGGCGAGAACGCCGCCGGCGGCA
>NZ_WQNE01000019.1 GCF_009759665.1 Bradyrhizobium cajani
CGACCTGCTCCTCTCCAGAACCCCATCAGGCGACGGCCACAGCGCCGATCCCGTACAGAAGCACGTTCCCGGCGAGTGGATGACGCAAAAAGGGATTGACTAACCACCGCCCGTTACAGAAGCCCGGATGAGCGTAGCGACATCCGGGACGACTGGCCCCGCATGTCGCTGCGCTCATGCGGGCTACAGGATCCGCCCTACGTCTCCGGCAGCGCAAAAACCTCGCATGGCGAAGCAATGCCGCGCAGCGAATGCGATCCGAGCGCAACGAGAGGCATGTCCGTCTCAGCAGCCAGCGCGCCCGACATCAGCACCGTCCGCCCCAGCGGCTTGCATAATCCTTCGAGGCGGCTCGCGAGATTGACGGCGGGACCGATCGCGGTGAAATCGAGCCGGTTGGCGGCGCCGATATTGCCCCACAGCATTTCGCCGAGATGAAGCGCGGCACCGAACGACAGCGGCGGCAGCCCCAGATGGCGGCGCTCCTCGTTGAGATGAGCCATCCCGGCCCGGGCCGCGCCTGCCGCGCGCAGAGCCGCCTGGCACGCGCCGCGCGGCGATGCCTCGACCACCGGGAAGATCGCGAGCACGCCATCGCCGATGAATTTCAGCACCTCGCCGCCAAAGGCGTGAACGGCACCGGCGATGCGGTCGAACCAGGCGTCGAGCGCCGCGATGACATCGGCGGGCGGTGTGGTTTCCGACAGGGCCGTGAAGTTGCGCAAGTCCGCATAGAGCAGTGCGGCCTGGATGGTCTCGCCGAGATCGCGCCGCAAAGGGGCTGCCAGCACCCGTTCCGCGCTGCGTTTGCCAAGATAGGCATCCAGCGTCGCGCGCAGCGTGGCGCGCGCAGCGAGCACCGCAAGCGGCGTCGCAGCGAAACGCGCCGCCTGGCGCAATTGCTCGTGCTCGTCTGTTGTGAAAGGGCGCGGCCCGATCCAGCCGAGCAACGGCCCATCCGGCCGTCCGACGACGTCTTCGTGCGCGTCGCCGCCCGCGATGTCGCGCAGCCAGCGGCGACCTGCGTCGTTGGGCGGGTCGGGCGCGAGGCCGCCTGGGGCGAAGCCGAGCGCTTCGATCACCCGGCCACTCTCCGCGCGCCACAGCCAGGTCCGCTTCGCGATCAGGGGATGCGGCACATCCAGCGTGAGGGCGCCGGCTGCAAGCGGCACGCCGTCGGCGACCAGATGTGCGCCGAGTTCCGCGAGCAGGCGGTCGGCCCCGGGGCTGTCTGAGGCAGCATCGACAAGCCAGGCGAGCGTCGGGGAGAGTTGCATGGCCCGATGATGGCGAAGACAGGCGGTCTTTGTCACGGGTAATCCTTGACGGACCGCTCTGGCGCCGCCATGTCCGAGTGTCAGCCCAGGGATGATCGCCGATGACCGAACCGTTCATAGTGCGACGCGAGACCCAGATCGCCGCCCCGCGCGCCACCGTTTTCGCCTATCTGACCGATCCCGAGAAGATCCTGAGCTGGATGGGTTCCGACGCGACCACGGAGCCGCATCCCGGCGGACTCTATCTGGTCAAGGGCGTCGGCCCGCGCGGCGGCAATGCCCGCGGTGCCTTCCGCGAGGTCGTGCCGGTGCATCGTCTGGCCTACACCTTCGGCTGGGAGGGTGGCCAGGAAGTGCCGCCCGGCTCGAGCCTGATCGAGATCGACCTGATCGAGCGCGACGGCGGCACGCTGATGCGGATGACCCATAGCGGGCTGCCGACGGAAGAGCAGGCCGCCGCACACGCGAAGGGATGGACGCATTATCTGGAACGGCTCACCACGGTAGCGGCGGGCGGCGATCCCGGTCCGGACCGGGGCGTTTCCGACAAGATGTAGCGACGTGCAGCTCTTGCGGTCGCCGCTGCCGTAGCCCGGATGGAGCGAAGCGCAATCCGGGACGCTACCGCTTGTTGCAACACCCCGGATTTCGCTTCGCTCCATCCGGGCTACAAGTTCCCTGGCGGTCACACCGCCGCGGTCGCCACCACCTGTGCCAGAAGCTGCTCGCGCCGCGCCTGCGAGCGCTGACCCTTCATGGTCGCGGCGAAGCGCTCGAGGATACCTTCCTCGAAGGCGGTGACGATGGTGTCGTGGACGTAGCTCTTGCGGCAGATCGCCGGCGTGTTGGAGAGCTGGTCGGCCGCGGCGCGGATTGCGTCCAGGACCTGCTTCTTGCGGCCGCGCTGGCTGGTCGCCGGCGTGATCCGTGACAGCGATTCCACCACGACAGCGGATGCCATCAGGGTGCGAAAATCCTTCAGCGAGATCTTGATGCCGGCGATCTCGCGCAAGAACGCATTCACCTGCGTGGTGTTGACCGCGCGCACGATGCCGTAGGAATCGCGATACTGGAACATGCGCTTGCCGGGGACGCCCTGCAAAATGCCGATGGCGCGCACCAGCTTGGCCGCGTCGCATTCCTTCCGCACCGCCTTGCCGCCCTTCGCCTTGAAGGTCAGCACGAAGCAATCGTCCTCCAGCGTGACGTTCGACTTCAGCAGCGTGGTGGCGCCGCGGGTGCCGTTGAGACGGGCATAGGATTCGTTGCCGGGGCGGATCGCGGTGCGCGCGATCAGCTCGATCACGGCCGAGAGCGCGAATTCGCGCGTCGGCTCGTCGCCCGACAGGAACGCCGAGACCTTGCGCCGGATCTTCGGCAGCGCGCCGACGAGCTTTTCCAGGCGATGCGCCTTGCGCTGCTCGCGGACCTTCTCCCAATCGGCGTGATAGCGGTATTGCAGCCGGCCCGCGGCGTCGCGCCCCACGGCCTGGAGATGCGAGTTCGGATCGGCCGAGTAACGCACCTCGCGATAGGCCGGCGGCACTGCCATGGCGTGCAGCCGGCGAATGGTGCGGGCGTCGCGGATATGGGCGCCGTTGGGACGGACGAAGGAATAGCCCTTGCCGCGCTTGATGCGGCGGATGGTCAGCTCGTTCTGGTCGCCAAGCCGCAGGCCGAGTTCCCTGGCGAGCGCCTCGACCGTCGCCACCGGCGCCGTATCGAAGACCTTTTTGGGGCTGGGGCGCCTGAACCCGGATGGTTTCGGCCATTGTCCGAGGGCCTTGGCCAGCGCAATGGCTGCAGGATCGGCGGAAGCGGGCCGCATCGTCCCGAGATTCTGCTGATCCATCATAGCCTTACGCCTAGCCCTGTCCTGTTACCGTTCAATGCCGCTGTTCTGATATTTGTTCCGCGGGGTCTCTTTGGACCCGGGTTGGCCATTTAGGGTGTTCCGAACCGTATTGCGAGTCCCGAATCAGTGAGCAGCGGTTTCTAAATACCTCCAGGCACCGCATGGGGCCCTGCGCGAGCCTGTTCGGCTGAGTTGGTAAGGCGCCGAAAGCCGCCCCGTCGGTCTGTTTCAGATCTGCGACAGTCGCTCCAACCGGCCTTGATCCTCCGCATGGCCGGCGACCCGCCGAAGATCCAGCTTGTCCTCCTTGTCGGGCCCGGTTAGCCCGACGCATAATCAGTTCAACGATCAGGTCGGCTTGCCCGTCGTATGCGCTCGGCTTGCCGTATGTGGAGGGAAGACATGTCCGAGAAGATCTACGACGTCCCCGCCGAGTGGGCCAAACGCGCTTGGGTCGACCAGGCCAGGTACAAGGAGATGTACGCCCGCTCGGTCTCCGACCCGAACGGCTTCTGGGCGGAACAGGCCAAGCGCATCGACTGGATGAAGACGCCGACGAAGATCGAGAACGTCTCGTTCGCGCCCGGCAACATCTCGATCAAATGGTTCGAGGACGGCGTCCTCAACGTTGCCCATAACTGTATCGACCGGCATCTGCACACGCGCGCCAACCAGACCGCGATCATCTGGGAAGGCGACGATCCTTCGCAATCGCGGCATATCACCTACAAGGAGCTGCACGACGAGGTCTGCCGGATGGCCAACATCCTGCGCACCCGCAACGTCCAGAAGGGTGACCGAGTCACGATCTATCTGCCGATGATCCCGGAAGCGGCTTACGCGATGCTCGCCTGCGCACGCATCGGCGCGATCCACTCCGTGGTGTTCGCCGGCTTCTCGCCCGACAGCCTCGCCCAGCGCATCAACGACTGCCAATCCAAGGTGATCATCACCGCGGACGAAGGCCTGCGCGGCGGCAAGAAGGTGCCGCTCAAGGCCAATGTCGACGCGGCGCTCACTAAAGCCGACGGTGTCGACTGGGTCGTCGTGGTCAAGCGCACCGGCGGCCAGGTCGAGATGAACCCGTCGCGCGATCTCTGGTATCACGACGCCGCCAAGATGGTGACGACGGAATGCCCGGTCGAGCACATGCATGCCGAGGATCCGCTGTTCATCCTCTACACCTCGGGCTCGACCGGCCAGCCCAAGGGCGTGCTGCACACGACCGGCGGCTATCTCGTGTTCGCGTCGATGACGCATCAATACGTCTTCGACTATCACGACGGCGACGTCTACTGGTGCACCGCCGACGTCGGCTGGGTCACCGGACACAGCTACATTCTGTACGGGCCGCTCGCGAACGGCGCGACCACGCTGATGTTCGAAGGCGTGCCGAATTATCCGGATAATTCGCGGTTCTGGAACGTCATCGACAAGCACAAGGTCAACATCTTCTACACCGCGCCGACCGCGATCCGCGCGCTGATGCAATCGGGCGATGAGCCTGTGAAGAAGACCTCGCGCGCCTCGCTCCGTCTGCTCGGCTCGGTCGGCGAGCCGATCAACCCGGAAGCCTGGGAGTGGTATCACCGCGTCGTCGGCGACGATCGCTGCCCGATCGTCGACACCTGGTGGCAGACCGAGACCGGCGGCATCCTGATCACGCCGCTGCCGGGCGCGACCAAGCTCAAGCCGGGCTCGGCGACGCTGCCGTTCTTCGGCGTGGTGCCGGAGATCGTCGACGCCGACGGCAAGACGCTGGACGGCGAGACGACCGGCAATCTCTGCCTCACCCGCTCGTGGCCGGGCATGATGCGCACGGTCTATGGCGACCACGCCCGCTTCGAGCAGACCTATTTCTCGACCTACAAGGGCAAGTACTTCACCGGCGACGGCTGCCGGCGCGATGCCGACGGCTATTACTGGATCACCGGCCGCGTCGACGACGTCATCAACGTCTCCGGCCACCGCATGGGAACCGCGGAAGTCGAGAGCGCGCTGGTGGCGCACGAGAAGGTGTCGGAGGCGGCCGTGGTCGGCTTCCCGCACGACATCAAGGGCCAGGGCATCTACGCCTATGTGACACTGATGGCGGGCGTCCAGCCCACCGAGGATCTGCGCAAGGAGCTCGTGACCTGGGTGCGCAAGGAGATCGGCCCGATCGCCTCGCCCGACCAGATCCAGTTCGCGCCGGGCCTGCCCAAGACCCGCTCGGGCAAGATCATGCGCCGCATCCTGCGCAAGATCGCAGAGGATGAGCCGGGCAGCCTGGGCGACACCTCGACGCTGGCCGATCCCGCCGTCGTCGACGACCTCGTCAAGAACCGGCAGAACCGGAAGTCGGTGTAAAGCAGCCTCTCGTGCCCCGGACGCAGCGCAACGCTTCTTGAGCGGTGCGCTGCAGGGCCGGGGCCCATCCGAGCGACACACTTGGGTCCCGGCTCTGCGGCGCGGGCACCATAGCGCGTCGAAGACACGCGTAAACGCGCTTATGGGCGCCGCACCGCGTCCGGGACACGAGATCGCATTCCGCGAAACGCCCTCCAAATAACAGCCGTTCACATCGTCACGCCCTTGTCAGGGCGCGCGCCCGCACGGCCGCATCTTTCCGGCCCAGTGTTGTTTTCTTGTCATTTACTTTATTTCGAACATTTCCTTTGTTCCCCCTGCTGGCGGGCCCTCGGCGGTCGCGCGTGGAAACCATCCGGTTAACGGGCGTGGTTCAGAATGTCTGGGCAAGCGGCGATTGCCGGCTTTTGCGTCAATTTGGACGATCCGTTCGGGGCGAGGAAAACATTGATGTCGATGAGGATTGCTGTGGCGCTCGCCGCCACCATCGCGGCTGGGGGCTTGATGTCGACGGCGGCAGAGGCGCGGCCGGAGATAGTCGGGATGCGATCAGCCGAATATTCGCCGGGCACCATCGTGGTCAGGACCAACGAACGCCGGCTTTATCTCATCATGGATGACGGTCACGCCGTGCGCTATCCGGTCGGCGTCGGCAAGTCCGGCAAGCAGTGGGCCGGCACGACGAAGATCGACGGCAAGTACCGCAATCCCGCCTGGGCACCGCCCGCCGAGGTGAAGCGCGACAAGCCCAACATTCCCGACGTCATTCCGGGCGGCTCGCCGCGCAACCCGATGGGCGTCGCGGCGATGACGCTGGCCGGCGGCGAATATGCGATCCACGGCACCAACGTGCCGGGCTCGGTCGGCGGCTTCGTCTCCTACGGCTGCATCCGCATGCTCAACGACGACATCACCGACCTCTACGGTCGCGTCTCCGTGGGCACGACGGTGGTCGTGACGCGCTGATCGCGAAGATCAGAGCGGGATAGCGAGAGCCGCGTCTTGCAACGCGGCTTTCTTGTTACCAGAAGCGCCAGCCTCGCGCGCACCAGCCGTCGCGGTGGCCGCCACCGTAGCTGCGCACGTAGCCACCCGCCAGCAGCGCGGCCGAGACGTTGGCGGTCCGCCGGGTCGCGACGTCGGCGAGAATGCGTCCGTATTTGTCGGGGCCGAGATTGGAGATCGTCACGTCCCCCTGGCCGAGCAGATTGCGCAGTGCGTCGGCGGCGGCTTCGGCCTTGTTCAGCTCATCCTGGCAGGATGCTTTCAGTTCAGGCGCATCGATGCCGCGCAGGCGGACCCGCACGACGAGATTGCCGCCGTTGCGCTGATGCACGCGCGCCAGAAACGTGTCGCCATCGACGGTGCGGATGACCTCGACCTGTTGGCGGGCGCCGGCGGCGCCGGACTGCTGGAGGACGATCTCTGTCGCCTGCGACTGACCGTCGGCCGCATGCGGGACGGGCCAGGTCGTGCCGTGCCGGAAGGCGAGCACGATGGCCGTCACGGCGCCGACCACGAACATCCAGGGCAACAGTCCGGAGAACCGGCGACGGAACGGAGAGCCGCTGAATGATGGCCGATACGGATTGAGACGATCACGGGAGCGCATCGTCCCACGCTAGAGCTGAGTCGGCAGAACCGGCAAGCCGCGTTCCAAACGCTTTCTTCCGGTTACGGCCTGTAGTTGCACGGACAGCGATCCTCACATCCCGTTTAACGGGAGCGTGGTCGCATCGGGCACGATCTCGCGCGCGCTAGCACCTCTCTGCGTTTCTTCCAGGGTTTTCCCCGGGGCAGGCATGCGGCGCATTAGCCGTACTTCTACGGCCATCGGTGAATCTTACCTAAATCTCAATCTTTGGTTGCGAATACCTGATGCGGAATGATAGGGAGAGAGCGGTGGGATTCTTCAAGCTTCGCATTGGAACAAAGCTCGGCATCATCACGGGCATCAACGTTCTGCTGGTCGGTGGCATCCTGACCAACCAGATGCTCGGCAACCAGTCGATCGCGGAGTCCAACCGGCTGGTCATCATCAACTACCTCAACAAAGGCAATGCGCAGGCGGCGCAGACGGCGATGGCGCGCGCGCAGCTCGCCGCGCTCGAGCTCGGTTCCGCGCCGTCGGTCGGCGAGGTTGACAAGCTCCTCGATACCCTCCGCACCCACGCGACCGAGGCCGGCACGGAAATCGACGCCGCAAGGGAGCGGGCGACGCGGAAGGTCACACAGGATGCCTACCGCGAGGCGAAGAAGTTCGTGGACACTTATCTGGCCAGTGCCGTCGAGCTGGCGGCGGCGCAAAAGGCCGTCATCAACGCTCCCGCCGGGAGCGCCAAGGCCGCGGCGGAAACAACGAAGGCGGGCATTCTCGCCGAGCATATGCGTCCGGCAGCCAAGGAGGTCGGCAAACGCGTCGACGACCTGGTGGGCGTCGCCAACGAATTCGCGGCGCGGCGCAAAGGCGAGTTGCTGGTGGAGCTGGATCGCGTCGCCAACTTCGCCGTCGTCGTTGGCGTGTTCGTCATGCTGATGCTGATCGGCTCCGCGGTCTTCTCGGTGTTGAGCATCGCCCGCCCGATCCGGCGCATCGGCGCCGTGCTCCTGCAACTCGCCGGCGGCAACAAGGCCGTCGAGATTCCTTACACGGCTCGCGGCGATGAAGTCGGCGACAACGCGCGCGCGGCGCAGACCTTCAAGGACAATCTGATCCGCATCGAGCAGATGGAAGCCGAGCAGAAGCAACGGGAAGCCGCCGCAGCCGCGCAGCGCAAGGAAGAGATGATCAGGCTCGCCGGCGCATTCGAAGCCGCGGTTGGTGGCATCATCAACTCGGTGTCGTCGGCTTCCCAGCAACTTGAATCCGCCGCCGGCACGCTGTCGGGCACAGCGGAAGAAACCCAGCAGCTCTCCGGAATGGTGGCAGCAGCCTCCGAGGAAGCATCCACCAATGTCGGCGCCGTGGCGTCCGCGGCCGAGGAGATGAGCACGTCGGTGGTCGAGATCAGCCGACAGGTCCACGATTCCAGCCGCATCGCCGGCGAGGCGGTGAAGCAGGCCGAGCGCACCGACGCCCGCATCAACGAATTGCTCAAGGCCGCGGGCCGTATCGGCGACGTCGTCAAGCTGATCACCGCGATTGCCGAACAGACCAACCTTCTGGCGCTGAACGCCACCATCGAAGCGGCACGCGCCGGCGAATCCGGCCGCGGATTTGCCGTCGTCGCAAGCGAGGTGAAGGCGCTCGCCGCCCAGACCGCGAGAGCGACCGAGGAGATCGGCACGCAGATCGCCGACATGCAGACCGCTACGGAAGATTCCGTCGGCGCGATCAAGGAGATCAGCGCGACCATCGCCAAGATCTCGGACATCTCGACGACCATCGCTGCCACCATCGAGGAGCAGGGGGCCGCGACAGCGGAGATCGCGCGCAACGTCAGCGAAGCCGCCAAGGGCACGGTCGAGGTCGCAGACAAGATCGCGCAGGTCAGCCACGGTGCGAGCGCCACCGGCGCGGCATCGGGACAGGTCCTGGCGTCGGCGCGGTCGCTGTCCAGCGAAAGCGGCCTGCTGCAGGCAGAGGTCGAGAAGTTCCTCAACACAGTGCGCGCCGCCTAGATCGGCAACGACGTGGCGAGCATAGCTGCTGTTGCTCGCCTGACAGTCATGGCACCCCCGGGATTGCCCGGATTTGACCGGCACGCTAAGCAACGATAGGTTGTGCACGCAAACGTGAGCAACTTGCTTGCGGAACCCGTCCAGCGAGTCCCCCAACATGAACATCGACGTGACTTCACCCGATTCGCTCGCGCGGATCGCCGATCTGGTTCGCCAGCAGCATAGCTCCCTGGACACCATGCCGCTTTCGCCGGTGGACGGATTCCAGACCCGGACCGTCACGCTCGAAATACTGATGCGCGAAGTGACGGAATGCCTTGCCGAGAGCTTCCGGCATCGCGCGGCGCAAGACTTTCCCATGCTTTATTTTGCATGCGGCAAGGCGCGGGTCGGATCGACGGCCCTGAGCAATCTGTTCGGCATGACCGGGATGCCCTCGTACTATCAGCCGCTGAAGGCGATCCTGCGCGATGCGCTCGTCGGCAAGACGCTGACACCGTGGATCGTGCCGTCGGCGAGCGATGAGCCGAACATCTTCAGCAAGGAGACGATCGGGCCCTACGTGCTCGCCGAGAGCCTGTTCAATCCGCTCAAGCTGCTGATCGACGCAGGCTATCCGCGGCACCGCCTGCACCTCATCGCGCTCGACCGCGAGCCGGCAAGCGCACTGGCGTCATGGCTCGAGAAGCTGATCTCGCGCGCTCCGGAAAGCACGCTGCTGGCACACTATGTCGTCGCCGCGCTCGGCGCGGTTCGGGTGGCAAGCTACGCCAGGCAACAGGGCGTTCCGGTCACGCACTACGTCTATGAGGTGAGCAAGGAAGCGATCTCGTCGGTTCGCGTCCTGTTCGATCGCCTTGGCATCTCGGGCAGCTTTACCGAAAATGCCGTGACGTCATGGCGGGAGCCGGGACAAGAGCAGGCGAACAACGCGCGCGTCATCTTCCCGAGCGAAGCGGCGATCTACAAGGTGCCCAACCTGCACACCTCGGACAGCGCCTATCGCTACCAGCGCCGCGCAACGGCCTCGCTGAGCCAGGCCCAGCTGGATGTCCTCGAGCGCTGCGGGGTCAACGATGCCTATCGTGCCTCGGTTGCGGCGTGCATTCGCGATCTCGGCCTGAGTGCAGCGACGTCGGAACACCTGTTCGGCGATTGGCTCGCTGCGGCCGCGTGATCGCCATGCTCGACATTCCCGTGACCACCGGGCCAGCGCTCCCTGGAGCGGCTGACGGCAAGCCGACCCGCGCGACCACCAGCCATCTCCGGCGCCTGGAAGCGGAAAGCATCCACATCCTGCGGGAGACGGCCGCCGAGTTCCGCAAGCCGGTCATGCTGTACTCCATCGGGAAAGACTCCTCGGTGCTGCTGCATCTGGCGATGAAGGCGTTTCATCCCGGCAAGCCGCCATTTCCCCTGATGCACATCGACACGACCTGGAAGTTCCGGGAGATGATCGCGTTTCGCGACATGCGCGCGCGCGAACTCGGCCTCGATCTGATCATCCATACCAACAATGCCGGATTGAGCCAGGGCATCGATCCCTTCACCCACGGCTCGGCCCGCTACACCGACGTCATGAAGACGCAGGCATTGCGGCAGGCGCTGGACCTCCACGGCTTCGACGCCGCGATCGGAGGCGCGCGGCGCGACGAGGAGAAATCGCGCGCCAAAGAGCGCGTCTTCTCCCATCGCAGTACGGCGCATCGCTGGGACCCGAAGAACCAGCGGCCGGAACTGTGGAGCCTGTACAACACGCTGCTTGCGCCCGGCGAAAGCATGCGGGTGTTTCCGCTGTCGAACTGGACCGAGCTCGACATCTGGGACTACATCCTGCTCGAGGACATCCCGATCGTTCCGCTCTATCTGGCGGCTTCGCGTCCGGTGGTCGAGCGCGATGGCGCGCTGATCATGGTGGACGACGAACGGATGCCGCTGCGGCCGAACGAAGAGCCGCGATGGCGCTCCGTCAGGTTTCGCACCCTCGGCTGCTATCCTCTGACAGGCGCGACGTCCTCGACGGCGGTAACCCTGCCGGAGATCGTCCGGGAGATGATGGCCTCGCGCACCTCCGAGCGGCAGGGACGCATGATCGACCGGGACAGTCCCGCGTCGATGGAGCGCAAGAAAGCGGAAGGCTACTTCTGATGTCCTATCACGAGGCTCCCACGATCGCGGCCTCCGATGCGCCGCGGCTGGACCAGAACGACCGCCCGACGCTGCGCTTCGTCACCTGCGGCAGCGTCGACGATGGCAAGAGCACGCTGGTCGGCCGCCTGCTCTACGATTCCAAGACGCTGCTCGACGACCAGCTCGACGCGCTGGCCTCCGAAAGCCGGACCGCCGGCACCACCGGCGGCGATCTCGACTTCGCGCTGCTGGTCGACGGCCTCCAGGCCGAGCGCGAGCAGGGCATCACGATCGATGTCGCCTACCGCTTCTTCGCCACGAAGCTGCGCCGCTTCATCGTCGCCGACACGCCGGGACATGCGCAGTACACCCGCAACATGGCGACCGGCGCCTCCAACGCCGATCTCGCCGTGGTACTGGTCGACGCCCGCAAGGGTGTGATCACGCAGACGCGCCGCCACAGCCACATCCTGTCGCTGCTCGGCATCCGCCACGTCGTGCTTGCCGTGAACAAGATGGACCTGATCGGCTTCGACGGCGATCGCTTCGCGGCCATCACCGCCGAATATTTGACGCTGGCCGGACAGCTCGGGATCTCCCAGGTCCAGTGCATCCCCGTCGTGGCGCCCGACGGCGACAACATCGTCGCCGCGAGCGCGCGCATGCCCTGGTACACCGGACCGACCGTCACGGCCTATCTGGAATCGGTGGATGTCGAAGGCGACGTCTCGCAGCGGCCATTCCGGCTGCCGGTGCAGTGGGTCAACCGGCCGCATGCGGATTTTCGCGGCTTCTGCGGGCGAATCGCCAGCGGAACGATCCGGGCTGGCGACGCGGTCGCCGTGCAGCCCTCGGGCCGTCAGACCCGCGTCGCGCGCATTCTCACGCCCGGCGGCGAACGCGATCGGGCGACGGCCGGCGAGTCGATCACGCTCACGCTCGCCGACGAGGTCGATGTCAGCCGCGGCGACGTGCTCTCGGCGGGATCCGCCCCGCAGATCTCGGATCAACTTGCGGCCCATCTCGTCTGGTTCGATGACGAGGCCATGGCCGCGGGGCGGCGCTACGTGCTCAAATGCGGCACGGCCTCGACCGGCGCGGTGATCTCGACGCTCAAGCACCGCATCGCCATCGATACCATGGCGGAAGAGAGCGCCGCGACGCTCGATGCAAATGAGATCGGCCATGTCCATCTCAGCCTCGACCGCCCGCTGGTGTTCGAGGCCTATCGCGACGATCGCGACATGGGCAGCTTCATCCTCATCGATCCGATCAGCCATCGCACGGCTGCGGCCGGCATGATCGACATCTCGCTGTGCCGCGCCACCAACATCCACCGCCATCGGCTCGCGGTCGACAAGTCGGTGCGGGCGCGGCTCAAGCAGCAGCGGCCCTGCGTGCTGTGGTTCACGGGCCTGAGCGGCGCCGGCAAATCGACGATCGCCGATCTCGTCGACCGGCGGCTTGCCGAGCTCGGGCGCCATGCCGCGCTGCTCGACGGCGACAATCTCCGCCACGGCATCAACCGCGACCTCGGCTTCTCCAGCGCGGAAAGGATGGAGAACGTCCGGCGTGTCGCGGAGATCGCGGCGCTGTTCGTCGATGCCGGCATGATCGCGCTGGTCGCGCTGATCTCGCCGTTCCGCAACGAACGCGCCCTGGCGCGGCAACGGGTCGAAGCAGGCGAGTTCATCGAGATCCATGTCGCAACCCCGCTTGCCGAATGCGAGCGCCGCGATCCCAAGGGCCTTTACCGCAAGGCGCGCGCGGGCGAGCTGCCGGGTTTCACCGGGATCGACGATCCCTACGAGGCGCCGCAAGCGCCGGAGATCACCATCGACACGTCGGAACTGTCGAGCGAGGCGGCCTGCGAGCGCATCATCGGCTATCTCAGGGACAATCACTATCTATAACGGCCGGGCAGCGCCCGGCCTAAAGCAGTGCAGGCCTCAGAAGTCGGAGGCGATGCCCTTGCTCTCCCAATCGCCATAGCGGGTAGGCTCAGGTCCCTTGGGACCCTGCAACTCCTTCGGTGCCGCCTTCGCGCCGTCCTTGGCCTGCGCCGCTGCCTGCCGGCGCGCCTCGGCTTCGGCAAGCGCACGCTGGGCGGCCGGCGGAAGCGGCTTGCGATCGGGAACGGGAGGCTGGTCACTCATCGTCTGGCTTCCTAGCGCAGGGGCGCGACACGCACGACGTCCAATAACGCATTGCTGAAATGGCCGTACCGGGCTGAAAACGCCCGAGACCATTCTTACATTTGGCATATTCGCATGCCACAGATGGGCTCGTTAAGGCATGCGCCCACTGCGGCGGAACTGCCGCTCGCTCAGAACCTTGCTTCCGCATGCCATCTCAACGTTTCGCCCCTCCGTCCGAAGTGCCTGGTCTTGCGGCGCGTCGGATTGCCGCCGACATCGTCGATGGCGTCCTGCACAAGCATCGCACGCTTGACGACCAGCTCGACGGCGGCGGCGCCCATCCCGGATTGAAGACGCTGGCCGATCGCGACCGCGCGCTGATGCGCCGCCTGGTCGCCACGGTGCTGCGCCGGCTCGGCACCCTCGGCCACGTGCTGTCCCGCCTGCTCGACAAGGGCATCCCCTCCGACGCGCCGCGCGCGCAGAGCGCGCTGTTGATCGGCGCCGCCCAGATCCTCTGGATGGACGTGCCCGATCACGCCGCCGTCGATCTCTCCGTCCGCCTCGTGCAATCCGACCGGCGCGCCGCACGCTATGCCGGCCTCGTCAATGCCGTGCTGCGCCGCTGCGCGCGCGAAGGCAAGGCGCTGGTCGAGGAAGTCGCCGCACAATCGCTGGACCTGCCGCCATGGCTGCTCGCGCGCTGGAGCGCGCATTATGGCGAGGCGACCGCAAGGGACATGGCGCTGGCGCTCGGCCACGAGCCGTCACTCGATCTCACCGTGAAGGCGGATGCCGCGCAATGGGCCAGCCGCCTGCATGGCGAGACGCTGCCGACCGGGACGGTGCGGATGCTGCTGCACGGCGCGGTGACGATGCTGCCCGGCTTCGCCGAAGGACAATGGTGGGTGCAGGATGCCGCCGCCGCGCTGCCGGCCCGGCTGTTTGGCGACATCAAGGGCAAATCCATTGCCGACCTCTGCGCCGCCCCCGGCGGCAAGACCGCGCAACTGGCGCATGCCGGCGCGCATGTCACGGCGATCGACCGCTCGCCCGCCCGGGTGGCGCGCCTGCGTGAGAACCTGGGGCGGTTGTCGCTCCAGGCCGAGACCGTCGTCGCTGACGCCGTGGAATGGGCCGGTCCCGCCGAAGGCTTCGACGGCATCCTGATCGATGCGCCCTGCACCTCGACCGGCACGATCCGCCGACATCCCGACGTCGCCTGGCTGCGGCAGGAATCCGACATCGCCGCCCTGACCGCGCTCCAGCAGCGGCTGCTGAAGAAATCCGTCCCGCTGCTCAAGTCCGGCGGAACGCTGGTCTACTGCACCTGTTCGCTGGAACCCGAAGAGGGCGAGCAGGCCATCGCCGCCCTGCTGGCCGCAGAACCCGTGCTTCGCCGCGTCCCGATCGAGGCGTCCGAGGTCGCGGGCCTGGATGAAATCCTCACCCGGGAAGGCGACCTGCGCACCCTGCCGAGCCATCTGCCGAACGCCGATCCCAAGCTCGGCGGGCTTGACGGGTTCTTCGCAGCCCGGCTCGTTAAATCCTGATTTTGCACCGGATTTTGTAACTCCGACCCTGATTCGCGCCGTTCAAGGTGGTGTCAGCCGTCCGATTTTGGGATTAATAAGGATTCGTCGTTAATCCTCTCCCCCTTCAAGGCAAGGCGTGTCGGTCG
This sequence comes from Bradyrhizobium cajani, assembly GCF_009759665.1. GTDB lineage: Bacteria > Pseudomonadota > Alphaproteobacteria > Rhizobiales > Xanthobacteraceae > Bradyrhizobium > Bradyrhizobium cajani. Next base: position 15,052 of record NZ_WQNE01000019.1, read on the forward strand.
CTCAACGCAGACGTATCTCGACGCTGGTCATGAACCGCTTCGCGCGGAACATGCTCGCGCGCGCGAGCGGCGGTTCCGTTGCGCTGTCGCGGGTGTGGCCCGGCCGCACCGACCGGCTGATCATCGCGCCGCATGACCTGCGCACGGCGGACGCAACCCGCGCCGCCGAGATCTATGCCGGTCGTTTCGTCTTCGCCGGCAAGATCGTCAATTGCCATGGGCGTTCGATCTTCGATCTCGATCCGCCCTCGGAGGACTGGGAGGTCGCGCTGCTCGGCTTCGGCTGGCTGCGTCATTTGCGCGCCGCCGACACCGCACTGACGCGGGCGAATGCGCGCGCGCTGGTCGAGGACTGGATCGCCAACCCCGCCAACAAGCGCCGCCCCGTCGCGCGGCGCGCCGACGTGCTGGCGCGGCGCGTGATCTCGCTGCTGTCGCAGGCGCCCCTGGTGCTCAACGACACCGACAACAAATTCTATCGCCGTTATCTGCGCGCCCTCGCGCGCGAGATCCGCTTCCTGCGCTACACCATGGTCGACATCCCCGATGGCGTGCCAAAGCTCCAGGTGCTGATCGCGCTGTGCTATACGACGCTGTGCCTCGCCAACCAGGCGCGCCACATCCGCAGCGCGTCGAAAAAGCTCTCCGACGAATTGCAGCGGCAGATCCTGCCCGACGGCGGACACATCTCCCGCAATCCGGGCGCGCTGATCGAGCTCCTGATCGACCTGTTGCCGCTGCGACAGACCTTTGCCGCGCGCAACATCGCGCCGCCTCCGGCCCTGCTCAACGCGATCGACCGCATGATGCCGATGCTGCGCTTCTTCCGGCACGGCGACGGCAATTTCGCGCTGTTCAACGGCATGAGCGCGACGTCCTCGGACCTGCTCGCCACGCTGCTCGCCTATGACGACACCCACGGCGCGCCGATGGCGAACATGCCGCATACCGGCTTCCAGCGCCTCGATGCCGGCCAAACCACGCTGATCATCGACACCGGCCCGCCGCCGCCGGCCGGCGTCAGCCACGACGCCCATGCCGGCTGCCTGTCGTTCGAACTGTCCTCCGGTATCAGCCGCATCGTCACCAATTGCGGCATGCCGACCACGGGCCGCGACAATTGGCGACCGTTCGCGCGCAGCACCGCCGCGCATTCGACGCTGACCTATCACGACACGTCCACATGCCAGTTCGTCGAGATGTCGGCGATGAAGCGGCTCCTGCACGGCTCGCCCGTCACCAGCGGCCCGGTCGAGGTCGAGAGCTATCGCGAAATCGTGCAGAACGGCACGCTGCTGACGGCCTCGCATGACGGCTATCTCTCCAAATTCGGCGCGATCCATCGCCGCGTGCTGATGATCGCCAATGACGGCGCACGCATCGACGGCGAGGACACGCTGTCGCCGCCGCAGGGCGGACGCTTCAAGGGCGCGGATGCCGATTTCGCGCTGCGCTTCCATCTGCATCCGGCGGTGAAGGCGAGCCGGCTGTCGGATGCGCGCGGCGTCATGCTGGTGCTGCCGAACCGCGACGTCTGGACCTTCGAGGCGTTGGACGACAAGGTCGACCTCGAGGACAGCGTGTTCCTGGCCGGCAACGACGGCCCGCGCCGCACCGCTCAGATCGTGATCCGCCAGGACGCGCGGCAGGCGCCCTCGATCCGCTGGAGCTTTGTCCGCTCCACCGCTTCGCCGGCTGTGACCAATGCCCGCCGCAACGCCCGGCGCGAGCCGGAACTTCCGCTGTAAACGCACGGTTCGGCCCCGATCCGATCGTTGTGAAGGGCATCGAAAACTGCTATCGAGCCCTCGCTCGCGCGACTGGCGACCTTGGATGGAGCACCATCGGGAAGCGCGGGACATAGCTGCCGCGCGCCTGGGCATAGACACTCCTTCAGACAGAGGATCTTGCTCATGACTGATCATCCCCGCCGCGTCACCCGCGCCCTGCTTTCCGTTTCCGACAAGACCGGGCTGATCGAATTCGCCAAGGCGCTTGCCGCGCACGATGTCGAGCTGGTCTCGACCGGCGGCACCGCCAAGGCGATCGCCGCCGCCGGCCTCAAGGTGAAGGACGTGTCCGACCTCACCGGCTTCCCGGAGATGATGGACGGCCGCGTCAAGACGCTGCATCCCAAGGTGCATGGCGGACTGCTCGCGATCCGCGACAACAAGGAGCATGCGGAGGCGATGAAGGCGCACGGCATCGCGCCGATCGACCTGCTCGTCGTCAACCTCTATCCATTCGAGGCGACCGTCGACAAAGGCGCGGGCTTCGAGGATTGCATCGAGAACATCGACATCGGCGGTCCCGCGATGATCCGCGCCGCGGCCAAGAACCATGACGACGTCGCCGTCGTGGTCGAGGCCGAGGACTACAAGGCCGTGCTCGACGAGCTCGCCGCCAACAACGGCGCGACCACGCTGAAGCTGCGCCGGCGGCTGGCCGCAAAGGCCTATGCGCGCACCGCCGCCTACGACGCCGCGATCTCGAACTGGTTCAACCGGCAGCTCGAGATCGACGCGCCCGACTTCCGCGCCTTCGGCGGCCGACTGATCCAGTCGCTGCGCTACGGCGAGAACCCGCACCAGACCGCGGCGTTCTACGCGACGCCCGACAAGCGCCCGGGCGTCTCCACCGCCCGGCAGCTCCAGGGCAAGGAGCTCTCCTACAACAACATCAACGACACCGATGCGGCCTATGAATGCATCGGCGAGTTCGACGCCAAGCGGACGGCGGCCTGCGTCATTGTCAAGCATGCCAACCCCTGCGGCGTCGCCGAGGGCTCTGACCTCGTCAGTGCCTATCGCAAGGCACTGGCCTGCGATTCCACCTCCGCCTTCGGCGGCATCATCGCGATGAACCGCGCGCTCGACGCCGACACCGCGCGTGAGATCACAAAGATCTTCACCGAGGTGATCATCGCGCCCGACGCCAGCGAGGAAGCGATCGCCATCATCGGCGGGAAGAAGAACCTCCGCCTGCTGCTCGCCGGCAGCCTGCCCGACCCGCGCGCGCCGGGCCTCACCGCCAAGACGGTGGCCGGCGGCCTGCTCGTGCAGAGCCGCGACAACGCCGTGGTCGACGACATGACCTTCAAGGTGGTCACCAAGCGCGCGCCGACCGACGCCGAGATGCGCGACCTGAAATTCGCGTTCCGCGTGGCCAAGCACGTCAAGTCCAACACCATCATCTACGCCAAGGATCTCGCCACCGTCGGCATCGGCGCGGGCCAGATGAGCCGCGTGGACTCAGCGCGGATCGCGGCGCGCAAGGCTCAGGATGCGGCGAACGAGCTGAAGCTCGCCGAGCCGCTCACCAAGGGTTCGGTCGTGGCATCGGATGCATTCTTCCCGTTCGCTGACGGCATGCTCGCCTGCATCGAGGCCGGCGCCACCGCCGTGGTGCAGCCCGGCGGCTCGATGCGCGACGACGAAGTGATCAAGGCCGCCGACGAGCACGGCATCGCCATGGTGTTCACGGGAACGCGGCACTTCAGGCACTGATCTCGCCGTCATTCCGGGGCGCGCCACTTGGCGCGAGCCCGGAATCCATTTCTCCGCATGACACGCTGCACGATAGATTCCGGGCGCGCGCTTCGCGCGCCCCCGGAATGACGGGGAATTGCGGGCTAATCCCGCACCCGCATCAGCAATCCCAGTCCCGCGACGAAGAACACCACCAGCACCGCCATGCCGGCCTTCTGGCTTGCGGTCACCGCAGTGATCATGCCGATCAGGAGCGGGCCGATGAAGGATGTCACTTTTCCCGTCAGCGCGAACAGGCCGAAATACTGCGCGATGCGATCCTTCGGCGCGAGGCGGATCAGCAGCGTGCGCGAGGCCGCCTGCAGCGGACCGCCGGCCGCGCCGATGAGGCAGCCCAGCACGAGATAGGCGCGCTCGGCTGTGCTCGAGAACAGCGGAGCCCCCGGCTGCGGCGGCGCGACCTTGACGAACAACACGCTGTCCTTGTCGACCAAAAGGATCGCCGCCACCGACAGCAGCAGCAGCAGCAAGCTGCCGGCGATCACGCGCCGCGGCCCGAGATGATCGTCGAGCTTGCCGCCGAGCCATGCGCCAAACGTGCCGGCAATCGCGAGCATGATGCCGAAAGTGCCGATCTGGATCGTGTGCCAGCCGAATGTGCCGGCGGCATAGATGCCGCCGAAGGCGAACAGGGACACCAGCCCGTCGGTGTAGATCATGTTGGCCAGCAGAAATGCCGCGAGCGACTTCTGCTGCGGCAGGCCCTTGATCGATTGCTTCAGCTCCGACAGTCCTTCGCGCAGCGCCTCGCGCACCGGTCGCTTCGCCGGATAGTCCGGCGTGAACAGGAACATCGGCGTCACGAAGACGATGAACCAGATGCCGGTCAACGGCCCCGCGGCGCGGTCGCCCTGATGGGTCGCGGGATCGAGCCCGAACAAGGGCGTGAAGCCGAGCAGCGTGCGGCCGGTCTCGGGATTGGCCGCGAGGAAGCCGAGCACGATGATCAGGCTGACGATGCCGCCGATGTAACCCGTGGCCCAGCCGGTGCCGGAGAGCCGGCCGATGCGCTCCGGCGGCACCAGGGTCGGCATCATCGCGTTGTTGAAGACGGTGGCGAATTCCGCGCCGACGCTGGCGAGCGCGACCGCAGTGAGCAGCGGCGGAATGATGGCGTGATCGCCCGGTCTGCCGATCCACAGCGTGCACGATGCCAGCACCAGCAATGCGCCGAACCCTGCGATCCACGGCTTCCTGCGGCCCGAAGCATCCGCGATGGCCCCGAGCACCGGCGACAACAGCGCGATGACGAGGCCCGCAGCCGCCATCGCAAAACCCCACAGCGACTGGCCGGTCGCGGGATCGGGTGCGATGCTGGTGGCAAAATAGGGCGCGAACACGAAGGTCGTGATCAGGGTGAAATAGGGCTGGGCGGCCCAATCGAAGAAGATCCAGCTGACGACGGCTGCGCGCGGCGGATAGGTCCGCAGCGCGCCGGCCATGCGCATATCGGAGGCGATCGTCGTCATCAGGCAGTCCCATCACGAACAGTTTTGCCTGTCTTAGCGCAAACCGTATAGCATTGCAGCGACGCGTTTGAATTGACCCGAGGGCGCGACGGAAATTTGATGATGTCGACATATTCGACAGGGCGAGCTTTTTTCGCACTCCTCGCCACTTTGGCGCTTGGTCTTGCGCCCGCGGGCGCACAGGATACGCGGCGGGCCTATGTCCCGCCCCCGCGTGACTCGGTACGCGCCGTCGCCGCCGAGCACGGCATGGTGGTGGCTCAGGAAGGGATCTCGGCGCGGGTCGGCGCCGATGTCTTGCGGCGCGGCGGCAATGCCGTCGATGCGGCGGTCGCCACCGGCTTTGCCATGGCCGTGACCTACCCGCGCGCCGGCAATATTGGCGGTGGCGGTTTCATGGTGATCCATTCCGCCGACCGCAACGAAGACGTCACGATCGATTACCGTGAGACGGCCCCGGCCGCGACGACGGCGCAAATCTTCCTCGGCCCCGACGGCAAGCCTGACCCCGCGAAGTCACGCGACACGGCGCTCGGTGTCGGCGTGCCCGGCACCGTCGCCGGGCTCGCGCTGGCATTGGAGAAATACGGCTCAGGCCGGTTCACGCTGGCGCAATTGCTGGAGCCCGCGATCACGCTCGCCCGCGACGGCTTTGCCGTCAGCGACGACATCGCCGACACCCTGCCGGGCTGGCACCGACGCCTTGCGCGCTGGCCCTCCTCGGCCAGGATCTTCTCGCGTCCCGACGGCACACCGCTCGGCGAAGGCGACAGGCTGGTGCAGAGCGACCTCGCCGAAACGCTGTCGGCCATCGCCGCGCAGGGCCAGCGCGGCTTCTATGAAGGGCCTGTGGCGCAAAAACTCGCCACGGCCGTGACTGACGCCGGCGGCATCATGACGCCTGCCGACCTGAAAGCCTATCAGGCCGTGATCCGTGCACCGGTGCGCGGCACCTATCGCGGCTACGACATCGTGTCGATGCCGCTGCCCTCGTCCGGCGGCGTGGTGCTGATGGAGACGCTCAACATCCTCGAAGGGTTTCAGCTCGCGGATTTGAAGCAGGGTTCGCCGGCCTCGCTGCATCTCCTCATCGAAGCCATGAAGCGCGCCTATGCGGACCGCGCGCGCTATCTCGGCGATCCCGCCTTCGTCGACGCACCGATCGCGACGCTGACCGCGAAAGACTATGCCGCCAAGCTGCGCGCGGGCATCTCCGTCGATCGCGCCACGCCGTCGAAGGAGCTCGTTGCCGCGGCCGCCGCGCCGCGCGAAGGCAGCAACACCACGCATTTCTCCGTCGTCGACAGCCGCGGCAACGCGGTCAGCAACACCTACACCTTGAACTTCAGCTACGGCGTCGGCCTCGTCGCCGACGGCACCGGCGTGCTGCTCAACAACGAGCTCGACGATTTCACCGCAGCGGTCGGTGCCTCCAATGCCTATGGTCTCGTCGGCTTCGAGGCCAATCTGCCCGGACCGGGCAAGCGGCCGCTGTCGTCGATGTCGCCGACCATCGTGCTCAGGGACGGCAAGCCGGTGCTGGTGACCGGCTCGCCCGGTGGCAGCCGTATCATCTCGACCGTACTCCAGGTGATCGTGAACGTTCTCGACTACAGGATGGATGTCGCGGCCGCCGTTGCCGCGCCACGGCTGCACCACCAATGGCTGCCGGACGAGGTGCGGGTCGAGGGCGGCTTCCCCGGCGATGTCCTGCTCGAGTTGAAGGCGATGGGCCACCTCATCGTCGAGCCGATGGGACAGACATCGGCCAATTCGATTCTGGTGACGCCGAACGGGCCGCTCGGCGCGCCGGATCCGCGCACGCGAGGCGCGGAAGCCGCGGGGCAGTAGCTCTGCCGCTGCATGGCGCCAAGGCCTGCGTCCGCTTGCACAGGTCGCCGCGCGTGCTACCACCGCCCGGCCATTGAAAACTGCCGGGAAAACCCACATGACCACGACCGATCCGACTGGGTCTATCGAGCGCGCCGAGATCGAAGACACCAGCCTTCTTGCCTTCTATCGCGACATGAACATAGCCGAGCGCCGGACGTTCTGGGCCTGCGCGGCAGGCTGGGCGCTCGATGGCATGGACTTCATGATCTATCCGCTGGTGATCGGCACCATCATCGCGCTGTGGAAGGTCGATGCAGCCTCGGCCGGGCTTGCCGGCACCGTGACGCTGCTCGCCTCCGCCATCGGCGGCTGGCTCGGCGGCTATCTCTCCGACCATATCGGTCGTGTAAGGACGCTCCAGATCACGATCATCTGGTTCTCGTTCTTCTCGCTGGTCTGCGCCGTCGTGCAGAATTTCGACCAGCTGCTGATCGCACGCGCCGTGCTGGGGCTCGGCTTCGGCGGCGAATGGGCGGCGGGCGCCGTGCTGATGGGCGAGGCGATCCGGCCGCAATATCGCGGCCGCGCGGTCGGCTCGGTGCAATCGGGCTGGGCGGTCGGCTGGGGTCTCGCAGTGCTGTCGCAGGCCATCCTGTTCTCGGTTCTGCCGGCGGAGACGGCGTGGCGCTGGATGTTCGTGATCGGCGCGCTGCCGGCGCTGCTGGTGTTCTATATCCGCCGCTCGGTCACCGAGCCCGTGATCGCCGCCGAGGCCCGCGCAAAGCAGGCCGCGAGCGGTGATCGTCCGGCGCTTTGGGAAATCTTCTCCGGTCCAATCGTGAAGACCACGATCCTGGCGTCGCTGATGGCGACGGGTTGCCAGGGCGGCTACTACGCCATCACCTTCTGGGTGCCGCAGTTCCTGACCAAGGAGCGGCATCTGTCGATCGTCGGCTCGACCGGTTATCTGTTCACGCTGATCATCGGCTCTTTCATCGGCTATCTCGTCGGCGCCTGGCTTGCCGACCGGATCGGACGGCGCAATTTGTTCCTGATCTTCTCGATCGGCGCCATGGCGGTGGTGCTGCTCTACACCCAGTTGCCACTCACCAACGAGATCCTCTGGGTGCTCGGCTTCCCGCTCGGCTTCTTTGCCTCCGGCTATTTCTCCGGCATCGGCGCCTTCCTGACCGAGCTCTATCCGACGCGGCTGCGCGGCTCGGGCCAGGGCTTCTGCTACAATTTCGGCCGCGGCATCGGCGCGCTGTTTCCATTCCTGGTCGGCGCACTGTCGGCGACGACATCGCTTGCGAACGCAATCGCGATCTTCGCGGTGGTCGCCTATGCGGTGTTCTTCATCGCCGCCTTCGCGCTGCCGGAGACGCGCGGGCGCGTGCTGCACGCGGATTAGCAAGCAACGTCGTTCCGGGGCACGCGAAGCGTGAACCCGGAACCTCGAGATTCCGGGTTCGGTGCTGCGCACCGCCCCGGAATGACGGCGAGAGAGACTTACCGCCCCACCTGATACGGCCCGCCCTTCTCGAGCGCGCGCGCATACGCCGGCCGCGCGTGAATGCGATCCAGGAACGCCATCGCCCTGGGATGGCCCTGCTCCAGCCCGCCGCGCGCCTGCGCGGCTTCCAGCGGGAAGCTCATCTGGATGTCGGCGGCAGTGAACTCGTTGCCGGCGAACCACTCGCTCTTGCCGAGCTCGGCCTCCCAATAATCCATGTGCTGCTTGAGCTGCGGATTGACCAGCGCGGTGAGCGCCTGGTTCGAAACCTTGCGCACCAGCGGACGCAACAGCGCGGGCGCGCGCTTCGGCATCAGCGTGAACAGCAGCTTCAGGAGCAGCGGCTGCATCGCCGACCCTTCCGCATAATGCAGCCAATAGGTGTAGCGCAGCCGCTCCGGCGTGTTCGGCGGCGGGATCAGCCGGCCGTTGCCATAGGTGGCGATGAGATATTCGATGATCGCGCCCGACTCGGCGATGGTGTTGCCGTTGTCGGTGATCACGGGCGACTTGCCGAGCGGGTGGATGGCGCGCAGCTCCTGCGGCGCGCGCATGTCCGGCTGGCGCTGATAGCGCACGATCTCATAGGGCACGCCCAACTCCTCGAGCAGCCACAGCACGCGCTGCGAGCGGGAATTGTTGAGGTGATGAACGGTCAGCATCGCGCAGGTCCCCAGCTTGGCTTGGTCGGTCGGCCGCGCGTTGGTGCCAGCCCGGGACGGCAATGTCGAGCCATCCGGACGGATATTTTAACCCGGGTATATTGACGCCAGGAATTCACCCGGGTATTAATTCGGCCAACACAATCAATATGGCAATGATTCCAATGCAACCGACTTTCACAGCCTTTGTCGGCCAGCGGCGGTTGGCCTCCGGGTCAGCGGCCGATGTCGCGCTCGCGGTCAAGCGGGCGACGCAACCGCTGGACCAGCCTATCGTCATCTTCGACGACGGCACGGGCCGGTCGATCGATTTCGACCTCCGCGGCGAGGATCACCAGGTGCTGGCGCGGCTGGCCAAGCTGATGCCGCCTCCGGCCGAAGTCGCCGAACCGACCAGCGAGCCGCGCGGCCGCGGCCGGCCGAAGCTGGGCGTGGTCGCCCGCGAGGTGACGCTGCTGCCGCGGCACTGGGAGTGGCTCAACGCAAAAGCAGGCGGCGCTTCGGTCGCGCTGCGCAAGCTCGTCGACGAAGCGCGGCGCGCGAGCGGCGACAAGGACCGCGAGCGCCAGGCGCGCGATGCGGCCTATCACTTCATGTCGACCATGGCCGGCAATCTGCCGCAGTTCGAGGAAGCCTCGCGCGCGCTGTTTGCGGATGACCGGCGGCGCTTCGCCGGACTGATCGCCGACTGGCCCGCCGACATCCGCGACCACGTCGTCAAGCTCGCCTACAGCGACCGCGCTTAAGCGCGGCGCTGTCTCCCCCATCCATCAACGGCCGAGCCGCGCATTGCGCGGCAACGGCTTCGCGCGCCCTGATGAAAGGCAAATCCATGTCCGCCACGCCACCGCTTTGGACGACGTTCCTCCGCTTCCTTGCGCCGCTGATGCTGGGCAACGCGCTGCAATCGCTGTTCGGCACCGTCAGCAACGTCTATCTCGGCCAGATGATCGGCGTCGACGCGCTCGCCGCGGTCTCGGCCTTCTTCCCCGTGATGTTCTTCCTGTTCGCCTTCGTCATGGGCCTGAGCACCGGGGCCACCGTGCTGATCGGCCAGGCTTATGGTGCGGGCGAGCACGGCAGGATCAGAAGCGTCGTCGGCACGACGCTCGCGGTCGGCCTGCTGTTCTCGATCACGATTGCGCTGGTCGGCGGGCTCTTCAGTCGCCAATTGATGATGGCACTTGCCACACCTGCCGACATCCTCGACCAGGCCAGCGCCTATGCCCGCATCATGCTGCTCACGATGCCGCTCGGCTTCGTCTTCCTGCTGACGACGGCGATGATTCGCGGCGTCGGCGATGCGCTGACACCGCTGCTGGCGATGGCGTTGTCGACCGCGATCGGCCTGATCCTGACGCCGATGCTGATCCGTGGCGCGTTCGGATTGCCGACGACGGGCATCACCAGCCCGGCCTGGGCGGCTGCGATCTCCAACGCGCTGACGCTGATCGCGCTGGCCGCCTACCTGCTGCGGAAGAAACACGCCTTGGCGCCGGACGCTGCGCTGCTGCGTCATCTCCGGCCCAACCGCGCGGTGCTCGGGACAATCCTCGGCATCGGGCTGCCGAGCGCCGTCGGCATGGTAGCGATGGCGATCGCCGAGCTGGTGCTGCTCGGCCTCGTCAACGGCTTCGGCTCGGACGCGACTGCTGCGTACGGTGCCGTCAACCAGGTGATGGGCTACACGCAGTTCACGGCGATGTCGATTTCGATCGCGGTCTCGATCCTCGGCGCGCAAGCCGTCGGCGGCGGCGACAGGGCCCGGCTCGACGGCATCGTGCGCACCGGTCTTGCGTTCAACCTCGTCCTGACCGGTGGGCTGGTGGCGCTGATCTACCTGGAGCCACGTGCCGTGCTCGGCATCTTCATCACGGATGGCGCCGTGCTCGATCTTGCCAACGGATTGCTGCGCATCGCCCTGTGGAGCTCCGTGCCATTCGGTCTGGCGACGGTGTTTTCAGGCGCGATGCGCGCCGCCGGCGTGGCGCTGACGCCGATGCTGCTCGCGATCTTCGCGATCGTCGCGATCGAGCTGCCGTCAGCGGTGATCCTGAGCCGGACCGTCGGCTTGAAAGGCGTGTGGGCCGCCTATCCGATCGTGTTCTGCGCCATGTTCCTCTTGCAGATGGGCTATTACTTCCTGGTGTGGCGCAAGCGGGCGATCCGGCGCCTGATCTGATTGCCAAAGTATTATGACCATCATTAAACGGTGGACCTGTGGCGCGCCCTGCGCCACAATGGACGAAAAGTACCGTCAGGGAGAACGAATTTGACCCGTACTGCCCCGCAATTCCTGTTCGATGTCGGCAGCCCGAACGCCTATCTCAGCCATCTTGCGATCCCGGCGATCGAGCAGCGGATCAGCGTCAAGTTCGAATACGTTCCGATCCTGCTCGGCGGCATCTTCAAGTCGACCAACAACAAGTCCCCGGCCGAGACGCTCGCGGGCATCAAGAACAAGCGCGAGTTTCAGGCGGTCGAAACCGAGCGCTTCGTCAAGCGTTTCAAGGTTCAGCCCTACGTCATGAATCCGTTCTTCCCCGTCAACACGCTGAACCTGATGCGCGCGGCGATCGCGGCGCAGCTCGAGGGCGTGTTCGAAGCATACGTCGAGGCGGCGTTTCATCACATGTGGCGAGAGCCGAAGAAGATGGACGACCCCGAGGTCGCGATGAAGGCGCTGGCGTCTTCCGGACTCGATGCGCAGAAACTGTTCGCCCGCGCGCAGGAGGGCGAGGTGAAGGGCAGACTGATCAAGAACACCGAAGAGGCGGTGGCGCGCGGCGCGTTCGGCTCGCCGACCTTCTTCGTCGGCAACGAGATGTTCTTCGGCAAGGAGCAGCTCCGCGAGGTCGAGGAGATGGTGCTGGGGAAGGGCGAGTAGTGAATGGCGAATAGCGAGTAGTGGAAACGTTACTCGCATTTCACCGCCTGCTATCCTATTCGCTACTCCCTATTCGCCATTCGCCTAGAGTAACAATGGAGTTCCACAATGCGTATCCTCGTGGTCGGCGCCGGCGCCATCGGCGGCTATTTTGGTGGCAGGCTGTTGCAAGCCGGCCGCGACGTCACCTTCCTGGTCCGGCCGCGGCGCGCCAGCGAGCTTGCGAGCGCCGGCCTCGTCATAAAGAGCCCGAATGGCGATGTGACGCTGAAAAATCCGCCGACCGTGCAAGCGGACAAGCTCACGGAAAAATTCGACGTCGTGCTGCTCAGCTGCAAGGCGTTCGATCTCGACGACGCCATCAAGTCGTTCGCGGCCGCGGTGGGGCCGAACACGGCCATCATTCCGATGCTGAACGGCATGAGGCATCTCGACATCCTCGACCAGACATTCGGCGCCGGGCGCGTGCTGGGCGGGCTCTGCGCCATCGCCGCGACCTTGAACGAAAAGCGCGAAGTGGTGCAGCTCCAGCCGATGCAGTCGATCAATTATGGCGAGCGCGACGGCAAGCTGTCGGACCGCGTCAAGGCGATCGACGAGGCCTTCAGGAGCGGCATCAATGGCGCCACCGCCAGCCAGAACATCATGCAGGACATGTGGGAGAAGTGGGTGTTCCTCTCGACGCTCGCCGCGTCCACCAGCCTGATGCGCACCTCCGTCGGCAATATCCTCGCCGCGCCCGGCGGCAGGGATTTTCTGCTCGGCATGCTGGATGAGACGAGCGCGATCGCCGCCGCGTCGGGCTACGCGCCGGGCGGGCCGTTCTTCGAGCGCGTGAAGGGCAATTTGACCACCGAGGGCTCACCGATGACCGCCTCGATGTTCCGCGACATCAAGGCGGGCCTGCCAATCGAAGCCGACCACGTCATCGGCGATCTCATCGCACGCGGAGATGCCGCCAAGGTCCCGGTGCCGAAGCTGCGCATCGCCTATACGCATCTGAAGGCTTATGAGAAGCAGCGGGTGGGGTAGCGACACGATCCGCTGTCGTCCCGGGGCGCGCGTAGCGCGAATCCGGGACCCATAACCACAGGATCCAGTCGCCGCGCGAGTTGATCACCGCGAGTCTTCGCCAAACGCGATCCTGTGGTTATGGGTCCCGGATCTGCGCGCGCTCGAGGCGCGCTTGTCCGGGACGACAACAGAGCTTGCCGCGACAACTGAGCACTATTTCAAATGCGCGAGATAGTGCGAGACGGCGGTGATTTCCTCATCGCTCATGTGATAGGCGACATCCGCCATCGCGGCGACGCCGCCGCCGACGCGCTGGCCTGCCTTGTAGTCGTACAGCGCCTTGACCAGATATTCCTCGCGCTGACCCGAGAGCCGCGCGACTCCCTTGGTGCCGGCAAAGCTGTCCGTGTGGCATGAGGCGCAGCGGCGGCCGGCGGCAACCTGCGCGCCCTTCTTCGACAGGTCCGGATCGTCGTCCTCCGCGCCCTTCGGCGGCGCGAGCTGCGAGAAATAGGCGCCGAGATTGCGAATGTCCTCGTTGGTGATCTCCTCGACGATCGGCTGCATCTGTTCGTTCTTGCGCGAGCCGGCGCGGAAGAACACGAGCTGCCACTGGATGAATTGATCTGGCTGACCGGCGAGCGAGGGGATGTTCTCGGTCTGCGAGATGCCGTTCTCGCCGTGACAGCCGGAGCAGACCGCGGCTTTCTCCTTGATCGCGACATTGTCGGCGCCACCCGCGGGAAGGGCGCCGAGCGCGACGAGCGCAACCGTGGTGATTGCGTGCGAGATGAACTGTCGGCACATAGTGGGAATTCCGATCTGTCGACTGCGTCATTGCGGGGCGCGCCGCTTGGCGCGAGCGGAATCCATAACCCCCGTTCGTGGCCATGGGTTCCGGACTCGCGCTTCGCGCGCTCCGGAACGACACCATCCAGAGCTTCAAGAAAAGAGGCTGCGGCCGTCACCCGGTCGCAGCCTCTCATGGTGGGTCGTGCTACTTCTTGCTGTAGCTGATGCGATAGATCGCGCCGGCCCAATCGTCGGCGACGAGGATCGATCCGTCCTTGGCGTGGATGATGTCGTTGGGACGGCCGAGGTAACCCTGGTCACCCTCGATCCAGCCGGAGGCGAACACCTCCTGCTTGGGGTTCTTGCCGTCGGGTCCGACGATCACGCGCACGATGCGGCCGCCCTGGTACTTGTGGCGATTCCAGGAGCCGTGCTCGGCGATCAGGATGTTGTTCTTGTACTCGGCCGGGAATTGATCGCCGGTATAGAACTTCATGCCGAGCGGAGCGACATGGGCCCCCAAGTTCAGCACCGGCGGCGTGAACTCGGAGCACTTGTGACCCATCGCGAACTTGTCATCGGGCAGATTGCCCTGGTGGCAATAGGGATAGCCGAAATGCTCGCCCATCTTGTTGATCATGTTCAGCTTGTCTGAGGGCAGATCATCGCTGATCCAGTCGCGGGCGTTCTCGGTGAACCAGAATTTGCCGGTGCGCGGATCGACGTCGCCGCCGACCGAGTTGCGAACGCCGAGCGCATAGATTTCGGCGTTGCCGGTCTTGGGATCGACGCGGCGGATCTGCGAGACGCTGGTCGGCGGGATGCCGACGTTGAAGGGCGGTCCGAACGGCAGGAAGAACCAGCCGTCCTTGTCGACTGCGATGTACTTCCAGCCATGCGCGGCGTAGGACGGCATGTCGTCATAGACGACCTTGCCGTCACCGAGCTTGTCCAGATTGGCTTCGGCGTTGTCGTAGCGGATCAGCTTGTCGACGGCGATGACGTAGAGCGCGCCGTCCTTGAAGGCGAGACCGGTGGGCATGTTGAGCCCCTTGAGCACGGTCTTGACCTCCTTCTTCCCGTTGTTGTCCTTGATGGCATAGACGTTGCCGAGACCGAACGAGCCGACGAACAGCGTGCCCTTGTCACCCCAGGCCATCTGCCGCGCCGCCAGCACGCCGGAGGCGTAGACCTCGATCTTGAAGCCCGGCGGCAGCTTGATCTTCTTCATCATCGCCGCGAGTTCGGCATCGGACGCACCGGTCGGCGGCCCCGATGGCGGTGCGAGGCCCTTCTGCGCCTCGGTCTCGTCGCCGAGGAACCAGTCATCCGGCGGGTGGGTCCAGAACTCCTTGGTGCCGGATTCGTATTTCTTCAACGCCCTGTTCTTGTCCTGCTGTTGCGCATTGCCAGCGCTGGTCCCCGCAAGAAGGGCAACCGCTGCAAGCGCCAGAGCTGATTGAAAGACCGATCGATGGAATTTCATCGCATCACTCCCCTAAGGCAGCCGTCAGGGCTGCACGTTATTTTGTTTTGCTAGTCGGGTAGGCGAAGTTCGGAGTCTGTCGAGAGATCAGACCAAAAAAGGTTAGCATATCTGCCAGCGGTGGGAAGCGCACCACGCGCACTGCGGTCGTGCGCGATTGAAAATGAGACTGGGCTTCACTGAAGGTGACGCGGCGACCTCGCTGCAACGCGGAATCAGGATGGCGCGCGGCTCATTTGCAGGCAACGCAAACGTCGAGCCAACCAAAAATCGCGAAAACAACCCCATGCACAGTAGAACGGCTCAGGCCAGGCTGCGCGCGGTGACGCCGGACAGGCATTTGACGCATCAGGCAAAACAGCAAACGCGGCGATCACGAGGCGACGGGGTAGGGCCCGTCGTCAAACACCGTCTCGTGATAGCCTTTTGATCCGATTTCGCGCGCCAGCGCGCTGCGGAAATCCTGCCCCACATTGAGGCAGATCAAAACATGCGCGAAGTCGAATTTAGGCCGCCAGCCCAGTTCGCGCCGCGCGCGTTCGTTGACATAGACGCGGTCGATCTCGGGGAAGAGGTGCCAACCGCGCGCCGCGTAGAGCCGTGCACAATCCGGATAGTGCTCGCGCACGACACTGGCGGCATCGCGCGCCAGCGCTGCGAGATGGCGCTGCTCGAACGGACTCGTGGCCGAGACGATGTAGCGCGTAAATCCGATCTTCGGCGCGCGCTCGACGGCGAGCAGATGGGCGCTCACCGCATCCGCGATATCCAGCCGGCGATAGAGCAACTCGTTGGCCTGCGCGTTGTCCAGCGTGTAGGCAGACCGCATCGCGGCATCGTCATCGTCTTCCGGAAAGAAGCGCGAGGTCCGCAAGATGACCACCGGCAGACCGCGCTCGCGAAAGAACAGCTCGCACAGATTTTCCGCCATCAGCTTCGTGGTGCCGTAGATGTTCTTCGGCACCGGCGGCAGGTCCTCGGTGACCCACACTGCGGCCCGTCCCGCCTCCGGCCGGAGCTGCGAGCCGAACGCGCTGGTGGTGCTGGTGAAGACGAAGCTCTTCACGCCGGCAGCAACCGCCGCCTCGAGCAGCCTGAGCGTGCCGGTGACATTGGTGTCGACGAAATCCTGCTTGCTGTGGGTTGCCACATGCGGCTTGTGCAGCGTCGCGGTGTGGATGACCGCGGTGACGCCATCCATCTGGCCCCGGACGAAGTCCGCATCGACGATCGAACCGACCGCGTCGGTAAAGGGCGAGGGCTTCAGATCGACCCCGCGCACGGAGGAACCGCGACCGCGGAGCGTCCGGACAACGGCTTCGCCGAGATGGCCGGCACTGCCGGTGACCAGAATTGTCATGTCAGACCCGATGCAGCCGCCGGCGGCGTGGAGGACCACTTTCCGCGTCGGTCAGGCTGGATGCTCTGGGAAAAATTGGAGCGGGCGAAGGGGCTCGAACCCTCGACCCCGACCTTGGCAAGGTCGTGCTCTACCACTGAGCTACACCCGCATCCTGTGTCGGTCGCGTGACGCGCCGGCAACGGCTGTCGTATGCCAAAAGCGGGAGGGGAATGCAACAGCTACCGGCAGCATAGATTCGTTCTTCTGCCCCCATATGGACCTCGAATCCAACCGAATCAGCCGAAAACGGTCCGGAACCACCGAATCGGCGCCCATGGATTGAAATTCGGCCGTCCCGGCCCAATTTTAGGGGCCGACAGCGCAGCATATGAATTGGCGACGTGCTAAAGACCCGCCATTCCAGACATCAGACGAGGGAATCCCGTGACGATCATCGACCAGGGTAACGGAGCGGCGGGCCCGGCTGCGGCCGATCTGATCAAGGACACCACCACCCAGACCTTCGTGAAGGACGTCATCGAGGAATCGAAGCGCCAGCCGGTGCTGATCGACTTTTGGGCGGAGTGGTGCGGACCCTGCAAGCAGCTCACCCCGGTGCTCGAAAAGGCGGTCAAGGCCGCCAAGGGCAAAGTCAAGCTGGTCAAGATGAACATCGACCAGCATCCGGCGATCCCGGGCCAGATGGGTATCCAGTCGATCCCGGCCGTGATCGCCTTCGTCAACGGCCAGCCGGCCGACGGCTTCATGGGCGCGGTGCCGGAAAGCCAGGTCAATGCCTTCATCGAGCGGCTGACCAAGGGCGTCACCGCGCCGGGCGAGGTCAATATCGCCGAGATCCTCCAAGAGGCCGAGGCCGTGCTGGCGGAAGGCGACGCCGAGGCCGCGGCCCAGATCTACGCCGAGGTGCTTGCCCAGGATTCGACCAATATCGCCGCGCTTGCGGGCCTCGCGAAATGTCACGTCACCGTCGGCGCCATCGAGCCGGCCAAGCAGACGCTCGCCATGGTGCCGGAATCCAAGCGCAATGACGCTGCGGTGAAGGCGGTGCAGGCCGCGATCGACCTCGCCGAGCAGGCGGAACAGCTCGGCCCGGTGGCCGAGCTTGAACAGAAAGTCGCCGCAAACCCGCTCGATCATCAGGCACGGTCCGACCTCGCGACCGCGCTCAACGCGCAGGGCAACCGGGCGGCCGCCACCGACCAGCTGCTCGAGATCGTCAAGCGTGACCGCAAGTGGAACGACGACGGCGCCCGCAAGCAGCTCGTGCAGTTCTTCGAGGCCTGGGGCGGCGCGGATGATGCAACCGTCGAGGGACGCAAGCGCCTGTCGACGATCCTGTTTTCATAGGTGCGGAGAGTGGTGAGCATGATTTGGTCGGAAAACCGCTTCACATGTTGCGCTGACGCGGTCCTTCGGATCCGGATCATGCTCTAGCGAGGTCAGCGGGGACCAGATGCCGATCAACATCGAATATCGCGGACCCGCCGACCTGCCCGAGATCATCCCGGTGTTTCCGCTGCCGGGCGCGCTGCTGCTGCCGCGTGGCCAGATGCCGCTCAACATCTTCGAGCCGCGCTATCTCGCGATGGTCGACGACGCCTTCCGCGACGGCCACCGCCTGATCGGCATGATCCAGCCGGACGTCGCGCACTCGCCGAAGAATTCCGACAAGCCGGCATTGTTCCGCGTCGGCTGCGTCGGCCGCATCACTCAGCTCGCCGAATCCGGCGACGGCCGCTACATCCTCGAGCTCACCGGCGTCTCGCGCTTCAAGGTGGTCGCGGAGCTCGAGGTGCTCACGGCCTACCGGCAGTGCAAGGTGGACTTCTTCGCCTTCGTCGACGACTTCACGGCGCGCATGGGCGAGGACCAGGTCGATCGCGAAGCGCTGCTGGCGGTGCTGGCGGACTTCCTGAAGGCCAACAATCTCAAGGTCGACTGGGAGGGCGTCGAGAGCGCCCCCAACGAAGCGCTGGTCAACGCGCTGGCGATGATGTCGCCCTATGGCCCGGCGGAGAAGCAGGCCATGCTGGAAGCGCCCGACCTGAAGACCCGCGCCGAGATCCTGATCGCGGTCACCGAGATGGATCTCGCCAAGAAGCGCACCAGCGGCGATCCGCCGCTGCAGTGACGGCCTCAATGCTCACGCAGCGCGGACGGCTGCGCCGGCACCTCGCCGCAGCATTCTGCCGATGTCGGACGCTGGCATCGGCCGGCTGAAATAGTAGCCTTGGGTCTCGACGCATCCCTCTTCACGGAGAATGTCCAGCTGCTCCTTCGTTTCGACGCCTTCGGCGGTCGTCGTCTTGCCGAGGCTGACTGCGAAACGAACCACTGCTCGCGCGAGATGGCGCGCCTCAGCGCTCGCGCTGGACAGTTCGTTGACGAAACTGCGGTCGATCTTGATCTTGTCGAACGGGAATCTCTGCAGAAAGCTCAGCGATGAATAGCCGGTGCCGAAATCGTCCAGGGCTACTCGCACACCGAGCTCGCGCAGTTGGGCGAGGACTGCGAAAGCAGCCTCGCTGTCATGCATGATCACCGTCTCGGTGACCTCGAGCTCGAGCCTGTGCGGCGCAACTCCCGAGCTTGCGAGCGCGTCGGTAATGACCGGAACAAGCTCCTTGCTCCTGAATTGAGCGGGAGACAGGTTGATCGCGATCCTGACATGCGCAGGCCATTTGGCGGCTTCCTCGCAGGCGGTCCTCAGGACCCATTCTCCCAGCGGCACGATCAAGCCGGTCTCCTCCGCAAGCGGGATGAATTCGCTCGGCATGACCAGCCCTCGCTGCGGGTGATGCCAGCGTAGCAGGGCCTCGAAGCCGCTGGTCTTGCCGGTCGCGGTGCTGACGAACGGCTGGTAGTGGAGCTCGAATTGACGGCCGGCAAGCGCGTCCCGCATGTCGCGCTCGAGGTTCCGCCGCGCATGCATGAGCTCGTCGAGCTCCGGCTCGAAGAAACGGAACGCACCACGTCCACCACCCTTGGCCGAGTAGAGCGCGAGATCCGCGCTCTTCATGATCACGTCAGAATCGCTGCCATCACGCGGCGCGATGGCGATGCCGATGCTGGTGCCGACGCTGACCTGGTGATCACCGAGATCGAAGGGCTTGCAAAGCGCCTTTGTGATGTTCTCGGCAAGGGCGGCAGCCTCCACGGCCGGGTTGGTCACGTAATCGATCACCGCGAACTCGTCGCCGCCCAGTCGAGCGATCAACGCGGTTTCCGTGGTGCATTCGCGCAGGCGGGCGGCGACGGCGCGCAGCAGGGAATCGCCGGCCGGATGTCCAAGCGTGTCGTTGACTTCCTTGAAGCGGTCGAGATCGAGCAGGAGCACGGCGAGATCGACGCCGCCGTTGCGCGTCACTGCAATGGCGTGCTCCATCCGCTCTCTGAGCAGCACGCGATTTGGCAGATCGGTCAGCGCATCGTGTTGCGCCATATGAGTGATCTTGGCCTCGGACCGGCGTTGCTCGGTCACATCGAGATGCGTGGCCACCCAACCGCCACCGGCCATTGGCTGTCGCGTCACGCAGATCAACCGGCCGTCGGCAAACTCGTCGATCCTGCTCGAGACCGCATCGAACGGCAGCGCGGCCAGTTTCGAGATGAATTGCTCCGCGGCGCCCTCGCTGGCGTCGCCCTTGAGAATTCCATTCACGATACGATGCCTGATGATGTCGGTGTGCAATGTCCCCGTCCTCAGCAGTTCCGGCGGCAGCCGGTAGAGTCGGGCATATCGCTCGTTGCAGACGACAAGCCGCTTCTCGGCATCAAACATGCAGAGGCCTTCGACCATGTGGTCGATCGCCGTGTCCAGCCGGAGCTTCTGTTCCTGCAATTCTCGTTGCGAACCTTCGAGCTGCTGCCGGGCAATCGAAAGCTGGCTGATGATCTCCTCGAATTTGCCGGTTCTGGTTGCCAGGCGGCGGTCGGCCAGTACGCCGATCAAACTCATCCCGAGCACGGATAGTGCTACGCCAGCGATGGCAAGAGCGAGGAAAGTCGGAGAAAGCGACAGGGTATCGGTGACACGCGTCGGATCCGGAACGATCTGCACCGCACCCATGGCCGTGAAGTGATGCGACACGATAGCGAGCGTCAGCAGCACTGCCGCCGTCAGGGTGCCCCAGTTGTTCTGGTACCTGATCGCAACGGCCAAGGCGGCATAGCCGAGGCACACGCCCAGAATGATCGAGACGAACACCAGGTCCAGTGACCAGGCGACGCGACCCGGCACCTCGAGCGCCCACATTCCGAGATAGTGCATGCTGGCAATGCCGCCACCGATGACGACACCGCCCGCCGCGGCGCGCCACCGGCCGGAATTGCCGACCGCAAGGCCGAAGCCGCCCGATGTCAGGAGCATTGCCGTGGCAAGCGAAAGCGCGGTCAACACGATGCCGTAGCCGGTGGTAACGCCGGGCTCGTAGGCGAGCATCGCGACGAAATGCGTCGCCCAGATCCCGTATCCGATGGCCGCGCCGGCAATCGCGATCCATATCAACCGCGTTCTTGCGCGCGCCGCGATCGCGCGATGGAAGATGCTGACCGCGACGATACTCGCCACGAAGCAGACCAAGCCAGCGAGCACGACGAGCCGCAAATCATGCTCGACGGTAAGGCAGGAGAAAACGCGGAACATCCAGTATCGCTCCATCGTCAATGTTGTCGATGGTGATCGGGCTAAACGTGCTTCGCGTTAATTTTGTGCAACGCCTGATTGCATGCTTATCGTCAGGTTAACGCTGCCCGTGCAACTTGAAGGTTTTCCGAGCGTCTCCGCACGACGATGGAGCGCTCGGTTGCAGAGCCAACCGAAGCGCTCAGGGACGGGCAACGAGGTCTAGAGATGATGACGGATGCGCTTGCGACCGGTGAACATCGCGCCGATCAGGTTCTCGCGCTGGAGCATCCCCATCAGCACAACGCCGAGCACGTGCAGGACGACCAGCACGATGACGGCGTCCGAAGCGTAGGCGTGGGTGTCTTCGACCCACCAGACGCCGAAGAAGGTGGTTGTCACCGACATCGCTCCCGTGATCGCCGAGACGGCGAGCGAAGCCAGCAGCGCCACCAGCATCAACGTGCCAGCCGGATTGAGCCCGATATAACGGCCGGTGATGCCGCGGCGCAGATTCCAGAGATATCCCGGCGCCACGCGCAGCCTGACGCCGATCATGCGAAAGCGCGAATAGCGGCTTCCCAGGAAGCCCCAGACCAGGCGAAAGGCCAGAAGGCCGATGACCGCATAGCCGGCGATGCGATGAGGTCCGTCATAGACCGTGGGCGTGAACCACGCCACCAGGACGCAAGCCGCTAGAATCCAGTGCCAGAGACGCAGCGGGAGATCCCAGACCGCGACCGTCCGCGAAACGGATCGATTCGCGGGGGTCCTGTCGGACGCCCCGCGCGGTTCCGGCACCGCTTCTGCCATCAGGCCCGATTCGCCTTGCGACTCACTTTGCGATCGTGTGCTTCAGGCTGAGATCTTCGGGGCTGTAGAACAGCTCGTAGAGCTTGCCTTCCTTGACGCCGTAGACCTCGTAGCACGAGCCTTCGATCTTGGAGCGCCGCACCTCGTAGCCGAGCGCCTTGGCCTTGGCTTCGGCTTCGCTGGCCGGCTTCCACGACGCCTTGTCGAGCTTGGTGCAGTCCTTGAAACCGTCGGCCATCGCCGCCGAGCCCGTACCAATCCCGATCGTCAGTGCAATGGCAACAACACGAATGACCTTCACGAACGTCTCCTCCTCTGTCGTGTGCGCTGATGCTCAGCGCGAAGCGCAGCCGAAGGAAGCAAAGGAGGTGATGAAGTCAATCCGGTTCGGGGCGACCGGTCTTAGATTCATTCTAACGGAGGCCAAAAGATCAGCGCTCTCCGCATGCAGCGCGCATTGGATACACTGCAGCCATACGCCTCAAGGGTCGAAAGACGCGGCCGCTAGTAGCCGGCAACCGCAAGCGCCACGACGGCGCCCAAGCCGACCCAGCCGAAATGGCGGCCGCGCGTCGCCCAGGCATTGGCGAGCGCGGCAAAGCCGAACACGATGGCGAGCGTGACGATGATCCAGTGCCGGGCGAGGCTCGACTGCATCCAGGGCGCAGCGAGCAGCAGCACGCCGCCGCCGATCCATGCCACCGTGCCGGCCTGCCACACCAGCCGGATCAGCATGCGCAACCGCGGCGGTTCGATCGTGGCGCGGGCGAACACCTTGGTCTCGCCGAGCATGCCGTGGATCAGCGCCAGCACGATCGCGGCGACGCCGGAACATTGCAGCAGGAGGTCGCGCATGACGGAAACTCCCTATCCATACAGTTATGTATGGTATGGACCCGCGCGCGGCCGTCTGTCAATACACTCGTGTATGGTCCGAACCCGGGAACCGACATGACCGAACAGCTCTCCGCCGACGACTGGATCAAGCAGGGGCTCAAGGCGCTCGCCGGGAACGGCTTCACGGCGCTGAAGGCCGATCCGCTCGCCAAGGCCATGGGCGTGTCGCGCGGCAGCTTCTACTGGCATTTCGCCGATCTCGGAGCCTTCCACGCGGCCTTGCTGAAGCGCTGGCGCGAGATCGCGGCCGAGCAGATCATTGCCGACGTCGAGGCCGGCAGCGACGAGCCGCTGAAGGCGCTGTTGCGACGATCCTTCGGCGCGCGGCTCGACCTCGAGCGTGCCGTGCGCAACTGGGCGGCCTTCGACGCGTCGGCGCAAGGCGCGGTCCGTGCGATCGACCGCCGCAGGCTCGACTATATCGAAACGCTCTTGGAGAAGCGGGGGCTCGCCCCGGCCATGGCGCAGGCGCGGGCGCAGATACTGTACTGGACCTTTCTCGGTTTTGCCTTGTCGGGGACGCCGGTGCCGCCGGCGCGGCTTCAGCGCCTGGAGGACGAGATCCTGCGGATGGTTTCCGCGTGAGCCGCGACAGCCGCGATGGGCCGACGCGATTTTCTGTGCTAGAGGCAACCCGACCGCCGGAGACCATCATGAACGCGCCCACCGAACGCCCCGAAAACAGCGTCGACCCCAAATTGCTGGAGATTCTGGTCTGCCCGCTGACCAAGGGCCCGCTGGAATTCGACGCCGCCCGGCAGGAGCTGATCTCGCGCAGCGCAAAGCTCGCTTATCCGATCCGCGACGGCATCCCGATCATGCTGCCGGAAGAGGCGCGCAAGATCGATTGAGGAAGGGCGAATGGTGAGTAGCGAATAGCGAATGGACGCTATTCGCTACTCACCATTCACCTGCTCACAACGCCTCGCCCTTCAACAGCCGCGGCACCTCGCCGGTGAGTCCGGCCGCCTGGCGGATGAAGAGATTCTTCAGCGGCGGGGCGCGGTCGACGAGGCCGAGGCCGATATCGCGCACCGTGCGCAGCAGCGTCGAGTGGTTGGAGAACAGGAAGTTCAGCGAGTTGGTGGCAACGCCCATCGCCATGGTGTCGAAGCGGCGCCAGCGCTGGTAGCGCTCGAGCACGTCGCCGCCGCCGATATCCATGCCGAGCCGCGCGGCATCGACGACGACCTCGGCCAGCGCCGCGACATCCTTCAGACCCATGTTGAGACCTTGGCCCGCGATGGGATGGATGACATGCGCGGAATCGCCGACCAGCGCGAGGCGTTCGGCGATGAAGGAACGCGCCACGAAATAGGACAGCGGGAACGCGCGCGGCTTGTCGAGCGCTTTCACCTCGCCGAGATGCAGACCGAAACGCTGCTCGAGCTCGCTGTGAAACTCTTCCTCGCTCAACGCAACGATCCGCGCAGCCTCAGTGCGGCCCTCGGTCCACACCAGCGACGAGCGTTTTCCCGAGAGCGGCAGGATCGCGAACGGACCGGCCGGCAAAAAATGTTCTTCGGCGCGGCCGTCGTGATCGCGCTCGTGGCCGACGGTGACGACGATGCCGGACTGGTCGTACTCCCAGCCATGGGTGACGATGCCGGCACGCTCGCGCAGCTTCGACTTCGCGCCATCGGCCGCGACCAGCAGGCTGGCCGCGATCACGCTGCCGTCGCCGAGCGTCACGTCGATGCCGTCGCTGCGCGCGTCGTAGGACGACACGGTGGTGGCGCGGAGATCGATGCCCTCGGCCTCGGCGCGCACCACCAGCGCATCGATCAGGCGGCGGTTCTCGACCATGTGCGCGAAGGGCTCGCCCGGCGCGACATCGCCGGCGAAGTTCAGGAACACCGGCCGGGTGGCATCCTCCAGCCTGGAATCGGTGACCACCATGTCGAGGATCGGCTGCGCCTCGCTTCTGACGTCGTCCCAGGCGCCGATCGCCTCGAACAGGCGGCGGCAGGCCGCCACGATCGCGGTTGCGCGCGGGTCGCGGCTCGGACGCGTGTTGAGCGCGGGATCGACGACGATGACGGGAATCTCGGGCCCGAGCCCCTGGCGCAGCGCCAGGGCCAGCGCCAGCCCTGCAAACGCGCCACCGCCAATGACAATGCTACCCTGTACCGACATACCCAGATTCCCGGCTGAAACTTCGCCTATTCCCGGTCTTGCTAGCAGACTTGAGGTGGGCGAAACAGTGCGGTGAAACAAGGGCGGAACGGCCCGACTGTGTCATTCCGGGGCGCGACGAAGTCGCGAGCCCGGAATCCATAACCACAAGCCGGGGTTATGGATTCCGGGCCTGCGCCGTTCCGGCGCATCCCGGAATGACGATTTGAGAGAGTTGTTGTCATGTCCAAAAGCCTGATCGACCTGATTTCGATCCTCGATCTCGAGCAGCTCGAGGTGAATCTGTTCCGCGGCAACAGCCCGAAGACGAGCTGGCAGCGGGTGTTCGGCGGCCAGGTGATCGGGCAGGCGATGGTGGCGGCCTGTCGCACCGTCGAGGGCCGGCTGCCGCATTCGCTGCATTGCTATTTCATCCTGCCGGGCGACCCGCAGATCCCGATCATCTACCAGGTCGAACGCCTGCGCGACGGCAAAAGCTATTCGACCCGCCGCGTCACCGCGATCCAGCACGGCAACGCGATCTTCTCGATCATGGTGTCCTTCCACGCCGAGGAGGAGAGTGCGTTCGACCATCAGGACAAGATGCCCGACGTGCCGCCGCCGGAAAAGCTCACGGCGGAGGAGGTGGCGAAGCAGCCGATGTTCAAGGAGATGCCGGAGTTCATCCGCCGCTACTACGAATCCGATCGTCCGATCGAGCTGCGACCGGTCGAGCTTGGCCGTTACTTCGGCCAGAAAATCGACGACGGCCGCATTCACGTCTGGATCAAGACCGCGGCGACGCTGCCGGACGACCCGGCGCTGCACATGTGCGCGCTCGCCTATGCCTCGGACTTCTCGCTGCTCGACGC
The DNA here is from genome assembly GCF_009759665.1 of Bradyrhizobium cajani. Taxonomy (GTDB): domain Bacteria; phylum Pseudomonadota; class Alphaproteobacteria; order Rhizobiales; family Xanthobacteraceae; genus Bradyrhizobium; species Bradyrhizobium cajani. The sequence continues at coordinate 40,940 of NZ_WQNE01000019.1, forward strand.
GATCATGGCGCGCTATGGCCGCACGCTGTTCGACAAGCGCATGATGCCGGCGAGCCTCGACCACGCGATGTGGTTTCACCGCCCGTTCCGCGCCGACGAATGGCTGCTTTACGCTCAGGATTCGCCGAGCGCGCGCGGCGGCCGCGGCCTGACCCGCGGCTCGATCTTCAAGCCGGACGGCACGCTGGTGGCTTCCGTCGCGCAGGAAGGCTCCGTGCGCGAGCGGAGGAGCTGACCACCTGAAGCGCGACGCGATTGAGGTGAATCGTCATCGCGCTTTAGGTTGTTGTTTGAGCATGATCTCCGCGCAAACGCGTTCCGCGTTTGTCGCGAAGGAAAACCGCCGCGCACTTTGCGCTAACGCGGCCCTTCGGGTCCGGATCATGCCTTAGACGGAGCCGCGCGGAGCGAGCTCGGTCTGCGAGGCGAACCAGTTCATGATCCAGCGATACACCCACGGGATCGGGATGATGAAGCCGCACAGGATCGCGGCGACGATCCCGCGCCAGAGGATATCGAGGCCACTGCCCTTGAAGACGATCTCGCGCCGTGTGCCTTCGATGCTGCGGCAGAACCAGCGCATCTGGGCCGCGGCGACCCACGCCCAGCCGATGATGGTGATGATGGAGATCGCGAACAGCAGGTTCCAGCCGATATAGGCCCAGATCGAGCCCGTGAAGCTCAGCCCGAGCGGCTGCCCGTTGGACGCGAGATTTGCGACCAACCATTTGACCAGCAGCCAATAGAGGACGATCTGCACGATGAACAGCAGGTTGCTCAGCAACTGGCTGCCGATGAAGGCGATGGCGATCGCCAGGACGATGAAGCCGAAATACCAGGGGACCAGCGTCATCGCATCGCCGGTGAAGCTGAGGTTCGGCCGTCCCGGGACCCTGACGCAGGACACGATCCATTTCGTGTACCAGACGAACACCCACGGCGCCGGGATGACGAAGATCATTCCGATCAGCAGGACGATGCTGCGCCAGGTGAACTCGAGGATGCCGAAATCGACCGACAGCGATCCTGCGCTCGCACCACCATAACCGCCGGAGCCCATCATCGGCGGGCCGCCGGCCGGCATCATCGGCGGCGCGCCGCCGCCTCCGACCAGGCCGGGGATTTCGGCAGCTTTCTGCCAGCCGGCCATGCCCTCGGTCCACACCAGCGTGTCCGGGCGCACGACGCCTTGGGCAATGAGATCGCGGAATTGCCCTTCCGGGAATGGCCCCTGCTGCTTGCCCTCGGATGCGTAGAACCAACTCGCCATGAAGCGTCCCCCTGAACATACTTATGTACTGGCCGGGATGCCTGGGTTCATCGCATCCATGCCAAAAATGCATTGTGAAGGATGAACGGCTGCCCTGTACAGAGGCGGCCGTTCATAGGGCCAAACGTTTTTCCGCTTCAATCTGCAACTTTTTTGTGCCATTTGCCCGGAAAGATGCCAGATTGACGCAGCGCCGGGGACATACGGCGCGGCGCATCCCGGGGAATAGGCCTGACCATGAAACTCGTCGTCGCGATCATCAAACCCTTCAAGCTCGATGAGGTCCGCCAGGCCCTGACGGCGATCGGCGTCCACGGCATGACCGTGACCGAGGTGAAGGGCTATGGCCGCCAGAAGGGGCACACCGAGATCTATCGCGGCGCCGAATATGTCGTGAACTTCCTGCCGAAGCTCCGGATCGAGATCGCGGTCGCTTCCGACGTCGCCGACAAGGCCGTCAGCGTGATCACCGCGACCGCACGGACCGGGCAGATCGGCGACGGCAAGATCTTCGTCACGCCGATCGACCACGCGCTGCGCATCCGCACCGGCGAAACCGACAGCGACGCGCTCTAACTTTTGTTCTGACGCGTTTCTTGACGCGAACCGGTATCCGCTTCGCTCGAAAACGCTCTGATACTTCGATCGCACCGGGCAACGACGCCACAGCGTGCGACGTCATCACTGCTGGGGGAAATGACATGGCGGGATTGTTGCGCCGCGTAGCTGTCATGGCTGCGCCGATCGGACTTGCATCCATCATTGCGTCGCCGGCACACGCCGCAAGCTCCGAGATCAACACCGCCGACACCGCCTGGATGATCGTCGCCACCGCGCTGGTGCTGATGATGACGATCCCGGGGCTGGCACTGTTCTACTCCGGCATGGTGCGCAAGAAGAACGTGCTCGCCACCATGGCGCAGAGCCTCGCCGCGGTGACGCTGATCTCCATCCTCTGGGTCGCGTTCGGCTATTCGCTCTGCTTCGTCGGCGATGGCCCGTGGATCGGCACGCTCGACCGCTGGTTCCTCGCCGGCATGACCATGGACAGCGTCAACCCGGCGGCGAAGACGATCCCGGAATCGCTGTTCATGCTGTACCAGATGACGTTCGCCATCATCACGGTGGCGCTGGTCGCAGGCTCGGTCGCCGACCGGATGCGGTTCTCCGCCTATCTCCTGTTCTCCGTCGCCTGGTTCATCTTCGTCTATATTCCGCTGGCGCATTGGGTGTGGGGCGGCGGCTTCCTCGCCAGCATGGGCGTGCTGGATTTCGCCGGTGGCCTCGTGGTGCATCTGTCGGCCGGCACCGCCGGCCTCGTCGCCGCCAAGGTAATGGGACGCCGTCATGGTTACGGCAGCGAAAATCTCTCGCCGTTCGATCTGTCGCTCGCGGTGATGGGCACCGGCCTGTTGTGGGTCGGCTGGTTCGGCTTCAACGGAGGCTCGGCGGGCGCAGCCAATTCGCGTGCGGTGCTGGCGATCATCGCCACCCATCTCGCCGCTTGCGCCGGCGCGCTGACCTGGGGCGCGATCGAATGGTCGACCCGGCGCAAGCCCTCGGTGCTCGGCATGATCTCCGGCGCGGTGGCGGGACTCGGCACCATCACGCCGGCCTCCGGATTCGTCGCGCCCTGGCATGGCATCGTCATCGGCATCATCGCCGGGGCGGTCTGCTACTGGGCCTGCACCTGGCTGAAGCACCGCTTCAACTATGACGATTCGCTCGACGTGTTTGGTGTCCACGGCATCGGCGGGCTGACCGGCACGCTGCTCGCCGGCGTGTTCGCAACCAGCGCGATCGGCGGCACCGCCGGCCTGATCGAGGGCCATCCGCAGCAGGTGTTGATCCAGCTCTACGGCGTCGCCGTCACCTTCGTCTGGTCGGCGGGCGTGAGCTTCATCCTGCTCAAGCTGGTCGGCCTGTTCGTGCCGCTGCGCGTCTCGCGGGAGCACGAGCTGGAAGGACTCGATATCTCGCAGCACGGCGAAGCGCTCCAGTAATCGGGACTTGCGCAATACATAAGTAAATGCTTATGTGTTGGCATGATCGAAGCCGACATCTTCAAGGCGCTGGCCGACCCGACGCGCCGAAAGGTCTTTGAGAAGCTCGCTGGCGGAAGCCTGAATGCCAGCGCTTTGCGCGACGGATTGGAGATCAGCCAACCGGCGATGTCGCAGCATCTCGCGGTGCTGCGTGCGGCAGGCCTGGTACGCGAACAGCGGCAGGGCCGCTTTGTGAACTACGAGGTCGACCCGGACGGGATCGCCACCATCGGGACATGGCTTGCGCGCTACCGCGCCTACTGGCCGAAGCGCATGGAAGCGCTCGCCGGTCTCTTGAAGGACATGGATCAGTAAGGATCTGGATCAATGAGCGACGCAGTGAAACCTGATCCCTCCGACCCTGCCCTGGTGCTCGAATACGACCTCGATGCGCCGCCGGCAAAGGTCTGGCGCGCCGTGACCATTCCGGCCCTGCGCGAGCGCTGGCTGCCGGATTGCGACCTTGCGGGCGCCGAGCCGGAAACATCGATCCCGGGCGAAGAGGTGCGCTACCGCCTCCGCGATTCCGAACCGCCATTTCGTGAGAGCCACGTCATCTTCAGGATCGAGCCGAACGAAGACGGCGGCACGCGCTTTCGCATCATCCAGCAAGCCTGCGCTATCAGCGTAAAACTGCCGCAGCCGGACAACAGCAATTGCTGCCTGATGCGCGCAGCGGCCTAGCAAAAAAGACTTCGTCATCTACAGAAATGGGAGGTCGCCGATGCGCGACATGCTTCAGCTCGTCCCTATGGTGGTCGAACAGTCCAGCCGCGGCGAGCGATCCTTCGACATCTATTCGCGGCTCCTGCGCGAGCGCATCATCTTCCTCAATGGCGAGGTCAATGACGCGATGTCGGGCCTCGTCTGCGCGCAGCTCTTGTTCCTGGAGGCGGAGAATCCGAACAAGCCGATCAATCTCTACATCAACTCGTATGGCGGCGTGGTTACCAGCGGCCTCGCGATGTACGACACCATGCAATTCATCAAGGCGCCGGTCCATACGCTGTGCATGGGCACGGCGCGCTCCATGGGCTCGTTCCTGCTGATGGCCGGCGAGCCCGGTCACCGCGCCGCCCTGCCCAATGCGAGCCTCCACGTGCATCAGCCACTCGGCGGCTTCCAGGGCCAGGCATCCGACATCCTGATCCACGCCAATGAGATGCAGGAGACCAAGCGGCGCATCATCCGCCTCTATGCGCAGCATTGCGGGCGGACGGAAGAGGAGGTCGAACGGACACTCGATCGCGACCACTTCATGACCGCGCAGCAGGGGGTCGAGTGGGGCTTGGTCGACCGGGTTTTTGCAGAGCGCGACGCGGCCTGATGTGCGATAGCGGGTCTCAGCCGGATACCTTTCCCAGGCTCGTTCGCTCGCCCCGGCTGTCGTCTAGCGCGCATCTCGTGAGCAGCGGGAGCAAAGGCTCGATGTTTCTCGGGCCTCGCCCGTAATAAAATACCTTTCCGCTGCCCGACGCGTAAGCAACATTGTGTCGGCAGCCTGTCGTGCCCTTATTTTAATCAGGGCTGACCACGTATTAAGCGCGACGTAATAGCGCACTGCGCCGCAACACCCGTCAAACGCGAAAACCCCCGTTTTCATAGTCCGTTAGGCAATGCGCCCGATCTGGCACGGCATTTGATTCTAGGGGTCCGGCTGTGCCCGCGTAGTGAAACGTCTCCCTCGTGGCGAACCAGTCGAGAAACGCCCGGCCATGTCCGGACCGGGCCCAAGCGGGGATAGGACCCATGAAAATTGTTATGGCGATTATCAAGCCATTCAAGCTGGAAGAAGTCCGTGACGCCCTGACCGCCATCGGCGTTCACGGTCTCACGGTGACGGAAGTCAAGGGATATGGCCGCCAGAAGGGCCATACGGAAATCTATCGCGGCGCCGAATATGCCGTGAGCTTCCTGCCCAAGATCAAGATCGAGGTCGCTGTCGCCTCCGACCAGGTCGACAAGACCATCGACGCCATCACGTCCGCCGCGAAAACCGGGCAGATCGGCGACGGCAAGATCTTCGTCATCAACCTCGACCATGCGGTGCGCATCCGCACCGGCGAGGCCGACGCCGCGGCCCTTTGATTTCGCGCTCAACCTTTATCCAATCAGGAGTGAATAAAATGACGTTCAAGCGTCCCTATGGCACGGGATTGGCGGCTCTCGCAGCCGGCCTGTTCGCTGCGACCGCAGCCTACGCCGAGCCAACGGTCAACAAGGGAGACAACGCCTGGATGCTGACATCGACAGTGCTGGTGCTGTTGATGACGATCCCCGGCCTCGCGCTGTTCTACGGCGGCCTGGTCCGTTCCAAGAACATGCTCTCCGTCCTGATGCAGGTGTTCTACACCGTCTGCGTCGTCACCGTGATCTGGGCCGTGTACGGCTACAGCCTCGCCTTCACCGGCGGCTCCGACTTCATTGGCGGCTTCTCCAAGGCCTTCATGATGGGCGTCACCACCGATTCGAAGGCCGCGACCTTCTCGGTCGACGCCAACATCTCGGAGCTCATCTACATGTGCTTCCAGATGACCTTTGCGGCCATCACGCCCGCCCTCATCGTCGGCGCTTTCGCCGAGCGCATGAAGTTCTCGGCGATCGCTCTGTTCATCCCGCTCTGGGTCACGCTGATCTACTTCCCGATCGCGCACATGGTCTGGTACTGGCCCGGCCCGGACATGATCCAGGACGCTGCCAAGGCGCTCGCTGCGGCGGGTGATGCGGCGGCCAAGACCGCGGCGCAGGCCAAGCTCGACGAGATCAACGCCGACGCCGGCTGGATCTTCAAGATGGGTGCGATCGACTTCGCGGGCGGCACCGTGGTGCACATCAACGCCGGCATCGCAGGCCTCGTCGGCGCTCTCCTGATCGGCAAGCGCGTTGGCTATGGCAAGGAGCTGATGGCTCCGCACTCGCTGACCATGTCGATGATCGGCGCCTCGCTGCTCTGGGTCGGCTGGTTCGGCTTCAACGCCGGCTCCAACCTGGAAGCCAACGGCGGCGCTGCCCTCGCCATGACCAACTCCTTCGTCGCCACCGCAGCCGCCGCGCTGTCGTGGATGTTCGCGGAGTGGATCATCAAGGGTCATCCCTCGGTGCTCGGCGTCATCTCCGGTGCCGTTGCAGGCCTCGTGGCCGTCACGCCTGCCGCCGGCTTCGCCGGTGTGATGGGTGCGATCGTCCTCGGCCTCATCGTCGGCGTGGTCTGCCTGTTCTTCTGCACCGTCGTGAAGAACGCACTCGGCTACGATGACTCCCTCGACGTGTTCGGCGTGCACTGCGTCGGCGGCATCGTCGGCGCCATCGGCACCGGCATTCTCGTCAACCCCGCGCTCGGCGGCGCCGGCATCATCGACTACACCGCGATCCCGCCGAAGGTTGCCGACTACGACTTCACGGTCCAGGTGCTCGCCCAGCTCAAGGCGGTCTGCACCACGCTGGTGTGGTCGGGCGTCGGTTCGGCGATCCTCTACAAGGTCGTCGATGTGATCGTTGGCCTCCGTGCCAATGTCGAGAGCGAGCGTGAAGGCCTCGACATCACCGAGCACACCGAGCGCGCCTACAACATGTAACTCTCCTCCCGGTCGCGGTCTCATCCGGGACCGCGACCAGAACTACGGTTTGGGCACATACCCGGCAATGCCCCGACCGTTGAGGGGCTCCAGCGCAAGTTGGAGCCCCTTTCTTTTGACCCGACAAAGCGTTTTCGAGCGAAGTGGATCCCGGTTCGCGTAAGGAAAACGCGTCAAGACAAGAACCTAGAGCCCCGTTCCGATTCCATCGGAACGGAAGTGGCTCAAGGGCGAAGAAAAAGATTGCCATTCCGCATCGTCGGCGCAGAAATATCGACCTCAAGAACAACAAACCGGGAGGTCGTCATGCGTTTGGAAGGTGGATGCTATTGCGGCGAAGTGCGCTACGTGGCCGAAGGCGATCCGATGATGCAGGCGCAATGTCATTGCCGCGAATGCCAGTACATCTCGGGCGGCGCACCCAACACCTTCATCGCGATGCCGGCAGCCGGCTTTTCCTACATCACCGGGCAACCCAAGCAATTCACGCGCAAGGACCTCGCGCGCGCGGTCACGCGCGAATTCTGCGCCGAATGCGGCACGCATCTGGCAACCAAGGTTCCCGGCCTGCCCGCCGCGGTCCTGAAGGTTGGCACACTGGACGAGCCGGCGCAGTTCCATCCGCAGATGGCGATCTACACCTGCGACAAGCAGGAGTTCCACGCGATTCCCGCGGGCATGGCGACATTCGAGAAGCTGCCGGGGCGCTAGCCGCCAAACCTCACGAAACGCGGCAGAAAAGGCCGTGGATGGCCGGGACAAGCCCGGCCATGACGTCCCCAGGCGTCTGCGTCCCGTTGTTATCCGGCCTCATTATTCCGGCTCTGGACGGAGGTGGCGGCCGATGGTTAATCGCGTCTTAACCTCGCCCTATCTATGGTGAACTGAACCATTTCCCGCCGGCGCTTTCGCGCGACCGGCTGTTCCAAGAGTGCTGGCGCCCAGAATGGCTATGACCGCTTCATCCCGCGCGCCGCTGGCCGGTGGAAGCTCCGATAACGAACGCTCGCCCTTCGTCCGGCTGAACGAGCTGCTGGCCCCGCATCAACCGGGCAAGCCCTTGATTTCGCTCGCTGTCGGCGAACCCCAGCATCCCGTGCCCGACTTCGTCGGCCCGGAGCTGGCCAGGCACATCGCCGATTTCGGCCGTTACCCCGCGAACAAAGGCACCGACCCGTTCCGCAAGGCTGCCGGCGCCTGGCTGTCGTCGCGCTTCAGGTTGCCGCGGCCGCTCGACCCCGAGAGCGAGATTCTCGTCCTCAATGGCAGCCGCGAAGGGCTGTTCCTCGCTGCGATCGCGGCGGCACGCTATGTCGGCCTGCGCCCCGGCAAGCCAGCCATCCTGATGCCGAACCCGTTCTATCCGGTCTATGGCGCCGGCGCGGGCGCTGCGGCCTGCGAGCCGGTCTATCTGCCGACCACGGTCGAGAACGGTTTCCTGCCGGATCTCGATGCCATCGACGAGGCGACACTGGCGCGCACGGTCGCGTTCTATCTGGCCTCGCCCGCGAACCCGCAGGGCTCGGTTGCCAAGCCCGACTATTTCAGGCGGTTGAAGCAGCTCGCCGACCGCTACGGCTTCGTGATCCTCAGCGACGAGTGCTATTCCGAGATCTACACCCGCGAGGCCCCGGGCAGCGCGCTCGAATGCGCCGGCCCCGACTTCACCCGCGTGGTGGCGTTCCAGTCGCTGTCGAAGCGCTCCAACCTGCCGGGCCTGCGCGTCGGCTTCGCCGCCGGCGACAAAAAATTCATCGGCATATTCCTCGAGCTGCGCAACATCGCGGCGCCGCAGGTGCCGGTGCCGCTTCAGCATGTCGCCACCGTTGCCTATGGCGACGAAGCGCATGTCGAGGAGAACCGCAGGCTCTACCGGATCAAATTCGATCTCGCTGACCAGATCATCGGCAATCGTTACGGCTATCGCCGGCCTGACGCCGGCTTCTGCGTCTGGCTCAATACGTCCGAGCTCGGCGACGACGTGTCCGTAACTTTGAAACTCTTCAAGGAAGCAGGCGTGCGCGTGGTGCCCGGCAGCTTTTTGGCGCGACAGCAGCCTAACGGATTCAATCCCGGTGCAGGCTACATTCGCCTGGCGCTGGTGCAGGATGGCGAGACCACGGCACAGGCGCTGCACCGCCTGGTCGAGACTCTGGGTTAGGCGGGGCCCATGAGCATGTCGGCAATCGAACGTGTCATTCCACTGGTCGGCCATCTGCCGCCCTCGATCCGCGAGGGGCTGGCGCGGCGTCTGCGCGAGCTCACCGGCCTCGGCCTGGTGGCGCTGTCGGGCGTCGCCTCGGCCGCGCTGATGACCTGGTCGGTGCAGGATCCCAGCCTCAGCCACGCCACCTCGCGGCCGATCCGCAACATTCTCGGCTATGCCGGCGCGATCGGCGCCGACCTTGCGATGCAGATCCTCGGGCTCGGCGCGATCATGCTGGTCCTGACGGTCGCGGTCTGGGGCTGGCGCATGATGACGCATCGCCCGTTCGACCGCGAGGCGCTGCGCCTCGGCTCCTGGATTCTCTGCACGGTGATCGCGGCGGGCTTTGTCAGCTGCTGGCCGCATGGCGGCGCCTGGCCGCTGCCGACCGGGCTCGGCGGCGTGGTCGGCGATGCCCTGGTGCGCACGCCGGCCGTGATTTTCGGGCCGCCCGGCATGATCTACCGCACCGTGCTCGGTGTGATCCTGTTCGTGGCAATGGCCGCGACGTTCCTGATCGCCTGCGGGCTTGGTGCACGCGAGCAGGATGAGGAGCACGCCGAGATCGAGGAGGACGACAAGCCGCTCGACGAGGACGAGGTGAGCGATCGCGGCTCGGTGTCGCTGGGCTGGCTGTTCCACGCCTTGATGAGCACAAAGGCGCGGCTGATCTGGCTCTTCGGTGCCGCTTATCGCTCGCTGGTCTCGAGCGGACCCAAGACCAAGGCGGTTGGGTTCAGCCGCCAGGAACCGAATCTCGGCGGCGGCCGCGCCGCGCCTTCGATCTCGCCGCAATCCGAAGACGAGGACTACGAGGAGGAGCACGAAGACGAGGAAGAGGAGGAGGAGGAAGAGGAGGAGCCGGCCGCGCGCGCACCGCGCAAGAAGGCTGCGGCGAAGGCTCCTGGCAAGAAATCCTCCGACAAGTTCGACCTTCCCTCCGTGTCGATGCTGGCGGCGCCGAAGGCCGCCGATCGCCAGCCGCTCAGCAAGGCCGAGCTGGAGGCCAATTCACGCGCGCTCGAAGGCGTGCTGCAGGACTTCGGCGTGCGCGGCGAGATCGTGAAGGCCAATCCGGGTCCTGTCGTCACGCTGTACGAGCTGGAGCCGGCGCCCGGCATCAAGTCATCTCGCGTGATCGGACTCTCCGACGACATCGCCCGCTCGATGAGCGCATTGTCGGCGCGCGTCGCCGTCGTGCCCGGCCGCAACGCCATCGGCATCGAGCTGCCGAACGCGCATCGCGAAAAGGTTTACTTGCGCGAATTGCTGGTGGCGAAGGAGGCGACCGAGACGGTCGCAAAGCTGCCGCTCTGCCTCGGCAAGACCATCGGCGGCGATCCCGTCATCATCGATCTCGCCCGCACGCCGCACATGCTGATCGCCGGTACCACCGGCTCGGGCAAGTCGGTCGCCATCAACACCATGATCCTCAGCCTGGTCTACCGGCTGCGCCCGGACCAGTGCCGGCTGATCATGGTCGATCCGAAGATGCTCGAACTCTCGGTCTATGACGGCATTCCCCATCTGCTCACGCCGGTCGTGACCGATCCGAAGAAGGCGGTGGTCGCGCTGAAATGGGCCGTGCGCGAGATGGAAGAGCGCTACAAGAACATGGCCAAGCTCGGTGTGCGCAACATCGACGGCTACAACACGCGCCTGCTCGAACTGAAGGCCAAGGGCGAAGAACCGACGCGCACGGTGCATACCGGCTTCGACAAGGAGACCGGCAAGGCGATCTACGAGGAAGAGAAGCTCTCACTCGACCCGTTGCCCTACATCGTCATCATCGTCGACGAAATGGCCGACCTGATGATGGTCGCCGGCAAGGACATCGAAGGTGCGGTGCAGCGCCTCGCGCAGATGGCGCGCGCCGCCGGCCTGCACGTGATCCTCGCGACGCAGCGTCCGTCGGTCGACGTCATCACCGGCACCATCAAGGCGAACTTCCCGACCCGCATCGCCTTCCAGGTCACCTCCAAGATCGACAGCCGCACCATCCTCGGCGAAATGGGCGCCGAGCAGCTGCTCGGTCAGGGCGACATGCTCTACATGGCCGGCGGCGGCCGCATCAGCCGCGTGCACGGACCTTTTGCCTCCGACGAGGAAGTCGAGAAGGTGGTGCGTCACCTCAAGACGCAGGGACAACCGGAATATCTCGAAGCTGTCACCGCCGAGGAGCCCACCGAGGACGAGGACGGCGCGGTGTTCGACGCCACCGGCATGGGTGCCGACGGCGGCGGCGATCTGTTCGCGCAGGCCGTTGCGATCGTCAAACGCGACCGCAAGGCCTCGACCAGCTACATCCAGCGCCGCCTGCAAATCGGTTATAACCGCGCCGCATCGCTGATGGAGCGCATGGAACTGGAAGGCATCGTCGGACCTGCCAACCACGCCGGCAAGCGTGAGATCCTGGTCGAGGAAGAAGACAGCCATATGTGAGGCAAGGGCCTCAACACATAATTTCACGCAAAATCGATATCCGCTTTTGCCCGAAATCACGCTAAAAGGGCGCCCAGCCACGTTAGGACGACGCGTTGATCAGATCTCCGGACATTCGACTCGCTGCCACCATCGCCGCGCGACGGGCGCGGATGGCCGGCGTGGTCCTCGTCGCCACCGCGATGGTGACTGCGACGTCGCTCGCACAGACCGTGCCCGTGCCGAAGCCGGCGCCGAAGGGCCGTGATGGCGGAGCGTCCGGCGGCGGACCCGCGGTCACCGGCGCAACCCAGATGCCGCCGAATCCGGTCATCCCCGATCCGCGCCGCAACGTGCCGAGCAGCATCTTCCAGACCTTCGATGCCAATCAGAAGGCGCAGGCCGCAAGGGTCAGCGCTTATCTTTCCTCGCTCCAGACGCTGGTCGGGAATTTCGTCCAGGTCGGCCCCGACGGCAGCAAGACAAAAGGCGACTTCTACATTCAGAAACCGGGCAAGGTCCGCTTCGAATATGATGATCCGAGCCCGATCGACATCGTCGCCGACGGATCGTCGCTTGTGGTGCGTGACCGCAAGCTCGCGACCCAGGACGTCTATCCGCTGTCGCAGACGCCGCTGCGCTTCCTGCTGTCGGACCGCATCGACCTGATGAAGGACACCAACGTCGTCAACGTCTCGGCCGACGACGTCTTCGTCAGCGTCACCATCGAGGAGAAGCAGGCGCTGGTCGGCACCAGCCGCCTGCTGCTGATGTTCGGCGCCAAGGACGGACAGCTGAAGCAATGGACCGTCACCGATCCGCAGGGCTACGACACCACGATCGCGATCTACAATCTGGATTCGAGCAAGAAGCTCGATCCCGGCATGTTCAAGATCGATTTCACGAACTACGGCCCGTCGCCGGGTTGAGACCCGATGGCTGCTCCGATGATCGTCATGCCCGGGCTTGTCCCGGGCATCCACGTTTTGGGGCCCACAAAAAGGCGTGGATGGCCGGGTCAAGCCCGGCCATGACGGATGGAGTTTGTTAGATCGTCCTCATGCGTCTCTCCCTGACAACCTGGAACATCAACTCGGTGCGGCTGCGCATCGATCTGGTCGCGAAATTCCTCAAGAGCGCGCGGCCGGACGTGCTGTGCCTCCAGGAGACCAAGTGCATCGACGACGCCTTTCCGCTGAAGCGCTTCAAACGGCTCGGCTATGAGCATGTCGCGCTGAACGGGCAGAAGGGCTATCACGGCGTCGCCATCGTCTCGAAGATTCCGTTCGAGTCGAAGGACATCCGCACCTTCTGCGACAAGGTGGATTCGCGCCACATTTCCGTATCCTTCGGGACGCAGGCCAACATCGCAAAGCCGCTGGTGCTGCATAATTTCTACGTGCCCGCCGGCGGCGATATTCCCGATCCTGCCCTGAACGAAAAATTCGACCACAAGCTTCGCTTCCTCGACGAGATGAAGGCGTGCGAGCCGCTGCATCCGCGCGGCGAGGACCGCCACATCCTGGTCGGCGATCTCAACGTCGCCCCGCACGAGAACGACGTGTGGTCACACAAGCAGCTTCTGAAAGTGGTCTCGCACACGCCGATCGAAACCGAGAAGCTGAAGGCGGCACTTGGCGCCGGCGAATGGATCGACGTCGCGCGCGAGCGCATCCCGATGTCGGAAAAGGTCTATACGTGGTGGAGCTACCGCTCCGCCGATTGGACCGTCGGCGACCGCGGCCGCAGGCTCGACCACATCTGGGTCTCGCGCGCGCTGAAGGACGCAGTGCAGGATTTCAATATCTTGCGCGAGGCGCGGAGCTGGGAGCGACCGTCGGACCATGTGCCGGTGACGGTGACGCTGGAGGTGTAGCCTCCGTCATTCCGGGGCGCGCGTAGCGCGAACCCGGAATCCATCCATCCGCTTTCTCTGACGCTCAATGGATTCCGGGCTCGCGACTCCGTCGCGCCCCGGAATGACAGGCGGAGAAACCTACGACGTCAGTTTCGCGCCAGCCATCAGGATATCGCTGGCGATCTGGCTGGAGCGAACCGCGAATTCATCGCGGAGACGAACCGCCGCCGCGGGATCGCTTTCGAGCACGCGCTGGAACAGGCTGCGCGCGACACGGATGACGGAGGAGTGCTCCAGCGCGGTCGCGCTCGACGGCCGCTTCATCGGGACGACCAGCGCGAGCTCGCCGATCAGCGCGCCGGGACCGGCGATCATCTCGGCGCCGGCGCCGTCATCGACCCGGAAGGCGCCGCGCTGGACCACGAAGCCGGCATCGGCGTCGTCGCCGAGATTGAACAGGACGTCGCCGCGGACGAAATTACGCTGCTCGGAACCGATCGCCAGCATGCGCAACGAGGCGTCTCCCAACAGGCGCAGTGTCGGGACTCGCTCGAGAAGCGCTACGTCGTCGTCGATTGACATTCAGATCCGAGGCTCAAGGGCGCGATCTAAAACGATTCGCACGCCCCCTGGAGCGTATCACGGCACCAGCTTGTAGCCACCGGCTTCCGTGACCAGGATTTCCGGGTTGGCGGCGTCCTTCTCGATCTTCTGGCGAAGGCGGTAGATGTGGGTTTCCAGCGTGTGGGTGGTGACGCCGGAATTGTAGCCCCAGACCTCCTGGAGCAGGGTCTCGCGCGAGACCGGCATCTGGCCGGCCCGGTAGAGGAAGCGGAGAATGGCCGTTTCCTTCTCCGTCAGCCGCACCTTGCGCGCATTGGCCGCGGTCAGCATCTTGGAGCCGGGCCGGAAGGAGTAGGGGCCGACCGAGAACACCGCGTCCTCGCTGGCCTCGTGCTGGCGAAGCTGGGCGCGGATGCGGGCCAGCAGCACGGCGAAGCGGAAGGGCTTTGCGACATAGTCGTTGGCGCCGGATTCCAGGCCCAGGATCGTATCGGAATCGGTGTCGTGCCCGGTGAGCATGATGATCGGGGCCTTGAAGCCGCCCTTGCGCAGGGAGCGGACGACCTCGCGGCCGTCGGTGTCCGGCAGTCCCACGTCCATCAGGACGAGGTCGGGGGAATTGGCCCTTGCGGCGCTCGCGCCCTTGGCGCCGGTATCGACGGCGGAGGCTTCGAATTCTTCGTGCAGCGATAATTGCTCCACCAACGTATCGCGCAGATCGGTATCGTCATCCACGATCAGGATCTTGCGGGCATTGGCCATAGGGTATCATCCTTTTGGAGTCCGGCTCGGCGCGCATGCATGCCGCGCCCGGCCGCGAGGGAAGTTTTGGGGTCGCCGTTATTATTGTTGTTCGTGTTGAAGTAGTGGGCTGTTACCGATTCACAAGCCAGAACCACTCTAACTCAAAATAGCAGGGCGTTTCGATGAATGTCCTGTAATGAATTCGACATTGCACGTTCACATGAAAAACAAAGCTACTTCAGCTAGTTACACCCTGAATCGGAGCGCCCGGGCGCTCTCTGCGATCCGCGTTAAGCCTGCCGCCGGTAATCCGCGCCGGGGATGGCTGACTGCAGGACACTTGACGATCCCGGTGGCGCTGGGGCGGGGCGGCATCCTCGCCAACAAGCGCGAGGGCGATGGCGGCACCCCGCGCGGCAGCTTCCGTCCCAGGCAATTGTGGTGGCGGGGCGACCGGCACAGCCGCCCGCAGACTTTCCTGCCGGCCCGGATGATCACCGGCGAGGACGCCTGGTGCGAGGACCCCAAAGATCGCCACTACAACCAGCCGGTTCGGCTCGGGCGGGAGCAGGGCGGCGACCGGCTCGAGCGGGCCGACCAGCTCTATGATTTCATCATCGAAATCGATCACAACACCCGGCCGCGCATCGCCGGCCGCGGCAGCGCGGTGTTCTTGCATCTGGCCCGCGACAATTTCGGGCCGACCGCGGGCTGCGTCTCCATGACGAAATCCGCGATGCTGCAATTGCTGCGGCGCCTGGGTCCGCGAACACGAATCATCATCGGGTGAGGGCACATGCTCGACAGGGATCAGATCGCCGCCGCGTCACGCATCCTCGTTCGGCATTGGCGCGATGGCACCAAGCTTGACGCGCTGGAGACGCATTTGCGGCCGCAGGGCCGCGCCGAGGGTTACGCCGTCCAGGCTGCGCTCGAAACGCAATCGGCCGCAAAACTGTTCGGCTGGAAGATCGCGGCAACGAGCGAAGCCGGACAGAGGCATATCAATGTCGCGGGACCACTGGCCGGCCGCATCATGAGCGACACCGTGATCGCCGATGGGAGCACCGCGTCGATGAAGGGCAACGAGATGCGCGTCGGCGAGCCGGAATTCGCCTTCCGCATGGGACGCGATCTGCCGCCGCGCACGACGCCGTACACCGTCGACGACGTGCTCGCCGCCGTCGACAGCTTGCATCCCGCGATCGAAATTCCCGATTCGCGCTTTGCCGATTTCGCCGGCGCCGGCGAGGCGCAGCTCATCGCCGACAATGCCTGTGCGCATCTGTTCGTACTGGGCGAGGCGACGAGCGCGAATTGGCGCGCGATGGATCTCGTCGAGGAACGGCCGGAGATCACGCTGCGGGGCCAGCGTTATATCGGCCACGGCAAGAACGTGCTCGGCGATCCCCGTATTGCCTTGGCCTGGCTTGCCAACGAGCTGCGCGGGCTCGGCATCACCTTGCGGGCAGGGGAGGTGGTGACCACGGGCACCTGCCATCCGCCGCTGCCGATCCAGGCCGGCGATCATCTTGTGGCGGATTTTGGTGTGCTGGGGAAGGTGTCGGTGGGATTCGCGTAGCCACCGCCGTCATTGCTCGCAATGACGAAATCGATAGCAATCGCGGGGCACGGCCGTCGCTAACGGCTCTTACCGATGCCCGAAGATCGCGCTCCCGACACGCACATGCGTGGCGCCGAGCATGATGGCGTTGGCGAAATCCGCGCTCATGCCCATCGAGAGGTTTTTCAAGCCGTTGCGTTCCGCGATCTTGGCGGTCAGCGCAAAATGGGCCGCCGGCGGCTCGTCGACCGGCGGGATGCACATCAGGCCGGAGATCGTCAGCCCATAGATGTCGCGGCAGCTTGCGAGGAACGCATCGGCGTCGCCGGGTGCGACGCCGGCCTTCTGCGGCTCCTCGCCGGTGTTGATCTGGACGAAGAGCTGCGGGTGCTTGTTCTGGGATTCGATTTCCTTGGCTAACGCCTGGCAAATGCTCGGGCGGTCAACCGAATGGATGGCATCGAACAGTGCGACCGCCTCCTTGGCCTTGTTGGATTGCAGCGGGCCGATCAGATGCAGCGCAATGTCGGGGTAAACAGAAGTTAACGCGGGCCACTTGCCTTTGGCCTCCTGCACCCGATTCTCGCCGAATACGCGCTGTCCGGCGGCAATTACCGGGCTAATTGCATCCGCAGCGAATGTCTTCGACACCGCGATCAGCGTGACGGACGCACGATCGCGCCGCGCGTCCTTGCAGGCACGGCTGATTTCGGCTTCGACCGCGGCGAGAGCGTTTGGTGAATCGCCGGTTAGCGGCGCTGTGCTGGCTTCTGTCATGACGTCGACTGGCTGTGATCGGAACCGAGGTAAGTCCAATTTTACCGAGTTCAAGAAAGAGTTTTTGAACCCTTCGCTTTACCTTAGCCCGTGGGGTGGGTTAGCGAAGATGGCAAGCGTCAGTCTCAACCGCAAACGGGCGAAACTCAAGCAGGTTCTCGGAATCCGGGCGCGGCTCGCGTTGCTCGCGGTGATTCTGGTGGCGCCGTTGATGCTCGAGCGCATCCGTTCGCTCGAAGACGCGCGCGCCCGCCAGATCGCGCAGGCCGCGGCTGAATTCACCACCGTCGCAAGACACAGCGCCGATGCGCAGCGCGAGGTGATCTCGTCGGTCGAGACCATCCTGAAATCGGAAGCATTCATCCGCGCCTCCGTCGGCGGCATCAGCAAGAGCTGCGACGTGCTGCGCGCGAGCCTGCCGTCGAACCTTCCCTGGATCCGCACGCTGCTGATCGCCGGCCAGGACGGTCGCATCCAGTGCGCCACCAACAACATGTATGTCGGCCTCGATCTCAGCGACCGGCCTTACTTCCAGCAGGCGCAGGAAACGGGCCGCTTCGTGCTGAGCGATTTCATCCTGTCGCGGCCGGTGCCGACGCCGACGGTCATGGCGGTCTATCCGGTATCCGCGTTCAGCGGCGTAGCCGATGCGGTCGTGCTCGCCACCGTCAACCTCGACTGGATGTCGAAGGTCATGAGCAATCTGGGCGGCCGCGCCGGTATCACGGCGGTTCTGGTCGACAGCGCCGGAACCGTGCTCGCCGCGCCCGCCGACCAGCACAGCACCGTCGGTCGTCCTCTCGACAACATGCCGCTGATGTCGGCCATCGCCGACAAGGCGCTGCGGTCGGACCAGGACGAAGGCTCGCTGTCCTTTCTCGCCGCCGACGGCTCCCGGCGCGCGGTGAGCTACATCCGCATCGCCGGCACCAACGCCCGCCTGATCGCGAGCATCGACGAGGACAAGGTCTCCGCGGCGGTCAGCCGCGATATCCGCACCGCCTATCTCCAGCTCGCTTTCGTCGTCGTGTTCGTGCTGCTCGGCGCGCTGATCGCCGCCGAGAAACTGGTGATCAAGCCGATCGAGATGCTTGCCGACATGGCCAAGCGCCTCGGCGAGGGTGACCTGTCGGCGCGCGCGGCACGCAGTCGCCTGCCGGCCGAGTTCGTGCCGCTGGCCCGCGCCTTCAACGCGATGGCCGCGCAGCTCAGCGAGCGCGAGCGCGAGCTGATCGCGAGCAACGACCGCCTGACGGTGATGGCCTCGATCGACATGCTGTCGGGTCTCGCCAACCGCCGCGGCTTCCAGAGCCGGCTCGATTTCGAGTGGATGCGCGCCCAGCAATATGGCAGCGACCTCGCGCTGCTGATGATCGACGTCGACCACTTCAAGCTGTTCAACGACACCTACGGCCACCTCGAAGGCGATTCGTGCCTGACCAGGCTCGGCGAGTCGCTGTCCGGCATCGCGGCCGACAACATGGGCTTTGCGGCGCGCTACGGCGGCGAGGAATTCTGCCTGTTGCTGCCGAACACCGAGGTCACGCGTGCGGTCGAGATCGGCGAACAGGTGCGCGCGGCCGTGCTGAAGCTTTGCCTGCCGCACATCACCTCGAGCCACATGATCGTCACCGTCTCGATCGGCGTTGCCGCAACGAAGCCCAACGAGACCCTGCGCCCCGGTGATCTCATCGAAGCGGCCGATGCCGCGCTCTACGCCGCAAAGCACCGCGGCCGCAACAACGTCGTCGAGCACGGCGTGCAGGGGATCGAGACCGGCATGTCGGACATGATGATGGCGGCGGGCTGACCATTCAGCCAGGAATGGCGCTGTCTTCACCTCGCCCCGCTTGCGGGGCGAGGGAGCGCACCGTCGCCGTTCGCCAACGCCTACCCCGCAGCCCCGGCGCGATCGAGCTCGATCTCCGTCACCACGCGATTACGGCCGCCGCCCTTGGCGAGATAGAGCGCGCGGTCGCAGCGCTCGATGAGATCGGAGATCGCTTCACCGCTCCGGTACTGTGCCACGCCGATCGATATGCTGATGCTGGGGAGGACCTCGCCGGTCGAGCGACGCGTGATCCTGCAGTCGGCGATCGCGCGCCTGATACGCTCGGCGATCTCGACACAGGTGGCGAGGTCGGCATCGGGCAGCACTGCGATCAGTTCCTCGCCACCGTAGCGGGCCGGCAGATCGTGCGCGCGAACCTTTTCGCGCAGCACTTTCGCCATCAGGCGCAGCACCTGGTCGCCGACGCCGTGGCCGAAATTGTCGTTGAAGGTCTTGAAGTGGTCGATGTCGAGCAAGAGCACGCTGAGCGGCTCGCCCCAATCCGCGGTCGCCTGCGCCTTGCGCAGGAATTCATCCAGCGCCCGCCGGTTTGCAAGGCCCGTCAGCGTGTCGGTCCGGGCACGCTCCTCGGACTTTGAGAGCGAATCGCGGATCACGTCGAGCTCGCGGGTCTTTTCCGCGAAACCTGCCTCCAGCCGTGTCGCGCGGGTGGCGGCGCGGGCCAGCTCGCTCATGAGCTGGGCGACCAGCGCCTTCGGATCGACGCCGGCCTTGCCTTGGTCGGCGACCTCGCTGATCGCCTGCATCTGGGAATGGTTGTCGGCGATTGCGGTCGCCAGGAACTCCTTCGCCGCGCCCATGAGGGCGTGCAGGCGCTCGGACGTCTCGAAGGCGACGGCGCCCGCCTGTGGCGCGACGTAGGTATCGAACAGATCCTGATTGGTCCTGACGTCGAAGGGACGGTTGTGGTCGATCAGGAGATCGATGGCGTTGCGCAGATCGTCATGGCTGCCTGCGAAATAATGGAACCAGACGGCGAAATTGGCCGGCGTCGGCGCTATCCGCTGCTCGGCCATGCCACGCATCGCCCGCTCGGCGACGGAGACGGCATAGTCGTGATCGAGATCGTCGAAACTGGCGTCCATCGCAGGTCTTGGGGGTTCCGGCCGACCGCAACCTCGCATCGACCCCTTAATCACACCCCAACGGCGGCCTCAGTAGTTATGCGGGGAGGGTCCCGCAGGGTCCCAAGTTGCGGCAACCCATTGACCCCTTGAGGACTTCTATGGCCTAGTCCGCCGTCTTCTGACGGCCGAGCCCACGAAAACCCAACGATTCCATGACCTCCGAACGCTATAACGCCCGCGACGCCGAACCGCGCTGGCAAGCCGCCTGGGACCAACAGGCGATCTTCGTCTCCCGAAACGACGATTCGCGGCCGAAATACTACGTGCTCGAAATGTTTCCCTACCCGTCGGGGCGGATTCACATCGGCCATGTCCGGAATTACACGCTCGGCGACGTGCTGGCGCGCTTCATGCGCGCCAAGGGGTTCAACGTGTTGCACCCGATGGGCTGGGACGCTTTCGGCCTGCCGGCCGAGAACGCCGCCATCGAGCGCAAGGTGGCGCCCAAGGCCTGGACCTACGACAACATCGCCGCGATGAAGAAGCAGCTCCGCTCGATCGGGCTGTCGCTGGACTGGAGCCGCGAGATCGCGACCTGCGATCCCTCCTATTACAAGCACCAGCAGAAGATGTTCCTGGACTTCCTGCGCGCCGGTCTTGCCGAGCGCGAGAAGCGCAAGGTGAACTGGGACCCCGTCGACATGACCGTGCTCGCCAACGAGCAGGTGATCGACGGGCGTGGCTGGCGTTCGGGTGCCGTTGTCGAACAACGGGAAATGAACCAGTGGGTCTTCAAGATCACGAAGTACTCCCAGGAGCTGCTGCAAGCGCTGGACGGGCTGGACCGCTGGCCCGACAAGGTGCGGCTGATGCAGCGCAACTGGATCGGCCGCTCCGAAGGCCTGTTGATCCGCTTCGCGCTGGATCAGACCACGACGCCCGCCGGCGAGAGCGAGCTGAAGATCTTCACGACGCGCCCCGACACGCTGTTCGGCGCGAAGTTCATGGCGATCTCGGCCGACCATCCGCTGGCGCAGGCGGCCGCCGCCAAGAACCCGAAGCTCGCGGAGTTCATCGCCGAGATCAAGAAGATCGGCACTGCGCAGGAGATCATCGACACCGCGGAGAAGCAGGGCTTTGACACCGGCATCCGCGCGGTTCATCCGTTCGATCCGAGCTGGAAGCTGCCGGTCTATGTCGCCAACTTCGTGCTGATGGAATACGGCACCGGCGCGATCTTCGGCTGCCCCGCGCACGACCAGCGCGACCTCGACTTCGTCAACAAGTACAATCTCGGCAACACGCCGGTCGTCTGCCCCGAGGGCCAGGATCCGAAGACCTTCGTCATCACCGACACCGCCTATGACGGTGACGGCCGTATGATCAATTCGCGCTTCCTCGATGGCATGACCATCGATGCAGCGAAGGAGGAGATCGCAAAGCGGCTGGAAAACGAGCTGCGCGGCAACGCGCCGGTCGGCGAACGACAAGTGAATTTCCGCCTGCGCGACTGGGGCATTTCGCGCCAGCGCTATTGGGGCTGTCCGATTCCCGTCATCCATTGCCCGACCTGCGACGTGGTGCCGGTGCCGGATGCCGACCTGCCGGTGAAGCTGCCGGACGATGCCACCTTCGACAAGCCCGGCAACGCGCTCGACCATCACCCGACCTGGAAGCACGTGACCTGCCCGAAGTGCGGGGGTAGCGCTAGCCGCGAAACCGACACTATGGACACCTTCGTGGACTCGTCCTGGTACTTCGCGCGCTTCACCGATCCCTGGAACGAGAACGCGCCGACGACGCCCGCCGTCGCCAACCGGATGCTGCCGGTCGACCAGTATATCGGCGGCGTCGAGCACGCGATCCTGCATCTGCTCTACAGCCGCTTCTTCACCCGCGCGATGAAGGCAACCGGGCACATTGCGCTGGACGAGCCGTTTGCCGGCATGTTCACGCAAGGCATGGTGGTGCACGAGACCTATCAGAAGGCCGACGGCACTTACGTGCAGCCGGCCGAGGTGAAGGTCGAGGTCGGCGGCAATGGCAGGCGCGCGACGCTGCTCAGCACCGGCGAAGACATCCAGATCGGCGCGATCGAGAAGATGTCGAAGTCGAAGAAGAACACGGTCGACCCCGACGACATCATCGAGACCTATGGTGCCGACGTCGCCCGCTGGTTCATGCTGTCGGACTCCCCGCCCGATCGCGACGTGATCTGGAGCGACGAGCGCGTCCAGGGCGCCTCGCGCTTCGTGCAGCGGCTGTGGCGTCTGGTGAACGATTCCGTGGAGCTCGGCAGGGCTGCGCCGGCGGCACGACCGGCCTCGTTCGGGGCGGATGCGACCGCCTTGCGCAAGGCCGCCCATGGCGCGCTGGACAAGGTCACCACCGGCATCGAGCGGCTGCACTTCAATGTCTGCCTCGCCCACATCCGCGAATTCACCAATGCGTTTTCGGAGGTGCTCCAGCGCCCCGGCCAGTCGGCGGCCGACCTGGCTCCAGATTTATCCTGGGCAATCCGGGAGGCCAGCCAGATCCTGGTCCAGCTGTTCTCCCCGATGATGCCGCATCTGGCCGAGGAGTGCTGGCAGGTTCTGGGCCATGGCGGGCTGGTTTCCGAGGCCGATTGGCCGCAAATCGAACGCGATTTGCTGGTTGAAGACAGCGTGACCCTCGTGGTCCAGGTCAACGGCAAGAAGCGGGGTGAGGTCACAGTTGCAACAGCGGCTCAGAATCCGGAAATCGAGGCTGCCGTTTTGGCCCTCGATGCGGTAAAGCTGGCCCTGGATGGCAAGCCCGTCCGCAAAGTGATCATCGTCCCCAAGAGGATCGTGAATGTTGTCGGCTAGGATCCGTATCGCAGCCCGCCTGCTGGCAGTCGCCGCGCTGGCGGCGCTGACGGCCGGCTGCTTCCAGCCGATGTACGCCGAGCGCACCGACGGCACCCCCGGCTTGCGCGAGAAGCTGATGGGGGTCGATCTACCGCCGATCAACAAGGCAAACGCCTCCCGCGAGGCTCGGGTCGGGGTCGAGGTCCGCAATGCGCTGGCTTTCAAGCTGTATGGCTCGGCGACCGGCATGCCGCCGACGCACCGCCTGGATATTCGCTTCACCACCACGAAATCGTCGCTGATCGTCGACCCCACGACCGGTCTGCCGAACAGCGAAAACTACGGCATCGACTGTCAGTACAATCTGATCGAGGTCGTCAGCGGCCAATCGGTCATGACCGGCACGACCTTCTCACGCGTGTCCTATGACATGCCGGGCTCCTACCAGCGTTTCTCCCGCAATCGGGCGCTGCGTGATGCGGAAGACCGTGCCGCCAACGAAATCGCAGAGAACATCACGACCCGGCTCGCCTCGTTCTTCACTGCGGGTACCTGATTCATTCCCGTCATTCCGGGGCGCGCGAAGCGAGAACCCGGAATCTCGATCCATAACCTCTGGATTCCGGGTTGGCGCGCTGCGCGCCCCGGAATGACAATTGGGCCCGATGGTCGCGCTGCGCGGAAAAGAGATCGACGCCTTCCTCGCCCGCCCCGACGCGGGCCGCCCGATCATCCTGCTTTACGGTCCTGACGCCGGCCTGGTGCGCGAGCGCGCCGATGCGCTGATCGCCTCCGCCGTCGACGATCCCAACGATCCCTTCTCGCTGGTCAAGCTCGACGGCGACGAGCTCTCCGCCGAGCCGTCCCGCCTCGTCGACGAGGCCATGACCGTGCCGCTGTTCGGCGGCCGCCGCGCCATCCGCATCCGCGCCGGCTCGCGCAGCTTTGCCAGCGGCGTCGACACGCTGGCCGAGATGAGCGTGAAGGATTGCCGCATCGTGATCGAGGCCGGCGAGCTGCGCCCGGAATCGCCGCTGCGGAAAGCCTGCGAACGCGCCAAGACGGCCGTGGCGATCGGCTGCTATCCCGACACCGAGCGCGATCTGGCGAAGCTAATGGAAGACGAGCTTCGCATCGCAAATTTGCGCATCGCGCAGGACGCCCGCGCGGCGCTGATGTCGTTCCTCGGCGGCGACCGCCAGGCCTCGCGCAACGAGCTGCGCAAGCTGACGCTCTATGCGCATGGCAAGGGCGAGATCACGCTGGATGATGTGATGTCCGTGGTCGCCGATGCGTCCGAGCTGAAGCTCGATCCCATCGTCGACGGCGCCTTCGCCGGCCGGCCCGACATCGTCGAGACCGAATTCGCCAAGGCCATGATCGCCGGCACCTATCCCGGCGTGATCATCTCCGCCGCGCAGCGTCAGGCCGCATGGCTGCACAAATCGGCGCTCGCGATCGCCGACGGCACGCCGGCCTCCGCCGTGCTCGACGGCGGCTTTCCGCGCCTGCATTTTTCACGAAAGCCGGCGGTCGAAGCCGCGCTGCGCAATTTCAGCGCGGCGCGCCTCGCCGCCATCATCGAGCAGCTCGCAACCGCCGCGCTCGACACCCGCAAGCAATCCACCCTCGCCGCCGCCATCGCCCAGCGTACGCTGATGGCGATCGCCGCGAACGCGAAGCGGCGGGGTTAAGGTCGAGTCTTTCCCCGTCATTGCGAGGAGCGCAAGCGACGAAGCAATCCAGAGTCCTTCCGCGGAGGGACTCTGGATTGCTTCGCTTCGCTCGCAATGACGATGTGGAGAGAGATGCGCTCGCAACGACGAAGCGAGGCGCCAAATCCGTCATCCTGAGGTGCGAGTGGAACGATGCTACGCATCGTGCCGGGAGCCTCGAAGGATGAACGGCCCCGATGCAGCCGGGCCGTCGCCCTTCGAGGGCCGCTGAAGCGGACACCTCCAGCGACAACGGCTTCGCCGTTGCGCGGGGGTGACGGTGATAGAGAACCGGTGTACCTACAGCACGCCCTTGGCCAGCCGCTTCATCACCTCGTCGAGCTGATCGAGGTTGCGGTAGTTGATCTGCACCGAGCCGCCGGGATCGCGGTGGTTGACGGTGACCTTGAGGCCGAGCGCGTCGCTGACGCGCTTTTCCAGATCGATCGTGTCGGGGTCCTTTTCCTTGCCCCCGCTGCTGCGCGCCTTCTGCGGCTTGCGCTCCGGCACGCCCTCTTCATGCGCGAGCGCTTCGGCCTGACGGACGTTGAGGCCTTCCGCGACGATGCGTTTGGCGGCCGCCAGCGGATCGGGCACGCCAATCAGCGCACGGGCGTGGCCAGCCGTCAGCTCGCCAGTCGCGATGAAGGCTTGCACCTCGGCCGGCAGCTTCGTCAGGCGCATCATGTTCGCAACGTGGCTGCGGCTCTTGCCGACGACTTTTGCGATGTCGTCCTGGCTGCGTTTGAACTCGTTGGCAAGCGCGTGATAACCCTGCGCCTCTTCCATCGGGTTGAGGTCTTCGCGCTGCACGTTCTCGATGATCGCGAACTCCAGCGCATCGCTGTCGCTGATGTCGACCGGGACGATCGGCACCTCGTGCAGGCCGGCCATTTGCGAGGCGCGCCAGCGCCGCTCGCCGGCGATGATCTCGTAGCGATCCTGCGCGCCCTTCACCGGACGCACCACGATCGGCTGGATCACACCATGCTGTCTGATGGAGTCGGAGAGCTCCTTGAGCTCGACCTCCGAAAAGGTGCGGCGCGGATTGCGCGGATTGGGCTTGATGAACTCGATCGGTACCTTGCGCTGCGCGCGCGGACGATCGACGTGCTGAGCCTCACCGCCGACATCGCCGATCAAACTCGCAAGACCCCGGCCCAGTCGCGAACGCGCTTCGTCGGCCATCGCCAGCTCCCTTGGATTCACGGTGCAGCACTCCAGAACTGAATTGTCGTAGGGTGGGCAAAGCGAAGCGTGCCCACCAGTTGTATGCGGAAGATGGTGGGGCGCGAAGACGCCCTAACCCACCCTACGTCACGGTCAATGCGTCGTGCGCAGCTCGCGTTCGCGCTGGATCACTTCGGTGGCGAGCCGCAAATACGCTTCGCTGCCGACGCATTTGAGATCGTAGACTAGCACCGGCTTGCCGTAGGACGGCGCCTCCGAGATGCGCACATTGCGCGGGATCATGGTCTTGTAGACCTTCTCGCCCATGAACTGCCGGACGTCGGCGACGACCTGGTTCGAGAGGTTGTTGCGCGAGTCGAACATGGTCAGCACGATGCCGTGGATCGACAGGTTCGGATTGAGTGTCGAGCGCACCTGCTCCACCGTCTGCAGCAATTGCGACAGACCTTCGAGCGCGAAGAACTCGCATTGGAGCGGCACCAGGATCGCATCGGACGCCGCCATCGCATTCACCGTGAGCAAATTGAGCGAAGGCGGGCAGTCGATCAGCACGTAGGTGTAGTCGGCGTCCGGCGAGACGTTGTTGTTCAGCGAAGCGATCGCATCGCGCAGCTTGAAGGCGCGGCCGGGCGTGGTGCCGAGCTCGAGCTCGAGGCCGGAGAGATCCATGGTCGAGGGCGCGATGTGCAGCCGCGGCACCGCGGTCGAGACCACGGCCTCGCGCAAGGGAGCTTCGCCGACCAGCACGTCATAGGTCGAGCAGGAACGATTGCGGCGATCGATGCCGAGACCGGTGGAGGCGTTGCCCTGCGGGTCGAGATCGACGATCAGGACGCGCTCGCCGATCGCTGCGAGCGCCGTGCCGAGATTGATCGCTGTGGTTGTTTTTCCCACGCCGCCCTTCTGATTCGCCAGCGCCAGGATGCGCGGGTGGCCATGCGGGACCTCAGCGGCCTGTTCTTGGGCGGTCTGTTCCTGGGCGGTCTGTTCTTGCGGCGGTTCGTCAATCACGCTCATCGAAATTCCCCACTCAACCCCTTGGACGGCTCATCCGCGCCGTTCGACGGACGTCAGCTCCACGATCCAGCCGTCACCCGTGCGGCTTCGATGGAGCTTCGGCTGAATATTCCAATATTTAGCGGCTTCGGTCAATTCGGCCTCTACATCTTGACCCTTCGGAAATAGCGCTCTTGCGCCCTGGCGCATGAGCGGCTCCGCAAAGCCGATGAGTTGATGTAGCGGAGCCAGTGCGCGCGCGGTGACGCAATCGACGGGACCGGTGATTCTATCCACATTATCCCCGATCTCAGCGAGATGTACGACCCCCGGAGATGTGGTGACGCGGATCGCTTCACGCAAAAAGGCCGCCTTCTTGGCGATTCGCTCGACGAGATGGACATTCGCGCCAGGCGTCCCGGCCAAGGCGCAGGCGAGGACCACGCCAGGAAAACCGCCGCCGCTGCCAAGGTCGGCCCAGCGTCTTGCCGTCGGCGCGAGATCGACGAGCTGAAGCGAGTCGGCGATATGGCGGGTCCAGAGATGCGGCAAGGTCGAGGGCGCCACCAGATTGGTCTTGGCCTGCCACTCCCGGAGCAGCGCGATGTACCGGTCGAGGCGATCCTCGGTTTCACGTGAAACGGGCGCGAGCTTGAGCGCTGCGGTCTTGTCGGCGGCGATGATGGCGTCAAGCGATGGGTCGTTCGCATTGGCCTTGCCGATCTTCGGACCAGCCGGGGCCGGTCCGGTTCGACCGCCAGCCCCCTCACCCGCCTCGGACCGTCGCGATGAAGATCTGCCGCCGCCCGGCCCGCGCTGTTTCACGTGAAACCTATGCGATCGCCTTCGAGGTCTTCCGTGCCTCGCGCCGGAGGTAGGCCGCAAGGATGCCGAGCGCCGCCGGCGTCATCCCATCGATCCGGCCGGCCTGACCAACCGTGAACGGCCGCGCCTTCTCCAGCTTGGCTCGGACCTCGTTGGAAAGACCAGGGACCTGCTGGTAGTCGACCTCCGACAGCACCATCCCCTCGTCCCGCCGGAAGGCTTCGACGTCGGCGCTCTGGCGCTCCAGATAGACGTCGTACTTGGCGTCGATCTCGAGATGGGTGGCGATGGCGGGATCGATCGCCGACAGCTCCGGCCAGATCGCACGGACCTGGCTCCAGCCGATGTCAGGATAGGCCATCAGCTCGAAGGCCGATCGGCGCTGGCCGTCCCGGTTCAGGGACAGCCCGTGCTTGGTCGCCTCGTTCGGGGTGATGGTCAGCGACTTCGAAAGCGTCCGGGCGGCATTGAGCGCGTCCATCTTGGCGCGGTGATGCTGCGTCCGGGCGCTCCCGACGCAGCCGAGCGCAATCCCCTTCTCGGTCAGACGCTGATCGGCATTGTCGGCCCGCAGCGTCAGCCGGTACTCGGCCCTGGAGGTGAACATCCGATAGGGCTCACTGATCCCGCGGGTGACGAGGTCGTCGATCATCACACCGAGATACCCGTCCGCGCGATCGAGCACGGTCAGGGCTGCGCCGCTCGCGGCCAGCGCGGCGTTCAGGCCAGCCACGATGCCCTGCCCGGCCGCCTCTTCGTATCCGGTGGTGCCATTGATCTGCCCGGCCAGGAACAGGCCGCGCAGGCGCTTGGTCTGGAGGGTGGGGTCGAGCTCCCGGGGATCGATGTGGTCGTATTCGATGGCATAGCCCGGCCGGACCATCTTCACCCGCTCAAGGCCGGGGATGCTGGCGAGAATCGCGAGCTGGACCTCCTCCGGCAGCGAGGTCGAGATGCCGTTGGGATAGACCGTGCTGTCGTCGAGCCCTTCCGGCTCCAGGAAGATCTGATGGCCGTCGCGATCGCCGAAACGGACGATCTTGTCCTCGATCGAGGGGCAATAGCGCGGTCCGGAGCTCTTGATCTGGCCGGAATACATCGGGGACCGGTGAACATTGGCCCGGATCACCTCGTGGGTGGCGGCCGTGGTCCGGGTGATCCCGCACTGGATCTGCGGAGTCGTGATCCGCTCGGTCATCACCGAGAACGGCTCCGGCGGCTCGTCTCCGGGCTGCATCTCGACCGCGGACCAGTCGATCGTGGTGCCGTCCAGACGGGGCGGCGTGCCGGTCTTGAGCCGTCCAAGGGTGAACCCGGCGCGCTCGAAGGAACTCGAAAGACCCATCGCCGGCGCCTCACCGACGCGGCCGGCGGGCCAGTTCTTCTCCCCGAGGTGGATCAAACCTCGAAGGAACGTGCCGGTGGTGATGACGATCGCCCCGGCCGCGAACTCCCGGCCGTCGGCCAGGCGCAGACCGGTGACCCGGCCATCTGCGACGACCAGCTCATCGGCCTCCCCTTCGATGACGGAAAGGCCTTCGGTCTCCCGGATCGCGGTCTGCATCGCAGCCGCATAGAGCTTCCGGTCCGCCTGAGCCCGGGGACCCCGGACCGCGGGACCCTTACGTCGGTTGAGAACGCGAAACTGGATGCCGCCGGCATCGCCGACCCGCCCCATCAGACCATCGAGGGCATCGACCTCGCGAACCAGATGGCCCTTGCCGAGGCCACCGATGGCGGGGTTGCAGGACATCGCGCCGACGGTGGAGAACCGGTGCGTCACCAGAGCGGTCACCGCGCCCATCCGTGCAGCCGCAGCCGCGGCCTCACAGCCGGCGTGGCCGCCGCCAATCACGATGACGTCGAAGCTTGCTCGCTCTGTTCGCATGAACGGACTTCTAGCTCAGAGGTATGAAAGCCGGAAGTAGAAACTGGGTGAGACGGTCGTTCACGTGAAACGGGGCCGCTACGTCTCCTCCGATTTTCGCGAAACAACCCCATGCACAGTAGGAAAGGCTTTATGCCGGCTGGCATTTCGACGAAGAGAAATCAGGTGCGTGTTTCACGTGAAACAACGTCAGGGGAGCGCAACGTCCGGACTGACCATGATCGGGAATCGACGGACCCCCAAACACCCATCATTGCGAGCGCAGCGAAGCAATCCAGAATCCCTCCTGGGAGACAGTCTGGATTGCTTCGTCGCAAGAGCTTCTCGCAATGACCGGGATTGCGGCCCGACCTGACTGGTCCCAAACCATGCGCCCCGAGAGGTCAAACGTCGGGATTGATTCCGCTGTTCTTAGAGTTCCATTCCACGAATGTTTCACGTGAAACAGGCCTAAGCCGTTTCACGTGAAACGCAAGAAGTGGAACAAGCGCTAGTTCTACAATGAAGAACTAGCGCTACTTGCCGATGCAGAATTTCTGGAAAATGGCCCCAAGGACGTCCTCGACATCCACCCGGCCCAGCAGCCGGCCCAGGGCATAGGCGGCGGCGCGCAATTCCTCGGCAGCCAGCTCTTCGCCCTCTTCTACAAGCTCGAGGCTCCGGCGCAAGCTGTCCGACGCGCGGCGCAACAAATCCCGTTGACGCGCCCGAGTCACCACGGCGCCCTCGCTGGTTCCAAAGTACTCAGCCGCGAATTTCACCAAGGCATCGACCAGCTCGGGAATGCCGTCACCTCGGCTCGCCGAGATCCCGAACTCGCCGCGGGCACCTCCGCCCCCGCCAAGATCGATCTTGTTGCGGACGACCCAGACCGAGCCGCCAGCCCGACCGCTTCCGTCGCCGGATGTCCACGGCGACCCCGTCACGTCGACGGCGGGCGATCCCTCCACCAGCCACAGCACGAGGTCGGCATCCTCGGCCCGCGCCCGCGCACGGCGCACGCCTTCCTGCTCGACCGGATCATCGGTCTCGCGGATGCCGGCCGTATCGATCACCGTCACGGGATAGCCGTCGAGATCGAGCTGTACCTCGATCACGTCGCGCGTGGTGCCGGCGTGCGGCGATACGATCGCGACGTCGCGGCGCGCGAGCTGGTTGATCAGCGTCGACTTGCCGACATTCGGCTCGCCTGCGACCGCAACCACGAGGCCGTCGCGCAGACGTTCAGCATGTCCCTGTGCCGCAAGGACTTCTGTGATTTCACCGTGCAAGGCCCTGATCGCCTTGACCGCCGGCGCCATTAACTCCGCGGGCACATCGCCCTCGTCGGAAAAATCGATGCCGGCCTCGATCAACGCCGAAGCCTCGATGATGCGCTCGCGCCAGTCGCGTGCACGATCGCCGAGCAGACCCTGCAACTGGCGCAGCGCCTGGCGGCGCTGGCGGTCGGTGTCGGCGTGAATGAGATCGTCGAGGCCCTCGGCCTCGGTGAGATCGAGCTTGCCGTTCTCGAACGCGCGCCGCGTGAACTCGCCCGGCTCGGCCGCCCGCATATTAGGAATATCAGAAATAGCGGCGAGGAGCGCGGACAGCACCGCGCGGCCGCCATGGACGTGGAATTCCGCGACGTCCTCGCCGGTCGCGCTTCCCGGCCCGGGAAACCAGAGCACGACGGCGTCATCGATGGGCTGGTCTGCACCGGCGCGGAGAAGCCGGCGACTGGCCTGCCGTGGCGCCGGCAGCTTGCCCGCTAGGGCCGTCAGCACGAGGCTGGCCTGCGGCCCGGAGACCCGCACCACGGCGAGCGCACTCGGCGGCCGGCCGGACGACAGCGCAAAGATGGTCTGGTCTCGCGGATGCATGGCCTATTTGTCCGGGTGGAGGCCAAAAGGCAAACGTCCGTTCTTGACCGACGGGAAAGCGTGATTTTGCTGCAGCCTACGTTGCAGCAAATAACCTCTTTGTTGCATCGCAACATGAACACAGCACTTCTGCTGCAAAATACCCCTGAGCTGAGGTCGATAGATTCAGCCCTAGTCAAATATTATTGATATCGATCAACAACTTCCTAGAAATCCCAGCCCGGACCGGCCAGCCGCCCATGCTGCACTTTCGCTGCAACATGACCGCACAAAAAAGGGCGCCCGGAGGCGCCCTTTTGATTCCGTGCTGCACCGCACTCAGGTGTTCATCGAATCGAAGAACTCCGAATTGCTCTTGGTCGAGCGCAGCTTGTCGAGCAGGAAGTCGATCGCGTCCATGGTGCCCATCGGATTGAGGATGCGGCGGAGCACGTACATCTTCTTGAGCACCTGCGGATCGGTGATGAGCTCCTCCTTGCGGGTGCCGGAGCGCGAGATGTCGATCGCCGGGAAGGTCCGCTTGTCCGAGACCTTGCGGTCGAGGATCAGTTCGGAGTTACCGGTGCCCTTGAACTCTTCGAAGATGACTTCGTCCATGCGGCTGCCGGTATCGACCAGCGCGGTCGCGATGATGGTCAGCGAGCCGCCCTCCTCGATGTTGCGGGCGGCACCGAAGAAGCGCTTCGGGCGCTGGAGCGCGTTGGCGTCGACGCCGCCGGTCAGCACCTTGCCGGATGACGGCACCACGGTGTTGTAGGCGCGGCCGAGGCGCGTGATCGAATCGAGCAGGATCACGACATCGCGGCCATGCTCAACCAGGCGCTTCGCCTTCTCGATCACCATCTCGGCGACCTGGACGTGACGCACGGCCGGCTCGTCGAAGGTCGAGGACACGACCTCGCCCTTCACCGAGCGCTGCATGTCCGTGACTTCCTCCGGACGCTCGTCGATCAGAAGCACGATCAGATAGCAATCCGGATGATTCGCCGTGATCGAATGCGCGATGTTCTGCATCAGCACGGTCTTACCGGTGCGCGGCGGCGCGACGATCAGCGCGCGCTGGCCCTTGCCGATCGGAGCGACGATGTCGATCACGCGTGCAGACAGGTCTTTCCGCGTCGGATCGTCGATCTCCATCCGGAAGCGCTGATTCGGAAACAGCGGCGTCAGGTTGTCGAAATTGACCTTGTGCTTGGCCTTTTCCGGATCCTCGAAATTGAGCGTGTTGACCTTCAGCAGCGCGAAATAGCGTTCGCCCTCTTTCGGGCTGCGGATGTGGCCTTCGATGGTATCGCCGGTGCGCAGTCCGAAGCGGCGGATCTGCGACGGCGAAACGTAGATATCGTCCGGGCCCGGCAGATAATTCGCATCGGGCGAGCGAAGGAAGCCGAAACCGTCGGAGAGCACCTCGACGACGCCCTCGCCGACAATGTCGGTCTCAGCGAGCGAGAGCTGCTTGAGGATGGCGAACAGCAGCTCCTGCTTGCGCATGGTGCTGGCATTCTCGACCCCATTCTCCTCCGCGAACGAGACGAGCTCGGCCGGAGTTTTCGACTTGAGGTCCTGGAGTTTAATTTCCCGCATTGGGGTGGTCCTGTGGGGTAACCTTGGGAGGGGTGCGAGGAGGCTCTGAAATGCGGACGTGAGAAGGTAAGGTCCGCAGGTCTGGCAAGGTGAGTGCCGGGTGAGGCTTCAAACCTGATGCGGTGTCCGGCCTTCAAAAAGCTCGGACACAACCACATCCGCCTGCGTTGGGTGGGATACGGATAATATAGAAAATCGCTTCCTGCTCCGCAAGCCGAAGCGCTGAGCGATTCGTCGCGATCCTTGCCTAGAGCGGCTTCACGATCACCATGATGACGATGAAAATCATCAGGACAGTCGGCACCTCATTGATAATCCGATAGAATTTCTGGCTCCGTGGGCGCCGGTCGGCGGCGAAATCCTTCAGCCAGCGGGAAAAAAAGCCGTGGACCGCAGACATCGCCAGGACCAATGCCAGTTTTACGTGCAACCAGGGCGATGCGAACCAATGGCCTGACCATGCGAGATAGAGCCCGGCGAACCAGGTGACCATCATGGCGGGGTTGATGATCGCCTTGAGCAGCCGGCGCTCCATGACCTTGAACGTTTCCGACTGCTTCGAGCCGATCTCGGCCTCGCAGTGATAGACGAACAGCCGCGGCAGATAGAGCATGCCCGCCATCCAGGAGATGACGGCGATCACGTGCAGCGCCTTGATCCACTCGTACATGCCGGCAGTCTCCATTCCAATTTCGACGCGTTTTCCTGATGCGGACCGGTATCCGCTTCGCCCGAAAACGCTCCTGCTCACCGAACAGTGGATGAAACGTGCCCGGTAAGAATTCATTCATAGATCTGGGCGCACACATATCCGCGTGCTCGGCTCTTCTAAACCTAAAAATTTTAGAATCTTAAGGTTTGAGTCTTTGTGACCGTGGATTGGACTCACGCAATGCCGTCCGCCGCTTCACGCCGGCTTGTTCACATCCATCAACATATCCTGCTCCGGTCCGGCCTGCTCGGATAAGTCTCCCATGCTCAAGGGCTTGCGCGCGCCTGCCCGCAGCTTATCAAGGGAGTTGTCCGCGCAATCCCGTTTCCGTCGCGAAGGGGCGCCGGACTTGTTCTGACGGGCAGCGGTGTGAAGAAAATTGGCCGTTGTCCCGCCCCTGGTGTCGCACATCCCTTTCCGAGGGGTTAAGCTCCACAGAAATCCACAAACCGCCCCATCGAAATCAAAAGAGTTTTTGTGCCGACCTCGAACAATTATTTCCATCTGCACCTCGTCTCGGACTCCACCGGCGAGACCCTGATCACGGTCGCACGTGCCGTCGCCGCGCAGTACGCGAACGTCACCCCGGTCGAGCATGTCTATCCGCTGGTGCGCAGCCAGAAGCAGCTCGATCGCGTGCTCGACGAGATCGAGGAAGCGCCGGGGATCGTGCTGTTCACGCTGCTGGAGAAGGATCTGGTCTCGCGGCTCGAGGACAAGTGCAAGGGGATCAACGTTCCGAGCCTGTCGATCATCGGCCCGGTGATGCAGCTGTTCGAGGCCTATCTCGGTGCCGCGACCACAGGCCGCGTCGGCGCCCAGCACGTCCTCAATGCTGAATATTTCAAGCGCATCGACGCGCTGAACTACACGATGATCCACGACGACGGCCAGCATGTCGAAGGCCTCGACGATGCCGACGTGGTGCTTGTCGGCGTATCCCGCACCTCCAAGACGCCGACGTCGATTTATCTCGCCAATCGCGGCATCCGTACCGCCAATGTGCCGCTGGTGCCTGGCATTCCGGTGCCGACGCAGCTCGAGACACTGACGCGGCCGCTGGTGGTGAGCCTGCATGCGACGCCGGAGCGCCTGATCCAGGTGCGCCAGAACCGCCTGCTCACCATGGGCGCCAATTCCAGCAGCGACACCTACACCGACCGGCAGGCGGTCGCCGACGAAGTCGCCTTCGCCCGCAAGCTGAGTGCCAAGCACGACTGGCCGCTGCTCGACGTCACCCGGCGCTCGATCGAGGAGACCGCCGCGGCGATCATGAAGCTCTACACCGACCGTCAACGTAACCGGCCCTCGGAATAGTCCTGGCGATGGGTTTATGGCGCGGCACATCTCCGTTGATCCTGGCTTCGCAAAGCGGTGCGCGCAAAATGCTGCTGGCCAATGCCGGGCTCGCATTCGAGGCTGTTACGGCCGACATTGACGAGCGCGGCATTCAGGCCGCCTCAAGCCTCTCAAATCCGCGCGAGATTGCCCTGCTGCTGGCCCGGGAAAAAGCCAAGGCAGTCTCGGCCAATCGTCCAGGAAGCCACGTGATCGGTGCCGACCAGACGCTGGCTCTCGGGAATCGTCTCTTCAACAAGCCCGCGGGCCGCACCCAGGCGCTGGCGCAATTGCGCGATCTCGCCGGCAAGAGCCACGAGCTGAATTCCGCAGTGGCCGTGGCGCGCGATGGCGAGATCGTCTTCGAAGATGTTTCCGTGGCACGCATGACCATGCGGGCGATGAGCGAGGCGGGACTTTCGGCCTATCTCGATGCCGCCGGCGATGCCGTGACCGGCAGCGTCGGCGCCTATCAGCTTGAAGGCCTCGGCGTGCATCTGTTCGAGCGCATCGAGGGCGACCATTTCACCATTCTCGGCCTGCCGCTGCTGCCGCTGCTTGCGTTCCTGCGGCGCGAGGGGCTAGTTGCGGACTAGAGCATGATCCGGAAAAGTGTGAAGCGGTTTTCCGAAGAGATCATGCGCAAACAAAGAGCTAAAGCGCGATGCGACTCGACCCGATCTCATCGCGCTTTAGAGATATGGCTGGGCGCTGATGCGGATCCTTGGACTGACCGGCTCGATCGGGATGGGCAAATCGACCACCGCGAAATTGTTCGCGGAGGCCGGCGTGCCCGTCTACGACGCCGATGCCGCCGTCCATCAATTATATGAAGGCGAGGCAGCTCCCGCCATCGAGGCCGCCTTTCCCGGCACCACCGCGAACGGCAAGGTCGACCGGCCGAAACTGTCCGCGCGCGTGGTGCATGATCCCGCCGCCATCAAGCAGCTCGAGCAGATCGTCCATCCGATGCTCGGCGCCTCACGTCAAAAATTCTTTTCCGATGCAGAAGCGGCCGGCGCGCCGGTCGTGGTGCTGGACATTCCGCTGTTGTTCGAGACCGGCGGCGAGAAGCGGGTCGACGCCGTGGTCGTGGTCTCGACCTCGCCGGAACTCCAGCGCGAGCGCGTGCTGGCGCGGGGCACGATGGACGAGGCGAAGCTCGACGCCATCATCGCCAAGCAGACGCCGGATGCGGAAAAGCGCCAGCGCGCCGATTTCGTGGTGGATACGTCGCACGGACTTGAGCCGGTGCGGGCGCAAATCGCGCACATCCTGGCCGAGGTCGTTAAGATGCCGCAGCGGCGAGCCTGATTCGCCGATTGACACGGCGTCCTGAAGCATGCGCGAAATCGTTCTCGACACTGAAACCACTGGCCTCGATCCCCTCCGGGGCGATCGTCTGGTCGAAATCGGCTGCGTAGAGATCTTCAACCGCATGCCGACGGGACAGACGTATCACGTCTATATCAATCCAGAGAGGGATATGC
Source organism: Bradyrhizobium cajani (assembly GCF_009759665.1). GTDB lineage: Bacteria > Pseudomonadota > Alphaproteobacteria > Rhizobiales > Xanthobacteraceae > Bradyrhizobium > Bradyrhizobium cajani. The sequence goes on from NZ_WQNE01000019.1 coordinate 77,315, forward strand.
CGGCGGAAGCGTTCGCGGTGCATGGGCTGTCGGCCGAATTCTTGTCGACCAAGCCGCTGTTCCACGAGGTCGTCGACGATTTTCTGGAGTTCATCGGCGATGCGCCGCTGGTGATCCATAACGCCTCGTTCGACATCAGCTTCATCAATGCCGAGCTCGACCGGATCAAGCGCGCCGCGGTCCCGCGCGAGCGGCTGGTCGATACGCTGCTGCTGGCCCGGCGCAAGCATCCAGGCGTGTCGAACCGTCTCGACGATCTCTGTTCGCGCTATGCGATCGACAATTCGCACCGCACCAAACACGGCGCGCTGCTCGACGCCGAGCTGCTCGCCGAAGTCTATGTCGATCTGGTCGGGGCGCGGCAGTCGCAGCTGCTGCTGGCGTCGGAGGCCGAGGAGATCCGCGTCAATGCGACCGGAGATGCACCGCGGCGGCAGCGGCCGGTGCCGCTCGCGCCGCGGATTTCGGACGCCGAGCGCGAGGCCCACCGGGCCTTCATCGCAACGCTCGGCGACAAGGCGATCTGGAACGAGTTCCTGCCCGCTCCAGCAGCCGTGGCGGCCGGTTAGGCCTGACCGGCCTGGCCCTGAGCGGCCATTTGCCGCTCCATGTTCTGGCGATAGAGACCGACGAAGTCGACCGGATCCAGCATCAGGGGCGGGAACCCGCCGTCGCGCACGGCAGTCGCGATGATCTCACGCGCGAACGGGAACAGCAGGCGCGGGCATTCGATCATGACCAGCGGATGCAGGTTCTCCTTCGGCACATTGACGATCCGGAACACGCCGGCATAGGCGAGCTCGAACGAGAACATCACCTTGCCCGCGGTCTCGGCCTTGCCTTCGACCGACAGCGTCACCTCGAATTCCTGTTCGCTGAGGTTGTTGGCGCCGACGTTGATCTGGATGTTGATCTGGGGCTGCTGGCTCTGGGGCTGGAGCGAGCCCGGCGCATTCGGATTTTCGAACGAGAGATCCTTGGTGTATTGCGCCAGTACGTTGAGCTGGGGAGCCTGGGCCGCCTCGGGAGGGGTGCCGTTACCGTTGGTCATGAAAGTCTCTCCTTACCCGATTTGGGCTGAATTTCGCGGCGGTTGGCTAACATAGGGCCGCCTCACTCCACAAGGACGAACGGTCCCGGATGGGGGTTTCCAGACCGCGCCCACAACTGTGACGTTCACCCCGACCTTTTCGCGAAATTGTGCCTTAAATGATTGAAGATGCGCGATTTCCCGTCAGGTTCGGGTTTCCCCTTAAGCATAAAACGCGCTACACTCCACGCTGTGCCAAAAGGCGCCATTGGCCGGGCCAGATTTCGTGCCTACATCCCACGGATCTGACGCGCGGACCCAAAATGGTAGACTTGCCGTTCCCGTATGGAACGGTCTACTGGCCGGATCGATTTTCCCGGCAACGGCCCCCTTCTCGAGAAGACCAGAAAGCGAATACGACGTGGACATCTACACCATCATCTTCCTGGCGCTGGCGGTCTTTATCTTTCTGCGGCTGCGCAGCGTGCTGGGGCAGCGCACGGGCAACGAGCGGCCGCCGTTCGACCGTAACGCGCTGCAGGGTGCCCAGGAGAAGAACGTCGTGACCATGCCGGGCAAGGTGATCGACCAGGCCCCGCTGGCGCCGACGGCCGAGCCGACCCCGCCCTCCGACCGCTGGAAGGGCCTGGCGGAGCCCGGCACCGCGCTGGCGCAGGGTCTCGACGCCATCGTGGAAAAGGATTCCGCCTTCGACCCGCGCCATTTCATCTCGGGCGCCCGGGGCGCCTATGAGATGATCGTGCTGGCCTTCGCCAATGGCGATCGCCGCGCGTTGCGCGACCTCCTGTCGTCGGAGGTCTATGAGAGCTTCGAGGCCGCGATCAAGGACCGCGAGAAGAACGAGCAGAAGACCGAGACGCGTTTCGTCTCGATCGACAAGGCCGAACTCGTCGGTGCCGAGCTGCGGGACCGTACGGCCCAACTCACGATCCGCTTCGTCTCGCAGATGATCTCGGCCACCCGCGACAAGGCCGGCAACATCGTCGACGGCAGCGCCGACACGGTCGCCGACATCACCGACATCTGGACTTTCGCCCGCGACATCTCCTCTCGCGATCCAAACTGGAAGCTGGTTGGCACCGGAAGCGCGAATTAAGCTCTTTCTGAAAAACAGCGCGACGGCGCTTTGCGCAGGCGTCGTCGTGCTGTCGTCGTTTTCGCTCGGCGCCGAGGCGGCGCGGCGTCACTACCGCAGCCATCACCATCATCTGCCGACATTGCCTGCCGCCCCGCCGCGGGCCTTGCCCTATCCTCAGCTTCCGCTGCCGTTCGAGATTCCCGGCGCGCAATATCTGCCGCTGGCCTGGGCAGACGTGAAGGGCTGGAGCAACGACGATCATCTCGCCGCCTACAAGACCTTCCGCGCGAGCTGCCGGCCGATCAACGCGCAGACCGGCGCTCCCGAACCGAAGGCGCTCGGCGCCTCGCTGAACGAACCCTGCCGGGCCGCCAAAACGCTCGAGCTCACCGACGACGCCAAGGCCAGGACCTTCTTCGAGGAGAATTTCGCGCCGCTGCGCATCTCGCGCCTCGGCGAGCCCGACGGCTTCGTCACCGGTTATTACGAGCCGGTGCTCGACGGCTCGCGCACGCAGACTGATGTCTACAATGTCCCGGTCTATCGCCGTCCGTCGAACCTGTTCGTGCGCGGCTACAAGCAGGACTCGGTCAGCCTGCCCAACAAGGGTCCGGTCTATCGCAAGATCGGCCGCCGCAAGCTCGTGCCCTATTACGATCGCGGCGAGATCGAGGACGGCAAGATCGCCGGCCGCGGGCTCGAGATCGCCTGGCTGAAGGATCCCACCGATCTCCTGTTCGCGCAGATCCAGGGCTCGGCGCGCATCAAGTTCGATGACGGCGGCACGGTCCGGCTCAACTACGACGCCTATAACGGCTATCCCTACACGGCGGTCGGTCGCGTCCTGATCGAGCGTGGCATCATTCCGAAGGAAGAGATGTCGATGCAGAAGATCAGGGAGTGGATGGCGCAGAATCCGGATGGCGCCAAGGAGCTGCGCCGCCAGAACCGTTCCTACATCTTCTTCCGCGAGGTCAATCTGTCCGACAAGGACGAGGCGGTCGGCGCGCAGGGCATTCCGCTGACGGCCGGCCGCTCGATCGCGGTCGACAAGTCGCTGCATGTCTACGGCACGCCGTTCTTCATCGAGGGCGAGCTGCCGATCGATTCCGAGCGTTCGAAGACCCCGTTCCACCGTTTGATGATCGCGCAGGACACCGGCTCGGCCATCATCGGCCCCGCGCGCGCCGATCTCTATTTCGGCGCCGGCGCGGACGCCGGCCGCGTCTCCGGGCGGCTGCGCCACGCCATGCATTTCGTGATGCTGGTGCCGAAGGGCCTCGATCCCAGCATGCGCGGCGCAAGGCTGCCGGTGCCGGACCCGCGGCCATCGGAGAAGATCGCAAAGCTGTTTCCGCAGACCGATCCCGCCAAGACGAGCACGCCTGCCGCCGCTGCGACGCAAGGCAAGAACGAAACGGTTGCCACCGCCGGCCCTGTCCCGCTACCGGTTCCGCGTCCCGCGATCGAGCCTGCTTCTGAGCCGCGGCGGCCTGCGAAGAATCGTCCCCATCGGCAACAATGAAGCGATCGTCCCGTCCGCCTGTGCTGGAGCCTCGTCCCTCGCCGCGCCGTCGCGGGCTCAGCGAGGAAGAGCGTGCGCTGTGGGACACCGTTGCAAAGCAGGTCAAGCCGCTGAGGAAGCACCGCGTGGCCAAGCCGCAAGGCACGCCGCGCACGGAGCCCTCGCCCGCCGTTTCGGCCGTGAGGCCTGCGCCATCGCCACGGCCCATTGCCGCTGCGCCGATGCCGCGCGTCGCAAAACCGTCCGTGCCGCCTTTGGCGCCGCTCGGCAAGCGCGAGCGCACCAAGCTTTCGCGTGGACGGAGCGAGATCGAGGCGCGGCTCGACCTGCACGGCATGACCCAGACGCGCGCCCATCGCGCCTTGAGCGGCTTCCTGCACCGCGCCCATCATGACGGCCTGACCTTCGTGCTGGTCATCACCGGCAAGGGACGGAGCGGCGGCGAGAGCGGCGTGCTGCGCCGCCAGGTGCCGGAATGGCTCAGCCTGCCGGAATTCCGCGCCTTCGTCGTCGGCTTCGAGACCGCGCATATCGGCCATGGCGGCGAGGGCGCGCTGTATGTGCGGATTCGGCGGGCGCGATTCTAGAACGGTCGGACGATTCCGACGCGCGGGATCAGCGTGAGGATCAGGCCAAAGATATTTGTCTTCTGATCCTCGGCCGGAATCGGCGGCGTCTCGCGCGCGGCGGGGAGCATCTTCACGGCATGCAGGATCAGGAACATGCAGACCGCCCAGTTCGAGATCCAGCGCGAATAGTCGAACACCATCGCGAACATCACGAGATAAGCGAGGCTGACGCCGATCAGCGCCGCGACGACGAGGCGCCGGTGCAGATCGCTTGCGAGCGCGCCGATCAGGTTCGCAAAATAGCGCCACAGCGGCGTGTGCAGCCAGATCAGCAGCGCGAACACGGGCACGCCGAGAATGTTGTGCGGCATCCATGCCCGGGTGTCGGACACTTCCTTCGCAAGCGGCTGGTACCAGATGTAGCTGAATTGCAGCAGGCTCGTTCGCGAGGGATCGGCCATCCGGGTCTTCAGATAGGCGACGAAGTCGGCTTCGGGGACCGGCATCGTTCCGAGAAATTGCGCTGCGAAGAACAGCGCGGAGACGACGGCCAAGGCGATCACGCCGACGGCGAGATTGGTGCGATTGCAGCCGTAAGCCAGGTAATGCCGGATCACGACGATGGTGATGATGGTCGGCACATACATCAGAAGATGAATGTGGTGGATCAGCACGAGAACGATCGAGAACAGCGCGGCCAAAGCCACGAACAGCAGCGAGCCCGCCGGCATCAGCAACAGGATGATCGCCAGCGCACAGCCATAGATGTCGAAATGGCCGAGCGTGTGCATGAAGTTCTTCAGGAAGAACGGCGAGCCCGCGATGAAGACGAACAGCGGCAGCGTCTTGGCGGTGAGGCCGAACGTCTTCTGGAAGAGCCTTGAGTAAAGCCCAAGCGTCACCAGCCACGTCGCGCCGGCGAGCGCGAACACCAGCCAGACCGGCACCTTGTCCGTGAACAGCGCGACGATGGCCCCGATCAGCGCGCGCTTGATGAAGCCGAAATGATAGTCGACGAGGAGATGGATGTAGGGGACGTAAGGCGGCAGCTGGATCTTGTGGACGAAGACGCCGGCGATGACCGCCGCGTTGATCGCGAGCAGAAGCCGCGAGGGGTTTTGCCAGATATTAGCGGGCACGCGCACAAAACTCCGCTGTCGTCCCGGACAAGCGAACGAAGTGAGCGCCGATCCGGGACCCATAACCACAGGAGGTTATTTGAGGCAGGGCTGGAGCTACTATCTGTTTCAACAAGGACCGCTGGGGGTTATGGGTCCCTGCTTCCGCAGGGACGACAGCGGATAGATAGCGGACTGAACCAGAATTACAAAATGAACCGGCTCAGATCGGCATTCTTGGCGAGATCGCCGACGTGCTTCTGCACGAAGTCCGCATCGACCCGGATGGTCTCGCCGTTGCGATCGGGCGCGGTGAAGGAGATCTCGTCCAGCACCCGCTCCATCACGGTCTGGAGCCGCCGGGCGCCGATGTTCTCAACGGTGGAATTGACGGCGACCGCGACATCGGCCAGTGCGTCGATGGCGCCGTCGGTGATGTCGAGTGTGACGCCCTCGGTCTGCATCAAGGCGACATATTGCTTGATCAGCGAGGCCTCGGGCTCGGTCAGGATGCGGCGCATGTCGTCGCGGGTCAGGGCCTGCAATTCGACGCGGATCGGCAGACGGCCCTGCAATTCCGGCAACAGGTCGGACGGTTTTGCGACGTGGAAGGCGCCGGAGGCGATGAACAGGATATGGTCGGTCTTGACCGCGCCGTGCTTGGTCGAGACCGAGGTGCCCTCGATCAGCGGCAACAGATCGCGCTGCACGCCCTCGCGCGAGACGTCGCCGCCGACGCGGCCGTCGCGTGCGCAGATCTTGTCGATCTCGTCCAGGAACACGATGCCGTTGTTCTCGACCGCGTTGATCGCTTCCAGCGTGAGCTGCTCGGTGTCCAGCAGCTTGTCGGATTCCTCGTTGACAAGGATCTCGTGCGAGCCTTCCACCGTCAGCCGCCGCGTCTTGCTGCGGCCGCCCAGCTTGCCGAAGATGTCGCCGATCGAGATCGCGCCCATCTGCGCGCCCGGCATGCCCGGGATCTCGAACATCGGCATGCCGCCGCCGGAGGACTGGGTCTCGATCTCGATTTCCTTGTCGTTGAGCTCGCCCGCGCGCAGCTTCTTGCGGAAGGATTCGCGGGTCGCGGCGCTCGAATTGGCGCCGACCAGCGCATCGAGCACACGCTCTTCGGCCGCGAGCTGGGCGCGTGCCTGCACGTCCTTGCGCTTGCGCTCGCGCACCTGGACGATCGCGACCTCGACGAGATCGCGCACGATCTGCTCGACGTCGCGGCCGACATAGCCGACCTCGGTGAATTTCGTCGCTTCCACCTTCAGGAACGGTGCATTCGCAAGCTTGGCCAGCCGCCGCGCGATCTCGGTCTTGCCGACGCCGGTCGGGCCGATCATCAGAATGTTCTTCGGCAGCACCTCCTCGCGCAGGGAGCCTTCGAGCTGTTGCCGGCGCCAGCGGTTGCGCAGCGCAATCGAGACGGCGCGCTTGGCGTCGGCCTGGCCGACGATGAAACGGTCGAGTTCGGAAACGATTTCGCGGGGGGAGAAGTCTGTCATGGCACCTTAGCTAGGGTCGGATGCGGGGTAGGACAAGCCGATTTTTTCGGCCGTCAGAGGATGGGCGGGCCGGATTGCCATTGCTTCACCGCCTCGACCGGATGGATCAGCATCAGGATATTCAGCGTCAGATTGTCGCGAATATGGAGCGCCAACATGATCTCGAAGCCGAGCCCGACCAGAAGGGTGATGGACACCGGCAGCACGCGGGCGACGAGGAACCCGAGCACCATGAACAGCGTGTCAGAGACCGAATTGACGATGCTGTCGCCGTAATAGTCCAGCGAGATCGTGCCGGCGCGGTAGCGCTCGATGATGAACGGGGAATTCTCGACGATCTCCCAGGCGCCTTCGATCAGCATCGCGATGATCAGCCGTGCCGGCCAGGACAGAGGCAGCCAGGGCAGTCGCGCAAACAGGAGCCAGGTCAGGCCGTAGAACAGGAAGCCGTGAAGAACGTGCGAGAAACTGTACCAGTCGGCGACGTGCTGGGAGTTCTCCGAGCTGTACACCACGCCGTGCCACAGCTTGATGGTGCCGCAGGTGCAGATCGGCACCCGCCCCATCGCAAACAGGATTGCGGCTTGCAGCGCCAGCAGCAACAGCGCGATGGCGACCCAGGCGAGTGCCGGGAACGCGGCCTTGCTCGCGTGGGTCTGCGTCAGCGTCACGTCTCGCGCACCATCAGCAGGGCCGGCCCGTCGGGCGTCTCGACCATGCGGTCGCGGACAAATCCAGCCTTCTCATAGGCGCGTACGGCCCGCAGGTTGAGCGGGTCCGGATCGGTCACGATGCGCGGCGGCCCTTCCCGCAACCGCTCATCGGCGAACTGGCGGATGAACGCCGAGCCATGGCCACGGGCGATCATGTCGCTCTCGCCGATGAACTGATCGATCCCACGCGTGCCCTCCGGTTGCAGCCCAAAGCCCGTATTCCAGGCGGTCAGGCGGTAGCACTGAAGATAGCCGAACGGCCTGTTGCCGGCCAACACGATGTACTGGTCCATCGCGGGTTCAGTGAGGTCGCCGCTGACCAGCGCAAACTGTTCAACCGGATCGCCCCACCATTCCACCACATGCGCTTCGCCCAGCCATCGCCGGACCAGCGGCAAATCGGCCGAGGTCATCGGGCGGAAGGTGTAGGTGGTCGTCATTCAGTTACCAAGGCGGTGCTGCGCCCCCTCTCCCGCTTGCGGGAGAGGTTACAGCCAGTCCGGAGCTCACCTGTTCGGCCACGGGCTCTAGCCAGCCGACAGGGCTTCGATGGTCACGTTCCGGTTGGTGTAGACGCAGATGTCGGCAGCGATGTCGAGGGAACGGCGGACGATGGTCTCGGCGTCCTTGTCGGTGTCGAGCAGGGCCCGGGCAGCGGCCAGCGCGTAATTACCGCCGGAGCCGATCGCCATCACCCCGGCCTCGGGCTCGAGCACGTCGCCGGTGCCCGTCAGCACCAGGGAGACGTCCTTGTCGGCCACGATCATCATGGCTTCCAGCCGCCGCAGATAGCGGTCGGTGCGCCAGTCCTTGGCCAGCTCGACGGCGGCCCGGGTCAGCTGCCCCGGATATTGCTCGAGTTTGGATTCCAACCGCTCAAACAGGGTGAAGGCGTCGGCGGTCGCGCCGGCAAACCCGCCGATGACGTCGCCCTTGCCGAGCCTGCGGACCTTCCTGGCGTTGGACTTGATCACGGTCTGACCGATCGAGACCTGGCCGTCGCCGCCGACCACCACCTTGCCGCCCTTGCGGACCGTCAAGATCGTGGTGCCGTGCCAGACCGGTGAGCTGTTCTGGGAATCCTGCATGAATGACCCTCGTTGTCTGGCCTGATTTAGGCGGTCAGGGGCAGGGGCACAACGGGCCGTTCCGGCCTCAAATTTCGCTCACCATAGGCCCAAGATAAGCTCAAGTGCCGCCCTGATCGGCCGTTCCCGCAGTAGCGAAGGCGTCATTTGGCTGTTAAAAGACCGGCGTTTTCGGCCCCCGAGCATGATCCGGAAAAGTGGGCACCGGTTTTCCGGGAAAGATCATGCTCAAATAGAAGCGAAAGCTAGTTTTGATGCGCACCGCGACGATCAAGCGCAAGACCAAGGAGACCGACATCGAGGTGACCGTGAACCTCGATGGCACCGGCGTGTCCAATATCGCGACCGGCATCGGCTTTTTCGACCATATGCTCGATCTCCTCGCCCGCCATTCCCGCATCGACCTCACGGTCAAGGCGGTGGGCGACCTGCACATTGATCATCACCATACCACCGAAGACACCGGCATCGCGCTCGGCCAGGCCGTCAAGCAGGCGCTCGGCACCATGGCGGGCATCACCCGTTACGCCGGCGTGCACATGCCCATGGACGAGACGCTGTCGCGCGTGGTCATCGACATCTCGGGCCGCCCGGTCCTGGTGTTCAAGGTCGACTTCCCCCGCGACAAGATCGGCGAGTTCGACACGGAGCTGGTGCGCGAATGGTTCCAGGCCTTCGCCATGAACGCCGGCGTGACTCTGCACGTCGAGACCCTATATGGCGATAACAGCCACCATATCGCCGAATCCTGCTTCAAGGGTCTGGCGCGGGCGCTGCGGGCGGCGGTCGCGATCGATCCGAAGGCTGTGGACGAAATCCCGTCCACCAAGGGCTCGCTCGGCGGCTGACATCTCCGTCGCGCGGCGAACGCTGCTGACGGCATCACTGAATTCAGAGAACGGGGCATCACCATGCCTGTCTACACAGTTCATGCTCCCTCACCTGCCGGAGCCGATCTGCGCGCCACCGACAAGTTCGTCTTCGTGCGCGACGGCTTCCATTTCTGGGCGATGATTTTCGGTCCGTTCTGGCTGCTCTGGAATCGGCTGTGGCTGGCATTGATCGGCTGGTTGCTGTTCATCGCCGCATTTCATGCCGGGTTGTCCAGCCTTGGGGTCGGACGCAGCTCGATCTTCTTCGCCGATGTCATCATCGCGCTGCTGATGGGTCTCGAGGCCTCGAGCCTGCGCCGCTGGTCTTTTTCACGCGGCAAGTGGCGTCAGCTCGATGTCGTCGTGGCCGACGACGAGGACAGCGCCGAGCACCGCTTCTTCGAGCGCTGGAGCCAGAAGCAGCAAGGCATCGTCAACGATCAATGGGCCGTCGATCGCGGCGGTCCGCCGCCGACCCGCAACGTGCCGGGTCAGCAATTTTCCAGCCCGCCGCCGCTGCCGGCGGGCGGCATCATTGGATTGTTTCCAGAACCGGGAGGGTCAAGATGAGCGTTGCCATCATCGATTACGGTTCCGGCAATCTGCATTCCGCCGCCAAGGCGTTCGAGCGCGCCGCGCGCAGCCTGGAAAATCCGCAAAAGGTCTTCGTCACCAGCGATCCGGACCAGGCCTACAGCGCCGACCGCCTGGTGCTGCCGGGCGTCGGCGCGTTCGCCGATTGCCGGCGCGGGCTCGATGCCGTCAACGGCATGGTCGAGGCGATCACGGAGGCGGTGCGCGTCAAGGCCCGGCCCTTTTTCGGCATCTGCGTCGGCATGCAGTTGATGGCGAGCCGCGGCAAGGAGCACGTCATCACGGAGGGGCTGAACTGGATCGGCGGCGACGTCGAGAAGATCATGCCGCGCGACGAGGGCCTGAAGATCCCGCACATGGGCTGGAATACGCTCGACGTGTTGCAGGAGCACCCGGTGCTGAACAAGCTGGCGCTCGGCCCGAAGGGCCAGCATGCCTATTTCGTGCACTCCTACCACCTCAACGCCGCCAACGAGGCGGATGTGCTCGCGCGCGCCGATTACGGCGGGCCCGTCACCGCGATCGTCGCCAAGGACACCGCGGTCGGCACGCAATTTCACCCCGAGAAGAGCCAGCGTTTCGGTTTGGCCCTGATCTCGAACTTCTTGCGATGGAAACCGTGATTCTCTTTCCCGCGATCGACCTCAAGAACGGCCAATGCGTGCGCCTCGAGCAAGGCGACATGGCGCGCGCGACCGTGTTCAATCTCGATCCCGCCGCGCAGGCGCAGAGTTTTGCCGAGCAGGGTTTTGAGTATCTCCACGTCGTCGACCTCGACGGTGCCTTTGCCGGCAAGCCGGTGAATGCGCAGGCTGTCGAGGCGATGCTGAAGACGATCAGGATTCCCGTGCAGCTCGGTGGCGGCATTCGCGATCTTGCCACCGTCGAAGCCTGGCTCGCCAAGGGCATCACCCGCGTCATCATCGGCACCGCCGCGGTGCGCGATCCCCAGCTGGTGAAGACTGCGGCGAAGCAATTCCCCGGCCGCGTCGCGGTCGGGCTGGACGCCCGCGACGGCAAGGTCGCGGTCGAGGGCTGGGCCGAGACCTCGCAGGTGACGGTGCTGGAGATCGCGCAGCGTTTCGAGGATGCCGGCGTTGCCGCCATCATCTTCACCGACATTGCGCGCGACGGCCTGCTCAAGGGCCTGAACCTGGACGCGACCATTGCGCTGGCGGATGCCATCTCCATCCCCGTGATCGCCTCCGGCGGCCTCGCCTCGATCGAGGACGTCAAGGCGATGCTGACGCCGCGCGCCAAAAAGCTCGCCGGCGCGATCGCCGGCCGTGCGCTCTATGACGGCCGGCTCGATCCCGCCGCCGCCCTCACCCTGATCCGCAACGCGCGCGGCTAGGAGACATCGGATGTTCAAGGTGCGCGTGATCCCCTGCCTCGACGTCAAGGACGGAAGGGTCGTCAAGGGCGTCAACTTCGTCGATCTGCGCGATGCCGGCGATCCCGTCGAAGCGGCGATCGCCTATGACGCCGCCGGCGCCGACGAGCTGACCTTCCTCGACATCACGGCCACCCATGAGAACCGCGGCATCATGCTGGACGTGGTCCGGCGCACCGCGGAAGCCTGTTTCATGCCGGTGACTGTCGGTGGCGGCGTGCGCAAGGTCGACGATATCAAGACGCTGCTGCGCGCCGGCGCCGACAAGGTCTCGATCAACAGCGCCGCGGTGTCGCGGCGCGAGTTCGTGAAGGAAGCGGCCGAAAAATTCGGCGAGCAATGCGTGGTGGTCGCGATCGACGCCAAGCGGGTCAAGCGGCCGGGCGGCGACCGCTGGGAGATCTTCACCCATGGCGGGCGCAATTCGACCGGCATCGACGCCATCGAATATGCCCAGGAAGTCGTCTCGCTCGGCGCTGGCGAAATCCTGCTCACCTCGATGGATCGCGACGGCACAAGGCAGGGTTTCGACATTCCCCTGACCCGGGCAATCGCCGACAGCATTCCCGTTCCCGTGATCGCCTCGGGCGGCGTCGGCAATCTCGATCACCTCGTCGACGGTATCCGCGACGGGCATGCCACCGCCGTGCTCGCTGCCTCGATCTTCCACTTCGGGGAATTCACCGTCCGCGAAGCCAAGGAGCACATGGCAAGGCGCGGGCTGCCCATGCGCCTCGATGCCTGACGACTCCACTTCATAAAAATGCTACACATGTGCCAGCGGGGAATGGCCTCCGTGGCCTGTGTGTTTCTGAGTAATGCCGATGTCGCGTTTCACGATCCACGATCTGGCCGAGACCATCGATGCCCGCGCGGCATCCGGTGGCGAGGCGTCCTATACCCGCAAACTTCTGGACAAGGGCGCCGAGCATTGCGCCAAGAAGTTCGGCGAGGAAGCAGTCGAAACCGTAATCGCAGCAGTCGAAAACGACCGCGCGCATCTGATCGCTGAAAGCGCCGACCTGCTCTATCATTTCCTTGTGCTGCTGAAGGCCCGCGGCGTAAAGCTGGAAGAGGTCGAGGCCGCGCTGGACAAGCGGACGAACATGTCAGGGTTGGAAGAGAAGGCGTCGCGCAAAAGCGGCAACTAGCCGAGGTGGAAAGGTCGCGTCATGGATATCCGCGCACCCGAGCAGCAGTATAATCCGTACCGCGTCTATACGCGGGAGGAATGGGCGCGGCTGCGCGACGACACGCCGATGACGCTGGAGCCGGGCGAGTTCGATCGCTTGCGTTCGCTGCACGATCGCCTCGATCTCAAGGAGGTCGAAGACATTTACTTGCCGCTGTCGCGCCTGCTCTCGATCTATGTCGATGCGATGCAGCGCCTGTATTACGCGGAGCGCCAGTTTCTCAACATCCGCGACCGCAAGGTGCCCTATATCATTGGCGTCGCTGGTTCGGTCGCGGTCGGAAAATCCACCACGGCGCGCGTGCTCCAGGCCCTGCTGGCGCGCTGGTCGCCGCGCCCGAAAGTCGACTTGATCACCACCGACGGATTTCTTTACCCGAAGGCCCTGCTCGAGCAGCAAGGCATCCTGCAGAAGAAGGGCTTTCCGGAGAGCTACGACCTGCCGCTGCTGCTCGGATTCCTGTCCGACATCAAGTCGGGCCGCCGCCATGTGCGCTCGCCGGTCTATTCGCATCTGACCTACGACATCGTCCCGAACGAATGGGCCGAGATCGACCAGCCCGACATCCTGATCGTCGAAGGCGTCAACGTGCTGCAGACCGGTAAGCTGCCGCGCGACGGCAAGGCAGTGCCTGTCGTCTCCGACTTCTTCGATTTCTCGGTCTATATCGATGCCGACGAGGCGGCGCTGCGCCAGTGGTACATCAAGCGCTTCCTGGCGCTGCGCGACACCGCGTTCACCAATCCAAAATCCTACTTCAACCGCTACGCGCTGTTGTCGGACGAGGAAGCCACCGCGACCGCCACCGCGATCTGGGAGCGCACCAACCTCGCCAATCTCGAGGACAACATTTTGCCGACGCGTCCGCGCGCGACGCTGATCCTGAAGAAGGGCGCCGACCACGCGGTGGAGAGCGTGGCGCTCAGGCGGCTATAATCGCGCCGGTGAACATGTCTCCTGACCGGTCCGGCAAGAGTGTCTCTTGTTGCAGACCAACGATGGGTACTCCACTATGCCTTCGAAAACGGCGAGGGCACCATGGTTGATCGTCTCAGAAGCGCTGCGGAGCAGCTTGAAGCGCCGAGTTGCCCGGACTGCCATATCGAGATGAAGTGGTTCCGCTCCGAACTGCTTGCGGACGAGCCGACCCCGATCATCGCGCATCTCTTCGTGTGCCCGCATTGCAAGCGCGCGGCCCAGGCAGAGACCATCTTCAAGGGAACCCAAGCGCCGCCTGACAAGCTCTCCGCGCCGCGTTTTATTGCTTGTGCCCTATAACAGGTCATTCCGGTTCGGCCAGATCCGGTCGCGCTTTCGAACCGACGAAGATGTGCCACGCCGTCAGAAACATTGCGGCGACGAGCGGGCCGATGACGAAGCCGTTCGCTCCGAAAGTCGCAAGGCCGCCCAGGGTGGCAAGCAGCACAACATAGCTTGGCATTCGGATCGACTGACCGACCAGGACAGGACGGAGAAAATTGTCGGCAAGACCGATCACGAAGGTACCGAAAGCGAGCAGGATTATTCCCTTCGTGATTGAGCCTGCCACAAGCAGGTAGAGCCCGACCGGAGCCCAAACCAGGGCGGAGCCGAGCACGGGCAGCAGCGAGAGCATCGCCATGAGGGCGCCCGCCAGCAGCGGCGCAGTCAGGCCGAGCAGCCAGAAGATCAGCCCGCCAAGCGCCCCCTGAATCAGGGCAACGAGAACGATCCCGTTGATCGTCCCGCGGACCGTCAGGGTGAACGCATTCAGGATCTCGGCGGTGTGGCTCGGGCGCAGCGGGAGCGCGTCGCGGATGTGTGCATTGAGCTCGTCGCCGTCGCGCAGCAGGAAAAACAGCAGGTACAACATCACGAGCAAGCTTGCCACGAACTCCAGCGTCAACTGACCGATGTTGATCGCATGCCCGGCCAGCTGTTGGCCGGCCGGGACGACCAGACTCGACAGGCGCTCTTTCAAGGCCGAAAGGTCGATGCCCGCCAGGCGATCTGACATGGAAACAACCCAGTCGGGCAGCGCGGCTTTCAGTTGCTGCAGGGGATGAGCGAAACTGATCTCCCCGTTCTGAATGCGCTGATACAGCTCCCCTCCCTGGTCGACGAGCGAAGCGATCACGATCGCCACGGGGATCAAGACCATGACGACCACGACGACGACAGTGAACAATGCGGCAAGGTTGTGCTTTCCCGGGAAGGTTCTCAGGGTGCGTCGATAGAGCGGCGCGAAGATGATTGCCAGCAGCGTGGCCCACAACAATGCTCCGGAGAACGGCCAAAGCACCCAACCGAACGCAACGGAGATCGCGGCGAGCAAGACGAGGAATGAGCGGTTTTCCGATGTTCTCACGTGTTCGCCAGCCTTTCAGTCGCTAGACACAAGACGCTGGTATCACAAGATCATGGCGAAGCGGCAAGTCGGGCTGCCTCGCTGGGTTGCGGTAACGCTCGGTGATCCCGATTTGCCGAGACGTCGCCGGATCATGCGCTCGTGACCCCGCTTATTGCTGGCCTTCCCAGCCAGACGGTGCGGATCAGACTTGAGAAAGCCCGGAATTTCCGCCGCGCCAGGCAGCCTGGGTCGGATGCCCGGCTCGTCACTTGCTTGTTTTCGCGCTCCAATCGGCGAGCTTGATGCGCCCCGCAAAGGCCGCGGCGCCGGAGCTGCTGGCCTTGTAGACGAAAGCCTCGCCTTCCTGCACGTCGCCGGCCTCCTTGCCGAAGGCATCGGCGATGTTCGTCTTGTGGGTGACCAGGAAGGTGTTGGTGCCGGCCTTTGGCGGCGCATCGACGAGCTGACGCACGGCCTGGCCGGCCTTTGCATTTGCGCCGGTCGGGTTTGCCATTCCCGACGCACTGGCGTTGCTGCTGTCAGTCAACGCCTCGACCGGCTTGACCTCCCGGCCCGAGATCAGCTTGGCGGCTTCGATCGCGCGGTTCAGCCGGCTGGCATAAACATCGCCGATCGGAATCGCGAGCTCCTTGATCACCGTGCCGATTTGGCGCGCTGTGTCCCTGCCCTTTTCACTGAGCTGGCGCTGGGCGCTCATGTCGTCGAACCTGAAGGGGTAGACGTCCTTTTGGCTGTCATCGGTGGCAGTGTGCCGAAACACCAGAACGTAGCCGCCCTGCTTGAGCGATGTGATGAGCTCCGGCGTATCTGCCGCGGCGGACCGGGAGACTCCAGCGAGAAGGATAATGACGGCGAGGCGGCAAAGGACGGTCATGCGCGCTATCCTTTTCCTGCAAATGTCCCCTCAAGGATGGTGACGCGCAACGTGGTCGATTTCAATCGTCGACGGTCCGTCGAATGGAGGTTCCCAGGCGCGGGGAGCTTCGGGGTTCCGGATCAGACGGCCAGATGCCGTGACGCGATGAGGCCAGCCAACGCCTCATCCAGCTTTTCCCGGTCCAGCGGCTTGATCAGGAATCCATCCATACCTGCCTCGAAGCAGGCGTAACGATCCTCTGCCAGCGTGTTCGCCGTCAGTGCCAGGATCGGCGTGCGGTGGCCACCGGCGCCGGCCTCGTGCGCGCGGATGCGCTTGGTCGCCTCGATGCCGTCGAGCTGCGGCATCTGGATGTCCATCAGCACGAGATCATAGGGCGTGGCGGCGGACCGCGCAGCGAGCCAGGATTCCAGCGCGGCATCGCCGTGCGTTGCGATGACGACGCGGTGACCGAGCCTGGTCAGCAGCGACCGCATCAACAGCGCGTTGATCTCGTTGTCCTCGGCGACCAGGATCGAAAGGCCGTTCGCCGGCCTCGCGCTTGCGATGGGCTCGACCGGCGGTTCCGGCGCAAGATCAGGCGAGATGATCTCGGGCGCCAGCGCGAGCCGTGCGGCGAGCGAGGCCGCGCGCAGCGGCTTCACCAGAAAGCCGGTGAACGCCGCCGAAAATTTCTCGTGGCGCGAGCTCGGCGTCAGCAGCACCAGCCGCTGCGTCGCATGCGCGCGGGCCGCTTCGCCCAGTCGGTCGGCAGAGACCGGACCGAGCGCGCGATCGATCAGCACTGCGTGCCATGAACGTTCCGGCAGCAGCGCTTCCGCCACGGCGGCGTCGGTCACCATGCAGGTCTGGCCGCCCCAACGCTCCAGCCGCCGCGCGATCAGCGACGCCTCGATACCGTCGGCGACCAGGAGAAGCGACTTGCCGGTGAGGTCCGGACTGGGAAATGCGGTTTGTCCCGCGTCGGCTTGCGATGGCGCGAGCGGCACCGCGACCTCGAAGGTCGAGCCCTTGCCCGGCTCGCTCGTGAGCGCGATACGGCCGCCCATGCGCTTGACGATGCGCTCGCTGATGGCAAGGCCGAGCCCGGTGCCGCCATAGGTGCGCGCAACGCGCTCGTCGGCCTGCTCGAATTCCCTGAAGATGCGCGACTGCGCGTCCGGTGCGATGCCGATGCCGGTGTCGCGGACCAGGAAGCTGATCTCGTTCGGCCAGATGCCGGGCTCGACGATCAGCGCGACACCGCCGCTTGCGGTGAACTTGATGGCATTGCCGGCGAGATTGAGCAGCACCTGGCGCAGCCGCGCGGCGTCGCCGACGACCTCGAGCGGCAGGCGCTCGTCGACATAGGATGCGATCTCGAGATTCCTGGCCTGCGCGCGCGGCGCCAGCAGTTCGGTGATTTCCTCGATCAGCGTGGACAAGGCGAAGGGGCGCTGCTCAAGATCGAGCTTGCCGGCTTCGATCTTGGAATAATCGAGCAGCTCCTCGATCAGCGCCATCAGTGCTTCGCCGGAGGTCTTCACCGCCCTGGCATAGGTCACCTGCTCCGGCGTCAGCGTGGTGTCGAGCAGAAGGCCGCCCATGCCGATGATGCCGTTCAGCGGGGTGCGGATCTCGTGCGAGGCCATCGCGAGGAAGCGTGACTTGGCGCGGTTGGCGGCATCGGCCAGGTCGCGCGCCTCGGACAGCGCGCGTTCGGTCTCGGTGCGGTCGGTGACGTCGCGTCCGACGCTCTGCAGTTCGGCCGGCTGGCCGGCATCGAGGCGCACGAAGCCTTCGCGCCAGGCGACCCAGCGCGCGCCGAGCGGAGTTGCGATTCGCTGGTCGTGGACCCGCGTGCCATTGCCCTCGCGGGCACTGTCGCCCTGCTCCAGCACGTCAAAGTCAAAACGCGTGCCGACTAGTGCGCCGCGCGCCTGCCCCGCGAGCGCGCAATAGGCGTCGTTGGCGAAGGTGATGCGGCCCTGGTGGTCGCGCAGCACGATCAGGTCGCCCTGCTGCTCGAACAGGCTGCGGGCGCGTTCTTCGGCTTCCTTCAGCTCCCAATTGCGGTCGATCAGTTTCTCGTTGTGGGCGGCCAGCGCGCGCAGCCGTTTGTTGACGAAGCGCAGCCGCATGCTCAGCGTCGCAAGGCCAAGACAGGCGAGTGCGAACAGGAAGCTCGCGCCGATCGCAAATGCGTTGGGGTCGTAGCCGGAACTCTCCGACCGGCTGCCGGCGATGAAGCCATAGGCGCCGCCGAACGTCGCCGAGAAAATCATCAGTGAGCGGATCGCGAAGGCGATTCTGGGGTGGCGGCGCCTGAAACGGCGCATGCGCACCTTGATCCGGAACGTCCGACCCATCGCAACCGACCCCGACTCTTTTCCGAAACTCCGCCGCCGCGTGCGACGATGTCGCGCCGACCTTGCGAACAGCTTGAGGCTCTGGTTCTGCCTCCAAACAGGGTTGACGAGATGTTAACGCCTCAGAGCGACGCCGCCTGGAGCGGGGGCGGGCGATCGCCGCCATGGGCGCCGACGATCAGGGCCGCGGCCTCGCGCTGCGAAAACGTCTTCGAGCGCACATAGATGCGGTAATCGGCCGG
The DNA here is from genome assembly GCF_009759665.1 of Bradyrhizobium cajani. Taxonomy (GTDB): domain Bacteria; phylum Pseudomonadota; class Alphaproteobacteria; order Rhizobiales; family Xanthobacteraceae; genus Bradyrhizobium; species Bradyrhizobium cajani. Next base: position 95,837 of record NZ_WQNE01000019.1, read on the forward strand.
ACCGTCGGTGGAGAGATAGATCACCGGGCCGCCGTCGACGGGCTGCGCGGCAATCGTGACAAGGCGTGTCGATGGATTGGCCTGGCAGGTATCCGGCTCCGAACCGAAGCCGTCGTCAACCACCGCAAAATCCGCAGCGTCGGCATCATCGGTGATCTGAACCCGCACCGTGGCCCGTGCGGGATCGTCGGTGAAGGCGACGTGGACGCCGGCGGTCCAGAACAGGGAGGTAAGCTCGACGGAGGTTTCGCCCAGGGCGATGCAGGGATGCGAGACCGATCCGACCTCGCCGCGGGCGAACACCACCGCCGCCAACATGGGAACAACCGAGGCCAGGATCTTGAGACGCAACATGACACTCTACTCGCCGGGCCCGTTGGGAACTGCACCTGGGAATACGCGGGCCTTATGGTTTGCAGAGAGTAAAGGAAACTCGTTACCGCCGGGTTGATGCGCGCGGTGGTCACGCCAGCTGGCGCACATCCTCCGCGAGTGCGCGGTAGGACAGCGCCTCGGCGAGGTGCAGGCGGCCGATCCTGTCCGCGTTGTCGAGATCGGCGAGCGTGCGCGCCACCCGCAGCACGCGGTGGTAGCCGCGCGCCGACAGCCGCATGGTCTCGGCGGCATCGCGCAGCAGTTTTTGCCCCTGCGCATCGGGCCTGGCGATCTCTTCCAGTACCGAGGCCGGCGCCTCGGCATTGGTGCGGACATGCGGCAGGCCGGCGTCCGCGTAACGCGCGAGCTGGATGTCGCGCGCCGCCGCCACGCGCGCGGCGACCTCGGCGGAGCCTTCCGCCGGCGGTGGCAGGATCAGATCGGCCGCGGTCACCGCGGGAACCTCGATGCGCAGATCGATCCGGTCCATCAGCGGGCCGGAGATGCGCGCCTGATAGTCGCCGGTGCAGCGGTCGATGCGGCCGCGCTTGCAGGCATAGCCGGGCTCGAATGCGTTGCCGCAGCGGCAGGGATTCATCGCCGCGACCAGCATGAAGCGGGCAGGGTAGGTGACGCGGTGATTGGCGCGGGAAACGGAGACCTCGCCGTTCTCCAGCGGCTGCCGCAGCGAATCCAGCACGCGCGGATCGAACTCCGGCAACTCGTCGAGGAACAGCACGCCTTGATGTGCCAGCGAGATCTCGCCCGGCTTTGCGCGCATGCCGCCTCCCGTGAGCGCGGCCATGCTGGCGGAATGGTGCGGCGAGCGGAACGGCCGCCGCGCGGTCAGTGCGCCGCCCTCGATCTCGCCGGCCACCGACGCAATCATGGAGACTTCGAGCAGTTCGCCCGGCGACAGCGGCGGCAGGATCGAGGGCAGGCGCGCCGCCAGCATCGATTTGCCGGCGCCGGGCGCGCCGATCATCAACAGGTGATGGCCGCCGGCGGCCGCGATCTCGAGCGCCCGCTTGGCGCTCTCCTGGCCCTTGATGTCGCGCAGGTCGAGCTTTGAGGCGGCGGCTTCGTGCACTTTCGGCGTGGGCCGCGACAGCACCTGCGTGCCCTTGAAATGGTTGGCGATCTGGATCAGCGAGTGAGCTGCGATGATCTGGATGTCGGGGCTGGCCCAGGCCGCTTCCGAGCCGCAGGACGCCGGACAGATCAGTCCCTCCTCGCGCACATTGGCGCCGATCGCGGCGGGAAGAACGCCGGCCACCGGTGCGATCGAGCCGTCGAGGCCGAGCTCGCCAAGCACCGTAAAGCCCGTCAGCGCATCCGGCGGGATCGCGCCGATCGCCGCCATCAGCCCGAGCGCGATCGGCAGATCGTAATGGCTGCCTTCCTTCGGGACGTCGGCCGGCGCCAGATTGACGGTGATCCGCCGCGCCGGCAGCGCCAGGCCCGAGGCGATCAGCGCCGAGCGCACGCGCTCGCGCGCCTCCGACACCGCCTTGTCCGGCAGGCCGACAATGGCAAAGGCCGGCAGGCCGGGGGCGACCTGGACCTGCACGTCGACCGCGCGGGCCTCGATCCCCTCAAAGGCGACTGTGGAAACCCGCTGAACCATGCCCGATCAAGCCTGCCCTCTTACACAATCGAGGGTAGCGGAGCGGGCCGGCTTTGGCAAGAACAATACGGGAACACAAATTGGTGCCCGGCCGGCCCCCTAACCAATCGTAAACGCAGCGCCGACACTACGCCTCGAATGCGAGCTTCTGTCCTCAGCACATTCCAACGAATGTCCGCTATTCCTGCGCTTGCGGGATGGGCCGTGGTCTAACGGGTGAACAATTCAAATGCTTGCAAATCGCCGGAGAAGCGAACGTCGGGTGTGCAGCCGGCTCGCCAAGATTCATTTTGGCGCGGGCTCGCTGCCGAGGGACTGCACGATCACGGATATCTCGGATGGGGGCGTGAAGGTGGTGGCGGAATTCCTGGAAGTGCCACCGCAATTCACCATCATCTTCGCACCGGATTATTCCCGCCAGTGCCGCCTGCGCTGGCGCATCGGCTGCGAATTCGGTGCTGAATTCACCGATTGAGCCGGACGGGCGACGTCCCTTAACGGGACTTTAGCGTTAATCGGTAAGCATCTCTGATCTGTTGCCGAGTGATCAGAGTATGTCCAAGCGTTCGTCCCTTGCCTTTCCCCCGGCGAGATTGCTGCTTCCCGCGCTCCTGGTGCTCGTCCTCGGTGGTTGCCAGACCACGAGCCTGGAGGACGTGACCGGCGCGCTCGGCGGCAAATCGGAAACCGCCGCCAAGGCCGACAGCAAGCCGGACATGGACGGCTTGCGCGAGCGCTACCGCGCCAAGCCCGGTGATCCCAACGTCGCGCTCGAATACGGCAAGGCGCTGCGCGAGACCGGCCAGCGCGCGCAGGCCGTCGCGGTGCTGGAGCAGGCCGTGCTCAACCATCCCAGCAACAAGGCGCTGCTCGCCGGCTACGGCCGTGCGCTCGCCGACAACGGCAATTTCCAGCAGGCCTTCGATGTGCTCAGCCGCGCGCATACGCCGGAAGATCCGGACTGGCGCATCCTGTCGGCGCAGGGCGCAGCGCTCGACCAGCTCGGCCGCAACGAGGAGGCGCAGCAATATTACGCCAGCGCGCTGAAGATCGTGCCCGACGAGCCGACCGTGCTGTCCAATCTCGGCCTGTCCTATATGCTGCAAAACAATCTGTCGAAGGCCGAACAGGTGCTCGGCCGCGCCTATCAGCGCAATCAGAACGATGCGCGGGTCCGCGCCAATCTCGCGCTCGTGCTGGGATTGCAGGGCCGCGAGTCCGAGGCCGAAATCCTCGTGAAGGCAGATTTGCCGCCGGATCAGGCCGCGGCCAAAGTTGCGGCGTTGCGCCAGGTGCTGGCGAAGAAACAGCAAAGGACGGACAAATAGTCCGCCCTCTTTCGATCTTTGCGATTCCCGATCTTTAAGACGCCTTGCGATGCGGGGCTGAGCCGCGCCCCGACCTGCCCTTCAGCTTCTTCAGCAGCGGTCCGAGCAGCGAGCGTTTCGGCTTCTTCACCTCGCCGCGCCCGGCGAGACGGTTCGCCATGGTCTGAAACAGCTCGGTGGTGCGGTGGCTCTTGGAGACCTCCGCGATCATCTGCCCGTTATTGGCGGCGGTCGAGAACAGCTTCGAATCGAACGGGATCACCGCGATCGGCTGGCTCTCCATCGTCTTGGCGAACGCCTTGACCTCGATCTCCGCACGCTTGTGCATGCCGACCTGGTTGAGACAATAGAGCGGCGGCCGGTCGTTCGGCCGCGCCGCCTTGAGCACGCTCAGCATGTTCTTGGTGTTGCGCAAATTGGCGAGATCGGGCTCGGCCACGATCACGATGTCGTCGGCGTTGACCAGCGCGCGCCGCGTCCAGCCCGACCATTGATGAGGGACGTCGAGCACGATGCAGGGCGTGGTCATACGCAACGTGTCGAAGATCGCGTCAAACGCTTCGGCGCCGAAATCGTAGACACGGTCGAGCGTCGCGGGCGCGGCCAGCAGGCTGAGCCGCTCGGTGCATTTGGCGAGCAGGCGCTCCATCAACGCCGTGTCCGGCCTGTCTTGCGACAGTACCGCGTTGGCGATGCCCTGCGCGGGGTCCTGGTTGTAGTCGAGGCCCGCGGTGCCGAAGGCGAGGTCGAGATCGATCACGACGGAATCGAGCGCAAGGTCGCGCGCGATGGTCCAGGCCACGTTGTGCGCGACGGTGGAGGCGCCGACGCCGCCCTTGGCGCCGACCACCGCGATGACGCGGCCGGTGATGATGGCCTCCGAGGCCGAGAACAGGCTGCAGATCGAGCGGACCACGTCGAGGGTTTCGACCGGTCCCACCACGTAATCGTTGACGCCGCGGCGCACCAGCTCGCGATAGGGCGCCGTGTCGTTGGGATTGCCGATCACGACCACGCGGGTGCCGGGATCGCAGACGCCGGCGAGGTCGTCGAGCCCTTCGAGAATGTCGCGCGTGCCGTCGGACTCGATCACGATGACGTTCGGCGTCGGCATCGTCTCATAGACTTCGATTGCCGCGGCAAGACCGCCGTCCCTGGCGGTGAGATGCGCCTTGGCGAGACGGCGATCCTGGCCAGCCGCGGTCACCGCGGCGAGCGTCTGCTCGGTCTCGCAAAATGCCTGCACCGAGATGCGAGGCACCGGCGCAATGTGTTCCTCGGGGTGCCGCGGATCGTCCGCTTCTTCGTCGTGGAAGCCTGTCATTTGCCTGTGTCGCTGAGTTTGGCCTTCTCGGCTTCGGGATAGGTGGTCGTCGTGGTCGTGCCCTTGCGGTAGCGCTCGAAGGCGATGTCGCGCCGCGCGGTATAGGCGGGCGTCTCGGCCCGCGGCTGCTCGAGATCGGCGGGGTTGTCGATCATCGCGGCGAGATTGCGCTGGCTGGCGCAGCCGAGATTGAAGTACGGCCGGTTCTCGTTGTAGCCGGGGTCGAGGATGTTCGGACCGACGTCTTCCGGCCACAGCCCGCAGGGGCCGGCCACCGCGGCGATTTTTGAATAACTCAGCCGGATCGTCGGCAGCAGTCCGGGATCCTCCGGGCGATAGGGATGCCGGACGACGGCGCGCGACGGCACACCGCCGGATGCGAGAACGGAACGGATTTCCTGATAGGTCGCCGTCGCCGCGCGCGAATTCGCGGTGTCGACGGGCACGTCGACGACGACGGAGCCGGTGCCTTCGCGCACCCAGTCCCGGGCAATGCCCGCGACGTCCGCGTGCTGCGCGGCCGACAGGCCGCCGCGCGCCTTGCCGACGAAGATGACGATCGAGCGCTTGCCTTCCTGCACTGCGATCGGGTGGCGCTGGCGATAGTCGGTCGGCACCGTCTGGGTGACGATCTCGCCGGTGGTGTTGCAGGCGCCGAGCATGACGGAGAGCCCCGTCAGTGCCAGTGCGATCCGCAGGTTGCGACGTCGATCGGCGATCGTCTTCGTCATCGCTTGGTCCCCTCTTGCCCCGTTTCTTGCCCCGTTCCCCAAACCGTCCGTCTCAGTCGATGATGAAGCCGAAATCGCCGCGGATACCGTCGATCGGATCGACGCGCCGCGCGATGCCATAGAGGCGGTTCATGCGGCCGAGCAGCGCCGTCTGCGCGTCCGAGGCCGGCGCAAAGCCGTCGTCGGGCCGCGACAATTCCTTCTGGGCGACCGCGCGCACCACATAGGGCGTCACGATCACCATCAGCTCGGTCTCGTTGTTGACGAAGTCCTGGCTGCGGAACAACGCACCGATGATCGGCACCTGGTCGACGCCGGGCAGGCCATTGATCGCCTGCTTGGTCTGCTGCTGGATCAGGCCGGCCATCGCCATCGAGCCGCCGGAGGGAATTTCCAGCGTGGTCTCGGCGCGGCGGGTCTGGATCGAAGGGATGGTGATCGAGCTGGTCGAGGTCGAGGACACCGCCTGGGTCACGGAGATGGCGTTCTGGCTTGACAGCTCCGAAACCTCGGTCATCACCCGCAGGCTGATGCGGCCTTCGCTGAGCACGACCGGGGTGAAGTTCAGCGAGATGCCGAACTTCTTGTAGGTGATCTGAGTGGTACAGACGTGGGTGACCGGATCGCAGGAATAGCCTGCGGGGATCGGGAATTCGCCGCCGGCGATGAAGGTGGCGGATTCGCCCGAGATCGCGGTCAGACTCGGCTCGGCGAGCGTGCGCATCACGCCGGCGCTTTCCATCGCGCGCATCGTTGCGCTGACCGTGGCGACGCCCTTGGCAAGGCCGGCAACGCCAAGCCCGTTGCTGCTGACGAGCGGCCCGCCGGAGACGGAGAATGGGTTGGAATTGTTGAAGTTCACGACCGCCGTGCCGGCGTTCAGGCTGGCGCTGAGATCGACGCCGAGCTGCTTGACGATGTCGCGGCGTACTTCGCCGACGACGACCTTGAGCATCACCTGGTCGCGGCCGCGCACGACGATGTTGTTGACGACCTTGTCGTTGCCGCCGACGAGTTTCGCGGCGACTTCCCCGGCCTGCTGGGCCTCGACCGGGCTCGACACCGAGCCGGTCAGCATCACGCTGTCGCCGACGCCTTCGATCTGCACGCCCGGCAGCGACTGGCGCAGCGCCGCGCGCATGCCGTTGAGGTCGCGCTTGACCGCGATGTCGTAGGAGGCGACCTGCTGGCCGTCGGCGGTGAAGAACACGACGTTGGTCTGGCCGACCTGGCCGCCGATGATATAGGCGCGCTGGGCCGAGCGGATCACCGCATTGGCGATCTTGGGATCGGCCACCAGCACGTCCTTGACCTCGCGCGGCAGGTCGATGACGACGGACTTGCCGACGCCGAGCGACAGGAAGCGCGTGCGGGCCGGCGCGATCGACGCGACCGGCGCCACGCCGAGATCCGGCGCCTGCATCGGCGCCTGATCCCCCACCGGCGCATCGGCGGCGCTGACGAAGTCGGGGACTGCGAGCAGTCCCAGCATCAGCATCGTCCCCGTCCAGAACGAGCGCGCGCGCTTCCCCCGAATGCGCAGGCCCGTCCGATCATCCCCGTAGTTCATACTATCCCCATCATCACTTCTGTGACGTCAGTTGCCGCACCTGCACGCCGTAGCGGATCACGTTGATTCCGCCGGATCGCTTGACCGCCTGGTCCTCGATCGTGAGTTCTGTTGCGTTGACATCGACGATGCTGCGCAGCGCGAGCTGGAGCGTTCCGCCCTGGCGCGCGGCCGACAGCGTCGCGACCTGGTCGGGCTTGAGCTCGAGCGTGACGGTCTTGCCGATCACGGCGGTCTGGCCGTCTTTTTCCTTCGGCGCCTGGTCGATCGCGAGCACGCGTATGTTGGTCAGGATGATCTCGGACAGGATGAGGTCGTTGCCGCCGGTCGGGCCGTTGGTGTCGGGATTCTTCAGGCGGCGGGTCAGCACGATGTCGACGCGGTCGTTCGGCAGGATGAAGCCGCCGGCGGCCGTTTCGGCTGAAATCTCGGTGGAGACAGCCCGCATGCCCGACGGCAAAATTGCGGCCATGAAGCCCGAGCCGTCCGCCTTGACCAGCTTCTGATCGCGGATCGGTTCGCCCTGCATCAACGGCACCCGCGCGATCGAGCCCGCGATCTGGGTCTGTGCCTCGGGCCTGCTGTCGCGGCGGATGAAGGCGCTGCTCGCCGTCGCCGCCGGCCAGGCCTGCCATTGCAGGTCCTCAGGCTTCACAGCCTGGCCTAGCTGTATGTCGTTCTTGGCGATGAGAATCTCGATCGTCGGCAGCTTCTCGGCGACGGGAAGCGCGGGCGCGGGCTTGTTGTCAAAGCCGCTCGCCAGATACGCGGCGACGCCGCCTGCGCCCAGCGCGATGACGAGTACGACGATGCGTGCGGTGTTCATACGCTTCTACTCTTACGCGGGGCACTCGAACCGCACGTAGCGGGTTCCCCTGCGTCGATGAGTAGGGAGTAAAAGTATAAGGGGTGTTGCGAGGCCGAATGTGGTGGCCGGTCGCGATGCTGGTTTTCGGCAGATGGTGAACGCGGCGTTAGCCGGTCGGCCAGCGGCCCCCGTAGATTCACGTAAGCCGGCAGCCGCGCGCGGAGGCGGCGCGGGGCGTCATGGTGAACGGGTGGTTAGTAGCGGGCGCGCAGTGTTTCCATTGATGTCGTAGCCCGGATGGAGCGCAGCGCAATCCGGGACCACGAGGCGCGCTGTGAGATCTCGGATTGCGCTGCGCTCCATCCGGGCTACGGGACCGGCGCTTACTTCGCCCGCTTCTGTTCGATCGCGTCCCAGACCTTGGCTGCCACATCCGGCCCGCCGAGCCGCGCGATGGCGCGGATGCCGGTCGGCGAGGTCACGTTGATCTCGGTGAGGTTGCCGTTGATGACGTCGATGCCGACGAACAGGAGGCCGCGCTCGCGCAGCGCCGGCCCGACCGTCGTGCAGATCTCGCGTTCGCGCGGAGTGAGCTCGGTCTCCTGCGCCGCGCCGCCGCGCACCATGTTGGAGCGGAGGTCGTCCGCGGCGGGCACGCGGTTCACCGCGCCGGCGAACTCGCCGTTGACGAGGATGATGCGCTTGTCGCCGTGCTTCACCTCGGGGATAAACTGCTGGATCACCCAGGGCTCCTTGAAGGTGACCGAGAACATGTCGAACAGCGAGCCGAAATTCATGTCCTGCGGCATCACGCGGAACACCGCGGCGCCGCCATGGCCGTGCAGCGGCTTCATCACCACGGCGCCGTGCCTGTCGCGGAATGCGTTGATCTCGTCCAGGTCGCGCGAGATCAGGGTCGGCGGCATCAGCTGCGGAAAGTTCATCACGAACAGCTTTTCCGGCGCGTTGCGCACCGAGGCCGGGTCGTTGACGACCAGCGTCTTCGGGTGGATGCGCTCCAGAAAATGGGTCGAGGTGATGTAGGCGAGGTCGAATGGCGGATCCTGGCGGAGCAAGATCACGTCGAAGCCATTGAGCGCCTCGCGCCTGGGCTCGCCGAGGGTGAAATGGTCGCCAGACTCGTCGCGCACGGTGAGGAGCTGGACGGGAGCCACGATCTCGTCGCCGACCATCGAGAGCTTGTCCGGCGTGTAATAGGACAGGCCGTGGCCGCGCTTCTGCGCCTCCAGAAGCAGCGCAAAGGTGGAATCACCCTTGATGTTGATGCGGGCGATGGGATCCATCTGGACGGCGACGTTCAGTTTCATGGTCTGCCTTTCAGGTCGAGGCGTCGAATGCCGCCAACACATGGCGCGGAAGTGATCGCGGCGCAATCAGCATGGCGTCGAATCGTAGTTCGAATTCGGCATGCTCGGGATGCGCCACGAGCCAGCCTTGCGCGGCGTTGACGATGCGCTGCTGCTGGCGCGGCGTCACGGCAAAGGCGGCGTCATCCAGCGTCGCGCGCGCCTTGACCTCGACGAAGGCGATCAAATTGCGGCGGCGCGCCACGATGTCGATCTCGCCATGCGGCGTGCGGTAGCGCTTGGCCAGGATACGATAGCCCTTGGCCATGAGATAGGCGGCGGCGCGGCTCTCGGCGGAGATGCCGGTGCGGAACGCGGCGACGCGGTCGGGCGAGGCGACCCTCGGTTCCGTCGTTCCCTCAGTCTTCGCCATCGTCGCCCCGCAGGTCTTTCGCGAGCTCGAGCGCGCGGGCATAGACCTCGCGGCGCGGCCGGCCCGACAGCGCGACCGCATGCGCGACGGCATCCTTGACGCTGTGCGCGGCGAGCTGCTGACGCAGCAGATCGTCCAGCGCATCCGATGTCAGCACCTCGGCGTCCGCCGGGGGCGGGCCGATCACCAGCACGAACTCGCCGCGCGTCTCCAGCGCAGCTGCGTCGCGCGCCAGCTCGCGCAATGTGGCGCGCGAGATTTCCTCGTGCAGTTTCGTGAGCTCGCGGCAGATCGCGGCTTCACGCGTCCCCATGATCTCGGCGAGTTCGGCAAGGGTATCCTGCACGCGGTTGCCGGATTCGAACATCACCAGCGTCGCATCGATGCGGGCGAGCTCGGCAAGGCGCGATTTTCGCGCGGCCGATTTCGCCGGCAGAAAGCCCTCGAAGAAGAAGCGGTCGGTCGGCAGCGCCGCCACCGACAGCGCCGCCAGCACGGAGGACGGGCCGGGCAGCGCATAGACGGCGTGGCCGGCGGCGCAGACCTCGCGCACCAGCTTGAAGCCGGGATCGGAGATCAGCGGCGTGCCGGCATCCGAGACCAGCGCGACCGAGCCGCCCTGCGCCAGCGCCTCCAGGATCCTTGGACGCGCGGCTTCCGCGTTGTGCTCGTGATATGGCTTGAGCTGGGCTGCGATGGCGTAGCGCTCGGTCAGCCGGCGCGTGATGCGGGTATCCTCGCAGGCGATGACGTCGACGCCGGCCAGCGTCTGAAGCGCCCGCAGGGTGATGTCGCCGAGATTGCCGATCGGGGTTGCCACCAGATGGAGGCCCGGCGCTGCCTTCGCCGCCGCCAGGCGATGGGCGTCGATCGAAAAACCGCGTGAGGCGGGGTCCGCATCTTCAGGCGTATTTATCGGGGCCGGCTTTGCGCGCATAATGAGTTGAACTTAGGCATGATCCCTGGGACTGGGAACCGCTCCTCCGAAAAAGATCGCAGCGGGGCGAGTACCGAGTCGTGGGACGAGGACGGGAATGTGATCCATCCGGGGTCACATTCGGGAGGGACTGAAGCGTCAGCGCCATATTCAGGGCGGAAACGCCGCCTTGATGCGGGGGGACGGACGGCGAACAGCTGGCCAGGAACGGAGGGCGATCGCGTTAAGCGGTCATTATCCTTTTGTTTTGGTTAACTATTTGCCGACATTATGCCTGAATCCGCGGGTTGTGTCGCGGAATAGTTGTGGTGACGGGTCCGAACAGGGCTGGTCGAGAGAAGAGCTGCCATGGTGGGCCCGCGTACTCCCAAGTCTTCGTCTCCGGGGTCCCGATCGTCGGGGGCGACCCGGCGGAGCGCGATTGGCCTGCTGCTCGGCGCGCCCCTGCTGTCGGCCTGCGCCGGCGTGCAGCAGAGCCTGAGCCAGTTCTCCAATCCGTTCAGCAGCTCCTCCGCGCCGCCGGCCCAGCCGGCCGGTCCGCAGCAACAGGCCACGACCGCGGGCACCGGCGGGGTCAAGGTCGCCGTGATCCTGCCGCTCTCGGCCGCCGGCAACGCCGGCCTTGCCGCGCAATCCATGCGCAATGCCGCCGAGATGGCGCTGGCCGAGTTTCAGAATCCCAATATCCAGCTCCTGATCAAGGACGACAATGGCAGCCCGCAGGGCGCGCAGGCAGGTGCGCAGCAGGCGGTTGACGAGGGCGCCGAGATCATCCTGGGGCCGCTGTTCGCACAATCGGTGCCGGCGGTGGCGCAGGTCGCGCGCACGCGCGGCATTTCCGTGATCGCGTTCTCGACCGATTCGAGCATCGCCGGCCGCGGCGTCTATCTGCTCAGCTTCCTGCCGGAGTCAGACGTCAACCGCATCATCGAATATTCCGCCAGCATCGGAAAGCGCTCCGTCGCCGTGCTGGTGCCCGACAATGCCTACGGCAATGTCGTCGAGGCCGCGGTGAAGGCGGCGGTGCCGCGGCGTGGCGGCCGCATCGTCGCGTTCGAGAAATACGGCGCCGATCGCGCCACGCCGGCCCGCACCGTGGCGCAGCAGCTCGGCAGCGCCGACGCACTGTTCATCGCCGACGACGGCGATGCCGTCGTCGCGGTGGCCGATGCCATGACCGCGGCGGGCGCCAATTTGCGCAACATCCAGATGCTCGGCACTGGCCTGTGGGACAATCCGCGCGTCTATGCCAGCTCCGCACTGCAAGGCGGCCTCTACGCCGCGCCCGATCCGGCCGGCTTTCGCGCCTTCTCCGGCCGCTACCGCACCAAATACGGCGCCGAGCCGGTGCGCACGGCGACGCTGGCCTATGACGCCGTCGCCCTCGTCGCCGCGCTCGCGCGCACGCAGGGCACCACGCGCTTCTCGCCGGACGTGCTCACCAACCCCTCCGGCTTTGCCGGCATCGATGGCCTGTTCCGCTTCCGCGCCGACGGCACCAATGAACGTGGGCTCGCCGTGATGAAGGTGACGACCGGCGGCGGCGTTGCAGTCGCGGGCTCGCCGAAGAGCTTTGGGGCGTGATGGCCTCGTAGCCCGGATGGAGCGCAGCGTAATCCGGGAACAGTCTCTCCGCGTAGACAGATCCCGGATTTCGCTACGCTCCATCCGGGCTACGGCAGCTCGTTACGCCGCCAGATCCGCGACCACCGCGTCCAGCACCGGGAATCCGCTGCTGGTCACGCGCAGGCGTCCCGTGGCGTCGACGGTGATCGCACCTTCCTCGCGCAGCAGCGCAATGCGGCCGGGATCGAGCGGGCGGCCGGAAAGCGCGGTGTAGCGCTCGGGGTCGATGCCCTCGGCGAGGCGCAGCCCCATCAGCAGGAATTCGTCGGCGCGTTCCTCGCTGTTGAGGAGATCGTCGGTGACGATGCCGTGGCCGTTGGTCTCGACCCGCATCAGCCAGGCCTCGGGACGCTTCTCGGTGGCGGTGGCGTGGCGCACGCCGTCGATGTCGAGCCGGCCATGCGCGCCGGGACCGATGCCGGCATATTCGTCACCGCGCCAGTAGACCAGATTGTGCCGGCACTCGGCGCCGCGCCGCGCGTGATTTGAAATCTCGTAGGCGGGGAGCCCGAGCTTCTCGCAGGTCTCCTGCGTGACGTCGTAGAGCGCGCGCGCGACCGCTTCGTCCGGCGTCTTCAATTTGCCGGCCTGGTGCAGGCCGAAGAACGGCGTGCCTTCCTCGATCGTGAGCTGATAGAGCGACAGATGCTCGGCGGCCTCATTGATCGCGAGCCGCAGCTCATCGGCCCACATCGCCGGCGTCTGGTCGGGGCGGGCGTAGATCAGGTCGAACGAATAACGCTCGAACGAGCGGCGCGCGATCGCGACGGCATCGAGTGCCTCGCGCGCGCTGTGCATGCGGCCCAGCGCCTTCAGCGAGACATCGTCGAGCGCCTGCACGCCGAGCGAGACGCGGTTGACGCCGGCGGCGCGATAGCCCGCGAAGCGGGTGGCCTCGACACTGGTCGGGTTTGCTTCCAGCGTCACCTCGACATCGCCGGCGACGGTCCAGTGCCTGCCGATCGCATCGAGCACCGCGCCGACGGTTGCGGGCTGCATCAGGGACGGCGTGCCGCCGCCGAGAAAGATCGAGGTGACCTCGCGGCCTCCCGCGCGCTGCGCCGTCGTCTCGATCTCGCGGGCGAAGGCGGCCGCAAAGCGGCCCTCGTCGATCGCGGCGTGGCGGACATGGCTGTTGAAATCGCAATAGGGGCACTTCGACAGGCAGAACGGCCAGTGCACGTAGACGCCGAAGGCTTCCTTAGCGCGGCTCAAGGCAGATCTCCGCCAGTTTCACGAAGGCGCGGGCGCGGTGCGACAGGCCGAGGCCAATCGGCGGCAGGCCGTGCTTCTCGACGCTCTCCATCTCGCCGAAGGTACGGCTGTGGTCCTCGGGCAGGAACATCGGATCATAGCCGAAGCCGGCGGTGCCGCGCGGCGGCCAGACCAGCGTGCCGTCGACGCGCGCCTCGACCTCTTCGAGATGATCGTCGGGCCAGGCGACGCAGAGCGCTGAGACGAAGTGCGCCTTGCGCTTGTCCGGCGTGGTGGCGCCGCGCTCCTGCAACAGGCGCTCGATCTGCGCCATCGCCGCGGCGAAGTCCTTGGCCGGGCCGGCCCAGCGCGCGCTGTAGATGCCGGGCGCGCCGTCGAGCGCGTCGACCACGATGCCGGAATCATCGGCGAAGGCGGGAAGCCTGGCCGCCTGCGCCGCCGCGATCGCCTTGATCGCGGCATTGCTGCGGAAATCGTTGCCGGTCTCCTCCGGCTCGGGCAGGCCGAGCTCGCCCGCCGACACCGCCTCGATGCCGTACGGCGCAAGCAGCTCCCGCATCTCGGCGAGCTTGCCGGGATTGTGGGTGGCGATGACGAGCTTGTCCGTGATTCGGCGGTGCATGGCCTATTGACTACGCTACCGCCAGTTTCTGCAAGTCCACGAGACGCGCGACGCCCTTGCGCGCCAGGGCCATCAGCGCCAGGAACTCGGCTTCGCTGAACGGCTCGCGTTCCGCGGTGCCCTGCACCTCGATGATGCGGCCGTCGCCCGTCATGACGAAATTGGCGTCGGTCTGGGCTTCCGAATCCTCGGCATAGTCAAGATCGAGCACCGGCGTGCCATTGTAGATGCCGCACGAGATCGCGGCGACGTTGTCGCGGAGCACGTTGGCCTTGATCATGTTGCGCGCCTTCATCCAGTTGATGCAGTCGGCAAGCGCGACCCAGGCGCCGGTGATCGAGGCCGTGCGCGTGCCGCCGTCGGCCTGGAGCACGTCGCAATCGACCGTGATCTGGCGCTCACCGAGCGCTTCGAGGTCGACGATGGTGCGAAGCGAGCGGCCGATCAGGCGCTGAATCTCGACGGTGCGGCCGCTCTGTTTTCCCGCAGAGGCTTCGCGGCGGGTGCGTTCCGAGGTCGCGCGTGGCAGCATGCCGTATTCGGCGGTGACCCAGCCGCGGCCCTGGCCCTTCAGCCACGGCGGCAGGCGGTCTTCCAGCGTGGCGGTGACCAGCACATGGGTGTCGCCGAATTTCACGAGGCACGAGCCCTCCGCATATTTGACCACGCCGCGCTCCAGCGTCACGGGGCGCAATTCGTCGGGCGCACGGCGGCTTGGCCGCATGGGAAATCCTCCAAAACTCGCAGGTGTAGGGCTGTTCGCGGTGCTTGTAGGTGGGGTGAGGGTGGGCGGCAAGGTTTTTTCACCCCTGATTTCGAACCCGCAAACGCCACGCTTGTCAGAAGCGTCCGGGATGGACAAATTATGAGCATCTGAGAGGAGTTACCGTCTGTGGCCCATCACGATCCGATCCATCTGATCGCGCCGCGCGCAGGCCTCGCCCAGCTCAACGAGCGTTCCCGCGACATCTTTCGTCAAATTGTCGAAAGCTATCTCGCGACAGGCGAGCCGGTCGGCTCGCGCAACATCTCGCGCCTGATCGCCTTGCCGCTGTCGCCGGCCTCGGTCCGCAACGTCATGGCCGATCTGGAACAGCTCGGCCTGATCTATGCCCCGCATACCTCCGCCGGCCGCCTGCCGACGGAACTCGGCCTGCGTTTCTTCGTCGATGCCTTGATGCAGGTTGGCGATCTCAGCGAGGCCGAGCGGCAGTCGATCCAGAGCCAGCTTGCTTCCGTCGGCCAGGCCCAATCGGTCGAGGCGGCGCTGGAGCAGGCGCTGACGCAGCTCTCGGGTCTCACGCGGGCCGCCGCGGTCGTGTTGACGCCGAAGTCGAATGCGAGGCTCAAACATATCGAATTCGTCCGGCTGGAACCCGAAAGGGCGCTGGTGATCCTGGTCGGCGAGGATGGCCAGGTCGAAAACCGTGTCCTGACGCTGCCGCCCGGGGTTCCCTCCTCGGCCATCATTGAAGCCGGCAATTTCCTCAATGCACGAATCCGCGGCCGGACCCTGGCCGAAGCGCGGCTCGAGCTCGAGACCGCGCTCGCGGAGGCGCGCGCCGAGCTCGACCAGCTGACGCAGAAGGTGATCTCGGCCGGCATCGCGAGCTGGTCCGGTGGCGAGAACGAGAACCGCCAGCTCATCGTTCGCGGTCACGCCAACCTGCTCGAAGACCTGCATGCGCTGGAGGATCTGGAGCGGGTGCGGCTGTTGTTCGACGATCTCGAGACCAAGCGCGGCGTGATCGACCTGCTTGGCCGGGCCGAGACCGCGGAGGGCGTGCGGATCTTCATCGGCAGCGAGAACAAGCTGTTCTCGCTGTCGGGCTCCTCCACCATCATCTCGCCCTATCGGGATGCCGCCGGCCATATCGTCGGCGTTCTCGGCGTGATCGGTCCGACACGGCTGAATTATGCCCGCGTGATCCCGACCGTGGACTATGCCGCCCGCATCGTCAGCCGCCTTTTGGGGGGCTGACCGGCGTTTCCTCCGATCACGGGCGCTTGATTTTCGTCTCTTTAGGCACGATATCCGGGCCAACAATCCCTGGAAACGAGTTCGAGATTAGAGCCGATGAACGATCGAGACCGGCAACCCGAAGACACGGCCGCGCCGACGGCTGAACCCGTGGTGTCAAAGCCCTACATCATGCCCGACGATCCCGAGCCGGGTTCGGTCGAAACGTTGCAGAAGGAAGCCACCGAGGCGCGCGACCGCATGCTGCGAACGCTGGCCGAGATGGAGAATTTGCGCAAGCGCACCACCAAGGAGGTCGCCGACGCCCGCCTCTATGGCATCACCGGCTTTGCCCGCGACGTGCTCGACATCGCCGACAATCTTCAGCGCGCGCTCGATGCCGTTCCGGCCGAGGCCCGCGCCGCCGCCGATCCCGGCCTGATTTCGCTGATCGAGGGCGTCGAGCTCACCGAGCGCTCGCTGCTCAACGCGCTGGAGAAGCACGGCGTGAAGAAGTTCGATCCCCAGGGCCAGAAGTTCGATCCGAACTTCCAGCAGGCGATGTTCGAGGTGCCCGATCCGTCGGTGCCGTCGGGCACCGTGGTCCAGGTCGTGCAGGCCGGCTACACCATCGGCGAGCGCGTGCTGCGCCCGGCCCTGGTCGGTGTCGCCAAAGGCGGCGCGAAGGCGACAGCCGCCGCCAACAGCAACGAGTCGAACTGAGCGGCGTAAACCGCTTCCTGAAATCTTGGTGTCATTCCGGGGCGATGCGAAGCATCGAACTACGGTGCGCAATTGCGCACCTGAGAATCTCGAGATTCCGGGTTTGGCTCTGCGAGCCGCCCCGGAATGACCGCGCGAAGTTCCTACGCGCTCATCGCGATATCCGCGGACTGAATCCGCTTCACGCCGGCCTTGGCCATGTCGGCCCAGGCCTTTGCCAGCGAGCCCTGCGTGTCGATGCCGCGGCAGGCGTCTTCGACCACATAGGTCTCGAAGCCCGCCTTGCGCGCGTCGAGCGCGGTCCAGGCGACGCAGAAATCCGTCGCGAGGCCGGCGACGAAGACGCGCTTGATCTTGCGCCCCTTCAGATAGCCGGCAAGTCCCGTCGAGGTCTTGCCGTCGGCTTCGAGGAAGGCCGAATAGCTGTCGACGTCCTTGTGAAAGCCCTTGCGGATGATGAGCTCGGCCTGCGGGATCGATAGATCCTTCGAAAGTGCTGCGCCGTCCGTGCCCTGCACGCAATGATCCGGCCACAGCACCTGCTTGCCGTAGGGCAGGTCGATGGTCTCGAACGGCTTCTTGCCGGAGTGTACTGACGCAAACGAAACATGGCCGGGCGTGTGCCAGTCCTGCGTCATCACGACGTTCGAAAACGCTTTCGCCATTTTGTTGATGACGGGCACGACCTGCTCGCCGTCCTTCACCGCGAGGCTGCCGCCCGGCAGAAAACAGTTCTGGACGTCGATCACGAGCAGCACGGAGGTCTCGTCCGGCTTGATCGATGTGGCCGCAAGGAGTGCGCCCGGAGCGAGGGCCGCAAGCGCGCTCGTCCCAAGCGCTGTCAAAATCTGTCGTCGATCCAACATCGTTCGCCTCCCTCAGGATGAGCCCAGTGGAGCCGAAGCCTAGTTCCGCGCGCGAGCGAACAGAAGCCCGAAAATGCAGCCGGTTCTGGTGAGGGGTTGGGCTCGCAGCCCCAACATCACTGTCGTCCCGGGGCGCGCAAAGCGCGAGCCCGGGATCTATAACCACAGGGAGAGGTTTGGCGAAGACTCTTCGTGGGACTGCGACCGACGGCAACCGCGAGATCACGCGGTATGGATCCCCGCCCCCGTGCGCAATTGCGCAACTAGGCGGGGATGACACCGAGTGTGTTGCGCCGCCTTCGCCTTACCCCTTCGGCTGGATGCCGTCGCGCACGGCGCGGAAGCGGGTGAAGGCGGCTGGCCACTGGTCGCGCGGGGCGCTGGCGATGATGCGCAGCGAGGCGCCGCCGCTCGAGAAGCGGATCCACTGCACCACGGTCACCGGGGTCTTGTCCTTGCCGCTGACGCCGTCGATCCGGGTCTCGAAACCCTGCTGGCCGTTGATGCGGATCGGCTCCGACATGGTGACGCGCGATTCGCGCACGCCGGGGATTTGCAGCGCTGCTTCCTGGGCGAAGCGGGCGCGGTCGTCGGCCTGCTGCGGGGTGGCGCCGATCAGGCCGAGGATCATGAACGGCTTCGACTCATAGCCCATGCTTTCGTTGCCGTCGGCCAGGATGATGCTGGCGCCCGGGGCCAGCGTGCGGATGTCCTTGAAGTCGGCGAGATCGGTGATCTTGAACGGCATCAGCGCGATCTGCTCTTCGGTCGAGACCTGCTTGCGGGTGACGGTGCTCGCAAACATCTGCCGCACCGCCTCGTCGGTGTAGATCTTGGTCGCATTCTCGGGGATCTGGACCGCGACATAGCCGGAGAATCCGGCGCCCGGCACGATCATCGAATAGCGCTTCACCGGGGTCTCGCCCGCCTTGCCGCTTTCGGTGGTGAAATAGGCAAGACCCGCGGGGGTCTCGATCTTGTCCTGCTTGACGCCGGCGGTGCCGGCTGGATTCGAATTGAAGGCGCTCACGACCTCGCCATAGGCCGCCGGCGGCAGCTCGGTGATCAGCACCTTGACGCTGCCGTCCCCGCTCTCGAAGCCCGGAAAGGTCTTTGCCGTGCTCAGCCCGATCAGCGGCACCATGCCGAGGCGCAAGCCCGGCGGGAAAACGGCGTCGGCTGCCCCGGCTGGAAGCGCCGAGGCGACGAGGAGGGCGAGCGCGGCGAGGGGGCGGATCAGCTTCATGGGCACTCTGATTGGTTCATATTGAGGCCGTTCGATGGTCGGTCACCGGGCCCCTTTGTCGCGCCAAGCAGCCCCGATGGCGGCTGCCCGGCGCCCGCCTTTTAGCGGGTTTGGCCTTGCTGCAACAGAGCGGGCCAGGTTGCGGCGGCGGGGCCGGCCGGCCGCCGGACCTGTTAATAATTCCTCACCCGCAAGGGCGGTTCAGCCCGGATGTGATCTGCCAAAACCCAATGTTTTCACGGCCGAAACGTGATCCCGGTCCTTGCGGGCCCCTCCCCCCCTCCTATATGAGCGTCAACCATCGCAATATCGCGAATGTTTGATCTTAGGGGGTTTCGGATCGGGTGCCTTCTGGGCCCAGCCAACCTGCCGCAAAAAGAAGGATATCAGGACCATGGGAAAGGTCATTGGGATCGACCTCGGCACCACGAACTCGTGCGTCGCCGTAATGGATGGCAAGAACGCCAAAGTCATCGAGAATTCCGAAGGCATGCGCACGACGCCTTCGATCGTCGCCGTCACCGACGACGGTGAGCGTCTCGTCGGCCAGCCGGCCAAGCGCCAGGCGGTCACCAATCCCGAGCGCACCTTCTTCGCAGTGAAGCGCCTCATCGGCCGCCGCTACGACGACCCGATGGTCGAGAAGGACAAGAAGCTCGTTCCCTACAAGATCGTGAAGGCTTCCAACGGCGACGCCTGGGTCGAGGCCGACGGCCAGACCTACTCGCCCTCGCAGGTCTCGGCGTTCATCTTGCAGAAGATGAAGGAGACCGCGGAAGCCCATCTCGGCCAGAAGGTCGACCAGGCCGTCATCACCGTTCCCGCCTACTTCAACGACGCCCAGCGCCAGGCGACCAAGGACGCCGGCAAGATCGCGGGCCTCGAAGTGCTGCGCATCATCAATGAGCCGACCGCAGCCGCGCTCGCCTATGGCCTGGACAAGACCAAGGCCGGCACGATCGCCGTGTATGACCTCGGCGGCGGCACGTTCGATATCTCCATTCTCGAAATCGGCGACGGCGTGTTCGAGGTGAAGTCGACCAACGGCGACACCTTCCTCGGCGGCGAAGATTTCGACATGCGCCTCGTTGGCTACCTCGCCGACGAGTTCCAGAAGGAGCAGGGCATCAACCTGCGCAACGACAAGCTTGCTTTGCAGCGCCTGAAGGAGGCCGCTGAAAAGGCCAAGATCGAGCTGTCGTCGACGACGCAGACCGAGATCAACCTGCCCTTCATCACCGCGGACCAGACCGGCCCGAAGCATCTGACGATGAAGCTCACCCGCGCCAAGTTCGAGGCGCTGGTCGACGACCTCATCCAGAAGACCGTCGAGCCCTGCCGCAAGGCGCTGAAGGATGCCGGCGTCACCGCCGGTGAGATCGGCGAAGTGGTGCTGGTCGGCGGCATGTCGCGCATGCCGAAGGTCCAGGAAGTCGTGAAGCAGTTGTTCGGCAAGGAGCCGCACAAGGGTGTCAACCCGGACGAAGTCGTGGCGATCGGTGCCGCGATCCAGGCTGGCGTGCTCCAGGGCGACGTCAAGGACGTGCTGCTGCTCGACGTGACCCCGCTGTCGCTGGGCATCGAGACGCTGGGCGGCGTGTTCACCCGCATCATCGACCGCAACACCACGATCCCGACCAAGAAGAGCCAGGTGTTCTCGACCGCCGAGGACAACCAGAACGCGGTCACCATCCGCGTCTTCCAGGGCGAGCGTGAGATGGCGGCCGACAACAAGATGCTCGGCCAGTTCGACCTGATGGGCATTCCGCCGGCCCCGCGCGGCATGCCGCAGATCGAGGTGACGTTCGACATCGACGCCAACGGCATCGTCAACGTCTCGGCCAAGGACAAGGCGACCGGCAAGGAGCAGCAGATCCGCATCCAGGCCTCCGGCGGTCTGTCGGAAGCCGACATCGAGAAGATGGTCAAGGATGCCGAAGCCAATGCCGCGGCCGACAAGCAGCGCCGCGAGGCGGTCGATGCCAAGAACCATGCCGACGCGCTGGTGCACTCCACCGAGAAGGCGCTGGCCGAGCATGGCTCCAAGGTCGCCGAAGGCGAGCGCCGCGCCATCGAGGATGCCGTCAGCGATCTCAAGGAAGCGCTGAAGGGCAACGATGCCGAGGCGATCAAGGCCAAGACCAACACGCTGGCGCAGGCTTCGATGAAGCTCGGCGAGGCGATGTACAAGCAGCAGGCCGAAGCCGATGCGGCCAAGGACGCTGCGAAGGACGACGTCGTCGACGCGGAGTTCACCGAAGTCGACGACGACAAGAACAACAAGAAGTCCGCTTGAACCCCAAGAGGGTGATCATGCGGACGGCTTGGACCCCACACGCGCTACCGGCCTCCTCCCTCGCGGGGGAGGCCGTCGTGCCTGGCGGGGCGGGCGAGGCGCCCGTTACGATCGATCAATTCCCAGCCGTTATTCTGAACGCCGCCAAGCTGCCCTCTGCCGCGAAGCGGAAGGCTACCTATATCGTCGCGTGGGAACGCCATTTCTCGCCGACCTGACCTGCGATTGGATAGACCGAGTCCGACATGTCCACGTCCGCCAAGCGCTGCTATTACGAAACCCTCGAAGTCGAACGCGATGCTGACGATTCGGTCCTGAAATCGTCGTTCCGCAAGCTGGCGATGAAGTTCCACCCCGACCGCAATCCGGGGGACAACACCAGCGAAGTCAAATTCAAGGAAATCAACGAGGCCTACGAGGTCCTGAAAGACAAGGACAAGCGCGCCGCCTATGACCGTTACGGCCATGCCGCCTTCGAGCAGGGCGGCGGCGGTGCCGGTTTCGGCGCAGGCTTTGCCTCCTCCTTCTCCGACATCTTCGAAGATCTGTTCGGCATGGCCGGCCAGCGCGGCCGCGGCGGCCGTGAGCGCGGCGCCGACCTGCGCTACAACATGGAGATCACGCTCGAGGAAGCCTTCGGCGGCAAGACCGCGCAGATCGAGATTCCGGTCTCGGTCACCTGCGAGCCCTGTTCGGGCACCGGCGCCAAGGCCGGCACCAAGCCGAAGACCTGCTCGACCTGCGGCGGCGCCGGTCGGGTGCGGCAGTCACAGGGCTTCTTCACGCTGGAACGCACCTGCCCCGGCTGCCAGGGCCGCGGCCAGATGATCGAGGACGCCTGTCCGTCGTGCTCGGGACAGGGCCGGGTCACCCGCGAGCGTACCCTCTCGGTCAACATCCCCCAGGGCGTCGAGGACGGCACCCGGATCAGGCTCGCCGGCGAAGGCGAGGCCGGTGTCCGGGGCGGCCCGCCCGGCGACCTCTACATCTTCCTGTCTCTGGCCCAGCACCAGTTCTTCCAGCGCGATGGCGCGGACCTGCATTGCCGCGTGCCGATCTCGATGGTGACGGCGGCGCTCGGCGGCGAATTCGAGGTGCCGACCATCGAGAAGGCCAAGACCAAGGTGAAAGTCCCGGCCGGGACCCAGTCGGGCCGCCGATTCCGCATTGCATCAAAGGGCATGCCGGTGCTGCGCTCGCGCCAGATGGGCGACATGTATGTCCAGGTCGTGGTCGAGACCCCGCAGAACCTCACCAAGAAGCAGCAGGAATTGCTGGCCGAGTTCGAGAAGCTCTCCTCCGGCAACACCCAGCCGGAATCCGAAGGTTTCTTCGCCAAGGTCAAGGATTTCTTCGGTAATCGGGCGAGTTGACTCGTCTTGACCGTGCCGCCTCCGGCCTATACGTGTTTATGACCATTTTCTGACACGCCGCGTCCCGCGGTCCCGTCCGGTCCTGACATGCCATTGCCATCGTCCGCGCGTGCGTTGAAGAAGCCTCGTCTCGATGACGAGGTGCGCTTTCTCAGATCGTGGATCGAAAAACCGCTGCATATGGGCGCGGTGATGCCGTCGGGCAAGCTGCTGGCCCGGACCATGGCCCATTACGTCGATATCGACTCGGACGCACCGGTGGTCGAGCTCGGGCCCGGCACCGGCGCCATCACCTCGGCCCTGGTCGAGCGCGGCGTCGAGCAGAAGCGTCTCGTCCTCGTCGAATACAATCCCGGCTTCTGCGCGCTGCTGCGCGACCGCTATCCGCAGGCGAAGGTGGTGCAGGGCGATGCCTATCGTTTGCGCGACACGCTGTGGAACGTGCTGAGCGCGCCGGCCTCTGCCGTCGTTTCCGGACTGCCGCTGGTGACGAAGCCGATGCTGACGCGGCTGCGGCTCGTTCGCGATGCCTTCACGGCCCTGGCGCCCGGCGCGCCCTTCGTCCAGTTCACCTATGCGGTGGTGCCGCCGATCCCGAAATCGCTGCCCGGCGTGTCCACAGAGGCCTCGGAACGGATCTGGATGAACCTTCCGCCGGCTCGCGTCTGGGTGTATCGCAAGGACTAATTCCGCCGGCGTCCTTCTTTGCGCGGCGGGCTCGTTTCGCCGAACGCATTGGATTGGATGTCCGCACCCAAGATCCTGGTCATTCCCGGCTCGCTGCGCACCGGCTCGCATAACGCGAAGCTGGCGGCGGTCGCGGCCTATGAATTCGCCCAAGCCGGCGTCGATGTCACTCGCATCTCGCTCGCCGATTTTCCGCTGCCGATCTATGACGGTGATCTCCAGGCCAGGTCCGGCGTGCCCAAGCACGCCGTCAATCTCAAGCGCATGATGGGTGCGCATCATGGCGTGCTCTTCGTATCGCCCGAATACAACGCCTCGGTGCCGCCGCTGCTGAAGAACGCGATTGACTGGGTCAGCCGCGTGCAGGATCCCCACGAGGCGCGTGGCGAGGTGTTCCGCAACCGAGCCTTCGCACTCGCCGGCGCCTCGCAGAGCCGGCTCGGCGCCGCCCGCGCGCTCCAGGCGTTGCGGCTGATCCTGACCTCCTGCCACGCCACCGTGATTGCCAGCCAGCTCACGCTCGCCTTTGCCCACGAGGCCTATGACGATATGGACAGGCTGAAGAACCCGGCCGACAGCGACGCGCTGAAGGAAACGGTGCGGCAGTTGATCGACATTTCCCAACGCATGATGTGAGGTGACATGACGCCAGCCGAGATCGCCCCGAAGGACCGCCTGATCGTTGCTCTCGATCTGCCGAGCGTTGATGCCGCGGAAGCGATGATCAACCGGCTCGGCGACAGCGTCACCTTCTACAAGATCGGGTATCGGCTTGTTTATGCCGGCGGATTGCCGCTGGTCGGCAAGCTCGCCGACAAGGGCAAGAAGGTCTTCCTCGATCTCAAGCTGCACGACATCGGCAACACCGTGACGCAGGGCGTGGAGAGCATCACCCGGCTGGGAGCGACCTTCCTCACCGTGCACGCCTATCCTCAGACCATGAAGGGCGCCGTCGAGGGCCGCGGCAATTCCAGCCTGAAGATCCTCGCCGTCACCGTGCTGACGTCCTACAACGATGACGATCTGCATGCGGCCGGCTATCGGCTCAGTGTTTCCGAGCTCGTCGAAGCGCGCGCCCAGCAGGCGCAGGTGCTCGGCGTCGATGGGCTCGTCTCGTCGCCCGAGGAGGTGGGTGCCTTGCGCAAGGTCGTCGGACACCAGATGCACCTCGTCACGCCAGGCATCCGGCCGGCCGGTTCGGCCAGCGGAGACCAGAAGCGCATCATGACGCCGGGCCGCGCCATTGCCGCCGGCGCCGACTATCTTGTCGTCGGGCGGCCGGTGGTGGAAGCTGCTGATCCCAGGGCCACGGCTGATGCCATCCAGGCCGAGATCGCAGCGGCGCTCGGAGGATGATCCGGACCCGAAGGGCCGCGTTAGCGAAAAGTGTGCAGCGGTTTTCTCTCGCGACAAACGCGGAACGCGTTTGCGCGGAGATCATGCGCAAATAGAGACCAGCAAAAGGGAGAAGAACAATGGCAAAAGGCTACTGGATCGGGCGCGTCGACGTGAACAACGACGAGGGCTACAAGCCCTACATCGCCGCGAATGGTCCGATCTTCCAGAAATGGGGCGGCCGTTTCGTCGTTCGCGGCGGCAAGTTCACAACCGTCGAAGGCGCCAGCCGCAGCCGCAACGTCGTGATCGAATTCCCGGACTACGAGACCGCGATCGCCTGCTACAATTCGCCGGAATACCAGGCCAACATCAAGGTGCGCCAGCCGCACTCCGTCGCCGACCTCATCATCATCGAGGGCTATGACGTCCCGCAGCCCTGAAGACGGATTGTCACGACAGCCTATCCTCGGTTGATGCGAACATGATCCGCGCGGACAGAACGCGCGCGATGATGGTACGCAATCGAGAGACCGCCGCGGACAGTCCGCTCGCACTCACGCCGATATCGCCTTGACGGCCTCACTCGATCGAACGAGTGGGGCCGTTCGCGCCTGAGACGAAGACTGTCGCCGTCATTGGTCCACTAGCTTGCCGTATTCTTTTGTCCCCAAATGGGGATTGCCGCACCCTTCTCCTTTCATCCAAGGTTGCTGGATTGGAGCCCACACCGATCGGTGATGGGTATCAAGCCAGACCCGAAATCTGCGACGTCCATGACGGGCCGCACGACGACCCGCGTCGCGCATTTCCATGCAAAATGGAGCGGAGATTATGGCACTCATCAATGGAACAGCAGGCGACGATGCGCTGGTTGGCACGGCTGCGGACGACGAGATCAACGGCCTGCAAGGCAACGACACGATCGCCGCTCTCGATGGAAACGATACCGTAAGCGGCGGTCCGGGCAACGATGACATCGATGGCGGTGCCGGCAACGATACCCTGGATGGAAATGCCGGTATCGATACGATCGACGGCGGCGACGGCGATGACGCGATCAATGGCGGCGCGGGCGACGATACGCTGAACGGAAATGCCGGCGTGGACACCATCCATGGAAACGCGGGCATTGATACCATCGATGGCGGAACGGGCGACGATCACCTCTTTGGTGACGCCGGCGACGACAGCATCCACGGCGGGGACGGCAATGATGACGTCCATGGCGGTGCAGGCGCCGACACCCTATGGGGCGATGCCGGCGACGATACGTTGAGCGGCGACGCCGGCAACGACGTATTGAACGGCGGCGACGGTAACGACGTACTTGCCGGCGGCCTCGGAGATGACACCCTGAATGGCGATGCCGGTAACGACACGCTGAACGGCGGACTCGACAATGACCTGCTGAATGGCGGCACCGGTGACGACATCCTGAACGGTGGCGCCGGCGCCGATACGCTGAACGGTGACGACGGCAACGACACTTTGCATGGCAATGCCGGCGACGATCTCATGGATGGCGGCGCCGGGAACGATACGATGTTCGGCGATGCCGGAGACGACCTGATGGCGGGTGGTGCGGGCAACGACACCATGAGCGGCGGTGACGGCGATGACGAACTCAGTGGCGGAGATGGCAACGATACGCTCGACGGCGACGCCGGAGACGACACGCTCGCTGGTGGCGCCGGCGTCGATGTCCTGAATGGCGGAGATGGGGCAGACTCCCTGTCGGGAGGTGCCGGCAATGACACCCTGAATGGCAATGCCGGCGATGACGAGTTGGACGGCGGCAACGGCGCCGACGTCCTCGACGGCGGACTCGGCGACGATGTGCTGACGGGCGACGCGGGAACCGACACGCATAATTTCGGTGACGGCACGGCGACCAATTTCGGCAATGATGAGGTCACCGATCTCAGTGCTGCCGACGGCGATGTCGTTCATGTCGATGCTCCGCCAGGCTTTGATCCGGCCACGGTCATCGTGGACGACGACGGAACCAACACCGTGCTGGACTTCGGCTTTGGTACGATCCAGCTCGACGGCGTCTCGGGCGGCGCGACACCGTTCGAGTCGATCGACGACATCAACAACGCCGCCGGCTACACGGCCATCGAAGTCGTCTAGCGACGGCCAGCGGTGGGGCGGCTGTCAGGCCGCCCCACCCTCTGCGTGTTTTCAGTCAGTGATAGTGCCGGCCAATTATGTATTCGCGTAACCGTCGTGCGATCCCAGCCTCTGGCCCGAGATCGCTGATGAACTTGATTCCGGGACGATCCGCACTGGTGTGGATCGTGTGCTTCAGCGTGTCCGTGAATCTGTTGCTGCTGGTGGTACCTTTCTATTCCATCGAAGTGTTCGACCGTGTGCTCAGCAGTGGTAGCGTTGAGACGCTTGTCGGCCTCACCGTCATCGCCGTAGGCGCTCTCGCCTTCAGCGCCGCCTTCGACACGTTTCGTAACCGGCTGTTGAGCCGGTTCGCCGTTGGGTTCGAGCACTGCCTCGCTCCGATCATCCTTGAAGGCAGCATCATAGGCACGGCGCCGGGCGATGGCAGGCCGCACGATCTCGTCAGGCTTCGCGAGTTGAGGAGTTTCCTGTCGAGCGGAACGGTCACATCGCTGATAGATGCTCCCTTCCTCCCCGTGTTCATACTCATCCTATACTTCCTGCATCCCTGGTATGGCGTCATAGCCTTGATCGGGGTGGGAGTGCTCTTGGCGATGGGTGCTGCTAGCCACTGGATTGCGCGGCGGGAAATCGCGCAGGCTTCGCAGGCCGCGTTGCAGACGCAGGCGATGCTCGATGGAATCGTCCGACACTCCAGAGTGGTGCAGGCGATGGGCTGGACCCGAGCCGCCATCCGCGCGTTCATGAGCCTCAATGACGAAGCCCTGTCGCCGGTCGTGCGGGCCAGCGAACGCATCTACACAATCACGGCCGCCGCGCGAATGGTCAGAACCATCCTCCAGATTGCCGCGATCGGCGTCGGTGCCTGGCTCGTGCTTCAGAACGAGGTGCTGTCCGGAAGTCTGATCGCGAGTTCAATCCTGATCGCTCGCACATTGCAGCCCATGGAAGGGTTGGTCTCGGCTTGGCGCGCGCTGACATCGGCGCAGGACGCCTGGACCCAGGTCAGCAACGCCGCGGCGCCGGTTCTTGCGCGTGCGCAAAAGACGTTGCTGCCGCCGCCATCCGGCCTTCTCGAGGTCGAACGGGTGACGTTTCGGATTGGCGAGACGCCGCGTCCCATTCTCGCGGGCATATCATTTCGATGCCGGCCTTCCGAACTTGTCGTCGTGATCGGACCGACCGGCGCTGGAAAATCCACATTGCTGCGCTTGATGGCAGGCCTCGAGCGGCCGAGCAGCGGTACGATCCGGTTGGACCACGCAGCGCTCCATACCTGGGATCCCGACCAGCTCGGACAATTCGTCGGCTATCTTCCCCAGGACGTGCAGCTCCTGGGTGGGACGGTGGCCGAAGCCATTGCCGGGTTCGACGAATGCGCACGCGACGAGGCGATCGTCGCCGCAGCCATGCTCGCGCAGGCGCATGAAATGATCCTGTCGCTTCCGGCTGGCTACCAGACCGAGATCGGCCGCGACGGCAGCAGGCTGTCCGGTGGCCAGCGTCAGCGCATCGGTCTTGCACGCGCCTTTTTCGGCGATCGCAAATTGATCCTGTTGGATGAGCCCAACGCCAATCTCGACCCGGACGGCGAAGAAGCGTTGTGCTCCGCCATTCAATCAGCCAAAGCCCGCGGCGCAGCATCGGTGATCGTGACCCATCGGCCGCGCCTCCTGACCATCGCCGATGCCGTGCTCCTCTTGAGGGACGGCAAACAGGTCACCTTCGGGTCGCCATATGAGGTTCTTCGCACCCAGCGGCCCGCACCGGTACCGAGTCCGTCCGTGCTCCCTCGCAACGAACCTCACAAGCTGGCGGCGAGGAGGGGACTCCCATGACGCAGACCGGTCATGCCATCGCAATCTCCGCGCCTGTTGCCGGCCTCCGGTCGAGGACGTCGCCGATCGAGCGACCGCGATCCGACATGCGACGCATCATCGCCTGGGGCTGCGTGTTGCTCGTCCTGCAATTTTGCGGCTTCGGCTTATGGGCAACCACCGTTCCGCTCCGCGGCGCCGTCGTGGCACCAGGATTCATCAAGGTCCATTCAAAGCGCAAGGCGGTGCAACACCTGGAAGGCGGAATCATCAAATCGATCTATGTCCGCGAGAATGATCACGTCGAGGCCGGGCAACTCATTGCGCGGCTCGACACCGCGCAGATCGAAGGGACACTTGGTTCTCTCGAAACGAAGTTCTTTGCGGACCTGGCGATGGAAGCCCGGCTGGCGGCGGAGCAAGAGGCCGCGAAGTCAATCCGGTTTCCGGACGAATTGCGGGATAATGCGAACCGTCTCTCCGCACGCATCGCCATTCAAACCCAGCAGGCTGAATTTGCCGCGCGACTGGCCGCGATCGAAAACGAGCGCAAGGTGATCGATCAGCAAATACTGCAGAACGCGGACGCCATCCGCGGCCTGGAGAGCAACACTCAAGGGCTGCAACAGCAACTCAAACTGTTGCGGGAAGAGATAGCCGACACGAGCCATCTCCTGGCAAAAGGTCTCGCCCGGAAACCACGGTTGTTGGCGTTGCAACGTGCTGAAGCGGAGGCCGCCGGACAGGTCGACCGCAATGCCGCATCAATTTCGCAGATGCAGGGCAAGATCTCGGAGTTGCAGGACCGACGTATGCAACTGGGATTCAACCAAAGTCAGGATATCGCCAAGCAGCGGCACGCGACGAGCGAGGAAATCGGCGACCTCAGACATCGAATTGCCGCGTTGCGTGCCCAGCTTGTCCGGTCTGAATTGCGTGCCCCTGAAAGTGGAAGGATTGTCGGCCTCAACAGCAGGGATCTCAATGCCGTGCTTGGACCTCGCGAAACCCTTATGGAAATCGTTCCTACGCAAGATCGGCTAGTCATCGAGGCGACATTGAAGCCTGCCGATCGAGAGGAGGTCCATGTCGGACAGATGGCGCGTGTGCGCGTTCACGCGCTGAACATTCGTCGCCGGCCGATGCTCGAGGGACGGGTCGTCGGTGTTGCGGCAGACGCACTGACCGACAGCCGTTCCGGCGTGAGCTCCTATCTGGCCGAGATTGAGCTGGACCCCAACGCGCCGACGGCCTCCTACATCCCGACATTGATGCCTGGAATGCCGGTCGAGATATTTGTCGAGACAGGGGAACGAACTTTTGCGGAATATCTTTTGCAGCCGATGACGCTACGGATCAACCGTGCGTTCAGGGAGAATTAAGCGCTGGGACGGGGGCGGGCCCACGACGGAGGTGACCGTGCATGAGTGCAGTAAGGCACTACCTTCCGCACAGGATGAGCTTCGTTCCGATTGCGTCGAGCGCGCCTCGAAGCAAGGCAGTGACGGACGTGGTCCTTCAGGGCCTTGTCCGGAGCCACGCCCACAGCAAACCGCAATGGAATACTTTGCGAACGCCATGGCGGAATTGCTCGGCTGCAGGAACTGCTACGTCGCGATGATATCCTCCTCCGGGCTGGATGAAGTCAGGATCGGCGACGTACCTGCCGATCCGTCATGCACGACGATGGTTGAGCGAATTGCGCGCAAGGGCACCGTCGAGGACGTTGCCTCTCTCGAGCCGATCAATTCCCGGACCTCCTTCGTGCGAAAGTTGATCGGCGCCGAACCCCCGATAAAGGGTCACTCGGTCATTGGCAGATTTGCCTCCGGCGAGCGGACCACCGTCGTATTTGTGGCCGGATGGCGACCCACCGCGCTTGCCGAAGCCGAAATCCCCGGTCTGGCGCATACCGTGCGCCCGATATGGAGGGCTGCTCATTCGCTTGCCCGTCAGGCGCCGGGCCATGTCGATGCGCAGCTCTGGCTCGAAGAGCTGACCTTTCCCGCCATCGTCGCCGACCAGGGATTGCACGTTTACGAAGTCAATCGTGGTGGACGCGTGCTGCTTGCCAAGCGCGAGCTGCTAAGGGTGGATGGAGGCAGGCTCGCCGGCGCATGCAGTTCCGTAACCGAGAGCTTGCGGCGGGCGATCCGGAGGGTGCTCGGTGAGAGCGGGACTCGTGGATTGTTCAATACTACGGTACCGCTCTCGATGGATCGCCAGCAATTCGCCTTCGCCAAGATCGGCGCTGTTCCGACGCATGACGAGCTGGGAAGGGCCCTCATCGTCGTGCCGCAATTCGACGATGTGCACGGCGCGCACTGCATTGCATCTGCCTTTGGGTTGAACTGGGCTGAGGAAAGGATCGTCGCGCGTATTCTTCAATTCCAGTGCCCTCGCGATATCGGAGCTGAGCTTCGACTGACCGAGGCAACGGTGCGAACTTACACCAAGAGGATCATGCTCAAATTGGGCATCAATCGACAGTCGGAATTCTTTCTTCTGTATCATCTCACCCAGTCACCTTTTGGCGCGGGCCGGCGCGAGAACTTGGTGAGCCGGCCGGCCTCCGCTGATCCATTGAACGAAGACCGGCCGATGAGTTTGCGGACGGCGGGCAAGCGTTCGTCTGACTGAGTACGGGACTCTCCGTGATGTCGCGTCGCATGAGCTGCGCAGGTTTCCTCCATCGGGCTTTCGCCGTGCTGGCATTGGCTGGGGCCGGCTTCCATGCCGATGCTCAGGACATTCAATTGGCGCTTCCGATTGCCTGCGAGCCTGGCCGCACCTGCTACATCCAGAACTACACCGATCTCGATCCATCTCGGTCGGCGCGAGATTACAAATGCGGCACGCTGACTTATGACAACCACAACGGCACCGACTTTCGCTTGCCCTCACTTGCAGCGCAAAAGACCGGCGTGGAGGTGCGCGCCGCGGCAGGCGGCCGCATTCTGCGTACACGCAACGACGCTCTGGACGACGCTTTCACGAAATCGGGACGCGAAGCAGTGCGCGAGACCGAATGCGGCAATGGCGTCGTGATCGAACATCCGGGGCAGTGGGAAACCCAGTACTGCCACCTGGCCGCCGGCAGTGTGTTGGTCAATGTCGGCGACAAGGTCGAACCTGGACAGCCGATCGGCCGTGTCGGTCTTTCCGGCCTCACGGAGTATCCCCACCTGCATTTCACCGTGAGGCACAATGGTGCGGTCGTCGATCCCTTTGCGTATGGGGTTCGTCCCGGGTCTTGCGAGGGCGGTCAATCCCTCTGGCTTGCTGCCATCCGCTCGAAACTCGAATATCAGGAACGAGCCATCCTCAATGCAGGCTTTACGACGGGCCCGGTCACGATGGAACTCATCGAGGACGGCAGTGCCGAGCGGCAAACGCCGTCTGCCAGCTCGATGGCGATCGTCGCGTTCGTTCGCGCTATCGGGCTGAAGGCAGGCGACGCGCAATGGCTGGTCATCAAGGGTCCCCTCGAGAATGTCATCGCGGAAAATCGGTCTGCGCCGCTTCAGGGCAACAAGGCGCAATTCATGCTTTTTGCGGGGAAGAAGCGCCCTCCTGGGGGGTGGGACCGTGGCACCTACAAGGCGACCTATGTCATCGAGCGCGATGGCCAGGTCGTGCTCAAAAAGGACCTGGAGCTCACACTTTAGCTCGCGCCTGGGTGCGCGGGATCCGGCTCCAAGAGCGGTTTGAAGGCCTGATCGGTTGCCGGAACGGCCCGCTCCCGCTATAGGGCGTGGAGAGGGTGAGCCATGTCCGACATGCGTTTGATCGTTGCAGGAGCCGGCGGCCGGATGGGCCGCGCACTGACGCGGGCGATTGCCGAGAGCAAAGGCGCAGTGCTGGCCGGCGCGCTGGAGGCGCCGGGTTCCGATCTGCTCGGCAAGGATGCCGGGGTGCTCGCAGGCCTGCCCGCCAATGGCATCGAGCTGTCGGCCGATCTCTGGGCGATGTCGAAGGATGCCGACGGCATCCTCGACTTCACCGTGCCGGCCGCGACCATCGCCAATGTCGCGATCGCCGCCCAGCGCGGCCTCGTCCATGTCGTCGGCACGACCGGCCTCTCGGCCTCCGACAATGCCGTGATCAAGAGCGTCACCAACCGCGCCGTCGTGGTGCAGTCCGGCAATATGAGCCTGGGTGTCAACCTGCTCGCCGCGGTGGTCAAGCGCGTCGCCAAGGCGCTCGACGAGAGCTTCGACATCGAGATCGTCGAGACCCATCATCGCATGAAGGTCGATGCGCCCTCGGGCACGGCGCTGATGCTGGGCCAGGCGGCGGCGAGCGGCCGCGGTGTCTCGCTCGATGAGCGTGCGGCGCGCGGCCGCGACGGCATCACCGGCGCGCGGCGGCCCGGCGACATCGGCTTTGCCTCGTTGCGCGGCGGCACCGCGGCCGGCGATCACAGCGTGAGCTTCCTCGGCCCGTTCGAGCGCCTGACGCTGTCGCATCACGCCGAAGACCGCATGCTGTTCGCCCATGGCGCGCTGAAGGCGGCGCTGTGGGCGCATGGCAAGAGCCCGGGGCACTACTCGATGGCCGACGTGCTCGGCCTATCCGACATCTGAACAAAACGGAAAGCAGTCAATGAGCGAACGTCTTCTCGTGCTGGTGCGGCACGGCCAGAGCGATTGGAATCTGAAGAACCTGTTCACGGGGTGGAAGGATCCCGATCTCACCGAGCTCGGCGTGAAAGAAGCGAGAGACGCCGGCCGGAAGCTGAAGGCGCAGGGGCTCGTGTTCGACGTCGCCTACACCTCGGTGCTGACGCGCGCGCAGCACACGCTCGATCTCATCCTCGGCGAGCTCGGCCAGGAAGGCCTGCCGACCTCGAAGAACCTCGCGCTGAACGAGCGCGACTATGGCGATCTCTCGGGCCTCAACAAGGATGACGCCCGCAAGAAATGGGGCGAGGATCAGGTGCTGATCTGGCGCCGCTCCTACGACGTGCCGCCGCCCGGCGGCGAGAGCCTGAAGGATACGCTGGCGCGCGCGCTGCCCTATTACGTGCAGGAGATCCTGCCCGGCGTGCTCAACGGCAAGCGCACGCTGGTTGCCGCTCACGGCAATTCTCTGCGCGCGCTGATCATGGTGCTGGAAAAGCTCTCGCCCGAAGGCATTTTGAAGCGCGAGCTCGCGACGGGTGTGCCGATCATCTACCGCCTCAATGCGGATTCGACGGTGGCCTCGAAGCTGGATCTGGCGGGCTGATCACAGATGCCGTCATTCCGGGGCGCCCGTAGGGCGAACCCGGAATATCGAGGTTCTCAGGTGCGCAATTGCGCACCGTAGTTCGATGCTTCGCATCGCCCCGGAACGACATCGGACGATCACTGAATCCCCAGCTGCCCGGCCTCCCAGCCCAGCATCGCCTGCTTGCGGGTGATGCCCCAGTGATAGCCGGTGAGCGTGCCGCTCTTGCCGAGCGCGCGGTGACAGGGCACGACGAAAGACACCGGGTTCTTGCCGACCGCAGCACCGACGGCGCGCGAGGCCTTCGGGCTGTTGATGTTGCAGGCGATGTCTGAATACGACACCGCGCGGCCCATCGGGATCTTCAGCAGCGTCTCCCAGACCCGCACCTCGAAATCGGTGCCGATCATCACCACGCGCAGCGGCTGGTCGGGCCGCCACAGCTTCGGGTCGAAGATGCGCTGTGCGAGCGCGGCCGTGCCTTCGTGATCCTCGACATAGGTGGCCTTCGGCCAGCGCCGCGTCATGTCGGCGAGCGCAACCTTCTCCTCGCCATGATCGGCGAAGGCAAGGCCCGACAGGCCGCGGTCCGTCGCGATCACGATCGCGGTGCCGAACGGCGAGGGATGGAAGCCGTAACGCAGCGCCAATCCCGCGCCGCCGTTCTTCCATTCGCCCGGCGACATCGCCTCATGGGTGACGAAGAGATCGTGCAGCCGGCCCGGTCCTGAAAGACCGGAGTCGAGCGCTGCGTCGAGGATGCTCGCGGAATCCCTGAGCAGGCTCTTGGCGTGGTCGAGGGTCAACGCCTGCATGAAAGCCTTCGGCGTGAGCGAGGCCCAGCGGCGGAACAGATGGTGCAGCTCATCCGGCGTGACCCCGGCCGCATCCGCCATCGCCTCGATGGTCGGCTGCGCGCGCCAGTTCTCCGAGATGAATGCGATCGCCCGGCGCACGGAATCATAGTCGCGCAGCGCGGCGTTCTGGATGCCCGGCCCTGCCAGGCGCTGGTCATGTATCGCGAGTGTCATCATGACCGGAAATGTAGGAGAGGGGCGGGTTCGAAACCACCCGATTTCCGATCCGAATATCAGGCCACCGGGTTGTAGGTCGGGCCGCGCCTTGCGGCGCTCAGAGCGTCGACCAAGGCCTTGTAAAAGCGTGCTTTTTCCTCTGGTCCCAGGAACCCGGCGATCTGGAGCTGGCGGCCGCGCGAAATCAGATAGAGGTGCTCGATGCCATAGTCTTCGTCGACCTCCTGGTCGAGGCGGACCCAGAGCGGGTTGAACACCCATTCGGAAACCTGGCCGCGATGGCTGACGCGGCGCACCCGCAGTTCCGACGGCGTGACCACGATTTCCTCGGTCGCCCGTGCGCTGCGGAAATTGACCTTGAAGGCCCACCAGATCACCAGCACGTCGAGGCCGAAGAAGCCGAACACCGGCCATGCCCCCATCATCAGGAAGGCGAGGCCCGTGACGAAGCTGACGACGCTCAGGAACAGCATCACGGCCAGAAAGCCGGTGCGGTTCAGCGAGCGGTGCGGCGACAGCAGCGCAGAGAAGATCTGAGGCTCGTTCTCGCTCTCAGATCGCGCGCGCTCAATTTCGTTGCCTGTGCTCATTGTCCCTCAGTATATCCCGATCATGGCGAAAATCACCCGCAAGCCGGCCCCGCGCAAAGCGGCCGTGCCGAAGAAAAAGGCCAAGGCGGTCCTCAAGGCGGCCACCGCGAAGCCGAAGGCGCCTGCCAAGACATCGAGCAAAGCCACAAGACCCAATTCTATCAAGTCTTGGACGCCGGCCGAGATTCACGAGGTCTTCAGCCGTTTCCGCAAGGCCAATCCGGAGCCGAAAGGCGAGCTTGAGCACATCAATCCGTTCACGCTGCTGGTCGCCGTGGTGCTGTCGGCGCAGGCGACCGACGCCGGCGTCAACAAGGCGACACGCGCATTGTTCGAGGTCGCCGATACCCCGCAGAAGATGCTCGACCTCGGCGAGGAACGCCTGCGCGAGTACATCAAGACCATCGGCCTCTACCGGACCAAGGCGAAGAACGTCATCGCGCTGTCGGCCAAAGTGCTCAGCGAATTCGGCGGCGAGGTGCCGCGCACGCGTGCCGAGATCGAATCGTTGCCCGGCGCCGGGCGCAAGACCGCCAATGTCGTGCTCAACATGGCCTTTGGCGAGCACACCATGGCGGTCGACACCCACGTCTTTCGTGTCGGCAACCGGACTGGACTTGCGCCCGGCAAGACGCCGCTGGAGGTCGAGCTTGGTCTCGAAAAGGTGATCCCGGCCGAATTCATGCTGCATGCCCATCATTGGCTGATCCTGCACGGCCGCTATACTTGCCTCGCGCGCAAGCCGCGCTGCGAAGTCTGCCTGATCAACGATCTCTGCCGGTGGCCGGAAAAGACGGTGTGATGCCGGCGATAGCCGCGCTCGGCTTCGTCGCACTGATCACCCGCGCCCGCCGGGCCCGTTCACGCCGGCGCCGTTCGGCTTCGCCAGGATGGTGCTGCGGAAATGCGGTGTGCAGGTGACGTAGGGCGCGATGATCAATCGCGCCGCGGTCTCGCTCCACCTCTCCCTACGGGAGAGGTGGGCACGGTCACCGCACCGAGCGCGCCGGCTCGATCAGCTCCGGCCGTGAACCGGACAGGCGCTTGTGCATGTGGACCATGAAGGCCATGCCGAAGATCGGAGTCGCCAGGTTGACGACCGGGATCGAGACGAACGCCGCAATGAAGAGGCCGGCGGTGAAGATGGTCGCGGCGTGGTCGCGCCGCATCGCCTTGGCCTCTTCCGGCGAGCGGAAACGCATTGCGGCAAGCTCGAAATATTCGCGGCCGAGCAGCCAGGCGGCGGCGAGGAAGAAGATCAGGAATCCCGCCCCCGCCAGCAACACCAGCGGCAGTGCGGCGAGATAGATCAGGATCGTCAGCAGCGCGGTCTTGACGCCCTCGAAGATCGCCTGGCTGAACGGCAGCGCAACGCCCGGCCGCTCCGCCGGATAGTGCTCGCGCTCGACGATGTCGGCGACGTCGTCGACGAACAGGCTGGCCACCAGCGAGGTGATCGCGGGCATCAGGAAGACCCCGCCGAACACGACGCCGAAGCCTGCTGCGATCGAGACGATCCAGGCCAGGACCTCCAGCGACGAATGCCAGCTCGGCCCGAGCAGGCCTTCCAGCCAGACCTCGCCATGGGTCGCGAACCAGCTCAGGAGCCGCTGCAGTCCGATCGCCAGCACCGTGATCAGCACCAGGGCAAGGCCGATCGATCGCCACAGGATCGAGCGCATCGGCGGCGAGATCATTTGCGACAGCGCCTTCACGGCGGCATCCAGCATCGGGGTACCCTTCTTACGAAAACCACCCGCGAGAGGTAGACATGCCGGGCGGCTTCGGCAAGGGAGGCTGGCCTGCGGCTAACGGCCGATCGCGGGGCCATCGCGTATGACTTTTGGCACCGCCTGACCGCACGCCTCGTCCTCGAGACGACCGCTTCCAGCGGTCTCCTCAGGATGAGGCTAAGCAGCACCGTGCCTGTTGAAACTGCTGCCACGCATTCCGTCCTCATCCTGAGGAGCCCGCCCAAAGCGGGCGTCTCGAAGGATGGCCGCAGGAACCGCTCTCAACTGCGCTTCCCTCCACAGGAGGGGAGGAGAAGAATGCCGCGCGGCCAGGCTAAGCTACTCGTGCCGATGCCCGTGCTTCCGCGCCTTCGCCTGCTTCCCCTCTCCCGTCGGGATCATCACCACCCGACCGTAGCGCACACCACGCTCGGCTATGATGTGATCGGCGAAATGCCTGACTTCGCCGGCATCGCCGCGCAGCGCCGTCAGCTCCATGCAGTTGTCGTCGTCGAGGTGGACGTGCAGAGTCGCCAGGGCGAGATCGTGATGGCCGTGGAATTCCTGCACCAGGCGCTTCGAGAGATCGCGCGCGGCGTGGTCGTAGACATAGACGAGGCCGGCGACGCAGGGGCCGGCCTGCGCGGTGCCTTCCGTGCTCTGTTGCAGGCCGGCGCGGGCGAGGTCGCGGATGATCTCGGAACGGTTCTGGTAGCCGCGCGCCTCCGCCGCCGCGTCGATCTCCGCCAGGAGATCGTCCTCGATCGTGATGGTGATGCGTTGCATCAGATCTTTCTCCGTGCGTCTCGCCTGTGTCCGTTGATGCGTAGCCCGGATGGAGCGAAGCGCAATCCGGGACGATATCGGTATAGGGACAGAACCCGGATTTCGCTACGCTCCATCCGGGCTACGGATACTTTATTTCCTCACAGCGGCGTTGCGCGCAGCCGCAGTGCGTTGCCGACTACGCTCACCGAGGACAGCGCCATCGCCGCCGCGGCGATGATCGGCGACAGCAGCAGGCCGAAGGCCGGATAGAGGATGCCGGCCGCGATCGGAATGCCGGCGGCGTTGTAGATGAAGGCGAAGAACAGGTTCTGGCGGATGTTGCTCATGGTCGCCTGCGACAGTTTTCGCGCCCGCGCGATGCCGATGAGATCGCCCTTGAGCAGCGTGACGCCCGCGCTCTCCATCGCCACGTCCGTGCCGGTGCCCATGGCAATGCCGACCTCGGCCGCGGCCAGCGCCGGTGCGTCGTTGACGCCGTCGCCGGCCATCGCGACGCTGCGGCCGGCCTTCTGCAGCTTTGCCACCACCGCGCTCTTCTGGTCCGGCAGCACCTCGGCCTCGACCTCGGCGATGCCGAGCCGGCGCGCCACAGCCTCGGCCGTGGTGCGGTTGTCGCCGGTCAGCATGATGACCTTGATGCCTTCGGCCGCGAGTGTCTTCAGCGCCTCCGGGGTCGAGGCCTTGACCGGATCGGCGATTGCGAACAGGCCGGCGAGGGCGCCGTCAACGGCCATGTTGATCACGGTGGCGCCGTCGCCGCGCAGCCGTTCGGCCTCGGCGTCGAGCGGCTTGGTGTCGATCCCGATCGAGGCAAGGTATTTTGCGTTACCCAGCACGACCGTTCTGCCGTCGACCTTGCCGGTCGCGCCCTTGCCGGTCGGCGAGTCGAAATGTTCGACCTGGCTCAGCGCGAGCTGCTTCTCCTTGGCCGCGCGCATGATCGCGTCGGCCAGCGGATGCTCGCTGGCGCGCTCGACGCTGGCCGCCATGCGGAGGATGTCGTCCTCGGCAAAACCGGAGGCCGGGACGATCGTGACCACCTTGGGCTTGCCCTCGGTCAGCGTGCCGGTCTTGTCGACCACCAGCGTGTCGATCTTCTCCATCCGCTCCAGCGCCTCGGCGTTCTTGATCAGCACGCCGGCCTGCGCACCACGGCCGACGCCGACCATGATCGACATCGGAGTCGCCAGGCCAAGCGCACAGGGGCAGGCAATGATCAGCACGCTGACCGCGGCGACCAGGCCGAAAGCCAGCCGTGGCTCCGGCCCGAACCAGGCCCAGGCGGCGAAGGCGGCGATGGCGACGACGATCACCGTCGGCACGAACCAGCCCGCGACCTGATCGGCGAGCCGCTGGATCGGCGCGCGCGAGCGCTGCGCGTCGGCAACCATCTGCACGATCTGCGACAGCAGCGTCTCGCGCCCGACCTTGTCGGCGTGCATGATGAAACTGCCGGACTGATTGAGCGTGCCGGCGATCACCTTGGCGCCGGTCTCCTTGGTAACCGGCATGGATTCGCCGGTCACGAGCGATTCGTCGAGCGAGGAGCGCCCCTCGAGAATGGTGCCGTCGACCGGCACCTTCTCGCCGGGACGAACGCGCAGACGGTCGCCGGCATGCAGCGTATCGATCTCGACCTCATGCTCGCCGCCGTCGGCATCGACGCGGCGCGCCGTCTTCGGCGCGAGCTGGAGCAGCGCCTTGATCGCACCCGACGTTGCATCGCGGGCGCGCAGCTCCAGCACCTGGCCAAGCAGCACCAGCACGGTGATGACGGCAGCCGCCTCGAAATAGACGGCGACCGCACCCTCATGGCCGCGGAAGGTGTCAGGGAATATCTGCGGCGCGACGGTGCCGATGATGCTGTAGACCCAGGCGACGCCCGTGCCCATCGCGATCAGCGTGAACATGTTGAGGTTGCGCGTCAGCAGCGACTGCCAGCCGCGGACGAAGAACGGCCAGCCGGCCCACAGCACCACGGGTGTCGCGAAGACGAGCTGGATCCAGTTCGACAGCGTCTGGTCGATCCAGTTGTGCGGGCCGGCGAGATGGCCGCCCATCTCCAGCACCACGGCCGGCAGCGCCAGTGCTCCGCCGATCCAGAACCGCCGCGTCATGTCGGCGAGCTCGGGGTTGGGGCCGGTCTCGAGGCTCGCCACCTCCGGCTCCAGCGCCATGCCGCAGATCGGGCAGCTGCCGGGGCCGACCTGCCGGATCTCCGGATGCATCGGGCAGGTGTAGATCGTGCCCGCGGGCATCTCCGGCGCGGGCGTTTTTTCCTTGGCGAGATATTTGGCGGGATCGGCGGCGAACTTGGTGCGGCAGCCGGCCGAGCAGAAATGGAAGGTCTCGCCGTGATGCGTGTGGTGGTGCTTCGAGGTCGCGGGATCGACCGTCATGCCGCAGACGGGATCGAGGACCTTCGTCGCGGCATCGCCGTGGTCATGCGCGTGATGATGGGCGTGGCCGGCGTGATCGCCATGGCCGCCGCAGCAGGAGGAGTCCGCCGACTTGGCCGCTGCCGGGGCGGCCTTGGCGGAACAGCCGCATCCGGAATGTCCGTCTGCGTCGTGGTGGTGATGCTTGTGTTCACTGCTGTTCATTGCCATTGCTCCGGCCTTGCAACCTATACCCGGTAGGGGTATATAGACCCCATGCGCAAGGACATCAAGACATCTGTCGGAAAACGCCTCGGCCGGATCGAAGGTCAGGTTCGCGGCCTCGCGAAAATGGTCGAGGAGGACCGCTACTGCATCGACATCGTCACGCAGATCTCCGCGGTGCGCGCCGCATTGCGGCGGGTCGAGGAGGAGATCTTGAAGGACCACGTCGCCCATTGCGTCGAGCACGCGATCGCGAGCGGCGACAAGGCCGATCAGCGCGAGAAGATCGCGGAGTTGATGGCGGTGATCGGCAGGGCGGAACGGTAGGTTTCCACCGTCATTGCGAGGAGCACTTGCGACGAAGCAATCCAGACTGTCGCTGCGGCGAGATTCTGGATTGCTTCGCTGCGCTCGCAATGACGGTGGAGAGAGGCGCGATCGCACCACATTTGCAGGTGTCGTCCCTGCGAACGCAGGGACCAATAACCCCAGGGAGGGGTTTGGCGAAGATTGGATATCGTCCGGTACTTCTACCGCCTGGTCCTCGATAGACTCCGCGGTATGGGTCCTTGCGTTCGCAGGGACGGCGGCGACGTTACGCCACGATTTCGCAGGCGTCTCCGCGGCGCCGTGCGCGATACATCGCGAGTTCGTTCAGCTGCATAAAATGCTCGGAGAAGGCGACGCTCATCTCCACGGGCTGCGCGCCTATTTGCGCAGCCGAAACTTCAACCGGCGCTTCTTCGTCAATCGCCTCAGGAACGAGCGGCGGCGCACTGATCGTTTCTGGAAACACACTGAATGTGCCCGCTACCTCCTCGAGCGGCTTCTGCTTGTCGGCCCAGTGCAGGGCTGTGTAGTCGAAGCCGTGCACGATGGTGGGTTTGACGACTTCGAAATAGGGCGAGATATCGAAGTCGCGGGGCATGTAGAGCGAGGAATCGCGGATGTGGAGGATCTCGCGCCGGGCGGCGCGGCTGCCGGCCTTGGTGATCTTCGGCAGGATCGGGTAGCGCACGGTGTCGAAGGCCTGTGCGATCAGCGCCGAGCAGATGATCTTGGTCGGATCGCCCGAGCCGAGCGCGATCATGCGCCGCCGCCAGCGCTGCGGCACCGGCAGCGGGAACAGGAAGCGCATGAGGTCGACGATGTTCTTGGTGTCGTAGCCGAAGCCGATGCGGTTGATGGCATAGCGGCAGACGGTGGTGCGGTCCTCATAGGACAGCCCGACCGGACGGCAGACACGGGTGTGATAGGGGAAATATTTCGACAGCGGCGCCGAGGCGACGCCTTCGCCGATATTGGCCTCGATCAGCACATGCGGCTCGCCGTCGGGCTCTAGCGCACCCTCGATCGGGCCGACATAGAGCGCGGCGTGTGACCAGGTCGACTGCGTCAGATATTTGATGATGCCGGAGATGTGGTTGTTGCCCTCGACCAGCAGCACGTCGCCGGGCTCGATGATGCCGCGCAGGTGCTCCGGGTCGCTCGGCGTGAACGGCTCGTAGCCCGGCACCTCCTTCGAGAGGTACGCGGCAATCAGCTTGCCGACTGAGTCAAGGACCGTCCCCATTTCGAACTCCCCCCACGGCCTTTTCCGGCCGCCTTTTTCCCTTCTCTATCATGGTCGAAACGTGTTGCAATTCAGTTCATCACTCTGTGAGATCAAGCACGATTGATTCACCATGACGGTTGCTGCGCAACATCAGATGCGGCAAGGTTCTCTGGCTGTTCCCGTTCGCCGCAAGTCTCCGGAAACCATGACATGACAATCACCCGCCGCGGTTTCCTTTCGGCGTCAGCGGGCCTTGCCGCAATGCCGGTCCTGCGCGCATCCGCCGCGCCACTGCCGCGCGAAGCCGACATTGTCGTGATCGGCGCGGGGGCCGCGGGAATTGCCGCAGCGCGGCGCATCGCCGCGGCCAACCGCAAGGTCGTGGTGATGGAGGCGGCCTCGCAGATCGGCGGGCGCTGCATCACCGATACCACGACCTTCGACGTGCCGTTCGATCGCGGCGCGCGTTGGATGCACAATCCCGACACCAATCCGATGATTCGCCTCGCGCGCAGCGTCGGGCTCGATGTCCTGCCGGCGCCCGCGGGCCAGAAGATGCGCATCGGCCGCCGCAACGCGCGGGCGGGGGAGATTGAGGAGTTTCTGGCCGCGCTCGTGCGCGCCAACCGCACCATTGACGAGGCTGGGCGCGGCAAGCTCGATACATCCTGCGCCTCGGTCCTGCCGAAGGATCTCGGCGACTGGGCCGGCGCGACCGAGTTCATGCTGGGCGCGAGCTTTGCCGGCAAGGACCTGAAGGAGCTGTCGGCGATCGACAAGGCGCGTGCGCAGGACCGCAACGCCGCGATCGC
Source organism: Bradyrhizobium cajani (assembly GCF_009759665.1). Lineage (GTDB taxonomy): Bacteria > Pseudomonadota > Alphaproteobacteria > Rhizobiales > Xanthobacteraceae > Bradyrhizobium > Bradyrhizobium cajani. Next base: position 138,509 of record NZ_WQNE01000019.1, read on the forward strand.
CTGCCGCCAGGGCCTGGGCACGCTGATCACGAAGCTCGGCGAGCAGGCGCCGGTCGCGCTGTCGACGCCAGCGAGCCGGATCGCCTGGAGCAACCGCGACGTCAGCGTGGAGACCCCAAGCGGCAAGATCGTCGCACGCGCGGCCATCATCACGGTCTCGACCAACGTGCTGACAGCCGGCGCGATCAAGTTCGCACCCGATATTCCAAAGCGCACGCTCGATGCGGCGTCGAAGCTCACGCTCGGCAGCTACGATCACATCGTGCTGCAGCTGCCGGGCAATCCGCTCGGGCTGTCGCGCGACGACATTCTCATCGAGCAGAGCAACTCGACGCGCACGGCGCTGATGTTCGCCAATATCGGCGGCTCCTCGCTGTGCTCGATCGACGTCGGCGGCTCGTTCGGCCGTGATCTCTCCGAGCAGGGCGAGAAGGCGATGACGGCCTTTGCGAGGGAATGGATCACAAAGCTGTTCGGCAGCGAGGCCGCTAGCGCCATACAGAAGACCAGCGCGACGCGCTGGAACGCCTCGCCCTTCGTGATGGGCGCGATGTCGGCCGCCTCTCCCGGCGGCCAGCTCTCGCGCAAGACGCTGACCGAGCCGATCGGCTGCATGTTCCTCGCCGGCGAAGCTACCCACGAGACGCTCTGGGGCACGGTCGACGGCGCCTGGGAAAGCGGTGAGCGTGCCGCGGACGCAGCGCTGCGCAGGATCGGCGCGCTCAGGGACGAGCCCGATGTGCCGACGCAGTCGACGAAGAAGCGGCGGGCGCCGAGGCAGTAGGGCAATTAAGCTGCAACACGCTCGCTGTCGTCCCGGACAAGCGCAGCGAAGCGAAGCGCCGATCCGGGACCCATAACCACAGGGAGTGGTTTGGCGAAGACTCGGAGTTACCAGCTTGCGCCACAACTTCTCACCGTGGTTATGGGTCCCCGCGTTCGCGGGGACGACCCGCGGAGAGAGTTAGCGCAAGACCCCATCCAGCACCGGCAGCCCCACGATCACCGCCATCGCGATCAGCCCGTAGCAGATGCCGCGAAACACTTTCTCGCTGGCGCGGCCGAACAGGGATGCGCCAAACGCGACGCCAAGAGCGTAGACCGGACCGACGATCAGCGAGAGCAGCAGCGATTCGCGGCTGATCAGGCCCGTGGTCGCGTAGCTGACCATCGAGAAGAAATCCGACGCGCCGAAGAACAGCACGATGTTGGCGCGCGCGACGATCGGTGCGATCGGGCGGCCGAGCCAGTAGCCGACGATCGGCGGGCCGCCGGTCTGCGCCAGCCCGCTGCAGAAGCCCGAGACGCTGCCGATGCCGATCGAGAGCCAGGCATGGTCCTTGCCGCGATAGCGCCAGCCCGACAGCAGCAGAAGCAGCAGCGCAGCGACGAAGCAGGAGATGATCCAGCGCGTTGTGACGGGCTCGAGCACGCTGAGGAAATAGGTGCCGACGGGCACGCCGATCAGCGCGCCCAGCACGATCACGGCGGTGGCCTTGCGATCCGCCTTGCGCCACGCTTCGGGCAAAAGCGGCGCGGCCGCAACGAAATCGATCACGAGCAGCAAGGCCGCGACCAGCCGCGGTGCTGCGACACTGCTCGCCAGCGGCATGAAAATGAGCGCCGCACCGAAACCCGAGAAGCCGCGCGCGGTGCCGGAAACGAAAGCGATGGCGCAGAGCGCCATCGCAATGGTGAGGCTGACGTCCTTCGGGAGGAAGTCCGTAAGGGTCATCCGCGCAAAGTGCCGCCGGTCTTCTTCGTGACCTCCGCCACGATCTTTGCGGCGACGGCCTCGATCTCCTGGTCGGTCAGGGTCTTCTCGCGCGGCTGGATCGTCACCGCGATCGCGATCGACTTCTTGCCGTCGTCGATGCCCTTGCCCTCGTAGACGTCGAAGACGTTCACGCCGGTGATCAGCTTCTTGTCGACGCCCTGCGCGGCGCGCGCGATGTCGCCGGCCTTCACAGTGCGGTCGACGATGAAGGCGAAGTCGCGCGAGACCGGCTGGAAGGCCGCCAGCTCGATTGCAGGCTTGGCGCGGGTCGCCCGCTTCTTCGCCTCCGGAATGCGGTCGAGGATCACCTCGAACACGAGCAGCGGACCGTCGGCGCCGAGCGCCTCGAGCGCGCGCGGGTGCATCTCGCCGAAATAGCCGAGCACGTTCTGCGGCCCGATCTGGATCGTGCCGGAGCGTCCGGGATGCAGCCAGCCCGGCCCGCCCGCGACGATCTGGAGCGCCTGCATCGGCGCACCAATGGCGGCCAGCACCGCAAGCGCATCGGCCTTGGCGTCGAACACGTCGGCGGCCGCAGAGCCGGACCAGTGCCGGCCGAGACCTTCGGACGAGGCCAGGCCGCGGCGGATGCCGCTTGCCGCCATGAACTGATCCTGCGGACGGTCGCCCTTGAACAGCTGGCCGACCTCGAACAGCACCACATCGCCGTAACCGCGATCGGCATTGGCCTGCGCGGCCGCGATCAGTCCCGCCAGCAGCGTCGGGCGCATGTCGGACAGATCCGACGCGATCGGGTTGGCCACTTCGAGTTCGCGCTGACCGCCGCCGAACAATTCGGCCGCAGGCTTTGCGATGAACGACCACGTGACCGCCTCGACCATGCCGCGGCTCGCCAGCGCGCGCCGTGCGCGGCGGGTGCGGAGCTGGAGCGGCGTCAGCACGGATTTGCGCGCATCTTCACCGCGCTCGAACGGCGTCTCCGGCACCTTGTCGACGCCGAAGATGCGGACGATCTCCTCGACGATGTCGGCCTTGCCGTGCACGTCCGAGCGCCAGGACGGCACCGCGACCTTCACCACCGGACCCGGCCCCGCCATCATGAAGCCGAGATGGGTCAGGATGCGCTTCATCTCGACCTGCGGCACCTCGATGCCGGACAGGCGCTTCACTTCGGTGACCGGGAAATCGATCACGCGGTCGTCGCCAAAGGACTTGCCGACCACGACGGTCTCGGACGGCGCACCGCCGCACATCTCCATCACCAGCTTGGTCGCGAGCTCGAGCCCCGGCACCATGAAGGCCGGATCGACGCCGCGCTCGAAGCGGTAGCGCGCATCGGAATTGATGCCGAGCTTGCGGCCGGTCTGGGCGATGTTGATCTCGTTCCACAGCGCCGATTCGATCAGCACGTCCGTGGTGTTCTCGTCGCAGCCCGAGGCTTCGCCGCCCATGATGCCGGCGAGCGATTCGACGCCGTGCTCGTCCGCGATCACGCAGATATTGGCATCGAGATTGTAGGTGCGGCCGTCAAGCGCAAGCAGGCTCTCGCCATGGCGGGCGCGGCGCACGACGAGATTGCCTTTCACTTTCTTCGCGTCGAACACGTGCAGCGGACGCGCGCGGTCGAAGGTCATGAAGTTGGTGATGTCGACCAGCGCATTGATCGGGCGCAGGCCGATCGCGGTCAGCCGCTTCTGCAGCCATTCCGGCGACGGGCCGTTCTTCACGCCGCGCACGAGCCGCAGCGCGAAGCCCGGGCACAGCGAGGCGTCCTCGACCGTCACCTTCACCGGGCAGGGGAATTCGCCTTTGATCGGCCTGATGGCCGGATCCTTGAACTTGCCCATGTCGGCGGCGGAGAGATCGCGCGCGATGCCGTGCACGCCGGTGCAGTCCTGCCGGTTCGGCGTCAGATTGATCTCGACCACGGGATCGCCGAGCCCGGCCCATTCGGCATAGGCCGCGCCGATCGGCGCATCCGCCGGCAATTCCATGATGCCGTCATGGTCGTTGGAGATCTGGAGCTCGGCCGCCGAGCACAGCATGCCGCGGCTCTCGACGCCGCGGATGGTGCCGATTCCAAGAGTAATGTCCTTGCCGGGAATGTAGGTTCCGGGGGCTGAGAACACGCTGACGAGACCGCCGCGCGCATTCGGCGCGCCGCACACGACCTGCACCGGCGCGCCACCGTCGCCGGTGTCGACCATGCAGACGCGCAGGCGATCGGCGTTCGGGTGCTGCTCGGCCGAGATCACCTTCGCGATGGTGAACGGCTTCAGCGCCTTCGCCTTGTCCTCGATGTTCTCGACCTCGAGCCCGATCATGGTGAGCTTGTCGGCGAGCTTGTCCAGCGGCTCGTCGGTCTCGAGATGATCCTTCAGCCAGGAGAGGGTGAATTTCACGAGCTCAGCCCTCCGGCAAGCGTTGGTACTTCGAGCGGTTTGAAGCCGTAGTGGGACAGCCAGCGGACGTCGCTGTCGAACAGCTGGCGCAGGTCGGCGATGCCGTATTTCAGCATGGCGATGCGATCGATGCCCATGCCCCAGGCAAAGCCCTGGTACTCGTCGGGATCGATGCCGCAGGCGCGCAGCACGTTCGGGTGCACCATGCCGCAGCCGAGAATCTCGAGCCAATCCTCGCCCTCGCCGAAACGGATCTCGCCCTTGTCACGGCGGCACTGGATGTCGACTTCCAGCGACGGCTCGGTGAACGGGAAGAACGACGGCCGGAACCGCATGTTGATGTGGTCGACCTCGAAGAACGCCTTGCAGAACTCGTGCAGGATCCATTTGAGGTGACCGAGATGCGAGCTCTTGTCGATGACGAGACCTTCGACCTGGTGGAATTGTGGCGTGTGGGTCGCGTCCGAATCGATGCGGTAGGTGCGGCCCGGGCAGATCACGCGGATCGGCGGCTTCTGGCTCAGCATGGTGCGCACCTGCACCGGCGAGGTGTGGGTCCGCAGCAGCATGCGCGAGCCGTCCTCCTTCGGATGGAAGAAGAAGGTGTCGTGCATCTCGCGCGCCGGATGGCCTTCCGGGAAATTCAGCTTGGTGAAGTTGTAGTCGTCGGTCTCGATATCCGGGCCTTCGGCGACCGAGAATCCCATGTCGGCGAAGATCGTGGTCAGCTCGTCCCAGACCTGGCTCAGCGGATGGATGCGGCCGGCCTCGGCCGGCGCATCGCGCAGCGGCAGGGTGACGTCGACGGTCTCGGCGGCGAGCCGGGCATCGAGCGCCGCCGATTTCAGCACGTCGCGCCGGGCGGCCAGCGCCTGGGTGACCTCGTCCTTGGCCTGGTTGATCGCGGCGCCTTGCGTCTTGCGTTCGTCCGGCGACATCTTGCCGAGCGTTGCGAGCAGGGCGGAGATCGAGCCCTTCTTGCCGAGGGCCGCAACGCGAACGGCCTCGAGGGCCGCTTCGTCGCCGGCAGAGGTGATCTGCGCGAGGATGGATTGGACGAGACTGGCGAGGTCGGACACGGTCGGATCCTTTCAAAGGGCTGCCGGTTGTGGCCGCAGCCGGGCCGGAACGTCAAGCCGAATAGCCGTCGTAAATGCAGGGCATTTGAACTCTATAGGCATGGCTGGCACCAACCTGATGAAGGAGAGGGCGATGCGTTTGCGATCCTGCCGGGCCGGTGTGGCCCTGGTTCTCTTCGGTGTTCTCTTGGGTGTTCTCTTGGAAGGTGCCCTGGGAGGCGCGGCTCACGCCGCCGAGGAATGCCCGGCCAAATCCACCTCGATGGAGGACATCATCGCCGTCCTCAACGCCGCGCCGAGCTGCGACCGGGCCATGGAGCTGTTCGAAGCCTGCGCATACGGCGCCAGCGGCGACGTGCAGTTCGGCGAAGCCGTCGAGAAGAAATGCGAGGCCGATTTTGTCGGCCAGCTGAAGCCGCCGCAGAAGCTCAGCTACCAGCGCGAGTTGCGGGTCTGCGACCGGAAATACCGGAACAAGTCCGGCACCATGTATATCTCGGCGACAGCCTTCTGCCGGGCGGAGGCCGCCCAGCGTTACTCGCGACGTGTACTGAAGGCTGCGGGCCAGAAGGCCCGCTAGCCCTTAGGCAACCAGAGCAGCCTTGGCCTATTACGCCGCGAGGGCGGCTTTGGCCTTCTCGGCGATCGCCTGGAACGCGGCGGGCTCGTTGATCGCGAGATCCGACAGCACCTTGCGGTCCACGGTGACTCCGGACTTGGCCATGCCGTCGATAAATCGGCTGTAGGTCAGGCCGAACGGACGCACGGCGGCGTTGATGCGCTGGATCCAGAGTGCGCGGAACGTCCGCTTCTTACGCTTGCGATCACGGAAGGCGTATTGCTGGGCCTTCTCCACGGCCGGCTTGGCGGCGCGGATGGTGTTCTTGCGGCGGCCGTAGAAACCCTTGGCGGCCTTGTAGACTTTCTTGTGCTTGGCGTGGGCGGTCACACCGCGTTTGACGCGAGACATGACAAAAATCCTTCAGAGATGACTTTGGTTATCGGAACGCCGCGCGAACGCGGCTCGTTTGGCAGTGATCGTGGACGCGATCAGGCGTTCGGCAAGAAGTACTTCTTGACGTTGTCGCCGTCGGTCTTGAACAGCACGCGGGTGCCGCGGAGCTGACGGATCTGCTTCTTCGTCCGCTTGATCATGCCGTGACGCTTGCCGCGCTGGGCGTGCATCACTTTGCCGGTGGCAGTCACCTTGAAGCGCTTTTTAGCGCCCGATTTGGTCTTCAGCTTGGGCATTTGGCTCTCCTATGGCCACAACAGAAATCCGCCCGTGAAGGCGGCTGGCCGTCTAAAATGCTCGTTAGAGCGTTGATTGTGCTCAGGTTTCCACGACCAAGCGCGAAACCCGCACGAAACACCGCCACGGCAGCCCTTAATCAGCCGGGCGATGAAGGCTGGGCTTATGACAGAGCGGGAGCCAAATGGCAACGATGAACCGCCGGAACTCAGCCAGCGACTATTGGGGACGCCACCCCAATGTCCACGCCGTCTCGTCCAGGAGCAGGACCAAATGGCCCATTTATCCCAATTGCGTCTCTCGTTGTTCGTTACCGCTCGTCTGCGCCGCCTGGCGGTGCTGGCCGTGCTCGCCACGGCCATGCTGCCGTCGGCTGCCGATGCCCGCCACCGCGGCTACGACGGTGTCTGGAACGTCACCTTCGCCACCACCCGCGGCAATTGTGGCTCGGGCTACAGCGTGCCCTTCACCGTGATCGGCAGCCGGGTCTCGTCCGCCGGCGGTGGCCGGGTCTCCGGCAGGGTCAACCGCGCCGGCGCTGTGGCGGTCCACGTCTCGGTCGGCGCCTCTCATGCCAGCGGCGGCGGCCGGCTCGCCGGCGTCAACGGTGCCGGCGCGTGGAACGGCATCATCTCCGGCGATCGCTGTAGCGGCACCTGGCAGGCGACAAGGACGTAGCTGTCGCCAAGAAGGTGGTGCGCTCCCTCCTCCGCAAGCGGGAGAGGTTACCGCGGCGTTCGTGGCTCGCATCCCGACAAGAACAAAACGGCCCGCCGGAGGTCCGGACGGGCCGTTGAACTCTCAGTTCCAAAGAGCTGCGCGTCAGCGCGGCGCCAGCACCATGACGACCTGACGACCTTCGAACCGTGCGTCCTGCTCGACCTTGGCGAGCTCGGCGACGTCGGTCTTGATCTTGTCCAGAAGCTTGGTGCCGATCTCCTGGTGCGCCATTTCACGACCACGATAGCGCAGCGTGATCTTGACCTTGTCGCCCTCTTCGAAGAACCGCTGCATCGCGCGCATCTTCACGTCGTAATCGTGATCGTCGATCATCGGGCGGAGCTTGATCTCCTTGATCTCGACGGTCTTCTGCCGCTTGCGGGCTTCCGCGGCTTTCTTCTGAGCGGAATACTTGTACTTCCCGTAGTCCATGATCTTGCAGACGGGAGGGCTGGTATTCGGCGAAATCTCGACCAGATCCATGCCAGCTTCCTGGGCCATCCGGATGGCGACGACGGTCTCGACCGTGCCTTTATTATCACCGGTCTGATCGATCAGCTGGATCTGCGCATTGCGGATATCATCATTGATGCGCGGCCCGTCTTTGCTGGCAGCGGGCGGAGCTTTATTAGGACGGCGAATGGGTGGTTCTCCAAAGTTGTGAAAGAAGCGGCTATTTTGAAGGAAGATGCGGTTGCCGGCAAGCAAGTCGCTCGTGCGAAACGCGAAAAACCCTCAAATGCGAGGCATTTTGGTCACGCCCGTTGGCACGCTGACGACATAGACACCTTGCTTCTGTTCCGCAAGCGTCCCAAAGGGCAATGCCGACATCGGATTGCGCTGCTAAGGCGCGCCCAAACAGCTCAAACCGCATAGCCAGAGTAAACGTTCCATGACCGATGCAACTCCCGACGCCGTGCTCGACTTCATCGATGTGGGCGAGGGTCCGTCCGCACGCAAGATCGCGGTGCGCAGCCGTCGCGGACAGGGCCCCGGACTGGTCTGGCTCGGCGGATTCAAGTCGGACATGCAGGGCAGCAAGGCCGTGGCGCTGGACGGCTGGGCCAGCGAGCACGGCCGCGCCGTCGTCCGCTTCGACTATTCCGGCCATGGCGAATCCGGCGGCGATTTTGCCGACGGAACCATCGGGCGCTGGCTCGAGGAGAGCGTGGCGGTGTTTTCGCGGTTCTGCGACGGCCCGCAAATCCTGATCGGTTCCTCCATGGGCGGCTGGATGGCGCTGCTGCTCGCGCGCGAGATCAGGAAGCGACAGGAGACGCAGGAGGCCAAGGCGTCGCTCGCCGGGCTCGTGCTGATCGCACCGGCGCCGGATTTCACCGAGGAACTGATGTGGAAAAATTTTTCGCCTGCGGTGAAGAAAGAGATCGAGACCAAGGGCGTTTGGCTGCGGCCGTCGGAATACGGCGACGGCTCGCCCTATCCGATCACGCGGAACCTGATCGAGGAGGGCCGCAATCATCTCGTGCTCGGCAGCGCCATCGATCTCGGCTGCCCCGTCCGCATCCTGCAAGGCGCGCAGGATCCCGACGTGCCGTGGCAGCACGCCTTCGCCTTGACGCACCGCTTGCCGGCCGACGACGTCGTGCTGACCATGATCCAGGACGGCGACCACCGTCTGTCCCGCCCGCAGGACATCGCGCGCATTCTTGCTGCAGTGGCGGAGATCGGGTGAAGTGTCTCCAAACAGTCGGTGTCATCGCCCGACTTGATCGGGCGATCCAGTATTCCAGAGGCCGTAGCGATTGAATCGAGAGGCCGCGGCGTACTGGATGCCCCGGTCAAGCCGGGGCATGACGGAGAACGGGGAAGGAGAACGCCAATGACCGTCAGCACCATGCTCCGCGCCTTCTGCGATGCGGTCGAGCAGCGCAACGGCAAGGCGTTTGCCGATCTGTTCACCGAGGACGGTATCTATCACGATGTCTTCTACGGCGCCTTCGCAGGCCGCGAGAAGATCGCGGCGATGATCGACGACTGGTTCTATCGCACGGCGACCGATTTCCGATGGGACATGCATGACCCGGTGTCCGACGGCACCACGCTCTATGCGCGCTACACTTTCAGCTATCGGTCGACGCTGCCGGAAGCGAACGGCGCGCGGGCGATGTTCGAAGGCGTGGCGATCATGACGCTGCGTGACGGCAAGATCGCGAGCTATCACGAGGTCGCCAACACGGCGCCGGCATTCGTTGATTTGAAGTTCGCGCCGGAGCGGATCGCGAAGATCGTCGCCAAGCAGGGCGCGGAGCTGAAGGCGCGGCCGGAGATGCAGCGGCATTTGAGTTGAGCGCCGCTCTCTCCATTCGTCATTCCGGGGCGCGCGTAGCGCGAACCCGGAATCCATTGGGCTGCAAGTATTGTGGTGAAATGGATTCCGGGCTCGCGCCAAGTGGCGCGCCCCGGAATGACGAGTGGAGAGATACGCGCGTCCTTACCGCTTCGACGGATTTGCCATCGGCTTGCGCTGCGCCAGCGCAGCGACGGTCGCGGTGCCGATCGGCCCCTCTTCGTCATAGAGCCAGCATTCGCCGATCGCGACACCGTCGGTGGCGTGATGGTTCACTACCTCGAAGCCGATCCAGTTCGTCACCGGCAGGCGGTGCAGATAGATCGTGACGTCGCTGTTGATGTAGCCGAGTCCCATGTCACCGGCATTGGCAAACGGGCTGGCGAAATCGGCGCCGGTGGCGACATGAACGAACGGCGTCATCGGTGCGCCGGCGACGAGCTCGCGCACCTCGCTCATCCAGAGCCGGCGCGGACCGAGCGAGCCCATATGGCCGACGATCGGCCGCGTTGTCCATTTGCCGTGCATGCCGAGCCGCGGATCGGCCGGCTTCGGAATGTCGGCCGGCTTCGGCACGTCCCAGTTCGGCGGCGACCAGACGTTGCCGTCGGGGTTCTGCGTCCGCCGCAACAGCTGGCACGAGGCGCGCGCCATGCTGACGCCGCCGGAGACGAATTCCGCTTCCACCACGCGGATGCGCATTCCGTCGCGTACCAGCCGCGTCGTCACTTGAATCGGCTTGTCGATGGTCGGCAGCCGAAACATGTCGACGGTGAGCCGCGCCGGCACGAACTCAGGGCCGGAATGGCGCTCCTCGATGGCGAAGCCGAGCAGGCCGACGATGACGCGCCCGTGCAGCGATTTCGGGTCCCACGGACCGTTGGCCACTTCCGTCGGATGGAATGTGTCGCCGTCGCGGGTGAAGAATGGCATGTTGGTCATGACGCGCGAGATTGAAGAAACGGGCGGGGAAATCAAGATGCCCAATCCTCATGGTGAGGAGGTGCGAAGCGCCGTCTCGAACCATGAAGGCCCGGCTGCGGCGGCTCGGCCTCTATCCTTCGAGACGCCGCTTGCGCGGCTCCTCAGGATGAGGGTCAGCGGCGGCGTGTCAGGAAGCTACTTGCCACTCCTCACGTACGTCTTCATCGCGCTCACCGTCCATCGCAGCAGGCTTGATTGCGTCAAACTCCTCCCGCGGTAACAACTGCCCGAGCGCCCACACCGCCGCTCCGCGCACCAGCGGGCTCGCATCCTCCAGCAATCGTCGCGCTTCCGCGGCCAGCGTCGCGTCCGCCGAGTTGCCGATCGCAATCAGCACGTTGCGCAGGAAGCGGTCGCGGCCGATGCGCTTGACCGGGGACTTCGTGAACAGCGCGCGGAACGCGGCATCGTCGAGCCGTGCAAGTTCGGCAAGCGTCGGCGCGCGCAATTCATCGCGCGCGGCAAGCTTCGCCTCGCGGCCCTCCTGCGCGAACTTGTTCCAGGGGCACGCCGCGAGGCAATCGTCGCAGCCATAGATTCGATTGCCGATGGCTTTGCGGAATTCGTGCGGGATCGGTCCCTTGTTCTCGATGGTCAGGTACGAGATGCAGCGTCGCGCGTCGAGCTTGTAGGGCGCGGGAAACGCCGCGGTCGGACAGATGTCGAGACAGGCGTGGCAGGAGCCGCAATGATCGATCTCGGCATCGTCGCGCGGCAGCTCCAGCGTGGTGTAGATCGCGCCCAGGAACAGCCACGAGCCGAACTCGCGCGAGACGAGATTGGTGTGCTTGCCCTGCCAGCCGAGATGCGCGGCTTGCGCCAGCGGCTTCTCCATCACCGCCGCGGTGTCGACAAACACCTTCACGTCCGACGGTGCGGTCGCGACCAGCCAGCGCGCCAGCGCCTTCAGCCGCTTCTTGATCAAATCATGATAGTCGTCGCCCTGCGCATAGACCGAGATCGCCGCGCGCGTGCGCTGCTTCAGGATCGCGAGCGGATCCTGGTCGGGGCCGTAATTGACGCCGAGCATGATGACGCTGCGCACGTCCTGCCATAGTCCGCGCGGATCGATACGGCGCTCCGGCTGCGCGGCGAGCCACTCCATGTCGCCATGGCCGCCGGAGGCGATGAACTCGAGGAAGTATCTTCCGGCGCTCTCGATCGTGCCGGGCGCGGTGATGCCGATGCCGTCGAAACCGAGCGCGCGGGCTTCGCGCGCGAGCGCCGCCTTCAATTCAGTCGGATCGGAGTTCAGAAATCCAGGTCCACGTAGGTCCGCGACGCCGGCACGCCCGCCAGCCATTCGCTCAGGAGCGGACGGAACGACGGGCGGGATTTCACCCGCGCGTACCACGCCTTTGCTGCGTCGTCCTCGCTCCATGGCACGTCGCCCAGATAGTCGATCGCCGAGAGATGCGCCGCGGCGGCGAGATCCGCGTAAGAGAGCCGGTCGCCGGCGAGGAAGTTACGCGTCTGCGCCAGCCAGCCGATATAGGCCAGATGATAGCGCACATTTGCCTTGGCAGCCCGCATCACGTCGGCCGAAGGCGGGCCGCCGCCGTTCTCCTCGCTCATGAAGCGCTTGTAGATGCGCTCGGTGACCAGAGGATGCGAGACCTCCTCGAAGAACTTTTCGTTGAACCAGGCCATCAGCCGGCGCACCTCGACGCGCTCGGGAAGCGTCTCCGGCATCAACCGCTTCGGTCCCATCCCGGCGCCATAGGCCTCGTCGACATATTCGGCGATGATGGCCGCGCCCGGTATCGGCGGCTGCTCGTCGTCGACCAGCACGGGCGTCGTGCCGGCCGCATTGAGCAGCAGAAATGCCTCCCGCCGTTCCCAGCTGCGTTCCTCGACCAGCTTCAGGTCGAGCCCGTATTCGCCCGCGATCAGGCGGATGAAGCGCGAATGCGGACAGAACGGATGATGAAACAGCGTAAACATGAAGCCTTTGACTATTTGATGGTGCTTAAGAATCCATCAATGTTTGTGCGGCGCCACACTAGTCCTTCAAAACCGCGAAGCAAGGGCGTGATGTCGCATTTTGCGATTGCGGCATGGGGACGAATAGGCGAGAAGAGCCCCGCTTTTCCAGCCGAAATGGACCGTAAATATGTCAGATACAATACGGGCAGTGATCCTCGGCATCATCGAGGGTGTGACCGAGTTCCTTCCCGTGTCGTCGACCGGCCACCTGCTGCTCGCTGAGCGCTTCTTCCATCTCGGCGAAGGCGCATTCTGGGATTCGTTTACGGTTCTGATCCAGCTCGGTGCGATCCTCGCGATCGTCGGGCTGTACTTCAGGAAGCTGTGGGATGTCGCGATCGGCCTGTTCACGGGCGATGCCTATGCGCGCCGCTTCGTGATCGGCGTGCTGGTGGCGTTCCTGCCCGCGGTGATCGTCGGCCTCGTTGCCGGCAAGTACATCAAGAGCGTGCTGTTCAATCCGTGGGTCGTCTGCTTCACGCTGATCGTCGGCGGCGCCGTCCTGCTCTGGGTCGACAAGCTCGATCTCAAGCCGCGTGAGTACGACGCCACCAGGTTTCCGCTGCTGATGTATCTCTATATCGGCATCGCGCAGTGCGTGGCGATGATCCCGGGCGTGTCGCGCTCAGGTGCCAGCATCGTCGCCGCCATGCTGCTCGGTTCGGACAAGCGCGCGGCGGCGGAGTTTTCGTTCTTCCTCGCCATTCCCACCATGATCGGCGCGTTCGCCTACGACTTCTACAAGAGCCGCTCCGAGATGACGATGGATCACATCAACATCGTCGCGATCGGCTTCGTGGTGTCGTTCATCACCGCGATCATCGTGGTCAAGACGTTCCTGGAATACGTCACCCGGCACGGCTTCGTGGTGTTCGCCTGGTGGCGCGTCATCGTCGGCACGCTCGGCCTGATCGCGCTGGCCCTCGGCCACTAACGCGGCGTCGAAAACGCTATTCACGGATGGTGCGCGACCTCTCCCGCAAGCGGGAGAGGTGAAATCCTACACGCTCATGCGCTGGAACTGACCGGCCGAGCGGAAGCGCCAGAGATATTGCGGGGCGATCGCCTCCAGCGCATCGGCGGTGATGCCGAGACCTTCCAGCGTCAGGCCTGCCGCCTTCGCGGCATCCGACACGACATTGTCGCGCTCGAGCAGCGTGACCTGGTCCGGCGTCAGCTTGAACACGCCGGGTGCGAATTGCAGGAAGTTGGCCTGGAAGCGGGCGAGGCCGAACGACAGCGGGATCAGCATCCGCTTGCGGCCGGTGATCTCGAGGATGGCCTCGATGATCTCGCGCATGGTCAGCACTTCCGGCCCGCCGAGCTCGTAGGTCGCGCCCGCCTTGGCCTTGCCGTCGACGGCATCCGCGATCGCGGTGGCGACGTCGCCGACATAGACCGGCTGCATCCGGGTACTCCCGCCGATCAGCGGCAGCACCGGCGACATCCGCGCCAGCGCCGCGAAGCGGTTGGTGAACTGGTCTTCGGGGCCGAACATCACGGACGGGCGGAAGATCGTCGCCGACGGCACCGCGGCCAGGACCGCCGCCTCGCCGGCCGCCTTGGCCCTCGCATAGTGCGAGGGCGACTGCGCGTCGGCGCCGATCGCGGAGACGTGGACCAGACCCGCCCCGGCGGCGGCCGCCGCCTTGGCGACGGTTTCGGCGCCCTTGGCCTGAACGGCATCGAAAGTCTGCGCCCCGCCCTCGGCAAGGATGCCGACCAGATTGATCACGACCTGCGAATCACGCAGCGCCGCCTCGACCGAGGCCGGATAGCGCAAATTGGCCTGCACGACGTGGACCTGCCCGACCTTGCCGGAGGGCTGGAGGTAACCGGCGAGTTCCGGCCGCCGCACCGCCACCCGGACCCGGTAATCCCGCTTGCACAGCGCCCGGACCACGTTCCGGCCCAAAAACCCCGATCCGCCGAAAACCGTGACCAGCGTGTCCAGATTCGATGCCATGGGGTTCGTTCCTGCGGAAAGAGTGCGTGTTATCAGGCTTGTATCGGGCCGGTTTGCGATGCGCAATCGGCAAGCCGAAGCCCGGTTCAAGCATGAATTGACAACGGCGTCACCGAACCGTAGTAACCGCCTCCGTGCCCCAAACGGCATGCCCAGGTGGTGGAATTGGTAGACGCGCTGGCTTCAGGTGCCAGTGGCTTAACGGCCGTGAAGGTTCGAGTCCTTTCCTGGGCACCATTTTGCGGGATTTGACCGCAAACTAGGCGGCTTCTCATCGGTGGAGATGGCAGGGCGGTGATCCCCGTATCGCCGTCGCTGGGGTTTCCCCATCACGCCAAATCGGCCCGCCTCGCCCTCACAC
>NZ_WQNE01000001.1 GCF_009759665.1 Bradyrhizobium cajani
GGAGAAAGCCCTCACCCGCGCCTTCGGCGCGACCTCTCCCGCACGCGGGAGAGGTGAAGAAGCGGCAGCAAGCTCAGCCCGCAATCGCGCCGCGCACGGCCGCGATCACCCGCTCCTGGTCGGCTTCGGTCAGGTAAGCGTGCATCGGCAGGCTGATGACGTCCTGCGACAGGCTCTCGCAGCCCGGCAGGCCGCCGTCGGCGACCGGATACTGCTTGTAGGCGGTCTGCTGATGCATCGACTTGCCGTAATAGATCGCGGTCGGCACGCCCTGGGCCTTGAGCGCGGCGGCAAAGCCGTCGCGGTCGGTGCCATCAGGCAGGCGGATGGTGTACTGCGCCCAGACCGAGGTATTGCCGGGGCTAAGCCGCGGCACGGTGACGACATTGGAGAGGCCGCGCGCGTAGCGCTCGGCGAC
The DNA here is from genome assembly GCF_009759665.1 of Bradyrhizobium cajani. GTDB lineage: Bacteria > Pseudomonadota > Alphaproteobacteria > Rhizobiales > Xanthobacteraceae > Bradyrhizobium > Bradyrhizobium cajani. The sequence goes on from NZ_WQNE01000001.1 coordinate 419, forward strand.
CCTGTTGCGGGCGGCGATCTCGTCGTCAAAAATCTTCAGCTTCTCGATCAGGATCGCGGCCTGCATGGTGTCGAGCCGGCCGGTCAGGCCGAGGCGGACGTTGTCGTATTTGTCGACGCCCTGCCCGTGCACGCGGATGCTGCGCAGCGTGGCCGCGAGCTCGTCGTCGTCGGTGAAGATCGCGCCGCCATCGCCGAAGCAGCCGAGCGGTTTCGCCGGGAAGAAGCTGGTCGCAGTAGCGAGCCCGAAGGTGCCGAGCTTGCGGCCCTTGTAGCTCGCGCCAAATCCCTGCGCTGCGTCATCGAGCACGAACAGGCCTTCGGCCTTGGCAATCTCTGCAATGGAGTCGTGATCGGCGGGCTGGCCGAACAGGTCGACCGGAATCACCGCGACAGGCTTGAGGCCGGCCTTGCGCGCGGTCGCGATGCCGCGCTTCAGCGACTCCGGGCTCATGTTGAAGGTCGCCTCGTCCACATCGACGTAGACCGGCGTCGCGCCGGTCCGCGCCACCGGCGAGGCGGTCGCGATGAAGGTGAAGGACGGACACAGCACGGCATCGCCGGGCCCGACATTCTTCGCCATCATCACCATCAGGATCGCATCGGTGCCGCTGGCGCAGCCGATCACGTGCTTGGCGCCGGAGTAGGCCGCAAGCTGCTTCTCGAGCTCGAAGACCTCGGGACCGTTGACGAACTGGCAATGGTCGAGCACGCGCTTCACCGCCGCATCGAGCGAGGCGCCGAGCCGGCGGCGCTGCGCGCCGACGTCGATGAAGGGAATGGGTTCGGAACGCAGATGCTGGTTCATGGTCTGGTTCTTGGCGCCTTCTTGAGTGGTCGACATCGAGAGGGTTCAGCCGGCGACGCGGCGCGGAGCCTTGCGGGCGGGCGAGGTGGCCGCGGGACGCGAGGGCGCCTCCAGGCACTGCGTCGCGATCTCGAGGCTGGCGACGCCTTCGTCGCCCGTCACCGCCGGTGTCTCGCCGTGACGCACAGCCTTGAAGAATGCGATCAGCTCGGCGCGGAGCGGCTCGTCATGGCCGACCGGCAGATGCCGCATCGAGTAGCTGCCGTCCGGCTTGAAGCCGAAGCACTCGGTGACCTGGCGCGTCAACAGATCGCCCATCACGTATTTGCCGCGGGTCGCGACCGTGACGCTGCGCGCCTTGAACGGCGTCAGCCAGTTGGTGTTGATGTGAGCGAGCACGCCATTGGCGGTGCGGAACTGCAACAGCGCGATGTCCTCGCGCTCGGCCACCGCGCTCGACAATTGCGGCTGCACCTCGACGATGTCGGATTCGGTGAACCAGCGGATCAGGTCGATGTCGTGCACGGCGAGATCGATGACGACGCCGACATTGGACATGCGCGGGGGGAACGGGCCGACGCGCGTGATCGCGATGGAGAGAATGTCCTCGCCTGCGATCGCCTGCTTGACGGCGGCGACCGCCGGATTGAAGCGCTCGACGTGGCCGACCATCAGCGTCACGCCGGCCTTCTGCGCGGCGGCGACGATCTCACGGCCTTCTTCGACCGTGGAGGCGATCGGCTTCTCCACGAGCACGTGGATGTTCCTCGCGATGCAGGCGAGCGCGACCTCGTGATGCAGATGCGTCGGCGCAGCGATGGTGACGGCATCGACGCCAGCGGCGAGGAGCTGGTCGAGGGTCTCGAAGCCCTGGCAGCCCGCAAGTTCGGTGGTGCGCGTCAGATGCGCCGGCGAAGGATCCACGACACCGACGAGGCTCACGCCCGGAAGACCGCTAAGCACGCGCGCGTGGTTGCTGCCCATCACGCCCGCGCCAATGACGCCGACGCGCAAGCCGGCCTTTGCCGGTGCAGAGCTCTTGGAACTCATCTGAGTAAACCCCGATTCAACGCAAATCCCCGGGCCGCTTCTAGCACGGGCGCCATATTTGTGGCGAATGCCGCGTCAGTAGACCGGACACGATTTGATTCAAAAAGTTACACGTTCCCCGGGCCTTAAGCCGAAAAGATACCGCTGTTCCGGCCCGGGTCGCGTGATTCGGAGTTTGCTGGTTACGACCTTTGGTAGTCGTCTTCAATCCGGATGATGTCGTCTTCCCCGAGATAAGAGCCGGTCTGGACCTCGATCAGTTCCAGCATGATTTTGCCGGGGTTCTCCATCCGGTGCACCGCGCCCATCGGGATGTAGATCGACTCGTTCTCATGCACCGTCTTGACGGTCTCGTTGACGGTGACCCGGGCGGCGCCGCGGACCACGATCCAGTGCTCGGCACGATGGTGGTGCTTCTGCAGCGACAGCCGCCCGCCCGGCTTGACCACGATGCGCTTGACCTGGTGGCGCTCGCCATTGTCGACGGACTGGTAGCTGCCCCAGGGCCGATGCACCTTGAGGTGCTCCTCGGTGACCTTCGGTGCGACCGCCTTCAGCTTGGTCACGAGCCGCTTCAGGCCGTTGGCATCCTTCTGGCGCGAGACTAGAACCGCGTCCGCAGTGGCGACCACGACGAGATCGTCGACGCCCTCGAGCGCGACCAGCGCCTGGTCGGTGGTGACGTTGCAATTGCGCGAGTCCTCGAACACGGCGGTGCCGTGCGCCGCGTTGCCTTGTCCATCCTTCTCGGACAGTTCCCACACCGCGTGCCAGGAGCCGACGTCGGACCAGCCGCAGGACACCGGCACCACTGCGGCGCGCGAGGTCTTCTCCATCACGGCATAATCGATCGAGATCGCCTTCGCCGCACCGAACGCCTCGGGCTCCAGCGTCACGAAGCCGAGATCGCGGCCGGCATTGGCGACCGCATTGGAGATCGCCTCCACGCTCGCCGCATCGACCCTGCGGTATTCGTCGAGCAGGACGCTGGCCGGGAACATGAAGTTGCCGCTGTTCCAGAGATAGCCCGAATTGACGTAATCGGCTGCCTTCACCGCATCCGGTTTCTCGACGAAACGCGCGACCGCATGCACCTCGCCGGAGATCACCTCGCCCGGGCTGATATAGCCGTATTCAGTCGCCGGCCGCTCCGGCTTGACGCCGAACGTGACGATGCGTCCGGTGCTCGCAGCCGCAAGCCCTTCGCGGCAGGCGGCGACGAAGGCGGCATTGTCCTGCACCACGTGATCGGCGGCGAGCGCGAGCACGATAGCTTCACTCGCGCGGTTCTGCGCGAACACCGCGCCCGCGGCGATCGCGGGACCGGAGTCGCGCCGCATCGGCTCGAGGATCACGTCGGCCTCGATGCCGATCTCGGCGAGCTGCTCCAGCACCATGAAGCGGTAGGACGCGTTGGTGATGACGATCGGGCGATCGAACAGCGCACCATCGGACACGCGCAGCAGCGTGTCCTGGAAGGTCGAGCGCGTGCCGAACAGGGGGAGGAATTGCTTGGGGCGCACCTCGCGCGAAGCCGGCCACAGCCGCGTTCCGGCACCGCCGCACATGATCAGGGGGATAATGCGTTTGTCCATCGTCATCTCAAACCTTGAAGTAGTCCCGATACCAGGTGACAAAATTACGGACCCCGTGTGCGATCGGCGTTGACGGCGCAAAGCCGGTGTCGCGCATCAGGTCCTCGACATCCGCGAACGTTTCCAAAACGTCTCCCGGCTGCATCGGCAGCAATTCTTTGATCGCCGTCCGACCCAGCTCCTGCTCCAGAAGCCCGACGACATGCATCAGCTCCTCCGGATGGTGATTGCCGACATTGTAGACCTTACACGGCGCATTTGCGGCAGACGGGTCATCGGCGGGCACCCGATCGATCAGCTTGGATACGACGCGGGTGACATCGTCAATATAGGTGAAGTCGCGACGCATCCGGCCATGGTTGAAGAGCCGGATCGGCCTGCCAGCCATGATGGCGTTCACGAACAGAAACATGGCCATGTCGGGCCGTCCCCACGGGCCGTAGATGGTGAAGAAGCGCAGGCCCGTGACCGGCAGCCGGTAGAGATGGCTGTAGGACTGCGCCATCAGCTCGTTCGCCTTCTTGGTCGCGGCATAGAAGCTCACGGGATGATCGGTCCGGTCCTGCACGGCAAATGGCAGTTTAGTGTTGGCGCCATAAACGGAGGATGACGAGGCGTAGACGAGATGACGACAGTCATTGTGCCGGCAGCCCTCCAGCACGTTGAGAAAGCCCTTCAGATTGGAATCGGCATAAGCGTGCGGATGGTCGATCGAGTAGCGTACGCCTGCCTGCGCGGCCAGATGCACGACCTTGGCAAATCGATGGCGCGCGAACAGCGCCGCGATCGCCTCACGATCGGCCAGATCGGTCTCGACGAAGGAGAAGCAGGCATCGTTCCGCAACAGCTGAAGGCGCGCTCTTTTCAGCTCCGGATCGTAATAGCTGTTGATATTGTCGAGCCCGACGACGGGCCGGCCTTCGCCCAGGAGCTGCCGGGCGACGTGAAAGCCGATGAAGCCGGCGGCCCCCGTGACCAAAATCGCCTGATCCGTCATTCTGTTCCCAAAGGACCCTTCGCCCGCGGCGCCTCTTTAGCCGTCGTATCGAGGGGGCCGCAATAGCCCCCTGCTCTTCATGACGGCCCCACGCAGAACGGCTATTGCAAGATCGGCGCCAAAACCATACCAAAGCGGCCGAATTCGGCGCCTCGCGTCGGGTTGCCTCAAATCTTCGCAAACCCTGTTCATGCGGGCGAGATGCGCCGAATCCTGCTGTCGACGGTCAAGATCCTGATTTCCGCCGCGCTGCTCTATCTGGCGCTGCGCAAGGTCGATCTGACCGAACTGTTCTCGCGCTTCACCGCGACCAGCCTGTTCTGGATCGCCATGGCGATCGCGGTCACGTTCCTGCAAATCTTCGTCGGCGTCTTGCGCTGGCGCGAGATCAGCGCCGCATGCGGCGCGCCGCTCGAGCTCGGCCGCGCCATGCGCTACAACGTGATCGGCGCCTTCTTCAACCAGACCCTGCCCTCCGCGATCGGTGGCGATGCGGTGCGGCTGTGGCTGGTCGCGCGCGCCGGCGCCGGATGGCGTGCGGCCACCTATTCCATCTTCGTCGATCGCGCGATCGGCCTCATCGCGCTTGCCATCGTCATCGTCGCGAGCCTGCCCTGGAGCTACGAGCTCATCACCGATCCGCACGGCCGCTCCGCGCTGCTGCTCGTCGACTTCGCCGCGCTCGCAGGCGGCGTCGGGTTCCTCGTCTTCGGCGCGCTGAAATGGTCGTGGCTGAAGACCTGGTGGGCCACCCACCACATCCATGCCTGCGCCGTGATCGCCAACCGCGTCATCTTCAGCGCTACGCGCGGACCGATCGTCGCGATCCTGTCGCTGCTCGTTCACGTGCTCGCCGTCGTCATCGCCTGGTGCGTGGTGCAGTCGATCGCGGCGCCAGTCAGCTTCGGCCAGATACTCCTGCTCGTTCCGCCGGTCATGCTGATCACCATGATGCCGATCTCGATCGCCGGCTGGGGCGTGCGCGAGGCGACGATGGGTCTCGCCTTCGGCTTCGCCGGGCTTGCCGCCAACGAAGGCGTCAACGTCTCGCTGCTGTACGGCGCCGTCTCGTTCATCGTCGGCGCGATCGGCGGCCTCGTCTGGATCCTCAGCGCAGAGAAAGCTACACAGGGCTCGGTGCCGATCGGGGTGCGTGAATAAGCATTGACACGACGGCGCGAAGCACCGCCACACAATGGTCTATTAACCTTCGGGCCTCTCGCCTATAATCTCCGGCGTAGTATAACGGATCCGGAATGAAGATCAGCGTAATCACAGCCAGCTATAACTCTGAGGCGACGATCGGCGCCACCATCGAATCCTTCCTCGGACAGACGCATCCCGACAAAGAGATGCTGGTTGTCGACGGTGCATCGAAGGATACGACGCTGAAGGTCGTGGAGTCGTTCGGCGCCAGCGAGATCCGCGTAATCTCCGAGCCTGACAAGGGTGTCTACGACGCCATGAACAAGGGGCTGCACTTGTTCGAAGGCGACGCGATCGGCTTCCTCAATTCGGACGACACGTTCCACAATGACAGCGCGCTGGCAGCGATCGCGGCGGGTTTGGAAACAGCTGATGTCGTTTATGGCGACCTGGACATGGTCGCCGACCATCAATCCAAGGCCCTCGTGCGCTCGTGGCGTGGCGGACGCTTCAGTCGCTACTCATTTCAGCTTGGCTGGGTCCCGCCGCATCCGACGTTCTACATGCGGCGGGAGGTCGCCGAGAAGGTCGGCGACTACGATCTGAGCTACGTCACGACCGCGGACTACGATTACATGCTTCGCGCACTGGCACTGAACGACTACAAGGTCGCCTACCTTCCGCGCGTCATCGCCGATTTCCAGATGGGCGGTATCAGCACCAGCGGCTGGCGCGTGACATTGCGCGGCAATCTGGAGTGCCTGCGATCGCGCCGGCAGCATCTGAACGCGCCGGTGATCGATGCCGCGTTCTTCCTACGCTTTGCCCGGCGGCTCTTTCAGCTCCGCAGGGCGGCGTCTCTCAGGACGCCGCGCTCGCGTTAACGCCGAATTCCGGAACCGCATCCTTCAGGATGGTCCTGATCGTGGCGCGATCGTCGCGCGCGATCGCCTGTTCCAGCGCGGCGATCCATTTGCGCAGCGTCTGCATCGGCGGCTCGTTCGGCTGCGCCGCCATGATGCCGGCAACACCGATCTCGCGGGTCGGCTCCTCGGAGGCGAACAGGATCTCGTGCAGGCGCTCGCCCGGCCGCATGCCGGTGAACACGATCTCGATGTCGTAGCCGGGCTGCAGGCCCGAGAGCCGGATCATGCGCTCGGCGAGGTCGACGATCTTCACCGGCTGGCCCATGTTGAGCACATAGACCGACACGTCCGGACGCTGCGTTCCGAGCGCATGCGTTGCCGCCGTGATGACGAGGTCGCAGGCCTCACGAATGGTCATGAAATAACGGACCATGTCGGGATGCGTGACGGTCACCGGACCGCCGGCCTCGATCTGGGCCTTGAACTTCGGCACCACCGAGCCGTTCGACGCCAGCACGTTGCCGAACCGGACCGAGATCAGCCGCATCGGCGGCTTGGTACTGCCGGCCTGCACTGCAAGATCGTGATCGAGCGCCTGGCAATACATTTCGGCGAAACGCTTGGTCAGGCCGAGCATCGACACCGGCTCGATCGCCTTGTCGGTGGAGATCATCACCATGGCCTCGGCGCCGGCGGCAAGCGCTGCGTCCGCCACGTTGATCGAGCCGAAGATGTTGGTCTTGACGCCCTCGCTCCAGTCGCGTTCGAGGATCGGCACGTGCTTGAGCGCCGCGGCGTGAAATACGATGTCCGGCTTGAACTCGGCCATCAGGCGCATGATGCGCTCGCGGTCGCGGATGTCGGCGATCCGACCTTCGATCGTAGCTGCCGCGCCCTGCGCAGCGAGCGCTTCGGTGACCGCATAGAGCGCCGGCTCGGAATGTTCCACGATCAGGAGGCGCGCGGCGCCAAAGGCGACGATCCGCTCGCATATCTCGGAACCGATCGAACCGCCGCCGCCGGTGACGATCACCGCCTTGTCCCTGATCAGGGCTTCCAGGCGCACGTAGTCGATCTTCTCGCTCGGCCGCAGCAGGAGGTCCTCGACCGCCACGGCCGTAAGCCGCGGCGCATCGCCGCTATCGAGCGAAGGCATGCGGTTCACGATCACGCCGAGCCTGCGCGCCCGCATCAGGATCGACTCCGGATGGGCCTCCGGCTCGAACGCCGACGGCGTCATCACGATGCGCGCGATCGCCTTGTTGCGCTTGGCGAAGTCCGCGATGACGTCCTCGACGTCGTCGATCGCGCCGAGCACCGGCACGTTGCGGATGAGCTGGCCGCGATCCGAGCTCGACGGCGACAGGACGCCGACCGGCCAGATCCGCTTGATCGCCCCGCTCTCGATACCCCGCAGCAGCACCTCGGCATCCGCGGCGCGGCCAATCAGCAGCGTCGGCGCGGCATCTTCGGTGCGGGCATGACGCCGCACCCGCGTATAGCGGAAGTAGCGATAGGCCATGCGCAGTGCGCTGAGAAACGCGATCTCGAGGAACCAGTAGAGGATGATCGTCACCTTGCCGAGGAAGAAGGCACCACGGACATTCGGGGCGACGAAGATGTAGTCGAGCACGAGCAGGGCGACGGTCAGCACGGTCGCGACGCGGATGATGTTCAGCGCATCCGGCAGCGAGATGAAGCGCCACTTCGTCGTGGTCAGGTTGAAGATGAAGAAGACGACCACGCTGAAAGCGAGGAAATAGGGCAGGATCTGGAGCAGCAGCGGCAAGCGGTCGAAGAAGCCGTCGCCGCCCTCGAATCGCAGATAGAAGGCAGCAAACAGCGCCGCCGTGGTCGCCAGGAGGTCGTGGAGCGCGATCAGGAAATTGCGCAAGGTGAGATGCGAAAGACGCGTCATCCGCCGACCGATGAAAACCCTGTTGGTGCAACCTGACCGCGCTGATAACCCATCTCGGCAAGACTTGCCAGCACAAGACTTGCCAGCACAAGACTTGCCAGCACAAGACTTGCCCGCCGCGGAGCCGTCAGGAACCGGCCTCCCCCGCTTTCGCCTGCGCCCGTTGTGCCCGGATCACCATGCCGCCGGCGACACCGACACCGATGACGTACATCCAGCCCTCATGGAAGTCGAACAGATGGGAGTTGAACAGCGAGGTGAAGATGTTCTGGACCACCACCAGGAGGCCGATCCAGTTGGCAAGCCCCTCGCCGCGAAACAACAGCAGATGCACGATCCAGATCGCGTAGAGGACGCCGATTCCGATGATGCCCCATTGCACGGCGACATTGAGCGTCTGGTTATGCGGGTTGCCGATCACCTCGGCAGAGGCCTGGTAGCCGCTTCCCGTCTTCGCTTGCTCGAACAAGCCGCGCGTCGAGCCCGTACCGTGCCCCTTGATCGGAGCCTCCGCGAAGAAGCCGAGCGATTTCTGCCAGAATTCGAGCCGCAGGCCGAGTGAGGTTGGCTCGCCCTTCTCCTTGTAACGCGTGTAGTCGCTGGCAAAGGTGTCCGCGGTCTTGCGCAGATGGGGCGAGGCCTGCCAGGCAAGAACGGCCCCGGCAAGAAGAGCCGCGGTGATGATCGCAATGCTGCGTGCCTTGAGGTGAAGCAACGCGAACACACCGAGCATTATCGGCACCGTGACCAGCGCCGTGCGCGACACCACCACGAAGGCCATGTTGACGAAGAAATTCAGCGCGACCGCCGTCAACAGCGCGGCAAGCCAATACCGTTTCTCCCGCAACAACATCACGACCGGATAGGCAAGCGCAACCGCGCACAGCGTGAATTCCTGACTCTGGGCGATGTAGTTCTTGACGAAGATGCCGCGTTCGGGCGGATCGGTCTTGAGCGCGAGGTGGGGATAGAAGGCGACCAGCCACGACATCACCGACAGCAGCGCGCAGGACACCAGGAAGGCGACAAGCACCCAATGCCCGCGCTGCGAGCGCTCGAAATGGTAGAGCAGGACGGGCAGCACGAGCAGCTTGACGGTCGGATTGACCGCATACAAGCGTGCGCCCCAGGACGCATCCGACCATAGCGTCCCCGCCAGCGCGAGAACGACCAGTGCGATCGGCGCAATGCAGATCGGACGCTTCAGCGATTGCAGGAACGCTCGGACGTCGAGAAACGGCACCATGCAGAGGAGCATCAAGGCGTTGAAGATCCCCGCGAGCGACGTGGACCATGGCAGCGACGCCGCGGTCAGGACGGCCAAGATGTCGACCGTCTCGCGCCAGGCCGCCGGGCTGCGCAGACGCCGAAGCATCGGGCCGGTCGTCTCGCGAGCGATCACCGTCACTTGCCGCCTCCCCGCGCCCGATGGACCAGCGCCGTCGTGCTGAAGCCCTGGAGGATGTCGACCAGCACGACCGTTCCACCCGCGGCCTCGACGACCTCGTGGCCGACCACCTGCTCGCGGGTATAGTCGCCACCCTTGACCAGCACGCTCGGCGTGATCCGGGTGATCAGGTCGATCGGCGTGTCCTCCTCGAAGATGACGACGAGATCGACGGCTTCGAGAGCCGCCAGCACCTCGGCGCGCGCGCGCTCGTCCTGGACCGGGCGGTCTGCGCCCTTCAGCCGCCGCACCGAGGCGTCGCTGTTGAGGCCCACGATCAGGCGGTCGCAGGCGGCGCGCGCTGCGGTGAGCACCTTGACGTGGCCGGGATGCAGGATGTCGAAGCAGCCATTGGTGAAGCCGACGCGCTGTCCCTGCCTCTTCCATTCGGCGAGTTGCGCGTCGAGCGCGCCCGGCTCGAGCACGATCTTCTCTTCTGCTGCGAGGTAGGCGTGCGGCAGGATCTTTCGCCGCAGCTCGGCCGCGCTCACGCTTGCGGTGCCCTGCTTGCCGACGGCGACGGCGGCGGCGGCATTGGCCATGCGCAGCGCGGTGTCCCAACCCGCGCCCGCCGCGAGAGACACCGCAAGCGCGGCGGCGACGGTGTCGCCGGCGCCGGAGACGTCGCGCACCTTCACGGGGAAAGCCGGAACATGGACGGGCTCGCCATTGCGCGGCACCAGCGTCATGCCGTGCTCGCCCTGCGTGACCAGGATCGCCTCGCAATCTGCGAGCCGCATCACGTCCTCGCTGGCATCGACGATGCTCTGCGGCGTGTCGGCACGGCTTCGCGTGGCTTCCGAAAACTCCTTGCGATTGGGCGTGAGCAGCGTCGCGCCGCGATAGATCGCCCAGTTCAGGCTCTTGGGATCGACGATCACGGGCTTGCCGAGTTTGCGCGCGGCGTCGATGGTGTGGCGGATCACGCGCGCGGTCAGCACGCCCTTGGCGTAGTCCGAGATCAGCACGAGGTCGGCGCGCGCGATCTGCGGCAGGATCGCGTCGATCAGCCTGGTCTCGATGGCGTCGGAAGCGGGCGCAGCCTGCTCCCAGTCCGCGCGCAGCATGTGCGTGGAGAAATGCTCGGAGACGAAGCGGACTTTTCGCGTAGTCGGCCGCGACGGATCGCACACCAGCACGCTTTCGATGTCGTCCTGCTCGCCAAGCGCGGCCTTGAGCCGTGCACCGGCATCGTCCTCGCCGACGAGGCCGATGAAGATGCAGCGCGCACCGAGCGAGGCGACATTGCGCGCGACGTTGCCGGCGCCGCCGACATGGATCTCGCTGCGCTGGGCGGCGATGACGGGCGCCGGCGCTTCCGGCGAGATCCGCGACACCTCGCCATAGACGAACTCGTCCAGCATGATGTCGCCGATGCACAGCACCGTGCGGCCGCTGATGGCTTGCGCGAGAGCATCGAAATCGAGAATGGGCGTCGGCATGGCGATCGGGCCTCAGCGGAAGCGGTCGGGCCGGTCGAGATAATCCCCGACATAGGCCTTCACCGCATCCTCGAGCGTCGTGAAGCCGCCGTTATAGCCGGCGCGGTGGAGACGATCGACCTCGCTCTGGGTGAAGTATTGATAGCTGCCGCGGATCTGCTCCGGCATGTCGACATATTCGATGTTGGGCCTGGCACCGAGCGCGGCATAGGCAGCCAGCATCAGGTCCCTGAAGCTGCGTGCCTTGCCGGTTCCGACGTTGAAGAGACCGGACACCGAAGGCGTCGCGAGCAGCCACATGATCACGCGCACGACGTCGTCGACATAGATGAAATCGCGGCGCTGATCGCCGTCGGCAATGCCCTCGCGGTGCGACTTGAAGAGCTGCACGACACGGCCCGCCTTGACGTCGTCGAAGCGGCGCGCCAGCACGCTCATCATCGCGCCCTTGTGGTACTCGTTGGGGCCGAACACGTTGAAGAATTTCAGGCCCGCCCATTGCGGCGGCAACTTGTCGCCGCGTGCGACGCGCTCGGCAACGGCGAGATCGAACAGATGCTTGCTCCAGCCGTAGAGATTCATCGGCCGCAATTTCTTCAGCGCCGGAAGCGAGGCGTCGTCGCCAAAGCCCGCCTCGCCGTCGCCGTAGGTCGCAGCCGAGGAGGCGTAGATGAACGGCACGGCGCCCGCCGTGCACCAGTCCAGGAGACGCATCGACATGCGGAAATTGGTCTCGAACACCAGGTCGCCGTCGGTCGCGGTGGTCGCGGAAATCGCCCCGAGATGGATCAGCGCATCGAGCTTGCGGCCCTTCAGCCAGTCGAGCAGCTCGGACGGCGGGACGATATCCACAAGCTGACGCTTGGCGAGATTGCGCCATTTGCCGTCGTTGCCGAGCAGGTCGCAGACGACGACGTCGCTGCGGCCGGCCTCGTTCAGCGCGGCGACGACATTCGATCCGATAAAACCGGCCCCGCCGGTCACCAGCAACATTCCGAAATCCCTGCCCAATTTATTGCGGCCCGGTCCTGCCCTAGCGCATGATCCGCCAAAGTGTAAGCGGTTTTGGGATCGGCGCTCTCGCCGCTTTACGTCCCCGCCGGGAGCGGCTAACCGAACCGCCACATCAGATCGCCCTCGGTCCTTTTAATAAATGAACATTGATTCGCAACTTAGTGGAGACGCAGACCGGAGCGACACAAGCCCGATTCTGATCGTTCCCTACATGTGGATCGGCGATTTCGTCCGGAATCACACCGTGGTCCGGGTCCTGAAGGAGCGCTGGCCCAACCGGCCGGTCGATCTCCTGACCACGTCGCTGTGCGCCCCGCTGGTCGATTACATGCCCGGCGTGCGCGCTGGCATCGTCTGGGACCTGCCGCGCAGCCGGCTCGCCGTGAGCCGCCAATTCGGCCTGGCGAAGCTCCTGCGCGAGCGGAACTACGGCACTGCCCTGGTGCTGCCCCGGACCTGGAAGGCGGCCATCGCGCCCGCGCTGGCCGGCATTCCCGAGCGGGTCGGCTTCGTCGGCGAGTTCCGCTTCGGCCTCATCAACCGTTGGCGCCGGGGCGAGAAGAAGCTGCCCCGCTTCATCGACAAGAACGCCGCCCTGGCCCAGCCCGACGGTACCCCGCTGCCGGCCGAATGGCCGGTGCCGCAACTCCGGGTCCCCGCCGAGGAGATCGTCCGCTGGCGGCAGGCCAACGGCCTTAGCGCCGGCGCCGCGGTGGCGCTGGCCCCCGGCTCGGTCGGCGTCTCTAAGCGCTGGACCTATTATCCGGAGGCCGCCCGCCTGCTGGTCGAGCGCGGGCTGGAGGTCTGGGTGGTCGGGGGCCCCGCGGAAAAGGGCCTCGCCCAAGAGATCGTCGCAGCCGGCGGCCCGGGGGTCCGCGATCTCACCGGCACCGATTTGCGCAACGGCGTGCTCGCGATGGCGGCGGCCGGCGTCGCCATCTCCAACGATTCCGGCCTGATGCACATCGCAGCCGCCCTGAGCACGCCCACCATGGGCATCTTCGGCCCGACCAGCCCCTACCTCTGGGCCCCCCTCAACGGCCTCGCCGCGACCGTGGTCCAGGACAAGAGCGTGCTCTCCTGCCAGCCCTGCCAGAGCACGATCTGCAAGATGAACGATCACCGCTGCATGCGGGATATCGCAGCGAGCGAGGTGGTCGCGATTGCGCAGCGGGTGCTGGGTGAGGCTGGGGTAAGAGCGACGACGTGAGGCTGGGCGGCGTCGATAAGATCAAGCATGTGCACGTGCCAGCTCATATTGAGCTGCCAGAGCACCAATTGGGATATTCCATTCCTTGCTGATGGTCCGGATCATTTCCAGCGTCAGCGGACGAACGCGGTTCAAAATTTCGGATGCCCGATTGCGCCCAATCAGAGCCGCCAATTCTGCCTGCGACCGGCCCATGGATTCGATGGCGAAATGGAGAACATCGACTGGATCACCGTGAGTGGTCGCGAAGTGATTGTCTTCGTACTCCTTGATGAGTGAAGACAAGACTTCGAAGCGATCACCGTCAGGCGTGCCAGGAGCAGGCTCAGCCTCGAAATAGCGGGATACTTCGCGGATGGCCCAATCGTAATCCTGTTCATTGTGCAGAGGCCTTACATCCATCATCACACAGTCTCCGCGTCTATTCCGTCATACTCTTGGTGCGTGCCGACAAACTTGATGAGGGCTGTTTTGAACTTGTAGGAGAAATGAACCACTAGGCGATATTTGTTGCCGCCTATGTCGAAGATGGCTCTGTTGTCTCCAACAAAGTCCACGTTGCTCCCAAACGCCCTCTTCAGATCTGCCGGGCCATTCCAGTCCCCCTTGGAAACGATTTCATACCAAGCTCCCAACGGGGTCTTCGCTTGGGGGGTACCGCTCCCAGAAGGCTTTGAGCGCCTTTCTTGCTATTACGTTCATTGCCATAGCATGTTCCCACCATGGGATCAATTCAGGACATCCGGGCGGGAATCGACTTTTCGACCTGTTAAGGGCCACTACTGGAAAGCGAGGGGTGCGGGCTGAGCACCTTTGCGACGATGAATGTCTAGAGGTGTTTTGCCCGACAAGTCAAACTCAATTTCGTAAAATCAGCAATTTATCGCGCTGACCGTCAAGCCATTGATTCAGCTGCCGGCGCCTACTGTGCATGGGGTTGTTTTCGCGATTCTTGTTTATGGCCGGCCAATGCGGCAGCTCAGAGCAGCGGCCGATACACCTCCCCGATCCGCGCCGCCTCGGCATCGAGGCTGAACTTTGCGAGCACCCGCGCCCGCCCCCGCGCGCCCATGGCGAGCGCGGCATCCACATCACGCATCAGCGGCTCCAGCGCCGCTGCCAGCGCATCGGCATCACCGGTGGGGATCAGGACGCCGGTCACGCCATCCTCAACCACGAGCCCGGCCGCACCGGCGCGTGCGGCGACGAGGGCGCTGCCGGCTGCCATCGCCTCGATCAGCGTCAGGCCAAAGCCTTCGTTGCGTGAGGTGAAGGCGTAGATCGTCAGGCGCTGATACCAGCGCTGCACCTGCTCGATTGGCAATTCGCCGGTGATGACGATGCGCGATTGCAGTCCGGCGGACTCGATACGTTTCTTCAGGTCGTTCGCAAACACAGTCTGCTCGGGCGTGACCTGGCCGACGATGACTGCGGTGAAATCGGGATAGCGCGGCAGCAGGCGGCACATCGCATCGACGAACACATCCGTGCCCTTCTGTGCGCGCACGCGGCCGAAGCAGCCGATGGCGTAGCGGCCCGGCAGGCTGCTTTCCGCGAACGCCGCGGCGCGATCGGTCGGCGGTGCATAGACGTCGGTGTCGACGCCATGCGGGATCACGGTTGCCTGCACTTTCAGGAACGAGGCCGAGATGTCTGATGTCGCGATGATCGCGTCCATCTGCCGGATCAGCCAGCGCGTGATCCAACTGTGATGGCGCTGCGCCGCCGAGGTGAAGACGAGCTTGAGTGGCCAGCCGAGCGCGCGCAGGAGCACGCCGGCGATCATCTCGTTGTTGCGCCGCGCGTGCCAGATCAGCGGCGCCTTGCGGCGCCACAACTTCAGGAAATCCGCAAAGCCGAGGCGCGCAATCCCCTGCGGCGCGTCCGAGCCGAACCATGCCGCGCGATACAGTCTTGCCAGACGCGGCGCCACCATCCGGTTCGTCGCGGTGACCCCGGAATAGCGCCTGTGCAGATTTGGCACGATCACTTCGAGATCGCCGGGGGAATTCGCCACGTCATGCTCCGTTTTGCAAACCCCCTATACGCAACATTAAGCATAGTGACCAGTTCAGCTGCGCCGATACCCCCTCTTCACCACGCAAACGCTAGCTTTGCGCGTTGATCGAAGACGGGTGAGATCATGACTGTGCTAGTCACCGGCGGCGCCGGCTACATCGGAAGTCACACGGTCCTGGCGCTGGCAGAAGCCGGCGAGGACGTCGTCGTGATCGACGATCTCTCCACCGGATTCTCCGCCTATCTTCCCGAAGGCGTACCGCTGTTCATTGGCGATGCCGGCGACGAGAACCTGCTCGAGGGCGTGATCGCCCAGCACAATATCGAGAGCATCATCCATTTCGCGGGCTCGGTCGTCGTGCCGGACTCGATGCGCGATCCGCTCGGCTACTACCGCAACAACTTCATGACCGCGCGCAATCTGCTCAACGTGGCGGTCAAGCGCGGCATCAATCGCTTCATCTTCTCCTCGACCGCCGCCGTCTACGGCAATCCGGACCAGGCGCCGGTGCCCGAACACGCGCCGACGCGGCCGCTGTCGCCCTACGGCTCGTCGAAGCTGATGACCGAGATCATGCTGCACGATGTCGCCGCCGCCTATGGCATGCAGTACGTCGTGCTGCGCTACTTCAACGTCGCCGGCGCCGATCCGCAGGCCCGCATTGGCCTCGCCACCGTCGGCGCCACGCATCTGCTCAAGATCGCGGTCGAGGCCGCGACCGGCCAGCGCGCCAAGATCGACGTGTTCGGCACCGACTATCCGACCCCGGACGGAAGCTGCATTCGCGACTTCATCCACGTCACCGACCTCTCGCAGGCGCATCGCTCGGCGCTGGCCTATTTGCGCAATGGCGGCGCCTCGACGACGCTCAATTGCGGCTATGGCCGGGGCTATTCGGTGCTGGAGACCATCGACGCCGTGCGGCGGGTTTCGGGGCGCAGCTTCGCCGTGCAATACGCCCCGCGCCGGCCCGGCGACATCATGACCATGGTCGCCGACACCAGCCGCATCCGCGGCCTGCTCGACTGGAGGCCGCAATACGACGACCTCGAGACCATCGCCGCGCACGCGCTCGCCTGGGAGGACAAGCTGTTCCGCGAGCGCCATGGCGACCTCCACCACGCCGTCTCGGCCTAAAATCCGTCCAAGCGCAAGTCCTTAATGGGGCTTGAAAAGCCCCGCTTTAGCGGGCACAGAGGCCCATCGATCCCTGACGGGCGGGCAGGCTTTTCCCTGCCCCGTCAATGGACTACGGATGGCCCAGTTTCCAAAGAAAATCACCGACGATCCCTATGCGGCAGCGGTCCTGATTCGCCGCCTGATCACGGAACAGGGCGTCGTCTACTGGCGGCGCTACCTCGTCGCCTTTGCGCTGATGGCGGTCGCCGCGGGCGCGACCGCAGGCGCGACCTACGTGCTCGGCCAGGTCATCAACCAGGCCTATGTCGACAGGAACATCCCGGGCATCGCGATGTTCTCGGGCATCACGGTCATCCTGCTGTTCATCAAGGGCGTGGCGACCTACGGCCACATGGTGATCCTGACCAAGATCAGTAACGCCATCCTCGCCACCAATCAGCGCCAGCTCTTCGCCAAGCTGATGAGCGAGAGCGTCGGCTTCTTCTCCGAGCGGCATTCCTCGGAATTCCTGGCGCGGCTGACCGCCGGCGCCAAGTCGATCACCGACGTCCTCAACATGCTGGTCAACGCCATCGGGCGGGACCTGTTGATGCTGCTCGCCATGATCGGCGTGATGGTGTGGCAGGATCCGCTGATGTCGTTCATAGGCCTCGTCGCGGTACCGCCGGCGATGCTGGTGCTGCGCAGGCTGGTCAAGCGCATCAAGGGCCTCGCCTACAACCAGTTCACCGGCACCGCCGACATCCTGGAGACGATGCAGGAGTCGCTGCAGGGCATCCGCACGGTCAAGGCGTTCACACTCGAAGACACCATGCAGAGCCGCATCGACGAGAACATCGCGATCGTCGAGCGCAACGCCAACAAGATGGCCCGCGTCGCCAACCGTTCCAACCCGCTGATGGAGATGCTCGGCGGCTTCGCGGTCGCCGGCTGTCTGCTCTATGGCGGCTACAGCGTGGTCGCGCTCAACGCCACGCCCGGCGCGTTCTTCTCGTTCATGACCGCGTTCCTGATGGCGACCGAACCGGCCAAGCGGCTGGCCCGGCTCAACATCGACCTCAACAGCCAGCTCGTCGGCGCGCGCATGCTGCTCGAAGTCGTCGACAGCCCGGCGAGCGAACAGTCCGACGACGACAAGCCGGCGCTGAAGCTCTCCAATGCCCGCATCGAGCTGCGCGACGTCAGCTTCTCCTATCGCACCGGCGAGACCGTGCTCAACCGGATGAGCTTCGTCGCCGAGCCCGGCAAGGTCACCGCGCTGGTGGGCCCCTCCGGCGGCGGCAAGTCGACCGTGCTGGCGCTGCTGTTGCGCTTCTACGAGGTGACGCAAGGCGACGTCGTGATCGACGGCCAGTCGATCACCGCGATCTCGCGCAAATCGCTGCGGGCGCAGGCCGCCTATGTCGGCCAGGACGTCTATCTGTTCCGCGACACCATCCGCAACAACATCGCCTTCGGCCGGCCGGGCGCGAGCGAAAGCGAAATCACCGAGGCAGCGAAGGCCGCCTGCGCGCATGATTTCATCATGAGCTTCCCGCTCGGCTACGACACTCCGGTCGGCGAGCACGGCACGCAGCTCTCGGGCGGCCAGCGCCAGCGCATCGCGGTGGCGCGCGCGCTGATCAAGGACGCGCCGATCATCTTGCTGGATGAGGCCACCGCCGCGCTCGATTCGGAGTCCGAGCGGCAGGTGCAGGAGGCGATCGAGCATCTCTGCCAGAACCGCACCACCATCGTGATCGCGCATCGCCTGCACACGATCATGCACGCCGACGCGATCCTGGTGGTCGAGGGCGGCGAGATCGTCGAGCAGGGCCGGCATGACGAGCTGCTGCGCCGCTCCGGCCGCTACGCCTCGTTCTTCCGCCTGCAGCATCACGACGCCGGCGCTCTGGCGCCGATCAGCGCAACCGCATAGAGTTGGTTCCACCTCAAGAGCAGCGAGAGCTTCATGAACGCCGCCTCCTACGTCATTCCCCTTCCGCCCCAGGCTTCGCTTCCCGTCGTCGGCGAAAGCGGCCGCTATCCGGTGCGCCGCATCTGGTGCGTCGGCCGCAACTATCTCGAGCACATCCGCGAGATGGGCAATGACGAGCGTGCCCCACCGTTCTTCTTCGCCAAGCACGCCGACATGCTGGTCCCCGATGGCGCCACCATCCCCTATCCGCCGCTGACCAAGGATCTGCATCACGAGGTCGAGCTGATCGTCGCGATGAAGAGCGGCGGGCTGAACATCCCGGCCGACAAGGCGCTCGATCACGTCTACGGTTATGCCGTCGGCATCGACCTCACCCGCCGCGACCTCCAGATCGCCTCGCGCAAGAAGGAGCGGCCGTGGGAGATCGGCAAGTCATTCGATGGCTCCGCCCCGTGCTCCGCGATTCAGCCGGCCTCGAAGATCGGCCATCCCGCCAAGGGCAAGATCTGGCTCACGGTCAACGGCAAGGAAGCCCAGAAGGGCGACCTCACCGAATTGATCTGGAATGTGCCGGAGATCATCTGGCAGCTCTCGCAGCAGGTGAAGCTCGCCGCCGGCGACATCATCATGACGGGCACGCCGGCCGGCGTGTCGCAGCTCCAGCCGGGCGACAAACTCGAATGCGGCGTCGACGGCGTCGGCACGCTGAAGGTGAGCATCGGCCAGCCCGAGTAAGCGGCACGCCCCCTGAAAATCGAAAGGCCCCGAATGCTTCGGGGCCTTTTTGTTTCTACCGGGCCTTCACCGGCCGGTTGGCGTGGCTCGCCTGCGGCACACCGCGGTTGAGCGACATGTGCGAGTGGACGCACAGCCAGCCATTTCCGCTCTTTGAAAACACCATGGTGGCGCGGCCGGGGCGCGCAAATGTGCTGCCGTCGAGATGATAGCCCGTGCTCGTCCACGGCGCGATCACGGTCACCATCGCGCCGTCGGGCGAAGCCAGGATCGAGGCCTGCTCGATCACGAAGCGGAAGTCGCTCGTCTTCGGCCAGACGTTGTCCCACTGCGTCGAGACCCATTGATCGATGCCGGGGATGACATCGTTGTGCGTGCCGAAGGCAAGCACATCCGGATGGAACAGTGGCTTGGCCGAGGCATAGTCGACCTCGCGGACATAGCCCGCGAAGGTCTCCAGCCACTCGCGGAAGAATTGCGCTGTCTCGGTGTTCGCGGTCGGCAAGGACGCCATTGCCTGCTCCATAGGCTACTACTCGATCACGGCAAACTTTGTTGCCACGGGGGAGACCGTCCAGCAAGGTATGTGATTTGAGAGCGCCGGTGCTCGAAAGCCGGGCCAATTTCAGGGAGCCAGACTCATGAGACGCTTGCTTCTTCTTGCAGCCGCCCTCCTCGCGACGTTCAGCGCCGCCAGCGCGCAGTCCAGCCAGCCCTATGGCGGCCTCGAACAGCGCCCGATCAAGGCGCTGTCGCATCAGCAGGTCGACGATCTCCGCGGCGGACGCGGCATGGGCCTGGCGCTTGCCGCCGAACTCAATGGCTATCCCGGTCCGAGCCACGTTCTCGAGCTCGGTGACCGCCTCGACCTCACTGCAGATCAACGCGTCCAGGTTCAGCGCCTGTTCGATCAGATGAAGCAGGAGGCGATCCCGCTGGGTCACAAGCTCGTCGCGCAAGAAAGAGAGTTGGACAATCTGTTCGCGACCCGCGCTGTGACATCGGAGTCACTCAAGACGACGATCGCCGCCATCGCGGAGACGCAGGGACAGCTCCGCGAGAGCCATCTCAAGTATCATTTGTCGACGGCCGCCCTGCTCAACCAGGGCCAGATGCAGCGATACGCGGAGCTGCGTGGCTATCAGCGCGCGGATGACACCGGCGGGCACAAGCACCGCCACTAGGCAGGTGCCGTAGGGCGGATTAGCGCAGCGCAATCCGTCAATCTCGTCACGCCGCAAAGGTGGATTACGCTTTCGCTAATCCACCCTACGCAGCAAGCGCCGATCACCGCAACGCCGACAGCACGATGAGGCCGAGGATCAGCGCCATCAGCGAATACTTCAACATATAGTAGACGTTGCGGTTCCACTCCTTGACCTTGCGGCTGGCGAGATGGATCTCGTAGAGCTTGCCGAACACCTTGTTGAGCACGCCGACATTCTCGCCGTCGACGTTCTGGGTCGCCGACGCCTTGACGATGTGGTGGCTGACCCAGCGGTTGATCGCGGTCATGAAGCCGAACTTCATCGGACGCTCGACGTCGCAGAACAGGATGATGCGGTTGACGTCGGTCGCGTTCTCCGCGCTGTGGATGAAGGTCTCGTCGAACATGAAGGCTTCGCCGTCGCGCCAGACGCATTCGACGCCGTCGACGAGAATCCGGCACTTGTTCGAGTTCGGCGTCACGAGGCCGAGGTGATAGCGCAGCGAACCCGCGAAGGGATCGCGATGGGCACCGAGCTTGCCGCCCGGCGGCAGCATCGCGAACATCGCGCCATGGACGCTCGGGATCGAGTTGAGCAGCTCCACGGTCTTCGGGCACAGCGTGCGCGCCGAGGGCAGGAAGTCGTCGTACCATTTCAGGTAAAACCGCTTCCAGCCGCTCTTGAAGAAGGAGTAGAAGCCCCAGTCGTTGTTCTTCGCCGCCGCGCGGATGAAGCCTTCGTCGAACAGGCGCACGGCCTCGTCGCGGATGGTCTCCCAGTTCTCGCTGAGCGGCTTGAGCTCGGGAAACTGCTCGACCGAGATCACCGGCTTGTTGGGCACGGCCGAGCCGGCATACATCAGCACATTGTAGGGCGCGAGATAGGTCGAGTGATCGCCGAGCTGGCGCGCGAAGCGCAGCCGCTGCTTGCCGCGGAAGTGAACATAAATCGTCGAGGCCGCAAGCACATAGAGAACGATGAGCTGCGGAGCAAAAAGCTGTTTCAGCATTTCCCCAATCCCAGGTGACCCAGCCGGGACGTCGTGTAGCCCCACCCGGCCCGAGCGGCAAGAAAATCACCGCTAGGTTGTGGTCACGCTGGCGAGAGCGCGGGGACGAAACCTGGGCCGAACCGGACCGGAACGAGCCGAATCACGCCCGGGACAGCGCCTGGAGACCCTTGAAGGTCAAGCGCTTGGGGTCGGTGACGCCGGCGAGATAGAGCCGGCGGATGAAGGCGATGACGGCGTCACGGTCGCAATCGGTCAGCGCGACGACGGCGTCGACTGCGATTCTCTGGGCTTCCATTGGGCTTACCTCGGCCTTGCGAGCAACCCCGGCCGAGACAGGCTAGGACTCATCCGTAAATCCGGCGTTAACCGTTCGGCAGCATCACCGATTCAGTCCGGCGGCCGTATACGCAAAACTACGCATTGCCGGGCGCGCTAGCAGCTCAGCGCCCGCCGATGCTCTTCTTCAGCAGCGAAAAATGCTTCTTCAGCCGGGGCACGGCAAAGTCGGTGAAGGCACGCACCTTCGGCACGGCAGGCGATCCGCGCTACCTGGCACCGGGCTTTGTCATGTTTTGAGCAAACGATCTCAGCAGCTCGGTTTGCTTCAGGACCAACTCACATTGCGTTCGCGCGTGCGTACTCGACAGCTCAACCAATTCCGCCAGCGTTCTCGCACGGCCCAATTCCCGCGCATAATCCAAGGTCGCGCCCGCATTCACTTTCATCAGTTCGAGCACGATGGTGCGACACTCGGCTGCCGTTCCGATCGCCTCGATGAGGTGGCTTTCCGCGGCGGCGACTCCTCCGGCCTCCGATGTCCCACCGGCCTTTGTCTTGGCGAGGTCCCTGGCATAGTCCAGCGCGGCGTGAACACCAGCCTTCATGCCGTCCAAAGCACGGACCTGACAATCCCTGGCGATGTCCACGATGAGATCAGTCGTGGTGCTGGCCGGAGGTTCGGGTCTTGCAGCGACGGTGGCCGCTTCTTGTGTCGGAACAGTCATCGGGGCAGGCGCCGCGTGCGCGATCGGTGGCGCATCTTGAGGGAAGGCCGAGCCCGGAGGCATCGTCAAGCCCTCGTCGACGGCACGGCTCACTTCCGCCGCGAGCTCCACCAGCGAGCGACGCCTGGCGCGCGCAACATCAGCAGGCTGTCTTGAGCGCGGCTTGCCCATGATCATTCGACTCCACGATAAGGCGCTCCGAGATCCAACCCCACAGGGCCACAACCTCCTCCGAGGCTTTTCCCTCCGGCGCGAACTCCGTCACGCCCAGCCCTGCCCCGAGCGCATCCTGGTGGTCGTTACGCTGGCCAATGAACGGGAGTGCAAGCACGCCGAGCGAGTTGAGCGATGTGGCAGCTTCGCTCAGCCGGCACCCCCGTGTGGGCGTCTGATTGAGGATGAAGGCAAACCGGCGATTGAACCTGCGAATGGCGACCAGCGTAGGTACTGCGGCTTCAATATCGGCCGGGCTCGGACGCGCCGGGATGAGACAAAGATCGGCACTGGCAATGGCGCGCGTCGCCAAGGCATTGTTCGTGGCGGCTGTATCGATGATTGCGAGCCAGACCCCTTCGGCCCGGAGGTGGGATATCATCGGCTCGACTTCCGCGATATCGGCAACGCGATCGACGCGAGGGTAGACGCCACCTCGCCGCTCTTTCCATTTCGAGATCGTGCCTTGAGCGTCCGCCTCAACGAGAGCGACACGTTCTCCACGCTGCATCGCTGCCACTGCCAATCCAACGGACAGCGTGCTCTTACCGCTTCCGCCTTTCTGCGTGACCAGAGCAAGGACGTACATGTCCCACGTTCTCCTCAAGACGGTATCGACGCGGAACTCAGACGGAGTTGGAAATAAATTTTTTGCGACGCAAAAATACTACTTCAGGTCGCGATTCGTCTCAAGCGACCGCGAGCCTCCTCCGGCACTCTACGTAGCATGATCAGGAATATTGCATCACGCCGTCGTCGATCCGGCCGAAGCGGAGGGAGACGATGTCGAGCGCATAGTTCTGGTGAAGCCGCCACGGCCGCTTGGAACCCTGCTTCGGCATCTTCGCGACCGAGCGCTGCACGTAGCCCGAGGTGAAATCGAGCGACGGCTGCGCGGTGATCGTCAGATCGTCATTGTGTGGCACGCACTGGCGGAAATTGTGCCGGTCCATGTAGTTGATGAGACGGCTGACATATTCGCAGGTGAGATCGCATTTCAGCGTCCACGACGCGTTGGTGTAGCCGAAGGCCGAAGCCATGTTCGGCACGTCGGCATACATCATGCCCTTGTAGGTCAGCGTCGTGGCGAAATCGACGGCACGGCCGTCGACGCTGACGTCGAGGCCGCCGACGACCTGGAGCACGAGCCCCGTCGCGGTCACGATGATGTCGGCCGCGAGTTCGCTGCCGTCCTTCAGGCGGATGCCGTCGCGCGTGAACGTGTCGATCTCGTTGGTGACGACGGAGGCGCGCTGCTCGCGGATCGCCTTGAACAAATCGCCATCTGGCACGAGGCAGAGCCGCTGGTCCCAGGGATTGTAGCGCGGCGTGAAATGGGTCGCGACGTCGTAGTCGGGGCCGAGCGCCATCTGCACGCCCTTGAGGATGAGGTCCTTCACCTTCGCGGGTCGGCGCCGGCTGAGCTGGAAGAAGAACATCCCCCACATCACGTTGCGCCAGCGGATCAAATGATACGCCAGCCGTGCCGGCAGATTGCGGCGCAGCTTGTTGGCGACGGGATCCTGCGCGGGACGTGACACCACGTAGGTCGGCGAGCGCTGGAGCATGGTGACCTGCGCAGCCTTCTTGGCAAGCTCCGGCACCAGCGTCACCGCGGTCGCGCCCGAGCCGATCACGACGACGCGCTTGCCCGCATAGTCGATGTCTTCGGTCCATTTCTGCGGATGCACGATGCGGCCGGCGAAATCTCCGACGCCCTTGAACTCCGGGGTGTAGCCCGCCTCGTATTTGTAGTAGCCCGAGCACATGAACAGGAAATTGCAGGTGAAGCGCACGAGCTCGGTCGCGCCCTCGCCTGTCGTGCGCTCGGCTTCGATCGTCCAGCGCGCCTCAGGCGTCGACCACGCCGCACGCCTGACGCGATGGCGAAAGCGGATGTGCTTCGCGATGCCGTTCTCGGCCGCGGTCTCGCGCACATAGTTCAGGATCTGCGGCCCGTCAGCGATCGCCTTCGGATCGGTCCACGGCTTGAACGAATAGCCGAGCGTGAACATGTCGCTGTCGGAGCGGATGCCGGGATAGCGGAACAGGTCCCAGGTGCCGCCGATGCAGTCGCGGCCCTCCAGGATGACGTAGCTCTTGGTCGGGCACTTGGTCTGCAAGTGATATCCCGCGCCGATGCCGGACAGGCCGGCACCGACGATCAGCACGTCGAAATGTTCTTTGGCTTCGATCATGGCGTTCTCCCTCCGCGCAGGATGGGCGGCGCCGCGCCGAATTGCAACGGTCAGGGGATGGTGGCGCCATAGACACAGGCGGTGTCGAAATACTCGTGGAATTCGACCGCTTTCCCGTCCTTGAAGCGCCAGAAATCGACCTTCGGCGTTTTCGCGAGCTTCTTGGTCTTCTTGTTGATCCATGCGCATTCGCCGCGCGCGACGACGGCGTCACCTTGCGCGACGTATTCGTTCATCGTGTAATACTGCATGCTCCAATCGGAGAGCAGGCCGTCGAAATAGCCACGCAGCTCGTTGCGATCGTCATAACGTTTGGCAAAAGGCACCGCTTCGGCTCCTCGCGGAATCGAGTCGAACTTGATCTGCGGACCAATGACGTTGTCGAACCAATAGTCGACGCTCGCACCCTTGCTGTCGTTCCACTGGCGATAGGCTTCCTTCAGCAGCTCAACGTTGGCTTCGCTGGACATCGCATTCCCTCCCTATGCATTCTGACAATAAATGTAGAAAAAGCGGCCGCCCGCTTCGGAAGTGGCAGGCTTGTTTCGGCTCTACCTGCGAGCGTATCATAGGGAGCGACAATAAAAACAGTAAAAAAGCCCCGGATCGCTCCGGGGCTTTGATCTCGCGACTTGAGGGCAATCTCAGTAGCGGTAGTGGTCCGACTTGTACGGGCCTTCCTGCTTGACGCCGATGTAGTCGGCCTGGTCCTTGCGCAGCTCGGTGAGCTTGACGCCGATCTTGGCGAGGTGCAGGCGCGCGACCTTCTCGTCGAGCGTCTTCGGCAGCACGTAGACTTCCTTCTTGTACTTGCCGTCCTTGTTGTTGGCGAACAGCTCGATCTGCGCCAGCGTCTGGTTGGTGAAGGACGCTGACATCACGAAGCTCGGGTGGCCCATGGCGTTGCCGAGGTTCACGAGGCGGCCTTCCGACAGCATGATGATGCGGTGCTTGTCGGGAAACTCGATCTCGTCGACCTGCGGCTTGATGTTGGTCCACTTCAGATTGCGCAGAGACGCGATCTGGATCTCGTTGTCGAAGTGGCCGATGTTGCAGACGATGGCACGATCCTTCATCGCGCGCATGTGCTCGATGGTGATGATGTCCTTGTTGCCGGTCGCGGTGACGAAGATGTCGGCGCGGGGCGCCGCGTCTTCCATGGTCACGACCTCGTAGCCTTCCATCGCCGCCTGCAGCGCGCAGATCGGATCGACTTCCGACACCATGACGCGGCAGCCGGCCTGGCGCAGCGAGGCGGCCGAGCCCTTGCCGACGTCGCCGAAGCCGGCGACCATCGCGACCTTGCCCGACAGCATCACGTCGGTGCCGCGGCGGATGCCGTCGACCAGCGATTCACGGCAGCCATAGAGGTTGTCGAATTTCGACTTGGTGACGCTGTCGTTGACGTTGATCGCCGGCCACAGCAGCGTGCCGGCCTTCTGCATGTCATAGAGACGGTGCACGCCCGTGGTGGTCTCTTCGGAAACGCCCTTGATGCTCTTGGCGATCTCGGCGAAGTAGCCCTTCGGCTTTTCCTTGAGCTGCTTCTTCAGAAGCGCGAAGAAGACTTCCTCTTCCTCGGAGCCGGGCTTGTCGAGGAAGGCGGTGTCGCCGTTCTCGGCGCGCAGACCGAGATGGACGTACATCGTGGCGTCGCCGCCGTCATCGAGGATCATGTTCGGGTGACCGCCGCCGTGCCAGTCGAACAGTTTTGCGGTGTAGTCCCAGTACTCGGTCAGCGTCTCGCCCTTGACGGCGAAGACGGGAATGCCGGCGGCTGCGATCGCCGCCGCGGCGTGGTCCTGCGTCGAATAGATGTTGCAGGAGACCCAGCGAATGTCGGCGCCGAGCGCGGCCAGCGTCTCGATCAGCACGCCGGTCTGGATCGTCATGTGCAGGGAGCCTGCGATGCGCGCGCCCTTCAACGGCTGCTTCGGGCCGAACTCCTCGCGGGTGGCCATCAGGCCGGGCATCTCGGTCTCAGCGAGCGAGAGCTCCTTGCGGCCGAAATCGGCGAGCGAAATGTCCTTGACGATGTAATCGGTGAAGCCGGGCTTCGCGTTCATTGGGGGTTCCTGTTTGTTTGACTCGTCATTCCGGAGGCGCTCGTGAAACGAGCGAACCCGGAATCCTGAGGTTCGAGATTCCGGGTTCGCCGCTATCGCGGCGCCCCGGAATGACGCAAGAAAACTTAAAGCGCGCGCTTGAGCGGCTCGACGAGATCGGTCTTCTCCCAGGAGAAGCCGCCCTCGTTGTCGGGCGTGCGGCCGAAATGGCCGTAGGCCGAGGTGCGCGCGTAGATCGGGCGGTTGAGGTCGAGATGGCTGCGGATGCCGCGCGGGGTCAGATCCATCGCCTGCGCTGCTGCCTTCTCGAGCTGGTCCTCCGGCACCTTACCGGTGCCGTGGGTGTCGATGTAGATCGACAGCGGCCGCGCCACGCCGATGGCGTAGGCGAGCTGGAGCGTGCAGCGGTCGGCGAGACCGGCCGCGACGATGTTCTTGGCGACGTAGCGCGCCGCGTAAGCCGCCGACCGGTCGACCTTGGTCGGATCCTTGCCGGAGAACGCGCCGCCGCCGTGCGGGGCCGCGCCGCCGTAGGTGTCGACGATGATCTTGCGGCCGGTCAGGCCGGAATCGCCGTCGGGACCGCCGATGTAGAACTTGCCGGTCGGGTTGATGTGCCAGATCGTCTTCGGCGTGATCCACTCCTTCGGCAGCGCCTCGCGCACATAAGGCTCGACGATGTCGCGCACCTGCTTGGAGGTGAGGTCCTCGACGAGGTGCTGGTGCGACACCACGATCTCACGCACGCCGACCGGCTTGCCGTTCTCGTACTGCACGGTGACCTGGCTCTTGGAGTCGGGACCCAGCACCTTCTCGCGGCCGGAGTGGCGCGCTTCGGAGATCAGGCGCAGGATCTTGTGGGCGTAGAAGATCGGCGCCGGCATCAGGTCGGGCGTCTCGTTGGTGGCATAGCCGAACATGATGCCCTGGTCGCCGGCACCTTCTTCCTTGACCTCGCCCGGCTGCAGCGCATCGACGCCCTGCGCGATGTCGGCCGACTGCGGATGCAGGAGGATCTCGATGTCGCAGGTCTTCCAGTGGAAGCCTTCCTGCTCGTAGCCGATGTCCTTGATGGCGCCGCGCACGACGCTCTCGATCTGCTCGTTGGTGACCGACTTCGGACCGCGGGTCTCGCCGGCGATCACGACCTTGTTGGTGGTCGCAAGCGTCTCGCAGGCGGCGCGGATGGCCCACGGATCGATGCCGGCCTTCGGCCCTTCGCGATAGAACAGGTCGACGATCTCATCGGAGATCCGGTCGCAGACCTTATCCGGATGGCCCTCGGACACGGATTCGCTGGTGAAGAGATAGGACGCGCGCATCAGTAACCCCTTGTTCCGCCGCTAACCGGCGGTTCGTTGCGATGTTTACCTTTGGATTATGTCAATCACGCCGTCGCGAGATGACGTAGGACTCGTCGTAAAACCAGAGCCCGTTGTGCTTTCGCAGCACGTCCCGGGCAGCATCCAGAGCGCGGCCGTTTTGAGTCATATCTGTCAACCGGTCGTCCTCGATCTGAGCGACATACACCGCCGCATTCCACGCTGCAAAGGCCGTCGAGGTTCCGATGGCACCGGTTACCTCGTTGGGCAGCGCTTCCATATCATACCTGAAGATCGAACGGTTGTCCGCATAAGCATTAAAATTTAGGTCGCGGCCCACCGATCCGAGTTCATACTTCACGGCGCGCAGTAGCTCATGACGGCTCACCGAGAAAGGGTTTTCTCCGGGCCAGATCGCCTGGATCATTTCCATGCCCGGATCCTGGCCATGGGAGTGAATACCGATGAGGCGGCCACCCGACCGCAAAGCCCGCGCCAGCGGCGCGATGATCCGTTTTGCCCGAAAATTGACCGAGGACAGGGCGCGGTATGGCTGGGATGCAATAACGAGGTCGAAATTGGCTTCGGTCTGGCCCGGCCGCGGAATGGTCGAATCCAGCAGGAACCTGTGGTCCTCGCGGTAGAGCACCAGCACGACGGGACGCTCATACAGCGGCATGGCCGTCCGCGGACTGATCGCCGCGCGCCAGTTCTGCTCCAGAAACGGCTTCAGCTCGGTGATCTGCGCCTCGAAGTCGCCCGACGAGGCGCCGCGCAGCGGCACTTCGTGCCAGACGGTGGCGGCGGCCGCCGCGGGCGAGGCCGGCGTGAGCCAGGGCGCCTCCGCGTAGAACATGTTGGTGAACACGAACACCGAGGCCGGATGCTCAAACAGCCGGTCCGGCACCTTGTCCAGCGTCAGGCGCACGTCCTCGAGACTGAGCTCCTTGCCGGCGACGTAGAACGGCATGTGCGGATAGCGCTGGTGCATCGACCGCAGCACCCGCGCCAGCACGGTGCCGTCGCCAACCCCGGCGTCGAACACGCGCAGCGCCGGCGGCCGCGGATGGATGCTGGCAAGCTCCAGCGCGACCCTGTCCGCGATCACCCGCTTCTCGCTGCAGGTATGGACGAACAACAGGTATTTCTGCCGGTTCTCGAAGAAACGGAAATTGCCGCGCGGGTCGCGCTTTTCCGGCGGCACCTGAAGCCCCCGCGGCGGCGGCAGGCCGCCGGTCATCGATGCCGCCATATAGGCCTGGATCCGCTCCAGCGTGTCGATGGTGATGCGCTTTCCCTCGCGCAGGCGATGCACCAGCTTCCCATCGTTCACCGCGCGCCGGCCGAAGGTCGATTCCGCCATGTCCGCCTTGCGGCAGAACTCGGTGATCTGGCTCAGGATTTCGTCGTTCTTCATCGGGTGGGACGCGGTGGGCAGCCGGATTGGGTCCCGCCTCCTAGCAAAATCTGCCCACTGGGGGAATACCCTCCCCCTGCTTTACCCGCGTCCAATGACGAGAGCGTGAACCCGGGCGCACTGCCGGGCAACAAACAGGCGCGCTCCTCCTGTTGCGGGACCACCATCATGCGCCGCCTGCTCGTCGCGCTCTGCCTGCTCACCGCCTCCCTGTCGTCCGCGCCCTGCTCCGCGCAGGCGCGCAGCCAGCTCGGGCCGCTCTGCACCACCGACACCACACCGGCGGAGCAGATGATCGAGGCCTGCAGCAAGATCATCGCGCTGAAGGTGTTCAAGGGCGCGCAGCTCGCGACGGTCTATTTCTGGCGCGCCGTCGGGTGGAACAAGAAAGGGGACTACGCCAGGGTGATCGCCGATACCACCGAAGCGATGCGGCTCCAGCCGAGCCAGGCGGTCTACAATCTCAGGGGATCGGCCTATTACGACAGGGGCGACTACGACATCGCGATCGCGGACTTCGACGACGCGCTGAAGCTCGGCCCGCCGAGCGGCATCATCTTCCACAACCGCGGCAACGCCTGGCGCGGCAAGCACGACTATGCCAAGGCCATTGCCGATTACGACATGTCGATCAAGTCCGATCCGCGATCGGCGTTCTCGTTCCAGAATCGCGGCATCTCGAAGCAGGCACTCGGCGATCTCGACGGCGCACTCGCCGACATCAACCAGGCGATCCGGCTCGATCCGACGCTGCCGCAGCCCCTCATCAACCGCACCGCGATCTGGCGCGCCAAGGGCGATCTCGATCGCGCCATCGCCGATGGCAGCGAGGCGATCCGGCTCGCGAAGGAGAAACCGCCGGTCAACATCATGACGCCGCCCAACAGCGTGCTGATCTCGGGCTACACCCATCGCGCGCTCGCCTATGAGGCGAAGGGCGACTATGCGCACGCCAGGGACGACTACAAGTCGACGCTGGCGATCGTGGCCTCGGATGCCGGCAGCAAGGCCAACCAGGCCACCGCGAAGGTACGGCTGTCGCTGGTAACGGATGCGATCGCACCAATCCCGCGCGAACAGCCGTTACCTACGACGCAACCGGCGGCGTCACCCGCTCCGCAGCAGACGGGCACGGCGCCGGCCCCCTCGCCGGTGCCCGCCGTCCGCGGCACGCGCATGGCGCTGATCATCGGCAACGGCGCCTATCAGCACGTCAAGGCGCTGCCCAATCCACCCAACGACGCGCGCGCCGTTGCCAGGAGCCTGCGCGATATCGGGTTCACGGTCTCCGAGGGCGTTGACCTCGACCGCGCCGCGATGCAGAAGGTGACGCGCGACTTCCTGCGCGAGGCGGCACGGGCGCAGGTCGCGGTGGTCTACTATGCCGGCCACGGCGTGCAGGTGGACGGCCGTAACTATCTCATTCCGGTCGACGTCGAGCTCAAGCCGGGTGCGAACATGACGGACGCGATGATCGACATGGACACGATCATGGCCGGCCTCGACGACCAGGTTCGCACCAACATCCTGATCTTCGATGCCTGCCGCAACAATCCGATGGCGCAGCAGGTGGCGTCCGCCGGCACCAATCGCGGCATGGAGGGCGCCTCGGGCCTCGCAGCGCCAACGAGCCTTGGCACTGGCGCAACGCTCGGCGCCGGCACGCTGATCGCGTTTGCGACCGCGCCGGGGCAGGTCGCCCTCGACGGCGAAGGCGCCAACTCGCCGTTCTCGATCGCGCTGTCGCGCCACATCGGCACGCCGGGCCTCGAGGTGCAGCAGATGCTGACGCGGGTGCGGGCGGAGGTGGTCTCGACCACGAAGAACAAGCAGGTGCCGTGGTCGAACTCGTCGCTGCTGGGCGAGGTTTATCTGGCGGAGAAGTGACGGCGCTAACGCGCCGTCATCCCGGGGGGCGCGCAGCGCGAACCCGGGATCTCGCGCCGCGATCTCCAGATTCCGGTTTCGATGCTTCGCATCGCCCCGGAATGACGATGCGCGTCAGTTGCCCCACACTTCCTTCGCGATCTCCACCGCGAGGCTGAGCTTGGCCCACTGCTCCTCTTCCGAGAGGATGTTGCCCTCTTCG
The DNA here is from genome assembly GCF_009759665.1 of Bradyrhizobium cajani. Taxonomy (GTDB): domain Bacteria; phylum Pseudomonadota; class Alphaproteobacteria; order Rhizobiales; family Xanthobacteraceae; genus Bradyrhizobium; species Bradyrhizobium cajani. Next base: position 32,253 of record NZ_WQNE01000001.1, read on the forward strand.
GTCGAGGCAAAGCCGCATTGCGGGGACAGCGCGAGCTGCTCCAGCGGGGCGAACTTCGCGGCTTCCTCCAGACGGCGCTTGATGTCGTCCTTCTGCTCGAGCTCGCCGAACTTGGAGGTGATGACGCCGACCACGACGACCTTGTTGCCCTTGGGCAGGAAGCGCAGCGGCTCGAAGCCGCCGGCGCGGTCGCTGTCGTATTCGAGGAAATAGCCGTCGTAATTGGTGCCAGCGAGCATGGTCTCGGCCACGGGCTCGTAGCCGCCCGAAGAAATCCAGGTCGAGCGGAAATTGCCGCGGCAGACGTGCGTCGTCACCACCATGTCGGCGGGCTTCTCGGCCAGCGCGTAGTTGATGATGCGGGCATAGATCTGCTGGAGGCCGTCCGGATTGTCGCCGCGCTCGCGCGCCTTCTGCAACTCGTCCTGCGAGCAGAGATAGGCCCACACGGTGTCGTCGAACTGGAGATAGCGGCAGCCCGCGTCGTAGAACGCCTTCACGGCCTTGCGATAGGTCTTGCCGAGGTCCTCGTAGAAGGCGTCGAGGTCGGGATAGACGTCCTTGGAGATCGACTTGCGGCCGCCGCGGAAGTGCAGCACCGCCGGCGAGGGGATCGTCATCTTGGCGGTGACGTGGGCCTGATCGGCGACCTTCTTCAGGAAGCGGAAGTGGTCCAGCATCGGGTGGTTGTCGGGGAAGTCGAGCTTGCCGATCACGCGCACCGCATCGTGACGGGTCTGCACGCCCGTGAACTGGATGCCTGTGTCGGGGTGGAACAGCTCGCAGCCGGTGAGCTTGGCCAGGAAGTCGAAATGCCACCAGGAGCGGCGGAATTCACCGTCGGTCGCGAGCTTGAGCCCGATCGAGGCCTGCTTGTGCACGACCTTCTCGATCTCCATGTCCTCGATCTTGCGCAGATCGTCGGCCGAGATCTCGCCCTTCTCGAGACGGCTGCGGGCTTCCTTGATCTTGGCCGGACGCAGGAGGCTGCCGACCTCGTCGGCGCGGAAGGGGGCTTTGGTTCGCTGCATTTCTTGTCTCTCCCGTAATTTCAGTCGGCGCTCGTTGTACTCCCTCTCCCCGCCCGCGGGGAGAGGCGACGATCAGTGGGCGGCCGCCCCTGCGACGCCGAGGTGACGCTCCAGGACCGACGGGTCGGCCTGCAGCGCGGCGCTCGGGGCGTCGTGGACGATCGTTCCGCGCTCCAATATCACAACGCGGTCGGCGAGCCCCAGAATCTTTTGGGCATTCTGCTCGACGATGATCGAGCAGATGCCGCCCGCCCGGGTGATGGTGCCGATCGCCTTGAGCAGCTCCTCGACGATGATGGGGGCGAGGCCCTCGGTGGGCTCGTCCAGCAGCAGGACCTTTGGGTTGAGGGTCAGCGCGCGGCCGATCGCCAGCATCTGCTGCTCGCCGCCGGAGAGCTGGTTGCCGAAATTGCTCCGCCGCTCCTTCAGCCGCGGGAACATCTCGTAGACCCTCTCGACCGTCCAGGGGCCGGGCTGCGCCACTGCGGTCATGTTCTCTTCCACCGTGAGCGAGCGGAAGATGTTGCGCTCCTGCGGCACCCAGCCGATGCCGGCACGCGCCCGCTGGTCGGGCCGCAGGGTCGTGACGTCGGTCCCGGCGAGCGCGACGGTGCCGGAAAAACGGCGGGTGACGCCGACGATGGAATTGATCAGCGTGGTCTTGCCGGTGCCGTTACGACCCAGCAGCGCCAGCACCTGCCCCTCGGCAAGGCGCAGGCTCATCTTCGGCAACACCACCGCCTCGCCATAGCCGGCGCGAAGTGCGTCGATCGCGAGCAGGTCAGACATTGACCGCCTCCTCGCCGAGATAGACCGCCTTGACCTGTGGATCGCGCGCGACCTGCTCGGGCGGGCCTTCGGTGAGCAACGCGCCCGAGACCAGCACCGAGATGCGGTCGGCAAAGGAGAAGACGAGGTCCATGTCGTGCTCGATCAAGAGCACGGTGACGTCGCGCGGCAGCGCGGCGACCACCGCCAGAATATCGTGGCGCTCGCTCTCGGGCACGCCGGCGGCGGGCTCGTCGAGCAGCAACACGCGCGGCTTGGCCGCGATCGCGACCGCGATCTCGAGCAGGCGCTGCTTGCCGTAAGGCAGCGTCACGGTCTGCTCGTTCATGACGTCGAGCAGGTGGAAGCGCGTCAGGAGATCGGCGATCTCGCCGTTGACGTCGTTGCGCGTACCCATCCGCCGCCACCAGTCGCCGCCATGGCCGAGGCGCTCGGAGACGGCAAGGCCGATGGTCTCGAGCGGGGTCAGGTCGGGATAGAGCTGGTTGATCTGGAAGGTGCGTGACAGGCCGCGCAGCACCCGCTTGTGCACGGGCAGATCGGTGATGTCGTGGCCTTCGAGCAGGATGCGGCCGGAGTTCGGCTTCAATACGCCGGTGAGCTGGTTGATGACAGTGGTCTTGCCCGCGCCGTTGGGCCCGATCAGCGCGTGGCGGGCGCCCTGCTCGATCTTGAGCGACAGGTCGCGGGTGACACGCAGGCCGCCGAACTGCTTTTCGAGATTTTGGGTTTCGAGCACGATGGTCATGCGTCGCTCTCCGGCACGGCGACGACGGCCTTGCGCCCGGCAATCTGCTTGATGACCAGGTTGGGTACATAGAGCACCCAGCGGTGCAGGCGCTGGCGGCCGATCAGCACGATCAGGACCAGCACGAGGCCGATCCAGAACTGCCAGTATTGCGGGGTGATGGTGGAGAAAAATTCCTGGAGCATGCGGAACACCACCGCGCCGATCAGCCCGCCATAGAGATAGCCGGTGCCGCCGATGACGAGCACCAGCATCAGATCGGCCGAGCGCTCGAACGCGAACACGTCGAGGGAGGCGATCGCGGTGGTCTGGGTGAACAGTGCGCCTGCAATGCCGGCATAGAACGCCGCAAGCGTGTAGATCGCGATCAGGCGGCGGTTGACCGGGATGCCGATGGCAGCGGCCCGCAGCGGATTGTTCTTGATCGCGCGCAGCGACAGGCCGAACGGCGAATGCACGACGCGGCGAGCGAACAGGAACAGGAGAAACAGGACGGCCAGCGAATAGAAAAAGCCGGCCTTGCCGAACATGTCGAAGGGAATCTGGCCGAAGATCGGCTGCATCTCGATGCCTTGCAGGCCATCGGTGCCGCCGGTGATGTTGGAGAAGCGCTCGGCCAGCGCCTCCAGTAGCAGCGCGATGCCGAGGGTCACCATCAGCCGGGTGAGATCAACGCCGCGGATCACCAGGAAGCTGGTGGCAAAGCCGAGCACCATCGCGGCGAGGCCGGCGGCGATCAGCGCCAGCACGGGCTCGTTGATGATGCCGTGAAGCGCGAGAAGTCCTGCGGCATAGGCCCCGACGCCGAAAAAGGCGGCATGGCCGAGCGAGACGATGCCGGCATAGCCGAGGATGAGGTCGAGCGACATCGTAAACAGCGCCAGCCGCAGGATGTCGGTCATGATCAGATAGCGCGTGGGGAATGCGAAGCCGCAGGCCAGCACGATCAGCCAGAAGGCGATTTCGCCATAGTGCCAGCGTGCCTGGCGCTGGGCGTGGTGTCCGACATCGGAAGCAGCGTTCATCGGCGAGCTCAACGCGCGGCCGTGCGGCCGAACAGGCCGTTCGGGCGCCAGATCAGGATCACGATCATCATGGTGTAGATCACGAAGGGTCCCATCTTCGGCACGTAATATTTGCCGGCGACGTCGCCGATGCCGAGCAGGAGCGAAGCCAGGAAGGGGCCGGTGATCGAGGACGAGCCGCCGACGGTGACCACGATCAGGAAATAGATCATGAACTTCAGCGGAAAGTACGGGTCGAGGCCGAGGATCTCGGCGCTCAGCGCGCCGCCGAGGCCGGCGAGCCCGCAACCGAATGCAAACGTGAAGGCGAACACCTGCGGCACGTTGATGCCGAGGCCGCTGGCAGCACGGGGATCATCGACCGCGGCGCGCAGGCGGCTGCCGAAGCGGGTCTTGGCCAGCACCATCTGGAGGCCGATGGTGAGCAGGCCGCAGATCACGATGATCATCAGCCGATAGCGGCCGATGCCGACGCCGAACACGTCGAACTGGCCCTGGAGCGCTGCCGGCAAATTGATGAAGACGCGCGAGGAGCCCTGGATGTAGTCCACGGCCGCGACCGACATGAAGGTCAGGCCGATCGTGAACAGCACCTGGTCGAGATGGCTGCGCGTATAGAGGTGGCGGTAGAGAGTGCGTTCGAGCGCGATGCCGATCGCGGCTGCGGAGACGAAGGCAAGTGGCAACGCGGCGAAGAACGGCCAGCCCATCCGGTTGACCAGCACCATGCAGACATAGCCGCCCGCCATGGCGAAGGCGCCGTGGGCAAGATTGACGAAATTCATCAGGCCGAGCGTGACCGCGAGCCCGCAGGCGAGCACGAACAGCAGCATGCCGTAGGCAACGCCATCGAACAGATTGGTGAGAATTGCGGTCATCGATAGCGGGTGAACCTTGGTAATCGCTCGTCATTCCGGGGCAGCGCGCAGCGCTGAACCCGGAATCCATTTCAATCATTTCGAGATCCCGGGTTCGCGCTAAGCGCGCCCCGGGATGACCCCGCTTTCGCGGGTCACTTCTTGGTCTTGCCGAGATCCTTGACGGCTTCGAAGGTTGCGAACTCGACGTTGTAGAGCTCGCCGTCGACCTTCTCGACCTTGCGGATGTAGATGTTCTGGACGATGTCGCGGGTCTCGGGGTCGATCGAGATCGGGCCGCGCGGGCTCTCCCATTTCTGGCCTTTCATGGCTTCGATCAGCTTGTCGCCGTTGGTGTCGCCACCCGTCTTCTTCAGCGCTTCGTAGATCAGGTGGATGCCGTCATAGCCGCTCACGGCCATGAAGCCCGGACGGTTGCCGAACGCCTTCTTGTAGGCGGCGACGAAATCCTTGTTCATCTGCGAGGGATGCGCCGCGGAGTAGAGATGCGCGGTGACGGTGCCGAGCACGGCGTCGCCCATGTTGTTGAGCAGATCGTCATCGGTGACGTCGCCCGGTCCGATCACCTTGATGCCGGCCTTGTCGAGGCCACGCTCGGCATACTGCTTCATGAAGTTGCCGCCCTGGCCGGCCGGCACGAACACGAAGATCGCGTCGGGCTTGGCGTCCTTCATGCGCTGGAGGAACGGCGCGAAATCGGGATTGGCCAGCGGCGTCTTCACCTCTTCGACCACCTCGCCGCCGCCGGCGGTGAAATTCTGCTTGAAGAAGTTCAGCGCGTCATTGCCCGGCGCGTAGTCCGAGGTCAGCGTCGCCACCTTCTTGATGCCGTTCTTGACCGCCCAGTCGCCGATGATGGTCGAGGACTGCGCCAGCGTGAAGCTGGTGCGCACGATGTAGGGCGAGCGCTCGGTGATGATGGAGGTGCCGGCCGCCATCACGACTTCCGGGATCTTGGCCTGCGTCGCCAGCGGCGCGGCTGCGAGCGCGGCGGGCGTGACGCCGAAGCCGGCGATGAAATTGACCTTGTCGTTGACGATCAGCTCCTGCGCGGCCGTCTTGGTCTTGTCCGGCACCGCGCCGTCGTCCTTGAGGATGATCTCGACCTTCTTGCCGGCGACGGTGTCGCCCTTCTGCTGCATGTAGAGCTTGATCGCGTTCTCGATCTGCTTGCCGGTCGAGGCTTGGCCGCCGGTCATCGGCAGGATCAAACCGACCTTGACGCTGTCCTCGGCCTTTGCCGGCACGACGGCCGCAAGGCCTGCGACTGCGGCGACCGCGATCCAAGAGACTTTACAAGAGACCTTGTAAGAAAACGTCCTGCGTTCGAACATCAGATGTCCCTCCCCTTCATTCCTGACCTCTTGTGTGCCGGACCGAGTGCCCGGTCCTTGCCTCAAGCCTAGCTCGCGCGCGAGCGATGTCGCGCGCCACATGGCGTCTTTCGCGCCCTCATTGTCAATCGGACGTTTGGCGACCATTCGGCGCAAGCCGAGCGTTTCAATTGCCAACGCCGGGGAGCCATGCCGCAGTCAAGCGGGGCAACCAAAGCCCCCAATCGCGACCATCCCCATTTGTACGATTGTACAAATAAAATGGACCTGTCAACGAAAAAGCCCGTCTGCCCACGAAGCGAATTTGTCGCGAGCCTATTGCCGCAGTCTAGAAACCCGGTCGGCCGCGTGGATGGAGGATTTCGTCTTTCTTTTGCAGGATTTATACATCCGGCAGCCATTTTCCGGCCGCCGCTCGGAACGAAATACCCATCTCGAATAAGTCTATTTTACCTAGTTGAAGGCTATTCTCCTCCCGCCAGCCTGACTGGCGTGCAATGACCGAACGCGCCACACAATGCCCAAGCCTTTCCGTACCCTTCTGGTCCTCATTGCGCTCGCAACGGGGCTGTCCGGATGCGGCACGGTCAACGAGAAACTCTCCGCCGGAATGGGCGACTACGTCCCGCAATGGGCCGGCGGCCTGCCGGCGGACGCCCCGCCGCGTCCGGGCACGCGGGAGTACGATGCCTGGATGAAGGAGCGCCAACGCCTGCGCCAAATTCCAGCCGCCGAGCGGCCAAAGGAAGAGCAAGCCAGGCAGCCGGCCGGTGCAAACCCCGCCCGGGAAGCGGTTCGCTAGAGCGGATTTCAATCAGGCGCGATCATGACCGGCTGCGATGATGAAGCCTGGCCACTCCCAGGCGCTGAAGACGCCCTCCGGATTGTCGTTCGCCCCCTCATAACCGTTCGCAGACCTTCGCGACTTCTCAGAAGCTAGAGAGCGTTCTGAACGCCACATACTGAAAGATCGCGCGACAGCCGGAGACGCCCGCAAAGGAAAAGCGATCATCGTCAACTATTCGGTGAGCCGTGGCCTCGATCGTGAACGGCCTGCGCCAGGATCGAGGTCGATAGTCCCTTGTTGGTGCCGGCCTCCAGAATATCTCCGGGGGCTCGGAACGCCAGATCATAAAGCTTCAGCGCATCGCCCCGCCGCAAATAGCCGGTGATACCAAGCTCGACCGGGAATTCAACGCCCTGATGACCGAGCGGCGCGTCAGCAAGGAAATGATGTCACCGCTATAGTCGGCAAGGCTGAGACGATCCAGCGGCCACTACTGGTCTGCATAGGCCGCTCCTGACGAAGCAAGGCGCTCCTTGTACTTGTGGCTCTTCGCGATCCAGGTGTCATGGTTCGGAGGGAACAGCTTGATCTTGACGACATCCAGCATATTCGACAAAGCCACAGTCATACCCCTAGCTTGTTGCGATCAGATCTCACTGCGCTCGGAATAATAGAAAAACGCCCTAGGTCTACAATATTGCCGCGATCAGTGTCGCAGTCCTGACGAATCGGAGCTTGAGCAGTTGCAAAACGAACAAGGGGAACACTCGATCAAACCTGCAAATGGTTCACTGGACGCTGCTTTCTGGACGTGCAACTCTGGATCATTCAACAATGATTTCTAGAATGAGTTCGGCGGACGCAAAAAGATGCCTGGTTATTGGCGCCACGGGGCTGGTCGGCGGCCATATTCTCCAGCTGCTGCTGCGGAGCGGGCAACGGCCGCTCGCCCTCTCAAGGTCACGAATGAGCGCTGCAAACATCGACTGGTTTTGCGGTGATTTGGCAAAGCCTGAGACCTTGAACTTCCCGGCATTCACGACCCTCTACTGCACCGCCGATGCAATCCTGCTAGCCGACGCGCTTCCCGCTATCGTCAATCCTTCGCTGAAGCGAATCGTCGTCTTCAGTTCCACCAGTGTCATGACCAAGCGAGACAGCGAGATCGCTGGAGAGAGAGAGCTGTTGGGAAGGCTCGCCGAGGCTGAAGACAAGATCGTCCGGGCTTGCACACGGAGCGATATCGAATGGACGATCTTGCGCCCGACACTGATCTACGAACCTGGCCGCGACACCAATATTACGCCGCTTTCGCGCCTGATCCGAAGGTATGGCTTCATGCCATTGGTCGGCGGTGGGTCGGGCCTCCGACAGCCGGTTCATGCAGAGGACCTGGCCATCGGAGCGATTGCAGCAGCATCAAGCTCTTCTGCTGCGAATAAATTCTATTCCCTTCCCGGCGGCGAGACGCTGACCTATCGCGAAATGATAGGCCGGATTTTTGAAGGAATGGGGTTACCCCGACGGACCATCCCGATTCCTGTTGTCATCTGGAGAGCTGGCTTCGTTTTCGCGAAACCACTTTTTCCAGGTGCGAACGTGGCGATGGGCACTCGCATGACGAGGGACATGATCTTCGATTCGACGCCTGCCTCACGGGATTTCGGCTGGAATCCTCGGAGCTTTCGACCCTCCTTTGATCAGTCAGTCAAAACACCGAGTTGATCGTCATTTAAACATACGGTGCTGCTAGCTGGTCTTGTCCCGAACAACACGATCGACTCCCACGCCATGCCCGCGAAGGGTCGACCAGATCAGCTTCATATCTCCTGCAAAGCTTTGGCTGCGGATATATTCGGCGTCCACTTCCGCCAGACGCTTGGGGTCCGACATATCGATACCCCAGCTTTGCGCTAGGCCCGTAATACCAGGCAGGACCGTCAGGACTCCCAATCGCTTGCGCGCCTCGACCAGGTCAGCCTGGGACGGCAAGCACGGCCGAGGTCCAACAAGGCTCATATCGCCAACTAGTACGTTGTAGAGTTGCGGGATTTCGTCGACCTTGAAACGCCGAAGATATTCACCGAGCACGGTCACCGACGACGCCTCGACCTGATGAGTAGGAACATTCGCAGTTCCCGCACGCATCGTCCGAAACTTGTAACAGGTAAATGGATGCCCACCTTTTCCCACGCGAACCTGTGCAAAGATCGCCGCACCCGGGCTTTGAAGCCGAATGGCGATCATGATGACGAGGAGAACCGGCCAGGAAATCAAAAGAAACAGCGCGGATGCTGCGAAATCGAACGCCCGTTTCATCGATCAATTACTCCGATGATCTCGAGGGCGGCTCGACTATGGCACGCAGTCCCGCCTTGGTCTCAACTCGAGGAGACCATCCAGCCTTCTGCAAGCTAGCCGAGCTTGCAACGAGTTCCCGTCCAATCCGATCCCATAGCGACCGGCGCCCTGTTGCAATCACCATGGCTTTGAGTGCCGCCGGCGGTATCGAAATAAGTCCAGGTGAACGTCCCATTCCTTCTCGCAGCGTGGCAAATATCTCGGCGATGGTGATGGGCTCTGGATCGGAGACGATGAAGGTCTGGTTCAGCGTCGCGTCTCCACTGAGACAGAACAACACTGCTTCTGACAGATTCCCGATTGACAAAAGCGAGCGTCGATTGCGGAACGCCCCAAAGGGCAGTGGAATGGGCAACCCTGCAATACGGACGATCAAAGCGATATTGGCCTTAGCTCCCGGCCCGTAAACGATCACGGGCCTGAGAATCGTAAATGGCACGCCAGACCGTTTGATTTCCTTTTCCGCCTCAAGTTTTGCTCGATCGTAAGCCGTGACCGGGCACGCCTTGTCATTTTCCGTAACAACGCTATCTGCCGCCGAGCCCGCCTGGGCACCGATGGACGACATGAAAATCAAACGTTTGACCGCATGATGCCGACAGGCCTCTGCCAGGCCTTTTGTCGCAAGACGATTGGCTCGCGTGTAGTTGCCGCTATCGACGCGGTTCCGGTGAGCGATTGCGGCCAAATGCACGACTATGTCTATGCCCTCGAGAAGCGGATGCCAGTCCACCTGGGTTTCGAGATCGGGCAATTTCACCCATTCCAGATTGTTGCCCACGCTGCCCGGCTTGCGCGAAGCCGCCCGGACATGATGCCCGGCCGACGACAAAGCCGAACAAACCGCCTCGCCAATGAAGCCCGACGAGCCGGTGACCAATATCCGAAACGACATCCTTATTATCCTGACTCGCTCACAAGCTTCTGCCGAATGTCTTAAAGCGGATATGCAACTCACGGTAAAGATCCGATACCGCCGAGTTCCAAACCATCCTGATGAGGAGTTGGCTGGATTGATCGCCACCCCGGCGCCGCTAACGGGCCCACCTGCAATCTTGCCCCGAATCAGCTGACGCATCGTCCATTTTGACCGAGAACGGCCGTCCACGCGCAAAACGGCTGAAACATGTTCCATCATCGTCGTGCGGCCTAATCCCCAAGATGGTCGCCAACGATCTGCACGTCGTCCTCACCTCCGCTTGAGCGGTGGTCCATCGGACGAAAAGTTCCCCGCCCCCCGCGATCATCCCAGCCAGCTGACTTCCGCATAATCCACAGGAGAGAGCGCCCCTGCGGCGCGCCGCGCTGCGCTGGAGTCGGCGAGAAATCGGGCATGGAACTGACTCACTGGACGCCGATCCTTGCGGCGGCAAAAAGCAACTGACGATTCTGCTCGATGCTTTGCGAATCCTGCAGGATGAGCGCTGCATATCGTATGCACGCAGCTCTCGTCGCGGACTGTTCGGCCAACGTCCAATGCGCCGCCTCATCGATGCAAGCCGCGACGGACCTGGGATGAGGCGCGATCGCCCATCCCGCGCCCGCTTCGCGTAGATCGTTCCACGGGGTCTGGTCGCTAGTGAGCACAGGGAGCCCGACGCTCATTGCCTCGAAAATGACGTGGCCGTAGTTCTCGCCTAGAGTCGGGAACAAGAACAGGTCATAGCAGGCAAAGACCGATGCAATGTCCTGATGCGCAACTTCACCACGATAGGTGACGCTGACATGCGGTGGCAGCTCGTCGATGAGCTTCTGGCATTCCGCCCAATAGGCCTCGTCCTCCTTTGGCCCGTAGATATCGAAGATCACGCTCGCTTTCACGAGGCCGACCGCCCGTAACGCGCCGGTCAGATTTTTCTTCGGCGATATGCGGGACAAGAAACAAAGGCGAAATGGACGACCACTCTCACGTGGCTTCCACGCAGAAGCTGCATTTGCAGGCGGCGCAGTGGCCAGATCGGATCCGACTGCGATCAAAGACGAGTCGATCAACATCGATCGGGAAATATCGTCGGCTTCGATCACGGTGGAAGCATGCCACATGACGCCGCGGGTCAATCCGCACATTGAGACGCCCTTGATGTACGCCAATTTCCTCAGGCTCTTTAGTGTCAGGGCTCCAAGCGAGAACTCTCCACGCGGAGCAAGAAGCAATGGTATGCGTGGAGTAAGACCAATTCGCCGAGCGACCAGGACGCGCAAGCTAAAAATCGGATCGAAGAAGCTGTTGAGGTAGATGCAGTCAGGTCGAAGCTCTTCAATCAGGGCGCGGATGGCCCGGATGGAAACGTTTCCGGGTGCAAAATATCGAACCTCGGCCTTGCCGGTCTTGATCCAGGCATTCGTATCGATCTGCGGATACGGTTCGGTATCCCCCAAGTCGCGATCAAGTGTCCCGATGAAAAATCCGATCTCGTCGCCGAGCGCTTCCGCCATGTTTGCCAGCGACCTGATCGGTCCGCCCGCCTTGAAGCCCGGCAGGTAGTGCCTGTTAAATGCCAAGACTTTCATGATGATCTGGTTTCGCGCTGGAAGTGAACGATACTGTCGCGGCAGTATCGACATTTGGCAACGTCAGGCTCGGGGTATTCCCTTCCAAACCCAACGCGATCGCGCATCCAGGCGAGTGTGTCAGTCGTACGACGAAGATCATCGGCGGGCCAATGACCGCAGCCACGACAGCCGCGAAAGCGAACGGGTCGTCCCCAGGCCGAAGATCGACGATTTACCGGGAATTGCGCCAGATAGCAAGCCTGTAGTAGTTACGGATCAGCGGCCAACTCTCGGCAGTGGCAGCGATAAAGTTGGAGATATATGTTGACCGAACTGCCGCTGATAAGCTTGGTGACGCCTACCTATAACCGCGCCAAATATCTGCCGGAGACGGTGGACTCGGTACTCAATCAAAGCTACCGCAATATCGAATTCATCATCGTCGACGACGGTTCGACCGACGCGACCGGGGAGTATCTCGCGACGCTTTCTCCGAGCGTCAAGGTCTTGCGGCAATCGAACGCCGGGCAAGTCGCAGCGTTGACGGCAGGCTGGGGCGCATCGACCGGAACATATCTCGGTTACCTGAGCGACGACGACATCCTGCTACCGGACGCGATTGCTACCCTGGTCAAGCATCTGGAAGCAGAACCTGAAGCGGTAGCGACATTCCCAAACACAAATCTGATCGATCAGAACGGCAGGGTCGTCAGGGAGCGCGGGGGCCGGCCGTTTTCTTTGGCAGAGCTCGTGATTGAACAAGAGTGTTACATTGGTCCGGGCGCCATATTTCGTCGGAGCGTATACGACGCGGTCGGCGGATGGGACTCTCGCTACAAGCTCGCACCGGATCGCGAATTCTGGATGCGGGTGGGATGTCTTGGCCGCATTGATTTCAATCCGGAAGTGCTGGCGCTTTATAGAGTCCACTCCGGATCTCTTTCAGTCAGCGGAATCGTGTCGGACAAGCTGGTCGATGAGTTCATCAACGTTGCGGAACAGTTCTTCGATGGCCCGTTCTGTCCTGACTCGCTGCGCGCCAGCAAGAACCTCGCGGTTGCCAATGCAAACCTTGTTGCGGCTCGCGGACATCTCCGCAACGGTCATCTAACGCGGTTTGCCCGGTCGATCATGACCGCCCACAGATACGATCCCGCCAGCCTCAATCTGAAGGCAATGTCGAGACTGGTTCGCGCGGTGATCCCCCCTCAGTTGAAGCAACCGATCGCGCGCTTGGTTGGACGCTTTCGACGCAGCAGCTGATGCCGTCATGATTCTCATCGCCACAGGGCTCTGCGCACATGGTTCTTAAGACTCCCGGGCGTCCCGGCTCCCTTGTGCTGACCGGCGCGCCAATAGCCATGACGATCTATCTTGCATTGACCGTGCTGGCCTTTCGTTTCGGCCCGTGGCCCTGGCCAGTGCAACAGCCGGAATACTTCTACCTCTATCTCACGACGGCCATCGCCTTGTTCTTCGTTGGGGCGATCGGCGGTGCCTTCGTATCTCCGCCATGGCGATCGCCTGTCGCAAATCATCGCGAAACCGCGACGATCAAGGTTGCGATTCTGCTCATGGTTCTCAGTGTGCTGATCTTGTCCGTGGCACGAACCGACTCGCTGCTTCCACCGGTTTCTCTTCAATTGTCGCGCGCGAACTATAATTACGATATCTTCGTTGCGAGGAATCTCACGCGGGGATGGTGGACCTATTTCGAGTACGCGGCCGCCTTGCTCAGCCCGTTCTTCTTTCTCGCGCTGACTGGAGCAGTTCAGCAATGGCCTCGGCTGGGATGGCCCTATCGGATTGCGTACATCTTCGCCTGTCTCATTTTTCTGCTGGTCTACACTCACATCGGCGTTAATCGCGGTCTATTCCAATTGACGGTGCTGCTGCCGCTGACTCTTGGACTATACTACGTCTTTTCAGGACGAACCTCACGCCGCAGGATCTGGATCTTGATCTCCTCCGCGATGGTTGGAATCGCATTGTTCTTGTGGATCTTCGTTTACTTCATCTCGTACCGCGATCCGGCCTCTAACGTAGGCCACTTCACGCCATTGAATCTTGACGCGCAGAGATCCGGAGCGATTTATGAAATCCTTCCGCCGGCGCTGTATCCGGGCTACGAGACGGTCACGCGATACCTCGGCGTCGGTTACTATGGACTTTCCCTCGCGCTGGCAGAAACCGACTATGGACTGGGTTGGGGGCTCACCAGCTCCATGGTCATCCTGAGGAAGGCCAATGCCCTCCTCGGCGACAGCTGGTACTTCCATACACTTCTGCCGATTATCGAAAAGAAATACGATTGGAGTCTCTGGACAACCTGGCATTCCGCGTTCGCGTGGTTCATCTCGGATTTCGGCGTATCCGGCTCATTGATCCTCGTTCTGATCATTGGCGCCCTTTACGGTCTGGTATGGCGCAATCTTTTGATGACGGGATCCGTCATCGCGCTGGCAATGTTCTACCTGCTGAACATGATGGTCTTCTATTTTCCGGCGAACAATCAGGTGTTCCAGTCGGCCGACACGCTTTTTGGCTTCCTGGTTCTGTTCCTGATTTTCATTGCCGGCTTCTTCCAGCCCAATCTCGTGAGAACATCGCCATCAGCGTCTGCCTCCCTCGACCTTTCCAAGGATCAGTTTTAGTCAGCTTTCGTGCCAAGTCAGGGCAAGACGTCGACAGCATGGGCAATCGATCATAGAGATGCGGCGGTGACCTTCCTACGCAAACGCCCGGCGGACGGACCTTCGAGCGGCGGAAATGCAGGCCGATCCGGCGGTACGGCCTTGGCTGGCAAGGTCCTGCAACTCGTGACTGGCGTCGGAATTGGCCTGCTGCTTCCGCTAGCTCTGAGCTTGCACGACGTCGGCGTGTTCTTTTTCGTCCAGGCCATCGTCAGTGTGAGCGTCGTCCTCGCTCAATTGGGGCTGCCCGTGACGATGCCCGGGATCGCCTCACACGCGATGGCGGTGGGAGACACGGGGCGAGCTCGGATCGTCGCCATCGAAACGATCAAGATGTCCGTCATCTCCGGCCTCGCTGTCGGATGCCTGGTTGGAGTCTGTGCATTCGCTTTCGGCACGGCAGGGAACACATTGAGCCCGCAGATCTGGAGTCTCGTTCCGCTCATTGTTCCAATGATTGCTGCCGGCGCTCTGCTTGGCTTGCTGGCAGAAATCCATCGCGCACTCTACGGCATGGTGTCCGCTTCGTTTTTGCCCGCCCTTCAGGGGCTGATCGTCTGCGGTTATCTCGTATTTGCACTCGCCTTCAAGTTCTCCCTATCCATCTCGCACCTTCTGACCGCCAACGTACTCGCGGCCTTAGCCGGGGTCGTGCTCGGGCTGGTGCAATTGGCACGAACGATGCGCTCTTGGCAGCGAGCGCCGATCACGCCAGCGCCGCCGTCAGCCATTTTAGCGGAAAGCTGGCCAAATCTCATAACGGCCATGAGCTTCGTTGCCGCGTCCCAGCTCGACATCTGGGTCGTGGGGCTCGGCGGACACCCTGCAGACGTCGCGTGCTACGGATTGGCACTGAGAATAGGAAGCCTGTTTGCGGTCCCGCTAACAATCGTATCGCTCACAATCCTTCCCCACATCGTGACGAACTGGGCGCGACACCGCCGCTTGTACTTGCAATGGCTGCTAACCCTCTCGGCCACCGGCGCGACTTTCGCAGCCCTTGTTGGATTTGTCCTGTTCGCCGGCATTGGACGAAATCTGATACTGATGATCTGGGGAGAGGCGTATTCGCGGGCCTTCGGCGCCGCGCTCATCCTGGGTCTCGGCCAAGTCATGTTTTCGGCCGGCGGCGTTGCCGGTTATGCACTCATTCTCCTGGGTAGACAGAGGGCCGCAATGGTCAGCACGCTCATCATCGCAAGCGTGACAGTGCTGCTGGCTTCCTGGGCCATGTTCAATTTCGGGATTTTTGGCGTGGCGACCGTGTATGCCGCAAGTTCGGCCGTGCAAGCGCTCGTGAATGTCCTGCTCGTCAAGAAGTTTCTCGGACTCACTGCGAATGCAAGACTTATAAACCCCCTCCGTGTCGGACGGCTGTTGTCTCACACGCCGAAGGGCTTGCGAAGCACGTTGCCGGAATGACAGTGAGATTCAGAGCATCGACGAAAGCCGCGGTGATCCTGTCGTCCGCCTTGGTGACTACCGGCCTACACCCCGCGACCGGATCCGCCAATAATCCGGACCTTCATGCTCGCGCCATTCGCGAAGATTGATGGCGATGGACATGCGTATCAGGCATCAACGGAATACATCGCATCGCTTGACGCATTGCGCTGACTCCCCCGATGATGAGGCCGGGTCACCGATCGTGATCTACGAAAACGAAAAGCCGCTCGGGCCCGCGCACAGCTCGCACGAGGATATCAAAAAGATCGGAGGCGGACGATTTTCGCATTGGCGAGGAGTGGGAACCATTTTCTCGGCAAGCGACGTCAGCCGACCCGAACACGAACGGCAGGCGATATGCCATCGTTCGGCCGAAGTGAGATCGCAGAGGTCGCCGGGCTGGTAAGCATTCCGGACGCATCGTTGGTCCGAGCCGCGACGTCCGGATCGGAGATCAGCGTCGATGGCCGACGCTGCTCCAATCAACGCGACTCCCGCTTCCCGTCGCCCGAATGGCGCAATTCGGACAACCAGCTCACGATCTTGTCGATCTGCTTCTTGCGATCGAATTCAGCAGTCGCAAAATCGCGTCCGCGCGCTCCCATCGCGCGCCTCTCATCCGGCGTCAAACTCGCGAGCTGCACGACAGCGTTGGCGAGTCCTTTCGCATCACCGGCGGGGCACACGAGACCGGCTCCTGCCTGCTGGACCAGCGCCGCGCCCTCACCGTTCATCATCGCGAGAACTGGAACACCGGCGGCGAGGTAGGTCTGCAGTTTGGCGGGAATCGTCGAAGACAACACTGGGTCCGGCTTCAATGAGACGAGCAATGCGTCAGCGTGGCTGAAAAATGACGGCATTCGCTCAACTGCAAACCGTCCAAGCATCAAAACCGCGTCACCAAGACCACGACGGCTGATTTCTGAAGCGACCCAATCCGACATGCGGCCGTCGCCAAGGAGAATCCAGCGGAAATCCTGGCGTCCGCGCAAATGCTCGGCGGCGTCGAGAATTGCTGGAAAGTCTTGCGCGTCACCGATGTTGCCAGCGAACATCACCGTGAATTTGCCATGCGCCGGCGGCACCTCGGGCGCCGCGGCTTGATCGCGCGCGCCATAGATCAGCTCAGCCCAGTTGGGAAAATAAACGATGCGCTCCGGATGATCGCAATTGGCGGCAATCCGCGGAACAAAGCTGTGCGACTGCGCCAGAATCAGATCGCAGCGATTGTAGATGAACCGGACCAGACGGCCGATGAGCCCGAGCAACCGGGGCGATGTCACGACACCGACGGCAGACAACGTTTCAGGCCACAGGTCCTGCACCCAGAAGGCCATGGGTACCCTTCGCAGCCGACGCAGCCATATCGCCGGAATGCCGACCGTGACCGGCGACGGCTCGAACACGAAGATGCAGTCGAACAGCGTCGATCGCAGCTTGATCGGACCGAGAACAGTCGCCGTCACGACGAAGCTCAGATAGTTTATCAAGATCCCAAGCCCGGCAGATCGAGCCAGCAAAGGAACGCGCAATATCCGCGCGCCCTTGTATCGTTCGAACCGTTCGGGAGCAGCATAGAAATTAGCAAATCCGCTGCGATTGGGATAGCTCGGCGTCCCGGTCAGGATCGTGACCTCGTGACCTCTCGCTACGAGATCTTCCACGAGATCGTTGATCTTGAAATTTTCCGGCCAGAAGTACTGGCTGACGACGAGCAACTTCAAGGAACACCAATCCAAGCTAGCGTACGGTGCGGACGACCAGCGACGTCCAGCGCGACCTTCTTAACGGTATGTCCGCCAGACGACCCTCTTAACGTAATCCGTATAGCTATGAATAATGCGGACGACCTTGTCTGACACATTAGGTGTCGCATAATCGGATACGAGCCGGAGGCTGCGATCCACGCCGCGCGCCCGCGCATCAAGAATCGCAATTCCCTGCATGACACGATCCACATCAAGGCCGACCATCATCGCAGCCCCCTCCTCCATGCCCTCGGGGCGCTCGTGCGCTTCCCGAATGTTCAGTGCAGGAAGGTCGAGGATCGACGCTTCTTCAGTTATGGTTCCGCTGTCTGAAAGGACTGCCCGCGCTCCAATTTGCAGATTGACATAGTCGCTGAATCCTTGCGGCTTCAGCAGTTGGACTTCCGGCCGAAACGACATGCTCTTCGTGTCGATCCGCTTCTGGGTGCGCGGATGGGTCGAGACGATAACCGGAAGGTTGAACTGCGCGGCGACCGCATTGAGCACCTCCCGAAGCTTGGCGAAATTCGTCTCGGAGTCGACGTTTTCCTCCCGGTGCGCGCTGACGACGAAATAGCGCCCGGCTTCCAGCCCGAGTCGCGCCCGCACGTCGGACGCCCCGATCCGAGGACGATAATGCTCCAGCACCTCGAACATCGGACTCCCGGTCTTGATGACGCGGTCGGGCGCCAATCCCTCTCGGAGCAGGTAGTCTCGGGCGATGGTCGAATAGGTGAGATTGATATCCGCGGTGTGATCGACAATCCGTCGATTGATCTCCTCTGGAACGCGGTCGTCGAAGCTGCGGTTACCCGCCTCCATGTGAAAGATCGGGATCCTGCGGCGCTTGGCTGCGATCACCGCGAGGCTGCTGTTCGTATCGCCGAGGATAAGCAGCGCTTCCGGAGCTTGCTCTGCCAGAACCCGGTCCGTCGCGATGATGACGTTGCCGATCGTCTCGGCCGCTGTCGCACCTGCCGCCCCGAGAAAAATGTTCGGCTTCCGGATGCCGAGGTCATCAAAGAAGATTTGATTCAGTTCGTAGTCGTAATTCTGTCCAGTATGGACCAGCGTGTGATCGCAAAATTGGTCCAGCTTGGCGATGACGCGCGACAGCCGGATGATCTCGGGTCGGGTCCCGATTACGGTGACGACCTTCAGCTTGCCACCAGTCATGAATCCGACATCCCACATCTCTTCTGTCGCAATTTGACGACCAACCACCCGTTACGGACAGGACCTGCGCGCCCGGCCCCATCGTGTCTACCATGCCGCCCTGTCATCCCTCGTTGACGGGTGTGCGACCTGCAACGACTGTGCGGATGTAATCGAGGCTCTTGAGCAACTTGACCATACCGACGACATCGAGCCGCTCGGTATTGTGAGAATTGTAATCCTCACTGATCGAGATCTGCGTTTCGCCCTCCTCGAAGAATTTAGTGTAATTCAGGTCGCGCAAATCCGGCGGAACACGGAAGTAGAGATCGAGATCCTGGGCGCTGGCGCGCTCCTCCCTGCTGAGCAGCGTCTCGTACAGCTTCTCGCCGTGACGGGTGCCGATGATCTGGATCGGGTGATCCGGACGGCCAAGAACTTCCACCATCGCCTTGGCCAGAACCTCGATCGTCGCAGCCGGGGCCTTCTGAACGAAGATGTCGCCGTTGTCGCCGTGCTCGAACGCATAGAGCACGAGATCCACTGCATCACCGAGCGACATCATGAAGCGCGTCATGTTCGGATCGGTGATGGTGATTGGCTTGCCGGCGAGAAGCTGATCAACGAACAACGGAATGACCGAGCCGCGCGAGGCCATGACGTTGCCGTACCGGGTGCCGCAAATCACGGTCGATCGTGGATCGAGATTGCGCGACTTGGCAACCATGACCTTTTCCATCAACGCCTTGGAAATTCCCATTGCATTGATCGGATACACGGCCTTGTCTGTCGAGAGGCAGACGATGCGCTTGACGTGGGATGCTATCGCCGCCTCGAGCACATTTTCCGTTCCCACGACGTTGGTCTTGACCGCCTCCATGGGGTGAAACTCGCAGGATGGCACCTGCTTCAGCGCGGCGGCATGGAACACGAAATCAGCGCCGCGCATCGGGCCAAGCAAGCTCGAATAGTCGCGGACATCGCCCAGATAGAATTTCAGCTTGTCGGAGTGGTACAGTTTGCGCTGATCGTCCTGCTTCTTCTCGTCGCGGCTGAAAATACGAATCTCGCGAATTCCTGACGAGAGAAAGCGACGCAGCACTGCGTTACCAAAAGATCCGGTGCCTCCCGTAATGAGCAAGCATTTGTCTTCGAACATTGACGTCCCCAGATCTTTCAAAGTTGACGCCGCCGCGAGCGTCTTGCAATCGAACCCGAACCGGCCTTTTGGAAACTGCTACAGAACCCCTTGAGGTTCCGCAACCGCCGATTGCCCCAGACAGGGCCGATACGGGACTTAAGCGGAAATTGGACGGCCAAAGGTCCGGTTTGGGCGGATTCCAACCGAAACAACCCGACCGGCGCACGAACCCTCGGCATCGCCAGTGCCCTGTCATTTGGTTCCGAATGTGGAGAATCCCCCAAACGCGCGATGTAGGGGCCGGTTCTGCCATCCAGGGGCGAGCACGGCGTCCAAGAGAATCGGAAGTTTTGTTTGCCCGATCATTCTCTCAGCCTTGACAAGACACGTCGAATATTTGGCCGGAAGCTGGATGTCGGACAGATACTGGGTCGGCCGATAGAACGCCGGCACCAACACGGTGCTGAACGAAGCCCGGTCCTGCGGAAGGTCCACCGAGATGCTGTGATCGAGGCGTTGCCATATCCCTTCGCGCGTGGCGTATCGAAATGAAACCGCCGCCGTGCCCTCCGAGCAGCTCTCTCCGCCAAAAGTCAGGAGGATACGGTCTCCCGCAGCCCGCACATCCCATTGCAGACTCTGTTCGCCAAGCTTGGGGGTCATACTGTCCGGGGCGCTTTCGACAAGCGCGCGATATCTGTCGGGCAGCGGTAAACTGAAGATCGCTGCCTCGCTTGTCGAGGATTTTGAGACGAGGGCAATCGGTTCTCTTGGCTCCGCCAGCAACGCTTCGACTTGATGCCGCAGAACGCGATCCTGATACATGGCCATGCCAGCGTACATCGAAATCAGTCCGACAAACGCGATCGCGGCAACGATCAAGAAGCGAGGCAAAACACCGCGAAGCCGTGACCATTCAAAGGGAACGCTGAAAAACGAGAGAGCAGCCAGGATCCAGATGAACTCGAGATGAAAGACGTGTCGGACCGAAAACTGCACCACCGGATACGTCAAAAGCGCTCCGAACATCAAAAACAGAGCGAACGCTTCACGCGGCCTGACTGCCGCCTCTCGCCAGAAGAACGCGATAAATCCTGCCGCACATACGATCGCAACCCATGAATTCGCCAGGCGATCGTAGAGCCGGTTCAACAAGCGCGCGATCTGCGGGGCCGCACGCACCGGCACCCCTGGATCCAGATTGACACGCCCGGGCGCGACAAGTTCCGGAAACACGACCACCCAGGCGGCGGATTTCAGCGCTTGCGTCGTCACATCGCCGGCAAAGTATGGAAGCCAACTCAGCAAGTAAGAACCGGATCGTGTTATTGCTTGCGAAACCGAGTGGCCAAGCTTGCCTTCGCCCGCATCCCAACCCGGATCGGCAGGACGCAAATCTGCGGCGACGGACGACAGCACGATTTCGTCCGAATAACGCGCTCCAAGCGAATATGGCACAGGCCCCAAATCCAGATAACTCTGGAATGGATCGGACAAGCCCTGCATCAGCAACACACCGGACGCTCCGGCGCTTCCGCCCCCCAACAGCGGCGCGGCAGAAAGCAAGGCTGTCGCGACGAAAACTGCCATTGTTGCGATACCAACCATCCATCTCTTCAGTCCCGATGCGACCATCAATGCGATGATTCCGATTGGCAACAGGATGAAAACGTCGGAACGAAAACCGACTCCCAGGCCGACCGCCACGCCGGAAAGAGCCGCCCACAACAAGGCCATGCGCGGCAACTCGGCGCGGATGGTCAAAATCAGAAACACGATGGCCCAGATGAAAAATGGAGCCTTGGAGAAGTCCCGGAAATATGGAACCATCGACAGCATGACCGGCGACAGAGCCAGGAGAGCTGCGCCTGCTGCAGCAGGCCATCTCGCAAAAAAGAGACGAACCAGAACGAAGCAGCCACACGCATAGGCACCGACCAGCGCCGACACCAGTGGCCAAAGATTCGAGTAGCTGATTGACGTCACGCGCCACAAGGCAGAGACCGCCCAACCCAGATAAAGCTGCGTACGAAAGAAGATGCCGGCCGGCTCTTCCGGCGCGATCCCGATCGTCGCGCAGTCGAACACGGGGCTGCGTCCGAACAGGAAATCGACCATCGGCGGAGGAGTGACCGGGGAACGCACGAAGCCGTGACCGCAAGCCGAATACACCATCTCCGGCATGAACGCCTGATAAAAGTACAGCATCCTCGACTGGTAAAGCACGGCAGCGCCCAACACCGCACCCAACAGGGCGAACCCCACCCCAAGAACCCAGTCGGGGCGGTCAGGCATCGTTACGGATTTTCTCGACATTATTGGGAGACTCACAATCAGGTCGATCTGGGTCCGACCTCCGGAACGGTTCGGCGGCAATACGAGTGCAAATTCGCAAGCTTGAGCGGACCGTTTATACGTCGATTGGGGCATCGACAAGTGAGCGAGTCGCAGCCTCCACCGCAGGCCTGACGGCCCATTCCGGGAGCATCCGCAGGGACGTTGGCGACTTCGCCGCCACGCTGTCCCGGAAAACGGCATCGCCTCCCCTTCTACAGCGAACAGCTTTCAAGTACTGTTCGCTCTTGCATCCCTGCTGGAGTTGTAAATGACGCTTAGGGTCACGGCGCGCGAGTTCTTGCGAGGAACACTCCATCGTCTTGGCCTGACGAGAGTCATCGACTGGCTGCGCCAGGCGCGGGGAAACAGATTCACCATCGACATGAACGAGGGCCACCCCTCTTCGGGAGCCGGGTCAAGCGAGGCACTCGGCACAGAACGTCATCGCGCCCCTTCCGAAAGTCGTATCCGAGCTCGGCATATCGTCGCTACTGGACATCGGTTGCGGAGACTTCAGAAACGTCCACAGATCAGGGAGCAGATATTTTCTGAGGACGACAGAACGAGCGGCCGGGTACAACTCCGACATAGACAGCGGCGACTTCCGTATCCTGAATTTGCGGTTCGGACCACCGATCCTGGAGATTGCGGATGACTCCGTCAGCGTCGGCAGGATTATCGGGGTCTGGCGGCGCGAAGATTTTCCTGTTTGGGCGAAAGCCCATTCGGCTCGTCCTGTGTCCTGATCCACTTCCGAAGTTGCAGGGCGTGATAGCCCGCAAGCGGTCCCGGCTCCGCCCCGTTGCCAGGCGCTCCCCTCGCCCCTATTGAGGTCGTTCGATCCCTAAGGAACCCGGTGAATGACTTTAAAGGATAGATGGCAAGCAATTGCCGGTCTCGCCGAAGCTCCAGGCGGAATCGGTATCCTGATTTGCTTGTACATTGTCACCGTCTGCTTCTCCTTGATAGCCGTCACGACTTTCAGCACCTATTATTTCAGCGCGGCGTCGTTCCATATTTTCTACGACCCGGCTCGTTGGCCGGCGGCAACGGCAGTGGTCGCGGCCTTCGCCCTTGTCGGAATGATCTTTCTGGTAGCTCGTTTCAGTTTCGGGTATCTGGCCGGATTCTATCTCTATTCGATGATCCTCGGCTATCTCTGGCTAAACTGCTTCAGCGACTTCAATTACGATCACAGACTGGCTGCATGGTCTGCCGCATTTTCGGCTGCTGCGTTTCTTGTCCCCGCCACACTGATGGTCTCACCCGTTGGCCGAATATACGAACTGCCCGCGCGCTTGTTGGAGCACTTGCTGACGCTCATCCTCCTGTTGTCCTTGGCGACGATCATCGCGGGTGCAATCTATAATTTCCGAATTGTGGCCATAGAGGATATCTACAGCTACCGCGACAAGCTCAATTTTCCCGCCGCACTCAGGTACGCGATCGGGATGGTCACCACCACCTTGCTGCCCTTCGCTTTTGCCTGTTTCGTTGTGCGAGGAAATATATGGCGCGCGGTTGCGGCGCTCGTTCTCTCCCTGCTGTTTTATCCGGTTACGCTGACCAAGTTCGCTATTTTCACGCCAGTTTGGCTGGTCTTTATTGCCTTTCTCGCCAGGTATTTCGGATCCAGAACGTCCGTCATTCTCTCCCTGTTGCTGCCGATGCTTGCAGGGCTCCTCACCTCCATTTTCGTGGTGTTGCCAACCCTCTTCTACACGATCAATTTTCGAATGATGATCGTCCCGTCGAACGCGTTCGATATCTACAATGATTATTTCTCCAGGCACGAGCTGACTTATTTCTGTCAGATCGGATTCCTGAAGCCGTTCGTTCCCTGCGCCTACAACGAGCCGCTGTCGATCGTGATGAATCGAGTCTATGAGCTCGGATTTCTGAATGCGTCGCTGTTTGCGACCGAAGGCGTCGCCTCCGTCGGCCCTCTGTTTGCACCGATCGCGGCGTTTGCTTGCGGGCTGGTCATCGCTTTGGGCAATCGTCTGTCTGCGGATCTGCCGCCCAACTTCGTTATGATTTCTAGCGCGATCCTACCGCAGGTCTTGCTCAACACCCCTCTATCGACCACGCTTCTGACCCATGGGGCCGGCTTACTGTTTCTGCTCTGGTACGTGACGCCGCGCGAATTGTTCGAACCACCATCTGCGCCATGAAGGCTCCCGCCGCCCACCTGTCGAGATGCGGCTCGCTCCCGATCGCCGCAATACCGTTGTAGCCAAATCGTTCCCGGATTCGACGAGCAGCTTGACGGTCATCGGGGCGGCTGCTGGATTGGCAGATTAGTGCCGCGATACGTGCCTAATCCATAAACACCACGGTCTTGCGGCCGTTGAGGATGACGCGGTCGTCGAGATGGTAGCGGATCGCGCGCGCGAGCACGCGGCGCTCGATATCGCGGCCCTTGCGGACGAGATCTTCTGGCGTATCGCGATGGCTGATGCGTTCGACGTCCTGGTCGATGATCGGACCCTCGTCGAGGTCGCGCGTGACGTAATGCGCGGTGGCGCCGATCAGCTTGACGCCGCGCTCATGGGCCTGGTGATAGGGCTTTGCGCCCTTGAAGCCCGGCAGGAACGAATGGTGGATGTTGATGCAACGCCCCGACAGTTTGGCCGAGAGATCGTCGGACAGGATCTGCATGTAGCGGGCAAGCACCACGAGATCGGTCTTCGTGTTGCCGACGAGGTCCATGATCTGGCCCTCCTGCTCGCGCTTGGTCTCCTTGGTGACCGGAAGATGGTGGAACGGGATGCCGCCGAAATCGAGCCCGGCATAGACCTCGCGCGGATGGTTGGAGACGATGGCGGTCGGGATCATCGGCAAT
This sequence comes from Bradyrhizobium cajani, assembly GCF_009759665.1. Taxonomy (GTDB): domain Bacteria; phylum Pseudomonadota; class Alphaproteobacteria; order Rhizobiales; family Xanthobacteraceae; genus Bradyrhizobium; species Bradyrhizobium cajani. The sequence continues at coordinate 57,064 of NZ_WQNE01000001.1, forward strand.
TCGCCGGTGCGCCAGCGGTAGAGGATGTCGACCAGGCAATGGTCGGATTTCGACACCAGCAACATCACCTTGCGATGCGTGGCGCGGTCACGCATCTGCCACTCCATGCCGAAACGCTCGGCGATCGCGGCAAAGCCGGTCTGGAGCGCCGACAGTTCCACGGCGAGATCGGCCGCGGTGAACACCACGCGCATGAAGAAGTTCCGGGTCTCGACGTCGTCGAATTGCTGGGCGTCGAGAATGTTCTGTCCATTGTGCGCGAGGAAGGTCGATACGGCCGAGACGATGCCGGGTCGATCCGGACAGGACAGGGTCAGGACATATTGATGGTCGGGCATGGTTCTTGATGATGGTTTGAGCAGAGGGTGCGGAACGACCCGCGATTTGTACCCTGCTCTAGCACCGACCCCACTCTTGCGCCAATCCCGCACGCGGAGTCAGGATGAACGGACGATTGCAAATTTGACCGGAGCGCACCCATGGCCGACCGCTTGAACGGCACCCGCATCCTGATCCTGGAAACGCGCGAGGAGGCGCAGTTTTCAAAGCTCCTGGCCGAGCAAGGCGCCGAGGTGGTGCAGTGCCCGGTGTTCACCATCCACGATGCGCCGGACCCGGCCCCGGTCGAGGCCTGGATCCACCGCACCATCGACAAGCCCTTTGACGACCTCGTGCTGATGACCGGCGAAGGCCTGCGACGGATCATGAAGCTCGCCGCCGCCCGCGGGCTCGACCAGGCCCTTGTCGCCGCGCTCGCCAAATCGCGAAAATTCACTCGCGGCCCAAAGCCCGGCAAGGCGTTGCGCGAGGTCGGCCTCGAGGCGCAGCAGACCACGGAGAAGCCGACGACCGAGGGCGTGATCGAGATGCTGGGCAAGCTTGACCTGAAGGGGCATCGCCTCGGCCTCCAGCTCTATCCGGACAAGGACCACGGCGCGCTGACCGGCGCGCTTGCCGCGCAAGGCGCCGAGGTCGATAGCGTGCTGCCCTATGTCTACGATTCCAAGGCCGCAGACGCCAGCATCGTCGCCGCCATCGAGGACATGGCGGAAGGCCGGATCGATTCCATTGCGCTCACCAATCTCGGCCAGGTCCGCCGCCTGATCGAGGCCGCCAAGGCGCATGGCAGCGAGGCCCGCCTTCGCGCTGGCCTGGAGCGGACGCTGATCGCCTCGATAGGGCCGGCCGTCTCCGGCGAGCTCGCCGCGCATGGCCTGCGCACGGATGTCTCGCCGGCAGAGGACGCCTATTTCATGCGTCCGCTGATCTCGGCGATGGCGGCGGCGCTGGCAGAGAAACGGCCGCACGCGGCGGGTTAGTCGCCAGACGGCGACGCCTAGCTCGCCACCCGCGAGGCGGCCGACATCAGCTCCTGTGGGCTCGGCGCTCCGAACATACGCTGGCCGCCGTCAGGGACCTCGGTAAACGTCCAGCGCACGATCCCTTCCCGATCGAGCAGGAACTGGCCGAACAGCTGGCCCGTGCCGGCCGCCGCCATGCGCTGATCGGCTTCGGTCATCTCGTAACCGTCCTTGTTGTTGAGGTACTCGGCGGCCGCCGGCCGGGGCATCGGGCGCGGCAGTTCGCCGGGCATGTCGACGTTCATGCTCATGACCACGTCCATAGCCACCTTGCGCGGCCACTCGGTTTCGTTCTCCGTGAACTCGATGTTGGGTAGGCCGAACGCGCGATGCGAGATCCGGTCGGGGTCGGACGCGGCGAGCAAATTGGGCAAAGGATGATAGCGGAAGTAGAGCCGCGCCCGGTCGATCGGCGTATTGACGACCGTGAGACTTTCGATGCCCTTCCCGCGCAACGCACCGTCGAGCTGTGCCTGCGCGGCGATATGGCGCCGGCAAAACGGGCAATGCAGGCCGCGAAACAGGCCGACCAGTATCGGACTATGCCCGCGATAATCCTCGAGCGCGATCTTTCCTTCGCGCGTGATGGCGTCCAGCACGATGTTCGGTGCGCGATCGCCTGGCTGAAGTGGTGCATCGACGTGACGGTCTGACATGATTGAACTCCCTCACATTGGCTAGTCAAGAAATGGCAGTACGATCAGCCCTGCGGGATCGAGGTCGTGCCGGGAGCACACATCATGGGCTAGCGCGAAATACCGCTCGGCCTCGGGCATGTCGCCTCGATCAAGGTTCAGTGTCGCAAGACCATCATAACACGGAAACAGCTGCTGCGGCTCGCCGGTCTCGGTCGCGACCTCGATGGCCTCGTCGTAGCAGCGCGCCGCGAGGTCAGGGCGGAAGTGGCATTGATGGATCTGCCCGAGCACGATCAGGGGCACCGGAAGATGCTCGCGCTGATCGAGCGCACGGTCGATCTCGATCGCCTTTTCGGCGGCTGGCACCCCCTCGTCGGTACATCTGTCCGTGAAGGTGCAACAGGCGACAGCAAAATTCGCCAGCAGGCGCGCCTGGAAGCCGAGGTCGCCGATACGGTGGGCGACATCGAGCCCGCGTCTGCAAACCTCCATCGCTTTCGCGGGGTCGACGATCGTGTAGAGCACGCCAAGGTTGGTGTAGCCGCGACACGCCACGTTGAGGAGGCCGGCGGCTTCGGCTGCCGCGACACTTTGCTCCACCTCGCGCACCGCCTCCTGGTGTCGCCCCAGCCGCGCCAGCGCAACCCCCTTGGTATTGAGTGCCTCCGCAATGGCGCGCGCCGCCTCGCTCCCGGCCTGCTCGTCCGCGTTCGCCGGCACGGACCGCGCGAAGCCGAGCGCCTCGTCTGCCCACCTCGCGGCGGCGACGTGGTCCCCCACACGAAACGCGAGACGCCCGCGCTCCTGCAGGAGGTGCGCCCACTCGATCGGCGCGTCGGTCCCGCCAAGCCGCTCGGCCGCCTCGGCATAATGCGTCTCTGCGCTGGTGCGCTTGCCGGCGTCCCACAACAAGTGGCCGAGCTTGCGAAGAATTCGCGCTTCGCCGATCCGATCCCAGGCCGTGCGATGCTCCTCGATGGCGCGTCGGTAGTGCTCCTCGGCCGTGCTTCGGCGGCCAGCCACGCGACAGAGGTCCGCGATCCGCTCATAGAGGACCAGGCGTTCCGGGTCCCGTTCGCCGCCGGCGAGCGGCAGCACGGCGAGCGACTGCTGATAGAAGCGGATGGCATCATCGTTGGCATAGCTCGCGCGTGCGCGATCGCCGGCCGCGCGCAGATAGCGCGCGCCTTTCGGCTTGCTTGCGCTGAGACTGAAATGGTGTCCAAGCAGGATGAGATCTTCGAGCCGCTCGGGCTCGTTGCCATAGAGCCGCTCCAGCGCGGCGCCGATCCGTCCGTGGAGCTCGATCCGACGCTGCAGCAGCAGGTTCTGATAGATCACGTCCTGAAGCATGGTCTGCGTGAAGCGGTAGGTCCGCAGCGAAATCGAGTTCGAGCCTGCGACCTCCTCGACGATCTCGGCGTCGCACAGAAGTTCGAGCCCCGGCTCGACCCTTGCCGGCTCGGTTGCCGCCGCACCGAGAACGGCCGCATCGAAGCGCGGGCCAATCACCGCGGCTTCCTGGGCCAGGTGCCTCACCTGATGCGGCAACCGATCCAGGCGCGCCAGCAACAACGCCTGAATGCTTGCCGGAATATCGGCGGCGGCTTCATCCGACGTCATCCGCCACTGCGCGCCGTCACGCACGAGGGCGCCGGCTTCGATGAGGCCGCGGATGATCTCCTCGAGGAACAGCGGATTGCCGCCGGCGCGCTCGAGGATACGGCTGAACAAATGTCCCGGCGGTTCACGCAGGCCGTGACCGAAGTACGCCGCGAGCAGCCTTTGTCCGTCAGCGTCGCCAAGCGGAGGCAACCGAAGAGTGGTGTGACTGATCCGGCTCGAACCGAACCGGTCCAGCTCCAGCATCGGCCGATGTGTGAACAGCAGCATCAGCCGCGACCGCTCCAGCCGGTCCATCAGGAACCGCAAAGCTTCGAGCGACACCGCATCGGCCCAATGCAGATCCTCGACGATGATCAGCAGCGGCGACAACGCGAGCCGGCGTTCGAATACGGTGCGGATCGCAAAAAAGATCTGCCGACGGAGCTGTTCGGGCTCGACGTGCCTGAGCGCGGCGTCGCGGTCGCCGTGGCCAAGAACGTGCAGATAGAGAGGCATCAGGCGGTCGGCCTCGTCAGTCGCGAGGCCAAGCTCCGACAGCGCCTCGGCAACCTTCGCCTCCGCCTCTGCGGCGCCGGCCTTCTGTGCGATGCCATAGGCGCTGCGCAGCACGGCGGCGAGTGCGCCGTAGGATTGTTCGCCGAGCGGCGAGCAGACCGCCTGCCGGATCGCCACGCCTGCGAAGCGATCCTCCTCGCCGATGCGGGCGACGAATTCGCTCACCAGGCGCGTCTTCCCGATGCCGGCCTCGCCGACCAGCCGCACCAGCTGAGCCGCGCCGCCGCACGCGCGATCAAGGCTGCCAATCACGCGCGCAAGCTCGGCGTCGCGTCCGATCAGCGGCGCATCGAGGCCCAGCGTGTCGAGGCCTCGTGCCGCACGGGGCGTCTCGAGCGGCCCCTTCAGACGATGGACCAGAACGCTGCCCATCTTGCCCTTGAGCGAGACCTCGCCAAGCGAATCATAGGCGAACGCATGCCGCGTCAGACGGTAGGTCAACGGTCCGACCAGCACCTCGCCCGGAGGCGCCATCGACTGCAGTCGCTGGGCGGTATTCACGGTGTCGCCGGTCACCGAATAGGATTTGGCAACGCCTACGCCCAGCCCGCCTGCAACGACGTGTCCGGTGTTGATGCCGACATGGAGCAGCAGCGGTGAACCGGAATAGGCCTTCGCGCGCTCGCTAAGGCGCGCCGTCCGGATGATCATGTCGAGGGCAGCGCGGACCGCCCGCTCCGGGTCGTCCTCGTGCGCGGCTGGCGCACCAAACAATGCGAGCAGCGCATCACCGATGAATTTGTCCACGAAGCCGCCAAAGCTCTGCACCGCGGCCGTCAGCTCCGCGAACAATTCGTTCTGGAGCGTCTGCATGACCTCGGGGTCGAGCCGCTCGCTCATCGCAGTGAAGCCGCTGAGGTCGGCAAACAGCACGGTGATTGTGCGGCGGTTCGCTTCGCTATCGATTTTGTCCGACGACGGTCGAAATGCGTGTTGAGCCTCGGGCGTGAGCACGAGCGGTGGCGAAGAGGAGCTCGACGGGACTGCCGTCGAGGCCGTCCGCACCGCTGCCTGCCCGCCACCTTTGGGCGCCGCAGCGACGAGAGTGCCGCATTTCGGGCAATACGCGAAATCAGGTGCGCACGGAAAGCCGCAGCCGGGGCAAGCGCTCGGCTGCTTCGTGCCGCACTGCGGGCAGAAGGCAAAGCCGCTCTGAACCTCGAAACCGCAACCCGAGCAGTTCATGGCCCAAAACCTCGCGGGAGCCGCGATGGTGCTACTCCGCTGGGCCCGACCTTATGGGCCCACGATGCGGACCAGAATGGGCTCGACGCACCGGAAGAGCAAGCGGCAGCGACTGGTCTACCCCTTCGTAGCGGATTGGACAGCGAAGCAATGCTGCGGGTGCACTGGCGGATCGAAAGCCGGCCGCAGCGCGAAGTGATTCGTGGCGCAGCGCGAATTGTCGGCAAGCATGGCGGCATGCCGTAGCGTCAATTGACACTCGCGTCGCCGGTACTACGCTCAAGAACAGAAGAACGAATAATAAGGGCAGGGAATCGCCGTGAAACCCGTCATCGCATCTTGAGCACAGCCGTACGACCTTCCGCGCTCGCGCCATTCCGCATCCGCAACTATCGCTTCCAGTGGCCGTCCGACCTGCTCACCTCATGGGCGTTCGAGGTCGAGACGCTGGTGCTCGGCTGGTACATCATGGTCGAGACCGGTTCGGTGCTGCTGCTCACCGTGCTGGCGTCGCTCCAGTTCGTCGGGACACTGGTTGCGCCGGTGTTCGGCATGATCGGCGACCGCATGGGTCATCGAGATCTCCTGGTCGCAATGTCTTGCCTATACGGTGCTCTCGTCAACCATCATGGTTCTGGCGCTGACCGGTCACCTGTCGCCGCTGAGCGTCATGATCATCGTCGCGATCATGGGCCTGATTCGCCCCTCGGATCTCGGCGTGCGCGGCGCGCTGCTTGCCGAGATCATGCCGGCCGAGCAACTGGTGGGCGCGATCAGCGTTGCGCGCACGACCCAGGACAGCGCCCGCATCGCCGGGGCGTTGACCGGCGCGGGGCTGTTCGCAGTCCTCGGCATCGGCTTCGTTTATGTGGCGATCGCGTGTCTCTACTTCGTGGCCGCGCTTCTCATGCTCTGCCTGACCCGGCCGAAAAGGACCGTCACCACGAGCGATCTTCCGGCGAACGGCCACGCCATTTCCCGATTGCTCGGCGACCTGAAGGAAGGGGTCGTTTATGCCTGGAATGGCCCGGGGATGCGCGCGGCGCTGTGCGTCGCTTTCCTCGCCAATCTCACCGCATTTCCCTTCACTGGCGGATTGCTGCCCTACATCGCGCGGGAGATCTTTCACACCGACCAGACCGGCCTCGGCTATCTCTCGGCGAGCTTCGCCGTCGGCTCGCTGATCGGTTCCATCACGCTCAGCCTCGTCAGCGGGGTGCGCATTGCCCGGCTTCTGATCGGCGCGACGCTGGCCTGGTACGCCATGCTGCTGGTGTTCGTCGAGGTCAGGACCATGCCGGTGGCGATGGCCTGCCTCGTTCTCGCCGGCATCGCCCAGAGCATGTCGATGATCTCGGCAGCCGTCATCCTGATGAAGGCAGCGAGCGCACATCTGCGCGGCCGCGTCATGGGGGTCCGCATGATGGTGATCTACGGCCTGCCGATCGGATTGCTCGCGGCGGGCAGCCTGATCGACGTCATCGGCTATGCCGCGACGGGCTCGCTCTATGCGATCTCGGGCATCCTCGCGATGCTGGCGATCGCCATTCGCTGGCGCGCTGACCTCTGGCCGACACACGCCCCGGCCAATGCGAGGTGACGAGCAGCCGATCGTCCGCGAAGCACAGCCTGGCAGCTGATCTGGAATCACATTGCGATTGGGAACCGGTGCCGGTCGCGCGGCGACCGACCAGATCTACGGCTGGCCAAGGGCCTGCCGTGGCGCATGAAGCCGGCCCGCTGCATAGCCAGGGCCTCAAGCGGGTTGCCCGTGCTCATCGCAAATGAAACCCATCTGATGCTCTGCATGATAGGGGTAGTTGCTCGACGCGGGACGGCCTAGTACAGGCTGAAGGGAGCCAGACGTGTGACCGCTCGGGACGGTGGTAGACTCGGAGACGACGGTAGAATATGGCAGGTTAGCAGCGCCCGAACGACCTATTCCGGCAGTCATTTGAGCGGCTTTTGACGCTGGGGCAGAACCGCATGAGTTCGATTTTTCCAATACGCCTCTCGCCGATGCACGAGTCTATCTAGATGTGGCTGTCAGCTCAGGTATCTAAGAAACGAAATCAAAGTCTTGATGGCATTCGTGCTGTTGCCGTGATTCTGACCTTCAACGTGCACTTCTTCGGCGGCTACCTTGCAACTTTTCGTGGCGCCAATCCAAATAGCGTTCCGCTAGCAAGCCTTCCGAGCCTGTTCGATAAGATATTGTATTGGCTTTATCACTCTCACCACGGCGTCTCGATCTTCTTTATATTGAGTGGATTTCTGATCTCGAAGATTTCGCAAAGCGCCGACTGTGTTTACCTGACCTTCATTAGGAACCGTATCGTACGGGTTTATCCCGCGTTCCTGCTCGCCTTGGTGATCTGTCTTGCAGGAGGAGCGTCTATTGGCGCGCAATTTCCCGACATCCAAACCTTGATCGGAAACTTGGTCTTCCTCAATGCGATTCCGTCATTGGGAATACCCGGCATCGTTTTCAACAACGTGACGTGGTCGCTGTTCTACGAGATGGTGTTCTACCTCCTCTTTCCTGTTGTTCTGCTGATAGGACGATGGGCTGGATTGCCGGCAATTGCGTCTACAATCGTGGGCGGCCTGATTTTCGCTTACGGTCCACTGCAATTCGGGATGGACCTCCGATCTTTCATTTTCCTGTTTGTCGGCGCGGGCGTTGGATGCCTGAGTCGCGAGCAAATCGAACGTGTCGCGAATATCTGCCCAGACGTAGCAATCGTCTCGATCTACCTGCTTACGACGACCCTGTTCACACTCGGCTACATTATTGACTGGCAATTTACCTGGCTGTTTTCGGGCCTGAGTATCATCGTCCTGTGTAAAGCTGTGAGCAAGCGAGGAGCGTTGGCTCGCGCGCTTTCGTGGAGACCGCTCGCTTGGCTTGGGATGATCTCCTATTCATTCTACCTTCTTCACTCCGTCGCGATCGTCATCGCCTTCCGCGCAAGACGGTATTTTGTCGTTTCCGATGCAGGCGACGTTGTTCCACTCGTGATTCTCGCCGCCCTCAGTTTCGCCGGTGCAGTTCTATTGGCGCTCATTAGTTACCTGATCGTAGAGCGGTTCTATTTTGCAAAGAGAGCGCCTGTAAGTCATGAGGCACCATCTAGCGCCGTTCTGGCATCCGATCCCGCGCGCGTCAGTTCCGGAAGGACCGAATGAATGAGCCGCCAGTCAGCATCTAACGCCTACTCTCAATCGCGCTGGCTTGCTGCCTGAGACGACCAATCGGTTCTGAACCAGACCGGGAGAACATCGAGCACATCGTTGTCGACGACGGCCGAACAGCCGGCGCCCGCGACGCTGCCAGCGCGCGTCACTGTTCTGACGCAAAAGCCGGGCAAACTACGGCGCTCATGCGTCCCCGCGGTGCCTGAGCCGCCGCGCTGCCTTCGCCGAACCAGGCAATCTCCATCCGTTGGCGCGCCGATCTGTGGCCAGCGCACGCTCCGGCCAATGCGCGATGACGGGGGAGCAGTCCCGGACTTACGCTGATGGCGATCTCAGTGGCAGCAGCGCTGCAATCCGGCTGTCGCGCAGATAGAGGCCGCCCCATGCAAGGACGGCCAGATACACGCCGAACAGCATATGGCTGAACAGCGGATTGCCGACGCGCAAATGAGACGCGACGGTGCCGCCCATATAGGCCGTCAGCAGGATTGCGCCGAGCACGGCCGTTCGAGGAAAGGCATAGAGCGCCGTGCAGCCCAGAGCCACGACGCCCAGCGCTCGCGCCAGGTCGGGTGAAGGAGGATAGCCCAGCTCGGCCGTTGCCTTGATCACCACGTCCAGCGGGACAAGCTTCATCCCGACGTCGAACAGCATGAAGGCGATGACAAGCCCGCTCATCACGAGGCCGGTCACGCGTCTCGACTTGCTCATTGTCATCACCTTACGACTTCTTTCCCTTCAAAAGGGCGACGATCGCCATGGCATGGCCATGACCAAGGCCGAACTCCTCCTTCAGCGCGGCCACGATGGCGCCGACCTTCACCCCGGCCGCAAGTCCCGTTCCGGTCGAAAACCCCTTGGCCTTGCCCCATTTGCGGAACTGGTCCGGGCTCTTGCCGGTCTTGGCCTCGATATTGTCGAGGTAAGCCTGAAAACTCACGACAGCACTCCCCGCCTTCCACTCCCGCCACCAAGGCCGGAATAGCCACGAGTACCGCGGTCAGGACATCGTCGTCTTGTACGAAAACGACAATTGCGGACGCTCGCGCGCGAGGCGCGCAGGCGTCATGCCGATCAGTTGCCTGACCGAACGGGTCAGGTGCGCCTGATCGAAATAGCCGGCGCCGGATGTCGCGTCGAGGACCGAGCTCCCGCTCACCAGCAAGGCCGCCGCGTGCCGCGCACGCTGGATCTGCTGATAGCTGCTAAACGTCATGCCTGTGACCCGGCGAAAGTGTCGCTGCACCGAACGCTGGCTCATCCAGTCGACGTCGCTCTCGACCGCCGCATCGGTGGCATCGCTGCGCGCGATGACGCCGGCGCGCGCCAGGCGGGCAACGAGGAGCTCCGCATCGTCATAGCTAGGGATGTCCCAGCTCAGATCCGCAAGCAGGAAACGGCAGCCAGAGAGCACCGGCAAATGGATGTCCTGACGGTCAATCAACGCGGCCGTCGGTATCGCCGGCAGGTAGGTCCCCAGGCGAAATCGGATCGCGAGCCATTCGCCATTCGGCGGACATTCGACGAGAGCTCCGCGTGTCACCGGGCCTCTCAGCGTCACCGCCGAAAACTCCGGCAACCTGGTGACGACGAGCTCGATATTCCCCTCGGCCATCGACAGGAACGAGCCGCCGCTCCGGCTCCGGCTCCGCCATACGCGCTCGACGTAAGGCGAGTCCGATTCGCGATCGACGAATTCGATGAGCACCGGCCGATCCGGCGAGAGCATGTCGTCAGTCCCCGTAACTCCTGAGCCGCTCGATATCGAGAATGGTGACGCCGCCATATTCGAGCCGCAGCAGCCCCTCCTTCTCCAGCCGGTTCAGCGCGCGGTTGGCGTTCTGCCGGGACATGCCGGACAGCGCGCCGATCTCCTCCTGGGTGATTTCCAGATGCGCGGTCGATTCCGGATAGAGGATCGGGTTGAACAGCGAGGCAATGCTGCGGGCGAGGCGCGCGGTGGCGTCCAGCGTGCGGTTGACCTCGAGCATGCCGATGAACTGGCCGAGCCGCTCGTTGAGCTGGCGGACCAGGAAGCGGTTGAAGCCGACGCTGTTCTCGAACAGCCACATGAAGGCGCTGCGTTCCATCAGCGCGACGCGGCTGTCGCGTAGCGCGACCACGTCATAGCGACGCGGCTCGTTCTTGAGCACGCTGCCTTCGCCGAACCAGGCCCCTGCCGTCAGCCCGGCCAGACTCGTCTCCTTGCCGTCGCGCGACACCCCGCCCATCCGGGCAAGGCCAAAGACCATGCCGGCCCAATAGTCGAAGGTGTCGCCGCGCATGAACACGGTCTCGCCGGTGCCGTAGGACCGCTCGGTGATACCGGCGCGTGCGACCTCGATCTCCGCGTTCGTGAGCTCACGCGACCAGGCGGCGACGCGCTTCAGATGATCCTCTGAAATCATGATGGAGGGGCCAGCCGCACCGTTTCGTCACTCCGCCCTTCTGCTGCACTGCAACACGATCACCTCGGCGGCCATCCGACGAAAGATGGACGCCGTCCCGCCCGAAAAAACTTTGTCGCCGAATTGTCAGGCCGAAGACATTTCAAAATAGCGCTTTCCCGTATTGAGAACCACCTTGGGCGATGCGGCTTTTGATCCCTGATGGGAACGAGGGTGGCGCGGGTCCGGTCGAGACCAATGGCTGCATGGCCTCACCGGGACGACCGTACTAGGATCGCCCGAAAACAACGGATGAAGAGCGCCACTGAAAGCGCCATCACCGGGAGGGATTTGTTTGGTGGCTACCAGTCTCGAAGTGCGCGGCGTGTCCCTGCGATTCGGCGGCGTCCGTGCGCTGACCGATGTCAGCTTCGCCATCAAGGAGGGCGAGCTGTTCTCGATCATCGGCCCCAACGGCGCCGGCAAGACCTCGATCGTGAACTGTATTTCCGGCCGCTACAAGCCGACCGAAGGGCAGCTGTTCTACCAGGGCCGCGACATCACCGGTTTGACGCCGAATGCCCGTGCCTCGCTCGGCGTCGGCCGCACCTTCCAGAACCTGGCGCTGTTCCACCACATGAGCGTGCTCGACAACATCATGGTCGGCCGCCATCACCTCCTGAAGAACAATTTTCTCACGGGCTCGCTGTACTGGCTCACCGGCGCGCGCAAGGAGGAGCTCGAGCACCGCCGCAAGGTCGAGGAGATCATCGACTTCCTCGATCTCCAGTCGGTGCGCAAGGCCACCGCCGGCACCCTCTCCTATGGCCTGCGCAAGCGCGTGGAGCTTGCCCGCGCCATGGCGCTGGAGCCGCGCCTCATCCTCCTCGACGAGCCGATGGCCGGCATGAACTTCGAGGAGAAGGAGGACATGGCCCGCTACATCGTCGACCTGAACGAGGAGTTCGGGATGACGGTGGTGATGATCGAGCACGACATGGGCGTGGTGATGGACATCTCCCACCGCGTCATGGTGCTGGATTTCGGCCGCAAGATCGCCGAGGGCGATCCCGCTGCCGTGCTCGCAGATCCCCACGTCAAGCGCGCCTATCTCGGTGAAGAAGACGAGGTGCTGGTCGACCCGGACGACGCCTCGCCGGCGCAGGAGAGCGCGGCATGATGGATTACGCAGGACGCGTCGCCCAGGCCGACACCTATCCAAAGATGCTCCGGCTCAACGCGAAGGAGCATGGCAACGAGATCGCGCTGCGCGAAAAGGATCTCGGGCTCTGGCGGCTGTTCACCTGGAGCGACTACCAGAGGCGGGTGCGCGACTTCGCGCTCGGCCTCGTCGAACTCGGCCTCGGCCGCGGCGACGTCATCGGCATCATCGGCGACAACCGGCCGGACTGGGTTGCGGCGGAAGTCGCGACCCATGCCATCGGCGGACTGAGCCTCGGGCTTTATCGCGACGTGCTGGACGAGGAAGCCTCGTACCTCCTCACCTATGGCGAGGCACAACTTGTCTTCGCCGAGGACGAGGAGCAGGTCGACAAGCTGCTCGCGCTGGCCGAGCGCGTGCCGAAGCTGAAGCACATCATCTATTCCGATCCGCGCGGGATGCGGAAATATGACGATCCCAGGCTGATGTCGGCGGAGAAATTCGCCGAGTTCGGCCGCGCCCGCGCTGCGCGCGAGCCAGAGCTTTACGATCGGCTCGTGGACGCGACCAAGGGCGAGGATGTCGCGATCCTCTGCACGACATCGGGCACGACGTCGCATCCAAAGCTTGCGATGCTCGCCGCCGGCCGCGTGCTCGGCCATTGCGCGACCTACCTCGCCTTCGACCCGAAGGGACCCGACGACGAATATGTCTCGGTGCTGCCGCTGCCCTGGATCATGGAGCAGGTCTATGTGCTCGGCAAAGGCCTCTTGTGCCGGATGAAGATCAACTTCGTCGAAGAGCCCGACACGATGATGAACGATCTGCGCGAGATCGCGCCGACCTTCGTGCTGTTCGCCCCGCGCGTCTGGGAATCGATCGCCGCCGACGTCCGCGCCAAGGTAATGGACGCCACGCCCTTCAAGCAGCGCCTGTTCGATATCGGCATGAAGTCGGGTCTTGCCGCGCTCAAGCAGGGCAAGCGTTCGGGCCTTGCGGACGCGATCCTGTTCCGCGCGCTGCGCGACCGCCTTGGCTTCACCCGCCTGCGCTCGGCCGCGACCGGCGGCGCGGCACTCGGGCCCGACACCTTCAAGTTCTTCCAGGCCATGGGTGTGCCGCTGCGCACACTCTACGGCCAGACCGAACTCCTGGGCGCCTACACGCTGCATCCCGAGGGCAAGGTCGATCCCGACACCACCGGCGTGCCGATGGCCGACAGCGTCGAAATCCGCATCGACAATGCCGACGTCCACGGCGTCGGCGAGATCGTGGTGCGGCACCCCAACATGTTCCTCGGCTATTACAAGAACCCCGAGGCGAGCGTTGCCGACATCAAGGACGGCTGGATGTTGTCCGGTGATGCCGGCTATTTCAACGAGGACAAGCAACTCGTCGTCATCGACCGCATCAAGGATCTCGCCGAGACCTCGCGCGGCGAGCGATTTTCGCCGCAGTTCATCGAGAACAAGCTGAAATTCTCGCCCTATATCGCCGAGGCCGTGGTGCTTGGCGCCGGCCGCGACGCGCTGGCGGCGATGATCTGCATCCGCTACTCCATCATCTCGAAATGGGCGGAGAAGAACCGCCTCTCCTTCACCACCTACAGCGACCTTGCCTCGCGGCCCGAAGTCTATGCGCTGCTCCAGAAGGAGGTCGAGACCGTCAACGCCACGCTGCCGCCGGCGCAGCGCATCTCGCGCTTCCTGCTGCTCTACAAGGAGCTCGATGCCGACGACGGCGAGCTCACCCGCACCAGAAAGGTACGCCGCGGCGTCATCAACGAGAAATATGAAGGCATCATCGACGCGATCTACCGCGGCGATGCCGACATCCCCGTCGACACCGTGATCCGCTTCCAGGACGGCACCACGCAGCGGGTGCGCACGACCCTGCGCGTGGTGGATCTGGGCGGTCACGGACACATGGCGGAGGCTGCGGAGTGATACAGTCTACCGCTGCGCCCGGTGCTGTCCTTCGCCTCTCCCCGCTTGCGGGGAGAGGCCGGAGCGCGTCAGCGATCCGGGTGAGGGGGAGCCTCCGCGAGGGCGGTGACAATCGTATCGAGGACGCCGGCCGAGTTGCGGGAAACATCGTTGTTTCAAAAGCGCAAGATCCGATAATTGCGCTCGATCAGCCATTTGTCGCGCACAGCGTCGCGCGGGTTGTCGGCGTGTTGGCCACCGTCGACTTCAATGATCAGGCGGGCCTCACGGCAAATGAAATCCACGGTGTAGGGCCCGATCGGCTCCTGCCGAACGAACTTGTAGCCGTTCAACCTACGGGCACGCAGGCGATACCAGAGCGTCCCCTCGGCATCCGTCAACGCGGCTCGCAGGCCTCTTGCGCGCTCGGTCTTGGACTCATCAGCACCTCGCATGCGGAGACTCCCCCTCACCCGCCGCGCGTTCCGCGCGTCGGCCTCTCCCCGCAGGCGGGGAGAGGCGAAGGACAGCATATCACATGAACACCGCCTTCCTCATCCAGCTCCTGGTCAACGGCCTCGTGGTCGGTACGCTCTATGGCGTGGTCGCGATGTCGTTCGTGCTGATCTACAAGGCGACGCAGGTCGTCAACTTCGCGCAAGGCGAGCTGCTGCTGGTCGGCGCCTGGGTGTGCTGGGCGCTGCTGGCGAAATACCAGGTGCCGTTCTGGATCGGCATGCCGATCACCCTGGTGTTCATGTTCGTGTTCGGCATCGCGGTCCAGGTTCTCATCCTGCGGCCGATGATCGGCGAGCCCATCATCTCGGTGATCATGGTGACGATCGGCCTGTCCACGGTATTGCAGGCGACGCTGAAATGGATGTTCGGCGTCAACCCGCAGCCGTTCCCGCGCGTGTTCGAGAGCCAGTCGGTCAGCCTGCTCGGCCTCCAGATCCAGACCGTCTACGTCATGAGCCTCGTGGTCTCGGTTGCGATGATGATCGGCATGGCCTGGTTCTTCCGCGCCTCGAAATATGGCCTTGCCATGCGCGCGACCGCGTTCAACCAGCAGGTCGCGCAGTCGCTTGGCATCTCCGTCAAGAGCGTGTTCGCGATGGCGTGGGCGATCTCGGCGACCGTGTCGGCGGTCGCGGGCGTCGTCGTCGCCGTGGTCAACGGCGTCTCCTCGGGCCTTGCCGCCTACGGCATCAAGGTGTTCCCGGCGGCGATCCTTGGCGGACTTGATTCCGTCGGCGGCGCCGTGCTCGGCGGCATCATCATCGGGCTGCTCGAAAACGTCGCGCAATATGTCGACAGCGAGTACCTGCACTGGGGCAATCTCTACGAGATTGCGCCGTTCTACGTCCTCATCATCGTGCTGATGATCAAGCCCTACGGCCTGTTCGGCACCCACGACATCGAACGGATCTGACCCATGGCCGGCCCTGCTCTCATCCCCGCTGGTGATTTCCGCACCTCTTACGCCGCGGACACCACGATCTTTCCGACCACGACCAGCCGCAACTTCGCGATCGCCGGTGTGTTGCTGCTGTGCCTGGCGCCGCAATTCTTCAGCGGCTACTGGCTCAGCATCCTGATCCAGATCGGCATCTTCTCGATCGCGGCGCTCGGGCTGAACATCCTGGTCGGCTTCACCGGCCAGATCTCGATCGGGCACGCCGCCTTCTTCCTGCTCGGCGCCTTCACCTCGGCCTACATCTCCAACAACGCGCCGATCCCGGTGTTCTTCGCGATCCCGCTCGCCGGCGTCGTCACTGCGCTGGTCGGCCTGATCTTCGGCATTCCCGCGGCGCGGCTGAAGGGGCTCTATCTCGTCATCGCGACGCTCGCCGCGCAATACATCCTGCTCGACTTCTTCTCCCGCGCCGAATGGTTTTCGGGCGGGTCGGTGCCGGCAAGCGCCGAGCCGTTCTCGATCTTCGGCTACACGCTGCGCGGCGACAGGCAGTATTTCTACGTCGTGCTGGCCTATGTGCTGGCGAGCTACGTCCTCGTCACCAATCTGATGCGCACGCGCGACGGCCGGGCCCTGGTAGCGATCCGCGACCATTATCTTTCCGCCGAGATCATGGGCATCAACCTCACCAAGTACCGCACACTGTCGTTCGGACTTGCCGCCTTCTTCGCCGGCATCGCCGGCGCGCTCTATGCGCACTACCAGCTCGTGGTGTCGCAGGAAGGGTTCGGCATCGAGCGCTCGATCCTGTTCCTCGCCATGATCATCATCGGCGGCACCGGCTCGATCATGGGCACGCTGATGGGCACCGCCTTCGTGGTGCTGCTGCCGGAGACAATGGAATTCATCAGCCTGCATCTGAAGGGCGGCGCGATCGACAAGGCGCTCTCGCTCAACACCAACATCACCTTCCTGCGCGAGATTGCGATCGGGGTGATCATCATCGCGTTCCTCATGTTCGAGCCGGACGGGCTCGCGCATCGCTGGCGGCAGATCAAGGCTTACTGGAAACTCTACCCGTTCTCGCATTGAGAGCGGTCACTTCACTTAAACAATAACAGGAGGAACCGACCCATGACGATGAAGTCCCTTTTGAGCACCGCATCGCTCACGCTGGCCATCGCCGCATTCTCGGCGGGCGCGCAGGCGCAGATCGCGATCGGGCATCTCGCCGATTATTCCGGCGGCACCTCCGACGTCGGCACGCCCTATGGCCAGGCCGTGGTCGACACCTTCGCCTGGGTCAACAAGAACGGCGGCGTCGGCGGCAAGCAGCTTAACGTCGACACCAACGACTACGGCTACCAGGTGCCGCGCGCGATCGCGCTCTACAAGAAGTGGTCGGCGCCGGACTCGAAGGTCGCCGCGATCATGGGCTGGGGCACCGCGGACACCGAGGCGCTGACCGGTTTCCTCGCTCAGGACAAGATTCCCGACATGTCCGCCTCCTATGCCGCAGCGCTGACCGATCCCGAAGGCGTCAGCGGCAAGGCCAAGCCTGCGCCCTACAACTTCTTCTACGGCCCGAGCTATTCGGACTCGCTGCGCGCCATGCTGATGTGGGCGGCCGAAGACTGGAAGGCCAAGGGCAAGGGCGGCAAGCCGAAATTCGTGCACATGGGCGCCAACCACCCCTATCCGAACGCGCCGAAGGCCGCCGGCGAGGCCATGGCCCAGGAGCTCGGCTTCGAGGTGCTGCCGCCGCTGGTGTTCGCGCTGGCACCGGGCGACTACAGCGCGCAGTGCCTGAGCCTGAAATCCTCGGGCGCCAACTATGCCTATCTCGGCAATACCGCGGCCTCGAACATCTCGGTGATGAAGGCCTGCAAGACCGCGGGTGTCGAGATCCAGTTCCTCGGCAATGTCTGGGGCATGGACGAAAACGCCGCCAAGACGGCAGGCGATGCCGCCAACGGCGTGATCTTCCCCCTGCGCACCGCCGTGAGCTGGGGCGGTGATGCGCCCGGCATGAAGACGTTGATGGAAATCTCCAAGATGTCCGATCCCACCGGCAAGGTCTATCGCCCTGTGCACTACATCGCCGCCGTCTGCTCGGCGCTCTACATGAAGGAGGCGCTCGACTGGGCCGCCAAGAATGGCGGCGCCACCGGCGACAACGTCGCCAAGGGATTCTACCAGAAGAAGGACTGGGTGCCGGCGGGAATGGAAGGCGTCTGCAATCCCTCGACCTGGACCGACAAGGACCATCGCGGCACGCTGAAGGTCGACCTCTACCGCACCAAGGTTTCAGGCGCGACCGACGGCGACCTCAACGACCTCATGGCCAAGGGCACGATCAAGCTCGAGAAGGTCAAGACCGTGGAGTTGCCGCGCAAGCCGGAACTGCTGGGGTGGTGAGCGCCTAGTCCGTTCGTCGTTCCGGGGCGCCTCGAAGAGGCGAACCCGGAACCTCGAGATTCCGGGTTCGGTCCTCCGGACCGCCCCGGAATGACGGATTGAAGCTGTGACGACAGCGGAGACAACATGACCGACACCCTCGAAGCATCCCGCGCCACCCCGACCGTCGTGCCCGCACCTGCCCTCCTCGCCGTGCGCAACATCGAGGTCGTCTATGACGACGTCATCCTGGTGCTGCGCGGCCTCAGCCTCGACGTGCCCAAGGGCGCGATCGTGGCGCTGCTGGGCGCCAACGGCGCCGGCAAGTCGACGACGCTGAAGGCGATTTCGGGACTGCTCAAGACGGAGGACGGCGAGGTCACGCGCGGCGAGATCCTGTTCGAGGGCTCCGCTATCGCCGGCATCGATCCCGACAAGATCGTCCGCCGCGGCATCTTCCAGGTCATGGAGGGCCGGCGCATCGTCGCCGACATGACCTCGCTGGAGAACCTCAAGCTCGGCGCCTTCACCCGCCGGGACCGCGAGGTCGATGCCGACATCGACATGGTCTTCAACTATTTCCCGCGTCTGAAGGAGCGCACCGGTCTTGCCGGCTATCTCTCCGGCGGCGAGCAGCAGATGCTCGCGATCGGCCGCGCGCTGATGGCGCGCCCGAAGATGATCCTGATGGACGAGCCCTCGATGGGCCTGTCGCCGCTGCTGGTGAAAGAGGTGTTCTCGATCATCCAGAAGATCAACCGCGACCTCGGCGTCACCATCCTGCTGGTCGAGCAGAACGCGCGCGCCGCACTGTCGGTGGCGAGCCACGGCTACATCATGGAGCAGGGCAAGGTGGTGCTCGACGGCACCGCCGACGAGTTGCGCGACAATGAGGACGTCAAGGAATTCTATCTCGGCGGTGCCGGCGACCAGCGCAAGAGCTTCAAGAACCTCAAAAGCTTCAAGCGGCGCAAGCGCTGGCTGTGATCCACAACGCTGTCGAGCCTAGCCCAGCACCTGCTCCGCTTCCGTGACTGCGCAGAGAACATGATAGAACGACGACGCAGGAATGGTGTCGACCAGCGATTTGCCGTCGCGGTCGAACTGGTCGTACCAGCCGCCCCGCACGGGATGGCTGAGATAATGCCGCTCGAGCCGCGCCAGGGCCGCGCGCGCTTCATCCGCCGCACCCGCCTCGCCGGCTTCGGCCTGCGCGATCCACGCCTTCGCCATCTCGCTCTGCGGCCACAGCCGGCGCGTGCTGCGGCGGATACTGCCGCTGGCGTCGCCCTCGTCGACGAGACAGCCGGTCGCCTCGTCGCGATAGCGCAGCGCCGTCGCCAGCAACTCGGCGCGGCGCTGCCCGGTCGGGCATCCCGTGATGCGTTCGAAACCCTTCAGCAGCCAGACCCATTCCGCCTGGTGACCGGGCTCGACGCTGACCGGCTCGATCTTCGACCAGTCCTCCTCGAAGTACTCCGTCAGGATGCGCTTCTGCTTGTCGTAGAGATTGGCGAGGAACAGCGCGAAGAACTCGCCGGCACGATTCTGAAACGACAGATCGTGAGTCGCCTCGAAACAGGCGATCATCGCCTCGAACAGATGCATGTGCGGGTTCTGCCGCCGCGGCAGCGACACCGGCAGGCCTTCATGCACGCCGCCATGCGGCGAGCGGAGATGGCCATCGAGGAAGGCGAGCAGTGTATCGATCTCGGCGCGAATCTGCGCGTCCTGGTCGAGCGCATAGACCGCCGCGAGCGCGAACAGGATGAAGGCGTGATCGTAGGCATCGCGCCGGGCGTCGAGCACCGCGCCTTCCGGCGTCAGCCGGTGCACATAGCCCGGCCGGCCGTCGGGCGCCTTGGCCTTGGCCAGCAGGTGCTCCAGCCCCCTCAGAGCGATGGCGCGCCCCTCGGGGTACCAGCCCATCTGCGCCGCCTTGGCGAAGCACCAGATCTGGCGCGCCTGCACGAACACGCGCCGCGGCGTGGCTCCGTCCGCCGTTCCGTCGCGATGCAGCCGGTCGATGAAGCCGCCTGCGGCATGATCCCAACCGACGGTCGACCACAGCGGCAGCGCCTCCTCGATCATCCGGTGCTTCAGGCGCGCGACGACGCCGGCCGCCTCCCCCGCCGCAATGATCCCCTCGTCCGCCATCGCGTCCCCTTCAAGCCCTGCCCATGGCCGTCTGATACCCATGCCGGTGGCGGCGCGCAACGGACGCCAACCCGGAAAGACCCGCCATGACCGCCCATTACGACGCCCGCGAGACGCGCGAACAGGCCGCGCGCGAGGCCGACCTGTTCTCCCGCCTGCCGGACGTGCTGCGGGCCGCGATGGCCGCCCCGGCCTATGCCGAGCGCCTGAGTGGCCTCGACCCCGCCTCAGTGAGTTCCAGAGCGGCGCTGGCGGGCCTGCCGGTGCTGCGCAAGTCGGAGCTGCCGGCCCTGCACAGGGCCTCACCGCCCTTCGGAGGCTTCGTGGCGGCGGCCCCGGGGTCGTTCGCCCGCCTCTTCACCTCCCCCGGCCCGATCTTCGAGCCGGAGAGGCGGCAGGCCGACCCCTGGCGCGGCGCCCGGGCGCTGTTCGCGGCCGGGTTCCGTCCCGATGACATCGTCCTCAACACCTTCAGCTACCATCTCACCCCCGGCGGCTTCATCTTCGACGCCTCGGCGCGCGCGCTCGGCTGCGCCGTGATCCCGGCCGGCCCCGGCAATACGGAACAGCAATTCGAGCTGATCGAGGCCTACCGACCGGTCGGTTACAGCGGAACGCCGGACTTCCTGAAGATCCTGCTCGATGTCGCCTCAAGCTCGGGCCGCGACGTCTCCTCGATCAAGCGCGCGCTGGTCTCCGGGGCCGCGTTCCCACCCTCGCTCCAGGCCGAGATCAAGGCGCGCGGCATCGACGCCTACCAGGCCTTCGGCACCGCCGATCTCGGCCTCATCGCCTTCGAGACCGACGCGCGCGAGGGCATGGTCGTGAACGAGGACCTGATCCTGGAGATCGTCAGGCCCGGCACAGGCGATCCCGTCGCGCCAGGCGAGGTCGGCGAGATCGTGGTGACCTCGCTCGACCCGCACCATCCCTGGATCCGGCTCGCGCTCGGCGACCTCACCGCGGCGCTGCCGGGCCCGAGCCCGTGCGGGCGCACCAACATGCGCATCAAGGGCTGGATGGGCCGCGCCGACCAGACCACCAAGGTCAAGGGCATGTTCGTCCGGCCCGAGCAGATCGCCGAGATCGGCAAGCGCCATCCCGCACTGGGAAGGCTGCGCCTCGTCGTCACGCGCCAGGGCGAGGCCGACGCAATGACGCTGAAAGCGGAAACGGCGGCCGCCAACGACGCCCTGCGCGAGGAAATCGCGGCCAGCTTGCGCGCGGTGACGAAGCTCGGCGGCGCGGTCGAACTGGTGCGCCCGGGCACGCTGCCGAACGACGGCAAGGTGATCGCGGACGAGCGGTAAACGAGTCCGAGCCGCCCGATCGGGAATTAACGGGGCAAATTCATCAACAGCCGTGTCCTTGCCCAGCTCAACGCGCAGAAAACTGCGCGAAGACAAGGCGATGAAGGCAAGACGCCCGTCATGATTTCGTCGGCCCCGGGCTTGACCCGACGATCGATCCTCTTTCAAGAAGAGTTCTGAAGAAGGCTGGGCCGGTCAAGCCCGCGCATGACAGGCACGATCATTCCAGCGAGGCTCCCCTGTATTTCGCTCTCTCCAAGACCCTTGGCGTCGCGCTGTTGCCGATCAATCTCCTGGTCGAGCTGGGAATCCTCTCTGTTGTGCTGATGGCGACGCGTTTTGCTGCGCTCGGTCGCAAGCTCGCCGCAGTCACGCTGATCCTGCTGGCGCTCGCCGCGTTCTCGCCGCTCGGCAACCTCCTGCTTTATCCGCTGGAGTCGCGCTTTGCGCCCTGGGATCCGTCGCGCGGTGCGCCTGACGGCATCATCGTGCTCGGTGGCTCGATCGACACCGATCTGTCTGCGGCGCATCGCACGCCGGTCGTTGGGCACGCGGCCGATCGTCTGTTTGCGCCGGCCGAGCTCGCCCGCCGCTATCCCAATGCGCGCATCGTCTTCACCGGAGGTACTCCGCGCCTGGTCTCGACCGAGTCGAGGGAAGCTGATCATGCCGCGACAGTCTTGGAGAATGTGGGCATCGCGAAGGAACGCCTGACCCTCGAGCGAGACTCCCGCAACACGTGGGAGAATGCGATCTTCACGAGGCAATTGGTGTCACCAAAACCGGGTGAGCGCTGGCTCCTGGTCACATCGGCGTTTCACATGCCGCGCGCGATGGGAGTCTTCCGCAAGGCCGGATTTGACGTCGAAGCCTATCCCGTGGACTGGCGAATGGGTGGACGCGCCGATCTTTTTTCTTTCACCAATATGAGTGTGGACGGCCTTGGCCGAACCGACGTGGCCTTACGCGAGTGGATCGGCCTCGTGGCTTATCGCCTGATAGGCAGGACCGGAGAGTTGCTTCCGGGAC
Organism: Bradyrhizobium cajani; assembly: GCF_009759665.1. Taxonomy (GTDB): domain Bacteria; phylum Pseudomonadota; class Alphaproteobacteria; order Rhizobiales; family Xanthobacteraceae; genus Bradyrhizobium; species Bradyrhizobium cajani. The sequence goes on from NZ_WQNE01000001.1 coordinate 79,411, forward strand.
CGGGACCGGGCAAGGACTAGGGCGCCGTATTCAAAAATCTGGGCGATACGGCAGGATTTGGAACGGAATCCAGCCCACGGGACTCATGATTTGGATAGCCGATAATTCCCTAGATAAAGAACATCCAGCCCCGAGCAAAAATACGTATGCAGCGCCTCCAGCGGAGCGTTCACAGTCGGCTGCTCGTTGATGTTCAAGCTGGTGTTGATCAGAACCGGCAGCGAAGTCGCTTTCGCGAACTCGCCGATAAGACGGCTGTAAAGCGGATTTGAGTCCGCATGGACGCTCTGGATGCGCGCGGTATTGTCGACATGGACCACCGCCGGCATGGTCTCGGCGACCTTCTCATTGACCGGAAACGTCACCACCATGAAGGGGGCGTCGAACGTGTCCTCGAAATATTCAGCCTGGCGGTCGTACAGCACCGAGGGACAAAAGGGGCGAAACTCCTCGCGGTATTTGATCGTGAGATTGATGCGGTCCTTCATTCCCGCATGGCGCGGATCAGCCAGGATCGAGCGGTTGCCCAGCGCACGCGGACCGTATTCCATCCGCCCCTGGAACCAACCCACCGTCTTCTGCTCCGTCAGGTCGGTGACGCAGCGGGACACCGGATCATCGAGCAGTTCGAAGCGCGCGCCGATCTTGTCCAGCGTTTCGCGGATCGTGTCGTTCGAATATTCCGGTCCCCAGTAGGCATGGGTCAACGGTGCGATCGCGTGCCCCGCCTCGGCGCATTTCATCATCGCAGCTCCCAACGCCACGCCCGCGTCGTGCGGTACCGGCGGAACGTAGAGACGCTCTACGGACGGCTCGGCCGCGATCTCCATGTTCATCTTGCAGTTCAGACCGACGCCGCCGGCGATGCAGACAGCGCCGCAACCGGTTTCGGCGATCGCGGAACGGATCACCTCGGTGGTGACGATCTCGAGCTGCTTCTGGCCGCTTGCGGCAATATTGGTCAGCCGCTGGTCGAGCGGCTGGCCGCGTAGCCGTCGCGGCCCCAGGATCTCCTCCATCTTCTCGGTGAAGATGCGCTCCTGCCGCGTCGAGAAATCGCTGGTGAAGATGTCCGCGTCGCGCCTGCGCTTGTCGAGCTCAGGATCGAGCTCGTAGTTGATGCCGTTCGGACGCAGGAGCTTGGCGAACTTGTCGAGGTAGTCCGGGCTTCCGTATGACGACAGGCCCATGACCTTGTATTCGTCATTGGTCATCTGATAACCGAGATACTGCGTCAGCATCCCGTAATAGAGCCCGAGACTGTTGTGGCGACCGAACCGCGTCAGCACGCGGAAGTCGTTGCCGCGCGCATGGGCGACGAGGCCGGAGCTGGAATCTCCCGAGAAGTCGAAGCAAGCGACGGTCGCCTCGGAAAAACCGGATCCGTAAAACGAGCTCGCGGCGTGGCAGAGGTGATGGTCGTAGAGCTCGATCTTCGGGCTGTGCCCGAACTGGTACTTGAAATATTCGGCAAGGCGCTGGCCGTAATTCGTGTAGGTCTTTAGCGGCGAGCACATCCAGTCGACGTCGCGCATGGTGATGCCGGCCTGCTTCAGGCAGAATCCGATCGCGCCACGCGGCAGCTCGCCGCGCGCGTGCTTGGCGAGCGTGAAACGTTCCTCTTCGGCGGCTGCGATCAATTCGCCATCGCGCAGCAAGACGGCCGCCCCGTCATGATGCCCGTGCTTGATACCGGAGCTGATCCCGATCACATACATGCGTGCGCACCTTCGAGAAAACCGCCTTTTATAACAGCTTGCGGCAAAGTAAATCACATCCTTGACAAGATGCCGGTCGAACGGCGAACAAAGGCCACAAACATTTGTTGCGGCTCTCCATCATGACGACATCGACCCGCCCGGCCGTCTTCTTTGACCGCGACGGCGTCCTCAACCACGATGCAGGCTACCTGTTCGAGGCCAGCAAGTTCGAATGGATGGACGGCGCGCGCGAGGCGGTCAGGCTCGTGAACAAGGCCGGCTATTTCGCCTTTGTCGTCACCAACCAGTCCGGCGTCGCCCGCGGCTTCTACCAGGAGAGCGACGTGGACGCGCTGCATCGCTGGATGGCGGACCAGCTGGCCACGGTCGGTGCACGCATCGATGCGTTCGAGTATTGTCCCGACCATCCCGAGGGCGTCATCGAGCGCTACCGTCGCGACAGCGACCGGCGCAAGCCCGGGCCCGGGATGATCATCGACCTGATGAAGCGATTTCCCGTCGCGGCCGACCGCAGCATCCTGATCGGAGACCAGCAGCGCGACGTGGAAGCCGCGCGCGCCGCGGGCATCCGCGGCCTGCTGTTTCGGGAAGGCAATCTTGCGGCCTTCGTGCGCGAGGCTCTGAAACTCGGCTGAGGCCGCTCCGCCCATGCGTTGAAATTCACCCGTTCCCGGGATAGTCATCCCGTGGCAGGGCTCACCTACGGCGCAGTGGTGCTCCTTCGTTTGTGGTACACGACGCCACGCAGCATCAGCGAACTGGAGCCCCGAGTCTCGTGCGTGTCCTCATCCTCAACGCCGACTATCAGCGCTTCCTCGCCTGGCTATACCGGCGCCATCCGGGACTCGACGGTGCGCCCTACGACGCGCAGATGGCGGCGCGCAACGCCAGCTTGTTCGGCGTTGCCAATTTCTATTCGCGCAATTTCGCTGCGGCGGGACACGTCGCCGCCGACATCCACGTGAACAATCTCTGGATGCGGGCGGCGTGGGCGCGCGAGCACGGGCTTACCGTCGAGCAGCCGCCATCGCCCGACGCCGCGGTGCAGCGGCAAGCGATTCCCGGTTGGCTGCTGCGCGCGGTCGCACCGTTCAAGCCGGTCCTCCGGCCGCTTGCGCGCAAGGTGGGCCTGAGCCCGCGGCTCGACGCGGAGGCCGAGAAGGTCCTGCTGGCGCAGATCGAGGACTTCAAGCCGGATCTGATCCTGAACCAGGATCTCTTCCACGTCGAAACGCGCCTGGCGCGCCGGATCAAGCAGATCGGCCGCCCCATCCTGCTCGGCCAGGTCGGCGTCGTGCCGTCGCGCGGTGAGGACTGGTCGGTCTACGATCTCCTGCTCTCGCAGATATCGGCAGTGGTCGATTCCTTTCGGGCCCAGGGCGCGCGTTCCGAGATGATCCACCTGGCGTTCGAGCCCGGCATCCTCGACGTTCTGCCGCCAAGGCCTGAACGAAACATCGACGTCTCCTTCGTCGGCGCGATCTCGGCCGATCACCAGCAGCGGGTTGCGCAGCTCGAAGCGGTTGCGCGAAAATACGATCTGAAACTCTACGGCAGCGGCCTGGACAGCCTTCCCGCCTCCTCGCCGCTGCACCGCTGCTATCAGGGCGAGGTCTGGGGCGTGGAGATGTATCAGGCGCTACGCGCGTCACGCGTCACGCTCAATTCACATATCGACATGGCTGGACGCGAGGCCGGCAATGCGCGCCTGTTCGAGGCGACTGGCGTCGGAACCTTCCTCCTGACCGACTACAAGGACAATCTTCACACGCTGTTCGACGATGGCCGCGAGGTCGCGGCCTGGCGCTCGGTCGACGATTGCCTCGGCCTGATCGACCGTTACCTCGCGAATGAGGACGAGCGCCGCGCGATCGCCGCTGCCGGACAGGCACGGACGCTGTCGACGCACACGTTCAGGCAGCGGATCGACCACATCCTCCGCTTGGCCGGTCAAAACTAGCGCATCGCGACGGCGGCCTCGTCCGCCCTTGACGGTGCCGGCCAAAATGGCCAAAGTGCCGGGCCTGGACGCTATGTCACTCTAATTCCTAAGCTTTTTCGGGACAAATCGATGAAACACGTCGAACAAGTTCGATTCGGCGATCAGCTCTACGCCATCATCGTGCGTGCCTCGTTTCGCGAGCCTGGCATCCACTTCTTTTCTACGCCCGAACTGTCGCAGCAGCTCGCCTTCATGAGCCATCCCGAGGGCAAGAGCATCGCCCCCCACCGCCACAACAAGGTGACGCGGGAGGTGCACTACACGCAGGAGGTGCTCCTGATCCAGAAGGGCAAGCTCCAGGTCGATTTCTACACGGTAGCCGAGGAATATCTGGAAAGCCGCATCCTGAGCGCGGGCGACATCATCCTGCTCTGCAGCGGCGCGCACGGTTTCCACGTGCTCGAGCCGCTCGAGATGTTCGAGATCAAGCAGGGCCCCTATGCCGGCGAGAACGACAAGACTCGTTTTCCCGAGGCCGCGCCGTCCGAGATCAGGGTCAAGGGTCCAGGCCTGTGAGCGAGACGCCTGTGAGGGAAAGCCTGTGAGCGACGCGTTCATCCCCGTCAACTCGCCATTGCTCCACGGAAACGAGGCCGAGTACCTGGCAGAGTGCATCCGCACCGGGTGGATCTCGTCCGAAGGCCCGTTCATCAAGCGCTTCGAGCAGGCCATGGCGGAAGCCGCCGGCCGCCGCCATGGCGTCGCCGTCACCAACGGCTCGGTGGCGCTCGACATCGCCATGCATGCGCTCGGACTTGAGCCCGGTGACGAGGTCATCATTCCAACCTTCACGATCATCAGCTGCGCCGCCGCCGTGACCCGGGCGGGGCTGGTCCCGGTCGGTGTCGATTGCGATCCCGCGACCTGGAACATGACGATCGAAGGTGTTGAAGCCGCGATCACGCCGCGCACGCGCGCGATCATGCTGGTGCACATTTACGGCCTGCCGGTCGATCTCGAACCGATCATGAAGCTCGCCAAGGCGCGCGGCCTGAAGGTGATCGAGGACGCCGCCGAAATGCACGGCCAGACCTATCGCGGCGCCCCCTGCGGCAGTTTTGGGGATGTCTCGACCTTCAGCTTCTATCCCAACAAGCACGTCACGACTGGTGAAGGCGGCATGATCCTCACCGACGACTATGCTCTGGCCGAGCGTCTCGCAAACCTTCGCAATCTCTGCTTCCAGCCGCAGCAACGCTTCATCCACGAGGAGCTCGGCTGGAACGCGCGCATGACGAACCTGCAGGCGGCGCTTGGCGTCGCCCAGGTCGAGCGCCTGCCGCGGACCGTCGAGATCAAGCGCCGCATCGGCCAGCTCTATGATGAGCATCTGGCTGATGTCGCCTGCATCCGCCGTCCGGTCGCCAGAACCAATTACGCCGACAACATCTACTGGGTCTATGGCGTCGTCTTGAACAACGACGTTCTCTTCGATGCCAAGGAGGCGATGCGGCGGCTGGGGGAGAAGGGTATCGGCACACGGCCATTCTTCTGGTGCATGCACGAGCAGCCGGTGCTGCGCCGCATGGGCTTCATGCTGAACGAGTCCCACCCGAACGCTGAGCGCATCGCCCGCCGCGGCTTCTATCTGCCGAGCGGACTTGCGCTCACCGACGACGAGATCGCGCGATCCGCGGAGGCGCTGAAGGAGATTCTGGCGTGAGCGTGTTTGCGGATTACGCGCCCTGGTACGACCTCTTGTACCGGGACAAGGATTACGCCGCCGAGGTCGACTTCGTCGAAGCCCGGCTGTGCAGGGCTGGCATGGCCTCGGGCAAACTCCTCGATCTCGGTTGCGGCACCGGGCTGCATGCAATCGAATTCGCGCGCCGGGGCTGGGATGTCGCCGGCGTCGATCTCAGCGCGGACATGATTGCCAGGGCGAAGGCGCGCGCCGCACAGGCCGGGCTCAAGATTCCCTTTCGGCAGGGCGACGCCTGCGAGGTTGGCGCGGAGCGCGATTGCGACGCCGTGGTCTCGCTGTTTCACGTCGCGAGCTATCAGAACGACCATGAGCACCTGGCTGCGCTTTTCCGCACTGCCCACGCGGCCTTGAAGCCCGGCGGCGTGTTCTTCTTCGACTATTGGTACGGCGGCGCCGTGCTGGCGCAGGGCGTCGAGACGCGCGTCAAGATGATCGAGCAGCCTCCGCTGCGCCTGACCCGGATCGCGCAATCCGACCATGACGAGCCAAAAGCGACGGTGTTCGTGAACTACACCCTGTTCTGCGAGGACATGGACCGCTCGACGATCCGGCGCGTCGACGAGACCCATCACATGCGCTACTGGTTTCCCTTCGAGGTCGAAGCCATTCTCAGGCGTTGCGGGTTCGAGCCGACCGGCAGCCATGCCTGGCTGTCCGACGCCGCGCCGAACGTGAAGGACTGGGGCGCCTATACGATCGCGAGAAAGGCCGCGAAGCCGTGAAGCGCTACCACGTCGGCATTTTTCTCGAGCTGCCGCTCGACGTCGGTGGTGGCTTCCAGCAGTCGCTCACCGACATCATTTGGATGCGCGACTGGGCCAAGACCGCCGACATCGACGTCACCGTGTTGACGACGCTGCCCGACAACGTCGCGATCCTCGCCGAGCTCGGCATCAACAGCGTTTATCTGAAGCTTGGCTGGTTCGACCGCCTGTTCCTGTTCCTCAAATATTCCGGACCGTTCGACCTGCTGCAATACTCCATGCGGGTCTGTGCGCCGTTCGAGAAGAAGCTGATCAAGGCCGGCGTCGACATCGTCTATTTCACCACTACGTCGAACTGGAATCTGCTGCTTTACAAGCTGCCGTTCATCATCACCATCTTCGACGGCTGCTTCCGCGACAGCCCCGAATTCGACGAGGTGCGTGAATTCGCCCAGTTCGAGCGCCGCGACATCGTGTGGCGCAGTGCCGTCACCAAGGCCGCGGTGGTTGTTACCAACGCCGACGAGCTGATCGACATGCTTTGCCGGCGCTACGCCATGGAGCGCGACCACGCTATCTGCATCCCGTTCTCGCCGTCGCTCTACGTCTCGCGATCAGCAGCGGCCGACCAGCAGGCCGGGGACGTCACGATTCTCAGCAAGCACGGCCTCGAGCCCGGCTATCTGTTCTATCCGGCGCAATTCTGGTCGCACAAGAACCACGCGACCGTGCTGCTTGCGATGCGCCTGCTCAGGGATCAGGGCGAGACTCACAGACTGGTGCTCTGCGGCTCCGATCCCGGTGCGCGTGCCGCGTTCGAGGCGCTGGTCGCGCAGCACGGACTCGGCGATTCCGTGCACATTCTCGGTTTCGTCCCCTCCGCGGAGCTTGGCGCCCTCTACCGCGGCGCCAGCGCGCTGGTGATGGCAACCTATTTCGGCCCAACCAATCTGCCGCCGCTGGAAGCATGGGCGGTCGGCACGCCGGTGATCTATCCACAGGCCTTCGAGGCACAGGCGGGCGATGCGGCCTTGCTGTTCGACTATGACGATCCGACCTCGCTCGCGAAGGCTATCGTCAGGCTCGATTCGGCCGAGGAGCGCGCCCGGCTCGTCATTGCAGGCAAACAAAGGCTGGCCTACTTCGCCGAGCGGATCGATGAGGGACACCGCCAGCTCGCAAGGCACCTGATGCGGCTCAGATACCGCCGCTACCCTCAGATCTATTGATATCAGGACAACGCTGGAGGGAGCAGGAAGCCTCCGCCGCGCCTTTGCATGGCGTGCTTTCGACATTTTGTCGTCCGGTCGCACAAGAGCGCGGGACCGGTTGCCGGACCGGCCCCCGTCTCAGTTCGGCACCGCCGCCAGCACGTATCGGCGCACGCGCGCTATCAGAAGCGGGCTCGCCGCGAGCGTGACGACGACGAGCCAGATCGTGCATTCCACCAGGAAGCGGAACATCCCCGCTCCAGGCACCAGCGCGTGGATCGCCAGTCCAAGTCCCCATCCGCCGAGCATGATCGTGACCATGCTCGCGATCAGGACCAGCATGTGACGGAGAGGATGGGCGAGTGTCTGGCTCATAATGACGAGCGTCAGGATTCCGAACTGCGTCAGCAGATCGCTCGCCACGATCGCGATTGCCGCGCCGAGGGGCCCGAGCCTGGGAATGAGCAGGACCGACAGTATCAGGAAAGCGATCAGCTGCAGCCCCTTGGTCCGGACCAGGAGATCACCGCGATTGCTGTGATTGGCAAAGACGAACGCCATCAGCGAGGGCGCAACGACCGCGGAGCCGAGCAGCAGTGTGATGGCGAGCGTGGCGTCGTTCGGAATGCTGCCATGCGTCCACAGGGCGAAGAAATCCGACCAGAAGGGCAACAGGCCCGCGACGATCAGGCTGGCCATGGCGGTCACGAACAGCGAGCCCTGGGCATAGAGCCTGCGCAACCGCACCTTGTCGCCGATCGCATGGTCGTGACCGAGCTCGGCGCCGATCGGCAGCGTCATCAGGATGCAGAGGCCTCTCAAGAAGCTCGAGATCACGCGGACCAGGCCCCATTGCGCCACTGCCACGCGATCGGTGACCATCGCACTGACCAGCAACATCGGCGCATTGGCAAGCACGAGCTCGGTGAGGTTGGCGATGGAGAAGGGAAAGCCAAGGCCGAACTGCCCGGCGCTCCAGCGCCAGGACACGGCGGAGCGGCCACGGGCGCGCCGCAGGAACGGCAACTGGCGCGGCGCGTCATAGACAATCAGGAACAGCGCGAACAGGATCTGCGTCGAGACATAGGCAATCGCGACCGCGAGCAGGCTACCGAACAAGGCGACCGCGATGAGCTGCCCGACCTGTCCCAGCCCCAGCGCCACATTCTGCGACCACACGGCCCGGCCGTATTTGCCGCGCACGCGATAGAGGCCGGAAACCAGATTGGCCGGCAGCGCGAGCAGCGTGCCGACGGTAATCACGAGCATCGCGGTGTCGAAGGTCGGCAACCCCCGAAATCCGAGCACGGCGGCGGGCGGAAACAGCTCGGTGCCGATGATCAGCAGCGCGCCGAGCACCACGACAATGCACAGATAGATCCGCATCATGCGCGCGTAGAAGCTCGCCGTACGCCCGTCGCAATCGACGCAGGACTTGAAGGCGAGAAACCGGTTGATAGAGCGAAGCTGCAAGCCGGCATCCGCGATGATGACGAGGCTCCCCGCCGCAAAAAGCGCAAGCCATGCCGCGAGCATGTCGCTGGTCCAGAAATGCAGGAATGCAGGAATGAGGAGCAGCTGCTGCGTCAGCGCCAGAAGCATCTGCACCAGGTTTGCCGACCAGCCGTGAATGAGCCGGTGAAGGCGGCCGCCGCCCTCTTCGCTTTTGGGGCCGTCCGTCCTGCCTGGCGCGTCAACTTGCGTATCGGTCAAGCTGCATCCTTCCCCGCAAACGCGCGCCCCGAACCGTCCAGATTGCCACGATGGGGCGGCGCGGCGGTTTCACCGGACCGCGCACGATCGCCAGTTGATTCCCGCAACGGAAAACGCCAACGTGGATTCGAAATCAGAGCGTTACGCGCGTCTTAAGGTGGTTCAACGGCTTAGGCAATGGCATCCGAATTCATCCCGTTCAATCGGCCATACACGACCGGAAAGGAGCAGGGCTACATCCAGGATGCGCTGGAGAGCCTTCACCTGTCTGGCGACGGTCGCTTCACCAAGCTTTGCCACCAATGGCTCGAACAGCGGACCGGCTGCGCCAAGGCGCTGCTCACACACTCCTGCACCTCCGCGCTCGACCTCGCCGCGATCCTGCTCGACCTCAGGAGCGGCGACGAGGTCATCATGCCCTCCTTCACCTTCGTCTCGACGGCGAACGCCTTCGTGCTGCGAGGCGCGATCCCGGTTTTCGTCGACATCCGCGAGGACACGCTCAACCTCGACGAACGCCAGATCGAGGCCGCCATCACCTCGCGCACCCGGGCGATTGCCCCGGTGCACTACGCGGGCGTTGGCTGCGAGATGGATCCGATCGTTGCCATCGCGAAACGACACAATCTGCGCATCGTCGAGGATGCGGCGCAAGGCATCATGGCGAACTATAAGGGCAAGCCGCTCGGCGCAATCGGCGATCTCGGCAGCTTCAGCTTCCACGAGACCAAGAACATCATGTCGGGCGAAGGTGGCGCGCTGCTGGTGAACGATCCCACGCTCGGCTTGCGCGCCGAGATCATCCGCGAGAAGGGCACCGATCGCGGCCGCTTCTTCCGCGGCGAGGTCGACAAGTACACGTGGCAGGACGTCGGCTCGTCGCTGCTGCCGAGCGACCCGACTGCGGCCTTCCTGTGGGCGCAACTCGAGGACGCCGAGCACATCACAAGCGAGCGGCTCGCGATCTGGGAGCGGTATCACGCCATGCTGGCACCGCTCGAGCAGCGCGGATTGCTGCGCCGTCCGGTCGTGCCCGGCCATTGCACGCACAACGGCCATCTCTATTACGTGCTGCTGCCGCAGGGTACGAATCGCGACGCGGTGCTCGGTAAGCTGTGGGAGGCGGAGATCTCGGCCGTCTTCCACTATGTGCCGCTGCATTCGTCACCGGCCGGAAGGCGGTTCGGGCGCACACATGGTGATCTGGCGCACACCACCGATCTGTCCGAGCGGCTGATCAGGCTGCCGTTCTGGATCGGCCTGCAGGAGACCCAGCAGCAGCGAATCTGCGAGACGCTCGGCGCGATCCTGGGGCGATAGGGCATGATGCGGAAAAGTGCGGCGCGGTTTTCCGCAAAGGTCATGCCCGAACAATAACATTACGGCCCGTCCGACACGCCGTTCTTCGGCGTGGAGCGCGGCACGAAAGGCGCGAACGACGTATCGGTCGAGGTTGGCATCGTCAGCTTGCCGCCGCCGTCCGCGGCCGGAGCCGTCGCAGCCGAAGGTGGCGGCCTGGGTCCCGGCAATGCCCGCCGCTCCACCCGAGGCATGAAATTGTTGCCCAGTGGCCACGATCGTTGAAAATTGCACGCGGAAAAGGGGAAACCCTGCCCCTACTGGAGCTCCGTTCATTGCGAGGACCATTGGCGCCATGTGACTATAACCGGCGCGGCTCCGCTGCGCGCTCGAGTGGCAGCTTTGTTTTATTTTCCGATTTGCGGCGCGCGGACCGCGTGACGGATGCGGCAATGAACGAGGGAACGGGCCCCGCGCTCGCACCCAGCGCTGTCCTGTTGCTGGGCGTGTTCGCAAGCCTCGTCACTGCGCCGGGCGTCGAGGGCCTGTATGGCGCGTTCCTGGCCGCCCTGATGGTCGCGATCGCCGCGAACGATGCCCATCTCTACCTCATCCCGAACGAGCTGACGGCCGCGGCCTTCGCGCTCGCTTTGCTCCGCGCCGGGGCGTTCGTGCCCGATATCGGCGTCGAGGCGCTGCTGTGGCCGGTGGTCCGCGCGGCCGCCGTAGCGGTCCCGCTGCTGCTCCTGATGGCGCTCTATCGGCGCTGGCGCGGCCGCGACGGGCTGGGGATGGGCGACGTCAAGCTGGCGGCGGTCTGCGGCGCCTGGCTGAATCTGGCGACCGTGGTGGCGGTGATCGAGCTGGCCGCACTGGCCGCGATCGCCGCCTATCTCGCCAATGTTGCGCTGCGAAGGAAGCGGGTCCGCGGTACGGCCTTCCTGCCGTTCGGACTGTTTCTGGCGCCGGCGATCTGGTTCGGTTGGCTGGGCGAGACCTGGTACGCGAACTGGTTCGGCGGCTGGCCGGGCTAAGGCACGGCGATGTCTCGGTAATTGGTCATTCCGGCGACGAATCGCGGCATCACCTTAGCGGTAATCCTCTACTGTGCATGGGGTTGTTTTCGACTTTTTTGTTTCTCGGGTGCCGGCGAGCCGGTCATTGCTCGCGGCTCGGCGCCCATTCCAAGGCGCGCAGGCGGGCCTGGGCGATCTCTCCGCGCGTCATCTTGGTGGAGACGGCATCGCGGATTCGCGCCCGCGCCGGCGCTGCGGCCGTCGACAGATTGAGCCATTTGGAGGCCTCGACGATGTCCCGCGGCACGCCCTGCGCGAGGACACGACTGACAATAGGCAGTGAATTCATCGCGGAGGCACGATAAACACGGGTCCCGATGCAAATGCCCCAGAAGTCATAGCCGTGCGAATTTCGATCATCCAATCCTGCTATATTCCCTGGAAGGGCTTCTTCGACCTCATCGGACAATGCGACGAATACGTGATCTTCGATCGCATGCAATACGTGAAGCGGCACTGGCACAACCGCAACAGGATCAAGACCGCCAACGGCGTCGAGTGGCTGACCATTCCCGTCGTGACCAAGGGACGGTTCGACCAGCCGATCGACGAGGTCGCGATCGAAAAGCCCTGGGCCGAGAAGCACTGGCGAACGCTCGAACTCGCCTATCGTCGCGCACCGTTCTTCGATGCATTCGCACCCACCATCCGCGCCTGGTACGAGCGTGCTGACAAGGAGAGCCGCCTGACCGACGTCAACGAGCTGCTCACGCGCGAGATTGCGGGCCTGCTCGGGCTGAAGACGAAGATCGTCAGGGATACGGCCTATCCCGCGGAGGGCGCGAAGACGGCGCGACTGCTTGCGATCGCGCAGGCGGCTGGTGCCGACTGCTATCTCAGCGGCCCTTCAGCACGCGCCTATCTCGACGAGTCAATGTTCGCCGCGGCTGGAATCGCCGCGGAGTGGATGAGCTATCAGGGCTACCCCGACTATCCGCAGCTCCATGGCGGATTCGAGCATGCCGTCAGCGTGCTCGACCTGATCTTCAACACTGGCCCCGAGGCGAAACACTTCATGCAAACGCCCGCGGCGTGACAAGCCGCCACATTCGGGCCTGAAACGAGAGGAGAAATTCCGCCGGAAAGACGGGACTGCACCCCGGTTAGAATGTCCTGCGAATGCGATATTGGTTCAAAAGCCGGTGCAATTTTATCTTGTATTTCCTCGTGGTTGATTCACGGCCTGCGCGCGTTTGCGCCTCCCGCACACTTGCCGTATGAGATGCCGCGCGGACCCGTTCCTGCAACATATCCCTAAGGCATTGCAAAGCCGAGATGATTTGCAGAACGTCAGTGCTCGTGAAGAGGAAGTGATGCAGACGACGCCGGAAAGCCCCGAGGCCAAAAGTGCGAGTGGGAACTTCCCCGCCGGGGACCGCGAACGGCATCATTCCCTGATATCAGTAGCGAGACTGCCGGGAACTCGTTCGGCGCAGTTGAGGCGGAGGGAGTGAAGTTGAAGCTTTCTATCGTTACCACACTTTATCGGTCCGCCGCCTATGTCGACGAGTTCCATCGGCGGGCAATGACGGCGGCGAGCGCGATCACCGACGACATTGAACTGGTCATGGTCAATGACGGCTCCCCGGACAACAGTCTGGAGCTGGCAGTGGAGCTGCACAAACGCGATCCGCGCGTGGTCGTCGTCGATCTCGCCCGCAATTTCGGCCACCACAAGGCGATGATGACGGGCCTGGCCCACGCAAGCGGCGAATTGATATTCCTCATCGACAGCGACCTTGAGGAGCCCCCTGAAAGCCTCCCGCAGTTTTATGAACTCTTCAAGCGGGAGGGCTGCGACGTCGTTTACGGTGTCCAGGAGAATCGGCGCGGCGGGGTTTTCGAGCGAACGACCGGTGCGCTGTTCTTTGCTGCGCTCGATGTGCTGGGTGACCGACCGGTTCCGCGCAATGTGGTGACGTCGCGCCTGATGACGCGCGACTATGTCAATGCTCTGGTCAGCCATCAGGACCGCGAATTCATCATCTCGGATCTGTGGCAGGTGACCGGCTTTCGTCAGACCCCGATCATCGTGAAGAAGCTTTCGCTGTCGCCATCCACCTATTCGTTGCGGGACCGGATCGAGCTTGCGGTCAAGCATGTCACGACGACATCGACGCGGCTGCTCTACTTTGTGCTCTACACCGGCATACTGATTTTCGGACTTTCCGGTGTCCTGATCCTGTTTTACCTCGGGCGCTACTTCACCTCGGGCATGGGCGTCGATGGCTTCACGTCGCTGATCATATCGGTGTGGTTCCTCGGCGGCCTGATAACCCTCATCCTCGGCATTCTCGGAATCTACATCGCCAACATCATGTCGGAGACCAAGCGTCGCCCCTACACCCTGGTTCGCCACATCTACAAGGCGGACGCCGTGGTCGATCGCAAGTCGAGCCGTGACGGCGACGCGCAACTCGCTATTCGACGGTAAATCACGTGAGCAACTCGATCGACTCCCCGATCCTGCAGCAGGTCGCGGCACACTACAATTCCAAGCTCCTGACGCACGGCTCGACCTCGCAAGGCGTCGACTGGAACGACCTACGCTCTCATGAGCTGCGGCATCGGCAGTTTCTCCGCCTCGTCGAAGGCGCCCCGGACGCCTCACTCATCGATCTCGGATGCGGGTTCGGAGATTTCCTGCGCTTCCTGCGACAGAACGGACACCGCGGGCGCTTTGTCGGCTATGACATCACGCCGAGCATGATCGACAAGGCGCGGGAATTGTACGGCGAGGGCGACGACCGGCACTGGCGCGTCGGCGCTGTTCCGTCTGAAACGGCCGACTTCGCCATCGCGAGCGGGATCTTCAACGTCAAGGGCGACGTTCCGGGCGCCGACTGGGGCGACTATGTGCTGCGAACCATCGATGTGCTCGCGCAGTCGGGGCGACAGGGCTTCGGCTTCAACGTGCTCAGCATGTCGAGCGATCCCGACCGACGCCGACCCGACCTGTACTATGTCGAACCGGCCGAAATGCTGTCCTACTGCCTTTCCCGGTACGGACGATCCGTCGCCCTCCTCCAGGACTATGGGCTTTATGAATTCACGATCATCGTCCGCAGGCACGCGTTGGCGTCGGCCTGACCCACGTCAATCCAGCGCGCGACGAAGCGCCCTTTCAAGCCACGAAACAACCGAAATCCCCTCCGCGGCCGCAGCCTTCACTGCCTGGTCGCGCAGTTCGGGGGAAACGCCCTCGAGCCTGCCGAAATAGCGCTTGCGATGCGATCCGCCGCGCCATCCCGGAAACTCGATATCGAGATCAAGCTGCGGCTCTCCGGTACCCACGTCGAACACCATCACGTAGAACGAACCATTCAGAATCCAGTGACACGACACGTTGCGCGCGTGCGTCGGAATCTTGTCGAGGGGAGCCTGATGATGAAAGAGCGGATTTGAGTTCTTCAGGATCTTCCCGAACTCGGTTTCGCCGAGCCAGGCCCCGACGCCCTCGTCCCCCAGCACCACTCGTCCACCCGGCTTAACGACCCTCGCGATCTCCGCGACAGACGCTCGGATGTCGGGAAAGAGGTTGAGGCCGCCGAAATGGAAGGCGCGGTCGAAGAATCCGTCGGGAAACGGCAATTTTCCGGCATCGGCGACAAAAAGCTTCAGGGCCGAGGTGTCGACCTCCGCCGTTTCCAGTCGATCGCGCCCGATGTGAACCATCTCACGATTGATGTCACCCGCGTAAACCTGCGCCCCGCGTTTCAGGAAGTGACGGGTGTCGCGGCACGTGCCACAGCCAACTTCCAGAATGCGATCGCCTCGGGCGATTTCCAGGAAGTCGGTGAGTTGCTCGCGGGTTTGCTCTTCCTCGCACAACAGCATGCGGAACATGACATCGTTGCCGGCATCATATTCCGCCGCGCGCTCGCGATAGTACTTGTTTCTATCCCCGCGCGCCTCATCCTGACCGGCGGCCAGCAGCAGTGAGGGAATGCCGTCAATGACGGGATAGCGATCGCCGGCGGGGCTCTCCAGAAAGCGGCCATCGGCCGAAATGACGAGAGGTTCGTGCGTGCGAGGACAGAAAAACCCTGTCTCCTTCATGAACTGGTCCTTCTGTTCGGCAAGAATACGCGTTGCATGGTCAGGTCGACATCCTCGACCGGCGCGCTCCATAGAAAGCAGAAACGTCGCGCGGTGTCTCGACCTCATAGCCAAGAAGGCGACGCGTTTGCTTGTCTTCGGTGTAGTCGGGTCCAAGGAATGAGGGAAGATTGATCTGCTGACGCATCAGGGGGATGGTATAGAGATGATTGACCGCACGTCTCGGACTTGAGGTCTGGTTCACGCCGCCACGATGAAACAGCATCGCATCCAGCACAAGGAAGGATCCGGCCGGGGCCGTGACCGTCTTCTGCAGGGCCTCCACCGTCAGATCGGATGGAAATGCCTCTTCCTTGTGGCTCGCGGGCACGACCAGCGTGGACCCGTTTTCCAGCGTGAAGGGATCGAGGCAGAACAGCGCGTTGATCGCCAGAGGGCGGCTCGAAACGAAGTGCTGATACGGCAGATCGCGGTGGTACGCCGCCTGATTATACGTCTGCGCATTCGGGGGGTTAATGATGCCGTTCTGCTGATTGAGGATGATGTAGTCGCCGATCAGCTGGCGACAGACTTCGAGAACGTTTGCGTTCATCGCAAGATCCAGAAACAGGCGATCATGTGCGAGCGGCACGCGGATCGTATTATGCTCGTCGATCCTCTTCAGCTCATCCCGGCCGCCATACAAGCTCTGTGTTGACTCCAGCACGCGATCGAACGTGCTCGCAAGCCGACGCAGGCCTTCCGCGTCGAAACCCCCATCCACGACGGCAAACCCCAAGAGCTTGATTTGCTCGATGGCCCGGTCCAACGCGTTGCTGCTTCGAGCCTGGGTGTGAACGCCATAACGTGCAACGGATGCTTCGGTCATATCCTACTCTCGAGAACTTGGAAAACGAGCCAGGTCGTAGATTGCGTCAGCCGGCAAGACTCTTCAACGGATGGTCGCCGTCCCACACGGCCAGCCCAAAGCCGGTAGCCCCGTAGCCATTACCATTATACGCGAGCCACAGCCGCTCACGGTGCCAGAACAGCGCCGGATAGCAGATCATGTCCAGATCCCACCCAGGCTCGGTCCGATCGAATTGCATGATTTCGTCGATGCGTTCCCAATGCTTAGCATCCCTGCTCCAGGCCGCCCCCAACGCATAACGTAGGCCGCGCGTTGCGAAACTCATCAGGTAGATTTCGCCAATTCGCACGATCGTCGGCCGTACAATCACATGTTCCTGATGCGCAGTCAGCCCTACGGCGATCGAGCCGTCGCGCTCCCAGCGAACACCGTCGCTGGAATGCGCAACCTTGATCGCATGGCGAAGCGTCTCCTCATCGAGACCTGCCGCAAGGTTGGATCCATACCACATGCGCCATTGCCCGGGACCGATCTTGAGCACGCAAGGGTAGGTCAGAGTGTACGGATCTACCGGCGTGCGATCGAGAACTGGTCCAGGTGAAAAGCGCTCGAACGAGCCGTCAAGGGAGGTCGATCGCGCCAGACCGATCGCGTTTCGCCAGGGCGAGCGGACGCCCAGGTTCCAGCCCATGTAGTAGAGATGATACTCGTCCTCATCACGGATGATGCAGCCGATGCTGGCACCGCTATCGTCGAACGTTCCGTCTTCACCAGGCGAGATGACCGGTCGCTCGGCCACCCCAAGGACTCTAGGATTATCCGAGACGGCGACGTCGACCCAACCGATATGCGAGCGCTTGTCTGCGTCGCGCGCGCTGTAGAAAAAGCGAAACGTGTCGTCCGTGACATGAACGGGGGTCGGTAACGCAGCGTGACTACGCGCCCACCATTGCTCTCCGCTGGGAGCAAAGACAGCTCCAAGGCGTCGCCACGACATGGCGGGACCTCACAGACTTCTCAAGCGGGTGCTCGGCACGGGCGAGCGCTCGGTTCCGCGTGGTGCGACAACCGAAAGATCGGGCTGGTCCTCCAGCACCAGTGCGCCGGCACCCAGCACGCATCGCTGGCCGATCGTGACATGATCACGGATCGTTACGTTCACGCCCACGAAGCTGCCGCGTCCGACGCGGACACCACCGGAAATGACGACGTGAGATGCCAGGAAGACATCATCCTCGATGACCGAGTGGTGACCGATATGGTTGCCGCTCCACAGCGTGACATTTGCGCCGACACTGGCGAAGGGCTGGATGGTGTTGTCCTCGAGAATGAAGCAGTTCTCTTTCAGCTCGAAGTCGGCAAATACCGTGGCGCGGCTGCTCAGATAGCTCGCCAGCCGATATCCCTTGGCCCGCGCCGCAGCCACCTTCTCCGCACGTACGGCGTTGATCTTGGCGTAGCTGACAGCGACGAACATCGCATGGCGGTCGGGTGCGAATGTATCCGCGACCTCCTCGAATGCGACGACAGGGCGCCCCCGAAATTCGGTTTGCTTCAGAAAAGCGCGATCAACCGTAAATCCGACAACCTCATACTGGGAATCGCAGGAAAAATAATAGTCCGCCAGCTCGGCGATTTCCCCGATTCCGAATATAACGACTTGCCTGTGCTTCTCTTGACCGGACTTGATCATGGGGGCGCTTATAGCGCACTTGGCACGCCGGTCGAAAGCCGCGCAGCCTTGAATCTTCACAAATATTGCCGCCCGCCGGGCCCGGAGTCGCGGCAGCGAAATCCGGCCGGCGTGGTCAGTGAATGAGAAATCCCGTGGTGTGACTGGCCATCAGCGCCGCGAAGGCGTCGTGCACATCGTTCACGTCGTGGGCGAGCATCGGGAAGGGATCTGGCGTGTCCGGCTTGCTTGCGGATCCGGAGTATTCCGCTCCAACCATTTGAGTGCCGACCTGACCACCGGCCGGATTCAGACCCGGGTGCTCCTGAAACACAAATGCATCCGCTGTCTCCGTCGCGAATTGCGAGGTCGCAGCCGGTTGAAGCCCTTGGCCCGAACTCTTGACGCCGATCACGCCATCGCCGTTGAGGTCCTGGTGGAAGCTCGTCTCGATCGACTGCAGGGCCACATTCGAACCCGACGTCGGCGTGACCGCGTTGGACACATAAGTGCCCTGGCTGTCGGCATTCCAGACCGCATACTGGTCGGAGCCGTTCATCTTCCAGGCGATCAGGTAACCGCTGCCCGACTGCTCCGCGCCGATCGCACGCCAGGCTCCCGCATCGCTCGATACGATCGCCTGCGTCGTTCCGTAAGTCACGGTAGGTCCGCTGGACGTGCCATTGGCGAACAGCGAGTAATGGATCCCCACCACAGCAAGGCTGGTCGATCCGTAGGATTCAATCACGGTCGCGGTCACGGGAACACCGATCACGCCGTCGCCGTTGAGATCCTGGTGGAAGCTGCTCTCGATCGACTGCAGGGCCGCATCCGAACCCGAGGTCGGCATGATCGCGTTGGACACGTAGCTGCCCTGGCTGTCGGCGTTCCAGACCGCATACTGGTCGGAGCCGTTCATTTTCCAGGCGACCAGATAGCCGCCGCCCGGCTGCTCCGCGCCGATCGCACGCCAGGCTCCTGCATCGCTCGATACGATCGCCTGCATCGCCCCGTAAGTCACGGTAGGTCCGCTGGACGTGCCATTGGCGAACAGTGCGTAATGGGTCCCCACCACGGCGAGACTGGTCGATCCAAAGGACTCGATCACAGTCGCAGACACGGACGCGGCGGAAACGCCGATCACACCGTCGCCGTTGAGATCCTGGTGGAAGCTGGTCTCGATCGACTGCAGCGCCACATCCGAACCCGAGGTCGGCATGACCGCGTTGGACACGTAGCTGCCCTGGCTGTCGGCGTTCCAGACCGCATATTGGTCGGAACCGTTCATCTTCCAGGCGATCAGATATGCGCTGCCCGACTGCTCCGCGCCGATGGCGCGCCAGAGTCCCGCATCATTCGATGCGACCATCTGCGTCGACCCGTAGCTCACAATAGGCCCGCTCGACGTGCCATTGGCGAACAATGAGTAATGTATCCACACGACAGCAAGGCTGGTCGATCCATAAGATTCGATCACGGTCGGGCTAAGCTGGCTGATCAGCGTGGTGCTCGAAATCGTTCCGTCGGCGAACTGGAAGTTCTCCACGCTAGACACGGTGTCGGTGCCGTCGGGCGTGCCGGAGCGCTGATCGACCAGTGTGAACGTGGTCGAATTGTAGCTGATCGCATAATTCGCCATGCTGCCGGAATAGACCGCGGTGTCGGTGCCGGCGCCCCCGATGATGGTATCGTTGCCGCCGCCGCCCGCAATGGTGTCGTTGCCGCCGCCACCGTTCAGGGCGTTCGCGATCGCGTTGCCGATGATCGTGTCGCTGCCGGAGCCGCCGATGGCGTTGTCGATATAGGAGCGCGCATCGCCGTTGTAGAGATAGGCGTTGTAGACGTTGCCGGCGGCGTAGTGGCCGTTGCCGAGATAGGCGAGCTGCGTCGACGAGAACACCGACGCCGCGCCCGGATTGAGATTGATCGACAGGTTGGTCGTATAGTTCGACAAATCGTAGGTATCGACGCCACCGCCGTCCCAGATCGTCTCGAAGATGCGGTTGGCCGAACCGCCGATACCGCCGCCGTCCGCGGGCTGCGCGACGCCGTTGATGAATTCCTGCCCGGTGGTCGTGCTCCAGGTGTAGACGGTGTTGCCATTCTGGGTCGCGTAGTTCGCGCCGTACATCGTCTGCAGCGCGAGAATGTCGTTGGCCATGTAGGTCTGCGAGAACCCGTAGGTCTCGGCGGTGTAGCCCGTCAACGGCGCGCCGACGTAGCTGCGATAGCTCATGATGGTGTATTCGCTATCGTCATGCGCGGTCGGCACCGCGACGTTGCCGGGGCCGCCGACCTCCTGGCTGTGCTTGAGGCCGAGCGCATGGCCGAGCTCGTGCAGCGCGGTGGCGAAATAATAGTTGCCGAGCGCGGCCTGCGCGTACGGATAGGAGGTGCCGAACCAGATGTCGCCGCCAGGGACATAGTTTCCGGGATAGTAGGCGTAGGAGGTCGGATTGGCCGCCGACGACTGACCGATCATGATGTCGGCGCCGTTGGTGCCGGCATAGCTGAGCGAGATGTTGGTGTAGCTCTTGATCAGGCCGATCGCGTAGTTGATCGCCGACTGCATCGCCGCCGGCGCCTGGGCGAACGAGGCGGGCTCATTGTTCCCGTATGTATAGGTGGGGTAGTCGCTCGCTGAATCCGGAAAACTATAGGTGATCGTGCCGGTCCATTTCGAACCGGACAGCAGGCCGTCGATTTCGGCATTGTAGGTGGCACTGACGTTGACGGCGGTAGCCAATGGATCGTCCCTCGGAGAGTTGCCGTGCAGGGCCCGAGTCAGGGCGGCGCAGCGATTCTAGCCTTAGGATTTATACGTTAGGTTTATTTTTGGCGAAGGATGCTGCGAGCGGCAAGTAACGGCTTGTTAATCAGGAACCCCGTGGTTACACGGGCCCTTAGTGTACGCCGCAGTGCATTTGAGGTACCTCATGAAGCAGCTCCGCCTGACGGCCTGCTGTCTCGGCGCATTCGTGGCGCTCGCCGGTCTGGATCTATTGTTCCCCGAGGGACAACCCGTCATGGCCAGAAAAGCCAAAGCAGACGAAGCGGCGAAGGCCCCGCGGGCACCAGTCATGCCGCCTCTCCGCGACCCGTCGATTGCGGTGGCCGAGGAGTATGAGGCCGCCCGAGCCAAGGGAACGGCCGAGGCGCTCGAGCTGTTCATCGCGCGACACAGTGACGATCCGCTCGCCGAGAAGGCCCGGGCCGAGCTGAAGCGCCTGGCGCGATAATTGGCAGACTACGACAAGGCGCCCGCGCGAGTGGCCCGGTGCCGAAATTTCGCGATTCAGACAGACAACGC
This sequence comes from Bradyrhizobium cajani, assembly GCF_009759665.1. Lineage (GTDB taxonomy): Bacteria > Pseudomonadota > Alphaproteobacteria > Rhizobiales > Xanthobacteraceae > Bradyrhizobium > Bradyrhizobium cajani. The sequence goes on from NZ_WQNE01000001.1 coordinate 100,733, forward strand.
GCATTCGAAGGAGCGGCGCGAGCGAGGCCTCGAATGGGTCGCTTATGGAGGTGCATCAAAAGAAACGAGCGCATCTGCAACGCGCGATATGGTGGGAAGACGTTGCTCGCCCGGCGACAGACCCGGCCGACCCTTTACAATATCCGGCCCACAAAGCAAAATAACGCCATCTACCTGAAGAGGTAACAGACTGCGCGCGCTGCGGTATTCCGGCTGATCGGGAGGCCTCGTCTCAAGGCGAAAGGCCCCCGGAGTGGCTGGGATCGCAAGGATAGCTCCGTTGCTGCTCTCTGGTTCAGGCGGCGCGGCAAGAGTTCAAGGACAGGAAAACTTCGGATTTTTTGATGAAGGGAATTATCCTAGCAGGCGGCACGGGGTCCCGCCTTTACCCCGTCACAGCCGTGATCTCGAAGCAGCTGCTTCCGGTCTTTGACAAGCCGATGATCTACTATCCCCTGTCCGTGCTGATGCTGGCGGAAATCAGGGACATTCTGATCATCACCACGCCGGACGATCAGCACCTGTTTCAGCGACTGCTCGGAGACGGATCGCACCTTGGCCTGCGCTTTTCCTACGCGCCTCAGGAAAGCCCGCGCGGTCTTGCCGATGCCTTCGTCGTCGGACGCGATTTCGTCGGATCGGACGCCGTCGCCCTCGTTCTTGGCGACAACATTTTCTATGGAAACAAGTTGCTCGAGCGTCTTAAGCGCGCCAGGACACGCGAGAGGGGAGCAACGATCTTCTGCTATCCCGTCAACACGCCCGAGCAATATGGCGTCATCGAATTCGACTCTCAGGGTAACCCCGCCTCGCTCAAGGAAAAGCCGAAAGAGACCAACTCCAATCTGGCGGTGACTGGACTTTACTTCTACGACAACGACGTGCTGGACATCGCGACACGCGTGAAGCCTTCGGCCAGGGGTGAGCTGGAAATCACCGACGTGAACAGGGCCTACCTCGAGCGCGGCGATCTGCATGTCGAAACGCTTGGCCGCGGCTTCGCCTGGCTCGATACCGGCACTCACGCCTCGTTGGTCGAGGCGAGCCATTTCGTGCAGATTCTGGAGCAGCGGCAGGGATTGCGCATCGCCTGCCCGGAAGAGATCGCATTGCGGCTCGGATATATCAGCCTCGACGATTTCGAGGAATTGGCAAAGAAGTGCGCCAAGAGCAGCTATGGCGAGTATCTGCTGTCGATCCACCGCTCGCTTCGACGCTAGCTCACCCCCTTTGCATGAAGAGCATCGATGCGCTTTGACAAGCAAACCATCTTCGTTACCGGCGGAGCCGGCTTCATAGGATCGGCCGTCATTCGTCATCTGCTGGCGGACACGAATGCATCGGTCGTGAATATCGACAAGCTGACCTATGCGGGCAGCCTGAGCACGCTCCCCGGCGCCCCGGGAAATCCGCGTTACGCCTTCGAGAAGCAATGCATCTGCGATGGTCCCGGCCTCCGAAGGCTGTTTGAAAAATATCAACCCGACGCGGTGATGCACCTCGCGGCCGAGAGCCATGTGGACCGCTCCATCGACGGCCCGGCCGAATTCATCAAGACCAATATCGTCGGCACATTCACGCTGCTGCAGGAATGTCTGCGCCACTGGCGCGGCCTGTCCGCGGACAAGCGTGATCGGTTCCGGCTGCTTCACGTTTCGACGGATGAAGTCTTCGGCTCACTTGGCGCAGAGGGGCTGTTCACCGAAACCACGCCCTACGCGCCAAACTCGCCCTACTCTGCCAGCAAGGCCTCGTCCGACCACCTTGTTCGCGCATGGCGAGAAACCTATGAACTGCCGACGGTCGTCACGAATTGCTCGAACAATTACGGACCGTATCAGTTTCCCGAGAAGCTGATCCCTCACATGATCGTCCGCGGGCTGGCGGAGCAGTCTCTCCCGGTCTACGGAGACGGCAAGCAGATCCGTGACTGGCTGTATGTGGAAGACCATGCCAGCGCGCTCACTCTGGTGCTGGAGCGCGGGCGCGCCGGCGAGACATACAACATTGGCGGCAGTAACGAGCGCACCAACCTGCATGTGGTCGAGCGTATCTGCGACGTCCTGGATCGCCTCGTACCGGGGACCCGCGGCCCACGTCGCAACCTGATCTCGTTTGTCGCCGACCGGCCGGGTCATGACCGGCGCTATGCGATCGACGCCACCAAGATCAGCCGCGAGCTCGGCTGGCGGGCACGCGAAGACTTCGAGAGCGGGATCGAGAAGACCATCCACTGGTTCTGTCAGAACCGCTCCTGGTGGCAGGAAATCATCGACCACGGGTACGATGGCTCGCGTGTCGGACTCAATACGACCGCGCAAGTATGAGAACCCAGCAGTTGGCAGGATTTCGCTGCTTGCCGACCGGCACGAACGCGCTGAATTCGCGCCGCGATCCGCGGTCCAAGTGAAGCTTGGACGGCGTGGTCTTTCGCCACTATGGTGGCTCCGCAGTCTGTCTCGGAGCCCTTCAAAATGCCCTTTCCGCATGCCTCGGAAGCCCTGTCGCGCTTCACCGTGCTCGATCTGACCCGGGTCCGGTCCGGGCCCACCTGCGTGCGGCAGCTCGCGGACTGGGGTGCCAATGTCGTCAAGATCGACGCACTGACCGAGGATGCGGGCGGCGAGCAGCCGGGCGGGCCGCGGCGGGGTTCCGACTTCCAGAATCTGCACCGCAATAAGCGGGCGATGACGCTGAACCTGAAGGACGAGCGCGGGCTTACCGTATTCAAGCGCCTCGCGGCCAAGGCCGACGTCGTGGTCGAGAATTTCCGGCCCGACGTGAAGAAGAAGCTCGGGGTCGACTATGAGAGCCTCGCCAAGATCAACCCGCGAATCGTCTATGGCAGCATCTCCGGCTTCGGCCAGGACGGCCCCTATCACAAGCGGCCGGGCTTCGATCAGATCGCGCAGGGCATGGGCGGGCTGATGTCGATCACCGGCGCGCCCGGCGAAGGCCCGATGCGGGTCGGCATCCCCGTTGCCGACCTGACGGCGGGCCTGTTCTGCGCCATGGGCATCCTCACCGCGCTGCTGGAGCGCGAGGTTTCCGGCAAGGGCCAGTGGGTGCAGACTTCGCTGCTGCAGGCCCAGATCTTCATGCTCGACTTCCAGGCCGCGCGGTGGCTGATGGAGAAGGAAGTGGCAAAACAGGCCGGCAACAACCACCCGACCAGCATTCCGACCGGCGTGTTCAGGACCTCGGACGGCTACATCAATATCGCCACCACGGGCGGGCGGATCTGGGAGCGCTGCGCGCAGGCGATCGGTGCGCCGGAGCTCTTTGGCCATCCCGACTATGCGACGGCCCCTGCCCGCTCCAGGAACCGCGACGCGCTCAACGCCGAGATCGAGAAGCGCACCGTGACGAAATCGACCGAGACCTGGGTCCGCGAGCTCAATGACGCCGGCGTGCCCTGCGGGCCCATCTACGCCATCGACCAGATGTTCGAGGACGCCCAGGTCAAGCATCTTGGCATTGCGCAGGACGTGCCGAACGACGAGGACCGCCACATCCGCCTGGTCGGCCAGCCCGTGACGCTGTCGCGCACGCCGAGCAAGATGGTGGCGCGGCCGCCGGAATTCGGCGAGCAGACGGACGAGGTGCTCGCCGAATTCGGCTTCAGCGCAGCCGAGATCGCGAAACTCAGGGCGGAGAAGGTTGTATGAAGCTGTCCCGGGAGTTTCCCAGCCGCGAGGGCTTCACTATGCATTCCTGCAACCGCGGCGAGGCGTCCACCAAACTGTGAGTTCGATCAATGTGCGCGTTCGGACCTCGCCGGACTACATCATTGCGAAGGCGCGCGTGCAAGCACAACGAGATGTACATCGCACAAGAAACCTTAGACATAATCCTGCGTCCCAAACGACAATGCCCGGCAAGATGCCGGGCATTGAGACTTGATGGCTCTGCGCCGCTTTAATATTTCGCGACGACCGGCGTCGGACTGAACGCATAGTTGAAGCCGGCACGCAGCACGTGATCGTGGAAGCTGACATCCGCCTGGTTCGCAGTTCCCGCAAAGTAGGTCTTGCTCCCGAAATCCATATAAAGGTATTCGAGCTTGGCCGACCAATTCCGGGTGAACTTGCGTTCGACGCCCGCACCCACCGTCCAACCCACCCGGGTATCGGTGCTGCTCACACCAGCACCGATCGGAAAGTTGAACGCGCCGAGCAGAGTCGTGCCACCCAGACCTGGTGTGAAAACTTGGATTCCAAGGGCGGTGGCCGACGAATACTTGAACTCGCCGACCGCGAGACCGCCGGTCGCATACCATAGAGTCTGCGGATCCGACAGGACGCCGACGCGCCCCCGGAACGTCGCGAACCACTGCAGGTCGTAGGAAAGATTCGCGGTCAAGGTCGCAATGGAGTTGAAGTCGGTGCCGCCCGGAAGACCGATGATGTTCGAACCGTAGCGCGCGCTTGTCGTGGTCAGCGTTCGAGATGACCGCTCACCGGTCGCCTGAATGTCCCCCTCGAGACCGACGACCCATTTAGGATCGACCTGCCAATTGTAGCCGAGCTGCCCGCCGCCCACCCAACCATCGACATTTTGGCCAAAAGAACCGAATTGCACCGCCGGGAAGGGCAGTGCGATTGGCGCCACCGTCGTATTGGCCCTGCCCCAACTGTACCCGGCGTTCAAGCCGGCATAAAAGCCCGTCCAGCCCCAGCCCGGGTCAACCAGAGCCGGCGCCTTCACATAGGGTTTCGGCGCCAGATCGGCGGCCAGTGCGTTGGTCATGACCAACGACGCCGCCGCAATTCCCATCACAATCCGTTTCATTGCAACCCCCACAAAAAAAATGTGGTCGAAGCATACGCTCGAAGCCGCACCTCAGCTGTCGCGCAGCAGCAACATCCGGAAACAATCCCTAGGCGCCAGCGCCCGGACTACGGCGACACTGTAATACTAAGACACTGATTTAATTCACTTTCATCGCATCGCAACTTTGGCGCGCAAACGGTCGAATACCGGCCAGAACAGCAGCAGGATCGCCAGGGTCGTGATCGATCCAACGAGACCGTTCGACCAGAACACCTTGAGGTCGCCACCGGAGCCGATCATCGACAGACGGAAGGCGTCTTCGGCACGGTTGCCCAGCACCAGCGCCAGCGTGAACGGCGCGAGCGGAATGCCGATCTTCTTGAAGACGTAGCCGACGATCCCGAAGCCCAGCATCAGCCAGATGTCGAACATCGCGTTCTGGATGGCGTAGGCGCCGATCGCACAGGACACCACGATCATCGGCGCCACCGCCGCAAACGGCACGCGCAGGATCGAGGCGAAGATCGGCACCGTCGTCAGCACCAGTACGAGGCCGACGACGTTGCCGAGATACATCGAGGCGATCAGGCCCCAGACGAAATCCTTGTGCTCGACGAACAGCAGGGGGCCCGGATTGAGGCCCCACACCATCAGGCCGCCGAGCAGGATCGCGGCGGTGCCGGAGCCGGGAATGCCGAGCGCCAGCATCGGCAGCAATGCCGAGGTGCCGGAGGCGTGCGCCGCGGTCTCGGGCGCGAACACGCCCTCGATGCGGCCCTTGCCGAAGCTCTCGGGCTCCTCGGCGAAACGCTTTGCCAGGTTGTAGCCCATGAAGGACGCCGCGATCGCACCGCCCGGGGTGATGCCGAGCCAGCAACCGATGAAGGAGGAGCGCAGCAGCGTCACCCAGTATTTCGGCAAGTCCCTCCAGACGCCGAGCACGACGCGGAGCGAGATGCTCGCCGCATGGCCACGCAGCGCCAGCCGCTCTTCCATCGTCAGCAGGATCTCGCTGATGCCGAACAGGCCGATGACGGCGACCAGGAAGTTGATGCCGCGCAAGAGGTCGGCCGAGCCGAAGGTCATGCGCAGGTTGCCCGACACCGTATCCATGCCGACGCCGGCGAGCAGAAGGCCCAGCGACATCGAGATGACGGTTTTGTGCTTGGCTTCGCGTCCGAGGCCGACGAAGGAGCAGAAGGTGAGCAGATACACCGCGAAGAACTCGGGCGGACCGAACTTCAACGCAAAGGACGAGATCATCGGCGCGAGGAAGGTGATCAGCAGCACCGCAACCAGCGAGCCGATGAAGGAGGAGGTGAACGCCGCGGTCAGCGCCTCCGCCGCCCTGCCCTGCTGCGCCATCGGATAGCCGTCGAAGGTGGTCGCGACCGACCAGGCCTCGCCGGGAATGTTGAACAGGATCGAGGTGATCGCGCCGCCGAACAGCGCGCCCCAGTAGATGCAGGACAGCATCACGATCGCCGAGGTCGGATCCATCGTGAAGGTGAGCGGCAGCAGGATCGCAACGCCGTTGGGACCGCCGAGGCCCGGAAGCACGCCGACGAAGATGCCAAGCACCAGCCCGACCATCATCAGGACGAGCGTCTTCCACGTGAGCAGGACGGCAAAACCGTGCAGCAGGAGACCGAAAGCTTCCATCGCGGATCCGTCCTAGCGCCCGAAGGCCGCTTCGAGCGGCCCTTTCGGCATGATGACGTCGAAGGCGATATCGAAGGTGACGAACATGATCGCCGTGAACACGAAAGCGGTGAGCAGTGACTTCCACAGCGCGATCTTGCCGACGAGGCGCATGAACCCGGAGATCAGCAGGAAGCTCGCGACATAGAGGCCGAGGTACTGCATCACCAGGCAGAACAGCAGCGTCGGAACGAACACGGCCATTACCCGGCGGGCCTGCGCGCGCGTGACGAACGTCTCAGCCGCCGCACGCCGCGCGACGAGCGCCGCGATCAGGCCATAAAGGCTGCCGCCGCCGAGGATGACAGAGAGGTAGAACGGGAAATAGCCAGGCTCGGGCCCGGTTGCATCCCAGGATGCACCCGTGCGCCAATTGTCGTAGCCGAGCGTGACGGCCAGCGCGAGGAGCAGAAGACAGACGATGATCTCGATCGTACCGGAAGCGACGACGGACGGGGAGTCGTCTTCAGGCGCGGTCGGATCGTCGACGACGATTTCAAGATCGGTTTGGGACATGGGCTGATTTGCGAAAGTCTGAGCTGCATCACCTCGCCCCGCTTGCGGGGAGAGGTCGGCGCGAAGCGCCGGGTGAGGGGGACTCTCCGCGAGTCCATCTGTCACTATCTTCGTGAAGAGAGCCCCTCAGCCGACCCTCTCCCCGTAAGAACGGGGAAGGGGAGACGAGGGAGACGGCTACTTCGCGACGAAGCCGGCTTCGGTCATCAGCGACTTGTTGACGGCATCATCCTCCTCGAGGAATTGCACCATGTCCTTGCCGGTGAGGAAGATCGGCTTCAGCGCCTGCTTCTCCATGTAGTCCTTGTATTCCGCGGTCTGCGTCACCTTGTGAAACAGCTCGACATAGAAGGCCTGCTGCTCCGGCGTGACCTTGCCGGGCAGGAACATCGCGCGCAGCATCAGATACTGGACGTCGACGCCCTCCTCCTTGCAGGTCGGGATGTCGGCCCAGGATTGCGTCTCCGTCACCTTGCTGGTGTAGGAGATGCGCTCCTTGTCGAATACGCAGAGCGGCCGCACCTGGCCCGCGCGCCAGACCTCGAGGTTTTCGGAGGGGTTGTTGACGTTGGATTCGGTGTGATTGCCGACGAGCTGGGTCGCGGCCTCGCCGCCGGACTTGTAGGGCAGATAGGAGAATTTCGCGCCTGTCTTCTGCTCGAGGAAGACAGTCAGCACGTGATCCTCACGCTTGGAGCCGGTGCCGCCCATCTTGAACGGCGAGCTCGCGGCCTTCGCCGCCGCGACGAACTCCTTCACCGTCTTGGGACCGGCGCTGTTGTCCCACAGCACGAACTGGTCGAGCGCGATCACCGAGACCGGGGTCAGCTCACGCCAGTTGAACGGAATCTTCGCGGACAGCGGCAGCATGTAGATCAGGGAATAGGCGATCAGCACCTTGTTCGGATCGCCCTCGCTGGACTTCATGTACATCAATGCTTCCGCCCCCGACGCACCGCCCTTGAGCGAGACCACCATCGGCTGCTTCATCAGATTGTTCTTCTGGATCGCGGCTTGCATCATCCGCGCCATCTGGTCGGAGGCACCGCCCGCGCCGGCCGCCACCACGATTTCGACGGGTTTGGTCGGCTCCCAACCGGCAAAAGCAGGCGCGCCGCAAAGCGCAGCGGCCAGCGTGATTGCGACCTTCATTCCATGTCCCACGCGCGTCTTCCCTATGTTCTTGTTTGAATTGGCAATTCGCGAAGTCAAGCAGATTGCATTGTGCGGGTGAACGCCGGCCAGTTCAAGCCGCCCGGCGCCGCACTGCTTATGACTTTGGAATGAGATCGATTACAACCGCGTCGCACAGAAAAAGCACGGGCTCCATGGCGGAGCCCGCGCCCGTTCGCAAGGGCAAATGCGCCGGCCGACTAGACCAGCAGGATGTCGTGCGGGTTGATCGCCACCCGGCCTGGACCACCGCGACGGCCACCGCCGCGCCCTGGGTGCCATCTGCGCTGAAGTAGAGCGTCTGGTTGCCCGCGTCGAAGTGGAATGCGGCGACGCCGGAGAACGTCTTGTGCGCCGAGGTCGCGAAGGCGGCTGCTGTTCGACGTCGACAGGCAGTTGCCGAGCGTGCGCGCAATCGGAAGGAAATCGTCGCGCTAGCCGTCGAGCGTGGAGCGTAAGAACTTAAGGTTGCTCGGCTTTATCGTTTTTTCCATTCAAGCCTGCCAGATCGGCAACGAAGCGCGCACCGCTTGTCGTGAGGTGGCCATAGTCCCAACTAACGAGGTCTGACTTTCCGGTCTGGGTGTGAGTCAAACAGCCTTCTTGGTTGCACATAGCGTCGTGCAGCGAGACGAACGTGGCTCCAGCTCCCCTGGCCGCCGAAAGCAGCGCCGCATCCATCTCACGATAATTCTGCGTAACGGGAATTAGACGCTCAGGGAGCACACCGCGCGACAACCAGTGTTGATAAGCCTGTTCAGGAAGATTGGGGGTAAATGACGGCGATGGTCCCAGCAAGATCACGTCATCTGCCGCGGCCTTCAACCTTCGCAAGGTGGCTTCTAGCGCTGCAAAGTCAGGTTTGTAGTGCATCCACACGGCAAACACGATCACTCTTCGCGGCCGGGTCCGCTCAATCTCTTTCAGAGCCTGGACGTTGCTCGCTGCGCAAACCGGCGAGAGGGATGCATCTCCAACTATCGGCATGCACGAGTCGCGAGCGAATTGAGATATGCCCCCGCCATCTTTCCGAAGGCCCGTGTAAAGTCGTCCCGCGTGGGAGTCGCCCCAAACTACCGTTTTTCCAGTTTTGCACGACGCTGCATAGGCATCGAAGCCCGCTTTGCTATCCAACCAGCAATCCATGCGGGCATCGTCGCTTGGGTTATAGTTCATCGTTTCCAGCACGGGCCGGATTTCCGAGGGGTATCGCCAGAGCGCCCCGCCGCTGCGCCAGATCACCAAGGACATGGTGACAACCAGCAGCATGGACGCCACGGAAGCTCCTACGCCGACACGCCTAAGGTCGCCAAACCTGATTGGACGCTCTACCCACTTGGCGGTCATGAACGAGAGGATAAAGCTGACGGCGACCACACTCATGGTTTGAGTTGGAGATGTCAGGCCGGCTGCCGCTGCAAACCTCAGCAGCGGCCAATGCCAGAGGTAAAGCGGATAACTTATGCTCCCGATCGCCACCAAGGGCTTCGAGCTCAACACATCTGATCTGGCGATCACCACCATCATGGCACCGATCACAGGGCCCAGTGCTGCGATGCCTGGAAACGGTATCTTGCTGTTAATGAGCGCCGCGCTTGCAGCGATGACGACAAGCCCGGCCGTTGAAACAAGGTTTCCGAACCTCGTTATCCGCGGCAGAAACGAGAGCAAACCGCCGGCGCCCAATTCCCAGAGTCTCGAGATCGGCGAATAGAATGCCGTGACCGGATCGCGGCCTGTGATCCTGATGCTGTAGATCAGAGAGGCAGCGACGAGGATGGCGACGACGACGATCAGCGCTCGCGGCCGGCGCCGAATGGAGAACAGCAACCACGGCCAAACCAGGTAGAACTGTTCCTCGACACCGAGGGACCACAGGTGCAGCAAAGGCTTGGTTTCTGCAGCCTGATCGAAATATCCCGATTGATTCAGAAACAGGATATTAGGAAAAAATAGCCCGCCTGCGAGCGATTGCAGTCCGACCTGGGCCAACGGATTCGGCAGCAAGGTAAACCAGCCGAGCGCCATCACGGCCGTCAGGACGACAACGAGGGCGGGGAAGATGCGACGGATTCGGCGGGCGTAAAAGCTCATCGGGCTGAAACTTCCCGAGCACAATTCCCGCCAGATGATTCCCGTAATCAGATAGCCGCTAATGACGAAAAATACGTCTACGCCGATGAACCCCCCCGGTATTGCCGCCGGAAAGGCATGGAATGTGATCACCAACAGAACGGCGATGGCCCGCAGGCCGTCAATATCGCTCCGATAGTCAGCCTTGGAGACCGTCAATGTGTCGCTGCCGCGAGATCCTGCTTTTCCGAAATTCTTTAGCATGCGATCCGGGCGCCTCTAGATGCGCGCCGATGAATTCATAGAACGTCCGTTTGTAGTGCAATGGGCGCCTTTTCCGCGCACTTTCCTATCCGCACACTTTCCTGTCCCCATCGCAGTATGCCGATCTTTTAGACGCGGGAGGCTTCCAGTCGGGCCAGCACGAAGCGCGAACCGCCGAACGGGAGGGAGATACCAGTTTGAATGAGGCGCCGCTCGAGGTCGAGGGCCATTTCAAAGGCTCTGTCGAGAAAGCGGGGCAGAGTGTGCTCAAAGCTTGGGTTGAAGTTAGTCTCCTTCTGCTCGGTCATGCGCTGAATGAACATCAACGGCAGAAGCGAACAGACGAACGACGTATCGCGCACAATGGTGAGGCCCGCGTCGACGCACTTCGTCGTCAGTTCGCCCGTCAGATAGCGCCGCTTGTGATGTGAATAGACGTCTACCTGGCTCCAGAGAAAGCGATGCTGAGGAACCGACAGCATGACCCCACCTCCCGGTGACAATGCTTCGACGATGCGCTTCAGCACGCGCGTATCCTCATCGATATGTTCCAGCACATCGAAGGCGCAGATCAGGTCGAATTCCTCGCGGAACGGGATTTCGCGAGCGTCCATCTGCAGCAATTCGACACCGGGGCCCAAGCGTCGCTGGGCGTGGCTCAGCCCGTTGGTATAGATCTCGCTGGCGCTGATCGTAGCATCTGGCATTGCTTTGCGCAGGGCCTGCGTGACATAGCCAGTACCACAACCCAGTTCGAGTATCCTTCGCGCGCCGGGAAAATGCCGGCGGCACAGGTCCTCAATCAGCCGATTACGCGCGCGAAACCAGAAGCTCTGGTCCTGCAGCAGGTCCAAATGGTCATGCGACTCGGCATGCATGCCGTCGTTTTCCGCGGCAAGCGCTGGTGCGAAACAGGGGAAACCGCAAATCCGGGCCGGTGAAAAGTCACAAACCCCGCATCGCCAATTCTTGTCGATCTCCGTGCTTTGGCACTGCAGGCAGAACCTCATACGGCGTATCCTCGGGCAGGCAATGCACGGCCAAAATCAATTCCGGTCTTGCGCCGGGCGTCTCGAAGCCTATTCGCCGGGCGCAGCTGGGCTTGGGACGAAGCCGCGATGTACCCTTGCTGACCTGTGAATTCAATACCAAAGAGGGTCTACCCACGCCGCCCGGCCGTTGCCTGCTTATGATTTCCCGCTTATTCGGCGGCCCGCTTCAGATTTAGCTGAACCTGCCAATTCGTTCTCGACAGGAACTGGCGACTGGTTGCTGAGACCGCGCTCCTTCGACGATCCCGCCCGGGGCGATTTATCGGAATCCTCACTGGTCGTCGCGTCTTGCCGCATGCCCGTGTATGGTGCACGACAGAAGAAAGCCGCCGCGTCAACGCCAGTGGCTGCAATGCGTGTGGAGCGGATCGATCGTGATATTAGGACGGCGCGGCTTTTCGGTTTTGACGATTCTCGCGGAACACAAATCCGGTCCAGACAACCGTAGAATCCTTGGTCTTTGCGCACTGGCCGCGATCTGGTTGATCGTGTGCGCATTTCCGGACGTCATCTTTCTCAGAGCCAGCCTGAGCAACGCAAATGTCGTCAACATCACCTACGACCAGCAAAAGAAGGTCCGGTTATTTGCCGAAAGGGAGAACCGCACAACCTACGACGGGCTGACTGATCCGGGAGGCGCCGCATTCCAGTCCGAGCCCGGCATACAATTCGTCCGGCGCAGCTTTCACGACGGGCAGTCGATCTACTGGAATCCGTATTCGGCAACTGGTGCATACGGTCCCGAAACACTCGTCGATATCAAGACGTCGCCCCTATCGATCATCACCGCACTTCTCGGCGGCAGTGACGGGGCGTTCCACGCCGTCTTCCTGTTTCTCAATCTGATCGCCGTCTTCTGCCTGCTCGTGCTGCTGACGATCGAATTCCGGCTGTCCCTCATCGCGGCCCTTGCCGGTGGCGTCACCTATCTGCTGAACGGGTATTACATTGCCAATATGGGCTCGAATGTCTCGCAGACCTGGCTCTATTTTCCGGTTCTGACATTGGCCCTGGTGAGCTTCGCACGGCGCCCGAGCGCCTTGAAGATTGTCGGAATCTCGTGTGGGACGGGGTTGACCCTCGCCACGACGTTTCTGCCCACGACGATCCTGACGATGGCGACCGCCTTGCTGGTCGGCGCTGCTGCATCGATCGGACATTCAATCCCGCGGGAGCGCGGACCGGGCTCGATTTTCAGGACCGCGGGCGTGTTGATCGCAGGCCAGCTTGGCGGCGTCGCGCTGGCCCTGCTCACGCTCGCAATTGTGTACCTGCCGATCTTCGAAGCGCTGAAATACATGGGTACCGGCGACTTCTATGCAAAGCGGGTGTTCTTCCCGACGAACCTCTTCAACCTGATCTCACTCTTCACGCCGAAGCACGCCTTCGAGTCCTACGTCCCCGCTACGCCGCAGCTCTCGCAGATGCGCGGCAACTTCGCATTTCACCAGGGCATCATCGGCGCCCTGATCGCCACCCAGATCGCGCGGCCTTGGCCGGTCTTTCAGAAAACGATCCTCATTCCCCTCTGCGTGGTGCTCTTCGTGCTCATCGCACGGGTCTATGGTCTGGCCGGCGTCTCATCGGTCGTCAATGCGATCCCGGTGATCGGCAGCCTTGGCGAACAATATGTATGGATCAGCATCGGGCTGATCTTCACGATCGTCGTTGCATTCGGCCTGCAAGCCCTGCTGGAGAGCGGAGTGCGGGTTATTCCGTTGCTCGTCGGTGCAGCGGTGATCGCAGGAGCGTTCGCCTATACGACGCTCGTCTGGGGCAAGGAAAACATCAAGTACCCGCTCTATCTCGGGGTGACACTAGCGCTCATCGAGGCAGGCGTGGCGCTGATCATCCTGCGACGGACACGAACCGCTCCGATCATCGTGGCGTTGAGCCTGGTTCTGCTGTCATGGGGCGAACTCACGTTCGACGTGAACCACTACAGGCCGGTGCGATACGACCGTTTCCTAGATCCCGCGCCTTTCATCGGTGTCCTGCAAAAGCAGGGCGGCTTGCATCGGATCGCAAGTTACGGACAGCCGGGCGTTCCGCCGGAATACGGCAGCGCTTACGGGCTGTACCAGATCGGGTCGATGAACTTTCAGCTATTCCCCCGGTATGAAGATCTTTTCAATCGCCTGATCCTTCCCAATCCGGCCCAACGGTGGCAGACGTTCGCAACCCTGGTGCTGGCGCCGGACGCGGATTTTCTCAATCTGCGCGGGCTCGACTTTCTCGGCGTCAGATTTCTGGTGTTGCCGACCACGTACGTGCGCCTCCGTCACTTCGTAGCGGAGTCCCGCTGGAAGACCATTTATGAAGATGCCAAATTTACAATCGTCGAAAATCCCGATCCGTTACCGCGTGCACTCATCGTCCATCAGGTTTCCGAAGGACACCAGACGCCGCTGGATATCGACAGGTCGCTGCGCGAGGTTGCGACCTCCGACGATCCCGTTTTCATAGCGGAGGCAAGAGCAAGTGGAATTCTGGGCTCGCGTGCGGAGCCTCCGGGCCAGCCCGAACCAGCCGAAATCACGCGCTACGACCATACCAAGGTCGAGATCTCAGCCACCCTGTCGCAAAAGGGGGTTCTTGTGCTCAACGATGCCTGGCATCCGAACTGGAAGGTTTGGGTCGACGGAGAGGAACGTCATCTTGGCCTGGTCAATCAGGCCTTCCGGGGCGTGCTGCTGGACCCGGGCAAGCATGTCGTCGAGATGCGCTATGCCCCCCGGACATTCTTGATCGGCAAGATATTTTCGGGCATTGGGCTTGCCGTCCTGCTTTGTCTCGTTCTATTCCGGCGGTGGATTGATCCGCGGCTGGCGGCCTTGATTGGAGGCGCCGGTAACGGCGCTTCTGCACAGGTCCGGCGGGCCGGATAGTGGACCCCGTATCGGTTAGCCCTGTTGGAGATCTGCACTTGCAAGACCCCGCCGACGCCTCGTCCGCTGCTGCGAGCTCCCACCCGGCGGAGAGTGCCGAAAGGCTGCCGAGCTTTTGTATTGCGCTGCCCACCTACAACGAGGCGGCCGCGATCGAAAACTGCGTGACCAACATTTCTTCGTTCCTGAGCACGGTCCCCACCCGCACGGCGATCGTCGCCGTCGACGACGGCAGCAAGGACGAGACCTGGAACATCTTGCTTCGGCTGCAGCAAAAGTTCCCGTCTCTCATTCTCGAGCGCCATGCCCAGAACGGTGGTTACGGTGCAGCCCAGCGGACCCTCTGCCGGGTCGCGGCTGAAAATGGCTTTGAGTACGCGCTGGTCATGGATGCCGACGGAACGCAGGCTCCGCATTTCATCGCCAACTTCTTCGAGCCCATGCAGCGCCGCGTCGATCTCGTGAAGGCAACCCGGTACGATAAGGGAGGCACGGTCAAAGGCGTTTCGTGGCAACGCTACTGGATTTCCCGCGCGGGAAATCTGCTGGCCCGGATGGTGATGGGCCTGCCGATCACGGATTTCACGAACGGGTTTCGCGCGATCCGAACCGAAGCCTGGGCCCGCATCCCGACCACGGAGAGAGGTTTCATCGTCCTGATCGAAGAGGTCTATCTTGCGGGCAAGATGGGCTTCAGTTTCGATGAAGTGCCCTACGTCCTGACGGTGAGACAGGAAGAGGGCTCGGAGTCGAAGTTCACCTACCAGTGGAGCATCTACTGGCGCTATCTCCACTACATCTTCAAGCGATGATGCCGCCGGGGACCGTCATCCGGTCTCCAGCATCCAGGGCCGAGAAAAAAGCCGGCCTGGATTCCTCCAGGGCCGGCAAACCCGTTCGGCGCGCGTCGTCAGTCTGCTCAGAACCAGTTGGTGATCTGGCTGCGGATGCAGTTGACGACAACCGAGGACGCCGCGAAGTTTTCGTTGAAGTCGTAGCGCACCTGCCAATCCTGGCCGGTCACCGTTTCCACGGCGTCCACGAGGTTGGACACGTCCATGCCGCCGACCACGACGGCGCCGGCCTCGACAGTCTCCGGCCGCTCCGTGGTCATGCGCAGGCTGACGCATGGCACCTTGTAGAACAGCGCCTCTTCCGGAGCGGTGCCGGAATCCGAAAGCACGCAGAAGCTCTCGGCAAGCAGCTTGTTGAAGTCGTAGAATCCGAGCGGCGCCATGACACGAACGCCGTCTGCGATCTTGATATCCTTGAGCTTGCTCTTGGTGCGCGGGTGCATGGGATAGATCACTTCGCGCTTGAAGCGGCGCGCCATCTCTCCGAAAGCCTCGAACAGGCGGGCGAGATAGACCGGATTGTCGACGTTCTCGCTGCGATGCGCGGTAACCAGAATGTAGCCCTTCGGCGACAGGTTCATGCGCTTGAGGACGTCGCAGGCCTGGATTTGCGGCAGGAAGTGACGCATCACCTCGAAGGTCGGATTGCCGGACACGAAGATCTTCGAGGGATGGATGTTCTCGCGGAGGAGATTTTCCCTGTGATAGGCATTGAACGGCAACAGGATGCTGCTCATGTGGTCGATCAGGATGCGGTTGCGCTGCTCCGGCATCCGTTTGTCCCACGCTCGCAGCCCGGCTTCCATGTGGAAGATCTTAATGCCGCGCTGTGCCGCGGGCATCACCGACAATCCGCTGAAGGTATCGCCGAGGATCAGTAGCGCGTCCGGCTTGTACTGTTCGAACAGCTGGTCGGACTTGATGATCACGTCAGCGACTTCGCGCGAGTAGCTCGAGGTGTCGATATTGAGCTGGTGATCCGGCTCCCGCAGCTCGAGATCGCGGAAGAAGAAATCCTTGAGCTCCGGCGTGAAATTCTGGCCGGTATGAACCATGATGTGCTCGAAGTTCAAGGCATCGAGCTTCTTGAACGTCGACCACATCTTGATCATTTCCGGCCGCGTGCCGAAAATCGACATAACTTTCATTCTAGTCTCCGACTTTTACCGGGTAGTTCAGTTTTTCTAGAGCAGATCGTCCGACGTCGGATAGAATGTTATCCGCACATCGGGAAGCGGTACCATCAACCGGCCGCCTTGCGCGACGTAGTCTGCGCTCTTCGCCGCAATTTCATTGAAGAAGCTCCAGGCAAAGATCAGCAGGTAATCCGGAGGATTCGTACGCAGCACGTCGTTGCTGCGGATCATCAGATGCGAACCGGGGGTCGAATAGCCGCGCTTTGCCGGCGCATCATCGATCATGTATTCGACGTGCTCGCGCCCGATACCGCAATACTGGATGATGGTGTTGGCGCGGCCCGATGCGCCGTATCCGGCGATCGTGCGGCCCTTTGCGCGCAGCCGTGTCAAGAGCTCCATCAGCCGTTGGCGACGGTCGGCGCAGTTTGCAGCAAAGGTCGTGTAGGTCTCCGCACGGTCATAGCCAAGCGCTCGCTCCTCGTTCCGCAGATTATGCACGCGGACCGAGATGTCCTTCGCGTGGAAACTGTTCTTCTTGCAGACATAGTAACGCATCGAGCCGCCGTGAATCGGTATCGGCTTGATATCGAAGACGGTCATGCCGTGGCGGGCGAAATGATTTTCGAGCGCGAGCAGGGAGTAATAGTACAGGTGCTCGTGATAGATCATGTCGTACTGGAGATCCTGGATGATCTTGCCGAGATAGTGCACCTCGAAGACAAAAACGCCGTCGTCCTTCAGGGTCTTCTCTACCGCCCGCGTCACGCCGTTGATGTCCGGGATATGCGCGAACACGTTGTTGGCGAGAACCAGATCGGCCTTGCCGAAGCGCCCGATCAACTCCTCGGCGAGCGATTCGTTGAAGAAGCCATGAACCGTGTTTATTCTCGGATCGTCGATCGTCTTCAGAATATTGAGCGCAGGATCGATGCCGATGAGATTGGCGATCCCCTGATCCGCCAGCGGCTTCAGGAGGATGCCGTCATTGCAACCGAATTCGAGCACAGTAGCATGGCGCGGCGTGACAAAGCGCGCCACCACTTCCGTCGCGTAGTCGTTAAAGTGCTCCCGCAGCGTCCGGATCGCCGACGAGAAGTAGAAGTAGTCGGCGAACAGAAGGCTCGGATCGACCTTGTCGGGAACCTGAACAGCGTAGCAGCTCGGGCAGAAGCACACCCGCAGGCGGAATTTCAACTCTCTGGCGAACGCTTCTTCCTTCAAGAACCCGCCAGCCAGCGCAACCTCGCCGAAATCAATGACTTCTACCAGACCCTCTGCCTCGCAAAATGCACATCGGCCGTTCTGGGGGTCAATCGGATGCAATCTTTCCATAACGACTGTCGAGGTCCTACTTGATGGGGGCGAGCCCCGAGATTAGGTCCAAATACGCGGCAGCTGGCGAGCTTTATAGCCAACAAGTCCAGAAGCACCAGCCGTGCGCCTGATGACTCGAACTTGTCAAGCGGGACAACCACCGGGCGGACCGGAAATGACACATCGACCTGCCTCAGGTCCGGGCCCGCCCTCGCGAAATCCGGATCTTCTTGACAGACCGGTGAGATAGATGCCATCCGCTGAGATGCTCGGCCACGTCAATCGCGAGTGGAAATGAAGAATGTCGTCCGAATTGCCGCCTGATCCACACACGGATCGTCGCGCCCCGCACGTGCTCGTGCTTGGGGCGACCGGCATGCTTGGGCACAAGCTTGTCCAGCGGCTGGCTGCGCAGGGCTTTCGGGTTTCCGGAACGATCCGTTCGTCTTCGATACCCGACACGCCAGCGGCCCGGTTAGCCCTTGCTGGCGCACACCAGATTCTACCGAACGTAGATGTTCTGCAGGACTCGGCCCTCGAAGCCGCGATCGAGGCGGTAGGTCCTGATGTCGTGATCAATGCGGTCGGCGTCATCAAGCAGCTCGATCTGGCGAAGGATGCCATTACGTCGATCGCGGCCAACGCGATGCTTCCGCACAGGGCCGCCGCACTTTGCAGGAAGCGCGGCGCCCGTCTGATCCAGTTCAGCACCGACTGCGTGTTCGCCGGCCGAAATGGTCCATTTTCGGAAAATTCGCCGACCGATGCCGAGGATATCTACGGACGCAGCAAGCTGCTGGGCGAAGTTTCGGGGCCCGGCTGCCTCACCATTCGGTCATCCATCGTCGGCAGGGAACTGCGCGGACGCTCCAGCCTGATCGAATGGTTCCTGTCGCAACGCGGCGGGCATGCGAAGGGATTTGCCGGCGCTCTCTATACTGGCCTCACGACCAGCGCCATGTCGGATCTCGTCGCAAACCTGATGACGGACCATCCGGACGTCGATGGCGTCTGGCACGTTGCCTCGGAGCCGATCAGCAAATACGAGCTTTTGCAGATCGTGAACGCTCAATATGGGCTCGGCGTGACCCTCGAGCGCGACGAGAAGTTCCTCTGCGATCGCAGGCTCGATGGCAGCAACTTTGCGAAACGAACCGGATTCCGCGCGCCAGACTGGCACGCGATGATCAAGGAAATGCACGACGATCCAACGCCCTATGATGCGCATTGAATCTCGGCGCTGGTCAGGGACTACATAACCAAACGTAAGCACAGCGCAGCGACATATCGCCCGCTCGATCCGGACGCTTCGCAGCCAGATATGCGATCTATCGCCGGTCGGCAGCGATCATCATCGACCTGTTGGTTATGAGGCGATGCCCGCACGAAATGATCCCGGGCTTCGGTCGCCCGAGATTTGCGGACATCAGGTCGAGTGCCGGCCTCTTGACGCGCGGAACGGCCATCTGCCGTTCGAACTGTTTCTGGCGCCGGCGATCTGGGCGGCAGGTTGGGCGAAACCTGGTACGTAAATTGGCTCGGCGGCTGGATGCGTGACGGAATCCATACGCTTCGCGAGGCGCCTGCCGCAGCCAGCCTTCGATACGGAGCTGGCGATTGACGTCGGCCGCGCCGCATTTGGCGCGACGCGAAAGGCAAGGAACCGCTACCTGCCCTTCCAGTTCGGTGTCCGCTTGTTGAGAAAGGCGTCCATGCCTTCGCGAAAGTCTTCGCTCATATAGGCCTTGAGGATCAGGTCCTCGCCCTCTTCGCGCGACAGCGTGCGGCGGATGCGGCGCACCGCCTCCTTGGTCGCTTCCAGCGTGAGCGGCGCATGGCTGGCGACGAGCCTTGCGGTCTCGTCGGCGCGGCGTTGCAACGTCTCGACGTCGGGCACGATCTCGGTGAGCAGGCCGAGCGCCAGCGCTTCCTGGGCCTCGACCAGACGCGCCCTGAAGATCAGGTCCTTGGTGCGCGCAGGTCCGACCAGCGAGACGACGCGGCTGATGTTGGACATCGAGAGGCAGTTGCCGAGCGTACGCGCGATCGGAAAGCCGATCCGCGTCGTCTCGGTGCCGATGCGGAGGTCGCAGCAGGCTGCGATGCCGGCGCCGCCCCCGGTGCAGGCCCCTGCGATCGCTGCGATCACGGGCACGCGGCACTGCTCGAGCGTGCCGAGCACGCGGTCAATGCGGGCCTCGTAGTCGAGCGCGTCCTGCGCGGTTTTGAACGCACGGAACTGAGAAATGTCGGTGCCGGAGGCGAACGCCTTGTCGCCGGCGCCGGTCAGGATCAGCGCCTTGATCGAACGGTCGGCGGTGATCTCCTGGCAGATCTCCGCCATGCGGTCATACATGGCGAAGGTCATTGCGTTGCGCGCCTGGGGGCGGTTGAAGGTGATCCGCGCGATGCCGTCCTGGACGGAGTAGAGCAGGTCTTCGTTCGTCGTCGGTGCGTTCATCGCGCGCTCACTTTCTTCACTACAGTTCGGTCAGGCCGCCTGGGCCCTCAAGCGACCTGCGCCTTCATCGGCACCACGTCGCGTCCCTTCAGGACATCCATGGCCGCCAGCACGCCGCCGCTCCGGTGCGGGATCTTTGCAAGATCCAGGCCCATCTCGACGCCGGCGAGCGTGCCCATCAGCATCAGATCGTTGAAATGGCCGATATGGCCGATGCGGAATACCTTGCCCTTGACCTTGTTGAGGCCGGTTCCGAGCGACATGTCGAAGCTTTCCAGCACCACCTTGCGGAAGGCATCGGCGTCGTGGCCTTCCGGAACGCGCACGCCGGTCAGCGCCGGCGAATGCGCGGCGGGATCGGCGCACTGCGTCTCCAGGCCCCAGACCTTGACCGCGGCACGCGTCGCGGCGCTGTGGCGCTTGTGGCGGCTCCAGACGTTCTCCAGCCCCTCCTCTTCCAACATCTTGACCGCTTCGCGCAGGCCGTAGAGCAGGTTCGTCGCGGGGGTGTAGGGGAAGGTGCCGAGCTTGTTGAAGCTGATGACTTCCTGCCAGTCCCAATAGGAGCGCATGCCGGGGTTGGCCTTGGCAACAGCGAGCGCCTTCTCCGAGACGGCGTTGAAGCCGAGGCCCGGCGGCAACATCAGGCCCTTCTGCGAGCCTGCGACCGAGACGTCGATGCCCCAGGCGTCGTGCTCGTATTCCATCGAGCCGAGGCCGGAGATGGTGTCGACCATCAGCAGCGCCGGATGTTTTGTGCGGTCGAGCAGCTTGCGCACTTCCGCGGGCGGCGTGACGCAACCGGTCGAAGTCTCGTTGTGCACGACGCAGACAGCCTTGATCGCGTGCTGCTTGTCGGCGGCGAGACGCTGCTCGATCTCGGCGAGATCGGCGCCATGGCGCCAGTCGCTCGGGATGAAGTCGACGTCGAGCTTGAATTTGTCGGCGATGCCGCGCCACAGCACGGCGAACTGGCCGGTCTCGCACATCAGGACCTTGTCGCCGGGCGCGAACACATTGACCATCGCCGCTTCCCAGGCGCCGGTGCCGGACGAGGGGAAGATGATCACGGGCTGCTTGGTGCGGAACACCCGCTGCATCGCGGCGAGAACGGCGAAACCGAGCTCGGCGAACTCCGGACCGCGATGGTCCAGCGTCGGCATGTCCATCGCCCGCAGCACCCGGTCGGGCACGTTGGTCGGTCCTGGAATCTGTAAGAAATGCCTTCCAGTATGCACGGTCATCGGCGTCCTTCCCGGTCTAGCCTTGGTTTTGGTGGCCGCCGAATAGCACCATTTGACCGGCTTGTCCCCTCTCCTAAAGACCCCTCCCATGCATAACCGGATCCTCGCGCCGGGCGTGATCCCTCACTCCGCGGCGACCACCCTTCACGAGGGAATGCGCCCCTCGGCCTCCGCGAACGGACGCTCCCGATGCATCAGGAAGGCCACGAGGCCACGGAGCAGCAACAGCCCCATCGACATCAGGAACGGCAGATACCAGTTGCCGGTCGTGTCGATCACGAAGCCGGCAACGAGTAGCGAAACGATCGCGACGAAGGCCGAGCTCGCGCGGCTTAAGTGTCGACCACCTTCAGATGTGGCGACGTATTGCCCTGCGGGCGCTGCTCCAGGAGCTTCATCGCGACATCGACGCCGCCGGATCGGTGCGGCACGCCCGCGACCGACAGGCCCATCTCGACGCCGGTGAGCGCGCCTAGCAGCGTCAGCGCGTTGCATTCGCCGAGATGGCCGATGCGAAAGACCTTCCCGGCGACCTTCGACAGGCCCGAGCCGAGCGACATGTTGTAATTGTCGAGCACCACTTTGCGGAACTGATCGGCATCATGGCCCGGCGGCATCAGCACCGCGGTGAGCACCGGCGAGAACTCCGCCGGCTCCTGGCAGAGGATCTCGAGCCCCCAATGATTGACGGCGGCACGGGTTGCGGCGGCCAGCCGCTGGTGGCGCGCGAACACGTTGTCGAGCCCCTCTTCGAGCAGCATCGCAATCGCCTCGCGCAGGCCGTAGAGCAGATTGGTCGCCGGCGTGTAGGGGAAGAAGCCCTTGGCATTGGGCTTGAGCATCTCCTCCCAGTCGAAATAGGAGCGCGGCATCTTGTTGGTCTTCGAAGCAGTGCGGGCCTTGTCCGAGATCGCGTTGAAGCCGAGGCCGGGCGGCAGCATGAATCCCTTCTGCGAGCAGCTCACGCTGACGTCGACCTTCCACTCGTCGTGGCGGTAATCGACCGAGCCGAGCGAGGAGATGGTGTCGACCATCAAGAGCGCCGGGTGCGAGGTGCGGTCGATGGCGGCGCGAATCTCGGCGATGCGGCTGGTCGCCCCGGTCGAGGTCTCGTTATGCACGACCATCACGGCCTTGATCGCACACGCGGTGTCATCGGTGAGCCTGGCCTCGATCACGGCGGGATCGGCGCCGCGGCGCCAGTCGCCTGGGACGAAGTCGACCTCGATCCCGAAGCGCCCCGCCATCTGCCGCCATAGGGTGGCGAAATGGCCGGTCTCGACCATCAGCACCTTGTCGCCCGGCGACAGCGTGTTGACGATCGCGGCCTCCCAGGCGCCGGTCCCCGACGAGGGGAAGATCACGACCGGGCCTGATGTCTGGAAGATCTTCTGGCTGCCCTCGAGCACGGCGCGGCCGAGCTCGCCGAACTCCGCGCTGCGGTGGTCGATGACAGGCATGTCCATGGCGCGCAGGACGCGCTCGGGGACCGGGCTCGGGCCCGGAATCTGAAGGAAATGGCGTCCTTGATGCATAAAAACCTCCGTTCGCGCGGGTACTGGCCGGCTCTGTTCACTATTTTGCATTCATTTTTTGTCATTTCAATCTGAATTTGGTATTCGATTGTGGACATCGACGCGATCAAACGGGCAAACTACTGTGCTTCAAATGAAATCCACGATTCCCGACACCGGCGTTCCGATCGCCCCGCCAGCCGCAAATGGCGGCGACCGCCAGGAGGCCTCGCTTCATGGCGAGATCCTGCTGCGGCTGCGCGACTACGTGGTCGAGGGCAACATTCCCGAGGGTGCACGTGTTCCCGAGCGGCAGCTCTGCGAGATGTTCGGCATCTCCCGCACGCCGTTGCGCGAAGCCTTAAAGGTGCTCGCTGCCGAGGGCTTGATTGAGCTGCTGCCCAACCGCGGCGCGCGCGTGCGCCAGCTCGGCCAGCGCGATCTCGAAGAGTTGTTCGACGTGATGGCGGGACTGGAGAGTCTTGCCGGGCGCCTTGCCTGCGAAACCATCACCGACGCGGAAATCACCGCAATCGAGCAGCTCCATTACGAGATGTACGGCCATTACCTGCATCGCGACATGCATGGCTATTTCCAGGCCAACCAGCGCATCCACGAGAGCATCGTCGCGGCGGCCCGCAACGAGACGCTGAAGACGGCCTACGCCAACTTCGCGGGCAGGATCCGCCGCGTCCGCTATTCCGCCAATTTCGCCCGCAAGCGGCAACGCTGGGCGGAAGCAATGCGCGAGCATGAAGCCATCCTCGATGCGCTGCGCCGCCGGGCAGCGAGCGAGCTCAGCGACATCCTGTTCCAGCACCTGCGCAACAAGCGGGCGGCTGCGATCGAGCACCTCGCCGAGCCCGAAGAGAACGCACCGGCCTCGCCCTGAGGGCGACCGGCTTGCTCATTTTGAATTCATAATATAATCGAACGCGAACCATAATGAATAACTCAGCAAGGCCGAGCCCCCTCGCTGGATCAGGCTGGAATCAGGGATGACAAACGCCTCCTCGCTCGAACGGCGCCTGCGCGCGGAAATGACCGGCGACGTCCTGTTCGACGGCTTCAGCCGCGGCCGCTACGCCACCGACGCTTCGTTCTACCAGATCATGCCGGCGGGCGTGGTGGTGCCCAAGACGATGGACGAGGCCTTGCGGGCGCTGGCGATTGCCCGCGACGAGGGGCTGAAGGTCACCCCGCGCGGCGGCGGCACCTCGCAATGCGGCCAGACCGTCAATGACGGGCTCGTGATCGATCTCTCCAAGCACCTGAACCGGATCCTGTCGCTCGACGTTGCGAACCGGACCTGCGTGGTCGAGCCCGGCATCGTGCTCGACGACCTCAACCGCCAGCTCAAAAAGCACGGCCTGTGGTTTCCGGTCGACGTCTCCACGGCCTCGCGCGCCACCATCGGCGGCATGGCCGGCAACAATTCCTGCGGCGGCCGCAGCTTGCGGTACGGCACCATGCGCGACAACACGCTGTCGATGGAGGCCTCACTGGCCAACGGCACGCTGAGCCGCTTCGGCGAGGTCTCGCGCGATCTCTCGGATATTGAGGCCAGCAACAGCACACGCGCGCTGTTCCGCGACATGCTCGATCTCGGCGCGCGCGAGGCCGATGAGATCGCCGCGCGCTTTCCAAAGGTGCAGCGCCGCGTCGGCGGCTACAATCTCGATGCGCTGGTGCCGCGCAACGCACCCAACAACATGGCGCATCTGCTGGTCGGCTCCGAAGGCACGCTCGCCTTCACCACCAGGGTCGAGCTGAAGCTGTGGCCGGTCATCCGCAACAAGGCGCTCGGCGTCTGCCATTTCGGCAGCTTCTACGAGGCGATGGATGCGGCCCAGCACCTGGTCAAGCTGAAGCCGATCGCGGTCGAGTTGGTCGACCGCACCATGATCGCGCTCGGCCGCGACATCGCGATGTTCCGCCCCATCATCTCCGCCGCCATCAAGGGCGATCCGGATGCCGTGCTGGTCGTCGAATTCGCGGAAGAGGACCAGGCGGTTAACCTCGCACGTCTGAAGCAGCTCTCCGAGCTGATGGGCGATCTCGGCTTCGGCTGGAACAACGAGAAACGCAAATGGGGCGGCGTGGTGGAGATCACCGAGCCGGCGCTCCAGAGCGGCATCGCCGATTTCCGGGCCGCGGGTCTCAACGTCATGATGTCGATGAAGCAGGAGGGCAAGCCGGTCTCCTTCGTCGAGGACTGCGCCGTGCCGCTGCCGCACCTGGCCGACTACACCGCGCGGCTGAACGAGGTGTTTGCCAGGCACGGCACCAACGGCACGATGTATGCCCACGCCTCCGAGGGCTGCCTGCATGTGAGGCCCGTGCTGAATCTGAAGCTGGAGAAGGACGTCAAGGCGATGCGCGCCATCGCCGAGGAGGCCTTCGCGCTGGTGCGCGAGTACAAGGGCTCGCATTCTGGCGAGCACGGCGACGGCTTGGTGCGCTCCGAATTCCACGAGACCATGTTCGGCGAGCGCCTCGTCGCCGACTTCAAGGAGGTCAAGCAGCGCTTCGATCCTGACGGCGTCCTCAATCTCGGCAAGATCGTCGATGCGCCCAGGATGGACGACCGCTCGCTGTTCCGCTTCAAGCCCGATTATCGCGTCGCCGAGCTCAAGACAAAACTCGACTGGTCTGCCTATCCCGGCGCCGGCGGTGGCTTCCAGGGCGCGGTCGAGATGTGCAACAACAACGGCGCCTGCCGCAAGCTCGAGGGCGGCGTGATGTGCCCGTCCTACCGCGCCACGCGCAACGAGAAGGACGTCACGCGCGGGCGCGCGAACACTTTGCGCCTCGCGATCTCCGGTCAGCTCGGCCCCGATGCGTTGTCCTCCGACGAGATGATGGAGACACTAAAACTCTGCGTCTCCTGCAAGGCCTGCCGCCACGAATGTCCGACCGGCGTCGATATGGCCAAGATGAAGATCGAGGTGCTCGCCGCGCGCGCCGCCTCCCACGGCCTGACGCTGCGCGATCGCCTGGTCGGCTATCTCCCCCGCTATGCCGGCCTCGCCTCGCGCTTCGCGCCGCTCGCCAATTTGCGCAACCGCAGCCCGCTGCTGCGAAAGTTGTTCGAGCGGTTTGCCGGCATCAGTGCGCGCCGCGCCCTGCCCGCGTTCCGCAACGACGTGTTTGCACCGCCCGCGGAAGCGGTCGGGCCGCAGACCGGCCGCGAAGTCGTTCTCTTCGCCGACACCTTCAACCGCATCTACGAGCGCGAAAATCTCGACGCCGCTTTGCGTGTTCTCACGGCCGGCGGCTATCGTGTCCATCTGCCGAAGTCTGCGCGCGGCAGCCGCCCGCTCTGCTGCGGCCGCACCTTCCTCTCCGCCGGCCTCGTCGATGAGGCCAGATCCGAGCTCGATCGTCTCGTAGCCGCCTTCGCGCCCTTTGCCGCGCGCGGCGTGCCGATCGTCGGTCTGGAGCCGAGCTGTCTGCTGACACTGCGCGACGAGCTGGCGTCGCTGCGCAAGGACAACGACGCCAAGGCCGTCGGCGCCCACGCACTGACTTTCGAGGAGTTCCTGGTTCGCGAGGCCGAGGCCGGCCGGCTGCAACTGCCGCTCGGCACCGTCACTGAGAAGGCCGTGGTGCACGGCCATTGCCATCAAAAGTCCTTCGGCGCCTTCAAGCCGGTCGAGCAGGTGCTGCGCCTCGTCCCCGGCCTGAAGGTCGAGATCATCGAGTCGAGCTGCTGCGGCATGGCGGGCGCCTTCGGCTATGGCGCCGACACCTACGATGCCTCGATCGAGATGGCCGAGCTATCGCTGCTGCCGGCCGTGCGGAGCGCGGACCAGAATACGCTCATCGTTGCCGACGGCACCTCCTGCCGGCACCAGATCCATGACGGCGCCCAGCGCGAGGCGCTTCACGTCGCACGCGTGCTGGCGATGAGCCTCGATCGTACCGGAACAGATTCCACCTCTCTCGCTGAAAAGGAAACCAGCCATGGCTGAACTCACGCTCGACACCGCCCGCAAGATCCTCGACGCCGCCTTCGCGAAGGCCGGCGAGCTCAAGCTGAAGCCGCTGGTCGTCACCGTCCTGGACGCGCGCGGCGTGCTCAAGCTCGCCGCGGCGCAGGACGGCACCAGCCTGATGCGCGCCGAGATCGCCCATGGCAAGGCCTATGGCGCGCTCGCGATGGGCATGGGTTCGCGCGCCCTGTTCCAGCGCGCGCAAGAACAGGCCTATTTCATCGACGCGGTGAACACGATTGCCAAGGGGGCGCTGGTGCCGGTGCCCGGCGGCGTGCTGATCATGGACGGTACGATCCTGCTGGGCGCCGTCGGCGTCTCCGGCGACACCTCCGACAATGACGAAGCCTGCGCGGTCGCCGGCATCCAGGCGGCGGGGCTGAAGGCCAACGCAGGCTAAAGGTCATTCCGGGGCACGCCCCGGACCGACAGTCCAGTAGCCCGGATGAGCGTAGCGACATCCGGGAGCGCCACGGATGTTGTCCCGTGTGTCGCTGCGCTCACCCGGGCTACCAGATCGTGCGCTGCCCGACGGGCAAAACACGCCAGTGCTCGGTCAACTGCCGCACGCCAAAATATTCGCCTTTACAGAATTTCTGATTTGTCGCATCTTTCCGCCATCCTGATCCGGCGAAAGGGGCGGTCGTACGTCGTCACGAACCGCGGATCGGGCTGCGGTGGACGCGAGCGGCGTCGATGCGGAATGTGGTGCGCAGGGCGAGATGAACCTCGTGAGCGCATCGCGGACCGACACGACGAACGGCGCTGAATGCGTACGGCGAAAACGCGTGGTCCTGGCCGTCGTTGCTACGGTCAAGCCTTTGCGGAGGCGGGGTCGCTTCAACCGGGGCGGCGTCCGTGAATTTCGCGGAGGTGACGGAGGCAAAAAGGAACTCGTCTCCGGGGAGAGCGCGCATAAGCCGTTAGACCACTGCGCAGGGAAGGCCGGATGTTTCGGCTGCCCTGTATCGCTCCTGTGCGTTGCGTGTGCATCATTCTTGCACGGGAGTCTTGCGGGTGCCAGCCGGCACCCGGCCTTCCCTGCGCCCTCTTTGAGAGAGGGTGTGACGCGAAGAGCAAACCTCGGGCGAAATCACGCCGCGAGAGGGCGAAGCCGTGTCTGCTGTTTGAGATGTGAGTTGGAGAGCGGTGGCCACGCACCTTGCTCTGTCATTGCGAGCGCAGCGAAGCAATCCAGACTGCCGCCCGCGGAAAGACTCTGGATTGCGTCGCTACGCTCGCAATGACGAGGAGGCTGCGGCGAGCGCTAATCCATCCCCGTCACCCTGAGGCGCGTGCTCAGCGGCGCAACCGCGCCACTGAGCAAGCCTCGAAGGGCAACGGCCCGGCTGCATCTCGGCCGTTCATCCTTCGAGGCTCCCGATGGGGCGCGACGCGCCCCATCTCTCGCACCTCAGGATGACGGGTCAAGAGAGCGAGCAGCCCCTCACCGTCCCGTCCAGACCGGCTTGCGCTTCTCGCTGAACGCCTTCAGGCCCTCCTTCGCGTCCTCGGTCATCGCGAGCAGCGCGATCTGGCTTTCGGTGTAGGCGATGCTCTCGTCGAACGACATCGAGGCGATCGCGCGCATGGCATATTTGCCGCGGCGGATCGCGGTCGGGGATTTGTCGACGATGCGGCCAATCAGCCAATCGACCTTGGCATCGAGCTCGGCTGTGGGCACGACGTAGTTAAGCAGCCCCGCAGCTTGCGCGGCCTTGGCATCGAACGGCTCGCCCGTGAGCGCCCATTCGTTGACGAACCGCGGCGGCGCGATGGTCCGCAACAGGCTCAGGACCTGCATCGGAAATACGCCGACCTTGACCTCCGGCAGGCCGAAGACGACGTGATCGGCCGCGACCGCCATGTCGGTCATGCAGAGCAGGCCCATGCCACCAGCCATGCAGACGCCGCCGACCCGCGCGATCGCGGGCTTGGTGGCGTTCTGTGACAAACGCAAGAGATCGGCATAGTCGACATTTGGTTTGGAATGATCCATCGCGAAAGCCGCGCCGGAATTCTGCAGGTCGGCGCCCGCGCAGAACGCCTTGTCGCCCGCGCCCGTCAGCACGATGACGCGGACATCCTTGTCGTCATGCGCGTCGCGATAGCCTTTGGTGATGCCAGCAATGACGTCGCCATTCAGCGCGTTGCGCTTCTCCGGCCGGTTGATGGTGATCCGGAACGCCTGCCCACGCTTCTCGGTGATGACGGCTGTGGTGTCGGTCATGGCACGCTCGCTTCCTTGCTCCCGTTTTGCAGCCATTTGCGGCAGCTTGGGCGGCAGGTGCAAGGGCTATCTGCGGCGAGGCGCCGCTTTAGCGCCTCGACACAAATTGGCGAGGCGATCGATGCGGAGCGCTCAGGCCGAGACTGCTTTCCTGATCCAGACCTTGTTGTCGTGGAACGCAGCTCCGCCGATCGGCGCAATCGTGTCGGCGCCCGTCAGCATGTTGATGCCGCGGCCGCCGATATGGCCCTTGTTCGGATGAACGGATTCGGCGATCAGCACGCCGCGCCGGACGCCCTCGAACAGCGCGGCAATCAGCGTGGTCTCGCCGCGGCTGTTGCCGAGCGTCACCGCATCGCCCTCGGCGATGTCGAGCGCGGCCGCATCCAGGGGATGGATCATCACGCTCGCCTTGCCCTCGCGCGCCTGCGAGGACGGCGTCTCATTGAACGTCGTGTTGAGAAAGCTGCGCGAGGGGCTGGTCGCGAGCCGGAACGGATGGGCCTGATCGGCCTGCTCGATCACCGCCCAATGGTCCGGCAACGCCGGCATCTTGTCGAAATCGCCCATCGTCTGGCCGAACGGCGGATGGGCCCAGTCGGCCTTGAAATGGAATTTCCTGTCGGCATGCGCAAAGCCGTCGAGATAATGCGAGGTGCGGAAGTCCGGTTGCAGGTCGCGCCAGATGTCGGCTTCGAGACCCGCGATATCGCCGTGATCGCTGAGCTTCAGCGTCGCGTCGATCAATTCGCGCGGCGTCATCGCGAAGCCCGGATGCTTCGCGCCCAGCCGCGGCGCCAGCGCCTGCAATACCTCGTGGTTGGAGCGGCATTCGCCGGGCGGGTCGATCAGCTTCGGCCCGACCGAGATGTGCTGATGGCCGCCGCCGTAATAGAGATCGTCATGCTCCATGAACATGGTCGCCGGCAGCACGATGTCGGCCATCTCAGCCGTCTCGGTCATGAACTGCTCGTGCACCGCGACGAACAGATCCTCGCGTGCAAAGCCCTGTCGCACCAGCGCCTGCTCCGGCGCCACCGTCATCGGGTTGGTGTTCTGGATCAGCATCGCCTTGATCGGTCCCTTGCCGAGCAGCGCCTCGGCATCGCCGGTGAGGATGCGGCCGATCTGCGACTGGTCGAGCGCGCGCGTCGTCTTGTCGATCGCGTCATGGCCTTCGATGATGGATTCGTTGAAGTGCCACAGCGCGTAATTGTTGAAGAAGGCGCCGCCGCCTTCGTACTGCCAGGCCCCCGTCACCGCGGGAATGCACAGCGCCGCATGCATCTGCGTGGCGCCGTTGCGCGAGCGGGTGAAGCCGTAGCCGAGACGGAAGAAGGTCCGCTTGGTCTCGCCAACGGCCTTGGCAAAGGCCTCGATCTCCGCCACCGGCACGCCGCAGATCGCAGACGCCCATTCCGGCGTCCGCGTTCGCAGATGCGCCTCGAGTTCGGCCGGACAATCCGTGTATTTGTCCATATAGGCGCGGTCGGCATAGCCGTCGCGGAACAGCACGTGCATGACGCCGCAGGCAAAGGCACCGTCGGTGCCGGGCCGCAGGATGATCTTGATGTCAGCCTGCTTCATGGTGTCGTTGTCGTAGATGTCGACGGCGGCGATCCTCGCGCCACGCTCCTTGCGCGCGCGCGAGGCGTGCGTCATGACGTTGACTTGGGTGTTGACCGGATTGGTGCCCCAGATCACCACGAGGTCGGAGAGCGCCATCTCACGCGGATCGACGCCGGCGATCTTGCCGGTGCCGATCGCAAACCCGATGCGTCCGACATTGGCGCAGATGGTCTGATAGAAGCGCGAATATTTCTTCACATGCGTGAGGCGGTTGAGGCCGTCGCGCATCACGAGGCCCATCGTACCGGCGTAGTAATAGGGCCAGATCGACTCCGCACCGAACTCGCGCTCGGCTTGGTTGAAGCGATCGGCGATCTCGTCCAGCGCCTCGTCCCAGGAGATCCGCGCAAACTGGCCCGAGCCCTTCGGCCCAATGCGGCGCATCGGAAATGTCACCCGTTCGGGGTGATGGATGCGCTCGGCATAGCGGGCGACCTTGGCGCAGACGACGCCGGCCGTGTAGGTCTGCTTTTTCGAACCGCGGACGCGACCGATGCTGCGGCCTTCGACCACCTCGATATCGAGCGCGCAAGCCGAGGGACAGTCGTGCGGACAGGTCGAATGGCGGATTTCGATCTTGGCGTGCTGGTTCATGGCCAAATTCGTAACACCAAAATACCAGCCCGCCGAGCGCATTTATCCGGCATTGCCCATGCAATTTGCTCAAGTCCCGCGCGCTGCAATGTCCTGCCGCAACTGCGAAATGCCGCCCGATCACACCGGAAACCGCCTGATATTCCGGCCCAGTTTGGCTTTGTAAGTCGTCGACAGTTCGCGCGCCCTCCCGCTACAGTGCCGGCCAACAAGAACGACATCAGGGAGGTGGGCAAGATGGTCCGAAGATTCGTGCTGGCGCTCGCAGTCGGCCTGCTCGCCTCATTCTCCGCAGCCCCCTCCTCTGCACAGGATTATCCCACCCACGCAGTCCGGATCATCGTGCCCTTCGGCGCCGGCGGGCCGGCCGATGTTGCTGCCCGGCTGATCGGCAATGTCCTCCAGGAGAGCTTTGGCCAGCCCTTCGTCATCGAGAACCGCACCGGCGCGGGCGGTGTCATCGGCACGGTCGAGGCGGCGAAGGCGCCCGCCGACGGCTACACGCTGTTGATGATGTCCAACACCCAGACCGCGAATGAATCGCTGCTGACGCCGGACAAACGCAAATACGAGCTGATGCGCGACCTCGCGCCGATCGCGCCGGTGAACTCTTCCGATCTCGTCATGGTGGTGAACCCGCAGGTTCCGGCAAAGACGCTGCAAGAGTTCATCGCGCTCGCTAAGGCGCAGCCGGGCAAGTTGAACTATGCCTCCTCGGGCCAGGGCACGCCCTATCACATGGCCGGCGAACTGTTCAAAGCCCTGGCCGGCGTCGAAATCGTCCACGTTCCCTATCGCAACAGCGGCGAGGCGCGCAGCGGCGTGATCGGTGGGCAGGTGCAGATGATGATCGACGCCGTGCCGGCGATGGCGCCGAACATCGGTGAAAACCAGGTCCGCGCCCTCGCGACCACGGGCAAGCAGCGCTCGACCGTGCTGCCGAACGTGCCGACAGCGATCGAGGCAGGCGTAGCGGGCTATGAGGCGACGATCTGGCTCGGCCTGATGGCACCCACCGGCACGCCGAAGCCGATCATCGACAAGCTCAATGCCGCGGTTAACGCGATGGTGAAGCGCCCCGACGTCGTCAAGCTCTGGACTGATCAGGGTGCCGTGCCCATGTCCATGACGCCGGAACAGTTCGAGAAATTCCTTCGCGGCGACATCGAGAAATGGGCCGACGTCGTCAAGAAGTTCGACAAGTCGTGAGGCCGAATAGCGATCATGCCCAACGTTCAATTCCAGCTCAACGGCGCGGCAACTGCCGTGGACGCCGATCCGGATCAGATGTTGCTCGACGTGCTGCGCGGTCGGCTTGGTGTCACCGGGGTCCATTTCGGCTGCGGCGCCGGTGAGTGCGGTGCCTGTTATGTCATGGTCGGCGACCGCGCAGTGGCGTCCTGCGACATGCCGATGTGGTCGGTCGCCGGCAAAGACGTCGTCACGCTCGAAGGCCTCGGCACGGCAGAGCAGCCGCACCCGCTGCAACGCGCCTTCATCACCGAGCAGGCGATGCAATGCGGCTATTGCGTCTCGGGAATCCTGATCAGCGCCGCGGCGCTGCTGAAGCGCAATCCATCGCCGACGGAGGCTGAGGTCAGAGCGGCGCTCGATCGCAATCTGTGCCGCTGCGGATCGCACAACCGCATCGTCCGCGCGGTGTTGCGGGCCGCGTCGGAGATAGCAGCGTCATGACTGCGGCATCCCCTGCCCCGAAACTGCCGGTCAGCCTGGCCGCCAATCCAAGACTGTCATCCTGGGTGAACTTCCCGGGCAAAGGCCGTGTGGCAATCTCGCCCGGCAAGGTCGAAATCGGCCAAGGTATCGTCACCGCCCTGGCCCAGGTCGCCGCGGATGAACTCGACGTCGAGATCACCAGGATCGAGATGATCCGCGCCTCGACCGCGACCAGCCCGAACGAAGGCGTCACCTCCGGCAGCCTTTCGATCCAGCAATCCGGCCGCGCCCTGCGCCACGCCTGCGCCGAGGTGCGCCAGCGGTTCCTCGCCGCAGCATCGGAGCGTCTCGGCGTCGATGCGTCACTGCTCAGCGTCGAGGACGGCACGATCTCGGGTCCCGGCAATGTCAGGACCAGCTATTGGGAGCTCGCTGGCGACGTCTCACTCGACCACGACGCCACCGCGGGCGCCACAGCGAAGAGCGCGGCCGAGCGGGCCGTTGCTGGACATTCCATCCAGCGCGTGGACATTCCCGACAAGGTGTTCGCGCGACCGCGTTTCATCCACGACCGTGCACTGCCGGGCCAGCTGCACGGTCGCGTATTGCGGCCGGACGTCTCGGGCGCAAAGCTGATTGCGCTCGACGAAACGGACGCACGCGCCGTCTCCGGCCTTGTCGCGATCGTCCGCGAGGGTAGTTTTGCCGGCGTGGTCGCCGATAGCGAGGCAGCGGCGGAAGCCGCACTGAAAATCTTGCGCAAGACCGCGACATGGTCCGCCGGCGAAGCGCTTCCCGATGAAGATGATCTCGCAGGCTTCCTAAGGAGCCAGCCGGTCGAGACCACCGTCATCGACACCCGAACGGCGACGACACAGAAAGCCGCGCGTACCCTTCGCAGGCAATATACCCGCCCCTACATCGCACACGGCTCGATCGCACCATCCTGCGCCATGGCGCAATGGGACGGTGATCGCGTGCACGTCTGGACGCACAGCCAGGGCGTCTATCTGCTGCGCGCCGATCTCGCGATCGTGCTCAAGCTGCCGGCCGAAGACATCGTCGTCGAGCACATGGAGGGTGCGGGCTGCTACGGACACAACGCAGCCGATGACGTCGCGCTCGATGCGGTGCTGTTGGCAAAGGCTGCTGGCGATCGGCCGGTGCGGGTGCAATGGTCGCGCCACGACGAGATGTCCCACGCGCCGTTTGGTGCGGCGATGGCCATCGAGATCGAAGCCGATCTCGATGCGGACGACGAGATCACCGGCTGGCGCCACGCGATCTGGAGCAACGGCCATGCGGCACGGCCGGGACGCGCGACGCAGCCGGCTTTGCTTGCCGCAACCGAGATCGCAAATCCCTATCCCCGGATGATCTCGACGAATCCGGCGCCCGCCAATGGCGGCGGGGGTGACCGCAACTCCGTGCCGCTCTATGATTTTCCAGCCTGGACGATCACCAGCCACCGGCTCCTGACCATGCCGGTGCGAACCTCGGCGCTGCGGACGCTCGGCGCGCAAGGCAACGTGTTCGCCATCGAATCCTTGCTCGACGAGATCGCCGCCCTGCGCAGCGAAGACCCGATCGAGTTCCGCCTTCGGCATCTGCGCGATGAGCGGGCGAAGGATGTCATCCGCGCCGCGGCACGCCGCGCGCGGTGGAAGCCGCAGAAGCGAGCCGGTATCGGTCACGGTGTCGGCTTTGCGCGCTACAAAAACATGGGAGCCTACTGCGCAGCGATTGCCGAGATCGAGGGCGACGACGACATCCGGGTGAAGCGGTTGACGCTTGCGGTCGACGTCGGCGAGGCCATCAATCCAGACGGTGTCATCAACCAAATCGAGGGCGGCGCGATTCAGGCGACAAGCTGGGTGCTGAAGGAACGTGTTCGATTCGACCGGACGCGCATCACCTCCACCTCCTGGACCGACTATCCAATCCTCGGATTCAGCGAGGTGCCGGTGGTGGATGTCGAGATCATTCAACGGCCGGAGATCGAGTCGGTCGGCGCCGGGGAGGCCGCCCACGGCCCGGTGACGGCCGCGATTGCGAATGCGGTCTACGATTGCCTCGGCGTGCGCGTGCGCGACCTGCCGATCACGCGCGACAAGATAATCGCAGCCATGGAGCTTGCATCGTGACGGCCCTGAACATCTTGAGCGGCGGCGCGGCGCAAGGCTTGGTGCGCGGCCTCACCGAGGCCTTCAAGGCACAGACCAGCGTTGGCATCGACGGCGAGTTCGGCGCAGTTGGCATCATGGCGGACAAGCTCCGAGCGGGAACGCGTGCCGATCTCGTGATCCTGACTGAGGTCCTCGTTGCCGAGCTCGCCCAGGAAAAGCTCGTCGTCCCCTCCTCGATCGCAGATGTCGGCCGGGTCGAGACCGCGCTGGCGGTCCGCAGCAATGATCCTAGGGTGACGGTGAAGACCGAAGCCGATCTGCGCGAGGTCCTGCGTGCGGCGGATGCAATCTTCGTCCCGGATACCAAGGCCTCAACGGCGGGACAACACGTCGCCAACGTGCTGGACCAGCTCGGCATCGCCTACGAGGTCGCGTCACGCTTGAAGATCTTTCCGAACGGCGCAACCGCGATGCGGGAGCTCGCAGCGTCCACCGCGCAAAGGCCGATCGGCTGCACGCAGGCGACCGAGATCATCGCGACCGAGCGCATTGCTCTGTCGGGATCGCTGCCGCCGGGCTGCGAGCTCGTGACGATGTACACGGCCGCCGTGACCGCACATGCCGCGCATCCGAAGGAAGCGGCCGCGCTGATCGCGCTGCTGACCGGCGCAGATCGGACGAAGCTGCGCCAGCGCGTGGGCTTCGCCGGTTAGCGGATGGCCGCCTTATTTGTGCAATTGGGTGAGGCCGGTCGGCGGCCCGTCGACTGCGGTCCAGCCGCCATCGACGAACAACGTGCTGCCGCTGACATAGCTCGCGGCGTCCGAGGCGAGATAGGCCACGGCGGTGGCGACCTCGTCGGCACTGCTCCAACGGTTGAAGACGGTGTGGCCGGCGTAGAGATCGTAGATGTCGGGCCGCTGCTTGAACGGGCCGGTCAGCGCGGTCTCGGCGATGCTCGGTGCGATCGCATTGACGCGCACGCCGGCATGCCCGACCTCGGAGGCAAAGCCCTTCACCAGCAGGCCAATCGCCGCCTTGGTCGAGCCGTAGACGCCAAGGCCCGGCTCGATGGTCACCGCACGCACCGACGAGCAGGCGATGATGCTACCACCCTTCTGCTCGACCATGATGCGGCCGAAGGCCTGAAAGAACCAGACCGTGCCCTTGACGTTGAGGTTCAGCACGCGGTCGAGGTCCTCCTCGGTGTAGTCGAGGATGGTCTTGCGGATGTTGAGCCCGGGCGTCGTCACGGCGATGTCGAGCCGCGGAAATCTCTGCATCACGGTCTTGGCGAGCGCATTGACGTCCGCAGAGCTCGCGGCGTCGCACGCAGCAGCTTCCGCCCAGCCGCCCTTGTCGCGAATGCCGGCGGCGGTCGCCTCAGCGGCCTCGAGTGCGCGGTCGGCGCAGACGATTCTGGCGCCGAGCCCGGCCAGCGCCTCCGCCGACGACTTGCCGATGCCCGATGCCGCGCCGAGCACGACCGCGGTCTTGCCGGTGAGATCGAAGAGCTTGCGATAGTCAGTCACGGACGGTTTCTCCTGTTGCTGCTACCCCTTGTAGCCCATCAAGAGGCGGGGCAGCCACAGCGAGAATGCGGGCACGTAAGTCACGAACATCAGAGCAGCGATCAGGGCAGCGTAGAACGGCAGGATCGTGCGCATCACCGCCCCCACCGAGATGCCGCCGATGGCACAGCCGACGAACTGCGTCGTTCCGACCGGAGGGGTGTTCAGCCCCAGGGCGCAGTTGATCAGCATCAGCATGCCGAACTGGACAGGATCCATGCCCGCCTTCATCGCGATCGGCAGGAAGATCGGGGTGCAGATCAGGATGGTCGCCGCCATGTCCATGAACGTGCCGAGCACGAACAGGATGATGTTGATGAGCAGGAAGACGGCCCAGGGTTGCGTGGAGACCTTGCTCATCATCTCGCCGGCGAGGTCGGCCACCTCATAGAGTCCCATCAGATACTGGAACATGGTGGAGACGCCGATCAGCAGCAGCACCACGCCGGTCGTCTTCACGGCCTTCGCAGCGGCCCGGAGGAAGTTCTGCCAAGTCATGGTGCGATAGATGAAGAAGGTCAACAGGATCGTGTAAGTGACCGCGACGGCCGCGGATTCGGTCGCCGTGAAGACGCCGGACAGGATACCCGCCAGGATGATGCCGACGATCAGAAGACCAGGCAGCGCGGACGCGAACGAGCGGAACACCTCGGCCCAGCCCGGGAACTTGCCGGCCGGATAGCCTCGCTTCACCGCGACCGCGTAAGCGGCGACGAGCATGCACGTCATCAGCACGAGCGACGGCAGGAGGCCGGCTGCGATCAGCGCGCCGATCGATACCTTGCCGCCGGCGGCCAGGGCATAGATGATCATGTTGTGACTGGTCGGCATCAGCGCGCCCACCAGCGAAGCGTGGGTAGTGACGTTGACGGCGTAGTCGGTGTCGAAGCCCTCCTTTTTCATCATCGGGATCATCACCGCGCCCATCGCCGACACGTCGGCCACCGGCGAGCCGGAGACGCCGCCGAACAGCGTGCAGGCGACCACGTTCGACATGCCGAGCCCACCGCGGATGTGTCCGACAAGATTCTTGGCGAGCTGCACGATCTTGTCGGCGACGCCGCCATGCAGCATCAGCTCACCGCTGAAGACGAAGAACGGGATGGCGAGGAAGGAGAAGATATTCATCCCCGACATCATCTGCTGGAAGATGACGGCGACCGGCAGACCTTCGTAGAGGATGGTGCAGATCGCCGAGAGTCCGATCGCGAAGGCGACCGGGACGCCGAGGATCAGGAAGCCGAAGAAAGTGGCGCCGAGGATGATCAGTTCCATGAGGGGACGACCTCTTCGCCGCGCAGGAGAGCAATGATGTGCTCGATTGAAAAGGAGACGATCAGGGCGCCGGAGGCGATCAGCGGGACGTAGCGGACGACCTCGGGCAGGCCGAGATTGGGGATCTTCACGGTCCCGACCGACGCCCCGAGGATCCAGCCATTATAGGCCATCGCAATGCCGAACACGGCCACCAGGACATGGATCACGAGCTCGATCTTCTCTCGCAGGTGGTCCGGAAGCATCACCAGCAGACTGTCCATGCCGATGTGCCCTGCATCGCGTACGCCGACGGCGGCGCCGATCAGCGTGACATACAGGATCAGAACCAGCGCAAGATTCTCGGTCCAGGTCGGGCTGGAATTGAGCACGTAGCGTCCGAACACCTGGTAGAACACGACGACGACAATGATGAGCAGTCCGCTCACGGACAGATACATGCCCGCGCGCGCAACGACGGCATTGATCCGCGACAGCAAGCCGGTAGACGGGCGTCCGACTGCCTCCTGCTCGTGGCTCGCGACATGTGGGTCTGTCATTCCCGCGTCTCCTTGCGAGGAGTCCGGTGTCGCCAGTTGGTGACGCCGGACCCGACGCTGTGGTCTTACTTCGTGTCCTGGATACGCTTGACGAGGCCCTGAAGCTTCTCGTCACCGGCGAACTTCTGGTACACCGGCTTCATCGCATCGACGAATTCCGCCTTGTTGGCGATCGTCACGACCTGAACGCCGGCCGCCTCTACGGTCTTCCGGGAAGCCTGCTCACGCTCGTCCCAGAGCTTGCGCATATAGGGCACCGATTCCTTGGCCGCCTTGCGGATCATGGCCTGATCCTCCTTGCTCAGCGTATCCCAGACCTTCTTGGACATCACGAGGACTTCGGGTGCCAGCGAGTGCTCGGTAACGTTGTAGAACTTGGCTGCCTCGAAATGGCGCGATG
Source organism: Bradyrhizobium cajani (assembly GCF_009759665.1). Taxonomy (GTDB): domain Bacteria; phylum Pseudomonadota; class Alphaproteobacteria; order Rhizobiales; family Xanthobacteraceae; genus Bradyrhizobium; species Bradyrhizobium cajani. The sequence continues at coordinate 139,735 of NZ_WQNE01000001.1, forward strand.
ACTCGTAGGAGGGCCAGTTGTTCTCGGCAGCGTCGACCAGCCCGGTCTTGAGAGCGGTGTAGACCTCTCCATACGGCATCGGCGTCGGATTGGCTCCGAGGCTCTGGATCATGCCGACCCACAGGTCGGATTGCTGGACGCGGATCTTCAGGCCCTTGAGGTCGGCGAGCGACTTGACCGGTGCCTTGACGGTGTAGATGGACCGGGCGCCACTGTCGTAATAGGCAAGGCCGACCAGTCCTGCAGGCTCCATGGCCGCCAGGATCTCATCGCCGATCGGCCCGTCGAGAACCGTGCGCATGTGCTGCGTGTCCCGGAAAACGAAAGGCAGGCACAACGCGATGGTTTCCGGCACGAAGTTGTTGAGCGGCGATGCGTTGATCCGCATCATGTCGAGCGCGCCGATCTTGAGCTGCTCGATGGTGTCCTTCTCGGAGCCCAGGGCTCCGTTGGGAAACACCTTCACGCCGAGCTTGCCACCGCTCGCCGTCGCAAGCTGCTTGCCGATGAACTTGACCGCCTCGACGGTCGGATAATCGGCGGGGTGGACGTCGGCGGAACGGAAATCGCGTGCGGTCGCCAAGGGCGCTGAGACCGCCAATGCAACGGCTGTGATGATACCGGTGAGTGTCTTCATCTGGGCTTTCCTCCTGAGTTGATTATGTCGTTGTCGGGCAAGTGCTGCGGCCGCCTTGGGTCGCTCCTCTTCGGGTGTGAAGTCAAGCGTTACAAGCGCACCACCTTGGTAGGATTGTGCGATGGTGTCGAGCGGATTTGACTGGTTGATGGTCTCGGCCCGGGCAGTGCATCCCCTCGAGCGGGATCTGCAGGGCACGTGCCGCCCCGCCGCAAGCGCCCCCGCCGTCAGCCAATGCCGGATACGAGGTGACGCTGCTTGTTGTACCCATGGACGTTCCTCTCGTTTTGGTGCTCGGCCGCTATTGGTTGCGGCTTGAGGATCGGACGAGACAGTCGCCCATCCCGGTGCGAACGCGCTGCATCAGCGCGATGTCGCCACTGTCGTCCGTAGGGCGGCCGGCATTCTCTGTCCAAGCCAAATCCGGCATCGATCAATGCAGGACTTGCATCGATCGATCTGCCGCGACTCGTATTGCGGAGAGACACGGCGAAGTGGCCCGACGTCATCAGCCGTTACTTGACGTCGCCAATGGAGGCCCTTCAAGATGCCTGGGACAGCCGATCAACTTGAGGGAATACCCATGCCACGGAAGCTGATCGATATCTCCGTGCCGCTATGCAACGACGTGACCGCCGATCCGCCGGGCAATCATCCGACGATCCAGTATATCGATCACCAGCAGGGCCTGCCGCGCATGCTGCAATTCTTCGACGGGCTCAAGGCGCATGACTTGCCGGACGGCCAGGGCTGGGCCGTGGAGCAGGTCTCGCTGTCGACCCACAACGGCACCCATCTCGACGCGCCCTGGCACTTCCACCCGACCATGAACCGCGGCGAGCGGTCATGGACGATCGACGAGGTGCCTCTGGAATGGTGCTTTCAGCCCGGCGTGAAGCTCGATTTCCGGCATCTGGCTGACGGCTACGTGGCGACCGCCGACGACGTCGAGAAGGAGCTGAAGCGCATCGGGCACAGGCTGTCGCCGCTGGAGATCGTCGTCGTCAACACGAGCGCCGGCGCCAGGTTCGGCCAGGCTGACTACGTCAATTCCGGTTGCGGCATGGGCTATGAAGCCACCATGTATCTGCTCGAACGCGGCGTGCGGCTGACCGGCACCGACGGCTGGAGCTGGGACGCACCGTTCGTCTACACCGCACGGAAATATGCGGAAACAAGGGACGCCGGCCTGATCTGGGAAGGCCACAAGGCGGGACGGCACATCGGCTACTGCCATCTCGAGAAGCTGCACGATCTCGACAAGCTGCCATCGACCGGATTCATGGTCTCGTGCTTTCCGGTGAAGATCGAGCGCGCATCCGCTGGCTGGACCCGCGCCGTCGCCATCATCGACGATTAGAGGATGATCCGGAAAGGTGCGAAGCCGCCTTCCGGAAGATCATGCTCGAGCTTCAAGACCCGGTTCAGGCATCACTCGCCGTCGAGGCCACTGTCGACGAGCTCGCGCAGGGCGTTGTTATCGAGGACAACGATGGCGCCATGCTCGAGACGAACCCAATTGCGTCCGGCCCAGGCGCGCAATTGCTTGTTGATGCTCTCGCGCGTCATCCCCACCATCTCGCTGATCTCCTGCTGCGTGATGGCGAGCGTGCCGCTGCCGGAGTCGAGCTTGCGTTCCTCGGTGAGACCGAGCAGCGCACTCGCCAGCCGGCCCGGCAGGTTTTGCAGGATCACCTGCTCGACCTGCTGGCTGGTCCAGCGCAGGCGCGCGCAGAGCAGCTCGATGAACTTCATCGCCAGCGCCGGCTGACTCTTCACGAACGGCAGGAAATCCCGGCGGTCGATGATGTAGAGCTCACAATTGGTGTTGGCGGTCGCGTCGGCCGAGCGCGGAGCGCCGTCGAGGACCGCGATCTCGCCAAAGATTTCTCCTGGGCCGATGAGATTGAGGATGGCGTTCCGGCCGTCAGGCCCGGAAGAGGATATCTTCACCGTTCCCGTGATCACCGCGAACAGGTTGTTGCCGGGATCGCCCTTGGCGGCGATCGTCGCCCCGCGCTTGACGGTGGTGTGCTTGGCGTAGCGGCAGAGTTGATCCAGCGCCTCCGGCTCCAGATCCGCGAAGATCGGGTGCTTGCGCAGGACCGATAGTTTATTGCCCGCCGATTGTCGGGGGTCGCCGGTCTTGTCCTGAGGCACGACACGGGGCTCCTAAGACTGCGAGGCACTGGAGTTCCTGCGTAGTCAACGTTATCAGGCTTTTCAACCGGAAAGCACGCCCACGGTTTTGCGCAAATGCCGCAAAAATGGCGTGTGGCAAGCTCGAAGTCCGCATCCGAAGGATGCGCCGGGACGTTCGGATCGATGCAGAGTTGCAGGGGGCGCTCGCTCCCTATCGCGCCAAGGCACAGGCGAACAGCCAAGCGCTGCCCCACAGGGCCGGCGGTTAACATACCAGATGGGACTACGGCCTCACAAGCTTCAGCGCCTGGAATCCGGGTCGAACCGGCCTGCACTGGTCTGTCGGTCCGCCCAAGCCAGAGCTGCGGCGAACCCGACGAAGATCGCCACGACGACAATGGTCATCAGCAACGCGTCAATGGGCATCATGCTCCTCCCGGATTGTCCGGGGAATTATTTGCGGCAGACGGCCAGCGTCATTGATCGAGATCAAGAATCCGAGAGCCGTCGCGAACGGCCTGTCAGGCCGCGGCCAGGGCCTCGACACGTGCAGGGTCGAGCAGGCGGATACCGCCATAAATGATCTCGATTGCGCCGTGACGCTCCAGCTTGGTGAAGGTGCGGCTGACGGTTTCGATGGTCAGGCCGAGATAGTCGGCAATGTCCTGGCGGCTCATCGGAAGCGGGACCGTGTCCAGCGATCCCCTGAGCGCCAACAGGCGCTGGCGCCAGCCGAGCAGAAACGTCGCGACCTTCTCGTCCGCCGAGCGGCGGCCGAGCAGGACCATGTGGTCGCGTGCCTGGCTCAACTCGCGAATGGCCAGCTCATTGATCCGCCTGAGCAGCTGCGGCCGGTCCTCGATGAAACGGCCGAAGGGCACTTTTGCGAACTGGCATACGGTCACCGCACCGATCGCATCGGCCGAAAAATTGTGGCGGCCGGAAATATTCATCCCCAGGAAATCGCCGGGCAACGCAAAGCCCACGATCTGCCGCCGGCCGTCGGGCAGCAGCTTGTACAGCCGCATGACGCCATCGAGGACGTTGTAGAACGAGGTCGTGATGTCCTCCTCGGAGAACACGGTCTCGCCCGCTGTAAAATGGACATGGCGTCCCAGGTGCTCGAACTCGCGGAGCTCTGCTGCATCCAGCGAGGAACAAACGGCCGATCCACGGACGGCACAATCGCTACAGAAATACCCGTTAGGCTCAATCGCGACCACGGAAGGCTTCATCACCGCTCCAAGCGTCGGTCCAGCTCCGCCCCCGGCCGAGTTGCCACGCGCCTGCATTTTACTGCGCTGTGACAAAGGCGATTGACCAAGATCAATTTTGGCGCACCTCCCCACTCTATTCTGTACCTACAGTTCGACGGGACACCCTTCCACGCTGCAATACGCGCTCGGCCAGTGTCTGATTGGCCTGTTTCTGATCACGCCCGCGCTGGCCGCCTCGACCGCCGAACAGCGCGGTAGAGCCTTCGCGCAGGCGAATTGCGCGCGATGCCACGCGATTGATCGCGTCTCGGAGAGCCCGCTCAAGATCGCACCACCACTGCGGAGCCTGCACCAGCGTTACCCGATCGAGGCCTTGGGGGAGGCTCTGGCCGAAGGCATCTATACCGGCCACGCCGATATCCCCGCCTTCGAGCTCAATCCGGACCAGATCCACGACCTCCTGTCCTACCTGAAGACACTGGAATAGCCAGCCGTCACACCGCCTGCACGGTCCAACCGATCAGCTCCTTCGCGATGCGAGCAAAGGCCGCATCGAATGCCGCGACTGCCGCAGCCGGCTCAATCTTGTCGAGCTTCTCGCTGGTCTCGACGAGGCGCGAGGCCATCACCTTGCCGTTCTTGTCGACGATCCTCGCCGACAGTCCGATCTCGACCCGAGGCTCGCCCTCCGTGGCGATCCGGAAGCGTCTGATGTCGATCAGAAGCTGATAATCGGCCTGACCGAGATCGGTCGTGCGCAAGGGCGCGCGGGCGATGTCGTAGTTCTCGAAGCTGTCGATCAGCCGCGCCTGCACCAGTTTTGGAATGCTGTCGGCCCAGAGGAAGTCCGCAAAGCCCGGATTGTCACCGCTAGGTGAGAACAGCATGCGCTGGGTCTGGAGCATCGCGACGGCCGTCGGCTCGGGAATCGCCAACGGCGCCGAGAGCGTCTTGTCAGCCGGTCCGAGATTCTGCGGCACGCGCAGATCGTAGGTGATCTTCGGCGCCGGCGTCCCGCCGCCGGTCATCTTCTCCAGGCCCGCCAAAATGCCATCAAACTTGCCGGTGTTGCGCGCGAGCCCGTCGGAGAAAGTCTTGAAATTGGCGATAGTGTCCTTCAATGGGCCGGAATTGTCCTCCAGAACGGTGTCGACCCGCCGCAGCGCATCGCGCGCTGCCTGCGTCATGCTCTGGCCTGCGCCGGCCTCGGCGATCAAGGTCAGCGGCTCGCCAGGCTTGGCGCCGGACTTGGCGACGATCACGCCGCCCTCCAGTGTCACCACCGGCACGCCGGTCAAGCCCTGGAAATCGAGCCCGACCTTGGTGTCAGCACGCACCGGCGTGGTCGCGGCAACCGAGATCGTGGCATTGACGAAGCGGGGATTGTCAGGCGCAAGTCCGAGCTGGGTCACCTCGCCGACGCGGATGCCGTTGAACAGCACGCCGGCGCCAACCAGGAGGCCCGGCACCGATCCCTGGAATTGCACGTGGTAGTTCGTGCGTGGCCCGATGCCGCCGGTGTTGTTCAACCAATAGACGAAGCCGAACACCGCGAGGATCGCGGCCAGCACGAAGGTGCCGATCAGCACGTAGGGAGCGCGGGTTTCCATGGATCATCTCATTTCGTGTTGCAGCATCTGTGAGCGCTTGCCGTGGAAGTAGGCCCGCACCCAGGGATGCTCGGATTGCAGCAGTTCGCGCATTGGGCCGATCGCCACGATCCGGCCGTCGGCGAGCGCGGCGACGCGGTCGCAGACCGTGGTCAGGCTCGCAAGATCATGGGTGACCATGAACACGGTGAGGCCTAGGGTCTTTTGCAGCGTCCCGATCAGCGCATCGAAATCGCCGGCGGCGATCGGATCGAGGCCGGAGGTCGGCTCGTCCAGGAACAGGATCGGCGGATCGAGCGCAAGCGCGCGCGCCAGTGCCACGCGCTTGGTCATGCCGCCGGACAGTTCCGCCGGGTATTTGTCGGCCTCCTGCGCCCGCAACCCGACCATCTCGAGCTTGGCGATCGCGATCTCGTCCATCAATTCCTGCGACAGGAGCAGATTCTCTCGCAGCGGAAACTGGACGTTCTGCCGGACGGTCAACGAGGAGAACAGCGCACCCTGCTGGAATAGGATGCCCCATGTCATGGCGGCGCCCAGCGTGCCGCGGTCAGGTGTGCCACCAATCGGCTGGCCCATGACCTCGATGGTCCCGCTCCGGCGCGGAATGAGGCCGATGACGGTGCGCATCAACACCGACTTGCCGCCGCCGGAGGCACCGACCAGCCCGAGGATCTCGCCGCGGCGGACATCAAGCGACAGATGGTCGAGCACGGTCTGACGGCCGAAGCCGACCACGAGATCGCGGACGCGGATCGCGAACTCCTGTTGCGATTCGTCCATCGTCACATTCCGATCGAGGCAAAGAAGATCGCGAACAGGCCGTCGAGCACGATCACCAGGAAGATCGACTTGACCACAGACGTCGTGGTCTGCCGTCCGAGCGACTCGGCGCTGCCCTTCACACGCAAGCCCTCGCTACAGGCAACGATCCCGATCACCAGCGCCATGAATGGCGCCTTGAGGATGCCCACCTCGAAATGGGTGACGGAGATGGCCTCATGCAGTCGGGCGATGTAGATCGCCGGCCCCATGTCGCCGTAGAACTGCGCGACCAGGCCGCCGCCATAGAGCGCCGCGATCGATCCGATGAAAGCGAGGATCGGCAACGCAATGACCAGGGCGGCGACCCGCGGCAGGATCAGGACATCGACCGGGTCGAGGCCCATAGTCGAAAGCGCGTCGATCTCCTCGCGCATCTTCATCGAGCCGAGCTCGGCGGTATAGGCGCTTCCCGACCGGCCGGCGACCATGATGGCGACAATCAGCACGCCGAGCTCGCGCAGCACCAGGATGCCGACCATATCGACCGTGTAGGACTCCGCGCCGAACCTGCGAAAGTGGAAGAACCCTTGCTGGGCGATGATTGCACCGATCAGAAAGGTGATCAGCACGATGATGGGAATGGCCTGCCAGCCAATCCGGTAGAGCTGATACACCAACGATGTCAGCCGCAGCGACCGCGGCCGCCGTAGCACGCCGATCACGGCCATGAACAACGCACCGAGCATTTGAAGAAAGATCGTGATGTCTTCCCGCGCGCCGATCGTGGCCTTGCCGAGATCGTTCAACCTGAGCAGGACAGGATTGGTCGCAGCCGCCCGCGCCGGCGTGTGACGGTTGACCTGACGCACTTCCTCCATCAAGCCGCTGAAATGATCGGACACGCCCACGAATTCGGCTGATCTGCCGGATGATGCCGCCCTGCGCGATAATTTCTCCAGCTCCCAGGCGCCGAGCGTGTCGAGGGCGCTGACGCCGGACATGTCCAGGGTCACAATCCGCGATCGATCGACCTCGGCCCCAACCGAGCGGGACAGCGTTTCGAGCGTCGCCACATTCGCCGCGGTCCACGGCCCTTCCGGGCGCAATTTCAGCGCATCGCCGGTAGGCGTTGCCAGCAACAGCGGTTCGGAGTTCACGCTTTCACCTCATCGGGACAATCGGTCCCCATTCAGGCGGTATTTCTAGGCCAGCATGTGGCGGCCGGTTTGACCTGCCTCAACCGGGATCACGCTCGGCCTCTTGACGCAAGTCAAGTCGGTCGCACCGGCGGATCCTAGGTTCGCTTTCGATTCAAATGGAGATCTCAGATCCATGTTCGACAGCGACAGGATGAGCGAGGAACTGAAAACCTTGAAGGTCGACGTCACGCGCCTGCTGAACACCGCCGGCGAGGAGATGTTCGACAGTTCAAAAGACCGGGCCGAGGCCCTGGCTGATCAGATCAAGGCCGCGCTCGCCGAGCTTGGCGAGACAGTCAGCGACGAGCAGGAGCAACTCCAAGGCCTCATCGCCGAGCGTCCGGTGGCCTCGCTCGCCTCAGCCTTCGCGCTCGGCGTGGTGGTCGGCTTCATGCTGCGGAGGCACTAGGTGAACACCGAGAACATTGTCAAACATCTGCGCGTGCTGTGGCGCACCGACAGGATCATCGCGGACATCAGGTTGCGCCATCTGCTGATTGGCCTCGGCCTGCGCGCCTTCGCAGCGCTGATCGGAGCATTCGGACTCCTGATGCTGGAACTGGCGGCCTATTTCGCACTGGTCCAGATCTGGAACGCAATCGCGGCAGCGGCCATCCTCGGCGCCGTCAATTTCCTCATCGCAGCGGTTCTCTTCGTCATCGCCGGCCGTCCCCCGTCTGGCCGCGACATCGAGCTCGCCAACGAAATTCACGGCGCATCCATCGAAGCTCTTCAGCTCGAGGCCCGCGCGCTCCAGGCCCAGGTGTCAGGCGCGGTCCGTCATCCGCTGAGCACGGTCGTGCCGGTGCTGGTGCCCCTGATCGCGATCATCGTCAAGAACCTGCGGAAGACGACCAGCGGATCCGCAGCAGCATCGCGTGAAGCGCAATCGTAGCCGCTACGCTCAGAGCTTCAGCCGGACATCGCAGATGTCCGGCTCGGTCGGGTCCGGCTTGACCTCGAAGCCGAGCTGCCGGCACATCTCGAGCATCACGGTGTTCTCCTGGAGTACATCGCCCGATATGACCTTCAGCCCTTCCGACTTCGCGTAGTTGATGATCAACTGCATCAAGGCCCAACCAAGCCCCCTGCCCTTGAGGTCGGATCGCAGCAGGATGGCGTATTCGCCGCTCTCGTAGATCGAGTCCGAATGGAGCCGGACCACGCCGACCATCTCGTTCGTGGCCTCGTCGAATGCGATGAAGGCCATCGCGCGTGCATAGTCGAGCTGGGTGAGGCGCGCGATAAACTCGTGGGTGAACTCCTTCATCGGGGCGAAGAACCGCAGACGGAGGTCGTGAGGCGTCACGTGACGCAGGAACTCGTGGATGGTCGGCTCGTCCTCGGGGCGCATTGGCCGCACGAAGATGCGCCAGCCGTCCTTGAGCGTGAGCCGACGCTCCCATTGCGACGGATAGGCCCTCACTGCGAAATTGGCCGGGCCGGAGCCGGCGAATTTCCGCTCTGACAGTCCCACCGCGACGCGGGCATCGACCGCGGTCACGCCGGTTTCATCCGCCAGCAGCGGATTGATATCGAATTCGCGGATTTCGGGAATGTCTGCCGCCATCTGCGCAAGCTTGACCAGCACCATGGCGACGGCGTCGGGCTTCACCGCCGGCACATCCCGATAGGCGCGAAGCAGGCGTGACACGCGGGTGCGGTCGATCAGGTCACGGGCGAGCTGCAAATCGAGCGGCGGCAGCGCAAGTGCCTTGTCGTTGATGATCTCCACTGCCGTTCCGCCCCGACCGAAGACGACGACGGTGCCGAAGATCGGATCATCGGCAAGACCCAGGATCAGCTCGCGCGCCTTAGCCTTGACGACCATCGCCTGCACGATGACGCCGCCGATGCGGGCCTCGGGCCGCAGCCTCTTCGCCCGGGCGAGAATATCGGAGGCAGCCGCACGCACCGCCTCCGGTGTCGTGAGATTGAGCACGACGCCGCCGACATCGGATTTGTGCACGATGTCACGCGACATGATCTTCAGCACGACGGTCCCGCCGTGTGCAAAGATCTCGTTCGCATAGGCCACCGCCTGCTCGACATCGGTCGCGGCAAAGGTCGGCACCATCGCGATGTCATAGGCTTCGAGCAGATGCTTGATCTCGACAGGCTCGAGCCATTTGCGGCCATCGGCGATCGCAGCGGTGACGATCTGCCTGGCAGCCCTTGCATCAGGCACGAACGTATCGGGCATCGCAGGAGGAACCTGGCTCAGTTCCTCGACCACTTCGCGGTGCCGGACCAGATGCATGAAACCGCGCACCGCATCATCCTCGGTCGGATAGTTCGGAATGCCCGCGCCGGAGAGCGCCTGAACGATGTTCTGATCGGCTCCGACCCAGGCGGCCAGCACGGGCTTTGCCCATCGGCGGTGTTGATCGCGATATTTGCCGATGAGCTCCGTCACGGTCGCGGCGATATCGGCCGCGGAAGCGATCGCCGTCTGCACGTTGAGGACAAGGACTGCGTCATTGTCGGGGTCAGCGAGCAGAGCCTCCAGCGCCGCGGCGTAGCGCGATGCATCTGCATCGCCCACGATGTCGACGGGATTTGCGCCGGACCAGGTCGGCGGAAGTACGTCGTCGAGTTTCCTGCGGATGTCCGCCGAGATGGTTGCCGGAATTCCGCCAAGCTCGACCAACCGATCGACGGCAAGGACGCCGATGCCGCCACCATTGGTCAGGATGGCGAGGCGCTTTCCCGTCGGCGATTCGACGCGGCCGAGCGTCTCGGCGCAATCGAACAGCTCGCGCAGATCCGAGACCCGCAGGACGCCGGCGCGGCGGAACGCTGCGTCATAGACGGCATCGGCGCCAGCGAGCGCGCCGGTATGCGTGGCAGCCGCTTTCGCACCCTGCGCCATCCGACCGGACTTCACCACCACGACGGGCTTCACGCGCGCCGCGGCGCGTGCCGCCGACATGAACTTGCGCGCGTCCTTGATGGCCTCGATGTAGAGCAGGATCGCGCGGGTCTTGTGATCCATCGCGAAATGGTCGAGCAGATCGGCAATATCGACGTCGATTTGATCGCCGATCGAGACGATACCGGAGAAGCCGACGCCGCGTTGAGCAGCCCAGTCCACCATGCCGGCCGCGATCGCGCCCGATTGCGAAATCAGTGCGAGATTTCCCGCGCCTGGCATGTGAGCGGCAAAACTCGCATTGAGACTGACGCCCGGCATCATGATGCCGAGGCAGTTCGGCCCTATCAGCCGCATGCCGTATCGACGGGCAGCGGCGATTGCGGCCTCATGCAGGGATCCCGGTCCGTGACCGAGCCCGGCCGAGACGATCAGCGCACCCGCCGAGCCGCGACGCCCGGCTTGATCGATGATGCGGGGAACCTCGGGCGCCGGCGCGGTGATGACCACGAGTTCGGGTACGAATTCCAGCCTGTCCAGATTGCTCACCGCCGCGACCCCGCCGATCTCGGCATGGCGCAGATTGACGAGACCGAACGATCCCTTGAATTCGGCCTTGCGAATGTTCTCCAGAACGGCGCGTCCCACCGAGCCCTGACGGGCGCTTGCCCCGACGAGTGCGACTGAACGCGGCGACAGCAGATTCTTCAGGCGATAGGTTGACATGACAGCACATGCGGCCGGTCGGCGGCGGTTCCGATGGTTGAAGATCAGGCCGGAAGGTTGGCCGCGAGCCTAGTGCGAGATCATAACCCAGCACGGTGGCTGGCCAATGACGGTCTTTGTCACACCGCCCCAAACGATCTCGTTCAGGCGCGAATGATGGTAGGCGCCCATCACGATCGCATCGATGGCATGGGAACTCGCCCAGCTTCCGAGCACCTTACCGATCGAGCTGCCGCTGCCCTTCGCCGTTTCGAACGAGGCGTGGACACCGTGTTCCTTCAAATGATCGACCAGAGCCGTTCCCGACTGCACGATCGCTTCGGTCCCGTCGTCCGTTACTGTCACCACGCGGACCGAAGCGGCCGCCTGCAGGATCGGCAGCGCATCGCCGACGGCCCGCGCCGCACGCGCGGAGTGATCCCAGGCGATCATCACATTCTCGAATTCGGGCCGCAGCTCCTCCGCGAGGTGTTCCGGACAGAGCAGAAGCGGCCTGCCGGATTCGAACAAGAGGGCTTCGATAATGTTCTCCGTTCGGCTGTCGTGCGACTTTACGGGAACCAGGGTGAGGTCGCTGAATCGGGCGTGCTCGGCCAGGATCGCTGCAATCTGCTCCGGCGGCACCTTGCCCGTTCGGCTTCGGGCGCGAATGTTGGCGCGGGAAGCCGCGATGGTGAAGGCATTGAGGAGTTGCTGCATGTCGCCCGCCCCACGCGAACGGCTGGTGCCCGCGGAATCCGTATCGCCAGGGAACACCCCCCTCGGCCGCTCGAGGACTTCTTCTTCCTCAAGCGCAAGCGCGGTGATCCTGGCTCCGAGATCGGCTGCCACAGCCACGCATTTCTCGATCGCGGCGAGCGCCGACCCGCGGGGCTGGCCGACAAGCGGCAGAAAGACGTCCTTGATGGGCATCGGGATTCTCCTTGCCGGCCAAGATAGGCCGCCTTTTGTCGGCCCCTTTGATCCTCCTCAAGGCTCAAGGCGTGGACAGTGCCCGGTCAGACGGCGACAGGCGTTGATGGAAGTCAAGGACTGGCCGCTCGGCCATTCTATCGATATCCAGTCGGTGCGGTTGCCCCGGAGAAACTGATGCGTGCGATGGTGTTGCCGGCCCCACGAGCGCGGCTCCGGATGGAGGAGCGGCCTGACCCAATGCCCGGCGAAGGTCAGATCCGGGTAAGGATCAGCGCTTGCGGGGTATGTCGGACCGACCTTCATGTCGTCGACGCCGAGCTGCCCGGTATTCGCTATCCGATCGTGCCGGGCCACGAGATCGTCGGCCGGATCGAACTGGTCGGTCCCAACGTTACAACGCATGCGCCTGGCGACCGGGTCGGCATCCCCTGGCTTGGTTTCACCTGCGGAAAGTGCAGATTTTGCCGGGAAGGCATGGAAAACCTGTGTGACGCGCCGCTGTTCACCGGCTACACGCGCGACGGCGGCTACGCAACGCATACCATCGCCGACGCGCGCTACGCGTTTCCACTCGGCGAGGGCGACAATGACGTGGAGCTTGCCCCTCTGCTATGCGCAGGGCTGATCGGCTGGCGCTCGCTGGTGCTGGCCGGCCGCGCCGAGAGGTTGGGCCTCTATGGCTTTGGTGCTGCCGGCCACATCATCGCACAAGTTGCGATTTGGCAGGGACGATCTGTCTATGCGTTCACGCGGCGTGGCGACACCGCTGCGCAAGACCTTGCACGTCGTCTCGGCGCGGTCTGGGCGGGAGCTTCTGACGAAATGCCCGACGAGCCGCTCGACGCCGCCATCATCTACGCACCAGCCGGCGAACTCGTGCCGGCCGCGTTGCGCGCCGTCCGCAAAGGCGGCCGCGTCGTATGCGCCGGGATCCACATGACCGACATTCCAGGCTTTCCGTATGATCTGCTCTGGGAGGAACGGCAGCTGGTCTCGGTCGCCAATCTAACCCGGCAGGATGGCCTCGATTTCCTCAGGATCGCGCCGCAAGCCGGCGTGCGCACCGAGACGACGGCATATCCGCTCCAACACGCCAACGAAGTCCTGAGCATGCTGCGGAATGGCGAAATCCTGGGCGCGGCCGTGCTAACCCCCTGATGGTGCTGTGAATGCCAGGTTGGATCAAGGATGAAGCGGCGGCCCAAGAGCGCATCTTCCAAACGCTCGCCGGACACGCGGGCGTGACACGTATCGACACGCATGGAGCTTCGGTATTCCTGGACGGCAGTCGCGCGCTGAAAGTCAAGCGCGCCGTGCGGTTTCCGTTTCTCGATTATTCGACACTCGATAAGCGGAAGGCCGCTTGCGAGGAAGAGATCAGGATCAACCGGCCGCTGGCGCCGCAGATCTATCACCGCGTCGTGGCGATCACGGAAGAACCGGACGGATCGGTGAAGATCGATGGTTCCGGCCAGCCGATTGAGTATGCGGTCGATATGTCGCGCTTCGACGAAAGCCGGACACTCGACCACCTGGCAAAGGCCGGCCCGCTGGACGCGGAGCTGGCCCCGGCCATCGCAGACGCGATCGCAGCTTCGCATGCGAATGCGACGATCGCAGACGGTGCCACGTGGATCGCCTCCTTTCCTGCCCTGATCGACGGCAACAGCAGCGGCCTTCGCAAGGGCGATCACCTCGAAGCGGCGGCGGTCGAGGAGCTTGGCAGAACCTCCCATCAGGCATTCCTGCGCGTCCGCGCTACGCTTGAGGAACGCGCCGGCCAGGGTTTCGTACGCCGCTGTCACGGAGATTTACATCTTGCCAATATCGTGCTGATCGACCAGCAGCCCGTCCTGTTCGATGCGATCGAGTTCGACGCACAGATGGCAACTGTGGATGTGCTCTACGATCTCGCGTTCACGCTGATGGACCTTCTGCACTACGACCAAACGGTTGCAGCCAATGTCGTCCTGAATCAGTATCTGATCACGGCGGCCGTCGAGACTCTCGACGCTCTGGCGGCTCTGCCGCTGTTCATGTCCATCCGCGCGGCGATCCGCGCGCAGGTGACGCTGGCGCGGCTAAACCGGCGCGACGCCGACCGCCCCCGGATTCTCGATGAGGCGCGCCGGTATTTCGACCTCGCCCGGGCCTTGATCCATCCCCCCGTCCCCCGCCTGATCGCGGTTGGCGGGCTGTCGGGTACCGGCAAATCCGTCCTCGCGCGCGCACTGGCGCCCGCGATCGCGCCACAACCGGGAGCTGTCGTGCTGCGCAGCGACATCATTCGCAAGCAGTTGTTTCAGGTGGGGCACACCAACCGGCTGCCGCCGTCTACGTACCGGCCCGACGTCACGGCGCACGTCTACGAGCTGCTGATACAGCGCGCTGGCCAGGTGCTGGCGCAGGGCCATTCGGCGATCGTCGACGCCGTCTTTGCACGTGAGTCCGAACGCGATGCGCTGGCCGTTCTGGCCGGCGCGAGCGGCGTGCCGCTCAACGGGCTATTCCTGGTCGCCGACCTCGCGACCCGGCAGGCGCGAATCGGCGGCCGCCGTGGCGATGCTTCCGACGCCACGCAGGAGGTTGCCGCGCTGCAAGAGCACTATAATATAGGCCATGTTGGTTGGGCGACCATCGATGCATCCGGGACACAAGAGCAAACGCTCCAGCTCTGCCGGGACGCGATCGCCGAGGGCGGGTAAGGCAATCTGATTGGCGCGGGCAAGGACGTCGCGACCCATTACGAGCTCGACGGCGACCGCGCGCACCAGGCCGGCGGCGCGGCGCAATGCCCTGCCCGGCCGCCTCAGTCCCGGCATGGCCTGCGACACGGCGTTCCGGATCATCGCCCGCCGTCACCTCGATGCCGTCCTCGCCCAGCACGAGGGCACCTGCCTCGGCGATCCTGACGCGCTGCATCAGATCCGGATTGCGCTCACGCACCTGCGTACCGCGATCCGATTCTTTTCGCCCATGGTCGACGACGCGCTGCGACCGAAGGTCTGGACCGAGCTGAAATGGCTGAACAGCCAGCTCGGCATGGTGCGGGACCTCGACGTGGCGATCGAGCGGGTCGTCGCCGAGGCTGGCGACGAGCTCGCCGTGATTGCCGAGCTTCGCCATTGGGACGAGAAACGCGCCGAAAGCCATCGCCTGCTATCCCGTGCGCTGCGATCCGCGCGGTATCGCCGTCTCGTCGAGCAGATTTCCGCCTGGATCGAGAGCGGCCCATGGTCCACCAGGCGCAGCAAGGAGGCCATCAGATTGCGCCGTTGCTCGCTCACCGACCACGCGACCGCACGGCTGACGGAGTGGGAAAAGACACTGCTCAAGAAGGCTCGGAAGCTGAGCAAGCTCGACGTCGACAGACGGCACAAGCTGCGACTTCTCAACAAACGCCTGACCTATTCGATCGAGTCGCTGGCAGACCTGTTCGCCGACGCAGCACTGACGAAACAGAAGTCGATCCTCAAGCAATTGCGCAAGGCACAACGATCGCTCGGACAATTGAATGACGATGCGCGAGGTCAAGCGCTGGCGGCGTCATTGAACGGCGCCGGCCCCGAGGCCGGCATTCGCTTCCTCAATCGCAAGCGCGAAAAGAAGCTGTTGCGGACTGCCTCGGTGGCCTACCGGAAACTGGACAAAGCCAAACCCTTCCGCTCGTCCGACCTCACGCCGAATGCGGAGCCCGAGGACTAACGGGCAATGAAGTTGGGATGAATCGTCATCGTGCTTCAGGTTGTTGTTTGCGCATGATCCTTTCGGAAAACCGCTGCGCACTTTTCCGGATCATGCATTAGGTGTGGACGTAGTCTCCCGGAGAGTCGGGCAGGCCGGAAGCGTCTTCAAGTCCGATCTGCGGCGGATCGCAGCACTCGCCGGAGCGCGCCTCGAGCCATTTGCTCCATTCCGGCCACCACGAACCCTCCGCGTGGGGCGCGAGCTTCAGCCATTCGTCTCTGCCGACATAGGGCGCATCCGCGGCCTTGGTCATGACCTGATAGCTGTGTCCGGCCTCACCGGGAGGTGCGACGACGCCGGCATTGTGGCCACCGCTGGTCAACAGGAACGTCACATCGGCATCGACCTGATAGTGTATCTTGTACACCGACCGCCACGGCGCCACGTGATCCCTCAACGTGCCGACCACGAACATCGGCGTGTGGATATCGGATAGCGAAACGTTCCTCTCATCGACGTGATAGCGGCCCTCGGCCAGATCATTGTCGAGGAATAGCTTGCGCAGATATTCCGAGTGCATGCGGTAAGGCAGCCGCGTGGCGTCGGCATTCCAGACCATCAGGTCGCTAAGTGGCGCCCGCTCGCCCATCAGATAGTCGTGCGACAGGCGCGACCAGATCAGATCATTGGACCGCAACAGCCGGAATGCGCCGGCCATCTGCGTGGTATCGAGATAGCCGCGCTCCCACATAATGTCTTCGAGGAAGGCGACCTGGCTGTCGTTGATGAAGAGCGTCAGCTCACCCGCCTCGGTAAAGTCGGTCTGCGCCGCAAGAAGTGTGATCGTACCGAAGCGATCATCGCCGTCTCGCGCCATAGCTGCGGCGGCGATCGACAGCAGCGTACCGCCCAAACAATAGCCGAGCGCATGAATCTTTCGGTCCGGCAGGATCCGGCCGATGGCCGTCAGTGCAGCCATGACGCCCAGCTTTCGATAATCCTCGAAGGCAACCTCCCGATCCTTCGAGTCCGGATTACGCCAGGAAATCGCAAAGACGGTGAAACCTTGGCCGGTGAGATACCTGACCAGCGAATTCTGCGGCGACAAATCGAGGATGTAATATTTCATGATCCAGGCCGACACGATCAGGATCGGCTCGGGCCTGACCTTCGCGGTCGTCGGATGATACTGGATCAGTTCCATCAGCTCGTTGCGGTAGACGACCTTGCCGGGAGAGACCGCAACCGTCCTGCCGACGACGAATTGTTCGTCATCTACCGGCTTTGCGGCAGGGAGCAGTTGCATCAGGTCGCTGCACCAGTTCTGCCAACCGAACACGAAGTTCTCGCCACCGCTCTGGAACGCCTTTTCCAGCACCTCCGGATTGGTTACCGCGAAATTCGACGGTGCCAGCATATCAAGCAGCTGACGACCGAGAATTCGACAATGGCTTCATTGGCGCGAGAGACACCGCGCACTCCCGTCGTAGCATCGTGCCACCAGCGCTCTCCGAGCAGAAAAGCCTGCGCGAGCAGATTGAACGGCACGTTTTTCCACTGCGGTTCACTGAAGCGGCGATCCCGCCTTTGCGGCTGGATCACGGACCACGGCTTTTGATCCGGAGATATCGCGTGCGATGCAGCTTCGAGGAGCCGGCCGGTGTCGCGGAGGGCGCTGCGGGCGAGCTCCATTTGCCGCTGGGGCGCCGCGGCCAAATGCGCGCCCCAATCGAGATAGGCGAGCGACAGGGCCACCGGCGAAATCCCGCTCGTGAATCGGGCCAGCACGGCATGAAACGCACGGTCCATGGCATATGGATCTGATTCAGCTCGGGCATCGAGAGCCCGTCTTTCAGGCAGGCGTTCCGCGCGCGCTGGGGAAACAATGCCAGCCGCATCGACGGATGACGGTGCGACCGGCTGTTCGGTTCGCGGAAGACGCTGTACGACGCTCATGGCTCAATATTCCCGCGCGTTTCCAATCTCAGGTCTGCGGCAGCATATGCAGGTGCTTTGGACGCGCGTTGAGCTGTGTCAACCTCGCAGGCCGATCACGATTATCCGATCAGAATACAGCGCCCCATTTGCTTGACCTGGGTCAAAACGGACTTCGAGGAGCGAAATAGGTTTGGCTCATCGGAATTCGTCGAACTTGCGGAGCTTCCCCATGCGCGCCCATCAAATCATGACCCGGTCGGTCATTTCGGTGACCCCAGACACCAGCATCGTCGAGGCCGCGAACATCATGCTGAAGCGACACATCAGCGGTCTGACGGTGGTCGACGATACCGGCAGGTTGCTTGGAGTCGTCTCGGAAGGGGATTTCATCCGGCGCAGTGAAATCGGCACCGGTCGCAAACGCGGCCGCTGGCTGCGGTTCATCCTCGGCCCCGGCAAGTCCGCCAGCGACTTCGTTCACGAGCACGGCCGTAAGGTCTCTGAGGTGATGACCGCCTCGCCCGTGACCATCACCGAGGATACGGCGCTCGCCGAGATCGTTGACCTCATGGAACGGAACAACGTGAAGCGTCTGCCGGTGGTGCGCGGCGACAAAGTCGTCGGAATCGTATCCCGTGCCAACCTGTTGCAGGCCGTAGCGGGCCTCGCCCGCGAGGTGCCGGACCCGACGGCTGACGACGATCACATCCGCGGCCGCATCATCGACGCCATGGAGAGAAACGACTGGTGCCCGTTCGGGCTGAACGTCATCGTCCGCGACGGCATCGTTCATCTTAGCGGCGTCATCACCGAGGAACGCGCGCGTCAGGCCGCGGTCGTCGCAGCCGAGAATGTCGAGGGTGTCAAGAAGGTGCACGACCATCTCTGCTGGGTCGACACCATGTCGGGCGTCTATCTGAACTCGCCCGAGGACGACGAGCTCGCCAAGGCAAGCTGATAGAGGCGAGCTGATCGCGGCCGTGCTCAGCGAGGAATGACGGCGGTGGCCTCGATTTCGACGCGCGCCGCCTTCTCGACGAGGCGGACCACCTGAACCAGTGCCATCGCCGGATAGTGCGCTCCGAAGATCGTACGGTACACCTTGCCTAGTTCCTTCAGGTTCGTCAGGTATTCGTCCATGTCCACGACGTACCAGGTCAGGCGCACGAGGTGTTCGGGTCGCGCGCCCGCTTCTGCCAGAATCGCGGCGATATTGCCGAGGGTCTGGCGGACCTGCCCGACAAAGCCGTCCGCAAGGCACTCTTCGGCATCCCAGCCGATCACGCCGCCGGTGACGACGATGCGCCCCTCAGCGGCCATGCCGTTGGCATAGCCTTTCGGCACCGGCCAGCCGGGCGGCTGGAGGATTTGCGCCCCCGAGCGCGCGCCGTTCTCGTCGGCGGTTGACAGCACCGCAAGCTGCGGGCCTTTCGGCGTCGTCACGGACAATTCTCTATCCTTCTTTCATTCCGCCGCGACGCCCGAGGACGTCGCCGCGGCCTGCGCCAGCTGCCGCAGTGCAAAGCGCTTCAACTTGCCGGTCTCGGTCTTCGGCAACTGCGTCACGAACTCGATCGCGCGCGGATATTTGTACGGCGCGATCTCGCGTTTGACATGCTCCTGCAGCTCGGCCACGAGCTGAGCGTCCGGCGTCACACCGGGAGCGACAATGACATAGGCCTTCACGATCATGCCGCGCGCCTCGTCTGGCGCACCGACGACCCCGCATTCGACGACGGAGGGATGCGTGAGCAGTGCCGCCTCGACATCGGTACCTGCGATGTTGTAGCCGGCCGACACGATCATGTCGTCGGAGCGCGACTGGTACCAGAAATAGCCGTCGCTATCCATCAGGTAGGTGTCGCCGGTGATGTTCCAACCGTTCTGGACATATTTCCGCTGCCGCTCATCGGCGAGATAGCGGCAGCCGGTCGGCCCGCGCACCGCCAAGAGCCCCATCGTTCCGGGCGGCACGTCATTGCCGGCATCGTCGACGATCTTGGCCTCATAGCCCGGCACAGGCTTCCCCGTGGCGCCCGGCCGGATCTCGTCCTCGGTGGCGCTGATGAAGATGTGCAGCAGCTCCGTCGAACCGATACCGTCCATCAGCTTGAGGCCGGTGGCCTTGAGCCAGGCGTCGAATGTCGGCTTGGGCAGCGTCTCGCCGGCGGAGACGCACTTCCGCAACGAGGAAATGTCGCGGCCAGGCAGCTTGCCGATGAGAGCGCGATAGGCAGTCGGCGCCGTGAAGCACACCGTGGTCTTGTACTGCTCGATCGCGGTCAGGATATCATCGGGCGTCGTCTTCTCCAGAACGACGAACGAAGCGCCGATGTGCATGGGAAACAGCACGCCGCCAAATCCAAAAGTGAAGGCGAGCGGCGCGGAGCCGACGAAGCGATCCTTCTGCTCGGCGCGCAGAATATTGCGCGCATAACCGTCGCAGACCGCCAGCATGTCCCGGTGGAAATGCATGGTGCCCTTGGGATCGCCAGTCGTGCCCGACGTGAAGGCGATCAGGCAGACGTCGTCCGAGGCGGTATCGACAGCCCTGAACTCCGGGCTCGCATCCGCGATCAGCGCCTCGAGCGAGTCTGCGGCGCCATTGCCCCAATAGACAACCAGCTTGAGACTGGACGCCACTGCCCTTGCCTTCTCCATTTCCTCGGAGAGCTTTCCGTCGCACAGCGCGAGCGTAATCTCTGCTTTCTGGATCGGGTACGACAATTCCTTGGCGCGCAGCAGCGGCATCGTGGCCACGACAATGCCACCGGCCTTGATCACCGCGAGATAGGTCGCAACCATCATCGGGTTGTTGGCGGAACGCAGCAGCACGCGTCCGCCGGTCACGAGACCGAGCTTGCCGACCAGCACATTGGCGATGCGGTTCACGAGCACTTGCAGCTCGCGATAGGTGTAACTGACAGCGGGACTGATGACGCAAGGCGCGTCGCCATGGCCCTGCTCGATCCAGCGATCGAGGAAATAGCTGACGCAGTTCAATCGCGGGGGATAGCTCAGTTCCGGCCGCGTGAAGATGAATTCGGGCCAGAGCTCGCGCGGCGGCAGATGCTGCCGCGCAAATGTATCGACATGGGCCGTCGCAGCATTGCCGTCATGCGAGCCCGTCACTTGAACCTTGGCGGCGTTGGCCATCGCACGCTCCTTTCAGCATGGATTGCACCCGGCAGCACGATCTGAAAACATTTTAGGCTTAAAACAATTTGGCGCAATAGGGGATTTTGGGCATCCCGTGCTTTTTCCTGCGGCAAAAGGGATTGGCGGCCTGACCCGCCAGCGCATTTACGGCCGGCGGCGCGCGGCCGATTTCTGCGCCGACGCCTTGGTCTTGGCCAGCAGCCGCATCAGTTCGCGGACATCCTTCGGCGAGAGCTCGGCGAAGAGATCGGCAATCCAGGTTTCATGTTCCGCAGCCATTCTGCGAAACTCGGCACGCCCGAGCTTTGTGAGGCGGATCACCTGGACACGACGGTCCGTCTCCGAGGTCCGCCGGTCGAGATGACCGGATTCCACGAGACGCTCGACGAGGCCGGTCACATTGCCGTTCGACACCATCATGCGCTTGGAGACATCGGACAGCGTCATGCCGTCCGGGGCCTTGTCGAGCTGCGCCATCAGATCGAAACGCGGCAGCGTGACGTCGAACCGCTGCCGCAACCGGCCGCGAACCTCGCCCTCGATCAGGGTCGTGCAGGTCAAGAGCCGCAGCCACAACCGAAGCTCGTCGGCGTGGTCTTCCGGCGTTTCGACGACCTTGGTTTCGGAATCGAGCATCTTGCTGCAATCATTGACGGCCGGCATTGGCGCCGGCCCGGATTCCCTAACATTTTGAGCTTCAAGTAAATCCGCGCCAGCCGCAAGCCCAAAGCTGCAACAATCGACCGCACGTGAATTTCTTTAGGCTTCAAATAATTGGCGCGCGGCTTGCATGAAATGCACGCCTGCCAGGGGCGGTGCGGGCGTTGCTTGCCGCAGCAGCCGTCATCGGCATAAGCTTGGATTGGAAGCGCGCGGCTTGCAACGCAAGCCCGATAGGCACGAGGGACAGACCATGAAGACGCAATTGACCTTGGCGGCAGCCGCCTTGCTGCTCGGCACCACGGTGAGCCCAGCCCTCGCCCAGGAAAAGATCAAGCTTGGTGTGGTCGTGACCCTGTCGGGACCCGCCGCCGCGCTCGGCCAACAGGTTCGCGACGGCTTCGCGCTCGCGGTCAAGGATCTCGGCGGCAAGATGGGCGGCCGCGATGTGGAAGTGATCGTTGCGGACGACGAACTGAAGCCGGATGCAGCGGTGACCAAGGTCAAGGGCCTTCTGGAGCGCGACAAGGTCGACTTCGTGGTCGGCCCGATCTTCTCCAACATTCTCCAGGCGATCCATCGGCCCGTAACGGAATCGAAGGTGTTCCTGATCAGCCCCAATGCCGGCCCGTCGACGTTTGCGGGCAAGGATTGCAACCCGTTCTTCTATGTGACGTCGTATCAGAACGACCAGGTGCACGAGATCCTCGGCAAGGTCGCGCAGGATCGCGGCTACAAGCGCATGTACCTGATGGTCCCGAACTATCAGGCCGGCAAAGACTCGGTGGCGGGCTTCAAGCTCGACTACAAGGGCGAGATCGTCGAGGAGTCCTACATGCCGCTGAACACGCTGGACTTCCAGCCGGAGCTTTCCAAGATTTCCTCGCAGAAGCCCGACGCGCTGTTCACGTTCATGCCGGGGGGCCTTGGCGTCAATCTCGTCAAGCAATACCGGCAGGCAGGCCTTGCCGATACCATTCCGGTGCTGTCGGCGTTCACGGTGGACGAATCGACCCTGCCGGCGCAGCAGGACGCCGCCATCGGCATGTTCGGCGGTGCGAACTGGGCCCCCAATCTCGACAATCCCCAGAACAAGAAGTTCGTCGCGGCCTATGAGGCCGCCTATAGCGGTGTGCCCGGCACTTATGCCTTCCAGGCCTATGACGCCGCGATGCTGATCGATAGCGCCGTAAAGGCGGTAAAGGGTGATCTGTCCAACAAGGACGCGGTCCGAGCCGCCCTGAAGAAAGCCGACTTCACCTCGCTGCGTGGCGCCTTCAAGTTCAACACCAACGGCTATCCGATTCAGGACTTTTACCTGACCAAGGTGGCCAAACGCCAGGACGGCAAGTTCCAGACCGAGATCGTTCAGAAAGTTTTTGAGAACTACGGCGACCGCTATGCCAAGGACTGCAAGGCGGCAAACTAAGCCGCGCGTCGCGTCAAGGGAGGACTGCAATGAAGAGCGAAATCACCGGCATCACCCGGGCCAACGAAGGAATCCAGGGCATCTCCTGGAATATCCTCGGCCAGACTTATGTGCCGAAGAGCTATGCGGAGAACAGCTTCTCCTGGCACGCGACATTGCCGCCCGGCACTTTCGTGCCGCCGCACATTCATCCCGACCAGGATGAATATCTTTACATGCTGGAGGGCAAGCTCGATTTCATGCTCGGTAATTCGGAGGCGCAGGCGACCGCAGGCGATCTGATCCGCCTCGGCATGGGCGTGCCACACGGCATCTTCAACAAGTCGGAGCAGACCGCAAAGGTGCTGTTCTGGGTGTCGCCGAGCCGCAAGCTATTCGACCTGTTCTGGGGCCTTCACAACATGAAAGAACAGAAGCCCGAGGACGTGGTGGCGATGGCGGCCGAGTTCAACATCCACTTCCTGCCGCCGCCTCCGGGCGGCTGATCGCGAGTCTTAAGCCCGCACTGCCGCCAGTCCAGGCACCGCAGCGAAGCCTGCCTTGGTGGCATAGCCGCGCACGATCGCTTCGCGCTGGGAATAGCTCAGCACGTTGTCGACATTGTCGAAGCCGTCGGGCGCGAGCTGCTCGACGGCGTCGATGACACCCTCAGGACCGCCGCGCCGGTTTGAGCGGACAATGTCTGCCGTCATCGGCAGGCGCTTCTTCTCGTATTCGACCAGGGCCTGGCGGGGATGCTCGGCGCGCACCAGGGCGTCGGCGAGGCAGCGTGCATCGAGGATTGCCTGCGAGGCGCCGTTGGAGCCGACCGGATACATGGGATGCGCGGCATCGCCGAGCAGCGTGACGCGTCCGGATGACCAGTACGGCAGGGGATCGCGGTCGCAGGTTGGATATTCGTAGAATTCTGGCGTCGCGGAGATCAGGCTCTTCACGTCGATATAGGGCACGGAGAAGCGCGCCACGTGTGGCATCAGGTCCTCGCGACGGCCCGGCCGCGACCAGTCTTCCTTCCGCGGCGGCGGTGCATTGCCCTCGCCGACCTTCACCAGCACCGCCCAATTGGTCAGCCGGCTTGCCGGGCTCGATCCTTCCGCGATCGGATAGATGACCACCTTGGCGTTAAGGCCACCGGCTACGATCATCGATTTGCCCGTGAGGAACAGCGGCCAGTCGCGGGCGCCGCGCCACAGCATCAGGCCGTTCCAGCACGGCGGCCCTTCGTTCGGGAACAAGGTCTCGCGCACGCGCGAATGGATGCCGTCGGCGCCGATCAGGATATCGCCACGCGCGGTGTGGACATGTGCGCCGGCGCGATCGAAGAAATAGGCGGTGACGCCGCCCTCATCCTGCGTGAAGGCACCGAGGCGGCAGCCGGTGTGGATTGCCTCCTGCCCGAGCCGCTCCTCGACGGCACGATGGATGACACCTTGAAGCCGGCCACGGTGGATCGAGAATTGCGGCACGTCGTGGCCGGCGTCGATGCCGCGAGCTTCGCGCCAGACCTCCTGGCCGTGGCGATTGAGATAATAGAGCTGGTCGGTGCGGATCGCGACATCGTCGAGCTTCTGCAACAGGCCGAGCCCCGCAAGCTCGCGCATCGCGTGGGGCAGCGTGTTGATCCCGACCCCGAGCTCGCGAATGGTGTCGGCCTGCTCGAAGATCTCACAATCCAGGCCGCGCGAGCGCAGCATCAATGCCGTGGTGAGACCACCGATGCCGCCACCGACGATAATCGCCTTCATCGCCTTTACTCCGCTCGAAACACAGGCAATGGGTTAGCGTCGCATGGGCGGTCACTCCGCCGCAAGCGGCTTTGTCGCCTCCGCCCAGAGCTCGGTCCGGGTCTTGGGCTTAGCCTTAATTCCCGGCTGCACGAAATCACGCAGATCGCGCACACGGCTGCGAACGGATGGTGGCGCAGAGACCGGCTGTGCCGCCACCAATGCTCCACCTTCCCGGACCATTAGTTTAATCTTGAAACAATTGTCCAAAACTCGGCGTTGCTGATCCGATCGAGGACAATGGCAGGGTTTCAGTCTCCCCTGAAGACCGGCTTGACCTTGTTGGCGAAAGCCTCGAAGGCGCGCTCGAAATCCGCCGTCGTCATGCACAGGGCCTGGGCAACGGCTTCCGCCTCAATGGCCTCCTCCACCGACATCGCCCATTCCATCGCCAGCATCCGCTTGGTCATGGTGTTGGCGAAGGTCGGCCCTTCCGCGACCTGTTTTGCCAGGACTTGCGCCTGGGGCAGCACCTGCTCCGGCGTGACGAGGCGGCTGAAGAAGCCCCAGCGCTCGCCCTCCTCCGCGGTCATGAACCGGCCGGTGTAGAGCAATTCGGAGGCGCGGGACTGTCCG
Organism: Bradyrhizobium cajani; assembly: GCF_009759665.1. Classification (GTDB taxonomy): domain Bacteria; phylum Pseudomonadota; class Alphaproteobacteria; order Rhizobiales; family Xanthobacteraceae; genus Bradyrhizobium; species Bradyrhizobium cajani. The sequence goes on from NZ_WQNE01000001.1 coordinate 165,051, forward strand.
ATGATCCGCGGCAGGATCGCGCAGGCGCCCATATCGCAGCCGGCAAGGCCGACCTTGTTGAACAGGAACGCGACCTTGGCCCCACTCGCGGCGAGGCGCATGTCCGACGCCATGGCGATGATCGCGCCGGCCCCGGCGCAGATGCCCTCGACCGCGGCTACGATCGGCTGCGGGCAGGCCCGCATCGCCTTGACGAGGTCACCGGTCATACGCGTGAAGGCGGTCAACCCCTTGGTGTCCATCTTCACGAGCGGACCGATGATCTCGAACACATCGCCGCCCGACGAGAAATTGCCCCCGGCGCCGGTGACGACGATGGCCTTGACCGCATCGTCGAACGCGCAAGCGCGGAAGAAATCCGTCAGTTCCCGGTAACTCTCGAAGGTCAGCGGATTCTTTCGTTCGGGACGGTTGAGCGTGACTGTCGCGACGCCGTCGACCACGGCCAGCAGGAAGTGCTGCGGCGAATAGTCCGCAAGCGGCACGGTCACGGGATTTGCGGGTCTGCTCATGCGATCTCCTTAGCTTCCTTGTTCCGCGCCTGCACCGCGCAAGCTAGATCTCACCGCCGGCGACAGCGATCGCCTGTCCGGTGATCGCGCCGGCGCCCTCACCGCACAGCCAGAGCACCGCGTCGGCCACCTCCTGAGGCGTGATCAGACGCCCCTGTGGATTGTGTCGCGCCAGCTCGGCAATTGCTTGCTCGCGGGTTCGCCCCGTCTTCTTCATGATGTTTTCGATGCTGCCGGCGACAAGTTCGGTGTCGGTGAAGCCGGGGCACACCGCATTCACGGTCACATTGCTGCCGGCCATCTCGAGGGCGAGGGAACGCACGAGCCCGACCACGGCGTGCTTGGCGGCAACGTACGCGCTGACATAGGCGTAGCCCTTGAGTCCAGCCGTCGACGCCACCGCGACGATGCGGCCGTAGGAGCGATCCTTCATGCCTGGCAACACAGCCCGGACGGCATGCACCACGCCCATGAAGTTGACGTCCATCATGCGGCCAAAGAGGGCGCTATCCGATTTGGCGAATGGCGCGGATTCTGCGCTGCCCGCATTGGCAATCAGGATGTCGATCGGTTTGCGCGCACTCGCCTCAGCGATGGCCGCCTTCAACGATGCTTCGTCAGAGACGTCGGCAACGGCGGCAAAATGTGCAGCGCCCACGTTGACCGCCTCGGCAAGAGTCGCTGCGTTGCGGCCGAGCACGGTCACGGTCGCGCCAGCACCGACAAGCGAGGCGGCGATCGCGCGGCCGATGCCGCGACCGCCACCGGTCACCAGCGCGTGCGGCGAATGCGGCAATCCGGACATGCGCTGGCTCCCTCGGGTGCTGATCGTTCCCTCGATATATTTTAACCTTCAAATTTTTGCAACGAAAGCGCCGAGCGAGGACGCAAACGCCCACAAGAGGCCCGGCCCGAAAATTGCTTTAAGTATAAAATTATCGCTTCCCATCGCCTACAAGCCTGTTAGCATCAAAGGGCCAAGCAAAAGGACGTCGCGTGTCGCAGCCTGCGCCAATGATAACAAAGGACGGACGCTTCGCCTACGAAGCCGCGGGCGATCCGGGCGCGACACCTCTGATTTTCCTGCATGGCATTGGTGGCGCCGCGCGGGCCTGGCGACGCCAGCTTGCCACATTCGGCAACCGCTTCCGCGCGATCGCATGGGACATGCCGGGCTATGGTGGTTCGGCACCGCTCGCCAGCGTCAGCATCGCTGCCCTGGCGGAAGCACTTCAGCAATTCATCGAGCAGCTCGGCGCAGGCAGGCCTATTTTGGTTGGACATTCGATCGGCGGCATGATCGTCCAGAAATGGCTGGTGCAGTCGCCGAAACTTGCGCGCGCGGTGGTCCTTGCGCAGACCAGTCCGGCGTTCGGCAAGGCCGACGGCGACTGGCAGAGATCGTTCATCGCAGCGCGGCTCGGGCCACTCGATCGCGGGGAGACGATGAAGTCGTTGGCGCCCTCCCTGGTGAAGGAGCTGGTCGGCGACGATCCCGATCCAAAGGGGATGGAGCTCGCACGCGAGTGCATGGGGGACGTTCCTGAGGCAAGTTATCGCGCCATGATGCAGGCCCTCATCGGCTTCGATCAGCGCAGCACGCTCAGGAATATTTCCGTCCCGACGCTGCTGCTGTCCGGCTCCAAGGACAACAACGCGCCTGCACCGATGATGGAGAAGACGGCGACCTACATTCCTGCGGCAGAATATGTCGAGCTCGCTGGCGTGGGCCATCTCGCCAACCTTGAACGCCCTGATGCGTTTGACGAAGCTCTCGGCCGTTTCCTGAACTCCGTCACGGCCAAAGCGTAAGGTGACTGCGCAATGACCATGCAAGTCAGCAACAATATTGGCACAACCGACAAGGTCGTGCTCGATGCGCCGATCTTCGATCCCGTCGCATTCGGTTTGAGTGACGAGCAAGTGGGCATCATCACGCGGGCCCGCGAGATCGGCCAGAGCGTATTCGCCGGTCGCGCCGCGACCTACGATCGCGAGGCGATCTTCCCGACCGAGAACTATCGCGATCTGCATCGCATCGGCCTGCTCGGCATCGCCGTCCCCAAGAAGCACGGTGGACTCGGCGCGAACTATCAGACCTATGCCTTGGCCGCGGCCGAGATCGGCCGCTATTGCGGCGCGACCGCGCTGACCTGGAACATGCATGTGTGCTCGACCCTATGGTCGGGTCCCCTCGCCGACGATCTCGACATGGATGCGGACACCCGCGCCGAGCACGAGCGGCGGCGGGCGATCCACTACAGGCGCATCGTCGAGGACGGCGCGATCTATTCGCAGCCCTTTTCCGAGGGCGGCGCGGCGGCTGCAGGCGGGGTTGCTTTCGGCACGGAAGCAAGGCCGGTCGCGGGCGGCTGGATCGTCAACGGCAAGAAGATCTTCGCGTCCCTCTCCGGCCACGCCGATTATTATGGCGTGCTCTGCACCGAGATCGAGGAAGGCGGGAAGGCATCGCGCCGCAATACGCTTTATCTAGCCATCCCAGCCAAATCTCAGGGCGTCTCGGTCGTCGGCGACTGGGATCCGCTCGGCATGCGCGGCACGGTCTCGCGGACGTTGTTGTTCAAGGACGTATTTGTGCCGGAGGATTCTGCGCTCATGCCGCGCGGCGTCTATTTCCAGGCTGCGATGCGATGGCCGCACATGTTCCTGACGCTGTCGCCGACCTATATGGGCCTCGCGCAAGCCGCCTGCGATTTCACAGTACGTTACTTGCGTGGCGAAGTGCCGGGCATGCCGCCGGTCAAACGCAGGATGTACCCGACAAAGCAGATCGCGGTCGCGCAGATGCAGATCAAGCTCGAGCAGATCAAGGCGATCTGGTTCCAGGCCATCACCGAAGCCCGCGCCAATCCGAGCAAGGAGCAAGTGCTACGTGCCTACGCCGCGCAATATTCGGTGATGGAAGGCGCCAATGATCTCGCGGCGCTTGCGATCCGCACCTGCGGGGGACAGGCGATGCTCCGCTCGCTGCCGCTGGAGCGCATCTATCGCGACAGCCGCTGCGGTTCGCTGATGCTCCCCTGGACGGCCGAGCTCTGCCTCGACCGGATCGGACGCGAGGCGCTGTATGAGACCGGTGAAACGGACGACTGACCGTGGATCTATGTAGCCTGATCGACCGCAACGCGGCCTTCACACCAGGCAAGACCGCCATTGCCTTCGAGGGGAAGCGGCTGAGCTACGAGGCGTTCGCCGCGCGGATCGAGCGGAGCGCTGCAGCCTTGAAGCAGGAACTTGGAGTTGGCCGCGGCGACCGCGTCGCGATCCTCAGCCTCAATCGACCGGATTATCTGGTTCTGCTCTATGCCTGCGCACGGCTCGGCGCGATGCTGGTGCCCCTGAACTGGCGGCTCGCGGTCGCCGAGCAGCTGTTCATTCTCACCGATGCAGGCGCCAAGGTGCTGGTTCTCGAGCAGGCCTTTGAGGGAGTCGTGCCCGAGCTTGTGCGAATTGCGCCGGGGACATCCGTCGTCGGCCTCGACTTCGCGCCGCCTCGCGGCGTGACATTCGAAGACCTGCTCGCACGCAGCGAGGGTAGCGGACGAAATCCGCATACTGATCTCTCCTGCCCACTCCTCATCGTCTACACGTCAGGAACCACCGGACGGCCGAAAGGTGCGGTACTGCGTCAGGAGGCGCTGTTCTGGAACGGCGTCATGAGCCAGCACATGCACAACATGACGTCGGACGATCATGTCCTGACCGTGCTGCCGTTCTTCCATGTCGGCGGCCTCAACATCCAGACCACGCCGGCGCTCCAGCTTGGCGCAACGGTGACGATCCACGCCCGTTTCGCGCCGGACACCGCGCTCGCGGCCATTGAGCGGGAGGGACCGACACTGACCGTGATGGTGCCTGCGATCATCCAGGCCGTCAGCGAGCATCCTGCCTGGTCCACGACCGATCTCTCGTCGCTGAAGGCAGTCGCCACCGGCTCGACCATCGTGCCGCCGCACCTGATCGACCGCTTCGTCACACGCGCCGTGCCGGTGCTTCAGGTCTATGGCTCGACGGAAACCTGCCCCATCGCGATCTACACGCGGCTCGGCGGCGATCTTTCGCGCTCGGGATCGACCGGACTTCCCGGCTTCTGCTGCGAAGCGAAGGTGATTGATCAGGCCGGCAGCGATGTACCGGCGGGCACGCCAGGTGAGATCGCGGTGCGCGGACCCAACGTCTTCTTCGAGTATTGGGGCAATGCGGACGCCACCCGCGATGCGCTGCGCGACGGCTGGTATCGCACCGGAGATATCGGCCTGTGCGACGTCGACGGCTATTTCTGGGTGCGCGACCGCAAGAAGAACGTGATCATCTCCGGCGGCGAGAACATCTACCCGGCTGAAGTCGAGCGCGTCCTGCTCGAACATCCGGATGTCAGCGAATGCGCCGTGATCGGCCGGCCCGATCCGCGCTGGGACGAGGTGCCGATCGCCTACGTGATCCGTCGATCCGGCTGCAGGCTCGAAGCGGATGAGCTCAGAACGCACATTCAGGCGCAGCTGGCGCGGTACAAGGTTCCACGCGATATCGTCTTCGTCACCGACCTGCCGCGCACCGCGTTGGGCAAGGTCCAGCATTTCCTGCTGAAGCAGCTCGATGCACAATCGCATGCGCAAGGAGAAACATCTTGAAGATTGCGGTTCTAGGTGGGGGAAACGGCTCCTTCGCGGCCGCCGGCGATTTTGCGCTGTCGGAGCATGAGGTCCGGCTCTGGCGCCGCGACGCGGAGCAGGTCGCAGCGCATCGCGCCGCCGGCTCGCGCATCCTGGTGAAGGATCACAACGGCCCTCACGACGTGAAGCTCGAACTGGTCACGACCGACATCGCTGAAGCCATCAGCGGCGCCGAGTTGATCCTGTGCCCCGCCCCCGCCTTCGCGCAGCCCGACATTGCGCATCTGCTCGCACCGCACCTGCGGGACGGTCAGGTCGTATTTCTGCCGCCAGCGACATTCGGCTCGATGATCTTCGCGCAAGCCGCGCGAGATGCTGGCAACCATGCCAGGGCGAGCTTTGCCGAGACCGGCACACTGCCCTGGCTGACCCGTAAGCACGGACCGTTCGAGGTCGCGATCACTATCCGCGCCAAGCGCCTGCCGGTCGGTGTACTCCCGCTCGATCAGGCGCCCCATGCACTCGAAGTCATCGAACGCGCCTTCCCGAGCGTGATCGAACCGTGCGGAGATGCGCTGTCCGGTGCGCTGATGAATGCGGGCCCCATCATCCATCCGCCGCTGATCGTGATGAACGCTGGCCCGATCGAACATTTCGAGCGCTGGGACATCCACAAGGAAGGTACGCAAGCCGCGATCCGGCGGGTCACCGACGCGCTCGACGCCGAGCGGATCGTTGTACGCGAGGCACTCGGGTACGGTGCACCGCACTTCCCGCTCGCGCATCACTACGCGAAGGAGGGCGAGATCTGGATGTATGGCCGCGGATCGCATGATCGGCTGACCGATTCCGGCGACTGGCGCGAACGGATCGTGCTGACTGAGCATCGCTACATGCGCGAAGATTTGCGGCTTGGGTTGTCGCTGCTGGTCTCCGTCGCCGGCCTGGCTGGCGTGGCCACGCCGCTGGCCAAAGCATTCCTGGCCATCGGCGGCGCGATCTGCGGCGAGGATTTTGCGCGAGGCGGCCGGACACTCGATACGCTGGGTCTCGGCAATCTTAGCAAGGCCGAACTACAGAGGCTTCTGCGCGAGGGATTCAATCGATGACCGGCCGCGTCAACATCGCCTGTCTCGGGGCCGGCCGCATGGGCCGTGGCATCGCCGTCGCGTTCGCGTACGCGGGCCACACAGTGACAATGATCGACGTCAAGGCCCGTTCAGCGGAAGAATTCAACAGGCTGGAAGCGGACGCGCTTGGCGAGGTCAGGAAGACGTTTGCCAGCCTGTCGAAGCTGGGGCTACTGACTGCGGCAGATGTTGAACCGCTCGTCGCGCGGGTCTCGGTGGTGCCGGCCAGCCAGAGCAGCGCGGCACTGTCCGAGGCCGGAATGGTCTTCGAGGGAGTCCCCGAAGTCGTCGAGCTCAAGCGGGAGGTGCTGGACGCGGCTTCAAGGCAGGTCGGCCCCGACACGATCATTGCATCGACGACGTCGACCATTCTCGTCGACGATCTGTCCGCGGCGATCGTAAACCCCCGCCGCTTCCTCAATGTGCATTGGCTCAATCCGGCCTACCTGATCCCGCTGGTCGAGGTTTCACCCGGCCAAGCCACCGACCCTGCCATCATCGACGAGGTCAAGGTGCTACTCGAAGGCATCGGCAAGGTGCCGGTGGTCTGCGCAGCGACGCCAGGCTTCATCGTGCCGCGCATCCAGGCGCTGGCCATGAACGAGGCCGCACGCATGGTCGAGGAAGGCGTCGCCAGCGCCGAGGAGATCGACAAGGCAATCCGCTACGGCTTTGGTTTCCGCTACGCCGTGCTCGGGCTGCTGGAATTCATCGACTGGGGAGGCGGCGACATCCTGTACTATGCCAGCGGCTATCTCGAGGGCGCGCTCGGCAGCGACCGCTATCGGGCGCCGGAGGTAATTTCAAGGAACATGCACGAAGGCCGGATCGGCCTGCGAACCGGCGCGGGCTTCCTCGATTATTCAGGCATGGACGTCGATGCCTATCGCGCGAAACGCCTCCAGGCCATGGTCGACCTGCTCCGGCATTTCGATCTGGCTCGCCCGCCCGTGCTCGATCGCAACTAGCCAAACACGTCCTGAAGCACACCTTCGCGAACGACCGCGACACCATCGAGCTCGATCGTCGTTCCCATCATCGGCAGGTCGAAATGGCCTGCCGTGTAGCGGCCAGCAAATTCGTTCGCCCCGGTCGAGAACAGGAAATTGCCGGAGACAGCGCGAATTTCGGTGCCGTTGGTGTCACGCTGGTCGTACATCGAGAGCGCCTCGTAGCGCGCGCCAGGGTTCATGCCGAAGCCGACATGCGAAACCGCATAGGCCTCGCGATCACCCCACGCAGCGAGATAGGCACGCATCATCGCGGCATCGGTGCCCTCCCCCTGCAGCTCGACGACATAGTCGTCCTTCAGCGTCATCCTTACGGGGGACGTCAGGTAACGCTTGAAGGTCAGGTTAATGTCGCCAGGCGCCATCACCAGCGTGCCGTTGATCGTCCCGCTCTTAGGGAAGCTGACGACAATGCCGCCTGGCCAGTGCGCCAGCGTACCGGGCTTGTCTGTCCAGCCCCAAACGCCGACTGTGGAGGCGCCGACCATGTCCACGTCGAGCGCCGTTCCGGCCTTTGACGTGACCCGCATCCGCTTGGTACCACGCAGCATCTTCGCGGCCGCACGAACGCGCTTCTCGAGCGCAGGATCCGGCACCATGCGTTCCAGCGCCTCGGGATGCTCATTGGAGATCACCAATATGCGCGCGCCGGCCTTGAGGATCTCTGGCGTCTCCACCGCATGCATGAGGCCCTCGATCGTGCAATCGACCACAAAACCGGCCTGCTGAAGAGCAGTAATGACCGGACCGAGCTTCTGGATCGCCTCGCTCGCCCCGGTCGAGCGAACCGGAACGATATTCCGATTGCGCGGCGTCGGCATTACCACATGAAATGGCCTTGCACCTAATCGCAGCAGCGCCAGCTCTGCCAGATGCACATTCAACGCGCGCGACTGGGTTTCCGATAGGATCGCCGCCGTATCGCCGGCCTTGACCGCGCATCGTTCAAAAATCTCGCAAAACGCGTCGATCCATTTTGCCTCGATGCGATCAGCCAGCATGGTTCACTCCCGGTCTTCTGGTTTCTTGTTCGTCCAGTTCACGCTTCGGGGAAGCCCCGTAAGAGGTACGATCGCACGGCGCCAAGCAAGCCGTTCAGAATCAACCCCAGCAGCGAGATCGTAATCAGCGGCACGAACATGTCGACAGCCTGGAAGGTTCGCGCTGCCGTGACGAGCGCATGGCCCAATCCGTCCGTCGACGTAATCATCTCGGCCAGAAACACCACGATGCAGGAAATGACAAGACCGATCCGGCAGCCGGTCAGGATCGACGGCATCGCCGCGGGTAGCACTACCTTGAAGAGGACTTCATAGCGCGGCGTTCCCGCCGCCATGGCCGACCAGATCAGCTTCTGCTCGACGGTCGATGCACCGTAGTAGGTAGACAAAAGAATGGGAAACAACGCATCCGCCGCAACCAGCGTGATCTTCGATCCGTGACCGAAACCAAGCAGCAGCAGGAGTGCCGGATAGAGCGCGACTTTGGGCAACGGCGCCAATACGCGCACGATGGGCCGAACCACCGCATTTATGGCCGGATTGGCGGCGGCGGCGATGCCGATGCTCACGCCGAGCACGACCGCAATCGCGAAGCCGGCGAACAACCGGACCAGGGTTGCCGCTATCTCCTGCTGAAACGTCCACGTCACGAGCTGCTGGAGCAGCCGGCTGAAGACCAAGCCCGGCGGCGGCAGCAAAACCGCGGGGGCCAAGCCCGACGACACGAGGCCCTGCCACAGCGCGATCACCAGCACGATTGGCGCAAGCCCAAGGATCACGTTTGCTGGGAAAAAACGCGATATCATGAGAAGCTCAGCGGCATATCGAACTGAGGCTCGGACCAGCGCACCAGCCGTGCGCGAACCCGCTCGAAGATCGCATCCAGGCAGATCCCCATCGCTCCCACGATGATGATCATCGCGAAGACGGTGTCGTACTGGCCCATGTCGAGCGCGTTGAACAGGATGTTTCCGGCGCCGGACTGGCGGGCGATCATCTCGCTGGTGATCATCGTGATCAACGCCAGCACGAGACCCGTGCGGCACCCGGTCAGAATCTCCGGCAGCGCTGCGGGCAGCACGATCCGCATCAGGCGTTGCACGGGTGAAAGCCCCATCGCAGCACCCGACCACAGCATCTTTTCTTCCACGGCCTTGGCGCCCTCAAAGCTGTGATAGATCACGGGTAAGCTGACGCCGAGGAAGATCACCAGCGTCTTCGTGATGTCGCCGACACCAAGCCACAGCATGATGATCGGCATCAGTGCAGCCTTCGGCACCGGGTAGATCACCATCAAGAGCGGATTGAAGAAGGCCGCGACAGCCCGGCTGCGTCCCATCAACAGACCGAGTGGAATCGAAACCAGCACGGCTACGCCGAACCCGATCGCCATGCGGCGGAGCGAGGCCAGGATGTTGATTAGGGACTCCTTGTCGCCAAGGATATCCGGAATCGCGCGGATCGCCTCGATCGCCGTTGGAAAGCTGTCATTCTTCAGCGCGAGCGACCCAGCCTGCCACGCTGCCAGTAATCCGATGCATGCCAGCACCGGAGCAGCACGTCTGATCAAGGCTGCCGGCGATATCATGACGCAGACCCGCCTTCGTCGCTCTCATCGAACATCCGCTCGATGTCGACGACGTGTTTCTGGTAGCGCGGGTCGAGCAACAGCTCGTTGCGGCGACGCGGCCGCGGAAGATCGATGTCGATCAACTGCCGAATGCGGCCGGGCGACTTCGACATCATCACGACCTTGTCCGACAGGAACACAGCCTCGTCGACCGAGTGGGTGACGAACAGCACGGTCTTGCGGTCGCGCTCCCAGATATTCAAGAGATCGTTTTGCAGACGTGTCCGGGTGTGGGCATCCAGCGCGCCGAACGGTTCGTCCATCAACAGGACCTCGGGATGGTAGGCGAGCGTCCGCGCCAGCGCGACACGCTGCTTCATGCCGCCAGACAGTTCTTTGGGATAGAAGTTCTCATAGCCCTTGAGGCCGACCATTTCGATCAGGGCCCGGCTCTGCGCTTCTGCCGCGGCAGCCCGCACACCCTGCTGGCGCGGACCGTACATCACGTTGCCCAGCACGGTCTTCCAGGGAAACAACGCGAATTCCTGAAACACCGGACCGCGATCCGGCCCTGGTCCCGTGATCGCCTGTCCCTTTATCTTCGCCACGCCGCTAGTCGGGCTGACGAAGCCCCCGACGATGTAAAGCAGCGTCGACTTGCCACAGCCGGACGGACCAAGGATGGACACGAAGGCTCCCTCGTCGATCGTCAGCGAGATGTCGGATAACGCCAAATGATCCCTACGCGACGAGGTCTGGAAAACCTGCGAGACGCGGTCGATCTCGATGATCGCAGAAGCCGGCTTTTGTGACATCACCGGTCTCACCCATTCACTCGATCTCGAAGGCACTACCTTCATCGCGTCTCTTGCCTCACTCGTGCACGAACATCGCGCGACATAGCCGCTGAATGTCCTCCATCAGCGGCACAGCTTAGCAAGAAACTTGCCAGATTGCCGCTTCGCGCGAGCGCCGCGCATCATTCGAACCAGGGCCATTCTGCCGGGCCTTTGTGCGTGACGGCACCGCCCGGCGCCTGCCCTACCAGGCGCGCATATTTCGCGAGCGCGCCGGCGCGGTGCCGTGGCGGCTGCTGCTTCCAATTGCGTTGCCGCACTGTCAGTTCCTGCTCGTCGAGCAGTACGTCCATCCGCCGGTTTACGGCATCTATCCGGATCCTGTCGCCGTCGCGAACAAGCGCCAGCGGACCGCCGACAAAAGCTTCCGGAGACACGTAACCGATGCACATCCCGCGGGTTGCACCGGAGAACCGCCCGTCGGTGATCAGGGCCACCTTCTCGCCCATACCCTGCCCATAGATCAGCGCGGTGACGCCGAGCATCTCGCGCATGCCGGGACCACCGACAGGCCCTTCATTGCGGATGACGAGAACCTCACCCGCCTTGTAGCTGCGGTCGCGAACCGCTTTAACACAAGCCTCTTCGTCTTCGAAAACGCGAGCCACACCTTCGAAGAATTGGCTCTTCAGGCCCGCGACCTTGATGACCGCACCGTCGGGACAGAGGTTTCCCTTCAACACCGCCACGCCGCCGTCGGGCATGATCGGCGCGCGGGCCGTATAAACGACCTTTCCATCGGGTGCGTTGGCTGCGCCGTATTCTTCGGCGAGCGTGCGGCCCGTGATGGTGATGCAGCTGCCGTCGATATGACCGCTCTGAATTAGCTCGTGGATCACCACAGCGGCGCCGCCGATGTCGTAGACATCCTTTGCCGTGTATTTGCCGCCCGGCCTCAGATTTCCGATCAGTGGCGTCCTGGCAAAAACCTCGCCGACGTCATCGATCGTGAACGCGATGCCGGCCTCGTTCGCAATCGCCGGCAGATGCAGCGCGGCATTGGTGGAACCGCCCGTTGCAGCCACGATCGCAGCGCCGCTCTCCAGGGATTTCCGCGTCACGATGTCACGCGGTAGCGGCCCGCCGCGGTCCAGCATCTCCATGATCAGCCGCCCAGCGCGTCGCGAGATCTGCGCACGTTCGGCGTAGACACCGGGCACCATCGAAACGTTGGGAATGGTGAGGCCCATCGCCTCTGACACCATTCCCATCGTGTTCGCAGTGAATTGGCCGGCGCATGCGCCTATCGTCGGCAGGCAAGCGCGCTCGATCCGCTCGAGCGTGGCGCCATCGATCTCCCCGGTCATGAAGCTACCGACAGCTTCATAGGAATCGAGCACCGTCAGCGTCCGTCCGTCCACTCGTCCCGGCAGGGAGCTGCCGCCGTAGATGAAAATGGACGGCACGTTGCAACGGACCATCCCCATCATCACGCCGGGAAGGGTTTTGTCGCATCCGCCATACCCAATCAGCGCATCGTAGGCGAGGCCATGAACGACGGCCTCGATCGAGTCGGCGATCAGCTCACGAGAAAACAGGGAAAATTTCATCCCCTCGTGATTCATGCTGATGCCGTCGGAGACGGAGACAGTCGTGAACTCGCGCGGCGTACCGCCGGCCTCCTCGATTCCCGTCTTGGCCGCGGCGACCTGGAAGTCGTGGGTCATATTACAGGGCGTCTGTTCGCCCTTCATGCTGACGACGCCCACCATCGGCTTGGCAATCGCAGCGTCGTCGAGCCCCATGGCGCGCATGAACGCGCGGTGCGGGGCCCGGTCGAGGCCGTCTGTCGTGACCCGTGATCGCAACTTCTTCATGGATGCATCTGCTTCATGCTGCGCCCCGGATCACCCGGGACGTCGCGATCTCTCCAGTCGGATAATTCGCTCGGTCGCCTACTGCAGCGGCGCGACGATGGTCGGATGCTTGAACTGCGCAACATCCAGCTTCGGTAGCATTCCCGTCTCCGCATAGATGTCCAGCATCTTCTGGATCGCGGGGAAGTTCGGTGCCGCACCTGGATCCCGACCGAAATCGTTGTCCTTGAGCAGATAAGTCTCGAGCACCGGAATAGGCGCCTTCAGAACTTCATTGACGACCTTCAGGGTCTCTTCGCGGTTTGCCAACGCCTTCTTCATGCCTGACGTGATGTCGCTGACATAGGCCTTGACCAGCTCCGGATTCTTGTCGACGAAATCGGCACGGCAAGCCTCCAGGATGTGCACGATGTTCGGCATGGCCTGCGACAGCGAGAACAGCTTTCGGGTGCCGCCCTTCGCTTCCGCGCGCGCGGCAAACGGCTGGTTCATGTTGACGGCATCAACGCGGCCCTGCCGCAACGCATCTTCGGAGACGGCAAAGCCGACCTCCACCAGCTTGATATCCTTGGCCGGATCGACGCCGTTCTGCTTCAGGAGCAGGTTGAATGGGCCCTGCGTGCCGCCGCCGATCACGGAAATGCCGACCGTCTTGCCCTTGAGATCGGCAATCGTCCTGACCGGCGAGTCATCCATGACCGCCCAATAGACCGAGAAGCCGCCGGGCTTCTCGAAGACGTGTTGCGCCACGATGTAGGCCTTGAGATTGCCGCCGACCACGCCGTTGGCAAGCGACAGCGGCGCTTGCGTCGCGCAATCCAGTGCGCCGGCCGCGAGTGCCTGCGTCATCGGCGCGGTGCCCTGAAACTGGGTCCATTCGATGTTGTAGGTCTTGCCGATATTGGGAAATTCGGCCGGGCGGCGCATCATCCAGTACTTGGATTCCTCGGCCGGGATCGTCCAGCCGACGCGGATCGCCTGTTGAGCCCATGACGGACTCGAGCCCACTATCGCGGCCACAGCCGCCCCCAATGCCAGGATCCTCCTCGAAACGGTTCGCATCGTGCCCACTCCGTTGCTCCGGCGCCGAACGGCGCCACCCAACCCGACCGACCCAAATGTTTCATGGTTCAAACAATCAGGCAAGCCATGCGGGCCGGACGGTTTCGCCGTCAAATCTGCCATGTATGGTAAGGACGCGTTGCGTTGCGACAGAAGGAGGCAACCTATGGCTGATGCGAGCAAGATGAACCCGCAAGACGTCGAGAAGCTGGGCTATCTCGGCCTTGGACTGATGGGGACGCCGATGACTAGGCGCCTGCTCAAGGTCGGGCATCAGGTCAGCGTCTGGAATCGCTCGGAGGGCAAGGTCGCCCCGCTCGTCGAGGCCGGCGCCAAGCATGCAGCTTCACCTCGTGACTTATTGGCCCATTCGGACATCGTCTTCATGTGCGTGACGGATGCGGCGGCCGTGGAAGAGGTGATTTTCGGAGCTGAAGGTCTTGCAGCTGCTCCAGGCGCAGGCAAGCTCGTGGTCGACTTCTCATCGATCCACCCCGACGCCGCGCGCGACCTTGCAACACGACTGAAAGCCGCGAACAGCGCGGGCTGGATCGATGCGCCTGTGTCCGGAGGCACCAAGGGCGCCGAGGAAGGCACGCTCGCCATCATGGCGGGCGGAGAAGCCGGCGACATCGAGAGGGTGCGGCCCTATGTTCTGGCCATGGCACGGAGACTCACCCACATGGGTCCTATCGGGGCCGGACAAACCACAAAGCTCTGCAATCAGGTGATCGTCGGATGCGCGATGGCCGTTCTTGCGGAAGCGACGCGCCTTGCCGCGAACGCCGGAATTGACGCCAGTCGATTACCCGAAGCGCTCGCAGGCGGCTTCGCCGATTCCATTCCGCTTCAACTCTTCGTGCCACGGATGGTGCAGGCCATTCACACGCCGCCGCTCGGTCACATCGCCACGATGCTCAAGGATCTCGACACAGTTGCCGATGTCGCCCGGGCGACGTCGACGCCCGTCCCGATGGCGACGCTTGCGGGACAGATTTTCAGGCTGGCCAAGGCCGCGCGAGGCGCAGATGCAGACGCATTGGAGATATACAAGCTCTCTGCGGCAGAGCGTTGAGCCGTCGGACGCGACCTTAGCGCGTTACGGCGACTTCTTGCCCTCGTCGTCGGTCAGAAACCGGCCGAACGTCCCACGCGCGAAGAGCAGCGGCTCCTTTGCACTGTAAGTGTAGGCCTCGACCGCACCAAGAAAGATCACGTGGTCGCCGCCGTAGTAGCGATTGACCGAGCGGCATTGAAAATTGGCGACGCTCTCGGCGAGCACCGGCGCATTGCCAAGGCCTGGTGTCCAGTCCACACCGCTGAACTTGTCGTCGGACGACTTGGCGAATTTATTCGCGAGTGCCTGCTGCGATGCGCCAAGCACATTGACCGTAAAGTGGCTGGCATTCTGAAACACGGTCAGGCTGGAGGAATAAACGACGAGGCTCCACAGAACCAGCGGAGGATTCAATGAGACCGAGGCAAAGGAATTGCAGGTCAGTCCATAGGGCTTTCCGTCAGGAGCCGCGGCCGTGATGATCGTCACTCCCGTGGCATAGGTGCCGAGCGCGTTGCGAAAATCGCGAGGGTCGATCGGTGAGTTGTCGCTCGCGAACTCATTGGCTGGATCAGGAACGGCCGGCTGCTTCGGCAGGTCATTCATCGGCCGGCCTCACAGGGTGAGATTTTCGGACGGCAGGCCCAATGCCACGCGTCCATAATTGGTTCCCGACGCATCGAAATTGAACGCGAGATGGGAATTGATTGCGTGCGCATCGCGGAACTGGCGCTGCAACACCCCCGTTGTGAACAAACCGCGCGCTCCGCTCGCCGCAAACAGCATCGAGACTGCTTCCGTGCATAAGTTCACTGAGAAAGCACCGTCGCGCCGATATCTGGTCTTGGTCGCCATATCGGGAATATGACCGCGTCGCGCATCCTCCATGGCCACGAGACACGCCGAGCGCATGACCAGGCGCGCGGCATCGATCTTCGCCGATGCTTCGGCGATCTTGATCTGGGTGCTTTGGAAGTCACTCAGCTTGGCACGGTTGTAGGTCGAGATGCGATGACGCGCGACTTCCGCATAATCGTCGAGGCACGCCTGCGCGTTACCGAGCGCGACGCCAGACAGGACGTAGGGAAACAGCGAGAACACGGGTAACGCGTACAGCGGATTGGGATTGATCCTGCTCCCCGGGGTCTTGTCTCCAGCAAGCTCACCCACGGCGATCGTCATGTGGTCGGGCGCGAAGGCGTCCCTGACTTCAACATCGCAAGACCCCGTACCGCGTAGTCCCGCAACATTCCAGGTATCGAGCACTCTGTAGTCGCCCTTCGGAAGCAGGAATATCCGATATTCGATGCCGTCCGCCTCATCCTCAGAGTAGACAACGCTTGCGAGCATGTTCCATTCGCAGGAGGCAACGCCCGAGGAAAACGGCCAGCTGCCGTGCAGCCGGTATCCGCCCTCGACTCTCGTGGCGCGTCCGGCGGGGAAAATGAACGAGGATGCAATCAGTGCGTCCGGATCACGGCCCCAGACCAGATCCTGCGCCTTTTGCTCGAACATGCCGAGCATCCAGTGATGGCTCGCCAGATTGGCGAGATTCCAGGCGACCGATGCATCCGCCTGTCCAAGCAGATCCGCGCAATCGATCAGGGCGACATAATCGAGTTCGGCGCCGCCGACGCGCTTGGGCTGGAGCATCCGGAACAGGCCGGCATCGTGCAGATCTCGCTCGGTCTCCGGCGGCAAGTGCCGCAGCTCTTCCGTCCGCGCCGCCCGCTCCCGCAGTTGCGGCAGCAGCGCTCGAGCCCTTGCGATCATCGTCGCGTACGCGTGTTCACCGGAGTCCGGCCACGCGGGCTGCCCTATGCTCGGCTTTTGACCAGGCGCCATCGATGTTCCTCGCTTTGATACAGTTATGCGGCGGGAACCTCGCTAAATCAAGCTGAAGGCAATGTTAGCTAGCTGCGGTCGTCTTGTACCCCGGCTGCTCGAAGGGGTGCGACGTCGCAAAGGCCGGCATTGCGAAACACTGATCCGCCAGGCCCGCAACCCTGGGAAACGGCGTCAAGTCGAGCTTCAGAAAACGTGCACCTACGATCTGGCCGGCAAGGCAGATGTCCGCGAGGCCCACCTGTTGACCCAGTGCGAATGGCGCCGGCGGCCGCCGGTCCAATAATCTCTCATAGGTGGCCAGTCCTTCGATGGTCCAATGCCCCGCCCAATCCTCGACGGACTTGGCGTTGGCGCCGAGCATCCTGATCAGATGATTGCGGACACGTGGTGTTACCAATGGATGCGCATCCGCGACGGTAACCAGAGCCAGAGATCGTGCATAGGCACGATCGGCAGGATCAGATGGCAGCAACCTCGGTTCCGCTTTGAGGTCATCGAGGTATTCAATGATGGCCAAAGACTGAAATAGCCGGTGCTCGCCATGTACCAGCGTCGGGACGACGCGCTCGGCGTTGACAGCGTCGTAATCCGAACAGAACTGGTCTCCGGACAGGATATCGACAGGGATTTCCTGGAATGGCAACTCCTTAAGCTTCAGTGCTACGCGCACGCGAAACGAGGCAATCGATCGCCAGAAGCCGTAGAGCCGAAGGGTCATCGTCAACCTCCTAACCAAGAGATAGTCGATCCGCTTGGAGCGAGCAGGTCTTAAGCATCATTTCGGTTCAAAGCGACGCCAAAGGCTTGCTCGATCCAAAGACGCCTCTTCGCGCGAGCTCTGCAATGCGGCGATCGTCGTAACCGAGAGTATCACGCAAGACACGATCCGTATGCTCGCCCAGCAGCGGAGCGGCCACGGGATCCATCGCCGGCGTCACGCTCATGCTGATCGGTGGCTCGATGTTGGGAACCCATTCCGCCGTGGGATGCGGAATCTGATGCAAACGATGGCGCTCCCGGACCTCAGGCGCATTGAAACCTTCCTCGACCGTGCGCAGATAGCCCACCGGGATATTGGCGAGTTTCATCTTCGCCATCCAGTTCTCAAGGCTGTCGTTTGCAAACACCTCCGCGATGGCTGCCCGCAACAGCTCCTTGTTCGCGGAACGCGCCTTGCGCGTGGCGAACTGCGGATCTGTGATGAGATCCGGCCGGTTCAACACTTCGACAACCAGCCGTTTGTAGAGCCGGTCGTTGGCGCACGCCATGTAGAGTGGTCCATCGGACGCCTCGTAGACACCGACGGTAGGAGACCCGCTCGGCGAATTTCCGAATCGGCCAGGGTTTTGACCATTGATGAGATAGGCCATGCCGTAAAAGCCGGTCATCGCCATCGCGATATCGAACAGGGCAACTTCGACGTGTTGGCCGCGGCCCAGCCGATCTCGTGCCAGCAGGGCCAGAAGGATGGCGTTACAGGCCGTCATCCCCGTCGCAATGTCCACGATAGGTGGGCCCGTCCGGACTGGAGGGCCGTCGGAAAATCCGTTAAGCGACATGAAGCCGCTTTCCGCCTGCGTGATCGGGTCAAAACCGGGACGTGAAGCGAACGGTCCGGTACGTCCGTACGCGGAGATCGAGCAATAGATCAGCCGCGGATTGAGCGGCGCGACCGCCTCGTAGTTAAGGCCGAATTTCTTCATGACCCCGCTGGAGAAGTTCTCGACGACCACATCCGCCCTGCGGATTAGATCCAGCGCAATCTCGCGGGCCTCCGGCACGGCGAGATCAAGCGCAATCCCGCACTTGTTGCGGTTCAGGCTGAGATATGCCGCGCTCTCGCCTCCGATCTCGGCATGTTCATAGGCGCGCGTGTCGTCGCCCCCGTCGGGATTCTCGATCTTGATGACGCGCGCGCCGAAGTCGGCGAGCGTCTGCGTGCAGGCTGGGCCGGCGACCACGCGCGTGAAGTCGACGACCAGAAGACCATCAAGCGCGGTTGGCCCGACCTCGGCCCGCGGCGGACGCTGCGGCAGTTGCGGCTTGGTGGACATCGACAGCTCTCCCTTACATCGGCTTATGATCGCCGAATTTCCTGCAAGAGCAGACTTAAAGCCCGCCGACGCCGACTTCGCAAGTGCCTCACTCGCAACGCCTGAAAAAGCAAAAGGGCCCGGCAGCCATTGAGCTACCGGGCCCTCAGACATTCTGGGTACAAAATACCGCGCCACGTCGCGCGGGCTACGTTACAAAGCCACGTTCCGCATCACGGGAAACCCGTACCATTTAGCGAAGCCACTTTCGCCAGTAAAGCGTGTGCGACCAGGCCCAGGGCAGCTCTGGCTCGTAGAGCCGATAGCCCGCCCTGATGAAATTGTTGGCTGATACCGGGTTGTCCGTCGTGTCCGACACAATGCTGTCCCATCCGCTGCGCCGCCCCCTCGCCTCAATCGCGCGCATCAGCTTGAACTGAAGTCCTCGCCCCCAATGCCGTTGCAGAACCCCGACCCTGGAAAAGTAGCCGCTGTTTCGCGCATATGTCGACGGCACAACGCCGGCAAACGCGACAGCCTCGTCGTTGCAATAGGCAAGCCACCATGCACCAAGCTCGAACTGCGGCACCGCCGCAGCATCGAAGAAGGTCAGCTGATGCAGATCAGCCAAGGTCTCAGCAATGTCGTCATCCAACGCATCAACGCAACGAATTCTGTACATGGGATGGCCTATTTCGGGATGGCTTTTCGCGCGAACGAGCGGCTCGATCGCCGCTCGCGTTCACTTGCCCAACATGACCTTGACACCAAGCCAGACTGCGCCAACCAGACCGGTGACAATTACGGTGATCACGGCCTTGAACGTGTAGCTCTGCGCCTGTTCAACGCTCTTCCGCCACCGCCGCAGGTGCTGGAAATCCGCCCTGACCTCTTTCCGGTCATCATCTTCGATTCCAAAGGAAGCCAGCACCGAAGCCACCGCCTTCAACACGATCGCATCGATGCTCTCCTGATGAAGCCTGTGCTGCTCGGCCAGTGTTTCGGCGACAATCGCCCTGATTTCGTCGTCTGGCATCTTCACCGCCTGATTATCCTCGCAACATTCTCGAAACCGCGCTTGGCAAAGTAGAAGGAGACCACGAGATTAGCTGTGATCGCCGCAAATCCTGCCAGAGCATCCGTGGTGCCGAAGCCGAGGATCTTGTCGCGCCAGTTCGCCTTCACGACGACGGCACCGTCGGGTTGGCGCCCTCGCAGAAAATCGTCGATCGCATCACTCTTGCGGCGCGGATTCCAACTTGCCCAGAGCTCGGAGTCCTTGGCGCGGATCGTCGGCCGCAGCAGCGCGAGGCTGCGCGCGCTCAACGATTGCGCCTCGTCGATCCAGGCGATGCGAAATCCCTCCAATGACTTGATCGAGTCGGCCGTGTGGTCCTGAAGCCCGCGGAAGATGATGAGCCCGTCCCCGGGCGTCTCGATCTTGTCGCTGAAGAGCTTGAAGCCATGGCCGAGCCCGAGACCAGCAATCTTCCCTTCGATCAAGCGCTTCGACGATTGCGCCAGCGTGCGCTGTGCCTCGCGAATGCAGACCGCGAGCGTGCCCCGCTCGGCCTGGCAGGTCTCGACCAGAAGCTCGCCGAAGAAATGCGATTTTCCCGAGCCGCGCCCCCCATAAACGCCCTTGTAACGCGCGGGTTGCAGCAGCGGCTCGAAGATCTTGGCCGTCGGAATTTTCAGAATGGACAATGGCTACGCTCGCTCGCCCTAGGGCAGGCCGGTGCGCCTGCGCCACATCGCGGACCAGTCTTCGTTGTTGGGCGTGTCAGGTTTTCCCTGCTGAGCTTGATCGAAACCAGCAAGGACGCCGCCTCCGGAAGGCGAAGGCCAAGTTTTGTATCGTCCCTCGAAATCGGCTTTTGGCGAAGACGGAAACGAAGCGTCGGGAGGAATAGCGGGCACCGGCACGAGATCACCCGAATTGAATACGGATCGATCCGATTCCCCGGTCGGCATCCTTCTCAGAATCCGTACATCTTCGGGACGGGTCCCAGGCACGCGACCCGCGTTTTGCAGATACCGCAGATACTCCGGAATGTACGCCGGCAGAGCCGGGTTCGGATCGAATGGCCCCAATGCATCGGCAAACGCGCCTGGATCCACGAGACGCCCTTCAGAATCCTTGATTTGATAGTGAACGTGCGGGTCTCCCGGCTTTCCATCCTTACGGATGATGCCTGTGTTCCCCATAGTCCCGATTAGCTGGCCGGCGGCCACCGGATCACCGATCTTCACATGCCTGGCGTCGGTGTGCAGGATCTGATGGAGGAGGCCGTTCTTGTCTCTGATCGCGATCGTTCCCCACTTGTCCTCACCGGCGTTCTCGACCACACCATCAACCGGCGACCGCACCGCCGGATTGCTCTTGTTCAGACGAGCCTCTCGTCCGCCGACATAGTTGAAATCGATACCTCGATGCGGATTGGATGAGCCACGCGGCCTGTTCGTCGTCTCTCCGTATCCACTCGTAATATGAGGCGCCACGCGGCCGACGGGTTGCAAAATGCGCCGCATCATGTCTTCCCAGGACATATCCAACTCTCCATTTCAAGAGACGCAAGCCAATTCGTTCTACCCGTAGCTGCCATCCGCAGCTTCGGCCAGCTTGCTCAACTCAGGATAATTGCTTAACTATCTCACCCGCAGGGGTTTGCAGGCGCGGAAATTCGATCCAATGAGACACGGGAGATTTGCTTGAGGAAGTCGTCGGTCCTCAGAATTCTGGATTATGCAACGCTGGTGCTCTCACTGGCCACATTCACGTCCGCCGCCTTCGCGCAGGACCGGCCTACACCGGCATCCGACAAATGGCGTCCCAAAGCCGGCGTCTATGCCGAGTCCGGCAGGAATTTCCAGTCGTCCTGCGACGAAAGCGGCGGCCTTACGATCGACCTTGGCGAAAAGTCGGTCAGCGGTTACGAATGGGGCTGCGACGTCAAGAAAATCACCGATCTTGGCCCGGGCTCGCTGAAGGTTGAAATGGTCTGTGACGATTACAACCTTGCGCAGAACATCAACCCTCGCGATCCCAACTGGGAGAACAGACAATTCAACGAAGTCATGCTCGTCAAGCGGCTCGATGCGGCGACGATCTCCGTTCAGAAGAGCCTGAATGGGAAGCTCAAGGATCCACCCTGGCGTGCGGCCTACTGCCCTCTGAAGACACAGCGCGCGCTTGCCGAGGCCACGTTGAGAGCCAAGGTGGAAGCGAAGCAAAAGGCCGAGCAGGATCGAACCCTCAAGGAGGCCCACCCGAGGGATGGCGTCTACGCGGCGGCAGGCCCCGATTTCGAGGATCGCTGCACGAAGTTCAGCGACACCGTCGTTGCGTTCGCCGGCAAATCGATCACGACGGCCTCCAACATCTGCAAGATCGAAAATACGCGGGTCCAGCTTCCCGACACCGTGAGGATCGGCGCGACCTGCGCGCTGCAAGGGGCTTCTGGCCCGGATGCCGTCACCGTGCAAGATAAGGCCTCCACCCCGGACCGCGAGAACCTGATGTTCAAGAAGATCGACGACAAGACCGTCATTCTCTGGATCATCAACAACGGGCACTTCACCGGCGATGGTCGAAAGCTGTCCTATTGCAGCGACCAGACGCAGCGCGCCCATGCCGGGCAACGGCGGGCCAACAAGCCGACCACGAACTAGCGGAGGGATCATCGAAACGAAAAACCCGCGGCCAATTGCTGGGCGCGGGCTGAACCAACTCAATCTCGATGATGCCATTCTGCCAGTGTTTTGCCCGACGTGTCAAACGATCAATCGAAATTCCGAATCGAACTTTTCGCCTGATCAGGCCTCATGCCCGGCATCGCCGTCGCTCGCGTTGTCCGGATGCACGATGACGCGCTCGATCCTTTGAACCAATTCCGGTGCGCCCTCTTCGCCGTTCTCGGTCGGCTGCGCGGCCTTGCCCCAGCCGCGATCGAGGATGGCGTTCGCCGCCGAGACGCGGGCCGCCGGCGTCGCGTCATCGCTGCGCATGATGCCGACGAGCACGCGGATTGCGGTTCTGGTGTGGCTGCGCGCCAGCGAGCGGATCTCGGTCAGCGTCCGCGCTTTGGATGTCTTCCTGGCCGAGCGGACCGGCGCGCTCTCGAGCTCGCGTTCGGCCTCCTCGCTCAAGACAACGTCTCCCACAGCACGATTGCGACGAGGCCAGTGAGCGCGAGCGATATCAGGTAAGCGGTCATCGTCTCTCCACGACAAGAAAATGCGCGGCAGATCGCGTAACGAGGCGCGATCGTTTCGGGCGCGAACCCTATCTCCGTAAAGCCCGGAGACCGCAGCGGCGCGAGCGACAAGCCCAGCGCCGCGGGCCGGCACGTTCGCGCGTGCACGGCCAGCAATGGTTCGGACGACAGCGCGCCGATCGGCGCTCCAGTTCCAGCGAGTGCGTGGCCGTTATGCGCCGCCGCCGTCCGATCTCGAAATCGAGACGAAAAAACCCGCGGCGGATGTTGTCCGCGCGGGTGAACCAAACTCGTCTCGATGATGTCATTATGCCGGTGTTTTGCCCGACGTGTCAAACCTCGTGTTGAGCAAGTCGCCGCCATGCGAAGCGAGAACGAAGGCAGCGAAAATAAGAAGGCCCGCTGCAGATCGCTCCGCGCGGGCCGAACCAAACGTCTTTCGATGATGCCATTCTGCCAGTGTTTTGCCCGACGTGTCAAACGTCGCTCATGCGACCAGGCCTTGCCGGAACTTACCCGAAGCGGCGCGCGTTGATTCCTTCGTCGAGAGGAACGTTCGCGCGATGAGCCATACCGTCCTGGTTGTTGACGATGATCCCGCCGTCCTCGACGTGATCGTCGGCATGCTGGAAGATCTCGGCTGCCAGGTGATAAGCGCCCAAAGCGGGCGGGATGCGCTGGATCGGCTCGAGGAGAACCAGGACATCTCCATCCTCATCACGGACATCAACATGCCAGGCATGGACGGTCATGAGCTGGCCGAACTGGCCAGGCGAGCCCACCCGGAGCTCAAGGTGCTTCAACTTTCAGGCCGCGAGCCACGGCGCGGCGGCCTGCCCATGATCAGGAAGCCGTTCTCGTTCGAGGAACTCGCCGACATCATGCAGCGAACGACCGGCACTTGAACATCACGCCCAAAACAAAACCCGCGGCGGATTGCTCCCGCGCGGGCTGAACCAAACTCTTTCGATGATGCCATTCTGCCAGTGTTTTGCCCGACGTGTCAACGCGGCCGAACACGAGCGAGGAGACCTTCCTCCCATTCGTATATGTGGTGCGCAAGGGGCTTGCTTCAAGTCCCGGTCCCTGCCGTAGAACCCGTGACCCGGCCAACATATCGAGGGGTCACGACATGCCTGTACTGCTTCCGACGTCCCGTTCACGCCAGCAGGCGCATCGCGCCGGCGCGAGGAACGCGGCGATGACCGATCATGCCGTCATCATCGCTGGCGGCGGCCCGACCGGTCTGATGCTGGCGGCAGAGCTTGCGCTCGCCAATGTCGACGTCGCCGTGGTCGAGCGGCGCGTCAACCAGGAACTGGTCGAGACGCGCGCCGGCGGATTGCACGCGCGCAGCATCGAGATGCTCGATCAACGCGGCGTTGCGGATCGTTTCCTGCGCGAGGGCCAGATCACCCAGCTCGCGGGCTTCGCCTGGACTAGGCTCGACATCAGCGATCTGCCCACCCGGCACCCTTACGGCCTCGCGCTGCGGCAGAGCCACATCGAGCGCATCCTGGGCGGCCGGGTCGCGGAGCTCGCGGTGCCGGTCTATCGGGGCTCCGACGTGACGGGCTTCGCGCAGGACGAGACCGGCGTCGATATCGCCTTGTCCGGCGGCGAGACGCTGCGCGCGAATTATCTCGTCGGCTGCGACGGCGGCCGCAGCCTAGTGCGCAAGGCCGCCGGCATCGACTTCGCCGGTTTCGGCCCGACGCTCAGCAATCTCATGGCCGAGGTCGAGATGCGCGAGGCGCCGGCCTTCGGCCTGCGTCACGACGCGCTCGGCTTTCATGGCCTCAGCAAGACCGAGAACGGACGCGTGCTGGCCGTCGTGACGGAAGCGACGCTCGAGCGCACCGGCGAGCCCTCCTTGCGCGATCTCAGCGACGCCCTCATCGCGGTCTACGGCACCGACTTCAGTCTGCAAAATCCCGCCTGGATCTCCCGCTTCACCGATGCGGCACGGCAGGCCGTGTCCTATCGCAAAGCACGCGTGCTGCTCGCCGGCGATGCCGCGCATATCCATCACTCCGTCGGTGGACAGGGCCTCAACACCGGCATACAGGACGCCGTCAATCTCGGCTGGAAGCTGGCGCAGGTGATCAAGGGCACCTCGCCCGACAGCCTGCTCGACACCTACCATGCCGAGCGCCATCCCGTCGCCGCGCGCGTGCTGCGCAACACCATGGCGCAGATCGCCCTGCTCCGCCGCGGCGACGACGGGCTCAAGGCCGCGCGCGACGTCTTCTCCGAGTTGCTCGTCATGGACGAGCCGCGCCAGCGCTTCGGCGCGATGATGAGCGGGCTCGACATCCGCTATGATCTCGGCGATGGCCACCCCCTGCTCGGACGCCGCATGCCTGATCTCGATCTGACGGCCGAAGGACAGAAGTTGAGATTGTTCACGTTGCTGCACGGCGCCCGCGGCGTGCTGCTCAATTTCGGCAAGCGCGGCGGCATCGCCGGTACGCCCTGGGCGGATCGCATCGGAGTCGTTGACGCCGCCTGTGACGGCCCATGGCAGCTTCCGGCCATCGGAGAGGTCGCCGCGCCAAGCGCAGTGCTGCTGCGGCCCGACGGCCATGTGGCCTGGGTGGCAGACGAGAGTCGGCACGGACTCGAGGAGGCATTGACGAAGTGGTTCGGACCGGCTGCTGCGTAGCGCGCGAACGTGCTAGCGGCTCCAAACAGAGAAAGCCCGCGGCATCCCGCGGGCTTGATCCGAACTCTTTTGATGATGCCATTCTGCCGGTGTTTTGCCCGACGTGTCAAACGAACGATCTCGAGCGGCGGACGCATCACTCTGTAACAAGGCTTCACTCCGACCGAATGAGCGGCCGTATCCAGCGCGAGAACCATTCCTCGGCATCGTTGTGCGGATTGCCCGCGCCATCCACTCCGAAGATCGGTGGCGGAATGAGGTAGCTTGGTTCATCCGCAAACGCGCCGATCGGCTTGCTCGTGGGCGGTGGCCGTCCGTCAGTGGTCGGCACAATCCAGTTGCCAAACCGATCCGTGGAAGGCAGATATGGGACTGGCGCAGTCCCCGACGTGAAGACGTTACTCGCATTCGACGCGTTGACCCGGGTGAGGCGCCGGACCTCCTCGGGTGCGACAGCTCCTGCGGCTGGAGCGTCCGGCATCTGTTGCGCGTTCGAAGGCTGCGCAGGCTGAGTGCCTGCTGGCGTGTCGGTCCAGCTTCCGAAGCGATCGGCGAAGGTGCTTGCATGTTCCGGTTCAGGTGAACTGTCTTCGGCCGGCCATCCGGGTACAAGCCCAAGAGAGCTTCCGCCTGATTGAGGGGCAGGATTCCTCGAGGCGAACGCGTTGTAAGGAGTCGTGCCCGAGGAGAAGACGCCTTCAGCGCCTCTCTCGGCGCTGCTCTCCGCACCAGCGGCGCGAGCCGGCAACATCCCAGCGGATCCAATAGCGCCCAATATTCCCAGCAATGGCAGCAATTCCGGAGCGGCCGCTCCAAGCGCGGCGATTCCTGCGACACCATAGAGGGCGGGAGGCGGCATGTCGGCCGAAGGAGGATCGGGGTCTAGGATTGGTGAGGGCCCAGAAAATGGTTGAGGAGCCCCGGTAGCCGGATCGAACCTGAGAACCAGGGGATCCCGAGGGGTCACCGGAGTAGGAGGCAACTGCCCAAAGCCTTGCGGATCGACCGCCGGGAAACCGGGAAGTCCATAAGCTTGATGCGGGCTAGGCGAGAATCCTTCCGGTCGATTCAGATCTCCAGGTGAAGGCGGAATAAAGCCGGGCAGTCGCGCATCGATAACGGGGGCAACGAGGCCAGGCAGATCGGGAACAGGTCCAACAACCGCGAAGTGCTGCGAGATATGTGGACTAGAGCGATATCTCTCTAAGATCGCTATCCTGTCCGCGAGACTGAGAGTGGCGTCCGGAAAGAGGAGGGGAACGCGCAGAGCGCCTTCCCTTTGGCCAGCGGTATAAAGTCTGTCGGCGGTGTCCTGCATATGCTGAATGCTGTCTCGATTCTCGTTGGCGTACGTTCTCCAGTTTGCGTACCAGTCTTCAATACGTTTGTTCGCGTTCTCGGGTGTCATTCCCAAAGGAGTGTTGGCAAGCAAATGCCCCTTCGCCAGCGCGTGTTTGGCAGCGCCGAGAAAGCCGCTCAGTTCGGCATCCAGCTGATCGACAGCAGCGGTGTTGCCTTCCTGAGCGGCAACAAAGGATGGATGCGCCTGGAGTTCACCGAGAAACTTGCAGAATATTTTGCTATAGCTCCCAAGATGACCTCCTGTATGAGGGCTTGATCCTAGCTCTTGAGCTGCTTGCTCATTTGATGGCAGACCCATCAAATTCTTGATGCCGTTGAGGCTGAAACGATTACCCAAGACCTTGAGTGTGAAATGGCCAGCAAGGCTCTGTGGTAAGATGTGATGGATATGGAGCATGCTATCCTCTTGCATTCCGCAAAGGCGTCAATGAGCGCGGCCCCAAGCTGTTTGGTGCCCGCATGCGAGTGAAATTTTGATTGCTTGTCTTTGCCGTAGGCGAAGCGGCAGCTAGGAATCCAGAGCGGCGTCAAGATTCATGACGACCCATTCCATGCCCGAAGCAGGCGTTCTCGCATGAGGTCGCCGCCAACAAACCATGTCTGCTGCGAGGAAGAGCTGAAAAAGGCCCGCGACATCCTCGCGAGCGTCACCCAACATCTTCTGGATTCTCGCACTCCGGTGTTTTGCCCGACGTGTCAACGAACAAACCTGGCGCCGCAACGCCTTACATTCCGTTGGCCTCGACGAGCCACGCCTCGAGCGCAAGGCTTTTCCGGTCCCATAGGCGGGATTCTCAGCCAAGGGATCTCACTATCGGCAGCAGCTGCGCGTGAACTCAATACTTGGTCGTATCGGTGAATCCGATGCCCCTCATGCCCGCTTCCTTGCACGCATCCTTGACGACCTGATCGCAGACTATCATTGGATAGAAGCAAAGTCTGAAGATATGGGCCGCCCCGACACTATCCTCTTTGAAAAGTAGGCTACTTCTTCCACTCAGATTGTAAACCTTACGATCAGGCGTGGGATGCTCGATCTTGAGAACCGACTTCGCTTCGTCGACAGCATCGAGAACCCGGATAACATCGCAAAGCCAATACGTAGGCGCGGCGCGACCGTCTCGATATCGTGTCTCGCATCTGACAAAACGAACTCCCTCCAGATCCAGCCTCTCAAGAAGGTTCTTCATCCGGTCGGAAGCGAGCCAATAGTCGTGAAAGAGCTCCCAGTCCCTGGGAGCTCGGCCGAGAGAATTGTCGATCACGAGTCGCGGTGGTTCAGGGAAAGGCGGGAATCCCCGCCCCCGTGGAGCAATGAGTACTTCGCGCTCGCCGGCGACAGCTGCGAGATTCTCCATCTCCCATCCCGGCGCCGTTTGAAACCTGAAGTCCAGGCCCACAACATAGAACCTTCGAGCTCTTGCCTTGCCCCGACGCCTCTCCGGAAGGGAACTAATCATCCGTCTTCTCTCGTTCACACACACGCCCAATGCACTGTAAAGTGTTGCGCTGACGATGCCCACTTACACGAACTCATCCGTACAGAAAAACACCGGAAGCCCTCCAAAAACGTCAGACTTCTTGTAACGGACTGCGATACGCTCGGCCTCGTCTGCCCCGATCGTGTCGCCATCGTTCACCACGTTTCCATGCTCGATCAGATAGACGGAAAGTCCGGCCACCTTGTCGATCAGTGCCGGAAGCGTCAGCTTGCCGGTCTCGAACTCGATCTCGCGTCCGACAAAAGCGGACAACCCCACCGTGATCGCGCCAATCTTTCTGCCCGACTGGAACGGAAGGATGTCGGTCCACAGCGTGAAGGGATAATCGGGGAACGGCTCAAACGATCGGCTGGACATGTCCAGCCACAGATCGGAAGGCCGCGCGACCCGGCCGGCCCACACGACGCCGCAGCATTCCGGCATTGCGGCGATCAGCGCGCCGATCACTGCGGTGGTGATGCGCGCGGCGACGAGCGGTCGCTCGTTCTTTCCCAGCATTGAGACGATCAGGTGACCTCGATGCCGGGCTGCCACCGCCTTGCTCTCCGGCCACGTTGTGGCAGCGCGCGACCACAATCCGTCATCCTCCGGAATGGGAGCCGGCATCGACATGACCGCAACAAGCTCATTGCCGCAGCGAATGAGCGGCGAGTTTGCCTGAGCCTGTTGCAATTCGTCCTTCGTCATATCCGTTGCCAATTCCGGATGTCGCGCGCGAAGAATCCTGGCAACGGCGGACATATCGGGCGTGGCCGGACTGTCCAACAAGATCAAAGCGAGAAGCGAGTTACTCATCGGCCTACCCCCGCAGAAATCATCTTGCGACGAGATCCGCGTCTCGCCCAAAGGTTGATACTTCCGTCATCTAGAACAAATAGGGAACATTGTCAATTGACGTTTCTCGCTGCGCATCCCATTCACCCCCTCACCCTCGCCATCGCCTGGGGCAGCGACGCCAGCAGCAGCACGACGCAGACGCACAGCAGCACGATGTCCTTGAACAGAAACTCGCCGGTGAGATTCCAGGCCATCGGGTCGGTCGAGAGGCTCCATGTCACGACGCCCGGCGTGGTGAAGAAGAACGAGAAGGTGATGGCGAAGGTCACGACGCCCATGAAGGCGCCGAGCGCCGAGAGCAGCGGATTGAAGGCGCCGCCGACCAGCAGCGCGGCAATGGCGAACTCGGCGATCCCTAGCACGTAGGCTTCGCCGCGCAGCCCGAACACCGAGAGCCAGGAGATGAACGGGCTGTTGGTGATGAACTGCGCGATGCCCTGCGCCGACTGCGGCGTGAATTTCTGCATGCCGAACGAGACGAAGATGATCACCATGACCCAGCGCAGGATGGCGAGAGGGCGATAGGATCCGCTGCCGGCTTCGGCAATTTTGAAGTCTGCATTCATTGACGTTTCTTCCCTTGGCTGCTCCCCGCCGCGCGGGGTTGCCGGCTATACGCCGCCAGCCTTCAGGCCGTTACGTCCGCTTGCGTCACGACCGGTTCACGACCTCGTGCGGCGCCGATCAAGGGTAGCGCTCGCCTGCCGTCGTCATCGCGCTGGCGGTCAGCTCTCTCGCTTCCGCGGAAAGCCAGGTTCGCTCGGGAAAGGTTCGTAAGTCTTGCGACCCAGAAACGTGTCCGGCACCGGCTGCTTCAGGATCTCGAACGATCGCGTCAGGAGATCGCGCAGGTGCGCGCTCTGCCTCGCGATGGCGGCCGCCTCGTCGTGAATGCGCCGCAGATGATGATCGTCGCCCGGCATGGCCGTGCTCCCCTTGCTTTGCAGGCGGGAGCACGCTCGGTCTCTCAGCCACCGACGCCCACGGACAGAGCCTTGGCCGGTGATGCCTGGTAAACCACCTGCAGGCGCCTTTGTTCAAAACTGGACTTTGGAAGCACGGGGTCTCAAGATGAGTAAGCCGCTCAAAGTGCTGAACTTGCACTCGAAAATTAGTTCTCGCTGTGTATCAAATGATACTGACTCCCCGCTCCGCGCGGCGTAGGTTTGATCCATCACCGCAAGGCCCGTGGCATCGATCGGTGATGAGAACGCCAATTGCGCTCCCGCCTTCTCGAATATGGGAGCAGGCCATGCTGAAGCGCCGTCGTTTCAAACAGACCAGGACACTTCACGAGCGGCTCGCCGACGAGGCCGCACGCCTGCGCGAGGAAGCGCGCGCGCTTGCACCCGGACGCCGCCGCGAGATGCTGCTGCGCCGGGCGCGGCAGGACGAGACGGCCATGCAGATCGACGCCTGGCTGCATTCGCCCGGGCTGAGGGCACCGACATGAGCCAGCAATATCGCGCCTACCTGGTCGGCGACAACGGCGTCTTCCGCTCCGCCGAAGCGTTCGAGGCCGCATCCGATGCCTGCGCCCTCACCTTCGCGCAGCAGTTCACGCGCCACGGCAAGGTCGAGGTCTGGCAGCTCGGCCGCAAGATCGCCGTGCTGGAGCCCGAGCAGCTGCCGCCGGGCCCGCTCACGCGTCAATGATCGCGTGCGTGCGATCGCGTCTTGAGGTTCTCGATCTCGAACGAGAATGTCACCTGCATCACCGGACCGCCGTCGTCGCGCACGTCGATCGCCATCGTCTGCCTGCCGCCGGCAGGCGAGGCGGAGAGCACGGCATCGCGCGCCATGTCGGCGACCGACTTGGCGGCCTCGGCCTGAACGGCGCGGTGGCTGGCCAATTCCAATCCTTCCTCGTCGAGCGCAATACCCTTCTCGTCGCGAAGATCGAAGTAGTATCGGGGCATCTTCGCAATCCTTTGCCTAGATAGGTCCGAGGCGGACAAAGGTTTCTTGCGGACTCAAAAATTTGTCTTGGGATCAACGGGTTTCGGGAACGGCGGGGATCCTGCAACGGAAAGGCCCGCTCACTCCTCCGCCAGCTTGCGGGCGATGTAGGCATCCACCGTTTCCGCGAACGAGCGCTGCACGCCGACCGCGGCGACGTGCTGGTCGCGTGCGTCCAGCTGGAGCACGCACAACCCTCGCCCGCGCGCGCCGGCCGGCGTGATGGCCAGATATTGATCGATGGCGTTTTCGGCGAGCGGGATCGCCTGGGGATCTCCCCTCGCGATCAAAAGACGCAGGAGGCTCTGGCAATCGGCCAAACCCGGCATGACGTCGAGCCTCACCCGCGCGAGGATTTCGGCTTCCTGACGGGCTGGGTGTGGGTGCCGAACAGCGCCAAGAGCAACGCAACTTCTTCCTTCGAACCGATCTGGATCATGATTATCTCCTTTTCGCTCCGTTGGTCGGGGCCCGGGCTGGAGGAGTTCAGGACAATCGGGTTTCAGCACTGTTTCAGGCGTGTTTCGTCGGGGCCCGACGGGGGCCATCCAGCGACGACGAATTGCACCCCTGGCAAACGGAGGAATAATTCCCAATGCTTTGCCCGACTGGTCGAACTTTACCTAAAAGGCACCGAATCGGATTCGGCGGAATGAAAGCTGTTCGCGCCATGCTGGGACATGTTCGCCTTGCTCCCGTTGCCAAGAGGCAACCGGGCAAGTTTTTGGAGAAACCGACGATGTACTACGTCGCCGCTGCATTGCTGGTGCTGTCGGGACTGTTCTACTCCGCGAGCCGTCATGAGCTCGGTCAATTCGGCGCAGACATGTGCCGCTATGGCGGCACGTTCTGCGACAACCCGGTGGTCCTCTTCACGGGCGCCGCGCTGGCCGCCGCCTGGGGCATGTTCGTCAGCGTCAAGTAGCGCCAGAAGCACGGCGCATGAGAAAGCCCGCGGCCGGGGGACGGCGCGGGCTCGGCGAATTCTGCTACGATGGCAATCTACAGGTGTTTTGCCCGACGTGTCAACGAACGGGCGAAGCATCGCGCGACGCTGGCGCGTTGAGGAACTTCCGGTCAGCATCGCGCTTGATCCCCGAATTCGAAATTGCGGAAGGTTGCCCTGTCGAGCCGATCGAAACATCGCCACGCCCAGCCCGCCAGCGCCGAAGCATCGACGAAGTCGGTGCCGGTGCTGCTGAAAAGGCTGGGGCCGGGCCTCATCACCGGGGCAGCCGACGACGATCCGTCGGGCATCGCCACCTACTCGCAGGCGGGCGCGCAATTCGGCTTCGGACTGCTCTGGACGGTGTTTCTGACCACGCCGTTCATGATCGCGATCCAGCTCGTGAGCGCGCAGATCGGCCGAGTCACCGGCAAGGGTCTCGCCGCCAACATCATGCAGCTCGCGCCGCGCTGGGCGGTGCTCACGCTCGTGTCCATGCTGGTCGTCGCGAACACCTTCAACATCGCGGCCGACATCGCCGCGATGGCGGAGGCGCTCGCGCTCGTGATCGGCGGGCTTCACCACGAGCACGCGTTGATCTTCGCGGCCGGTTCGACCCTACTCGAGATCTTCCTGCCCTATCGCCGCTATTCGCCGGTGCTGAAATTCCTCACTTTGGCACTGTTCGCCTATGTCGCGACCGCCTTCAGCGTGGAGATTCCCTGGAGCACGGCGCTGCTCTCGGCGGTGTGGCCCAAGGCGAACGTCAGCGCCGACTATTTCCTGATGGTCGTCGCCGTGCTCGGCACCACCATCAGCCCCTACCTGTTCTTCTGGCAGGCCTCGCAGGAGGTCGAGGAGATGAACCGGGGCAAGCGCGACAGGCCCCTGCGCGATCTGCCGAACGGCGGCGATCCCGAGCTCGCGCGCATCAGGGCCGACACCATCGCCGGCATGCTGCTGTCCAACGGCATCGCCTTCTTCATCATCCTGACCACCGCATCCGTGCTGAACGCCAACGGCGTCACCAATATCAGTTCGGCGACGCAGGCCGCCGAAGCGCTGCGGCCGCTCGCCGGCGACTTCACCTTTGCGCTGTTCGCGCTCGGCATCATCGGTACCGGCCTGCTGGCGATCCCCGTGCTGGCGGGCTCGGCGGCCTATGGCGTCGCCGAGATCTTCGGCTGGCGCGCCACGCTGGAGGCAAAGCCGGAGAAGGCGGTCGGCTTCTATACCATCATCGCCGCCGCAACCATCATCGGCTTCGGCCTCGGCTTCACCGGGATCGACTCGATACACATGCTGGTGTGGAGCGCGGTACTCAACGGCATCGTCGCCGTTCCGATCATGGCGATGATGATGCTGATTGTCTCGAGCAGAGCGATCATGGGCCGCTTCAGGGCCCGCTCATGGCTGATCGCGCTGGGCTGGCTCGGCACCGCGCTGATGGCGCTGGCGGTCCTCGCTCTGCTCGGCTCGTCCGCGATCGGCTGACTAAAGCATGATGCGGAAAAGTGCGCAGCGGTTTTCTGAAAAGGTCATGCTCAAACAATAACCCGACGCCCGATGACGCTTCATCCCAGTCTCATCGCGCTTTAGGGCGTCACGGGATTGACGGTCGGCGACGTCTTCGGCCCCGGCCGTGCCGGCTCGATCGGCGACCTCGGCTCGGTCGGGAGCACTGCGGCGCCCGCGGCGCGTGCCGCCTCCCCCGTGGTCGCGTACATCGCAACATGGGCGGGCCGGGTCTTGGCGCGGTTCCAGGGCCCGTGATCGACGATCAGCATCGCTGCAATCGTCAGCCCGGCCACGATCAATGCGATCACACCGGGATGGCGAAGCGCTGACGAGATGGAGTTCGCGAAACGATCAGCCGTCATCAGGGGGGTCCGCAATTATCCTATCGCAGGTTAATTCAATTGCGCCCTGCCCGGTTCCCCGCCCGGCTTCGATAAGATCAGGCCAAGGCGAGGAACATTCCGCGTCACGATTTGACTGGATTCACTCGCCTGGCGAGATGGCATTGCTCGGAGTGGGCCTGTCGGTGATCTGCTGGCCGAACAGGCTACCGATCAGTTCGACCGCAGTGCGCGCCGTGCGGCCGCGCTCGTCGAGGAACGGATTGAGCTCGACAATGTCGACCGATCCCACCACCCCTGAATCGTGCAGCAGCTCCATGATCAGATGCGCCTCGCGATAGGTCGCGCCACCCGGCACCGTAGTGCCGACGCCCGGCGCAACGCAGGGATCGAGAAAATCGACGTCGAAGCTGATATGCAGGACGCCATCGTTCGCTTTCACGCGTTCGATGACGCGCCGGATCAGCACGGCGACACCGAATTCGTCGACCTGACGCATGTCCGCAATCCTGACCTTGCGCGCCCGCATCAACTCCTTTTCGAGCTGGTCGATCGAACGCGTCCCGAACAGAACGAGCCTATCCGGGGTGATGGAGGCGCGTGGATCGTCGCCCAGCAATCCGTCGAGGCCCGGCTCGCCGCACAGGAACGCCGCCGACATGCCGTGCATGTTGGCCGTGATCGTCGTCTCCGGCGTGTTGTAGTCGGCATGGGCGTCGAGCCAGAGCACGAACAGCTCGCGCCCGCGCTCCCGCCAATGGCGCGCCATCGCATTGACCGAGCCCATCGACAGCGTATGGTCGCCTCCGAGGAAGATCGGGAGCGCACCGGTCTTCGCGATCTCATAGCCTCTGCGGCTCAGCACACGCGTCCACCGCTGGATTTCGCGGTAGTGGTTGGCTTTTTCAGGCGGCGTGTCGCCGAGGTCGCTGATCTCGGCCACGGAGAGATCTCCATAGTCGACGACTTCAATGTCCAGGCTTTCGAGCAGCGCCGCGAGGCCGGCGGTGCGCAGCGCCGCAGGGCCCATCAGGGTGCCCCGTTGCGAAGCGCCCATGTCGATGGGCGCACCGAGCAAGGCGATGCACCGGGCTCGATCCGTCACGGTCTGATCGGTCACGGCAGCCTCCTGAAATCGGCAAGGTTGAGCCAGCCTAACAGAGATTCGCATCCGTCGTTTCACCGGGATCGGCGTTTCGGCGGAACAAAATCCCGCGCGCCGAATTGCCCATCCAAGGCCGGCACCCGCCGTAAGACACGGCGCCTGTCGCGGATAGCCAAAGGTCGTCAGACCCGCTGTTCAAAACGAGCGCTCGCGCGGATAGCCAAAGGTGCCGGCCTCCATCGCGTCATCACGCCGGGAGGTCGCGCGCTTGAGCACGGAGATACCGCAGCCCACTCCTCAACCTGGCATGGCCGAGCGCGCCATCGATGCAGCGACGGATGTATCCCGCACGATCGGGGAAGTCGCCGGTGGTCTGCACGCGGCTGTCGACCGTCTCACCCTTGCGATCGAGGAAGCGCGAAGGCCGGGCCGGCCGCTCTCGACAGTCGCAGCGATCACGCGTGAAGCCCCCCTGACCAGTCTTTTTGTGGCCTTCCTGTTCGGCGTCGCGGTCGCGCGCCGTCGCTAGCAATCTTATCGGATCTGCGGCGATCTAGGCGGCGCTGACGACGGGGCGCTCGGTCGTCAGGAATTGCCGTTCGAACGCCTCGGCCGGCATCGGCCGGCCGAAGAAGTAGCCCTGCCCTTCAGCGCATCCCATGCTGATCAGGACGTCGGCCGTGGCGCGGTTCTCGATGCCTTCAGCCACGATCGTGAGCCCAAGCTGCTTGCTGAGACCGATGGTGGAGCCGACGATCGCGGCATCGTCGGAATCGGTGAGCAGATCGAGCACGAACGACCTGTCGATCTTGAGCCCATCGAGCGGAAACTTCTTCAAATAGCTCAAGCTCGCATAGCCGGTGCCGAAATCGTCGAACAGGACGCGGACGCCGAGCTTCTGGATCCGCTTGAACATGTCGAGCACGCGAGCCTCGTCGTGTAGCAGGATGTCCTCGGTGACCTCGAGCTCGAGCAGCGAGGGTGTCAGCCCCGTTGCATCGAGCAGTTCCGCAACCGAATGCGCGAGGTCGCCGGAATCGAGCTGGGACGGCGACAGGTTGATCGCCACGCGAACCCTGTTGCCGGACATTTCCCAGGCGCGCGCCTGACGGCAGGCGGTCTCCATCACCCAGTTCGCGATCCGCTCGGACAGCGCCGACGTGTTGACGACCGGCATGAATTCTGCGGGCGAAACGTAGCCGCGCGCCGCATGCCGCCAACGGATGAGCGCTTCGGCCCCGACCAGGCTGCCGTCGACCAGGCGAACCTGGGGCTGGTAGAACAGTTCGAACTCGCCGCGATCGGAGGCAAGCGCCAGTTCGCTCTCCAGCGTCAGCCGGTTCTCCAGCTCTTGCCTGATCGCACTCTCGAAAATCACATGGCTGCCGCGCCGCGTCGCCTTCGCGCGGCTCAATGCGAGATGGCCGTTGCTCAGGAGGTCGTCCGCGTTGTCGCCACCGTCGGGATAGACGGCGACACCGATGCTGATCCGGACGCGGTGCTGCCGTGTGCCCGTTGCAAGCGGCGCCTCGAAGACGCGCGCGATCCGTTCTGCGAACGCGGCAGTCGGCTCGCCGGTCTTCGCGCAATCCAGCGCGATGGCGAACTCGTCGCCGCCGAGGCGCGCGACGATAGCCCCCGCGCCTGCCTCGATCTTCAGGCGCTCGGCGACCGCCCGCAGCACGAGGTCGCCGGCAGCATGCCCGAGCATATTGTTGATCTGCTGGAAACCGTCGAGCCCGAGCACGAGCAGGGCGACGGTGGAAGAGCGTCGTTCCGCCGCGGTGATCAGGCTGGCGAGCGCCGCATGCAGCATGTTGCGGTTGGCAAGACCCGTCAGCGCATCATGTTCGGCGAGATACCTGATGCGTTCGGCCTCGCGCTTGCGGACCGAAATGTCACGCAGGATCGCGCCGTACTGAAAACCGTCCGTTCCCTGCCAGCCCGAGAAGCTCGCCTCGACCGGGAAGATTTCGCCGTTCTTGCGCCGGCCCTCGAACTCGACGACGACCGCTCCCCCGGGGACCAGAAGCGCCTGGCGCGCGGCGTCACGCATGGACGGCCTCGCATCGCCCTCGGCCGGCCCGGCGCACAAGGTTTCGAACGGACGGCCGATCATCTCGGCCGGCATGTAACCGAAGATCGCGCTCGCGCCGGGATTCCAAACCGTGATCCGGTGATCCTCGTCGGTGCAGACGAGGCCATCACCAAGCGACATCGCGATGCGATGAAAGCGACTCTCCGCGATGCGTCCCAGGAGACTACGAAAATCGATCTCATCCAGCGCGATCGCCGTCAGATAGGCGACGATCGCGATGTGGAACAGCGATGTGTCGATGACGTAGGGCCATCTTGCCTGCACAAGGACCGCGGCCAGTTCGGCGATCGCCCCGGCGGCGATCAGGATCGCGACCCGAACTCCCGGTGCGCAGCGGCGCCACGAATACATCATCAGCAGGCAGATCAGGCCGAGGCCGAGCATCATGCCGACATCGGACGTCCAGCGCAGCATCCGGTTCTGAAGGATCGATTCCGCCGCCAACGCCTGGAGGACGGGCCCCGAGATGATCTTGCCGTTCGGAACGCTGAACCGGTCGCCAAGCTCGAGCGCCGTGGCACCGACGATGATCTTCTTGCCTTTCAGCTTGTCGAGAGTCGCGGTATCGCCGCGCAGCACGTCGGCATAGGAGACACTCGGAATGGAGGTTGCCCGAATACTGAAATC
Organism: Bradyrhizobium cajani; assembly: GCF_009759665.1. Taxonomy (GTDB): domain Bacteria; phylum Pseudomonadota; class Alphaproteobacteria; order Rhizobiales; family Xanthobacteraceae; genus Bradyrhizobium; species Bradyrhizobium cajani. The sequence goes on from NZ_WQNE01000001.1 coordinate 202,759, forward strand.
GATCAGGAAAGGTGGCCGCCGATTGGCGTCCTGCCCGTCCAGTACAACCGCCATCGACGGCATCAAGGCATCGCCGAGCCTCTCTCCGAACGGATAACGGCGAACGAGCCCGTCGGATTCGACCGCGACATTGACGACGGCGGGCCACGACTGGTTGCTGAACGGCTTCAGGGGACGATTGATGTGGGCTGCGCCGCCATTCGGCGTCGGCTGCTTGAAGGACGGCAGGATCGTGGAGCCACCAACCTCCCGTAGCGCGTTGACGAAGGCCTCGTCGGAGGCCGCGTCCGACGGCATGCTGAAATCGACGTCGAAGGCGACGTCCTGTGCGCCCGCCGCCTCGAGCCGGTGCAGCAGCTCCGCGTGGAGCCGGCGCGGCCATGGCCACACTCCGATCTGGTCGATTGAGGGCGCGTCGATGGCCACCACGACGACATTGCCGCTGGCCACGCGCGACTGCGAAGCGAACCGCAGATCGGTGAGCGCATTGCGAAGCGCACCATGCCATCCCGTGGACAGCACCACCGCGAGCGCGATCACAACCAGAATATGCGGCCGATAGCGTTTCACTCTGCTCCCCTGCACTCGCGGCACTCGCCGCATAGTGCTCCCCTATGCCGACGGCGCAGTCCTAGCGATGGCCTCTGTTCCAACCGTAGTGGTGGCCATTATTGCCATTGGTGCCGTTTCCGTGGTCGTGATTGCCGTTGCCGGTTGCGCCAGTTCCGCGGCTTCCGCTTCCCGCACCTCCGCCAGACACGTCACTGGTCGAACCAGCGGTGGTCGCAACAGTCGTCGCGCTTGACGATGCCGATGCGGCGTTGGCCGAGGCTGCACTGCTGTTCACGGTGACCGCTGTCGTCGTTGAGCTGTTAGCGGCCGTGGTCGTCGTGCTCGTCTTGCCATCACTCCAGACTGTCTCGGTACCGGTGCTGGCGTTCGCGCTACGCACCTGTCCGGGAGCAACGGCGCCGTGGGCGAGACCGTGCGTGGCCTTGTGGATGTTCAGCCTGACCTCGCCGAGCGAGCTCGAGATGCGCACGACGCCAGCTTTGGACACCTGACTTCCGGCCGCCTGATGTGATTGCTTCGGCGCGCCGGCCGTCCTAGCCCCCTTGTCGATCTGACCGAGCGCATGGATTGCATGACCATTCGCGGCGTTACGCGGCGCCGACAATCCTGATTTCGGCACGGGAATTCGCTCAATCGTGGAGGCGCGCGGCTTGCCACGCTCAATCGGATTGAACGTCCCCGCGCCGCTCAGGCTGAGACCGGGCTTGCCATGCTCAAACGCGGTGGCGGCTTGGCCCGGCATGACCTGGACGATCTGTCCCGTCTTGAAGTCGGAGACCTCGACCTGGCCGCGCAGCACACCGACCTTGGTGCTGCCCGCCCCCACGGTGACGCTGAACTGCGTTCCCTTGACGACAGCGGCGAGATAGGGCGTCTCGATCTCGAAATGCTTGACGTTACGCTTCTCGACTTCGAGCAGGATCGAGCCCGCTTGCTGGATGATGGTTGTCGAGAGTCCCTCCTTCTTCTCGGGTGGCAAACCGACCACCGAATTGGAAGAGATCAGGATCGTTTCCTCGCCGCGGACGAGCAGCACCCGCCCATTGCGCCCAGTACGAATGGTGTCGCCCGGCTTGAGCACCTCTTCTTGGGTGAGCGATACCTGCTGCGCGCCGTTGGTGGCGACCCAGACCTCGCCGGAAGCCTTGCTGACGGACCACGTGCCGTCCTCAGCGGCGGATGCGCCGGAAGCCATTCCCAGCACCAGCGCCGCCACGAAAGCGCGCCGCATTCCAATTCTGCCGAGCATGACGATCCTCAGTCCGCGTTACAGCCGGGCCTGAGGCGTATTCGAAATCACTCAAGAGAGACTTAGCGGGAAGCGGCAAGCGGCGGAGCTGCATTAACCAATCATTGACCATAAAAACCTAAGAAAAATCATGCGGCTAACGAACCCTTACCGCCTTCTGGAAAGAGCTCCGTCGAACTACGGAGACAGGTTCGCTGCGCGCGTTGAGAAGCGGCACCTCACTACCGCGTTGGTGCTGCTTGCACCAATTTTTGCGGGAGTTCCGCAATCTTTCGCACAACAGGCGAACCAGCAGGGTTTTGATCCGCGCCAGCCGGAGAAATACTTTGAAAACCAATCCGAGCGGGAAACGCTGAACCGTCCGCCGGTCAAGCTACCGACGGTCGGTCAACCCGGCACCGGCGGTGATACCAGACCACAATTCGTGCTGCGCGGAATCGACGTGATCGGCGCCCACGCCGTCTCGCGCGATCGCATCGCTGCAGTTTATCAGAGCTTTCTCGGCAGGAAGGTCTCGCAAGCGGACCTTGCCGCGATTGCCGGCGCGATCAGCGATCTCTACCGCGAAGCTGGATTCCACCTCAGCCGCGCGATCGTGCCGCCGCAGGACATTGCCGACGGCCGGGTCCGAATTCAGGTGATCGAAGGCGCCATCGTGCAGGCTGACCTGAAGGGCGACGGCGCCGAGCAGTTTGGCGTGAGGCCGATGCTCGGGCCGGTTCTGGCTGAGCAACCGTCGCGCCTGGCGACGCTCGAACGCCAGCTCTTCCTCATCAACGGCAGGCCGGGTGTCCGGATTACCGATACCGCACTCGAGGAGATCGGCGGCGCGACCGGCCGCTTCCGCTTGACCGTTTACTTGAAGACCTGGCACGTCTTCTCGTCGTTCGGCCTGGACAATCTCGGCTCGTCGTCGGTCGGGCCGTGGCAGACCTACGCGACCGGTGCTTTCAATTCCTACTTTACGCCAGGCGACACGCTGGTGGTCAATCTGTCGACCATTGCCAACGATCCACGCGAGCTTGGCTTTGCGCGTCTCTCCTACGACGCGCCCGTCGGCGTCGACGGCGTACGGCTCGGCGCTTCCGTCCTGTACAGCGCGGTCCGCCCGGGCGATGCCCGCCGCCTCGACAGCGACATCACTACAACCGAGGCCTTCGAGGTGCGGGCCAGCACCGTGCCCTTGATGTCGCAATCCTCGGCGCTGACGCTCACCCTGGCTGGCACCTTCAGCAACGTGTCGGAGCACGATCTGTACGGCCCGTGGTACAACGACCACATCAGGACTGCGAGCCTGACCGCCGACTATCGGCTTCAGGATCGCTTCGGCGGCACCAACCTCGCGACGTTGAGCTACCGCCAGGGCCTTGACATCTTCGGCGCCTCGCATTTCGACGACGATCTGCTATCGCGCGACGGCGCCTCGTCGAACTTCTCGGTGCTGAATGTTTGGTTCACGCGCTACCAGACGCTCAACGACACCTGGTCGCTCAAGCTCTCCGCGGCGAGCCAAACGGCGTCGCGACCGCTGTTCATCTCGCAGCAATTCTATGTCGGCGGCGCGGCTTTCGGCCGGGGCTACGGCGCTGCCGAGATCAGCGGCGACAACGGTCTTGCCGGCTCGCTCGAGCTGCGCTTCGATCAGAAGCTCAATTTTCGCTACTGGACCGGCTACCAGCTCTATGCCTTTGGCGACGTCGGCGCAGTCTGGAACGACGGTTACCGCCTGAGCGACGGCCTGTCCCTGACGTCGGCCGGAGCCGGTGCGCGATTCTTCCTGCCGGAGGACTTCCAGGCCGATCTCGGCGTGGCCGTCCCCTTGAGCTACCGGGCGCCGGACAACGAGCGCCGCAGCCCGCGCTTCCTGTTCACACTGTCGAGCGCGTTCCGGCTTTGCCCTGAACGCGGCAAGGGCAACTGCCTCTAGCCGCAAGCCTGCTCCGCGCCTTGATGCGGCCCTTTTGGGGCACCGCTCACAAACTTGCCCAAATTTAATCCCGTAACCTGCTCACGATCGCTCGATCCGGGAGTTCCGGATGACCATGTTCAGCCGAGAGTGATCTGAGACGGGGACCATGAAGAGGGTGTTTGCAATTCTGGCGCTCCTTTGCGCCCTTGGCGTCGGCGAATATGTCGTCATCAGCCGGTTCGCGATCCGGCATGAGACGTTGACCTTGTTCGACGCTTCGCGCCAGCGGCCGATCTCGGTCGACGTCGCGGTGCGGCGCGACTACGAGACCAAGGCCAATCTCGGCCTCTGGAAGCTCCCGCTCGCCGTCATCAGCAACGGCAACACGGTCAAGGCCACCGAATATTCCTTCCTCACCAACGTGCTTGCGGCACGCGGCTATCTCGTTGCCAGTATCCAGCAGGACCTGCCGAGCGACCCACCGCTGATGACCCATGTCGGCGAGAAATATGTCGGCCGGCGCGAGATCTATATCCGCTGCGAGGCCAACATTCTCTTCGTGCTGCGCGAGCTGAAGAAGCGGCAGGAGAACGTCGATTATGACCACATTACGCTCGTCGGCCATTCCAACGGCGGCGATGTCTCGATGTATGTCGCCCATCAGCATCCCGAGCTGGTATCGAAAGTGATCACGCTCGACAATCTGCGAGTGCCGTTCGTAGTCAGCGACAACATGAAGATCCTGTCCTTCCGCTCGAAGGATCCGCATTTCGAGACGGATCCCGGCGTGCTGCCGACGCCGGAGGAAGCCAAGGCGCGCGGCATCGATATCGTCCACACAGGCGCGCAGCACACGGAGATGAGCGATCGCGGTCCCGCCTCGGTCAAGGAGAAGATCCAGCAGACGCTCGACCGCTTCCTGCGTGACAGTGCCAGCAGCGCGCTCGCGCCGGCCGATACGAAGAGCCCGATGATCATGAACCCCGGCGACTATTAGCCGGGAACGCGTTTGCGGCAGATCAAGGCGTCTCCGAGCCGGCAGGGTAAAAGGGCCCTATAGCGTCGGAGAAACCCGTGCCGCCCTACACCGAAAGCCTTGATACGAAGAGTCTTGGTCTGCCTGCGGCGAGGATGCCGGCATTTGCACGGCATCTCTACCGTTCGGCACGCAGGCTGTTGCGGTCGATCATCGCCCACATCGATCTCTCGCAATTTCCGGGATCGTGTTGCGGCTGAGCCGTCGGCCGAATGCATGAAGGTTGCCCGATGCACCAGCATTTGAGACGATTTCGCCTGCTGCTCGCCGCGGCCATCTCGAGCTTCGGCATGTCGTCCGCTCTTGCCGCCGACGCTGATCACGGCGCCGACCTCGCCAAGCGCTGGTGCGCGAGTTGCCACGTCGTGGCGACCGGCCAGACCCAGGCGAGCGCCGACGTTCCCTCCTTTGCATCCGTTGCGCGCAGGCCGGACTTCAGTCCGGAGAGGCTCGCATTCTTCCTGCTCGACCCGCATCCAAAGATGCCGAACTTTCCCTTGAGCCGGACGGAAGCCGGCGACATCGCGGCCTATATCGGATCGCTGCGCCGGTAGAGCGCCGCCAATGGGCGACGGCACCAAAACCGCAAATCCCTGCCGGAGAACCGACAGGGATCAGCAGAAAGGATGACGGACGGCGAATAAGGATCCATTCGGTGGCCCATCATGGACCTGCGTCAGCATCAGAGTGCGCATCTCGCCACCGCGCAAGATCAATTTGTGGGCATGCAGCGCGGCACCAACAGAATCAGGACTTGCCCTTGCCCGGTTGCATGAAACTGCCGGTCATCTGGCGCATGTGGTCTCCGGCGCTAGTGAACTGGCTGCGCAGGAAGTCGGACTGAATTCGCATCGCTTCCTGAAGGTCTGTGGCGTGAACGAGCTTTCGCGCATGCTCGAACGCCGACTTCATGTTCTGCTCGGTGAAAGCGAGGGCTTGTTTCGACACGTCCGTCCCCGCGCCCGGGACGGACGACATCGACTTGGTGGCGGCTTCGAAAAACATGCCAAATGCCTTTTCCGCCTGGTCGATCGTCTTCTCGGCCAGGTCACGGAGTTCGGCCGGAACTTCGAGTTTCGGTTCGATCATGGTCACACTCCTCTCCTCCCTTTTTTGACCTGAATACCACACTTGCCCGATCGCCTGCCAGCGGCCAGCCCCGGGCGCAAACCTCCGCCGGGCGCGCCCGGCTCTGGCAGAAAAGTGAAGTACAAGGGATAAAGGCCGACGCGGCCCGGCTCAGGACAGGGGGTGTTCGGGAAGGACGTCTTCGGTGGCGAGGTCTTCGACGAGCTTGATGACCTCGAAACGCTGCCGAGGCGCGAGCTTCAAAAACGCACGGAGGAGGCGCAGACTTTCGACGGTGCCACTTGCAGGCGCGCCGAGCTTGAGATGGAGTTCAGCCGCGAAATTGAGGTTCTTCATCTCGCACCTATGACAAGCATCGGCCTTCGTGATCCGTCGTCGAGAGTCCCATTCGAGAAACCGAACGCCATAACTCGACGCCATGGCGACGACGAGTTCTCGGCCGGGGTGCGCGGCGGGGATTATCACGCTGACTGCATATCCGAACGGACCGGCTCAACCGAACAGGTTGCAATTATGACAAGGAACAACCCATCCGGCAAGCCAAACTGTCGACACAGCGATGCTTCGTCTGCATCGCACCACGGCAAATCCGGATAACAGGAATATGCACCGCCGTCACCCACCTGCGTCAAGAAGCGTCATCGATCACGCCCACCGCCTTGATTGCCGTCATCGGCAAGACGTTTCGCCTTGTTTCCGATGTGAACGGAGATTGGTGGAGACGAGCTGGGGTATCTTCAGCGAATACACGCAATTGTTGAGTCGCGTCTCAGCGGTTGCATCATTGACGAAATGAAGGTCGATCTCGCGGCCCGTCTCCAGCGTCTCAATTGGGGCACCGGTGAGGCCGAAAGACGCGGGAAGCTCCCGGGATCGGACGTCTTGTCGGGCACTACATCTCTGAACGTGTCCGGCCGTGAACCGATGTTCGATTCCGAACGACCAAGCGGTTGCGAAGCGGCCACGCGGATCACGGGCGCCATGGCTGACGGACTTCTTCGATTCGGGCGCGCCTCAGCACCAAAGGACGACGATATGCTTTCTCGCTGCGATCTCATCAGGGGCGCCGCGGTCGCGCTTCTCACCCTCTCGACACAAGGCGCATGGGCGCAGGAGACCAGGATGAATCTGTTCAAGGTCGTCACCATCAAGGACGAAATCGTCATCGGGCTGTCAGCGGAAGAGCTTCGGGCGCTCGGCGGCAACGATGCGAGCGCAGTTGCGCACGCGCTGGCGCAGAAGGGCGATCTAACGGTCTGGCAGTACAACGTACATCGCGGTCCGAACGGCGAATTGCAGCAGGCGCCGACCGCCAAGATCGGACTTTTGGCCAATGCCTCGCTGCGCGTCGAGCCATACACGACGCCTTACCAGATCATGCCGCACCCGTGAGCGGCGGACGGGCACGCTTGTGAGCAGGATCGCAGGCGTGCCGTCCTCATTTGCGCTGCTCCGTACGCTGCGTCCCCGTTTCCGTCGCAAAGCCATAGATCAGTGCCAGCCGATCCAGGCATTCGCGAAAACGCCGCGCAAAGTAATCGTTCCAGCGCTGGGTGCGGACGGCCCGACGCTGCCCGATCTGGTCCATGGTCAGGCCCAGCACCAGCACGTCGTGCACCAGCGCGGCGCCGTCGGTGCCGAGCTCGCGTTCGACCCGATTCAGCCGCAGCACCGCCTGGCGCTGGCTCTCGGTGACGGGCTCACGCGTACGCGCACCATCGACATATTCACGGGTCGGGTCCATCGCCTGAGGTCCCCGCTCCGCCCTCTCCCAATCGCTCTGGAAGGCGCGCCCGCCGCGATATTGCGCCTCGTCGATTTGGTGGTGCGCATGCAGCCGCCCGAGCGGATCACTGCGGACCGACCGCACGGCCACGATCTTCTCACCGGGATCGAGCGCCAGCGGATTGTCGACCTCGACCTCCGCCACCTCGACATTGAACGGCAAGTCGCGCGACCGCCGGTCGTAGACATTCGTCAATTTGTAGGACTTGTTACGTCGGACGCGTGCCACTCGGAAACTCCCTGCAAGATTGGCGATTGAACGAACGGCCGCACCTTCAGGCGGCGGTAACCAGCCTGAGCACGACAGGACCGGCGGCTCGGTCGGGCACCGTTCCGGATCGGCGCGTCAGTCGAGCATGCGGCGTGCAATAGCTGGAACCGGGCTGGCGCGGATGGCCGCAGAAGCCGATCTCCTCGCCGTCCTTGTCCCCGCCATAGGGATAGCGGCAATCGCCGGGCGCCAGCTCGACCAGCGGGATCAAACGGGGCTTGATGCCGACGCAGCGCAACTTGACCGGCGCGGCCGGCTTCAGCGCGGACTTTGGTGGCAGGTTCAGGCCCTGCGATGCCAGACGATGCGGCGACAGAAGTGCGGACTCACCGGGCAGGGACGGCACGATCGATGGGCTCGTCATTCGTTCAGGTGCGGCGAGCCCGAGCCGTTTGGCGCGACCAGCCACCGCATTGCGCGTGTAAGCCGTTCCGAATCTTGCGTTAATCTCCTTCCCGATCTTCGCATAAGACATTCCCTTGAAAAAATAGTCGCGAAGCGCGTCGGAGTGCTCCGACGGCCAATGACCCGGTTCCATGCTGCTGTCCTGTGATGCGCCTCCTCCGATCGAACGACCGGGGGCGAAACGGACATTCCGGTATTCCGAAACAAAAGTCAAGCCGGAATTCTGATATTCATAATTGCATCAATTCCGAATTTCGGATTACAAGAGGAGACGGTGCGCAATCGAGGGAATCACCATGTTGGACGTTGCAATGATCGAGCGGGGCCTGGAGAAGACGGGCAAGAGCAAGGGCGGCCTTGCGGCGGCCATGGGCGTGCGGCCCGGCGCAGTGTCGGAGATCCTGGGCGGCGAGCGTCTGGTGAAGGCCTCGGAAATTCTGCCGATCATGGAGTATCTCGAGCTCAATCTCGCGCCGATCATGGGCCGGGTCGGCGCCGGCGCTGTGATCGAGCCCGATTATGAACAGGTTCCCCCGGAGGGCCTCGGCGACATCACGCTGCCCTTCCCCATCATGGAAGAGACGGTCGCTTTCGAGATCGTCGGCGATTCGATGCTGCCCAAATACGAAAGCGGCGACGTGATCGTGGTCTACAAGGACCAGCGGCATCCGCTGTCGAGCTTCTACGGCGAGGAGGCGGTGGTCCGGCTCAAGACCGGTGAGCGCTACCTGAAAACCATCGAGCGCGGCAAATCCCCCTCCGTCGTCAATCTCACCAGTTTCAACGCCAAGCCGATCGTCGGCGTCAAGCTCGACTGGGTCGGGGAGATCTGCCTGTCCATGCCCAAGGGCCAGCTCGAGCGGCTGCGCGCCAAGTCGGCGCGCCCCCGCAAGAAAAGTAGATAGGTCATCGCCGATTTCCGATTTTTGGAAATCACTTGACTAAATTCCGTTTTTCGGAAATACTCTGCCGCGCGCCCGATCACGGAGCGCGCGGCAGGATCGTTTCATGCAGTATTTCGTCGTGATGATCGACTATGGACGGCGTGGTCGCGAGGCGATCGTCGATCCCGAGATCACAAGGCGCGAGGTCATCTCCCGCATCGCCTCGGGTGAATATCGGAACATTTCGTTCATCCACGAGATCGCGGAAAGCTCGGTCGAGGACGTGACCGAGGCCATCCTGACTGAAGCCGCCCTGCCTCAAATCCCACCCGACGATATCGATCTCCAGGCGATCCGCCTCGATCACGCCCGCGACCTGCGCAAGCACGAGCGGTCGTGACGCGGGCCCGGACGGGCCTGCGCCACTGCCCGGCTCGACGTCACACCAGGAGGACGGTCGATCCCATGGTCTTGCGAGCGGCGAGATCGGCATGCGCCTTGGCCGCGTCCTTCAGCGGATAGGTCTGGTGCACCTCGATCTTGACTGCGCCGGACTTCACCACGTCGAACAACTCATTAGCCATTGCGACCAGGTTGTCGCGCTTGGCGGCATAGGTGAACAGCGTCGGTCGGGTGACGTAGAGCGAGCCCTTCTGCGCGAGCAGTCCGAGATTGAGCGGCTCGACGGCGCCGGAGGATTGGCCGAACAGCGCCGCGACGCCGAGCGGCGCGAGGCAATCCAGCGATTTCAGGAACGTGTCCTTGCCGACGGAGTCATAGACCACGGGCACCTTCTTGCCGCCGGTGATCTCGTCGACGCGCTTCACGAAATCCTCCCGCGTATAGATGATCACGTGATCGCAGCCATGCGCCTTGGCGAGTTTCGCCTTCTCGTCATTGCTGACGGTGCCGATCACGGTCGCCCCGAGATGCTTGGCCCACTGGCTCAGGATCAGGCCGACACCGCCGGCCGCCGCATGGAGCAGGATGGTGTCGCCGGCCTGCACCCGATAGGTCTGCCGGATCAGATATTGCGTGGTCAGTCCCTTCAGCATCATCGCCGCCGCGGTCTTGTCGTCGACGCCATCGGGCAGCTTCAACAGCCTGTCGGCCGGAATCAACCGCGCCTCGGAATAGGCGCCGAGTGGCGAAGCACCGTAGGCGACGCGGTCGCCGGGCTTCAGGTCGGGAACGCCGGATCCGACCTCCTCGACGACCCCTGCCGCCTCGCTGCCGAGGCCGCTTGGCAGTTGTGCCGGATACAGGCCCGAGCGGTTGTAGATGTCGACGAAATTGAGACCGACCGCGGTATGGCGGATGCGCGCCTCGCCCGGTCCGGGTTTGCCGACACTGACCTCCTCCCAGACCAGGACTTCCGGACCGCCGGTCTTGTGAAAGCGAATGGCATGCGTCATGGGCGTTGCTCCCTTATCGTTGCAGTGAAGGTCAGAGAACCTGATCGGACTGTGAAATAAGCCTTTGGTCCGCCCGTTACAGTACAGACACGTAGCAAGAATGTCACAGCGAACGACAAACGCCCGCCGTTCCGTCTCTGTTCGGAAGAGTTGATGACGGCCTTGGGGCGACCGGCAGTAGCCTGCACGCGGGGATTGGTGGTCGCCTGCGAAGGAGAGCCGAGATGCCAGCTTATGTTCAGCATCATCAGGATATCGAGATCGCGCCCGTGATTTGCCCTACCTGCATGGGGTTCCTGCCGATGTATGTGCGCGAGGTCGAACCGCATTGGAGCCTTGCCAAAATCGACTTTGTCTACGAATGCGCCGATTGCGGCGCCGAGGTCAGACAGACCCTCTGTAAACCGGAGCTGCAGCGGCACTGATCGCGCGATCGGCGAACGGCCCAACTTATTTGCGCTGAGCGGAAAAAGCGGTCGGTCGCGCGGATCTGGCCCTCCCAAACGAGGCTTGTTCTTTGCCAGGAACGCAGGCAGAACAAGCCTCAAGCAAGACCTTTGGGAGCGCCCTTTCGTGGCTGAACAGAAGGCCTCGACGTCGATCGAGGCAGTGGAGAGCGGCCTCGCGGCCCAGGGCTATATCGCGAGCCGGCAGATCGCGACCGCCGTCTATCTGTCGCAACAAATCGAGAAGCCGATCCTGGTCGAAGGCCCTGCGGGCGTCGGCAAGACCGAGCTTGCCAAGGCGATAGCCGCCTGGCGCGGCATGAAGATGATTCGCCTGCAATGCTACGAGGGCCTCGACGAAGCCAAGGCGCTCTACGAGTGGAAATACGCCAAGCAGCTCCTCTACACGCAGATCCTGAAGGACAAGCTCGGCGAAGTGCTCGGCGGCGCGCAGACACTGCACGCCGCGCTCGACCAGCTCCATGATTTCGGTGACGTGTTTTTCTCCAAGGAGTTCGTCGAGCCGCGGCCGCTGCTCCAGGCGCTGGAGCAGCCGGGCGGCTGCGTGCTCCTGATCGACGAGATCGACAAGTCGGACGCTGAATTCGAATCGCTGCTGCTGGAAATCCTCTCCGACTTCCAGGTCACGATTCCCGAGCTCGGCACCGTCTCGGCCATCGCCCCACCGACGGTGATCCTCACCTCGAACAGCGAGCGCGACCTCGGCGACGCCCTGAAGCGGCGCTGCCTGCACCTGCACATCGGCTTCCCCGAGCAGCGGCTGGAGGAGCGCATCGTCGAGAGCCGCGTGCCCGGCATCTCGCAGACGCTGCGTCGGCAGATGGTCGGCTTCATCCACGAGATCCGTACGCTCGACCTGAAGAAGCTGCCCTCGGTCAGCGAGACCATCGACTGGGCGCGCGTGCTGGTGCTGCTCCAGGCGTCCGAGCTCGATACCGAGATCGTCAAGGACACCCTCAACGTGCTCCTGAAATACGAGGCCGACATCGAAGCCGCGGCGCCGCAAGTTACGACCTTCATTGCCAAGGCTGCGCGGTCCAACGTCTTCGGTTGACGGCGATGCGGGAGAACCTCCATCGTTTCTTTCGGGCGGCGCGGGGCGCCGGCGTTCATGTCTCGCCCGCTGAAAGCATCGATGCGATGCGCGCGGTCAAGCAGGTCGGCTTTTCCGACCGTGCCATCTTGCGCGATGCGCTGCTCCTGACGCTGGCCAAGTCGCAGGACGAGAAGCTCGCTCTCGGCGACTGCTTTGATCTCTTCTTCAGCCAGCCCGAGCCGAAGCAGGATCAGCCTGAGGCCGACAGCGACGACAATTCTTCGCAGGACGCGGATCTGTCGCCCTCATCCGGCCCGGCCAGCCAGGCGGGCGAAGGTCAGCCGCCAGAAGAATTGGGCCCGCTCGCGCAGATGCTGCTGTCGCAGGATCGTAACGCGATCGCAGCCGCCATCGCCAGCGCTTCCGGCGCAGCCTCCCTGTCCGACATCCGCTATTCCACCCAGCGCGGCATCTTCTCCAGCCGGATCCTCAACGCCATGGGCCTTCAGCGCCTGCGCGACGATCTCGACGTGCTGACCGCAACCAACCCGGCGCTGGCCGAGCGTCTGCGCGCTGCGCTCGACGCCCTGCGCGAAGCGGTGCGCGACACGGTCTCGCAGGGGCTCGCACTCTATGCGCGTGAGGAGGCCGAAAACCTCCGCAACGAGATCCTGCGCAACGCGCCGCTCGCACGCATCGAACGGCGGCAGGTCGCGGAGATGCGCGCCCTCATCCGCCAGATCGCGCGTCGCCTGCGCGAGCGCTACTCGAAGCCGCGCAAGCGCCAGCGCCGCGGCCACCTCGATGTCCGCCGCACGCTCCGCCGTAACGCGGCCTGGGGCGGCGTACCCTTCCTCACCGCATGGAAGCGCAAGCATCGCGACCGGCCCAAGATCGTGGCACTTTGCGACGTCTCCGGCTCGGTCGCCCAGGTCTCCGACTTCTTCCTGCTCCTGATCCACTCGCTGCACGAAGTGGTCGACGACGTCCGCTCCTTCGCCTTCTCCTCGCACCTGATCGAGGTCAGCGACATCCTGGAGACGAAGTCCCCGGAAGAGGCGATGGCCGACATCATGTCCAAGGTCGGCTTCGGCTCGTCAGACTATGGCTCCTCGCTGGTCGATTTCGAGAAGGAGTGGATGAGCACGCTGACGCCGCAAACCACGGTGATCGTGCTCGGCGACGCCCGCAGCAACAACCTCGACCCGCGCGCCGACATCCTGCGCCGCATCTCCGAACGCTCGAAGCGGCTGGTCTGGCTCAATCCCGAAGGACGGCTAGCCTGGGGCTTTGGCGATTCCGAGATGCCGCGCTACGCCACCTTTTGCACCGTCGTGCGCCAATGCGCCACCGCGCAGCAACTCGAGCGCGCGGTGTCCGATATCGTGGCGACTTATCAGTAGGTCCAACCGGAGACGTCAGCCTCGCGCAAGCTCCGCCTGCACGACATTGCACTCCCGGAAGTGATAGGCAATTTCGTCGAGCGCGAGTTGCTCCCATTCCTGGGCTTGCGCGAGCCAGAAAACACGGCGTTCAAAATCGAGTGCGGCACGCTCCCGGCACAGGGATTCCTGACTGCGAATTTCCACCAGCCTGTTCATGCACTCACACTCCGTGTGAAAGCCGTTCCCTGCGAATCAGCCTAACAGACTCCTGAAAGTCTCGTCTCATGATTTCTGTGCGTATCGCGACGCAGAATGGGACAGCGATACTTCCCGTGCACCGCGGCAGCTTGCGGCGCAGCATCAAGTCCAAATCATCAATAAGTGATCGAAGCTTGGGACGGTATTCATTCGCCAGCGATTTTAACTCCTGTGGCGTAACGAAGTGCGGCAATTTGTGAAGAGAAGTTCTAAACAACTCTCCGAATTCCCGACTCATTGTCGTCGCACGGTCTTCACGCAGCGCCGCTAACAGAGGCGCGAACGTTACTATCGCTTGAGGCAACATGAGCAACGACGTCGACTTCGATCTTTCGCCGGACCAATGGGAAGCCCTGCGCACACTGCGCAACCCGGTGTCGAACGATCGCCTCTCGAAGGCCTATCTCGTCGAAAGCCTCGTCAAGCTCGGCCTCGTTGTCATCAATGACGGCGTCCCTGCGATGACGCCCGCCGGACGCAAGGTACTCGTGCGCGGATCGTGCCGGCTGCTGGACGTCGCGGCATAGGTCAGAATATCTGCGCGATCGCGATCGCGTAGGCAACGAACACCACACCCAGACCCCAGACCATCGCGGGAATCTGCGATCGCCGCCCCGTCGTGACCTCCAGCGCAATATGACTCAACGTACCCAACGCCATGCCGTTGATGAGGTTGTTGGTCAGGACGGTGACCAGCAACGTCAGCACGATCGGCACCGCGTTGACGAGATCGGTCATGTCGATGCGCGCGAGCCCCTGCATCATCAAGACGCCGACGAGCACCAGCGCCGGCGCGGTGGCCTGCGGCGGGATGATGACGAAGACCGGCCAGAAGAACAGCGCGAGGCAGAAGAACGCCGCGACCGTCAGCGAGGTCAGGCCGGTGCGACCGCCGGCCTGCACGCCGGTGATGGATTCTATATAGGCCGTGACGACCGAGGTGCCGAGCAGCGGTCCCACGATCGACGCCGTCGCATCCGTGGCGAAAGCAGCCGTGGCGTTCGGGATCGAACCGTCGGGCCGGCGCAGATTGGCAGCGCCCGTCACGCCGATCAGCGTTCCGAGAGTTGAGAAGAATTCGGCGCAGAGGAAGTAGAACAGGAGCGGGAGCGCCACAATGAAATGGCTGAAGAGATAGCCGACATCGAGCGCCATGAATGTGCTCGTGGGCCAGCGCGGCCACGACATGATGGCCGAGGGTGCTGACGTCACCATCTTGCCGTTCGCCCCGGGGACGAAAAAGCCGATCAGCGTCAGCACCGCGATCGACAAGATCAACGCCGCCGGTACCCGGCGCACCACCAGCACCGGCGTGAGCAGGAGACCAAAGAGTGTCAGCAGCACCGACGGGCTGCGCAGCGATCCCATCGCGATATAGGTCGAGGGATTCTGCACCACGAAACCGGCGCCGCGCAGCGCGATGAAAACAATGAGCGTGCCGACGGCAGCCTGGATGCCCACCTTCAGCGCCTCTGGAACATCCCTGGCAACGCGCTCGCGCAACTTCGACAGGCTGAGGATCAGGAACAAGACGCCGGTGAAAGCGACCATGGCAAGCGCACCTTGCCATGGCATGCCCATCTGCTTGACGATCACATAGGTGAAGATGACGTTCGAGCCCATGGCCGGCGCAACGGCGAGCGGCAAATTGGCGCAGAGACCCATCATCGCCGAGCCGAAGATGGCGGCGAGAGCCGTGGCGCTGACGAGATCGGCGCGATCCATTCCGGCGTTGGACATGATGGCGGGGTTCACCGCAATGATGTAGGCCATCGCCGCGAAGGTGGTCGCACCCGCCATCACCTCGCGTCCAATGGTGGTGCCGCGCTCGGAGAGGCTGAAGAGGCGGTCGATCGGACCTTGCGGGACCGACGGCCCGCCTGACTTTGGCGCGGTATCTGCGGAAGCCGTTTGCGGTGGCATCATCTCGTTCATCGCTGTCCCCCCATCGCTGCGATCACCAGACCACCGGGTGCGACTCGCCGGTCTGGACGTTGATGAATCCGAGCGGTGCCTGCTCGCAAGGCGCGACCAATACCCAGCTCCAGGGTGCGCAGGTCAGCGTCGCGAACATCAATCGCTCCGGAAATCCGGGATACCAGCGCGGCCGGAAGGTCGGCTCATACATCCAGTCCACCTTGCGGCCCTCCGCATAGAGCGCCTGCATGTCGGCATCGAGCGCCTGCGCCGAGCGACAGCTCATCAATCCGCCGACTTCGAACCGCACGGTGGCGACGAGTTCGCCTTCGCGCACCAGCGCCCATCCGCCCTGACGTTCGACCAGCGCGTTCACGGCCTTGGCCATCGCGGCATCGGACGAGCCGACCACCCAGATGTTGTGCTTGTCGTGTGCGACCGAGCAGGCAAGCGCGGTGTCCGGCGTGCGCGGTCCGCAGCCGCGCCAGAACATCTTCGCAACCCGGCCGTCGCCGGAGAAGCGATCGACGATGGCAAACTTGGTGATGGCCTCGCTCTCATCGCGCTGCACAGCGCCGTCACGCACCGGCAAATCGAGGGTGTAGAACTCCGGATGCCAATGGAACGGGCGGACCACAGCGGCCTTCATCGTCGTACGGCCGGGTTCGGCCGCCAATTCAAAGTCCTCCGGCTGGATCTCACGCTTGATGTTCACCGTCCTGGTCGCCCAATCGGGCCAGGAGATCTCTGGAACCTTGCACAGGTAGCGCTTGCCTTCGGACACCTGCACGCCGTCGGCCCAGACCTCGGCGATGGTCAGCTTGGCGACGTCCGAGAGCAGCACGACATCGGCAAAACGCCCCGGGCCGAGGCTGCCGACGAACGGCGTGATGCGCATGTGCCGCGCGGGATTGATGGTAAGACACTGGATTGCGACTTCCGGAGCGAGACCAGCCTCGATCGCGACCCGCGCGTTGTGGTCGCTGGCGCCGAGCTCGAGCGTATGGCTGGCGCTGCGGTCGTCAGTGGTGAAGGCGATCTGCGACCAGTCCTGCAAGCCCTTGGTGAGCAGCCAGGCGACGATCTCGGGCATGGCGTAGACGCGCAACTCGATGAAAAGACCGCGGGTGAGCTTGTCCCAGGTCTCCTCGGGCGTCTGCACTTCATGGTCGGAGGCGAGCCCAGCCGCGGCAAAGGCGTTGATCGATGGCAGGTCGCGCAAGCCGGAGGCGTGGCCTTCGACGACGCCGCGAGCCGCGAACGTGGCCTCGATCATGCCCCACAGCCGCTTGTAGGAGGGATTGTCGGGATTCCAGACCGCCGGCCAGTCCATCACCTCGTCGAGCCCGGTGACCATCAGGCTCTCGCGCATGAAGCGCGCCTGCTCCTCGCGGCCATACCAGCCGCCGCCCCATTCATAGGCCGTGGGCGGCACCGCCGATCCGGGTTGCGGAAAGATCTTCAGCGGCGATCCGCGACGGCGTGCCTCGAACCAGAACTCGAGATTGCGCGCGCCGTTGACGTTCGAGAATTCGTGGCTCGCCTCGCACGTCCAGGTATTGCCATGCGGCAGCACCAGCGCCGCCTCCCATTCCGGTGTCAGATGCGAGCTTTCGATATGCTTGTGCACCTCGCCGAATCCGGGCACGGCCGCGAGATCGGGCCGATGCTCGCGCTCGCGGACCTCGCCCGGATAACTGCCGGCGGGTCCAACCCAGGCAATGCGCCGCCCCTTGAACACGATCTCCTGATCTTGGCTCCAGGTGCGGCTGTGCACATCGAGCAACCTGCCGACCCGCAAGCTCCGATCGGCCGGCCGGCGGCCGAGCGATGTCAGCACCAGATCCTGCCGGATGCGAACCTCATCGGTCGCGTTGATCAGGAGGTCGTTCGGCATCTCGTCCGAGGTTGTCATGACCTGCTCCCCTATGAGGGATCTCCGGCGGCGGTTCGTTTCTGCGGCGACTTGCCGCCCTTGTCGGAACGCAGTCGTGCCGCGGCGGCATCGCGCTGGCGGATATCTTTCAGGAGCGTCCTAAGCGCCCAATCGATCGCATCGGCAATCTCGGCACTCGACATTCCGAAGTCCTCGCGCAACGCGCTCCAGGCGAGCACATTGTTGAGATAGGCTGCGAGCGCCTCGGCCTGGCGAACCTCTTTCGGCTTGAGGTGCCGCACCAGGGGGGCCATCGCCTTGCTATGTCGCTCGATCAGGTGCCGCCGGAAGCCGGCCCGTACGCTGCGGCCGGCCCGGGTCATGGCAATCGCGCGCGCCAGATTCGGATGGCGATCGAAGCTCTTGCAGAGCTTGCGAAAAATATCCGGCAGCTCGTCCGGCGAGGAAAAGGGAACGTAGCCGAAGACATTGTCTTCGATCCACTCGCCAGCTGCCGCAAACAGCTCCGCGCGGGTCTTGAAGTGCCGATAGATGGTGCGCTCGGCAACCTTCGCACGCCTGGCGACGGCAGCGATCGAGACCTCGTCGGCAGCATCATCCTCGAGCGTCTCGACGAAGGCCGCAACGATGCGCTGTCGCGTCAGCTCGGCATATTCGTCCCGAAGGCTCGCCTTGTGTCGCTTTACTGCACTCATGTCATAACTCTGACATTGGCGATCGCAGCCGGTCAAGACGGCATTCGAGGCACTGACGCCTCAATAATGTGCGGGGTTTGCCGCGCGACATGGTCGCCGGCTCTTGTCACCCTCCCAGGGAAAACCAGGTCAAGGTCACTGACGGCCCCTGCGGCGTCCGGTTCCGACGTGGATATTCGGCAAGACGGCGAAGGCGGCGGAATAGACCCGCCCCAGCGGAAACCGCCTCGTGCTGGTGTTGTCGGTCGACTGGTTCATCGGCATGGCCCGCGCGCTCGGCAACCTCGTCGGCAACTGCGTGGCGACGGTCGTGGTGGCTGCCTGGGAAGGCGACCTCGACCGCGCCAAGGCGGCCAAGGTGCTGGAGGGCGGCGAGCCGGTGGACGTGACCGCGGGATAAGCCCGCGGGTCAGTCATTCCACTGGAGGAGCGGCGTTCCATACGCCCTCCTCCAGACCGACAGGAAGCGCGGAAACCAGGAATGCGCCACGGCGCCCTTGTAGGCCCATGTGCGATATTTGAGGCCTTGCTCGGACAGCAGTTCCTGATAGCCGCCGTGAACCTCGGTTGCGGTCCGAATGTCCTTCAATATTCCCTGCGCGCACGCCCGGTAGGTATCGCCACCTGAGAATTCATCATAGTCCAGCATGCGATCCGCAAACTCGACATTGAACGTCGGCCAGGAGGAACGCCCCTGGTAGGCGGGCGCCGCGATCTTGTGGATCATCTTGTTCCGCGGATTATCCGCGGACACCAGGAAGTGGAACGTGCTGGGTATGCGGAAGCGCGGTTCGGTGATGATCAGATCCGTCGTGGCCGCGAACAGCGCGCGCTCGCTGGCGTCGTTCAGATCCCAGAAGCCGCGATGCACGCTGACGAAATCCAGGGCAACCGAGGACACCGGCGAACCTGCCGGGCCGTCCAGTGAATGCCTGACATAGCCGTCCTTGCCGAACAGACGGAGCAAGTCCTTCTTGTATTGCGCAAGGTCGCGTCCGAGCAGCGGCTTCAGCTCGTTCTCGTCGACGACTCCGAGCTGCACGCCCCATACAAACGTGGTGTAGACGCTGGCGTTGGTGACGAAACGCCGACGCTCGGCGCGGGTGTCCGTTGCCGCGGAGCGAGGCGCGCGGACGTCGCAAAGCAAGTATCTGATACCGTCATCGCTAAACGGCTCCAATTCGCTCGCAAGCTGCAGGATCGCTCCCTTCAGGTCGACGCCATACTCAGCCAGCAACAGTCGGCCAGCATGCGCGCATTGCGACATCGCCAGATAGGACGACGCGCGCTGGTCGGCATCGATCATCTGCCGCAGACCGGCAAGGACGCCAAGCAGGGTATCGGAGGGACGCGAGAAATAGTTCACGCCGAGGTACCGACCACGTCCGGCCGGGACGATCGTTGTCGTGACGACGCCGGCGCGAACCGCCTCCAGCAGCAGGCGGATGCTCTTTTCGAGCAGGCGAACCCGCCGGACCGCATCCTGCGAGTCCATGATGGTTTCAGGGTCGAGAACGTTGGGATAGAACCAGGCGAAGTCGCGCGGGTAGTATGCGGATGCGTGCGGCGCCCCGGTGACGAGAAAGGCTTCGGTCAGCGAGAACGCACTGTCCATCGAGTGCCGGTAGAGGTCCTCGATGGCCGACGACAGATGATGCGACCTTCGCAGGAAACGATCACCGAGGAAATTCACCGCCTGAAGGGCGTTGGCGACAACGCTCGCGGCCCTGCCCTGGTAGAATCGATTCTCACGACGTGATGGAAAAGAGATGTCGCTGTTCATATGCATCAATCGACTGAAGTCTGGCGATCCCGATGATGGCAGTCACCATTCTAATGGTGCCTGATTCGTATCTCTATCCGGTGACTTGCGGGCTCGACTTACCTACCCGCGGCCGAAAATTCTCGATCACCCGCAGCAGCACCCGCGCGCCAGCATCGGCATCGGCGAGCTCCACATGCTCGTCGGGGTGATGGCTGATACCGCCACGGCAGCGGACGAAGATCATGCCGACATCGGCGATGTCGATCATCGCCATGCCATCGTGCCCTGCACCGCTCGGCAGCTCGAACACGGAGAAACCTTCCGCAGCGATCGCGTTCGCGATCTGCTCCCTGAGCCACGGCGCGCAGGGCGCGGTGCGGTTCTCGTGCGTAACGTCGAGCTGAAGCGCCAGTTGACGGCGTTTCGCGATTGCCTCGATCTGGCGGACGACGTCGGCGACCGCGCGTTTGCGATGCATGTCGGTCGGCGCGCGCATGTCGATGGTAAACGACACCTCGCCCGGAATGACGTTGGTCGCGCCGGGTCTGGCGTCGATGTATCCGACGGTGCCGACCAGCCCGCTCTCGTCGGTCCGGCAGAATTGTTCGATCGCGCCGATGCATTCTGCCGCGCCTGTCAACGCATCGCGCCGAAGCGCCATCGGCACGGTGCCGGCGTGGCCTGCCATGCCGGTTAGCCGCGCCGTAAGCCGTGTCGCACCCGCAATCGCAGTAACTACGCCAACGGGCAGGTTCTGTGCTTCCAGCACCGGACCCTGCTCGATGTGCAATTCGAGATAGGCGAGCAGTTCGCGCCGCGTCCGCGCAGCTGCGCCGATGTGATCGGGGTCGAGACCAAACTGCACGAGCGCGTCACGCATCGACACACCGTCCCGGTCCCGCGTGTTCAGGACGGCCTCGTCAAAAGTGCCGGCCACCGCGCGACTTCCGAGCAGGGTCGATGCGAAGCGCACGCCCTCCTCGTCGGCAAAGCCGATGACCTCGATCGCAAACGGCAGGCGCTTGCCGCGACGATTGAGCTCTGCAACGCAGGCGATCGCCGTGATCACGCCGAGCGGCCCGTCCCATTTGCCGGCGTCGCGCACGGTGTCGTAGTGCGAGCCGAGCATCAGGCACGGCAGCCCCGGCCGATCGCCCTCATAGCGACCACAGACGTTGCCTATCGCGTCGAGGCGCGCGCTCATGCCGGCCTCGCGCATCCAGTCGAGGATCCGGTCTGCGGCGGCGCGCAGCTCCTTGCTGAGATAGACGCGGGTGAGCTGGTCGCTTTCCTCCGAGATCGCACCGAGCTCGTTGATGCGACGCACGACCTCTTCGCCGAGCGATGCGTCTTGAACGGCGTTACCAGCACCCATTCCGGCGAGCTTTCCATCCTCTGTGGACCACGACAGCGGTGATCCTGGCGGCAATCGATACAAGTTCGGTGCCAGCGAAAATCGCTCCGCTCGCCGTCCCCGACCAGCGCGTGGTTAGCATGAATACGACCGCCGCAGACCGCCGAACCAATGCAAATGCACACGCGAGAACAGGTTAAGGGTGCTTAACCAGACTGCATACAATGATGTAGTATTGCCTAATATTTAGGCCAAAGAATCTCCGACCAAAATTTGGATATGATATATATTTGTTATTTTTCAAATACTTATTCGAAGTTTCTCACTCGATAATCCTTGGCACGAAGCTTGCGACAACTTATCCCGGCTCCGCAGAGAACAGGTGGGGCCGCGAGATCAAGGCGGGGCATCCGCCAAGGGGAGCAAGCAATGGATTTTGGCAGGATTTCACGACGGCATTTGTTGCAAGGCGGCGCGGCCCTCACCCTCGGCGCGGCGGTCGGCGCCCGCCCGGCCTTCGCGGCCGAGACGACGATCGGCTTCATCTACGTCGGCTCGCGCGACGACTACGGCTACAACCAGGCGCACGCGCAGGGCGCGGCAGCGCTGAAGAAGATTCCCGGCCTCAAAGTCGTCGAGGAAGAAAAAGTGCCGGAGACCGACGCGGTCGAGAAGACCATCGAGTCCATGACCAATCTCGACGGCGCTACGCTCCTCTTCCCGACCTCGTTCGGCTACTACAACCCGCACATGATCAAGATGGCCAACAAGTACCCGAAGCTCCGCTTCGAGCACTGCGGCGGCCTGTGGAGCGACAAGGATCCGAAGAACGCCGGCAGCTACTTTGGCTACATCGACGAGGCCCAGTACATCTCCGGCATCGTCGCCGGCTACACCTCAAAGAGCGGCAAGCTCGGCTTCGTCGCCGCAAAGCCGATCCCGCAGGTGCTGCGCAACATCAACGCCTTCACCCTCGGCGCCAGGCTCGCCAATCCCAAGGCCACCACGCAAGTCATCTTCACCGGCGACTGGTCGATGCCGGTCAAGGAGGCCGAGGCCACCAACAGCCTGATCGACCAGGGCGTGGACGTACTCACCTGCCATGTCGACGGTCCGAAGACCATGGTCGAGAACGCGGCGCGCCGCGGCGCCTTCGTCTGCGGCTACCACACCAACCAGTCACCGCTCGCGCCGAAGGCTTATCTCACGGGTGCCGAGTGGAATTGGGAAGCGCTCTATCCGAAGTTCGTGAAGATGATCGCGAGCGGCGAGAGCATCCCGAACTTCTATCGCGGCGGCCTCAAGGAAGAGATCGTCAAGACCTCGCCCTTCGGCGAGGCGGTGTCGGCCGAGGCGCGCAAGCATGCCGACGACGTCAAGGCCAAATTCCTGTCCGCGGAAGGCTACGCGATCTTCAAGGGTGGACTGCTCGACAACAAGGGCAAGACGGTCATCGCGGCCGGCACCGATCGGGGCCAGAAGGATCCCGAACTGGAAAAGATGGACTATCTCGTCGAAGGCGTGATCGGAGCGACTTCGTGACGACGGAAGCGGCGGATGCTGCCGAGACGGTCGGGGCAATTGCTCCGGCCGCCGATCCCGGCTTTCTGCAACGTTACGGCGGCGCGATCGAATATGTCCTTATCCCGGGCGCGGCGCTCGTCGGTGCACTCGTGGTCTTCGGCATCTTCGTCATGCTGTTCGGCAAGAATCCGCTCGACCTCTATTTCTATATGTACTACGGCGCCTTCGGCACCTGGTTCTCCTGGCAGAACACGCTGACGCGCGCAGCGCCCCTGATCCTCACCGCGCTCTGCACGGCGCTGCCGGCGCAGCTCGGCATGGTCATCATCGGCGGTGAAGGCGCCCTCCTGATCGGCGCGCTGTCGGCGACCAGCGCCGCGCTCGCGCTTCAGGGCATGCCGCCGCTCGTCGTGCAGATCGCCATGGTCTGTGCCGGCGTGATCGGCGGCGGCCTGTGGATCATGCTGGCCGGCGGCTTGCGCCAGTATCGCGGCGTCAACGAGACGATCTCGAGCCTGCTGCTCGTCTACATCGCGCTCGCGATCCTCAACCATCTCGTCGAAGGCGCGATGCGCGACCCGGCGAGCCTCAACAAGCCCTCCACCCGCGAGATCGGCGCCGCCAACATGATCGGCACCATTCCCGGCACCGACGTGCATTGGGGCCTGGTGTTCGGCCTGATCGCCGCGATCGCCGCCTACATCCTGATCCATCACACCGTATTCGGCTTCGCCGCGCGCGTGGCCGGCGGCAATATCCGCGCCGCGAAGATCGTCGGCCTCGGCGTCAGCAAGCTCATCCTGACCGTCTGCTTCCTCGCCGGCGGGGCCGCCGGACTTGCCGGCATGGTCGAAGTCGCCGCCGTGCAGGGACGCACCAACGCCAACCTCGCAGCCGGCTATGGCTTCACCGGCATCCTCGTCGCCTTCCTCGCACGGCAAAATCCGCTCGCGATCATTCCCGTCGCCATCCTGCTCGGCGGCATCAGCGCCAGCGGCGGCCTGTTGCAGCGCCGCCTCGGATTGCCCGACGCATCCGTTCTGGTGCTCCAGGGCATCATCTTCGTTTTCGTGCTCGCCAGCGATGCGCTCTACGGCCGCATCGGTTTCCTGAAGGGAAAATCCTGATGGCAGACGGATCGATCGGGTTCTGGACCGTCCCCCTCGCCGTGCTCGGCGGCGCCATTCGCGTCTCCACGCCATTCCTGTTCGTGAGTCTCGGCGAATGCATCACCGAGCGCTCCGGCCGCATCAATCTCGGCCTCGAAGGCACGCTGGTGATGGGCGCGATGAGCGCCTACGGTATCTCCTACCTTTCGGGCTCTCCGTGGCTGGGCGTGCTCGCCGCCGGCATCACCGGCGCCATGCTCGGCGCGCTGCATGCCGGCATCTGCTCGCTGCCGCGCGTCAACGACATCGCGGTCGGCATCGCGCTGATGCTGTTCGGCACCGGCCTTGCCTTCTATCTCGGCAAGCCGCTGATCGAGCCCACCGCGCCGCGCCTGCCAGCGATCGATTTCGGCTGGTGGAGCGACATCCCCCAGGTGCGTGCCGCGCTCCGCGTCAACGTACTCTTCCTGATCGGCGTCGCGCTCGCGCCGATCCTCTACTGGGCCTTTCGCACCACGCGCTGGGGCTTGCTCATCCGCACCGCCGGCGAGAGCTCGGATGCCGCGCGCGCGATGGGCCATTCCGTGCTGCTGATCCGCCTGCGCGCGACCATGGTCGGCGGCTTCCTCGCCGGCGTCGGCGGCTCGTTCCTGTCACTGTTCTATCCCGGAAGCTGGAACGAGGGCCTGTCCTCCGGTCAGGGCATCACCGCCGTCGCGCTCGTCATCTTCGCGCGCTGGGATCCCCTGCTCTGCCTGTGGGCATCGCTGGCCTTTGGTGGCGCAGCGGCGCTCGGACCCGCGCTGCAATCGGTCGGCGTCACCTCCGGCTATCACCTCTTCAACGCCGCGCCCTACATCCTGACGCTGGCGATCATGATCATCACCTGCTCGCCGAAACGCACGCTGACCGGAGCCCCGGCCGAATTGTCGATCACCCGCTAGAGAGCGAAATCATGCCCGAGCGCCATATCAAGTCCGAGCCCTATGCCTGGCCCTACAACGGCGATCTCCGTCCCCAAAACACCGCGCTCATCATCATCGACATGCAGACCGATTTCTGCGGTGTCGGCGGCTATGTCGACAAGATGGGCTATGATCTTTCGCTGACGCGCGCGCCGATCGAACCGATCAGGAAGCTGCTCGCAGCGATGCGCGCCCAAGGCTTCCATATCATCCATACCCGCGAAGGCCATCGTCCCGATCTCTCGGACCTTCCCGCCAACAAGCACTGGCGCTCGCGGCAGATCGGCGCCGGCATCGGCGATCCCGGCCCCTGCGGCCGCATCCTGGTGCGCGGCGAACCCGGCTGGGACATCATTCCGGAACTGGCACCGCTGCCAGGCGAGCCGATCATCGACAAGCCCGGCAAGGGCTCGTTCTGCGCCACCGATCTCGAACTGATCCTGCGCGTGCGCGGCATCGAGAACATCGTGCTGACAGGCATCACCACCGACGTCTGCGTCCACACCACCATGCGCGAGGCCAACGACCGCGGCTTCGAATGCGTCCTGCTGCACGATTGCTGCGGAGCGACCGACAAGAGCAACCACGACCACGCGCTGAAGATGATCAAGATGCAGGGCGGCGTGTTCGGCGCGGTCTCGACGTCGGACGCCTTCATCGGAGCGATTTCGTGATCATCGGCGAAACGCCTCCGCCCTCCGGCGCCTTCGGCGTCGATGCCATCGCCATGACGATGCGCTTCGGCGATTTCCTGGCGCTCGACAATGTCGAGCTGAAAGTGCGGCCGGGCTCGTTCCACGCGCTGCTCGGCGAGAACGGTGCCGGCAAATCGACCCTCGTCAAGTGCATCATGGGCTACTACCACGCCACCGAAGGCGACATCATCGTCGGCGGCCGCGAGCAGCCCATCGTCAATCCGAAGGACGCCCACGCGCTCGGCCTCGGCATGGTCTACCAGCATTTCACGCTGGTACCGGCCATGACCGTCGCTGAAAACCTCGTGCTGGCCCGCGACGACGTGCCGGCCGTGGTGAACTGGCCGAAGGAGATGAAGGCGCTCGAGGCGTTCCTGGCGCAGATGCCGTTCAAAGTGCCACTCGGCGCAAAGGTCTCCGACATCTCCGCCGGCGAGCGGCAGAAATGCGAGATCCTCAAGCAGCTCTATCTGAAGCGCCGCTTCCTGATCCTGGACGAGCCGACCTCGGTGCTGACCCCGGCAGAGGCCGACGAGGTGCTCGGCATGCTCCGCGACATGGTCCTCAAGGGCGAACTGACGATCCTGATGATCACCCACAAGTTCCGGGAGGTCATGGCCTTCGCCGACGACGTCACCATCCTGCGCCGCGGCAAGCTCGCCGGTCACGGCAAGGTCTCGGAGATGACGCCCGACGCGATGGCGCGCACCATGATCGGCGCCGAGCAGCTGACGGTGCAGCCGCCGCGCACAGGCGAGGCCGGTCGGGCGCGGTTGGAGCTGAAACAAGTCCGTGCGCTCGACGATGCCGGTGCGGTTGCGGTTCACGACGTCTCGCTCGCCGTGCGCGCCGGCGAGATCGTCGGCATCGCCGGCGTCTCCGGCAACGGCCAGCGCCAGCTCGTCGAGGTGCTGGCCGGCCAGCGCGAGGCCGAGAGCGGCGAGATCCGCGTCGCGGGCGATCCCTACCGCGCCAGCCGCGAGGAGATGCGGCGTCACAAGATGTCACTCCTGCCCGAGGAGCCGTTGAAGAACGCCTGCGTCGGCGGCATGAGCGTCGCCGACAACATCGCCTTCCGCGAGTTCGACCGCGCGCCCTTTGCAAGTGGCGGCTGGTGGCTCAACCGCAGCGCTTTCCGTGACGATGCGAGGAAGAAGATCGCCCGGTGCAAGATCAAGACCCGCACGCCCGATACGCCGATCTCGGCGCTGTCGGGCGGCAACATCCAGCGCGCCGTGCTCGCCCGCGAACTCGCCGGCGACATCGAGGTGCTGATCGCCGCCAACCCCTGCTTCGGCCTCGACTTCGCAGCGGTGGCGCAGATCCACGCCGAGATCATGGCTGCGCGCAACCGCGGCGCGGCGGTGCTGCTCGTCAGCGAGGATTTGGACGAATTGCTCGAGCTGTCCGACCGAATGGTGGTGATGTTCCACGGCCAGTTCGTGTATGAAGCACGGACCAGCGAGGCCGACCTCACCGTGGTCGGCCGGCACATGGCGGGACATTGATCAGGGACCAGCGATGGACGGCGCATCCGAGCGCGACGAGCATTTCCTGCGCCTGTCCTTCGCGGTTGCCCGCCGCTCGCTCACCCATGGCAATCATCCGTTCGGCTGCATCGTCGTCGATGCCGACGGCCAGGTGCTGATCGAGGCCGAGAACGGCTACATGCCGGACCACGACGGCACCGCGCATGCCGAGCGCCTTGCGGCCACCCAGGCCTGCCGTACGTTCAGCCGCGACGTGCTCGCGACAGCTACGCTCTACTCCTCCGCAGAGCCCTGCGCGATGTGCGCGGGCGCGATCTATTGGGCCGGCATCGGCCGCGTGGTCTACGGCCTCAGCGAGCACCGCCTGCGCGGCGTCACCGGCAATCATCCGGAGAACCCCACGCTCGACCTGCCCTGCCGCGAGGTCTTTGCCAGCGGGCAGCGGCCAACGGAAGTCATCGGCCCGCTACTCGAAGAGGAAGCCGAAGCGCTGCACGACGGCGTGTGGACGAAGTAGACGTTTCAGGGTGGGCAAAGGCGCCCTTGCGCCGTGCCCACCATCGGAGTGGAATCGAACCAGGTCCGCACAGCGGGTTCCGATTTGGCTTGAACCGTCACAAATTTGCAACAGACGCCGCTTGCGGGCACAATTGCTCCCGCTGTCCAGAGCGGTTTGCGGCGCTCGGTCCTTTGGCAAACGATGACAACCGACTACGCCAGCCGCCTGCCGAAGCGTTGAGCAAGGGATGACGCATTTTCGCACCTTACGCGACGCTTCAAACTAGCCCACAATTGAGGCACTTCATCCCATGCAAGTGCATCAGCGCATGTTAGATCCGACGCTTAACGGCCAGCATACCGGCGAGTCCCCGCTGTTAAGGACGCTCGGGCTCACCAAACGCTACGGTGATTTCCTCGCCAACGATTCCATCGACATCGATATCTGGCCGAACGAAATCCACGCGCTGCTCGGCGAGAACGGTGCCGGCAAGTCGACCCTGGTCAAGGCGATCTACGGGCTGATCCAGCCCAGCGCCGGCGAGATTCGCTGGCAGGGCGAGCGAATCATGCTGTCAGGCCCGTCTGAAGCACGCCGCCGCGGCATCGGCATGGTGTTCCAGCACTTCTCGCTGTTCGACAATCTCACCGTCGCCGAGAACGTCGCCCTCGGCCTCGATGGGAGGGAATCCTTCAAGGACATGTCGGCGCGACTGGAGCAGGTGTCGAAGACCTATGGCTTGCCGCTCGATCCCCGGCGAGAGGTCTGGCAACTGTCGGTCGGCGAGCGCCAGCGCATCGAGATCGTCCGCGCGCTGATGCAGGATCCGAAGTTCCTGATCCTGGACGAGCCCACCGCCGTCTTGACGCCTCAGGAGGCCGACCAGCTCTTCATCGTGCTGGAACGGCTCAAGGCCGAAGGCCGCGCCATCCTCTACATCAGCCACAAGCTGGAGGAGGTGAAGCGGCTTTGCGACACCGCGACGATCCTGCGCGGCGGCCGAAAGGTCGAGACCTGCAATCCCAGGCTCGAGACTGCGGCCTCGCTCGCCCGCATGATGGTCGGCGGCGAGATCAGGGAAGTGAAGGCTGCGTCCGGCCGGAAGACCACGGTGCCGCGGCTCATCGTCGACGATCTCTCACTTGCACCGGGCGAAGCGCATGGCGTTCGGCTCGAGCATATTTCGTTCGAGCTCAAGGGTGGAGAGATCCTTGGAATCGCCGGGGTCGCCGGCAACGGCCAGGACGAACTGTTCGCTGCGCTCTCCGGTGAACGACTCGCGAAGGATCCTGGTACCATCGTGATCGAGGGCATCGCCGCGGGCCACCTCTCGATCACCCAGCGCCGTAAGCTGGGCGCGGCCTTCGTGCCCGAGGAGCGGCTCGGCCACGGCACCGCGCCGCGCATGAAGCTGTCGGAGAATGCTCTGCTCACCGGGCATGCGGCGAGCGGCATGGTCCATCGCGGCTTCATCGATACCGTCGCCACGCTGAAGACTGTCGATCGTGCGACCGAAACATTCGACGTGCGCAAGGCCAAGCGCGATCCCGAGGCCGCGAGCCTCTCCGGCGGTAACTTGCAGAAATTCATCGTCGGCCGCGAGATCCTGCGCAACCCGGCCGTGCTGGTGGTGAGTCAGCCCACCTGGGGCGTCGACGCAGGCGCCGCCGCCGTCATCCGTCAGGCGCTGCTTGATCTCGCAACCGCAGGCGCCGCGGTGCTCGTGACCAGCCAGGACCTCGACGAGCTCGCCGAAATCGCCGACCGTATTGCCGTGATGTTCCACGGCCGGCTGTCGGCCCCGCTTGCCACCAGCGAGGCGACGCGTGAAAAACTCGGCCTGTTGATGGGCGGAAGCAGCCTGGAGCCGAAGGAGGCCGCGCATGCAGTTGGTGCTTGAGAAGCGCGCCGAGCGCTCCAACGCTATTGCGCTGGTCTCACCCCTGATCGCGATCGGCCTCACGATCGTGACCATGGTCATCCTGTTCGCGGTCCTCGGCAAGAATCCCCTGCTCGCGCTGCAGGCCTATTTCATTGCGCCTTTGACCGACGGCTATTCGCTCCAGGAGATCGCGGTGAAGGCGACGCCGCTGGTGATGATCGCGATCGGGCTATCGCTCTGCTATCTCGCCAACGCCTGGAACATCGGCGCCGAAGGACAGTTCCTGATTGGTGCGGTCGCCGGAAGCTGGATCGCGGTGAAGACGCAGGGTACCGACGCCGGGGCCTGGGTGCTGCCGGCGATGCTCGTGCTCGCGGCAGCGGCGGGCGCTCTCTATGCGCTGATCCCGGCAATCTGCAAGGTGAAGTTCGGCGCCAGCGAGATCCTGACCAGCCTGATGCTGGTCTATGTCGCCGATCTCTTCCTCGACTATCTCGTGCGCGGCCCCTGGCGCGATCCGCACGGCTTCAACTTCCCGACCACGGCCGAGTTCGATCCGGTGGCGACGGTGCCGCTGCTGATCGAAGGCGGCCGGCTGCATCTCGGCTCGATCATCGCGCTGCTGGTCGTCGCGGCTGCGGCGATCCTGCTCGGGCGCACCATCAAGGGTTTCGAGATCCGCGTGGTTGGAGCTGCGCCCCGCGCGGCGCGGTTCGGCGGCTTCAATGCCAACCAGCTCGTCATCTTGACCTTCGCTGTCTCAGGCGCGCTGGCGGGTCTCGCCGGTATCATCGAGGTCGCCGGCCCGATCGGGCATCTCCAGCCGGGCATCTCGCCGGGCTACGGCTTTACCGCGATCATCGTCGCCTTCCTCGGCCGGTTGAACCCGCTTGGAATATTAGTTGCAGGCCTTTTCCTCGCATTGACCTTTATTGGCGGCGAGCAGGCGCAGATCGCAATGAAGATCCCGTTGGACGTCACCAAGGTGTTTCAGGGCATCCTGTTGTTCTATGTGCTTGCCTGCGATTCCCTCATCCTCTACCGCTTCAAGCTGGTGTTTTCGAACCGACAGGTGGCACGTGGAGCTGGTTGAGGCCATCATCCTGGCGGTGCTCGCGGCGTCGACGCCGCTGCTGATCGCGGCGACCGGCGAGCTCGTGACCGAGCGCTCCGGCGTGCTCAATCTCGGCGTCGAGGGCATGATGATCGTCGGCGCGGCCTGCGGCTTTGCTGGCGCCTGGCTGACGGGCTCGATCTTCGTCGGCGCATTATTCGGCATCGTCGCGGGCACGCTGATGTCGCTGATCTTCGCGCTGATGGCGCTCGGGCTCGCCGTCAACCAGGTCGCAACGGGTCTTGCGCTGACCATCCTCGGCATCGGACTCTCCGGCCTGATCGGCGCCGGCTTCGTCGGCGAGCGCCTCACGCCGGCCGCGCACCTCAGCATTCCCGGCCTCACCGACATTCCGCTGATCGGTCGCGTGCTGTTCGGCGAGGACGCCTTCGTCTATTTCTCCATCGCGCTCATCATCGGTGTCTGGTGGTTCCTGTACCGCACGCGGGCGGGATTGATCCTGCGCGCCTGCGGCGACAACCACGTCTCCGCGCACGCGCTCGGCTATCCCGTGCTGCGCATCCGCACCTTCGCCGTGATGTTCGGCGGCGCCTGCGCAGGGCTTGCCGGCGCTTACCTGCCGCTGGCCTATACGCCGTTCTTCATCCCAGGGATGACCGCGGGGCGCGGCTGGATCGCGCTGGCGCTGGTGGTTTTCTCCTCCTGGCGGCCTGGCCGGCTCGTCGTTGGCGCCTATCTGTTCGGCGCGGTGACGATCCTGCAACTGCACGCGCAAGGCTGGGGCGTCGGCATTCCCTCGCAGTTCATGTCGGCGCTGCCCTATCTCGCGACCGTTATCGTCCTGGTCCTGCTCTCCCGGGCGCGCACCGGCGGCTCGACCGCGCCGGCAGCGCTCGGCACTGTGTTCGTGCCTGATCGCTGAGTTTCATTTCCAAGGCGTGCGCGATGGGGCGCGCACGCTGCGGATCGTGGTTTTCCCCGACTGTTGGAGATTGATGATGAGGAAATCACTTCTTGCGCTGGCTGCCGGCCTCTTGCTTGCCGGGAGCGTCAGCGCGGCCTCCGCCGCCGACAAGCTGAAGGTCGGCTTCATCTATTTGGGTCCGATCGGAGATCTCGGCTGGACCTACCAACACGATGTCGGGCGCCTGGCGCTGGTGAAGGAATTGGGCGACAAGATCGAGACCACCTATCTCGAGAACGTCCCCGAAGGTCCCGATGCCGAACGTGCCATCGAGCAGCTCGTCCGCGCCGGCAACAAGCTGATCTTCACCACGTCGTTCGGCTACATGGACCCGACGCTCAAGGTCGCCAAGAAATATCCGAACGTGCATTTCGAGCACGCCACCGGTTACAAGCGCAACCCGAACATGTCGACCTATTCGGCCAAATGGTACCAGGGCCGCTACATCCAGGGCCTGATCGCGGCCAAGATGTCGAAGTCCGGCGTGCTCGGCTATATCGGCTCGTTCCCGATTCCGGAGGTCGTCTCCGGCATCAACGCGACGATCCTCGCAGCGCAGACCATAAATCCGAACATCAAGGTCAAGATCATCTGGGCCAACACCTGGTTCGATCCGGGCAAGGAGGCCGACGCCGCCAAGGCGCTGATCGACCAGGGCGCCGACGTCATCATGCAGCACACGGATTCGCCCGCGGCGATGCAGATCGCCAGCGAGCGCGGCAAGCTGGCCTTTGGCCAGGATTCCGAGATGATCAAGTTCGGGCCCAAGACCCAGCTCACCTCGATCCTGGACACCTGGGGGCCCTACTACATCGCCCGCGTCAAGGCCGAGCTCGACGGCACCTGGAAGTCCGAAGACACCTGGGGCGGCCTCGACAGCCACATGTTCGCGATGGCGCCCTACACCAACATGCCTGATGACGTGAAGAAGATGGCAGAGGATGCCCAGGCCGCGATCACCGCAGGCAAGCTGCATCCGTTCAAATGCCCGATCGTTGGGCAGGACGGCAAGCCGGTCGAATGCAAGGGCGGCGATCACCTCGACGACGGCCAGATCCTCGGCATGAATTTTTATGTGAAGGGCATCGACGACAAGCTGCCGGGCAAGTAGCACGCTTCTTGCATTGCCTAAATCACCTGCTCCTCCCGGAGGAGGTTCGGAGGGGGTGGCCAGAAGCACCCGGCACTTGTGGTCGCCCCCTCTTTCTATTTTGGCCGGACTATCCCGCCTGCATCGCCCGCGCCGCGGAACTGTGGCGGCGGATGAGGTCGACAACATCCAGGCCCGGGATCGCGCCGTCGACCACCGCCCATTTGCCCGCCACCATCACCCGGTCGGCCCGATGCGCGCCGCACAGCACCAGCGCGGCCAGCGGATCGCCGTGGCCGGAGAAGCGCAGTTCGTCGAGCCTGAACAGCGCGAGATCGGCGGCCTTGCCGACGGCGATCTCCCCGAGTTCCGGCCGGCCGACGCAGGCCGCCGACCCCTTGGTGGCCCAGCGCAGCGCATCCTTGTGGCTGACCTTGTTCACCCCGTAGCGCGCCCGTTGCAGCAGGAAGGCGGCACGCACCTCCTGCATCAGATTTGATCCATCATTCGAGGCCGAGCCGTCGACGCCGATGCCGATCCCGACGCCGGCCTCCTCCATCTCGCAGACGGGACAGCAGCCCGACGCCAGAAGCTGGTTGCTGCACGCGCAATGACTGATGGTCGTCTTGGCCCTGCCGAGCCGCTGCATCTCGTCCGCGTTGAAGAAGATGCCGTGGGCGAGCCAGGTCCGCGCGTTGAGCCAGCCGCATTGTTCGAGGTAGTCGAGCGGGCGGCAGCCATACATCTGCTGGCAGAACCTGTTCTCGTCCTCGGTCTCGGCGAGATGAGTGTGCAGGCGCACGTCGAGCTTGTCGGCGAGATCGGCGGTGGCGAGCATCAGGGATGTCGTCACCGAGAACGGCGAGCAAGGTGCCAGCGCAATCTGCACCATCGCATCCGCACCGCGCTGGTGATGTTTGGCGATCACGCGCGCGCTGTCGGCGAGGATCGTGTCCTCATCCTGCACGACGCTGTCAGGCGGCAGGCCACCGTCGCGCTGCGACAGGTTCATCGAGCCGCGCGTCAGCAGCACCCGCACGCCGAGCCGCTTCGCCACCGCCACCTCGATGTCAACGGCGTCTTCGAGCCTTGCCGGGAATACGTAGTGATGGTCCGTCGTGGTGGTGCAGCCCGAGAGCAGGAGCTCGGACATCGCCACGGTGACGCCAAGCTCCAGCGCCTCCGGCGTCAGCTTCGCCCACACCGGATAGAGCGCCTGGAGCCAGGGAAACAGCTCGCGGTCCATCGCCACCGGCAACGCCCGCGTCAGCGTCTGATAGAAGTGATGATGCGTATTGATGAGGCCGGGCAGGACGACGTGCTCGCCCGCGTCGAACACCGCGACGTCCGCCATTGCAGGCGTGCTGCCGGCCGGCACGAGCTCGACGATCCGGCCATCCCTGACCACGATCCCGCGCGCAGCATCATCGGCGAGGATCGCGAGGGGATCCCTGATCCAGATCGGCTTCGCATCGCTCATGGCCCTGCTCTCCTCACATCTGCTAGCGACAGGCCTGCAAGGCTGACGCCAGTCCAATCACGTTCATGCTACGACTTTGCTTGTTGCGACTTGGCTCCGGTCTTGCAAGACTCTATCGCACGATTCATCGGGCGGAAGCTTTTTGGCGCAGCCATGGATTTGAATACCATCACAGCAGTCGCCCACCCGCAAACGCGCGCGGAGCTGCCTGTCTGGACGTCAAGTGATGCTTGGCTCGCGGGCGGCACCTGGCTGTTCTCGGAACCGCAAGCCCACCTGACACGGCTGATCGATCTCACCGACCTGAAATGGCCCGCGCTCACGATCACCGAGACCCATCTCACCATCGCGGCCACTTGCACGGTCGCGCAGCTCGATGGCCTCGCCTGCCCGCCGGACTGGCTGGCGGCACCGTTGATCAACCAGTGCTGCCGCGCGTTCCTCGCTTCCTTCAAGATCTGGAAGACTGCGACCGTCGGCGGCAATCTCTGCATGTCGTTGCCGGCAGGACCGATGATCTCGCTCACGTCCGCGCTCGATGGCGTCTGCACCATCTGGAAGGCCGGCGGCGGCGAGCAAAAGATTCCCGTCGCCGGCTTCGTCACCGGCAACCAGAAGAACCGCCTGACGCCCGGCGACCTGCTGCGCCAGATCGATATCCCCATCGCCGCGCTGAAGCGCCGCTCCGCCTTTCGTCAGATCTCGCTGGCGCCTGTCGGCCGCTCGGCAGCGCTCCTGATCGGCAGCCTCGATGCCGGCGGAACAATGTCGCTGACCGTCACCGCATCGACGGTGCGGCCGATCCAGCTGTCCTTTCCCAGACCGCCGGACCCGGGCGCGCTTCGCGACGCGATTGTGCAGCAGATCACGGACGATCTCTACCACACCGACATCCACGGCAAACCGCTCTGGCGCAAGCACATGACGCTGCGGCTCGCCGAGGAGATCCACAGCGAATTAACGGGTCCGGCGCGCCCATGAGCTTCGAGGTCGACGGCAAGCTGTTTTCGCAAGAGCCGCGCGCCGGCCAGTGCCTGCGCACGCTCCTGCGGGAGCTCGGCCATTTCGGCGTGAAGAAGGGCTGCGACGCCGGCGATTGCGGCGCCTGCACCGTGCTGCTCGACGGCGAGCCCGTGCACAGCTGTCTGATCCCGGCGTTCCGTGCCGAGGGCCATGCCATCACCACGATCGAGGGATTTGGCAGAGACGGCGGCCCGCACCCGATGCAGCGGGCCTTTCTCGACGCGCAAGGGTTCCAGTGCGGCTTCTGCACCGCCGGCATGATCCTGACCTGCGCCTCGTTGAACCAGGCACAGCGCGCCGATCTCGGTGCGGCGCTGAAGGGCAACATCTGCCGCTGCACCGGCTATCGGTCGATCGAGGATGCCTTGCTCGGCAGGATCAATGTGGAGGAGAGCGTCGAGGCCGGCGCCGCATTCGGCCGCAGCCTGCCGGCACCTGCCGGCCCGGACATCGTGCACGGCAGCGCGCGTTACACCTTCGATACCGAAATCGACGGCCTGCTGCACATCAAGCTGCTGCGCTCGCCTCACCCCCACGCGAAGATCGTCGCGATCGACAAGGCGGAGGCGCTGAACGTTCCCGGCGTGCACGCCGTGCTGACGCATGAGGATGCGCCGTCGATCCTGTTCTCGACCGCACGGCATGAGAAGGACTGGATGGACCCAGAGGATACCCTCATCGTCGACGACGTCGTCCGCTTCGTCGGTCAGAAGGTCGCCGCCGTCGTCGCCGAGACCGAAGGCGCCGCCGAGGAGGCCTGCCGGCGCCTCAGGGTCGATTACGAGATCCTGCCCGCGCTGATCGATCCTGAGCAGGCGATGGCACCGGGCGCGCCGATCATCCATCCTGACCGCACCACCGAGAACCGTGTTGCCGATGCCCAGCGCAACCTCGTCGCGGAGACACATGGCGAATTCGGCGATGTCGCGGCGGCGCTCGCGACGTCCGCCGCCACCTTCGAGGCCACCTTCCACAGCCATCGTGTGCAGCATGCGGCGCTCGAGACTCATGGCGGCCTCGCCTGGCTCGACGTCGAAGGCGTGCTCAATGTCCGCACCTCGACGCAGGTGCCGTTCCTGACCCGGCGCGCCCTGTCGGACATCTTTGGCCTCCCCATGGACAAGGTCCGCGTGTTCTGCGAGCGCGTCGGCGGCGGCTTTGGCGGCAAGCAGGAGATGTTCGTCGAGGACATTCTCGCACTCGCTGCCCTCAAGACCGGGCGGCCGGTGAAGCTGGAGCTCACCCGCGAGGAGCAGTTCATCGCGACCTCGACGCGGCACCCGATGCGGGTCCGCATCAAGGCCGGCGCGGATGCCGACGGCAAGCTCACCGCGCTCCAGCTCGACGTGCTCTCCAACACCGGAGCCTATGGCAATCATGCCGGCCCCGTGATGTTCCACGCCCTGGCCGAGAGCATCAGCGTCTACAATTGCCCGAACAAGAAGGTCGATGGCGTTGCCGTCTATACCAATACGGTGCCAGCCGGCGCGTTTCGCGGCTACGGCCTGCCGCAGGCGCTGATCGCGGTGGAGGCTGCGATCGACGAGCTGGCGAAACGGCTCGGCATCAGCCCCTACGACATGCGCCGCCGCAACATCGTCAAGCCCGGCGATCCCATGCTGGCGCCGCCGCCGTCCGAATATCACGACGTGCTCTATGGCTCCTACGGTCTCGACCAGTGCCTCGACCTCGTCGAGCGCGCGATGCGAGCTGATGGTCCGCCGCCTGAGCTGCCGCCGGAATGGCTGATCGGCGACGGCATCGCGCTGACCATGATCGACACGGTGCCGCCGGCCGGCCACATCGCGGACGCGATGATCTCGCTGCGCGATGACGGCGGCTTCGATCTCACCGTCGGCACCGCCGAGTTCGGCAACGGCACCAGCACGGTGCACCGGCAGATCGCGGCGACGACGCTCGCGACCACCGTCGACAGGGTCCGCTTGCGCCAGTCCGACACCGCGCATGGCGGTCACGACACCGGCGCCTATGGCAGCGCCGGCATCTTCGTCGCCGGCAAGGCGACACATGCAGCGGCGATGCAGCTTGCAGTCGAGCTGAAGTCGGCCGCGGCCGGAGCCTGGCTCTGCGATGTGGAAACCTGCGTGCTTGACGAAGACTCCGTCGTCAGCGGCGTGCGACGCATGTCTTTTGTGGAACTCGCGAAGCTTGCCCGCGAACGCGGACAGCCGTTCGCGGCGAGCGGCAACTCCGGCGGCACGCCGCGTTCGGTCGGCTTCAACGTCCAGGGTTTTCGCGTCGCGGTGAACAAGGCCACCGGCGAGCTCAAGATTCTCAGGAGCGTGCACGCGGCGGACGCGGGCGTCGTTGCCAATCCCATGCAATGCCGCGGCCAGGTCGAGGGTGGCGTGGCGCAGGCGCTCGGCGCTGCGCTCTACGAGGAGATGGTGATCGATGCAGAGGGCCACGTCACCAACCCGAAATTCCGCGACTATCATCTGCCGACCTTCGCCGACATTCCGCGCACCGAGGTGTTCTTCGCCGAGACCTCCGACACGATCGGCCCGCTGGGCGCGAAGTCGATGAGCGAGAGTCCGTACAATCCGGTCGCCGCCGCACTCGGCAACGCAATCGCGGATGCCACCGGCATCCGCTTCACCGCGCCGCCCTTCAAGCCGGACCGGCTGTTTCCGGCCCTGCTCGACAAGTTCGGCGACTCCGATGGGACGCGATAGCGGCGACCACGGCGACGCCATGCTCCCTCGCCCCGCTTGCGGGGAGAGGGTTGGGGTGAGGGGGAGTCTCCGCAAGGACGCGACAGTTGGATTCGCGGCGAGTCCCCTCACCCGGATTGCATCTTCGATGCAATCCGACCTCTCCCCGCAAGCGGGGCGAGGTGAAGAGCGCGCTTGGCATTCAGCTGCCGCGATAGGTCGAATAGCTCCATGGCGTGACCAGCAGCGGCACGTGATAGTGCCCCTCGGGCTCGCTGATCGCGAAACGAAGCGGGATCTCGTCGAGGAATGGCGGGTCCGACATCGGTACGCTGCGCTCGGCAAAGTATTGACCGACGCTGAATTTGAGCTCGTAGCGGCCGATCGGCAGCGGGCGGCCGCCGATCAGCGGCTGGTCGGTGCGGCCGTCCGCGTTGGTGACGGCGCGCGCAATGACGCGGCTGTCGCCGAGCTTCGCGAGCTCGACCAGCTCGACCGCGACGCCGGACGCGGGCTTGCCCGTGTGATTGTCCAGCACATGCGTCGAGAGTCGGCCATGCACCTTGAGCCTGTCGTCGGCGACGACGAGCTGATCCAGCCGCAGCGCGGAGATGCGGCCGATCTCCTCGATCGCGCGCCGGATCTCGGTCTTGACAAGGTTGGGCAGCCGCGTCTCGAAGTCGCGCAGAACGGAGTCCTTGGTGTGACGGCGCACGCAGACGATATAGGGGAAGCCGAACTTATCGCGATAGGCGTTGTTGACGCGCTCGAACGCCGCGTATTCGGCATCCGACAGCCGATCGAGACCGGCGCTGTTCTGCTCGTCGGTGGATTCCGCAGTCAGCCCCGCCGCGCGCTGGGTCTTGCCGGCGAGATCGGGATGCGCGCGGATCAGCGCCAGTTGCACCTCGGGTTCGGCAGCCTGAATCACCGCCATCAGTGCTGTGTGCAATTGATTGACGCCAACGAACGGCCGCTTCCCGGCGAGCTGCTCGGCGATCCACGGCGAATATTCGACGACGTTCGCAAGGGCTGAAACGAAATCGACCTTGCTCGCGGCGTTGAGATCGGAAAGCGAGATCTGCGACATCCCTCACCCGATCTCGAATGCGTCGGCCGCAAGATGCGCATGCTTGTCGTGCCAGTGCTGCGCGATCTGAAACCGCGTCGGCACCCAGACGCGCTCGTGCCTGCCGATATAGTCCAGGAAGCGGATCAGCCCGGCGGCGCGGCCGGGCCGACCGGCGAGACGACAGTGCAGGCCCACCGACATCATCTTCGGCGCGCTCTCGCCCTCGGCGTAGAGCACGTCAAAGGCGTCCTTGAGGTAAGTGAAGAACTGTTCGCCTTCGGCAAACCCCTGCGGATTGATGAACCGCATGTCGTTGGCGTCTAACGTATAGGGAATGATGAGCTGCTTACCGCCCGCGCCCTTCACCCAATAGGGCAGATCGTCGGCATAGGAATCGCAGAGATAGAGGAAGCCGCCCTCCTCCATCAGCAGGCGGTTGGTGTTGATCGAGGAGCGCCCGGTGTACCAGCCCAGCGGCCGCGATCCGGTCGCCTCGGTGTGGACGCGAATGGACTCGGCGATCTCGGCGCGCTCCTGCGCCTCGGTCATGTCCTTGTGCTCGATCCACTTCAGGCTGTGGCTGGCGATGTCCCAGCCCGCCTCCTTCATGGCGGCTACGATTTCCGGATTGCGCTTCAACGCGGTAGCGACGCCGAACACGGTGGCCGGCCAGTTGCGCGCGGTGAACATCCGCCACAGCCGCCAGAAGCCGGCGCGCGAGCCATACTCGAACATCGATTCGATGTTGGCGTGGCGCTGACCCGGCCAGGGCTGCGCACCGAGCACGTCGGACAAAAACGCTTCCGAGGCGCGGTCGCCATGCAGGATGTTGTTCTCGCCGCCCTCCTCGAAATTGACCACGAACTGCACCGCGACCCGCGCATCACCGGGCCATTGCGGATGTGGCGGGTTGCGGCCGTAACCGCGGAGATCGCGCGGGTAGCGGGTATCGGTCACTCAGACTTCCTCGAAGCGGATCGGCAGCGCGCCCTTCCACAGCACGCTCTTGCCCAGCGTCGCCAGATCGTCCAGGCCAGAGGTCAGCGTGATGAAATGGTTGCCGGCGAGCTGCCCCATCTTGCTCGCGAAATGCACGCCGCCATAGGCGAGCAGGATCTCGGTCTCGCTGATGCCGCCGGGATAGAGGATGATCTGGCCCGGCGCCGGATAGCTGGTGTGGTTCTCGTAGCCGACCCCGAAATCGAGATCGCCGAGCGGCATCCACACCCCCTCGCCACTCCAGCGCACATGGATGATGTGGCTTTCGAACGGCAAGGCCTTGCGGAACGCGGCGACGGTCTTGGGTGCCAGCTGCTCCTCGAAACGGGCATCGAAGGTGAAATCGCCGGCGCGGATAACGAGTTTGCTCATCTCATCTCTCTGGATCGGGGGCGGCAGCCCCCCGGGGAACTTTCAGGCAAAGAGCATTCCCGGCAGCTTCGCGCAAGTGGCGCGGCCAGTCACCTGCGATCGTAGGATCAGCCGAAAATGCCGCTCCGCCGCACCTCCGGCTCCGGCTCGGCGGCCGGGGCGGGCGCCTCCTTCAGTTCCGCCTGCGGCAGCGGCGCAGGCGCCGGCAGGTTCTCGCATTTCGTGGAATAGACCAGCTTTCCATCCGCCGTACGCCCGATCGGGACACAGGGATCGGGTTGCGCCACCGTGGTCTTCGGCGCCAACTTGACTTGCGCCGCCGCCGGAGAGGCGATCAGGAGAAGGACCAGCAGATATCTCGACATCGTTGTCGCCTAGAAAACCAGTTCGCCATTGAACCGGATTGCGAGGGGCAAGTCCATCGGCGCCAAGGGCGCAATTGCCGAATATTTAGCCGGCATGCGCGGGCTCCAGCCCCGACCCGAATTAGCCTTGAAAGAGCAACTGCATCAACACCGTCATTGCGAGCCAACGGGTCCGCGCGGAGCGCGGCCCGATGACAGGCTCAGCGAAGCAATCCAGAGTCTTTCCACGGAGACAGTCTGGATTGCTTCGCTGCGCTCGCAATGACGGAGTATGAAGCCACATCGCCATTCTCAAATTCGCATCTCAACCCGTAGACACGCATCCTCGCGGCGCGTTTCGCCCGAGCTTTGCTTCGTCGCGCCACCCTCTTGATCCAAGAGGGCGCAGGGAAGGCCGGGTGCCAGCTAGCACCCGCGGTCCGCTGCGCGAGATGTAGCGCAGAGAAACCGCACAGCAGCATACAGGTGAAGCCCAACACACGGCCTTCCCTGCGCAGTGGTTGGACGGCTTATGCCGTGCTCTCCCGGGAGCCGAGTTCCTTCTGGCCTCCCTCGCCCCGGCGAAAGTCGCCGGCACCGCGCCGGTTGACGCGACTGCCGCATCCGCCAGGGCTTGACCGTAGCAACGACGGCCAGGACCACACGGTTTTGCCGTACGCACGGCCCGCTGTTCGCCGCAGTTTTCCCAGCCCTGTCGACCAGGCTGGAAACTTACAGGCGAGACGAATCTGACAGCGCCGTTCGTCCGCGCGCGGTCTCGCGCTCACGGAGAGCAATCCGCCCTGCCCTTGACCTCTCGCGCCCGACGCTGCCGCGTCCACCGCAGGCCCGGCCCTGCGACCATCACGACAAAGATCGCCCCTCAAGGGTGAGCCGGGATAGGCGACACATACGCCAATTCCGAATTTCGGTAAAGCGGAATATATTTGCGCACCCAGCTTGACAGACGGACGAAACAGCGACGGCATGGCGATCTCCAACCTGGAAACGCCAAGAGGGGCGGTGCAAAGCACCGCCCCTCTTGTATTCAGGAGGCTTCCCGCAGCATGGCCCGCTGATCGAGATCCAGGCTTAGGCGAAAAGGCCGCCTAGTATGGCTGGTAGTAATAACGCTGGCCATAGTAGGGATCGCCGCCGTAATAGCCCGGACCGCCGTAGTAGGGACGCGGGCCGTAATAATAGCGGTTCTCGTAATACTCTTGGCGCCGACTCTCTGCGATTGCACCGCCGATAAGGCCCACTGCCGCGCCCATGAAGGCGAGGCCTGCCGCGTTCGGCCCGCGCCGATAGTAGCGGTGGCGGCGAGCGGCGCTGAAATCGGTGACGTCCGACGCCGCCGGACCTGCGGCAACCGCCTTGGCAGGCGGCGTGGACGAGCTCGCGGCCGAAGGCGCGGTAGAGGCCGTAACAAGGGCGAGGCTTGCGAACGCGACCAGCAAACTATTGCGGCCGGCTCCGGAAATCATGGGTCTAACACTCATCTCGATCTTCCTCTGTTCTCGCCCAAAAGAGATATGCAAACCACGATCAACGTGCAAATCACTGAAATGGTTTCATGATCGCGGCAAACTGCCACGCTTTGAACGATTGTAAACCGAACGATCGGATCCAGCTTGAACCATCCAACCTGAGCGGTTAATGAACAGCCGCGCCGTTTTTCGGTCGCCGTAAGCGTTTCACGTGAACCAACGCATCAACCGACGCCGTCGGGATCGATGCCGATTTCAAGGGTTCAACGTGACTGACGCGTCCTTTTCCTCAAGAGAAATCAGATGATTGCGGTTCGCAAACTGCCGGCGCGCTATGCGCCGATCGTGATGCCATTCGTGCTGTCCATCCTCATGACGGCGGTGGTGTCGGTCATTTCGACGCTTCGGAGCCTCGGTGCAACGCCGGCGTTCCTCGCGACCTGGCCGGGCGCCTGGGCCTTATCATGGCTCGTCGCCTTTCCAACGCTGCTGATGGTGCTGCCACTGGTCCGCCGGATCGTGGCCTGCCTCGTCGCCTCTCCATCTCAACCAGGCCGATAGAAGGCGCGGAC
The DNA here is from genome assembly GCF_009759665.1 of Bradyrhizobium cajani. Lineage (GTDB taxonomy): Bacteria > Pseudomonadota > Alphaproteobacteria > Rhizobiales > Xanthobacteraceae > Bradyrhizobium > Bradyrhizobium cajani. Next base: position 245,469 of record NZ_WQNE01000001.1, read on the forward strand.
GGCGGCGCATGGAGCACGCCGCCCCGCTTCCAGATTGCTCACCACTTGGATCAAGCTTCCACATTCCTCACTTCACCCGTCGCGCTGTTGTGGATGAAGCTGTTCCCGGTGCTGCGCGAGGTCGATCGGCTGGAATGAGCTTACGACAACGCCCCCAGCACGCCGCGCGTCGCCTTGTCGATCTCCTCGACATAGCGGCGGCGGGCGAAGGTTTCGGTGAGGAAGCCGACCACCTTGCGGCTGTCGGTGGAATCGACCACCGCCAGCATCTCGGCTTCCGCCTCGTCGAACACCGCCATCGCCGACTTCACGTTCATTTCCGGGATCAGCACGATGTCGATCAGGCGTGCGAGCTCGATCACCTGGATGTCGTCGGCGATGGTGTCGAGGTCGCTGGAGAACAGATCGGGCAGCAGGACGAGCCCGACATATTCGTCCGCATTGTTGACAATGACGATTCCGGGCCGCGAGCCCAGCGCGAATTCGCGGCGGGCCGCGGCGATCGTCGTGGTCGACGGCACCTTGCCGACGTCCGAACGCATCAGCCGCTCGACGGTGAGATTGCGCAGCCAGCCGACGTCGTTGGCGCTGCGGATGGTCTCGCCGCGGAGATGCAGGCGCCAGGTCGAGAAGGAATGGCCGAACATGAAGCGGACGCAGATCGAGGTGACGATGCAGCCGGCCAGCACCACGGCGGTGACGTCGACATTGCGCGTCATCTCGAGCACGAGGAACGACATCGTCAGCGGGCCGCCGACGATGGCGACGCCGAGCGTCGCCATGCCCGTCAGCATCGCTACCAGCGGGTCGATCGCGAAGTCCGGGCTGATGAGCAGCAGCAATGCGGCGAAGAACTTTCCGATCAGGCTGCCGACGAACAGCGAGGCGAAGAACAGGCCGCCGCGGAAGCCCGAGGCGAGCGAGATCAGACAGGCCGTCAGCTTCAGCGCGATGATGATCGCGATCAGTCCGATCGTCATCTCGTGAAAGAGATCGAGCACCATGGCACCGTGGCCGGCCGCGAGCACCTGCGGAGTGACGATCGCAAAGGAGCCGACGATGAGGCCGCCAATCACCGGGCGCAACCAGACCGGCAGCCAGGCGAACAGGCGTTCGAACATCGAGGACGAGCGCATCACGGCGATGCCGACGCCGCCGGTGATGAGCGCGAGCCCGATCAGCGCCAGATATTGCTCGATCCCGACCGAGCTGACTTTCGGTATCTCGATAGAGTACGGCGCGCCACCGAGCCACTGTGCGGTCAGCGCGCCGGCGAGCGAGGCCGCCAGGATCGGCGCGGCGCTGCCAACCGAGTAGACGCCGACGATCAGCTCGCAGGCGTAGAAAGCGCCAGTGATCGGCGCACCGAACGCCGCCGCGATCGCCGCCGCGGCGCCGCAGCCGACGATCAGGCGCAAATCGTTGCGGCGGAGATTGAAGAACTTGCCGAGCAGCGAGGCGATGCCGGAGCCGATCTGGGTATAGCCGGCCTCGAGGCCGACCGAGGCGCCGCAGCCGTTGGAGATCAGCGTCTGGCTCGATACCACCACGCTGTCCCGCATCGAGAGATTGCCGCCGCGCAATGCATTGGCCTCGATCGGGTCGACCGCGTTCGAGATCTTCATGCGCCGCCGCGACCATTCCATGATGCCGAGCACTAGCCCGCCGAGCGCAGGCGCGAGCAGCGCCGCCCAGGGGCTGACGCGCGCATGCGCGGACAGGCGGACGTCAACGGGAATGCCATAGATCAGGACATGGGCGATCTGCGCGATCTCGGCCATCAGCGTCACCACCGCGCCGGCAAGCGTGCCGATTACGAGCGCGAGCGGGATCAGGTAGAACTCGTTGCTGCGCAGCAGCGCGCGCATGCGAACCATGACGCGGTTCGAACCCTTGCGATCGACGAGATGCCTGAAGCGCGCGAACACCGTTTACCTGCCTACCCTTCCGACAGGCCGTAGCCGGCCATGCGCCGGCGGACCTGTTCGATCTCGGCGCTGGGGAGCAGCGGCGGTTGTCCGATCTGGAGGCAGCCGTGATACTGCCGCGCCAGGGTTTCGACCTCGACGGCCAACCACATCGCCTTGTCCAGCGACTTGCCGATCGCGATCATGCCGTGATGGTCGAGCAGGCAGGCAAGCCGGCCCTCCAGCGCCAGCACCGCATGCTCGGACAGTTCCGCTGTTCCAAAGGTGGCATAGGGCGCACAGCGGATGGTGTCGCCGCCGGCAGCCGCAATCATGTAGTGCACGGGCGGGATCTCCATGCCCATGATCGCAAGGATTGTACAGTAGGTCGGATGGGCGTGCACGACGGCGTTGACGTCGGGCCGCGACTTCAGGATGTCGCGATGGAAGCGCCACTCGCTGGACGGCTTCTGATTGGGGGCATGCGAGCCATCCATCGCCATGAAGACGATCTGATCGGGCGTCATGGCGTCGTAAGGCACGCTGGTCGGCGTGACCAGAAGCCCGTCCACATGCCGGACGCTGATATTGCCCGAGGTGCCCTGGTTGATGCCGAGCGCGTTCATGCGGCGGCAGGCGTCGATGATGGCCTGCCTCTTGTCGCGTTCGTCCGCTGTCATCGACATCCCGATTTTATCTCGACTTCTTGGCTTTGGACGTTTGTCAGAGGGGAAGTACGTCAAAGCAATGCGGCAGTGCAAGCGAAAGCGACCGGCTCGCGCGCCATCTTGCCGGCGGCTCTGCCGCTTCACGAAATAGACCGTAAAATCAACAGATTAACAGATTAACAGATTGTCGCACCGTTAGGCCAGGCTCGCCCGGACAGCCGCAATCCCGTTGATCACGAACTGCACCGAATAGGCCGCGAGCAGCATGCCAAGGACGCGCGAGAGCACGGCATTTCCGGTACGGCCGAGGGTGCGCGCGATCAGGTGAGCTGAGGCGAAACAGAGCATGCAGAGCAGACAGACCGAGAGCACAACCGCGATGATGATCGCGAGCCTCGCCCCATAGCCGGCATCGCCCGAAAGCAGCAGCGTGGTCGCGATCGCGCCGGGACCGGCCATCATGGGGATGGCCAGCGGAAACACCGCGACATCGGAGGCATGCTCCGACGTGGCCTTGTCGGCCTCACGGGCCTCGCGATGCGGACGGTCACCGAAGATCATCTGGTAGGAGACGCCGAACAGCAGCAGCCCGCCGGCGATCTGGAAGGCGGGAATGCCGATCCCGAGCTGGCGGAGCAGCCAGTTTCCGACGAGCGCGATCACCACCAGGATCGAGGCGGCGATCAGCGGCGCGCGCAGCGCGATCGTTCGCTTGACCTTGTCGGGCATGCCCCCGGTGGCAGCGAGGAAGGCCGGCGCAAGGCCGACGGGATCGACCACCAGCAGCAGCGTCACGAAGGCCGACAGGGCGAAGTCGATCATGTTCCGTTGGGCTCCCTGGATGCAGGAACGATGGCTGGCGGACTGACTTAGCCCGGCAGAGGCGTTTTGCAAATCACTGGAGACGATCGATGAGCGACAGCGGAATCGGAATGCTGCTCGGCCAGCTCTCGGCCAACCTGCTCTGGCTCTGGTTCATCGGAGCCTTCCTGCTCGGCGCGGTCCTCGCCTATGGCGTGATGAAGGCCGGGCGCCTGCGGCGCGGCGAACGCGCGCAACTCGACCGCAACACCGAGGCGCGGCAACGGCAGGAAGATCCCTACAAGCGTCCGACCTGAACGATCGCCGCGAGCGCCGGCTGCTGTTTGGAACTTTCGTTCTCCAAGCGGCTTTCACCGCCTGAGGATTGAGGAAGGAGACGCCTTCCCGTGTCACCTCAAGAGGAGGACGTATGGCTAAACGAGCGAAGAAACGCACAACCAAGAAATCGGCCGCGCGCCGCACGCGCCAGGCGCCGAAGATGCTGAGCGACCTGTTCCTGGAAACGCTGAAGGACATCTATTTCGCCGAGAACAAGATCATCAAGACGCTGCCCAAGATGGCCAAGGCCGTGCATTCGAAGGATCTTGCGGCGGCCTTCAACAAGCATCTGCGCGAGACCCAGGGCCAGGTCAAACGTCTCGACCAGATCTTCAAGATGCTGGGCAAGCCCGCGCGCGCCAAGCCCTGCGAAGCGATCAACGGCATCACCGACGAGGGCGCCGAGATCATGAAGGCGTTCAAGAACGCCCCTGCCCTCGACGCCGGCCTGCTCGCCGCGGCGCAGGCGGTCGAGCACTACGAAATCTCCCGCTACGGCACGCTGCGCACCTGGGCCGAAGAGCTCGGCATGCCGGACGCGGCAAGGCTGCTTCAGGAGACGCTGGACGAGGAAGAAGCGACCGATCACACGCTGACCGAACTCGCCACCTCGGTGATCAACCTCGAAGCGGAAGCAGGGTATCGCGCCGCCGCCTGATGCCGCGCGCCGCGCCCAACTGTTGCCTTCGACGCCGCGGAACATACCCGCGGCGTCGATGCGTCTGACGGCAAGGGCCTCTTCCGAATGGAGAGGCAGGCATGCTCAAACGCGCGATGCTGGAAATTTAGGGAACCATCCCCATATGCCCGGTTTCCAACCGCAGCGCCTTCCCCGAGTTTTGCCATGCAACCGAAAAATCCCCTCGACTGGATGCTGTCCGAAGCCCTGGACTCGCTGACCCGCGCCGAACGGCTGCGCCAGCAGTTCGGCCGCCAGGAAGCCTGCTGGGAGCCGCCGATCGACGTGCTCGAGACCGAGCATGAGCTCCTGATCCTGGTCGCGCTGCCCGGTGTCAATCCTGACAATGTCGAGACGGTGATCCATGACGGCGTGCTCGTCATTTCCGGCCAGCGCACCCTTCCGCCGGAGCTTCGCAACGCCCGCATCCACCGGCTCGAGCTGCCGCAGGGCCGTTTCGAGCGGCGCATCGCGCTTCCCCTTGGCCGCTACGCCATCAGCCGCTTCGTGATGGACGGCTGTGTCGCGCTGCGCCTCGCCAAATCCTGAGGTCGATCATGGCCACCGAACAGATGAATAACGCTCAGACCAATTCCCAGAACAATTCCCAGAACAATTCCGACGTGAAGATCCCCGAAGACGCGCTGATCATCATCCCCGTGCGCGAGATGGTGCTGTTCCCCGGCGCCATCGCGCCGATCTCGATCGGCCGGGCGAAGTCCATCGCGGCCGCGCAGCAGGCGCTGCGCGAGCAGCGGCCGATCGGCATCGTCCTGCAACGCAGCCCCGAGATCGAGGAGCCCGGGCCGGACGACCTCTATCGGGTTGCGACCATCGCCAACATCGTGCGCTACATCACCGCGCCCGACGGCACCCATCACATCGTCTGCCAGGGCGTGCAACGCGCGCGCATCCTCGACTTCCTGCCGGGGACGCCGTTCCCGGCTGCGCGCATCCAGCAGATTCCGGAGCCGACCACGACCTCGCCCGAGATCGAGGCGCGCGCCCTGAATTTGCAGCGCCAGGCGATCGAGGCAATCGAGCTGCTGCCGCAGGCCCCGCCCGAGCTGGTCGCGATGTTCCAGAGCACCAGCGCGCCCGGCGCGCTGGCGGACCTGGCGACCTCGTTCATGGACATCAAGCCGCAGGACAAGCAGGAGGTGCTGGAGACCATCGACCTCGCCCTGCGGGTCGAGAAGGTGTCGAAGCACCTGGCCGAACGGCTGGAGGTGCTGCGCATCAGCAATGAAATCGGCCAGAAGACCCGCGCTACGTTCGACGAGCGGCAGCGCGAGGCGATCCTGCGCGAGCAGATGGCGACCATCCAGCGCCAGCTCGGCGAAGGCGACGGCAAGGCGGCCGAGGTGACCGAGCTGACGGCTGCCATCGCCAAGGCCAACATGCCGCCCGAGGCGGACGCGCACGCGAAGAAGGAGCTGCGCCGCTACGAGCGCATGCCCGAGGCCGCCGGCGAAGCCGGCATGGTCCGCACCTATCTCGACTGGCTGATCGAGCTGCCCTGGGCGCTGCCCGCCGAGAAGCCGATCGACATCAAGGAGGCGCGTCGCATCCTGGACGCCGACCATTTCGGCCTGGAGAAGATCAAGAGCCGCATCATCGAATATCTGGCGGTGCGCAAGCTCGCCCCGCAGGGCAAGGCGCCGATCCTGTGCTTCGTCGGCCCGCCCGGCGTCGGCAAGACCTCGCTCGGCCAATCCATCGCCCGCGCGATGGATCGCCCCTTCGTGCGCGTCAGCTTGGGCGGCGTGCATGACGAGGCCGAGATCCGCGGCCACCGGCGCACCTATATCGGCGCGCTGCCCGGCAACATCATCCAGGGCATCAAGAAAGCAGGTGCGCGGAACTGCGTCATGATGCTGGACGAGATCGACAAGATGGGCCGCGGCGTGCAGGGTGACCCTTCCGCCGCGATGCTGGAGGTGCTCGATCCCGAGCAGAACGGGACGTTCCGGGACAATTACCTGGGCGTGCCCTTCGACCTGTCGCGCGTGGTGTTCATCGCGACCGCCAACATGCTGGATCAGATTCCGGGTCCGCTGCTGGACCGGATGGAGCTGATCAGCCTCGCCGGCTACACTGAGGACGAGAAGCTGGAGATCGCGCGCCGCTATCTGGTGCGGCGGCAGCTCGAAGCCAACGGCCTCTCGGCCGGGCAGGCCGAGATCGAGCCGGAGGCGTTGAAGCTGATCGTCAAGGGCTATACCCGCGAGGCCGGCGTGCGCAATCTGGAGCGCGAGATCGGCAAGGTGCTCCGGCATGCCGCCGTGCAGGTCGCCGAAGGCACGGCCGCGAAGGTCGTGGTGAGCCCGACGGACATCGCCACCGTGCTCGGCCAGCCGCGCTTCGAGGGCGAGATCGCACAGCGCACCAGCATTCCCGGCGTCGCCACCGGCCTCGCCTGGACGCCCGTCGGCGGTGACATCCTGTTCATCGAGGCTTCGCGCGTGCCCGGCCGAGGCGGGATGATCCTGACCGGCCAGCTCGGCGAGGTCATGCGCGAGAGCGTGCAGGCAGCGCTGACTCTGGTGAAGAGCCGAGCCACGCAGCTCGGCATCGATCCGCAGCTGTTCGAGAAGAGCGACATCCACGTTCACGTCCCGGCGGGCGCGACCCCAAAGGACGGGCCAAGCGCAGGCGTTGCGATGTTCACCGCGCTGACGTCCCTGCTCACCAACCGTACGGTGCGCAGCGACACCGCGATGACCGGTGAGATCTCGCTGCGCGGCCTGGTGCTGCCGGTCGGCGGCATCAAGGAGAAGGTGGTGGCTGCGGCCGCTGCCGGATTGAAGCGGGTGATGCTGCCGGCGCGCAACAAGCGGGATTACGACGACATCCCGAAGAGCGCGCGGGACAACCTCGAATTCATCTGGCTGGAGCGCGTCGACGAAGCCATCGCCGCCGCGCTCGAGCCGGCCGAGGCCAACGTCGAGGCAGCGGAGTAATGCGATGAAGAAACTGCTGGAAAGAGCGAAGCGATCACGGAAGACGCAGCGGCTGCGCCAGCTGCTCGATCGCGCCATCGACCGGGTGCGCGATGCGCTGGCGGCGCCAGGACCGCGGCTTCAGCCGGTCCCGGTCCGGGTGAAGCGCCGCAAGGGTTGAGCCCTCCGTCTCGGGCCCTCGCGGCAGCCCCAATCGAAAGGCCCCCTCCTTCGAGGGGGCCTTTGCGTTATCAGGCCACGGCGTCCTTGGCGGCCTTGACCGGGCGGGCGCGGACGATCTTCCGGGCCGGCTTGGCCTTGAACATCATCTCTTCACCCGTGAACGGGTTGGTGCCCTTGCGCGCCTTGGTCGCGGGCTTCTTGATGACCACGAACTTGGCGAAGCCCGGCACCAGGAACAGGCCGTTCTTCTTGAGCTCCTTGTGGCCGACGTCGGTCAGCGTCTCCATGACGTTCTTGACGTCACGCTTGGAAAGCTCGGTGGCGGTCGCAATCTTTTCGATCAACTGCGATTTGGACATTTGGGTTGGCATCGTGTCTCCTCTGATTCGTTGCCGGTTGCATACTAGACCAACCGTTAGAGGCTCTAGAGCCTTCTGCACAGTTTTGTCGCGGTTTTACGGGCTTTTTTGGCCCCCTGTGACAAAAAACCCTGCTTTTTAGCTGCTTCCGGAGCGGAAGGAGCCTCAGGCAGCGGTTTTTGCCTTGTTTCAAAGGCCCGCAAGCCACCTTGCTAAAGCTGATTCGATGCTTTCGACAAGCGACGACCGGCCCCTTTGCGGGAGGGGGAGCGCGATTCACCCTGAAAAATAAGGGTTAGATCGTCGTGCTGTGTGCTCTCCCTCGCCCCGTTCTTACGGGGGCGAGGTGAAGAAGCAAGCTAGAGGCGCTCGATGATGACCGCGGGCGCCATGCCGCCGGCGGCACACATGGTGACCAGTCCGCGCTTGAGGTCGCGCCGTTCGAGCTCGTCCAGCACGGTGCCGATCAGGATCGAGCCGGTGGCGCCGATGGGATGGCCGAGCGCGATCGAGCCGCCATTGACGTTGACCTTGGCGCGGTCGAGCCTGAGGTCGCGGATATATTTTTCCGCAACCACCGCAAACGCCTCGTTGATCTCGAACAGGTCGATGTCGTCGATGGTCAGCCCCGCCTTCGCCAGCACCTTGCGCGTCGCGGGTACCGGCGCGTTCAGCATCAAGGTCGGCGAGTCCCCCATGTTGGCCATCGCGACCACGCGGGCACGCGGCTTCAGGCCATGTGCCTTGGCGTAAGCGGGCGAGGCCAAGAGGATCGCGGCGGCGCCGTCGACGACGCCGGAGGAGTTGCCGGCGTGGTGCACGAAGTCGATGTCGAGGTCGGGATACTTTTGCAGGATCAGGCCGCGATAGGTCGTGCCCTTGTCGTCGAGCGCATAGTCGGCAATCGCGGGGAACGCCGGCTTCAGGCTGCTCAGGCTCTCCATCGTGGTCTGCGGCCGCGGATATTCTTCATGGTCGAGCGCGAGGCTGCCGTCCTCGCGATAGACCGGCACGAGGCTCTTCTTGAAATGGCCATTCGCCATCGCACGCGCCGCGCGTTGCTGGCTCTCGAGGCCGAGCGCGTCGACGTCCCCCCGCGTGATGCCCTCGAGCGTCGCGATCGCGTCCGCACAGACGCCCTGATGCGACTGCGGATGCCGCGCACGCAGGCGCAGATTGCCGCTATCCATCATCATCGGACCCGAGCCGCGCCGCCCCTCCATCGACATCATCTCGCAGCCGCCGGCGACGACCAGGTCTTCCGCGCCCGCCATGATCGAGCTTGCGGCCATGTTGACGCTGGTGATGCCGCTTCCGCAGAAGCGGTCGAGCGTCACGGCGCTGGCGCGCACGTCGTAGCCGGCATCGAGCGCCGACATGCGGCCGAGATCGCCGCCTTGCGTTGCGACCTGCGCGCTGCAGCCCCACACGATGTCGTCGACATCGGCCGTGTCGATCCCGGTGCGATCGGCGAGCGCGCGTAGCACGGTCGCGCCGAGCTGCTGCGGATGAATGCCCGAGAGTGCTCCCTTGCCGGCCTTGCCGACGCCGCGCGGGGTCCGGCAGGCATCGATGATCAGCGCATCAGCCATTGGCGTTGTCCTCTTGTCATGGGTGTTGGGGGCGTTGTGAATCAGGGGGAGAGCGGTGTCAATGCGCGGTGCCTCTCCGCCTCGCCCGCTTGCAGACAGAGAGGCCGGATTTTACGCGGAGCGGAAAATCCGGGTCAGGGGGAGCCTCCGCAAAAGCGGTGCCAGATGGACTCGTGGATAGCGCCCCTCACCCCTGCCCTCTCCCCGTAAGAACGGGGAGAGGGAGAGGAGCTACGCACCCGCCGCGTTCTTCGCGATGACGTTGCGATAAAAGCTCGCGCTCAGTTTCGGCGTGCGCACTTGCGTGTCGAAATTGACGTGGTAGAGCCCAAAACGCTTGTTGAGCCCGAACACCCATTCGAAATTGTCCATCAGGCTCCAGAGGAAATAGCCGCGCACCGGCACGCCTTCGGTGGTCGCGCGCTGGAGCTGGGCGAGATAGTTGCGCAGATACATGATGCGGTCGGTGTCGTAGATCTTGCCGTCGGGCGTCACCACGTCGTCGCCGGAGGTGCCGTTCTCGCTGATATAGATCGCATCCGTCTTCCAGATTTTTGCCGCGAGCTTCGGCACCCAGTAGATCGTCTCCGGGCCGACGCGCAGCCAGTCCGAATTCATGTGCGGGAACGATTTCGGGATCGGCAGCGGCATGAAGCCGGCGCCTTGGTCGGAGGCCACCACATAGTTCTGCGGCGCGTAGATGTTGAGGCCGAGGAAATCGACGGGCGAGGAGATGATCTTCAGCTCCGCGTCGGTGAACCTCGGCGCGTTGGGCCCAGCGAATTTCAGGAAGGCGTCGGTATATTGGCCCGTCATGATGACGTTGAGGTAGCCGGCGTTCATCTCGCGCAGCGCGATCTCGGCAGCGCGGACGTTCTCCGGGGTGTCGATCGCGGGCGCGCAGGCATCGATGTTCTCGGCCGGTCCCACCCTGGTGCCGCGGCGGCCATGGGCGCGCACCGCCTGCACCGCGAGTCCGTGCGCGAGCGCGCTGTTATGCCGGATCTGGTTGACCTCGGCTTGCGGCAGCGTCTCGCCCGGCGCATCGATGCCGATGCCGTAGCCGAAAAAGACGAAGCGGCCGCTCTCGTTCAGCGTGAACACGTTCTTGACCCGGTCAGTCAGGCGCTCGGCGACATAGGCCGCATAGTCGCCGAAGATCTTGCAGGTCTCCGTCGAGCGCCAGCCGCCAAACCGGTCCTGGAGCGATTGCGGCAGGTCCCAATGATAGAGCGTCAGCCACGGCTCGATACCGTTCTTTAGGATCTCGTCGACAAGACGATTGTAGAAGTCGAGCCCTTTCGGGTTCGGCTTGCCGTCGCCCTCCGGAAACACCCGCGGCCAGGCCACCGAGAAGCGATAGGCCTTGCAGCCGAGCTCCTTGATGAGCGCGATGTCCTCCTTGTAGCGGTGATAATGCTCGACGGCGCGGTCGCCATTGGTGCCATCCTCGATCTTGCCGGGGATGCGCACGAATTTGTCCCAGATCGAGGCCCCTCGCCCGTCCGTGTTGACCGCGCCCTCGACCTGATAGGACGAGGTCGCCGTGCCCCAGAGGAAGCCTGCCGGAAAGCCGCTTCCATCGCGCGGCGGTGCTGCTGGCTTGGCCTCGAGGGGACTCGCAATTCCGGCTGCGGACACTCCCGCCAGCTTGGCAAACTGGCGGCGCGAGACCCTGTCCGTCATCGATGCTGCTCCACTTCTCTTCGTTTCGGGTCGGCACAATGAACAGTTCCCGGCGATTTGAGAAGCGGGTGCGGAATGACCCAGACCAGCTAGCGCAGACGGCGCGGCAGACAATTGCCGTTCCTTTTCCGAGATGAACGCCTCTCGAGTTCAGTGTGGCGGTTCTAGTCGGCCTGCTCCGATTGAACCGACCACAATCTGCATCAGCCACGCGATGCCGGCGTCTCTCATCGCCGCCTTGGTTGCGATGGCCCGGATCGTATCCGGTTTTCGCGCGAAGGGCAGCTCGGCAAAGACCAGGCCGAAACGACCGGCGTGTTGCTCCACCAGTCCGCGCGGCAATGCTGCAATCAGATCAGACCCTGAAAGCTGGGCCAGCGCCATCATGAAATTCGGGACAGTCAAGGCGACGCGACGTTCGAGGCCGCGCTTAGCCAACATCTCATCGACGAAACCGCGTGGTTCACCACTGAGAGAGACCAGCAGGTGCTGCGATCGCGCGAATGCAGCATGGGTTGGCGCTTTTGCCAAGGGATGTCCCTTGCGCATGGCCAGCACGAACTCCTCCTCGTAAAGCCTGCGCGCCTCGAAACGCGGTGACACCGCCGGCAGCGGCAGCATTGCGATGTCGAGCTCGCGTCTTTCGAGCATGTCGAGATTTTGCTGCCAAGGCTCTCCAATCGCACCACCGCGCGGCGCAGGCATCAGGTGAATCAGCCCAATGTCGATGTGGGGCGCCGCAGTCGCGATCGATCGCAAGAGCGGACCGATTGCTGAGCCCAGTACGGCATCGGGAGCGCCAATCATGAACGGCGGCTGCTTGTCTGGGGGTTGAACGGTGCAGCCGAGCCGATCAGCCGTTCGACGCGTGCGATGATCTCGGCCACTGGCTCCCCAAGCTCCAAGGCCCGTGCCGTTGGAACGACGCCCTTCGGGGTCCTCAAAAACAGCGGATCGTTCAGCAGAAGGCGGAGTCGGCCGAGCGCATGGCTGACAGCCGACGGCGTCAGGCTCAGCCGAGCGGCTGCACGCGCGACATGGCGCTCTTCCAGAACCACGCGAAAGAGCACGAGGAGATTCAGATCAATCCTGGATAGATCAATTTGGTTCAGCATATTGCTGAAATCATATCGCTGGATTCATTATGATCAAGGCTTCATGGATGGGGCTCCTCGTTCGATCAGGAGATGTGAAATGACCAATAAACCGTCCGGGCTGAACAGGTGGCCATGCCAGGAAAAGATGTCGCGGCGCGGGATGATGGCCGCCACGGCTGCAATTCCGCTGTCCGGTCAGCTTTGGGCCGATGCGGCCCCTGGGAGCCAAGCGATAGCCAGTCTCATCGAACGCGCCCGCGAGAAGAATGCCGCCTTCATGCGTGGGGACATGGATCGCTGGTCCCAGCTTGTCCGCATTGCGCCGGATTTCACACTTATGCAGCCCTTCGGCGGTCCGGCAAGCCGCGGATTCGACGCCGGCCCAGAGCGCTTGGCTGCCCTATCGCGATACTTCAGAGAAGGCGAGACCGAACTTGAGGTTTTGCAAACCTATGCATCGGACGCGCTCGTCGTTCTCGTGATGGTCGAACGTCAGCGGGCCGAGGTGGGCGGATTGGCGGCTCAAGACTGGTCGCTGCGCGTGACTGAAGTCTACCGCAAGGACGGTATGGATTGGCAACTCGTGCACCGTCATGCGGATCCGCTGGTCCGAAGCATCACCTTGCAACAAGCAGCGATGCTCGCCCGGGGCTGGCCGGAGGAAAAATGACGAAACCCCGGTCCAGGGCGCTAGCCGGATACCAGTCGAGAGGAGCGGTTTCGTCGCGATGAGCAATCCGTCAGCGCGAGCGCTTCGGCAGTTTTGGCAACTTGTCGGGATCGAACGCCGGGAGCTCCCCGGCTCGTTTGCTTCCCTCTCCAAATGCCGGGTCGTCGAGAACAGGTTCCCTGACAATCCCCTGACTTCAAATGTTGCGATGCAACCATACGCCGCGCGCGCCCCCTTGCCTCGCGGTGGTCGACGGTGCCGCGCCGAGCGCTGCGGTCCCTGTCGCGAATTTCGCCTTCAATTTGCACGTGTGGTGGGCTTCTGCTACGCTGAGGTACGTGCCTCATTTCACCTCGCGGATTGCCCGTTGACGGGCCACCGCCGCAAAGAAGCGGATGGCGGCCGTTCCGCGCGCACCGTCGAGAGGGGGCATGCGCTCAATTCGCGCTCAAGCAGAGTTGGCCTGCATCAAGGGCCGGCCGCCTAAGGGGAGGATGATAATGAAGCGTCTCTTGGTTGCAGGTGTGTCTGTTGCTTTCGCAATTGCACTGGGTGCCGGCTCGGCCGTCGCGGCGGACAAGAAGGTTCTGGCCTTCGTCGTCAACGGCGCGTCCGACTTCTGGAAGATCGCCGAGGCCGGCGTGAAGAAGGCCCAAGGCGAGCTGCCCAATTACGACCTCCAGCTCAAATATCCGGAGCAGGCGGCCGCTGCCGTCCAGCAGCGCATGATGGACGACCTCGTCGCGGCCGGCGCCGCCGGCATCATGGTCAGCGCGGTCGATCCGAAGAATCAGGTCGAGCATCTCAACAAGATCGCCTCGCAGACGTTGCTGTTCACCACTGACAGCGACGCGCCGAACTCGAAGCGTATCGCCTATATCGGCTCTTCCAACGTCGATCTCGGCAAGGACGCCGGCAAGCTCATGCTCAAGGCGCTGCCGAACGGTGGCAAGTGCGTCGGCTTCGTCGGCCTTCCCGGCGCCGACAATGCCCGCGAGCGCATCGAGGGCGTCAAGGCGACGATCAAGGGCTCGAAGGTCGAGCTCGTCGACGTCCGCGGCGACGAGATCGACCAGACCCGCGCCAAGCGCAACGTCGAGGACATCCTCGCCGCCATGCCGGACATCAGCTGCATGGTAGGCTTCTACTCCTACAACACGCCGCGTATCTACGAAGTGCTGAAGGAGGCCGGCAAGCTCAACAAGATCCAGATCATCGGCTTCGACGAGGATCCGATCACGCTCGGCGGCGTCAAGGAAGGCGCCATCGCCGGCACGGTCGTGCAGCAGCCGTTCGAGTGGGGCTATCAGGGCATGAAGCTGATGGCGAAGTACATCGAGGGCGACAAGTCCGGCGTGCCCGCCAACGGCATCATCATCGTTCCCGGCAAGGTCATCGACAAAACCAATGTCGACGACTTCATGGCCTCGATGAAGACGATGCTCAAGAAGTAGGAGACGTGCGGGCGTTGCCCGCAAGCGTCAATGCCAGAGCCGTTTCTCGAACTGGTCGATATCAGCAAGAGCTATCCCGGCGTGGTCGCACTCGACCACGTCGGCCTTGCCGTGTCGCCGGGCGAGGTGATCGCCCTGATCGGCGAAAACGGCGCCGGCAAGTCCACCCTGATGCGGGTGCTCGGCGGCGTGGTCGAACCGAGCGGCGGCACGATCCGCGTCGATGGCGCCGAGCGGAGCGCACTCACGGTGGCTGAGGCGATAGCCGCGGGCATCGCCTTCGTCCATCAGGAGCTCAATCTCTTCGACAATCTCGACGTCGCCGGCAACGTGTTCATCGGCCGCGAGCCCGTGCATGGCGGGCCGCTCCGGCTGATCGACCGCAAGGCGCTCTACGCCAGGACGCAGCCGCTGCTGGACCGCCTGGGGGCCGATTTCGCGCCGGACGCGCCGCTTGCCGATCTGTCGCTGGCACAGCGCCAGCTCGTCGAGATCATGAAGGCGCTGTCGCTCGAGGCGCGCCTTGTCATCATGGACGAGCCGACCTCGAGCCTCACGCTGTCCGAGACCGACCGGCTGATGCGGGTCATCGCCGGCCTCAAGGCCGACGGGGTCAGCATCATTTTCATCACCCACCGCCTCAACGAGGTGATGCAATGCGCCGACCGCGCGGTGGTCCTGCGCGACGGGCGCATGGTCGGTGCGCTGACCCGTGCCGAGCTGTCTCCTGCGGCGATGATCCGTCTGATGATTGGACGTGACCTCAAGTCGCTCTACGTACCGCCGGCCGCCCCGCCCGGCGAGGCCGTGCTCGACATCGTCGAGGCCGTCACCGACACCTATCCGGAGCGCGCGGTGAGCCTGTCGCTTCGCCGCGGCGAGATCTTGGGGCTGGCAGGCCTGGTCGGCTCCGGCCGCACCGAGCTGGCGCGGGTGATCTTTGGTGTCGATCCCTTGCGCGGCGGCGTGATCAGGCTCGAAGGCGACCCGATCCGGGCCGCGAGCCCGCGCGCGGCGATCGACCACGGCATCTACCTGATCCCGGAGGACCGCAAGGGCTGCGGGCTTTTGCTCGACGTATCCATCGCCGAAAACATCTCGTTGCCGGACCTGTCGTCCTATCTGCGCTTCTTCCTGGTCAACACCGCGCAGGAGACGGAGAACGCGCGGACGCAACGCGAGCGGCTGAAGATCCGGGCGCCCGACGTCGGAACCACCGTCGGCTCGTTGTCCGGCGGAAATCAGCAGAAGGTCGTGCTCGCCAAATGGCTGTCGATGCGTCCGAAGGTCCTGATCTTCGACGAGCCGACGCGCGGCGTCGACGTCGGCGCCAAGCAGGAGATCTACGAGATGCTGCGCCGTCTGGCCGACGCCGGCGTCGCGATCCTGATGATTTCGAGCGACATGGAGGAGGTGATCGGGGTCAGCGACCGGATCGCCGTCATGCACGAGGGCGCGATCTCGGGCTTCCTTGATCGCAGCCAGTTCAGCGAACACAATGTGCTCCAGTTGGCCGTCGGCCATGCGGTTGAGATGAGGGTGCCGTGAACAAGAAAGATCTGAGCCTTCTGGTCCTGATCCTCGTCGTCGGCGCGGTCGTGGCCTTCATCAATCCGCGTTTCCTCTATGTCGGCAATCTCTCCAATACTTTGAACCAGGTCGGGATGTTCGGCATCTTCTCGATCGCAGAGGCCTTCGTCATCATCATCGGCGGGATCGAGCTCTCGGTCGGATCGGTGATCGCGCTGCTCGGCGTTATCTTCATCGATCTCATCGTCAATCACGACGTCAACTGGGTCCTCGCCGTCGCCGCGATCATCGCAGGCGGTCTAGTCATCGGCCTCGTGCACGGTGCGCTGGTCACCCGTATGCACATCCAGCCCTTCGTGGTGACGCTGTGCGGTCTTTTGATCTATCGGGGTGCCGCGCGCTACTACACCGAGGATGCGACCGCGGGCTTCGGCTTCGGCGCCAGCTTCCCGACCCTGGAATGGCTGACCGCGGGCCGCACCAACGTGCTGGGCTTTCCGCTGCCGCACAGCGTGATGGCGCTCGTCATCGTCGCCGGCGTGGCCTGGGTGCTGCTGCACCGCTCGGTGTTCGGCCGATATCTCTACGCGGTCGGCAAGAACGAGGAGGCGGCGCGCTATTCCGGCATCCGCTCGGAGCGCGTGATGATTTCGGCCTATGTCATCTGCGGCGGACTGACCGCGTTTGCCGCCATCCTGTTCGCGATGTACACCCGCTCGATCTCGCCGGCCGTGCACGGCTCGTTCTACGAGCTCTATGCCATCGCCGCCGCCGTGCTCGGCGGCTGCTCCTTGCGCGGCGGCGAAGGCTCGATCATCGGCGTCGTGCTCGGCACCGTGCTGCTCCAGGTGCTGCAAAACCTGGTCAATCTGCTCGGCATCCCGAGCTCTCTGAACTTCGCAGTGATGGGCGCGGTTATTCTGATCGGCGTGCTCGCCGATCAGTATCTTGTGCAGCGACGACACCACGTGAGCCCGGCCAAAGGCCGGGGGCAGACAAGCGTGGCGGCCGCGCCGCTCGAGCGGGTGAAGGTGGATTGAGGGACGGACGGTCTTGCGCCCGTGGTGCCGTAGAGGACCCAGTCCTTCGCATCTACCTTGACGTCACCCGCTTCCCCGCATGGAACGCGCGCGGCCTTGCCGGGCTCGGTGATGCCGTAGCGGCGGGCACAATGGCGGGTAGCGGCGGCTTTGGGAAGCGATGGTGCCGGGATTTGCGCCCCGCTTCGCAGGTCGCTATTCCGGTTCGATGCCGAGCCCCTGAATGATCTTGCCGGAAGCGACGAGTTGGTCTTCGAGGAAGCGCTTTGCGCCCGCGGGCGTCACCGCATCGCCAATACGGACATCGAAGCCGAGGGTGGGAGCTCGCTCGCGCACGTCAGCCGATTCCAGGGCGCGTGCAATCGCGGCGCTCAGTTTTTCAACGATATTGGCGGGCGTGCCAACCGGCGCCATGAACATGAACCAGCCCTGGAGATCGACGCTTTGCAGCGTTTCCGCGATCGCGGGAACGTCCGGCAGCGAGTCGATCCGTTTGGCTCCGGCAACGGCTACCGGTCGAAGCGTACCTGCCTTGATGAAGGCCTCGGCTATGGATGCCGATTGGATCGTCACCTGGATACGTCCCGTAACGGCGTCCTGAACCGCATTGGTGGTCGTGTTGTAGGGGATGAGGACAAAGCCGGTCCCGGCGTTCTTGTTGATGGCTTGAGCGATCAGACCCGAGAGGTTGCGCGCGCCGTCGACGGCAAGGCTCAATGAACCAGGCGCCGACCTTTCGAGCTTGATCAATTCCGGCAGCGAGTCGGCCTTCACTTCCGGATTGACGAGAAGGACGTGGTTACTTCTGGCCGCCATCGCGACCGGCACGAAGTCCTTTACGGGATCGTAGGGGAGCTTCTTGAACGTGTAGGGATTGGTGACGATCGCAGCCGACGTGGCAAACAAGAACGTGTAGCCGTCCGGAGCCGCACGGGCGACCGATTGCGTGCCGACGAGGTTTGCGGCACCCGGACGATTCTCGACGATGAACTGCTGCCCGAGGGTCCGGGAGAGCTTCTCGGTGATGAGGCGACACATCACGTCCGGGCTGTTGCCCGCCGGCTGTGGTACGACAATCGTCACGGGCCGCTGCGGCCACGACTGCGCGGATGCTGGAAAAGAGAGACAAAGCGCAGCGCCGGCGAGCAGCAGACGACGAGATAGTCCGGACATGGTGTTCCTCCCTGGAGATCCCGCTTTGCGGGCTTTTATCAGTCGTTCGCACGCCGTCGCCGGCTGCAGTCGTTCGATCAGGTTTCGTCTTCGACGACATTCCGCAGCACGCCGAGGCGTTCGACCTCGATCTCGACGACATCGCCGGGCTTCATCCAGAGTGGCGGCTCCCGCCGCGCGCCGACGCCCCCCGGCGTTCCGCTCACAATGACGTCGCCGGGCTCGAGCCGCGTAAACGTGGAGCAGTATTCGATCTGGCGCGGGATATCGAAGATCATCTGCTTGATCCGCGCTTCCTGCATGACTTGCCCGTTGAGGCGGGTCTCCAGCTTGAGCTCGCCCAGCGGACCGAGCTCGTCCGGCGTCATCATCCAGGGCCCGAATGCGCCGGTGTCCGGGAAGTTCTTGCCCGGCGTGAACTGATGCGTGTGACGCTGGAAGTCGCGGATGCTGCCGTCATTGTAGCAGGAATAACCCGCAACATGGTCCATGGCGTCCGCGCGGGAGATGTAGCGTCCCGCCTTGCCGATGATGACTGCGAGCTCGCCTTCGAAATCGAGGTCGGTCGAGACGCGTGGCCGCACGATCGGACGCAAATGTCCGGTCTGGCTGTTGGCATAGCGCGAGAAGATGGTGGGGTGAGCGACCTCGGCTCGGCCGGTCTCCTTGCGATGAGTCTCGTAATTCAGGCCCACGCACAGGATCTTGTCGGGGTTCGGGATGACCGGGAGCCAAACGACTCTCGAGGTCGGAACGGCAGCGGCCGTGGCTCTTGCATCCGCGACCCCCGATAACCCGGAGCCGATTGCCGCCTTGAGGTCGGCATAGCGCCCCCCAAGCACGGCGCCGACATCCAAGAAAGTCTCGCCTTCGACAATGCCCCAGGTTGTGCGCCCGTCGATCCTTACAGTAGCCAGTTTCACGGCGTGTTCTCCATTCTCAGATCGGAATTCTTGTCTCGCTCGGCTGGAGCGTCACGAAGACGCACGTCGATCTCGCGCAGGAGACCGTCGAGCTCGGTGACATTGCGCACCGTGCCGAAGACGTAATGGTCGGGGCGGACGATCGCTGCGACGACACCGTGACGATCGAACCAGTTCGCCAATACGCCCTCGGTCTCTTCGAGCGCGTCAGGCGCACCGGCGCCGACGGGTGCGACTGCCGCCGCAGATATGTCCGGGCGTGTGGCGCAGAGCGAGAGCATGGGGGCGGCATCATTGCTGCGGCCATCGATGAACAGTCGCCAGCCCGGTTCGATCACTTCGTCCAGCAAGCGAGCCGTACTGCCTCTCGCGATGCGCGGCTGTGGAAACAGGCTTCCTCGCGCCGGCGTCTCGTGATGTGCCAGACATCCTGCGCGCAGGGGCGGAATGATTTCCTGCCGTGTCATGAGCAGCGGCTTGCCACCGCCGTCCGCCAGGACTTGCGCATCGCGTTGCCGGGCCGCCGCCGGATCGCGCTCGCAGATCGATTGGCCGATCGCCTTGATCTTGCCGGTCAGCTCGATGACGTGCTGCTTGCGTTCAACCGTGTAGCTGTCGAGCAGGCTGTCGGGGGACGCGCCCTTGAGCACCCGATCCAGCTTCCAGACGAGGTTCGTGGCGTCACGCAGGCCCTGGCACATGCCCTGGCCAATGAAGGGAGGTTGCTGATGCGCGGCGTCGCCGGCGACCAGGATCCTGCCGCTGCGCCAGTCGGCTGCAACGAGGGCGTGGAATCGATAGGAGGCTGCCCGCCACAATTCCCCGTCATGCGGTTTGATCCAGGGCGAGAGCAGCTTCCAGACGTTGTCGGGCCGCTCCATCTGCCGCGCGTCTTCGCCCGGCAGCAGCATGATCTCCCAGCGGCGGTGATTCTTCGGGCCAATGAGGAAGCTCACGGGACGCGCCGGATTGCAGAATTGCGCGGAGCATTGCGGCAGGCGGGCAAGCGCGTTCTCGTTCACGCGCATGTCGACCACCAGCCAGGGTTCATCGAAGATGAGATCCTCGAGGCCAAGGCCTGCGATCTGCCGCACTGTGCTCGAGGCGCCATCGCAGCCGAGCACGTAGCGCGCAGTCACGAAGCGGTGCCGTCCATCGCGGTCCTTCAGACGTGCCCCGACGCGATCGGACGTTTGAACGAGATCGAGCAGTTCGACGCCCAGTTCGGCCCTCACATTCGAAAAGCTGGTTGCGTGACGGCGCAGCTCCGCCTCGACCGCGGGCTGATTGAACACCATGCTCGGGGTGTAGCCGAGCGGATAGGGCTTTGCGACCATGTCGATGCGTCGGATCAATCGGCCGTCGACGCCAAAATGCTCCGATGCGGTGAAAGGCTCGATGTAGGGCGAGACCGCCTCGGCGAGGCCCATATTGTCGAAATGGCGAAAGATCTCGTGATCCAGCGCAATCGCGCGCGGCTTGTCGTACACGGCGGCGAGCCGGTCGATGACCAGCGTCCGATGACCGAGACGGCCGAGCTGGCCTGCGGCAACGGCGCCGGTCGGCCCGAAGCCGACGACGAGCACGTCATAGTCGGTGGCGCCGGCCGTATCCGTCATGCGCGAGCCGTCGTAACGAGGGAGGCTGCGAAGGGAACGGCGAGTTGCGCTGTCTTGCAGGCGTCGGACTTGGGCGGGGCGATGCCCCACTGATCCGTCCGTCCCGGCGGCCAGACCCAATCGCCCGGCCCCTTCGCGACGTAGCTGTCGTCGATCTGCAAGACTTCGGCGGTGTATTCGATGACGGCACCGGTCGGATCGACGAAATAGGCAAACACGTTGTCGCCCGGTCCATGGCGGCCAACGCCCCAGCCGATCGGGTAGCCGTGGTCCACCATGCGACCTGAGCCGCGCATGACGGACTCCAGATCGGGCATGAGGAAAGCAACGTGATTGAGGCCGTTGCGAGGTGCCTCCGCAAGCACGATCGCATGGTGATCACTGTTGCAGCACAGGAATGCCATCAGCTTCGAGCGATCCGACAGCCGAAATCCCAACTCGCCCTGGTAGAAGGCCGACAGCTTTTCGATATCGGCGCTGTTGATGTTGACATGCGCCAACCGCTCGGGGCGATCCGCGATCACGCGCGGCGGCTTGGTATGATCGCCATGGACGAACTCGATGGTGCACCCTTGCGGTTCGCGAACCACAAAACCTTCGCCTCGCGACGGCGCAGGCGATGGTGCGGGCGAACCGATTACCTCGCAGCCGGATTGCCGCGCACGCGCGAACAGGTGGTGCAAATCCTCCTGTGAGCGGGCGCGGAAGCTGATCTTGCGGAGCGACGTCGCCTCGCCCGGCGTGAGCTCGAGAACATGGAAGTCGCTGCCCGTTGCGGCGAGGTACACCGTGCCGTCGGCTTCCGCCGCGACGTCGAGGCCCCAGACCTTGGTGTAGAACTCGACCGAACCGGCGAGGTGCGGCGTCGTGATCTCGACGCTGCGAAGGGCCTTCACCGGAAAGTCGGACATGGGGCTTCCTTGTCAGGGGCAAGCGAACGCCAATCCCTTAATATGTATAAAACCATCAGTAAAGCATAAATCTATAAATTGTGACCGGAAACTCTGTTAGTGTACACAAGCGCCGAGATTCCGATGGGAATGCCCATGAGCCCTGACCTGCCAAGCCAGAAGTTGGACCAGCCGGCGACGCTGGCGACCACGATCTATGCGCGCCTCAAGACCGACATCCTGACCACGCGGCTCGAACCCGGACGCAAGCTGCAATCGCGCTTCCTGATGGAGCACTACAATGTCGGGCAGACCCCGCTGCGCGAGGCGCTCAACCGTCTGACTGCCGAAGAGTTCGTCGTCGGCATGGAGCAGCGCGGCTTCTACGTAAAGGAGGTCAGCAAGGAGGAGCTCCAGGAGCTGACCAAGACGAGATGCTGGGTCGAAGGTCTGGCGCTTCGCGAGTCCATGCAGAATGCGACTCAGGCCTGGGAAGAGGCGCTGCTGGTTGCGCATCACCGGCTCGATCGCACGCCGCGTTCGCTCAAGCCCGATACATTCGAAGACAATCCGGATTGGGAGAAGGTGCATCGCGCGTTCCACGCGACGCTGATCGATCTTTGCGGTTCACGTCCGCTGCTCGGCTTCTGCGAGCAACTCGCCGACCGGCTCTATCGTTATCGCATGATGTCGATCGCGAAGGCCTATCCGGCGCGCAAGGTCGGCGCCGAGCACAGCGACATCCTCCAGGCGGTTCTCGCCAGGGACAGCGAGCAGGCCGTGCGTCTGCTTCAGCAGCACTATCAGCGCACGGCCGACGTCATCTATTCCGACCTCGACGGAGTGCTGGCAATCAAACCGTCACCCGCATCCCCGCGCAGAACGCGTGAGGCCTAAAGCGCGATGAGATTGGGATGAATCGTCATCGCGCTTTAGGTTGTTTTTTGAGCATGATCTTTTCGGAAAACCGCTTCACACTTTTCCGGATCATGCTCTAGTTGCGGGCTAACCGCCATACCACATCCGCCGAAGCAGCCCATCGCCGCGGACGAACTGGTGATAGAGAGCGGCTCCCGCATGCAACACCAGCAGCGCGACGAGGATAAAGGCGCCGAGGCCATGCGGCGCGCGCGGCGGGTAATCCGTGAAGTTCGGCAATGCCGCTCCAGTTGCGCCAAACACTGCGGGACCTGCACCGCTGAGGATCATCATCCCGATGCCGCTTGCGACCATGCCGAATATGACCACGTAAAACGCCACGTGCACCCAGCCTGCGATGCGTTCCTGCCAGTCCGCAGACCCCTGAACGGGTAGCGGCCTTCGATCGAACCACCACCACCACACGATGCGCACAAAGGTGAGAAGCACGACAATGATCGCGATCGGAATGTGGAAGCGAAGGATTCCCGCTTTTACGGCTGCTTCCACGGCAGTCGCGGCCCGGAATCCGGAGCCGAGCAAAGCGACGATGAGGAGCGCGCTCAACCAGTGTATCGAGACTGCGACCGCACCGTAGCGATTGGGCCTACTCTTCAGCATCTCCTGGTCCTTGCAGCTTGCCGCGCAGCGCCGACAAGACGCTTCGCGTGGTTTCGATGTCCTTGACCCGCAGCCCTTCCGAGAGCTCGTTGATCCAGGGCGCCTGCAGGCGCATGGCGGCCTCGAACGTCTGCTTCCCCTTGCTGGTCAGAACGACGAGTTGAGCCCGCCGGTGATGCGGGTTTGGCTCGAAGGCGACCAGACCTTCCATTTCCAGATCGTTGACGATTCGCTGCACGTTCTGCCGGTTCGCTCCCATGTCGCGCGCCAGCCATGCGACCGGTTGCGGCCTTGCCGCCGCGGCGATGGTGCCGAGCACCTGCCAGCGAGCGCTGGTCAGGCCGAGCTTGGCGACCAGCCTGTCGCCCGCCGCGAGCAGGCGGTTGTTGAGGCTGAAGAGGTCGAGAATGAGAGCACTCAAGGCGGTTCCGACCGGTGTTCGCTCGGTATCCTTCATATGTCACCATAATTCATTATTGACATCATGATGTCAAGAATATAGTATCGATGATGTCGTAATGACATCATATCACCAATTTGAACGGAGCTCAAAATGGCGCACTTGCAGCCCATGGACCCTGCTTTCCCGATCGATCGTCAGCTCGCCGTCGATGCATCCCCCGTCGTGCTCGTGAACGTCTTCACGCTCGACAAGGCCGACGAGCAGACGTTCCTCCGCACCTGGCAGGACGATGCGGAATTCATGAAGCGGCAGCCCGGCTTCATCTCGACCCAGCTTCATCGCGCGATCGGCGAAAGCCCGACATATCTGAACTACGCCGTCTGGGAATCGACCGCCACTTTCCGCGCCGCGTTCACGCATCCGGAGTTCAGGGCAAAGATCTCGGCCTATCCGACGTCGGCCAAGGCTTCCCCGCATCTCTTCCAGAAAGTCGGCGTACCCGGCATCTGCGTGGCCTGAGCGCAGTTGGGGACAAGACGGCACGCACATGGAGTGGCGAAATGCGTGCGGCCGAGATCACGCGAGAAATGATCGCGCTGGCCGTGCGCGGAGCACGGGTGCTCTGTGCCTTGCGCGACGAACGTGCCAGACAAACCGAAGCACGACGCCGCCGCTCCTGCACTCAGCGCAAGCGCTTTGGCAGCTTTGGCAGCTTGTCGGGATTGAACGCCGGTGCCTGCCCGGTTGGTTCAGGTGCCGGCGGCTGTTGTTCCGTCAGAATGAGCGTTCCCTGGAGGATCATTCCCGGCACCTGGGCTGCCCTCGCCGTGTAGGTCGCGACCTTGCCGGGACAGTTTCCCTCGATGTCGAGCGTCAGCTCATCATCGACGCCGAAGACCGTTGCACGTCCGTCGGTATGACGCTTCGTCGACACGGTGGCGGTGAAGCGATCTCCATCGACCTTGCAGGAGCCGTGATAAGTCATCAGGCTGTCGCAGCCCCAGATTTGTCCGTCTGCGACATGGACGATCCCGGTACCCTGATCGAGCGGCGTCTTGTACCACGCCGCGTAGGTGCCGTCCTTCAGCATGGGAGCAGTCTCCCCCTGGTATTCCCTCGCGAATAATCCGCATGATTAGCGCTAAGAAACGGTTAATCGCGCAGCCCGTGCCAATCCGGTCTGTCCCTCCGCAGCTCGGCTTCAAGTTCCTCGATAATGCTGTGAAGCAGACACACGGCGAGCGGGTCGGTCACTTCCCGCTCCAAACGCCTGTAACGCGCGATCTGGAATTCCTGCTCTCGCAACTGTTGCTCTGTCATCGGACGGGCCCTCCGACAAACCGACGCGGAGGAAGCCAAGTCGTTTCGTTAAAATTTTCGGATCATTCGCGATGGTTTCCGATCGGTAAAAAAACGGCGCGGCGCCCGGCTGCGCCGGCACGCTCCGGACGAACAGCCGAGGTCGCTCTCGGCTTCCGGCCTCAGCGAGCGCGCCACCATTGGCGAAGAAGGCTGCCCGGTCATAGCCGATGTCACGGCACGTCGCCGCTGCGGTGACTTTCACCGATGCTGTGCGGCTTGTTCAGGAAGAACTCCCGATTGCCGAGCGCCGCTTCCGCATATTGATCGATCGCGACCTGGATCGCCTCTACGTGCATGCGGCACCACCCCTCGCGGCAAGACAGGCGCCGCACATGATCGAGAGCCTTCAGGAATTCGGGCGGCTCCTGCATGTCGGAGAAATAGGCCGGCCTCTGTCCCTTCATACCTGCGCCACCTCTCGCAGCGGGACGAGACGCCGCCCCTCGACACGGCGCGGAGGCGTCGGCTTTCGGCGGGGAACGAAGAGGCTGGCGACGACGATCGGGTCGGTGTCGCCGAGAGCGGCCCGCTCCTGAACGAGCCCGCTCATCACCATGCGCATTTTCATGACTTCCTCGGCGACGAAGGCGCAGTCTTCGTCCCGGTTGATTTGCTCATGCATGACGGCCTCAGCCTCGCGCATGCTGACACGCAATGCTCTGATAATTCTGCGGATTTCACTGATGCGGTTGTCCATGGCTCGCTCCCTTGGCTGGACGACCAGCATAAGAACAAAACATGAACATTTAGTCAATCGGCCTGAAGTAGAGCGACGCCGCAGCGACACGCCATAGGCTGCGCCGGCGAAGAGCCCAGCCCATCTCGCTACTCCACGCCGGACCTCGCGCTTTAGGCGAAGATCAGAACGTCATCCGCATCCCCGCATAGAACGCGCGCGGCCTTGCCGGGCTGAGCGAGCGCGGATCGGTGAATTCTGCGCCACCATTGGTGAAGTTGGGCAACGCTTCGCGGTCGAAGAACTGTCCGTAGGTCGCGTAGCGCTTGTCGAAGATGTTGTCGACGCGGCCGTAGAGCTGGAAGTTCTTCGTCACCTGATAGGACGTATGGAGATTGAAGACCGTGTAGGACGGCAGTCTCGCGAACTGGTTCGACTCGTCGCCAACGAAATACTGGCTGGAGACGAACAACGCGTTGCCGCCGACTTTCCAGACGTCGGTCACGTTGTAGTCGACGCCCACTTTGATGCGGTGGCGCGGAATCGCGGGAATCTGGTTGCCGGGCAGGACCTGGATGGTCTCGGTGACGGGATCCCTGAACGGGCTTTCGGAGCCGAGTTCGAAAGCGTCGAGATAGCGAGCGTCGACGAAGGCATAGCTTGCCTGGAACTGGAGCGTGGGGGACTTGATGTTGACCTCGGCCTCGAACCCCTGACGCCGCGTTCTGCCGACGTTGGTGAAATAACCGAAGCCGGTGCGTCCGACCGCAGGAACGGCTGCGATGTCGTCATAATTGGTGGCGCGGAAGCCGCCAATCTTCCAGCCGAGCGTGCCGATGTTCAGCTCCTTGGTGCCGCGGAAGCCAGCCTCCACCGTCTTGGATACGACCTGCTTGAGCGGCGGATCGGAGACGAGAAACGCAGCGATGAGACAGGGACGGGCCGGATCGGAGCAGCCGAGCTCGAGCGGCGTCGGCACCCGGTTGGCCTCGGAATAGCCGGCATAGGCGGTCAGCTCCGGCGTGATCTTGTAGGTGCCGCCGATGACCGGATTGAATCGGGTGAAGGTGTGATCGCCGTTGAGCGCGGTCCCCAGCTGATCTTCCAGTGTGATGCGCGCCACGTTGAAGCGTCCGCCGCCGGTGACGGCGAAGGCGTCCGTGACGTTGAACGTGTCCATGGCGTAAAGGCCGTTATACTGGTTGACGGTCCGCAGCGAGACGGGACCGGCAACAGGATCTGTCGTGGGCGTCGCGCCGAGGAAGAGGCCGCTGCCGCTGACGACGTAGTTTTCGCCCATCGTGCCGATCTCGGCGGTGGCGTTGTAGCGCGTGACACTGGCATCATAGGTCGCGCCCATCACGAAGCGGTTGTCGTGTCCGAACAATTGATCGGTATTGGTGGCCTGCCCCGATACGCCGAAAGTGGTCGAACGGATCGAGCCCCGATCGATCTCGCCGAGGATCGTGCCCGACGCGAAAGGATTGGCAAGGGGCAGGCCGTTCACACCGTTCGCAGGCGTGGCGCCGTCGCCAAAGCAGAGAAGACCAGCGAGCCCCGGATCGGTGCATTCCTGCGCGTCGGTCGGATTGCCGTCGACGATCTTCTGCTCGTACCTGCGGACATGGGCGGTGCCTTCGAGCGTCCAGGTCGGCGTCGCGTCGACCTTGCCGGTCAGGTTGAGATAGCCGACCCGATTCGAGGTGGTCTGCGGTGTCGTGTAGGTCGCGCCCCAGTATTTATCGAGCAACTCGGCG
The DNA here is from genome assembly GCF_009759665.1 of Bradyrhizobium cajani. GTDB lineage: Bacteria > Pseudomonadota > Alphaproteobacteria > Rhizobiales > Xanthobacteraceae > Bradyrhizobium > Bradyrhizobium cajani. Next base: position 272,758 of record NZ_WQNE01000001.1, read on the forward strand.
GGAACGGTGGCGCTGGCACCGAAATCGTTCTTGGCGACGCCCATGTTGGCGTGGAATTCGCTGTCGCCGGCCTTGTAGCCGACATCGCCGTAGAAGCGCCGCACGTCCGATTGCGAGAAATTGCGGAAGCCGTTGTCGTGCAGGCCTTCGAGCGCGGCATAGACGGCGTAGTTCTTGTCGACCTGCTTGCCCCATTGCGCCGAACCCTGGATGCGGCCGAACGAGCCGCCCATGAGATCGAGCTCCGCACCCTGATAGGTGAAGCCGTCCTTCATTTGCAGATTGATCGCGCCGCCGAGCGCATTGAGGCCGAAGGCGGGATTGTTGGTCACCAGCGTCACTGAGCGGATCGCGGCGGTCGGGATCAGGTCCCAGTTGACGGCGTCGGAGAAGGCTTCGTTGATGCGGACGCCGTTCTGGTACACCGCAAGGCCCTGCGGCGTGCCCGTCACGGGCGAAGCGACAAAGCCGCGGAATTCGACATCCGGCTGAAACGGATTGCCCGTGACCTCGGTGATATTGACCCCGGCGATGTTATCGCGCAGCGCGTCGGTGACGTTCAGCGAGCCGGTGCGCTTGATCTGGCTGGCATCGACGGCATTGACCGCTGACGGAACCTTGTCGACATCGAGACCTCTGCCGGTGCCCGGCGAGGTCGGGTAGACGTAGATGCGTGTCTTGGGGCGGGACGAAGATGCCCCCGCACGCTCGACCGGCCGCGAAGACGCCGTGCGCCTTGCCGCGGAGGGCGGCGGCGCTGTCACCTCGACCGGCGGCAGGTTCTGGACGTTGGTCTCCTCGTCCTGCGCGGCCACGGCAGGGCTCGCGAAGACAATTCCAGACACCAGCCCCGTCGACACCGAGGCAATCAACAAACCACGCTTGCCCATCCCAGCCTTCCCATCCGTGACCATCGGCTGTTTTGATTTTCGCCGTTTCGTCGGGATGAGTGTAATCAGCGGTCGCAATCCCGCCAGCCACAAAAGATCGGGCAATATCCGCTCCCGTTTTCCCGATCAAATCGGGAATTTTTCCCGATCATCTCAGGCCGCCGCCGTCGGGACCAGCGCCTCGACGGTCAAACCGCCGTCGCCGGAGACGACGTTGAGCGTGCCGCCCAGTGCCAGAATCCGCTCGCGCATGCCGACGAGGCCGAAGCCGAGCTTCTGGCCCGGCTCCATGCCGCGGCCATTGTCGCTGACCCGCACCCGGGCGCAGAAGCGGCCGTCGCGTCCCTGCTGCCCCGCCGGCTCGATGACGACATTGACCGAGGTCGCGCCGGCGTGACGGAACACGTTGGTGAGGGCCTCCTGCACGATGCGGTAGATGGTGAGATCGGCGGTCTCCCCGGTGACGCCGAGCGCCGGCGAGATCAGGGTCTCGATCGCAACATCGGGATGCGACTCCCGCCACAGCCGCGACAGCGATTCGAGCGCCTGGCGCAGGCCGAGCTCGGCGAGACCGACGGGCCGGAGCCGCTCCAGCACCCGGCGATTGAACTGCTGGAGCGCGTTGATCTGCTCCAGCATGGCGCTGCCGTGCTTTCGCACGGCGTCCGCGCTCGGGTCGCGCCCATCCGCCTGCTTCGCCAGCGCGCTGGCATGCGCGCGCAGCGAGAACAGATACGGCCCGAACTCGTCGTGGAGCTCGCGCGCGATCTCCTTGCGCTCGATGTCCTGGAGCGACACCGCGCGCTCGGCAAGGCGCCGCTTGTCCTCGACGGCCTCGCCAAGCGTCGCCGCAAGATGGTTGAGCTTGGTGCAGATCGCGGCAAGTTCAGGCGCGCCGCCCGGTGCAACCCGCGCCTGATATCGCCCGCCTTCGAGCTCGGCCATCATGTCCGCCAGGGACTGAAGCGGCGCCAGCGCCCGGCCGACCACGTTCATCATCAGCAGGAACAGCACGAGCGCGATCACCGAGCCGACCTCGAGCTGGGTCACGATGCCGTCCCAGATCTCGGCGATCTCGTCGTCGGGATGCGAGGTGATCAGGAGCGAGCCTGGCTTGCCATGGATCGACAGGGGCACGCTCACCGCGGTCTGCTCGGGATGAACCAGGCTGACGAACCAGGCCGGCGGTCCGCGCGTGTCGTCGTCGGAATCGGGCCGGGGCGGCGTGAGCGGATGACCGCCGGCGTCCCGAAGCGTGATGCTGACATGGCGCAGACGGCTGAGATCGCGCGCGATCTGGTTCAACCTCGCATCCGGGTCGGGCGCCTCGTTCAGATCCGCCACGATCATCTCGATGAACTCGCGTGCGAGCCGGATCACGCTCTGGTCCTCGGCCTGCACGCGCGGCGCGGCCTCCGCGACCTGCCGGCCGATATTGACCGCGAGCCCCAGTGCCAGCAGAAGCGCCAGCAGCAGGTTGATGCGCGCGCGCAAGGATAGATTTTGCCACATTGGTATTGCTCGTGCCCCGCGAAGGTTTTGCCCGCGCCTGTCCGATGACGTTGACAGGGGCGAAGCGGCGGATATCTAATCGGAAGCGTACAGCAATCCCGACCGGGTTGCATGAGGCGACATGAGACGCGCGCGTCTCCTTTGTCCGGCATCATGCGGCGCAAAACAGGCAAGGTCTAACACGGGGAACGCGCTGTCGCGGGGAACGCCTATGCGCATTCTGATCGTCGACGATCATCCCATTGTCGCTTCCGGCTGCCGGGCCGTGCTGGCCGACGAAGGCGAGATCGAGATTTTGGAGGCCGCCGACGCCGAGGACGGCGAGTGCGTCTTCATCGTCGAGCGTCCCGATCTCTGCATTATCGACATCAACCTGCCGACCGTCTCCGGCTTCGAGCTCGCGCGCCGCATCCTCGAACGCGCGCCCGAGGCCCGCATCATCATGTTCAGCATGAACGACGACCCCGCCTTCGCCGCGCGTGCAATCGAATGCGGCGCCAAGGGCTATGTCTCCAAGACCGGCGACCCCGACGATCTCGTCGAGGCCATCCGTGCCGTCGGCGGTGGCGGCACTTACCTGCCGAGCGCGATCGCGCGCAGCATCGCCTTCGCTGGGCCGGCGCTGGCGCAGAGCCCGCTGTCGAAGCTGAACGCGCGCGAGATGGAGATCCTGCGGCTGCTCAGCGCCGGCAAGAGCCTGTCCGAGATCGCCTGGCTAGTGCAGTCGTCCTACAAGACGGTGGCCAACACCTCCTCGATCATGCGCCAGAAGCTCGGAGTCAAAACCTCGGTCGAGCTGGTGCGACTGGCGATCGACAGCGGCGTCGCCTGACCCGCGACAACCGCCACGAATTCGGTCACACAAGCGTTGCAATCTTGATGTGGTTAGATGCCACGGAGCTTTAAGGCATGACGATCCAGACTGTCTCGACCAATCAATCCTACGGCGGCGTGCAGGGCGTGTATCGCCATGCGAGCCAGGCGACCGGAACCGACATGGTGTTCTCGGTCTACGTTCCGCCGCATGCGAACGGCGCAAAACTTCCCGTGGTCTGGTATCTGTCCGGGCTCACCTGCACGCATGCCAATGTGACCGAGAAAGGCGAATTCCGGCGCGCCTGCGCCGAGCTCGGCCTGATCTTCGTCGCGCCCGACACCTCACCGCGCGGGCCGGACGTGCCGGGCGACGCCAACAACGCCTATGATTTCGGCCTGGGCGCCGGTTTCTATGTCGACGCGACGCAAGCGCCGTTTGCGCGAAATTATCGCATGTGGAGCTACGTCACGGACGAGCTGCCCAAACTCGTCGCGGAGAATTTTCCGGTCGACGCCAAGCGGCAGTCGGTGATGGGCCATTCCATGGGCGGACACGGCGCGCTGACGGTGGCGCTACGCAATCCGCATCGTTTTCGCGCGGCCAGCGCCTTCGCGCCGATCGTGGCACCCTCGCTGGTGCCCTGGGGCATCAAGGCGCTGACCGGCTATCTCGGGCCGAACAAGGACGCCTGGCGCAACCACGACACAGTGGCGCTGATCGAGGACGGCGCGAAGTTTTCCGGCTTCCTGGTCGACGTCGGCGAGGCCGACAATTTCCTCAAGGAGCAGCTTAGGCCTGAGCTGCTTGAAGCCGCCTGCAGCAAGGCGAGCATCCCGCTGACGCTGCGGCGGCAGGCGGGGTATGACCACAGCTATTATTTCATCTCGACCTTCATGAGCGACCATCTGCACTGGCATGCGGAGCGGCTGAAGGGGTGATGCTTTGCGCGCTAAGCGCGCGCTGCCCTTCCCTTCTCACCTTGCGGGAGAAGGTGGCGCGAAGCGCCGGATGAGGGGTATCTCTCCGTTCGCGCGGCTGTTCGTGGGGAAGGATACCCCTCACCCGGCTTCGCTGCGCGAATGTCCAGCGGATGGATGGGTAACAAAACAGACCGGATGGATAGGTAACAATCGTTCATGGTTCGGTCCGCTGCGGCGCAGCGCTAGCGTAACGCCGCAGCTTGGAGGTTTTCTGGTCGATGATGCCGATCGGCACGTCGAAGAAGCGCACTTGCCAGTGTCCGTCCTCGGTTTCCTCGACGGCAACAGCTTCATCGACAAGAGCGCTGCAAATGTGGATGAAGTCGCCACGCCATTTGATCTCGCCGTTGGAACGAACCTGGCGCACGGCAGCTTCGGGCGGATATTCCGGCGCTGGAAGCCGCCTTGGCATCGCGCGAGGCGAAGGCTGATAGGCGCTGGCAGGTCTTCATGCGGCCGTTCTTCGTTGTAGTCGCGCGCAAATGCCGCAAAGCGCCGCGCTTGCACAGCCCGGGTTAGCGGCGGTGGCCGCATGGCTTCCAGAAGCGTCGCGTGAAAACGCTCGTGACGACCGTTCTGCTGAGGATGGCCGGGATCAATCCGTTCATGGCGGATGCCAAGCTTGATCCACCATACTGACAACGCCGTCAGACCTGTCGTCCCAGTCGAGGCGAACGGCGAGCCGTTGTCGGAGCGGATGATTTGCGGCAAGCCGTACTCGCGAAATGCCCGCTCCAGCGGCGGCCGGCACTCGGCATATTGCGTGCTGCCCGTCGCCGCCAGGCTGATCAGATAGCGACTGAAGCCATCGGTTACCGTGAAGGGTTCAACGCGACAGCCGTCGCCCAACCGGATCCAGCCCTTGTGATCCAGGGCCCACACATGGTTGGCGTGTTGAGGCACCGTCAGTTGCCCCATACGCGGCGGCGCACGTCGCCGAACCCGACGGCTGCTGACCAGTCCCGCTCGTTTGAGGATCTCGCCGGCCGTCGAGGCTGACGGCCAATCGACATCTCCCTAACGAGCCTCAAGCTTGCTGACGATCTTGCGCGGTCCCCAACTCGGCCGCTCACGTCGCAGCCCTACAATCGCATCCACAATGTGCTGCGGCGTCGCTCGCCCATGCACCCACGCAGCGTGGGAGCGATCCCCAAGCCCTCCAGGCCCTTCCAGCCGGTAGCGTTCCAACCACTTGTAACCGGTCTTGCGACTAATCTCGTAGCGGTCGCAAAGCTCCGTCATCGTCCACAATCCGCTTCGCTGATCCGCGATGAAGCTAACCCGTTGGTCCATTGCGCAGCTCTCTCGCCAAGGCATCGGCTGTTCCTCCCAGCCGACAGAGAACTGTCACCCATCCATCCGGTCCACTGTGTTACCCATCTATCCGGTCTGGACACGAAGCCACCCTCTCCCGCAAGGGGAGAGGGTGCAGCGGTGTTCGCGGAGAGAAAATTACTCCGGCTTGCCGTAATTCGGCGCCAGCAGGCGGTTGCGGATCAGATAGCTCATCGTGCGGGTCCAGGCTTCATCCGTGTTGCCGCGCATATCGGCGCTGGCGGCGGTGATCATGTTGCCGGTCTTCACGTCGCGCAGATAGATGTTCAGATTGATGATCAGGTTCGAGACCTTCTGCACCATGCCGGTGATCTCCAGGTCGGCACCCAGCTGCCCGGCGAGCTGGAGATCGCAGCCGCCGCAGGCCTGCAGATTGGCGTGACGGGCGGCGTCCCTGACCGGCGCGATGTCGAGCACCTGGAACTTGCCTGAGTCAGTCAGTTCCTTGCGCAGCTGCTCGCTGATGCGGTCGAGCCGCGCCAGCTCCGGCTTCGAGCCGTAGAACTCGCCGGGCAGGCTGGTGTCGATCAGCTCGAAATCGAACACCGCGAGCTTGGGCGGATCGGCGAACGCGACCGAACCCGTCAACAGCAAAGCAGCCATCGCCGTAAGCGCTCGCATGATCGTGATTCCCGTCCTCGCGTGCGCGAGGACGAAATGCGGGGTTGCATGCCCTGACAAATCGGTCATGCTTTAGCAGAGACAATTCTCCATCGGCGGTCAAGCCGGGGAGAGCGCCTGGAGGAAACATGATCCGATGGTTGGCCGGGCTGATCGGCTTGGGTGTCGCCGCGACGAGCGCGCTCGCGGCCGACCCGGTCGCGATCGGCGTCGGCTATCTCGGCGTCGCCGGCACCAGATCGACGCTGTCGCTGGTGGAGCAGCCCGCGGAGAATGACGGCATTGCCGGCGCGAAACTCGCGATCGAGGACAACAACACCACCGGGAAATTTCTCAACCAGCGTTTTACACTGGAAGAGCGCCGCATCAGGGAAGGCGAGGATCCGGTCCAGGCCGCGACCGCGCTCGCCGAGACAAACGGCTTCATCATCGCCGACCTGCCGGCCGATGCGCTGCTGAAAGTCGCGGACGCCCTGCGCGATCGCGGTACGCTGCTGTTCAACGCCGGCGCGATCGACGAACGGCTGCGCGAGGCCGATTGCCGTGCCAATGTCATCCATACCGCACCGACGCGCGCGATGCTGGCGGATGCGCTCGGGCAATATCTCGTTTGGAAAAAGTGGTCGCGCTGGCTGCTCGTGGTCGGCTCGCATGACGAGGACAAGCTGTTCGCCGATGCGCTGAGGCGCACGGCCGCGCGGTTCGGCGCCAAGATCGTGCAGGAGCGCACATTCGAGGACAAGGGCGGCGCGCGCCGCACCGACTCGGGTGTGACGCTGATCCAGCGGCAGATGCCGGTGTTCACGCAGCAGGCTCCAGCTTACGACGTGCTCGTTGCTGCCGATGAGAGCGAGGTGTTCGGCGCCTACCTGCCCTATCGCACCTGGGATCCCCGCCCCGTCGCCGGCTCGGCCGGCCTCGTGCCCCGGAGCTGGGACGCGGCGCAGGACCAGTGGGGCGCGATCCAGATGCAGAACCGCTTCGTCAAGCTGAATTCGCGGCGGATGACCGCGCTCGACATGCAGGCCTGGACCGCGGTGCGGATGATTGGCGAGGCCACCTCCCGGACCAATTCCGGCGACGTCAAGAAGGTCACCGACTTCATCAAGGGCCCGGATTTCTCGGTCGCCGCCTTCAAGGGCACGCGGCTGACACTGCGCGACTGGAATCTCCAGCTGCGCCAGCCGATCCTGCTCGTTGACGGCCGCATGGTGGTGTCGGTGTCGCCGCAGGAAGGTTTCCTGCACCAGGTCTCCGAGCTCGACACGCTCGGCTACGATCGCCCGGAGAGCAAATGCAAGCTGAAGTGAGGACGCAAATGTTGCGCATGTGGCGTGTGGGGCTGCTCTCCGGACTGGCGCTGGCGGCCGCGCCTGCGCATGCGTTCATCGCCTATGTCTCGAACGAGAAGAGCAACACGGTCTCGGTGATCGACACCGATACCTGGACGGTGACCAAGACCATCAAGGTCGGCCAGCGTCCGCGCGGCATCGACTTCACGCGCGACGGCAAGTTCGTGATGGTCGCGGTCGGCGACGACGACACCATCCAGGTGATCGACGCCAAGACGCAAAGCGTGGTCGACAGTCTGCCCTCCGGCCCCGACCCAGAGCTGTTCGCGCAGGATGCCGCCGGAAAGATTCTCTACGTCGCCAACGAGAACGACAACACGGTGACCGTGATCGACCTCGAGAAGCGCGCACGCCTCGGCGACATCCAGGTCGGCGTCGAGCCCGAGGGCATGACCATCAGCCCCGACGGCAAGACGCTGATCAACACCTCCGAGACGACCAACATGGCTCATTTCATCGACACCACCTCGCGCCAGATCGTCGCCAACGTGCTGGTCGACGCGCGGCCGCGCTTTGCCGAATTCAAGCACGACAGCTCGGAAGTTTGGGTGTCCTCGGAGATCGGCGGCACGGTCTCGGTGATCGATCCCAAAAAGCACGAGGTGATCGGCAAGGTCACCTTCGAGATTCCGGGCCTGCGGAAAGAGGCGATCCAGCCGGTCGGCATCGGCATGACCAGGGACGACAAGACCGCCTTCATCGCGCTCGGCCCCGCCAACCGTATCGCCGTCGTCGATGTCGCCACGCGCAAGGTGACGAAATACCTGCTGGTCGGGCAGCGCGTCTGGCACGTGGCCTTCACACCGGACGAAAAGTACCTGCTCACCACCAACGGCGTGTCGAACGATGTCTCCGTGATCGACGTCGCCGCGCAAAAGGTGATCAAGACCATTCAGGTGGGCGAACTGCCCTGGGGCATCGCGATCGCGCCATGACCAGCCCTGCCCCCGTCACCGAACCGCGCGACACGCCGAGGCTGGAAGCAGCCGCGGTGCCGGCGCTGTCGATCGACGGCGTCAGCCATTCCTACGGACCGCGGCGGGCGCTGATGGACGTCTCCTTCAATGTGCAGCCGGCGAGCTTCACGGCACTGCTCGGTCTCAACGGCGCGGGCAAGAGCACGCTGTTCTCGCTGATCACACGGCTGTTCGGCATCCAGTCCGGCCGTGTCGGCATTTTCGGCCACGACATCAGCAAAGCCCCCGGCGAGGCGCTGCGGCTGCTCGGCGTCGTGTTCCAGCCACGCACGCTCGATCTCGACCTGTCGCTGACACAGAACCTGCTCTATCACGCCGCGCTCCACGGCATCGGCCGCCGCGAGGCCGCCGCGCGCAGCGCCGAGTTGCTCGGCCGCATCGGGCTCTCCGAGCGCGCCGGCAGCAAGGTTCGCGATCTCTCCGGCGGACAGATGCGGCGGCTGGAGATCGCGCGGGCACTATTGCACCGGCCGCGGCTGCTGTTGCTGGACGAGCCGACCGTCGGCCTGGATGTCAAGGCGCGCGCCGACATCATCAGCCATGTCCGCCAGCTCGTGACCGAGCAAGGCATCGGCGTGCTCTGGGCGACGCATCTGTTCGACGAGATCATGGACGGCGACGACCTCGTGGTGCTGCACCAGGGCAAGGTGCTGGCACAGGGGCCGATGAGCCGCGTCATCACCGAGGCGAGCGCGCAGGATGTCAACACCGCCTTCATGCGCCTGACCGGCGCACAAACCATGCCGGGAGGCGGCGCATGAGCAGCATCACCACGCGCGAGGCGCCGCGCGGCTTCTCCGCCTCGGAATACATGACCTGCCTCACCGGCATCGTCTGGCGCGAGGGCCTGCGCTTCCTGCATCAGCGCGAGCGATTCGTCTCGGCGCTGGTGCGGCCGCTGGTGTGGCTCTTCATCTTCGCCGCCGGCTTCCGCCAGGTGCTCGGCATCTCCATCATCCCGCCCTACGAGACCTACATCCTCTACGAGGTCTATATCGCGCCCGGCCTGATGGCGATGATCCAGCTCTTCAACGGCATGCAGTCCTCGCTGTCGATGGTCTATGACCGCGAGATGGGCAACATGCGCACACTCTTGGTGAGCCCGCTGCCGCGCGGCTTCCTCTTGTTATGCAAGCTGCTCGCGGGCACGGCGGTATCGCTGCTCCAGGTCTATGCGTTCCTGCTGATCGCCTGGTTCTGGGACATCACACCGCCGCCGTCAGGCTATCTCACCGTGCTGCCGGCGCTGATCCTGTCGGGGCTGATGCTGGGCTCGCTGGGGATGCTGATCTCCTCCGGCATCAAGCAGCTGGAGAATTTTGCCGGCGTGATGAACTTCGTCATTTTCCCGATGTTCTTCGCCTCCTCCGCCCTCTACCCGCTCTGGCGGGTGCAGGAGGGCAGCCCCTATCTGTACTACCTCTGCGAGGCCAATCCGTTCACCCATGCGGTCGAATTGATACGTTTTGCACTCTACGGGCAGATTAACTGGATCTCGCTGGCGGTGGTCGCGACCTGCACAATCGTCTTCATGATCGGGGCAATCTATGCCTATGATCCCTCGCGCGGGCTGGCGCGGCGGGGCCCTGCGGGAGGCGAAGGATGACGGTTCGGGTTCTGGCCATGGCCGCTCTGGCGCTCGCTGTTGCGAGCACCGCCGCGCACGCGGCCGATCCGCGCTATCCGGACTGGCCATGCACGCAGGCAAAAGTGCCGGACATCTCGCTCGCCGCCGTCTGGGCCGGGCCGCCGCTCGACGACGTTCAGAACAAGTGGAAGGACGACGCCAAGATCAGCGCGCTGGTCGCAAAGCTTTCGGCGCGCAAGACACCGCTGGACGAGGCCGAGAAGTCCGTGAAGGAGTTCCTGGCCGCCTCCGCCACTGACAAGACGGCGAACGCAAAGCTGCTGTTCGCGGGCCTGTTCGACACGCTCAACGCCCAGCGCTCCCAGGTGATGAGCGGCCTCGAACGCGTCAGCCGCAAGCAGCGCGAGGCCGCCGACAAGATCCGCGAGGACACGCTTGCGCTCCAGGCGCTCCAGGGCGCAACGCCGCGCGACGAGGCCAAGGTGGAGGCGCTCAGCAACGAATTGATCTGGAAGACCCGCATTTTCGAGGACCGTCACAAAGTGGTGCGATTCGTCTGCGAGGTTCCGACCACGATCGACCAGCGCCTGTTCGCGCTCGGGCGCGTGATCCAGCAGGAAATGGAATAGCGTCAGCCTCGCTGACGGCTCACCAAAGTTCCCGCGATATCAGCACGATCGTTAACCTTTCGCCGCCAGATCCGGCGGAACCAAATCGCTCTGGGATGTCTTGTCGAAGTCAATCCAAGACATCCAATCCAGGACATCGGGAGGCCTCGATGGGAACCACAAAATTCATCCTCGCAGGCGCTGCGGTCATCACCATGCTCGCATCCAGCGCCTTTGCTGACGACATGACCGGAATGGTCACGCGGATCGACCGGCTCAACGGCACGATCTCGATCCAGCAGACGCAGAAGGGCACGGTCGGCGCCAGCTCGGGGAGCGCTGGCGCGCTCCAGGAGTACAAGGCGAAGGATGCCGCGATGCTCGACGCCGTCCATGCCGGCGACAGGGTGAGCTACGCTGCCACCGACAACAACGGCACCGGCACGCTGACGAAGTTGCAGAAGCAGTAGGGCACGGTCGGCGCCTCTCCCCGCTTGCGGGGAGAGGTCGCAATGCGTACGCAGCGTGGATTCCGGGTGAGCGGCAATCTCCGCGAGTCCGTCTACCACCGAGAACGCGAAGCTCTGCCCACATCGTCATTGCGAGCGTAGCGAAGCAATCCAGGGTCCCTCCGCGGGAAAGATTCTGGATTGCTTCGCTACGCTCGCAATGACAAGGGGGAGGTGGCGCTTACTCTCTCTAACACCGCCTACTGCTCAGGTCGCGGTTCCGGCTGCGCCTCTTCGGTGGGAAGCTTTGCGCGCTCCCAGCCGTCGCTGCCGTCGGGATACCAGGCGACGTTGGAGTAGCCATACCCCAGCGCGCGCTTCGCGGCGTTCCAGGACATCCAGCAGTCGGCGAGGCAGTAGATCACGAGCAGCGCGGCCTTGTCGCCGCGCGAGGCGCGTGCGAGGCCGCGCTGGAAATAATCGTCCATAGCCGGCGGCAACGTGCCGTAGCCGGTATCCGGCAGCCAGATGCCGCCGGGAATGTTCCTGCGCGGCGCATCGCGCCACACCGTGCCGTCGGGAAGGTTCTTCGGCTTCGGTGGCCGCGGCAGCACGTCGACGAAGGCGCCGCTCTTCGCCCGCCAGATCGCTTCGGCTTCCGCTGTAGAGAGCACGCGCGCGCCTGCCAGCGTCGCCGGCACCGGCGCGCGGTAATTGTCGGTACGATACCCCTCCGGCTCGAACGGCTCCTGCTCCTGCGCCAATGCCTGCCCTGCCAGAACAGCGGCGAGCAGCGCAGCAGCGAGAGACCGCTTCATGGCGTCTTCTTGGCCGTCTCCGCGCCGAGCGGCCGGTCGTTCTCGTCCAGCAGCGGTATGCCGAAGTCGAGCAGGATCTTGTTGATCTCGCCCTGGTTCTCCTGGATCAGCTTGTTGAGCTGGCGCTTCCAGTTCTGGTCGGCGGGACGCACACCCATACCGATGCGATAGACCAGCTTCGGCCCGGTCGTTTCTTTCACCAGCGGCGTAACGTGGAGCGAGGAGCCCGCCTTCTTCGCATAATAGCCGGCCATCGGCCCCCACAGCACGCCGGCGTCGATCTTGCCGGCGGCGAGATCGTCGACCATTGCCTGCGCCGAATTATCGAAGCGCGTGTCGATCATCAGCGGATAGGGCTTTGCATCGCCCATCAGGCCGGCCAGCGCCATGTTGGTCGCCGGCGGCGTGCCGGCGACGATGCCGACATGCTTGCCCTTCAGCCGCGCGTCCTCGAGCGTGTCGACGTCCTCGAGCCCGCTGCCCGTCTTCGCAACCAGTGCATAGCTCGTGCGGTAATAGGGATTGGTGCCCTGCACGAGGTCGTCACCTTGCGGGAAGCCCATGATGACGTCGCAGCGATGCGCACCCAGCGTCATGCGTACGAAGCCGGTGGCCTGCGGGAAGAAGACGTAGTCGAGCTTCTTCTGGAGCTTGTCCGCCAGGAACTCGGCGAGCTTGTTCTCGAAGCCCTCGCCCTTCTCGTTCGAGAACGGCAGATTGCGCGGGTCGGCGCAGACGCGCAGCACCTTGGGGTCGACCAGCTCGAAGGAGAGGTCGCCGGTCTCGTTCGTCTGCGCGGTGGCGACGTCGCCCAGCACGCAGGATGCAGCCAGGCTCCACAGCAAGATCAACCAGCGACGATGTCGTCCGGCCTCCGTCATCGCGCTTCCTCCTCGTTTTGTTTGAATGTTATCCATGCAACGCATGACGCGCCATGTTTGCCAACTTTGTGTTGGCTTTGCTTTGTTGCAGTGCAATGCGGCACCCCCTGAACTGAGGCAAAAAAGTGTCTTATGTCGCTTCAATCATCGCCGCCTTGTCCGTGCTGGGGATAGCGACGCTAGCACGCGTCGAGGCGACCGAATTGCCTGTGAGCGAAGTCGCGCCGGGAATCTTCGTACACTCCGGGGCCATCGCCCTGATGAGCCGCGAGAACGAGGGCGACATCGCCAATATCGGCTTCATCGTTGGCGATGAGGCCGTGGCCGTCATCGATACCGGGGGCAGCCTCCGCGAAGGCGAGGCGCTGCTGGCGGCCGTGCGGGCCCGCACGCCCAAGCCGATCCGCTACGTCATCAACACCCATGGCCATCCCGACCATGTCTTCGGCAATGCGGCCTTTGCCGCAGCAGACACCAGCTTCGTCGGCCATAACAGGCTCCCGCAGGCGCTGGCGACGCGCGGGCCTTTCTATCTCGATAATTTCCGCCGCATCATGGGCAGCGAGCTGATCGATCCCGTGAAGATCATTGCCCCTACCCTGCTCGTTTCGGACACGAGGACGCTCGATCTCGGCTCGCGCCGCCTGATCTTGCGCGCCTGGCCGGCGGGGCACAGCGACAATGACCTGACCGTGTTCGACGAGACGAGCAAGACCCTGTTCGCAGGCGATCTCGTGTTCCTGCGCCATATTCCGGTCATGGACGGCAGCATTCGCGGCTGGCTCGACACGCTGAAGGAGTTGGAGGCCATTCCGGCGCTGCGCGTCGTTCCCGGTCACGGCCCCGTGAGCGACTGGCCTGCCGCACTCGCCGATGAACGGCGTTACCTGTCAACGCTGCTCTCCGACGTCCGCGCATTGAACAAGAAGGGCGAGCCGATCCGAGCCGCCGCAGACAAGGCGGCTGCGTCGGAACGAACACATTGGCAGCTGTTCGATGACTACAACGCCCGCAACGCAACCGCAGCATTTTCGGAAATTGAATGGGAGTAGCGGGCGCGCTACGATGGGCGCGACGCCCGCGGGACCATGACATGATGGGATGCACACGCCGCCTGACCTTGACCGCCCTTCTCCTCGGCATCGCCTTCGGCGTGCCGGCGCAGGCTGAAGAGGCCTACGATCCCTGGCCGGGTCTGGTGCAGGACATCTTCAGCAACCGTCCGATGAACGACGGCAGCGCCGTCATCGGCATCGAGATGCCCTATCGCGCCGAGGACGCGGCCATCGTGCCGGTGACCCTGCGCAGCAAGCTGTCGCCCGGCGATGCCCGCCGCATCCGTTCGATCACGCTGGTGATCGACCGCAACCCGGCGCCGATGGCGGCAAAGTTCGAACTCGGTGCGGACGCCAACGTCACGGAGATTTCCACGCGCGTCCGCGTCAACAATTACACGGACGTCCATGCGGTCGCCGAGCTCACCGACGGCCAGCTCTATGTCTCGAAAGTTTATGTGAAGGCCTCCGGCGGCTGTTCGGCACCGGCGGGAAAGAATATCGAGGAAGCCAGGAACCGGCTCGGCCAGATGCGCTACCGGCAATTCGCGCGCGAGGAGGCGCCGGTGAGCCGCGTCCGCGAGGCGCAGATCATGATCGGCCATCCGAACAATTCCGGCCTGCAAATGGACCAGGTCACGCAGCTTTATATCCCGGCCTTCTTCGTCAACCAGCTCAAGCTGACGCAGGACGACAGCCCCGTGCTGTCGATGGAAGGCGGCATCTCGATCTCGGAAGATCCCAATCTGCGCTTCACGTATGTTTCCAATGGCGCCAAGCGCTTTCGCGCGGAGGCAAAGGACACGGACGGGCACGTGTTCCGCAACGAGTGGGATGTGGAGAAGCCGGGGACGTAGTTTCGCGAGGCTTGCGCTGACCTCCCTCTCCCCTTGCGGGAGAGGGTGGATCGCCGCGATAGCGGCGAGACGGGTGAGGGGTATCTCTCCACGAGCGCCAACATCCGAGTATGAGGAGAGATACCCCTCATCCGGCGCTTCGCGCCACCTTCTCCCGCAAGGGGAGAAGGATGAGAGCACCGTCTACGCAGCAAGCCGTCAGAAACACCTCACCTCGGCCTCGGCCTGTGCACGCCTCAGATCATTCACCGCCGAGTTCGCCTGCTCGGAGGTGCGGAACTGGACGCCGAGATTGCCGCGCACCTGCGACATGCTGAGCGCGGTCTCCGCGGTGACGTAGCGTTCATAGGACACGATCGACGCCACGACATCGATCGAGCAGGAACATTGCTCGATCGCAGACCGCGTTTCGCCATTGGCCTTCATACAGCCATAGACATATTCGGCGCGCGCCGCTGTCGGATAATCATTGGCTTCCTCGGCCCGCGCCACACAAGCGGTCGCTGCCAATACCGCCAATGCGGCGACAATCGGTCGTAGCTGTCCCGCCAGTTTCATGCGCATCCTCCCGCTGGTTGCGACCAAAGCTATGCTATGCGTATTGTCCTGAAAAGCACTCTGTCAGAGGAAACGGCTCACAAGGTGATGAGAGCTCCTGGTCGAACATTGGCGCTCGCGGTGACGCTGGCGTTGACGCTAGCCGCGCCCGGCCGCGCCGCGGACACCATCCGGCTTGCGGTGCAGAAAACCGGAACATTCTCCTGGGAGCTGGCCGCGATCCGCGCCGGTGGTCTCGACAAGGAGGCCGACCTGTCGCTCGACGTCACCGAGCTCGCGAGCACCGAGGCGGGCAAGATCGCGATGCGCGCGGGCAGCGCCGACATCATCCTGTCGGACTGGCTGTGGGTCTCGCGCGAGCGGGCGCTCGGCGCCAAGCTCACCTTCTATCCCTACTCCAGTGCGCTCGGCGCAGTGATGGTGCCGGCCAATTCGCCGATCAAGACGCTCGCCGATCTCAGAGGACGCAAGCTCGCCGTCGCCGGCGGGGCGATCGACAAGAGCTGGCTGCTGCTCCAGGCCCGGTTGAAGCAGGACGGCATCGACCTGAAATCGGAGGCGACCATCGTCTATGGCGCCCCGCCCTTGATCACCGCCAAGGCGCTCGACGGCGAGATGGATGCGAGCCTCAATTTCTGGAATTTCTGCGCCCAGCTCGAGGCCAAGGGCTTCCGCCGCCTCGCCGGCATCGAGGACATCCTGCCGAAGCTCGGCGCCAAGGGCGCAGTTTCCGCCGTCGGCTATGTCTTCGACGAGAGCTGGGCCGCGAGCCGTCGCGACGCGGTGGCGCGCTTCATCGCGATGACCCGCAAGGCCAAGCAGTTGCTGGTCACGTCGGACGCTGCCTGGGACAAGATCGCGCCGCTCACCGGCACGACCGATCCGGCCATGCTCAAGACCTATCGCGATCGCTATCGCGACGGCATCCCGCGCCGGAGCATCGCCGAGGAAGAGGCAGACGCACGCGTGCTCTACCGCGTGCTGGCGGAGACCGGCGGGCGCGACCTCGTCGGGCCCGCGGCCGAGCTCGATCCCGGCACGTTCTATCATGCGGTCCCCGGAGACTGAGGTGCTGCGTCTTCTCTCGTTTGCCCTGTTCCTTGCAACCTGGTGGATCGCCGCGCTGTTCGTCGGCGGCGCAAAGCTGCCCTCCCCGCCCGCCGTGCTCCAGGTGATGATCGCGGAAGCATCGACCGGCGCACTGTTCCTGCATCTCGGCGCGACGCTCGCGCGTGTCGCGCTCGCCTTCGTGCTGGCAATGTCGCTCGGCAGTGCCATCGGCTACCTGATGGGGCGTGTGAAGCTCGCCGACCGTCTGGGCGATCCCTGGCTGATCCTGCTGCTCAATCTGCCCGCCCTGGTCGTGATCGTGCTGGCCTATATCTGGGCCGGCCTGACCGAGGCCGCAGCGATCGCGGCCATCGCCATCAACAAGCTGCCGACCGCCATCGTCACCCTGCGCGAGGGCACCCGCGCGCTCGACCGTTCGCTGGACGAGATGGCAAGCGTATTCGCAATGCCGCGCTGGCGCGCCTTCCGCCATGTCGTGCTGCCGCAGCTGGCGCCCTATATCGCCGCCTCCGCCCGCTCCGGCCTCTCGCTGGTGTGGAAGATCGTGCTGGTCGCCGAACTGCTGGGACGGCCGAACGGCGTCGGCTTCGAGATCGGCGTCGCGTTCCAGCTGTTCGATACGCCGCGGCTGCTGGCCTATTCGCTGACCTTCGCCGCCGTCGTGCTCGTCATCGAAACCTTGCTGGTGCAGCCGTTCGAAGCCCGCGCAACACGGTGGCGGCCCCGTGCGGCTTGAGGTCGAGATCACAGGGAAGACGTTCAAGAGTGCCGCGGGCGGAACGCACGAGGTGCTGGCGCCGGTCAGATTCACGCTTCAATCCGGCGAGGTCGGCGTGCTGATCGGTCCCTCCGGCTGCGGCAAGAGCACGCTGCTGCGCATCATCCTGGGGCTCGATCATGAATTTCAGGGGCGCATCATACGGCCGCCGGAGGCTCGCATCGGCATGGTGTTTCAGGAGCCGCGGCTGCTGCCGTGGCGGTCGGTCGAGCAGAATGTCCGGCTCGCGGCCCCCGACGTCACCGACAAGAAGCTCGCCGAGTTGTTCAGGATCCTGGAGCTGGAGGCGCATCGCAGCCACTTCCCCGGCGAATTGTCGCTGGGCCTTGCCCGGCGCGTCGCGCTTGCCCGCGCCTTCGCGGTCGAGCCCGATCTGCTGGTGCTCGACGAGCCCCTCGCCTCGCTCGACGACGCCCTCGCCGGCCGCCTGCGCGACGAGATTGCAACGCTGGTGGCAAGGCGCCCCGTGATGACGCTGCTCGTCACCCACAGCCTGGATGATGCGGTCCGGCTCGGCGACCGGCTGTTCTTCCTGTCGCCGCGCCCGGCGCACATTCTGGCCGAGGTCCCCATCGGCATCCCGCGCGAGGCACGCGACGACGCCGCGATTGCCGCGATCAAGGCCGGGCTTGCGCGGCAAGCCCAGGGTGAACAGGGCGCCGAACGCTCCGGGCGTGATGTCTCATAGGCAGCCGCGCGGCGCGTGTGCTAAACAGGTCGGCAGCGGAGCCTGACGATGAAACGAACCGTTGCTCTGACGACGCTGGGCTTCGCGCTCGTCGCGACTATGGCGAGCGCTCAGGACATGATGCGTGACGTCGACCTCACCTCACCTGCCATGGTCTCCGCTGAAATGAGCCGGCAGGACATCGAGGCCGTACTGGCCAAGGCGAGCGCCGGTGCACCCGCCGACTTCACCGGCACGCGCTTGTCGGGGCTCGATCTCTCGGGGCTCGACCTTTCCGGGGTGGTGCTTCGCGCGGCGCGGCTCAACAAGACAAAACTCGGCGGCGCCCGTCTTGATCGAGCGATCCTCGATCAGGCGTGGCTTCTCGATGCGGATCTCACGGGCGCAAGCCTGAAAGGCGCGAACCTGTTCGCTGCGCAGATGGCTCGCGCTCACCTCGACGGCGCTGATCTGACCGGCGCGCGCATCGCAGCCGATCTCAGCGGCGCGAGTCTGGTCGGCGCCTCGATCGCCGACGCGAATCTCGGCGCCGACATGCGCAACCAGTCGATGGGGTTGATGCGCGCCGTGCTGCGATCGGCCAAACTGGAACGGTTGAACGCGCGCAACGCCGACCTGTCGCGCGTCGATCTCGAATTTGCCTCCCTCAGGGGAGCCGACCTGACCGGGGCGTCTCTCCGGAACGCCCAGCTCGGCGGCGCGGACTTGACCGGGGCAACCGTCATCGACACCGATTTCGATGGCGCCGATCTCACCTCCGCCAAGCTGATTGCACCAATCGGCCTTGACCGCGCCAAGAATTTCGACAAGGCAAAGAACCGCGAGCGCCTGATCAGGCAATAACGGCGTCGCCTTGGGAGGACGATTTGATGCGTTGGGCTCTGGTGTTGATCGCGTTGCTGGCGTTTGCCGGCGAAGCCGCCGCGCAAGGCAAAGGCAAGGGAATCCGGCTCTGGAATCTGACGACGGAGACGATCTCGGGCTTCCAGCTCTCGCCAGCAGGCAAGACCGACTGGGGCCCGAACCAGACCTTGAACGACAAGGACAAGGAGGTCGACCACGACGAGCGGCTGCGCATCATCGGCGTCGAGCCCGGCCGCTACGACGCCAAGGTCAGCTATCCCAATGCGCGGCAGTGCATCGTGCGCGACATCGAGATCAGGGCGGATGCAGTGTTCTCGATCGCGGACAAGGATCTGAAGGACTGCACGAAGTAGTTAAAAGACCCTCATGGTGAGGAGCGCGAAGCGCGTCTCGAACCATGAAGGCCCGGCTCTCGCCTCTGGCCATCCTTCGAGACGCCCGCTCCGCGGGCTCCTCAGGATGAGGCGCGGTAAGGGGCGTACGGGCTCGTCACGCCTTGTCGTTCGGGTGGGGATATTCGCAGCGCCACCGCACTGCATGCCACTTCGGATGCTCGCCGACCCACTGCGCGATATAGGGCGGCGCGGCCATCGCGCATTGCCGCGGCGACCCCGTATAGTTGAACACGATATGCTGCTCCTCGCAGGTCGCAGGCGAAAGCACCGCACACACAGTCACCACCAGGTCAATCGGGTTCATTCCGGGATCCTCTCGCAAGGGGCGATGGAGATTAGCATGAAAGGCTACGCCCCATGGAGCGGGAAGTTTCAATTTGATCGGGGAATGGCTTCCTCTGTTCCCCTCTCCCCGTCATACCCAGGGCTATCGCATATGCTGCCAATTTCTTTGTGGCCATCCTTCGAGACGCCCGCCGTTGGCGGGCCCTCAGGATGAGGACCGAGTGCGTGGCAGCAGTTTCGACGAGCGCCGATGCCGCTTAGCCTCATCCTGAGGAGACCGCGAAGCGGTCGTCTCGAAGGACGAGGCGCGCGCTCAAGTCACGCAAAATGCCATATGCGATAGCCCTGCCGCAAGCGGGAGAGGCGAACAAAGCCCTCGCTAGAAGTTGACCCCGAACACCAGCCGTGCCTGATGACGCTCGAAATTGACGAGGTCGAGATTGGCACCTGATCCAGCCGGACGGCCCCAGGCCTGCATGCTCCAGCTCAGCGTCAGCCGCGATCGCTCCGATAGCTGGACGTAAGCGGTGGGACCGACGAACAGCGCCTGGCCTGAGAATTCGCCGAGGCCGATGCCCTCATACTGCCGGAAGTAGCGTAGTTCGCCGCCGAGCAGCACGTTGGGGCGCACGCGAACCATGCCGGCAAACGCCGCCCCGATCGTCGAACTCTTCTCGGACAGGCCCCCCACCTCGAAGCGCGCCCATTCCGGCTGATAGATCAAATTGAGCGCAGCGATGGCGAAGTTCGGGACGAGTTCGCGGTCGAAGGCCAGCGTGAATTCGGTGCCGTACATCCGTCCCTTCGCGCCGCTGGTCTCGTCGATGCGGTCGCCATGGAGTTCGGCCGCCACGGTAAAGCCAAATGGCGCGCGCTCGCGGTCGAGCAGGCGGTAACGCAGGTCGAGCGAGGCGCCCTGGAAGTTGAACTGGCGGCGATCGTCGATATCGGGAACGCCGGTGATGTCGTGCAAGGTGGCGGTGCCGCCGACCTCGATGCGAAAATTCGGCAGCGGCACCACCTCGATCTCGACCTCGTGCTCGAGGGCGCGATAAGTGCCCCCGCCTTTGCCGAGGCGCCCTGTCGTCTGGGTCTGGAATTCGCGCTCGCCGGGACTGCCGACATCGGTGCCGATCATGAAGCCGAAGATGTGCTCGGTATCGAAGCCTTCCTCGGCGCTGACGCATGCCGGCACAGCCGCAATGCCGCACGCAACCGCCGTCCAGAATCTCAGAGCCCCACCGCGCATCCCGTATCCCGAAGCCGCCCGCCGCCTTGATGCGGCAACCGCGCTGTCCGAGCGTCAGCGTAACACAGGGACGTTGAGCAGGGTCGAGATTTTGACGGGAGAATCTTGAAGCCCGCCAAGGTGTAGGTTTGCGCCAATGGCGGCGCATGAGGCACATTTGCGGGCGAAGGTCCGACACTGCCACGGCTTCGATGGCATCCGCCACCGAAGCCGCGGCAGGTCGTCAGTCTTACTTGCGCGAAGCGCAGGCGTACATGTTGATTTCCATGCCCACCGGCACTTCCACGATCTTCGGAGCTTTCCAAGCCATCCGGGGTCTCCCAAGGTATTGAGCGCGACATCGCGCGAACCGAAACCTAGGGCTGCGTCAGACACGACGCAAGTCTGGAATCCGACCGCCGATACAGCGAACTGCCGCATGACACGCGCGCAGTTCTCTCTCGGGCAAACCGTCTTCGCTCCCAGTCAAGCGCCGCGGCTCTCACCTCAACAATCGCAGCAGCGTGCGGCCCGCACGCGCGCTCAGCTCCTTCGTATCCAGCGTGCCGTCCTTGTCGGGATTGGCCGCGTTGAATCGCTGCTCCACCACGGACAGATATTCGTCGAGCGTCAAAGTCCCATCGCGATCGGGATCGGCGGCGGCGAGTTCTTTGGCCGTCAATCGCCCGCGCAATTCGCGCGCGTCGAGCGTGCCGTCGTGATCAGGATCGAGCTTGGCAAACATCGCGGCGGCCACCTTCTTGACCTCGGCAAGATCGAGCGTGCCGTCATTGTCGGTGTCGAACATCTTGACGACGTTTCCGGACGCCGACCAGGCCGGGCCGGACAGCAATGCAATCGTGAGCGCAAGCGCAACAGAAAGGCGCGATATCATCAGAACCTCCATGACCAAGAGTCCCGATTCGAGCGGGATCCAAACGAGATAAGTCCACAAACGTGCCCCGGTTCAAGTCGGGATTACAACCAGCACGCGTCACAACTCGCGGAATCGACCGCGGGCCCGGCGACGGCCTCCGGCCGAGCTGCTTCGCGACGCGGAATTTTTTCAGCGCCTGCACACAAGTGAGCCTGGGTTGTAAGGTCTCCGTCAGCTGACTGGCATCTGCGCGCAACATATCGGCGCCGCACTTGCGACTTTCGTATTGACGCGTTTTGCATTCGGGCGGAGTGTTGCTCCCGCAGCGTCAAAAGGCGCGCATATTGGGAGGAACGGATGAAACGCTTTGCGATGGCCGCGAGCCTCGTCATGCTTGCATCGACTTGTGCAAGCGCACAGACCAGCGAGCAGCTGGTCAAGGGCGCGACTGATACATCGAACGTTCTCAACTACGGGATGGGCTACAATCTCCAGCGCTTCTCGACGCTGAACCAAATCAACAAGGACACTGTCAAGAACCTCGTCCCGGTCTGGAACTACTCCTTCAACGACGATCGCAGTGAGGAATCCCAACCCATCGTCTATCAGGGCGTGATTTATGTGACGTCGCACAATGCGACGATGGCCGTCGACGTCAAGACAGGCAAGCAAATCTGGAAGAGCAAGATCGAATATCCCGCCGAGACGCCTCGAATCGTCTGCTGCGGCATCATCAATCGCGGCGTCGCGATCCACGAGGGTAAACTATTCCGTACCACCCTCGACGCCAACGTGATCGCGCTCGATGCCAAGACCGGCAAGGAGCTGTGGCGGCAGAAGGCGGCGGACATCAAGGAAGGCTACTCCATGACGGTGGCCCCGCTGGTCGCAGACGGCGTCGTCATCACCGGCATTTCCGGCGCCGAGTTCGGCACACGCGGCTTCATCGACGGCTGGGATCCGGCAACCGGCAAGCATCTCTGGCGCACCCACTCGATCCCCTCGCCGGACGAGCCCGGCGGCGACACCTGGAAGGGCGACACCTGGAAGCTCGGCGGCGGCTCGACCTGGATCACCGGGTCTTATGATCCCGAGCTAAACACGATCTATTGGGGCATCGGAAATCCCGGACCGTTCAACTCGGCAGTGCGCCCGGGCGACAATCTCTACACCTGCTCCGTGCTGGCGATGGATCCCAAGACCGGCAAGATCAAGTGGCACTACCAGTTCTCGCCGAACAATCCGTTCGACTACGACGCCGTGGCCGAGATGGTGCTCGCCGATGTGAACGTCGAGGGCAAGCCGACCAAGGCGCTGATGAATGCCAACCGCAACGGCTTCTTCTACGTGCTCGACCGTACCAACGGCAAGCTGCTCGCGGCCAACCCTTACGTGAAGGTCAACTGGGCGACGGGTATCGACATGAAGACGGGACGTCCGATCGAAACCGACGTTTCGAAGGACGCGCGCGAGGGCAAGAAGGTCACGGTCTATCCCTCGATCCTCGGCGGCAAGAACTGGGAGCCGATGTCGTTCAATCCGCAGACCGGCCTTGCCTATGCCAACACGCTTGCCTTCGGCGGAAGGTACAAGACCGAGCCCGTCACCTACAAGCAGGGTGAATGGTATCTCGGCATGGACCTGACCGACCTCTGGGAGTACGGAGACGGGCCGCGCGGTCACCTCAAGGCCATCGACCCCATGACCGGCAAATCGAAGTGGGAAGCGCCGAGCGACATTCCGCGCTTCTCGGGCGTGCTGTCGACGGCCGGAGGCGTCGTGTTCTCGGGTGCGCTGACCGGCGAGTTCGAAGCCTTCGACGCCGACACCGGCAAGAAGCTTTGGCAGTTCCAGACCGGCTCCGGCATCGAGGGACAGCCCGTGACCTGGCAGCAGGATGGCGTGCAGTATGTCGCAGTGACGAGCGGCTATGGCGGCGTCTACTCGCTGTTCTCCGGCGACGAGCGGTTGGCTCAGGTGCCGCCCGGCGGTTCGCTGTGGGTCTTTGCAGTCAAGCAGTAACTACGGATACGATGCTGAAAGTGATTTCTCACAAGACGGCGGCGGTGATCGCCGCCGTCGCGGTGCTGTCGGTCGCGCTTGCGGCGACCGTTCGCGCCGATGACGCCACCGCCAATTCCATGCAAGCGCAGATCGATCATGGCAAGTCGACCTACGCCTCGAAATGCTCGCACTGCCACGGCCCAAATCTGATGAACTCCGGCACCATCACGCCGGACCTGCGCGCCATCCCCGACGACAAGACGCGCTTCATCACCACGGTGAAGAACGGCAAGAACAACAAGATGCCGCCCTGGGGCGACATCCTCAGCGACGACGAGATCGGAAACCTCTGGGCCTTCGTCTCCAGCCGGAGACGGCCATGAGACGCCGGCTCTCCGCGTGGAGCGTTGCTGCGATCCTCGCGGCGGCGCCCCTCGTTGCGCGCGCGGCCGAAGACCCGCTGAAGATCTGTCTCGACAAGGACCGGCCACCGCTGTCGGTGCATCAAAAGAGCAAGCCGGATGCGGGCTTCGACGTGCTGCTGGCGCAGGCAATTGCAGAGCGGATGCGACGGCCGCTGACGATCCAATGGTTCGAGAGCAGGCTCGACGAGGATTCCAGCCCGCAGCTCGAGGCCAATGCGCTGCTCTCGGACGGGCGCTGCTCGCTGGTCGGCGGCTACGCGCTGACGCGGGATTCGCTCGTCGTCCCCGGCATGAAGACGGCGCGCTTGCCGGACTTCACCGGGGCCACCCGTGACGACCGGCGCCGCCGCGTCGCGCTCGGCGTGCTGGCGCCGAGCCAGCCCTATGTCTATTCGCCGATGACGGTGGTGCTCGGGCCGAAGGCGCGGGATCGCAAGATCGGCGACATCGGCGATCTCGCCGGGCTACGGCTGGTGATCGAAAGCGGATCGCTGGGCGATGCGATCCTGATGACCTACGACAAGGGGCGCCTGATCGACAGCATCACCCATCTCGTCCCCGGCCGCGACGACCTGCTCGGCACGCTCAGCCGTGGCGACCATGACGCAACGCTGATCGATCTTGCCCGCTTCGACGCCCATCGCGCCGCGCATCCCGATACGGCAATCACCGCATCCGGCTATTACTATCCGATCGGCGCCAATCGCGGCTATGTCGGGCTTGCCCGCGATGGCGCGCTGATCGAGGCCGTCAACAAGGTGCTGACGGAGCTTGGCACCGAGGGCAAGATCGCCGAATTCGGCAAGCAGGCCGGCCTCACCTATCTGCCGCCGCGCGAGCCCGCGATCCTCGGCGACGTCTGGATGAAGATCATTCAGCGGTAGAGGCCTGTCATTCCGGGGCGCCCGTAGGGCGAACCCGGAATCCATTTCTCCACAGCGCATGCGGTCCGATGGATTCCGGGCCTGCGTGCTGCGCACGCATCCCGGAATGACGATACGGTTGGCGGTGGAGCACAACGGCATCGACTCGCCTGGCGGCGCCATGAACCGTATGATGCCAGCGTTTCATTCGCCCATCCGGTGCCCCGTGAACCTCCCGACCATCCCGCCGGCCGCCAACCTGCGCGACGTCATCTCCCGGGAAATCAAGACCGGCGAACTCCTGCGCGCGCTGATCGTCGTCGGCCCCATGGTCGCGGCCTATTTCATCTCGCGCGAGGCGGCCCTGCTCAATCTCGGGCTGGTCGCAGTCTCGCTGCTGATTCCCGCGCTCAGGTTGCATTTGGCGCCGAAAGTGATCGCGTGGCACTACCTCGCCATTCTCGTCACCTTTGGCGCTCTGTTCCTCGCAAGCCCCATCAAGGCGCTGTTCGTGGGGCTGACGGCGCTCGCCGGTTTCGTCGCGGTCGCCGTGACACGCCACGGAGAAGACTTCCGCACGCTCGGCAATTGGGTCTTCATCCCCGCCGTCTATCTCGCCTGCGAAGTGCGGGAGGGCGTGAGCCCGTCCGAGGCGCTGCGCCATGCCGGCGTGATCGTCGCGTCCTCGCCGATTGCGCTGGCGTTGGTCTGCTCTGTCCAGATTTACGACCAGCGGCGGCGCGGCAGGGACGCGGCGACTTCGTTCGGAGCCCCTGCCGCCCAGTGGTTTCTGCCGGCAAGCGCGACCGCCATGGCGGTCTTCGCCGCGGCCGCGCTGGTCGAGATATTCGACCTTGCGCAGGGGCAATGGGTGATGTGGTCGGCCGCAAGCGTGGTCGTCGGCGATCTCGCTGCGTCGACGGGCAAGCTGAAGCAGCGCGCGATCGGCGCGTTCGTCGGCGTGCCGCTCGGCTTCCTCGCCGGCATCGCGCTGCCGCAAAGCCGTGTCGGCTATGCACTTGCAGTGCTCGCGGCCACCCTCACGCTGATGTCATTCTCGCGCTACGTCGTCGGCTTCGGCCTGCGCTGCTTCTTCATTGCGCTGGCCGCGTCCTTTGCCGGCGGCGCCAGCGGCATCGCGGAGGAGCGCATCGTCAACGTGCTGATCGGCGGCACGTTCGGCCTCGTTGCGGTGGCCCTGACCGAGGTCGCCTGGCAACGGGTCATGCGGAAGGCCCGGCCGCCCGGGTGAGGCGCGAACGAGCACGGCGCTCTCCTTCGAATGCGCCAATCTGTCTCGCCTGTCGGCCATGGCGGAGGCGGCGCGATGCAGTACCCTCGGTACAAATCCGGGAGAGAGCAACATGTCTGCAAGACTCGATCGCCGCCACTTCGTCGCCGCCGGTGTCAGCGCGCTCGCGATGCCTTTCGTCTCGCGCGGCGCCTCGGCGCAAGCTGCGTGGCCGGCGCGGCAGATCCGCATGATCTGCAGCTATCCCGCTGGCGGGCAGACCGACCTGCTCGCGCGCGCCTATGGCGAATTCATCTCCAAGCAGGGCGGAAAGACCGTGGTCATCGAGAACAAGGCCGGCGCCTCCGGTGCGATCGGCGCTGCGGAGGTGGCCCGCGCGGAGCCCGACGGCCACACCGTGCTGTGCTCGATCTCGACCACCTACATCATGAACCGAGTGGTGATGAAGAATCCGGGCTATGACATGGACAAGGATCTGACGCTCGTCAGCGTCATTCCCGGCGCCGGCCTCCTGCTGGTCGCAAACCCGAAAACCGGAGTCAAGACGCTGGAGGATTTCGTCGCCTTCGCCCGCAAGAGCGGCAAGGTGAATTTCGGCACCTACAGCGCCGGCTCGGTCCCGCACATGACGATCAACGAGCTGAACAAGCAGTATGGGCTCAACATCGAGCCGGTCCACTACCGTGGCGAAGCACCGATGTGGACGGGGATGCTGGAGGGCACGCTCGATGCCGCGATGGGCAGCTACACAGCGGCGCAGTCGGTTCTGCAAAGCGACCGCGGCACCGTGTTCGCGGTGCATTCGAAGAAGGTCGACGCGATTCCTGCGATCAAGACCCTCCCCGAGCAGGGCGCAACGTCGAAAATTCTTCACCGTCAGCGGCTTCACGGGATGGGCCGTCCCGAAGGCGACGCCACAGCCGGTCGTCGACCGGCTGGCCGAGCTCTGCGTCGCCGCCAACAGCGATCCGAAGGTGAAGGAGGTTCTCGCGACCTTCGTGCTCGAGCCCGCGATCGGCTTCAAGGAGACCAACGCCCTGTATCAGAGTGAACTGCCGATCTGGATCGAGAGTGCGCAGTCGCTCGGCCTCGAGCCGGCCTGAACGTCGCGGCGCCGCTTAGCCCGCTGGCCACACCCCTTTGTGCCCGGCGTCCGACCAAAGCCTAGTGTTGGAAGCGCATTTTCCCGCTATGATTGTGTACCGCTGCCGGAAGACCCATTTGGCGCGGACGCGAAAGGCCGATCGCATGACACCGGATGGCGTCGCCGTAGCAGTCATGATCATCCTGCTCTTTCCGATGGGCTATTTCACGCTGGCTTCGCCCGCCTTCCTGCTGGTGAAGCTGGATATCCAGCCCGTCGCCCAGTTGCTACGCGGAATGTTCAATGCCCATTTTCTGGTGATGCGGGTTGCCGGCGTCATCGGAACGGTGGCTTTCCTGCTCGACGGTCGCCTGGTCGCCGCGGCGGGCGTTGGGTTGGTTGCGGCCTTGGCGATCTGGGGCCGCCGCTGGTTCATGCAACGGATGGACGACCAACTCAGCGCGAGGGACGCCGGCGATACCGAGGCCCCGCGTCGGCTGCGCCGGCTGCACTGGAGCGGAATGCTGGGTAACGCGGTGCTGCTCGTCGCTCTCGTGGCCAGCATTCCCTACGTCGCCGCGTCG
Organism: Bradyrhizobium cajani; assembly: GCF_009759665.1. GTDB lineage: Bacteria > Pseudomonadota > Alphaproteobacteria > Rhizobiales > Xanthobacteraceae > Bradyrhizobium > Bradyrhizobium cajani. Next base: position 300,454 of record NZ_WQNE01000001.1, read on the forward strand.
GCGTGAGGGATATCGCCGCCGCCGGCACGTGACCGGCAACCGCCGTTGGCGACCGGCCGTCGTCGCGCGGCCCGACTAATGCTCCTCCGAGCTCACGGTGCCCTGCTGCGCCTTGTGAATCGAGGACGGCACCACGCCGAAATATTTCCGGAACACCCGGCTGAAATGCGATGAGCTGGAGAAGCCCCAGGAGAACGCGACGTCGGTGATGGTCTTGCCGGCGTGCGCCTCGAGCTCCTGGCGGCAGTTCTGCAAGCGCGCCTGCCAGATATAGTCGCTCACCGTGGTGCCGCGCTCGGAGAACAGCATGTGCAGATAGCGCTTGGAGCAGCCGAGCTCGGCGGAGATCTGGTCGATGCACAGATCCGGATCGCGCAGGTGCTCGCGGATGAAGAACTGCGCGCGTACATACATCGCCTCGGGCCCGACGCGATCGAACATCGTGTCGGCCTCGCGCAGCGGCAGCAACAGAAGGTCGATCAGCGAGTCGGCAACACCGACTGCGCTGTTCGCCGACAGCTTCGCCGCCTCGTCGAAGGTCGCATGGACGAAATCATGGGCAATGCGGCCCGTACCTGTCTTTGCCGACAGCTTGCAGGCCGGCATCCGCTGCGACGGGAATCCGCGGTCGCGCAGCAGCGCCTTCGGCACGATCACCACGTCGTGACGCGTGAAGGCGGGGCTGATGATCGAATGCGGGCAGGAGACGTCATAGGCGATGATGTCGCCGGGGTTCAGCTCGATGTGTCGGCCTTCCTGCTCGAAATAGGACACGCCGTAGGTCTGGAAGTGGATCTTGATGTACGGGTGTTCATTGGCCTTGGCGCGCGCCATCGTGTGCGCGATGCGATGCTGGCTGACCTCGATCTGACAGAGCTTCAGGCGCGAGACGGTCGTGTAGTCGATGCGGCCCTCGAGCGAGGATGCCTCGAGCGGATCGACGTCGAAATGGCCACACAGGCTCGTCAGCCCGTCGATCCAGCTCTGGATCTGGCGCTTCGGCGTCATTCCGGTGGTCGAGAGCGTGTGAATTGTGTCGGACATTAATCCAGCCACTGGTTTGATCCGGAGATTCGACGCGAATCGCGACCAGCGCTGTCGGAGCCCTCAGCCGTGATTTGCGTGACGTTTGCCTCGAATTTGAGTGGTCTTTTGCAACGAGCGCCATCGTTCCATTGCCACCCTTGAAAGTTAATCCTCCGCCTTAGTTGCAGCGCCGTCAAGGGGAACCTGAGCGCCGAGGGCGGTCCCGAAGCGGTGCGGAAGCCGCTGAATTCGCTACTGCAAAATCAAAAACTTCGCATCCGTGCGCTGTCAAGCAAACCGGCTTCTCTCTTGGGCAAGTTTCCCGAGGACGAAGCCGTTAGGGATTACGGCAGGAACAACAAGAACGGGCCGCTCCTGCACGTGGACCCGTGGCTCTCATCAGGAGGAGGAAACAGCACAGCATCGTTTCTGGTCCCAATCGCGACCGCCCTGCACGAGCAGACGCCGGACGAGAAGCCCGGTGATTGAGCAAATAGTTCGGAAACAATAAACGAGACCAACGGAGGAATGACTATGCGCAAGGTGCTACTGGCGACCTATCTTGGCTCCGCGGCGGCTCTCGCCGTCGGCAGCGCGTCAGCCAATGACGAGCTGATCAAGATGTCGCAGAACCCGAAAGACTGGGTAATGCCGGCGGGCGACTACGCCAATACCCGCTATTCCAAGCTGAACCAGATCAACGCACAGAATGTCGGCAAGCTTCAGGTTGCCTGGACCTTCTCGACCGGCGTGCTGCGTGGCCACGAGGGCGGCCCGCTGATCATCGGCAACATGATGTACGTCCACACGCCGTTCCCGAACAAGGTCTACGCTCTTGACCTTTCAAACGAGAACAAGATCGTCTGGAGGTACGAGCCGAAGCAGGATCCGAACGTCATCCCGGTGATGTGCTGCGACACGGTCAACCGCGGCCTGTCTTACGGCGACGGCAAGATCATCCTGCACCAGGCCGACACCAACCTCGTCGCGCTCGACGCCAAGACCGGCCAGGTGGCCTGGTCGGCGACGAACGGCAATCCGTCGAAGGGCGAGACCGGCACATCGGCCGCGCTGGTCGTCAAGGACAAGGTGCTGGTCGGCATCTCCGGCGGCGAATTCGGCGTGCAGTGCCATGTCACCGCTTACGATCTCAAGAGCGGCAAGCAGGTCTGGCGCGCCTACTCCGAAGGTCCGGACGACCAGATCAAGGTCGACCCGGTCAAGACGACGGCGCTCGGCAAGCCGGTCGGACCCGACTCTTCGCTGAAGACCTGGCAAGGCGATCAGTGGAAGATCGGCGGCGGCTGCACCTGGGGCTGGATTTCCTACGATCCCGCTCTGAACCTCGTCTATTACGGGTCAGGCAACCCCTCGACCTGGAATCCGAAACAGCGTCCGGGCGACAACAAGTGGTCGATGACCATCTTCGCGCGCGACGCGGACACCGGTATGGCCAAGTGGGTCTACCAGATGACGCCCCATGACGAGTGGGACTATGACGGCGTCAACGAGATGATCCTCACGGATCAGCAGATCAATGGGCAGCCTCGCAAGCTCCTGACCCATTTCGACCGCAACGGTCTCGCCTATACCATGGACCGTGAGAACGGCGAACTGCTGGTCGCCGAAAAGTACGATCCGAAGGTGAACTGGACCTCCGGCGTCGACATGAACAAGAGCTCGCCGACCTATGGCCGTCCGAAGGTGCTGGACGCAGCGTCGACCGACAAGGCGGGCGAGGACGTCAACGTGAAGGGCATCTGCCCGGCCGCGCTCGGCACCAAGGACGAGCAGCCGGCAGCCTACTCGCCCGACACGCAGCTGTTCTACGTTCCGACCAACCACGTCTGCATGGACTACGAACCGTTCAAGGTGAGCTACACCGCGGGCCAGCCCTATGTGGGTGCGACGCTCTCGATGTATCCGCCGCAGGGTGAAAGCCACATGGGCAACTTCATCGCCTGGGACGGCAAGACCGGCAAGATCGTCTGGTCGAACAAGGAGCAGTTCTCGGTCTGGTCGGGTGCGCTCGCGACCGCCGGCGGCGTGGTGTTCTACGGCACGCTCGAAGGCTACCTGAAGGCTGTCGATGCCAAGTCCGGCAAGGAGCTCTACAAGTTCAAGACTCCCTCCGGCATCATCGGCAACGTCACCACCTATGAGAACAATGGCAAGCAGTACGTTGCCGTGCTCTCCGGCGTGGGTGGCTGGGCCGGCATTGGTCTGGCGGCAGGCCTGACCGATCCGACCGCCGGTCTCGGCGCCGTCGGTGGCTACGCGGCCCTCAGCAACTACACGGCGCTCGGCGGTACGCTGACCGTGTTCTCGCTGCCGAACTAGCCTCAACCGTATCGTCCGGCGCGTGGATCAACTCCACGCGCCGGCTCGTCTCCACCGAACGCCTTCGAGGACAATCTCTTGCGTAAAATCTGCTCTGTCATTGCTGCGATGATCTTCGTTGCGTCCGGAGGAATTGCGGTCGCGGACGGCCCCGGCGACCCGACCGCCGTGAAGAAGGAAGACGACGGAAAGTGGCTCGATAAGGAAGGGACCCCGACCTACAAGATTTCGGCCGACGGCACCGTGGACTGGTTCACCTATTCCGGATACCGCCGCTATCACTCCGACTGCCACGTCTGCCATGGCCCCGACGGCATGGGATCGACCTACGCACCGGCGCTGAAGGACTCCGTCAAGTCCATGAGCTATGGCGACTTCCTCGGCGTGGTCGCCTCTGGTCGCAAGAACATCTCGACGGCGCAAGAGAACGTCATGCCGGCCTTCGGCGACAACCCGAACGTCGCCTGCTACATGGACGATCTCTACGTCTATCTGCGCGCCCGCTCCGACGAAGCATGGGGCCGGCAGCGTCCCTCCAAGAAGGAGGAGAAAACGGAAGCCTATACCAAGGCGGAAGACGCCTGCATGGGCAAGAAATGAACGTTGCCGGGACTGCAGAGACTGCTTCCTGGCATCATACGAGAATTTGAGGAGCTTACGATGAAGACACGTGCCGCCGTCGCTTTCGAAGCGAAGAAACCGCTTGAGATCGTCGAGGTCGATCTGGAAGGACCGAAGGCTGGCGAAGTCCTGGTCGAGATCAAGGCCACGGGCATCTGCCATACCGACGCCTATACGCTCGACGGCTTCGACAGCGAGGGGATATTCCCCTCGATCCTCGGCCATGAAGGTGCCGGCATCATCCGCGAGGTCGGCGCCGGCGTGACCTCGGTGAAACCGGGCGATCACGTCATTCCGCTCTACACGCCGGAATGCCGGCAGTGCAAGAGCTGCCTCAGCCAGAAGACCAATCTCTGTACCGCGATCCGCGCTACGCAGGGCAAGGGCGTGATGCCCGACGGCACCAGCCGCTTCTCCTACAAGGGCAAGCCGATCTACCACTACATGGGCTGCTCGACCTTCTCGAACTTCACGGTGCTGCCGGAGATCGCGGTCGCCAAGATTCGCGAGGACGCGCCGTTCGACAAGAGCTGTTACATCGGCTGCGGCGTCACCACCGGCGTCGGCGCCGTCGTCAACACCGCCAAGGTCGAGCCGGGCTCCAACGTGGTCGTGTTCGGCCTCGGCGGCATCGGCCTCAACGTCATCCAGGGCGCCAAGATGGCCGGCGCCGACAAGATCATCGGTGTCGACATCAACGACTCCAAGGAGGATTGGGGCCGCAGGTTCGGCATGACCCATTTCGTCAACCCGAAGAAGGTCACTGGCGACATCGTCCAGCATCTCGTCGGCCTCACCGACGGCGGTGCCGACTACACCTTCGACTGCACCGGCAACACCACGGTGATGCGTCAGGCGCTGGAAGCCTGCCATCGCGGCTGGGGCACCTCGATCATCATCGGCGTCGCCGAAGCCGGCAAGGAGATCGCCACCCGCCCGTTCCAGCTCGTCACCGGGCGCAACTGGCGCGGCACCGCCTTTGGCGGCGCCCGCGGCCGCACCGACGTGCCGAAGATCGTCGACTGGTACATGAACGGAAAGATCCAGATCGATCCGATGATCACCCACGTGCTCAAGCTCGATGAGATCAACAAGGGGTTTGACCTCATGCACGAGGGCAAATCCATCCGTTCCGTCGTCGTGTTCTAGCTCACAGACATCACACCAAGGAGGATCGACCCATGACTGTTGCACTCCACCCATCGATCGACAACGGCCTCAAACAGGGCACCGGCAGCTTTGCCGGCGGCACGCTGGTCTGCAAATGCAGCGACCACCCGGTCAAGGTCGGCATCAAGGGCGACGTCGCCCACAACCACGCCTGCGGCTGCACCAAGTGCTGGAAGCCGCAGGGTGCGACGTTCTCCGTCGTCGCCGTGGTGCCGCGCCAGAACGTTACCGTGCTCGAGAACGGCGACAAGCTCCAGATCGTCGATCCCTCGGCGGTGATCCAGCGCTACGCCTGCAAGGCCTGCGGCACGCACATGTACGGCCGCATCGAGAACAAGGGCCATCCGTTCTACGGCCTCGACTTCATCCATCCCGAATTGTTCCAGGAGCAGGGTTCGCAGGCGCCGCAATTCGCCGCCTTCGTCTCCTCCGTGATCGAATCGGGCGTGAAGCCGGAGCAGATGGCCGGCATCCGTTCGCGGCTGAAGGAGATCGGGCTCGAGCCCTATGATTGCCTGTCGCCGGCGCTGATGGATGCGATCGCGACCCACGTGGCGAAAGCCAAAGCCGCCTAAGCAAGGCCGCCGAGAGCCTTTGCCAAGCGCCCATCGGCTCGCTGGTGCCACCATCGCCAGCGAGCCGGACGGTCCCGCCCCGGGACCATCGCGGCGATGACGCCGCCTCTGCACGACGCGTAGATGAGGACCATCAGTTCCTCAGTCCTGGTCTCTGAATGACTGCGCAGTGCCGTCAACTTCCATCTTGAAGTCCGCGGTGCCTGCGTTTCTCCCTCCCTCGACTGAGGCATCCTGCTTCGTCCGCGCAGTCTTCCTGGCGGACGAAGCTTTTTTTGTCGCGCCCGCCTCGCAAGCACGCGGCGTAGACTCCGCGCCCTGCTTTTGACAAACCACCGATGCAATCTTTTCCCGGTGAAGGCCCCGGCCGTGAACACCTGGTTGTGAACACCTGGTTGTGAACACCTGGTTGTGAACACCTGGTTGTGAACACTTGGCTGTGAACGCCGGGCCGGCGCGATCTCTGCTACGATCGCGTCGTCACGATGCCGCACGGACTCAATCAATTAAGAAGAAAACGGGAGGTATCGAGTACATCCTGACATCGCCAATTGCGTTCCTGCCTCCTGCCGGGATTTGCCCGTGCGGGATCACGGGCCGGAATGCTGCGGCGCGTATTGCGCCGACCGCAATCGGCAAATCTTGAAATCAGCATGCTTATGAAGAGCGAGGGACGATCATGATCAAGGTGAAGATCAACGGCCAGGAACAGAGCTGGGATGGCGACCCGGATCTCCCGCTTCTCTGGTTCCTGCGCGACGAGGCCGGGCTGACCGGCACCAAATTCGGCTGTGGCCAGGCCCTGTGCGGCGCCTGCACCGTCCTCGTCGACAAGGAAGCGGTGCGATCCTGCATCACATCCATCAACGATGTCGCCGGGCGCGAGATCACGACGATCGAAGGATTGCACCCCACCGGTGACCACCCCGTGCAGAAGGCCTGGCGTCAGGTCAACGTTCCCCAGTGCGGCTTCTGCCAGGCCGGCCAGATCATGCAGGCCGCCGCGCTGCTGATGGACAATCCCAAACCGTCACACGATCAGATCCGCGAGGCGATGTCCGGCAACATCTGCCGCTGCGGCTGCTATCAGCGCATCGAGAACGCGGTCCATCTCGCATCGACGGGGGTGTGACATGAATTACATCGACAATCCTCGGAAACTTCGTGGCTTCGAAAAGAACATCAAGATCGAGAAGATCTCGCGCCGCAGTATCCTGAAGGGGCTCGGCGTCACCGGCGGCTTCGTGCTTGCTGCGCCCGTGATGTCGCGGCAGGCGCTTGCCTATGAAACCGGCGCCGGAAAGATGCCGCATGGCGTCGTGGTCGATCCGCGTGTGTTCGTTTCGGTGGCTCCAGACGGCATCGTCACCATCGTCGGACACCGTTCGGAAATGGGCACCGGCGTGCGCACCAGCCTGCCGTTGATCGTGGCCGAGGAAATGGAGGCCGACTGGACCAGGGTGAAGGTGCAGCAGGCCCATGGCGACGAGGTCAAGTTCGGCAATCAGGATACCGACGGCTCGCGCAGCACGCGGCACTACTTGATCCCGATGCGGCAGATCGGCGCCTCTGCGCGCACCATGCTGGAACAGGCCGCGGCAAAGCGCTGGGGCGTGCCGGCGACCGAGGTCAGGGCCGTCAATCACGAAGTCGTCCACAGCGCTAGCGGACGCAAGCTCGGCTTCGGCGAGCTCGCCGCCGACGCCGCCAAGGAATCGGTGCCGAGCATCGAGGGCCTCAAGCTGAAGGACCCCAAGGACTTCCGCTATCTCGGCAAGGGCCAGATCGGCATCGTCGATCTCCACGACATCACCACCGGCAAGGCGCGTTATGGCGCCGACGTGCGGCTGCCCGGCATGAAATACGCCGTGATCGCGCGCCCGCCGGTGACCGGCGGCAAGCTGGTCTCGTTCGACCCGGACGCCGCGCTGAAGATCTCCGGCGTCGAGAAGGTCATGCAGGTGCGCGGCTGGCCCTGGCCCTCGAAATTCCAGCCGCTCGGCGGCGTCGCCGTGATCGCGCGCAACACCGGAGCGGCGATCAAGGGCCGCGACGCATTGAAGCTCGTGTGGGACGATGGTCCCAACGGCAAATACGACTCCGTCGCCTACCGCAAGGAGCTCGAGGAGGCCTCGCGCAAGCCCGGCCTCGTCCTGCGCAAGGAGGGCGATGCGGACGCTGCGCTGAAGGGCGCCGACAAGGTCATCGTCGGCGAATACTACATCCCCCATCTCGCCCATGTCAGCATGGAGACGCCGGTGGCGGTCGCCGACGTCAAGGGCGACAAGGCGGAGATCTGGGCGCCGGTGCAGAGCCCCGGCGGCACCCGCGAGGACGTCGCCAAGACGCTCGGCATTCCCGAACAGAACGTGACGGTCAACGTCACGCTGCTCGGCGGCGGGTTCGGGCGCAAGTCGAAATGCGACTTCGCACTCGAGGCCGCGCTGCTCTCCAAGGAGCTCGGCGCCCCGGTGAAGGTGCAGTGGACGCGCGAGGACGACCTCCACAACGGCTTCCTGCACACCGTCTCGGTCGAGCGGATCGAGGCGGGCCTCGACAAGAACGGCAAGGTGATCGCCTGGCGCCATCGCAGCGTGGCACCCAGCATCGCCTCGACGTTTGCTGCCGGCACCGTGCACCAGGCCCCGTTCGAGATCGGCATGGGTCTCGTCGACATGCCGTTCGAGATCGCCAACATCTCCTGCGAGAATCCGGAAGCGGCCGCGCACACCCGCATCGGCTGGTTCCGCTCGGTCTCGAACATCCCGCGTGCCTTCGCGGTACAGTCGATGGTCGGCGAGATCGCACAGGCGACCGGCCGCGACCAGAAGGAAACGCTGCTCGCGCTGATCGGCAGCCCGCGCATCGTCAAGCCTGCGGTGAAAGACCTCTGGAACTACGGCGAGCCCCAGGACAGCTACCCGATCGACACCGCGCGCCTGCGCAAGGTGGTCGAGCTGGTTGCCGAGAAGGGCCAATGGGGACGACAGGTGCCGAAGGGCCACGGCCTCGGCATCGCCGTGCACCGCAGCTTCGTCAGCTACATCGCGACCATCGTCGAGGTGGCCGTCGACGACAAGGGCAAGCTGACGGTGCCGCGCGTCGACACCGCGATCGATTGCGGCACCTATGTCAACCCCGAGCGCATCGCCTCGCAGATCGAGGGCGCAGCGATCATGGGACTGAGTCTTGCCAAGTACGGCGAGATCACCTTCAAGGACGGCAAGGTCCAGCAGAAGAACTTCGACGACTTCCAGGTCGTCAGGATGGACGAATCTCCCGTGGTGACCAACGTCTACATCGTGCCGCCCGGACCCGACACGCCGCCGAGCGGCGTTGGCGAGCCCGGCGTGCCGCCGTTCGCGCCGGCGTTGATCAACGCGATCTTCGCCGCGACCGGAAAGCGCATCCGCAGCCTTCCAATCGGGAAGCAATTGGAAGCGTAGACGCAGGGAACGCAAGCGGCCTTGTGTCGTTTCCATCGATCTGACAGGAGCAGATCGATGACCAACATCTCAAAGGCGCTCGCAGTCTCGCTGTCGAGCGCTTTTCTTTTGACGACGTCCGGCGCGTTCGCCCAGAGCAACACCACCCCGCCGACCACGGCAACGCGCCCCGCCACGCCGGACCAGAACTCACTCCCCAACGCCAACGCCCCACCCGCCTCGACCAGCCAGACCACCGGACAGAGCAATACCGATCCCAAGGTTCAGGAGATGAACCAGAAGGAAAAGGACAAGGTCGACAGGCAGGGGAAGTAGCACTGGCACTCTGGCGGTTGGTGCACTGCGTTGCCACGCCGTTTGGCCGGGCTTGTCCCGGCCATCACGACTTTTCACGCGGAACGAAGAACGTGGATGCCCGGGACAAGCCCGGGCATGACGAGAGTGGTGATACAGGCGTCAGCTCGCACGCAAAATGCGGCGGACGTTGCCGTCCGCCGCATTTGCCCCCTGACGCTCCGCTTCTTTCGATCCGCCAGCGGAGCTTATTTCTTCAGCGCGAACACCCAGATGACGCCGCCCTGCGGCACATTGGATTCGATGCCGATATTGTTGGTCGCGAGCGCATCCTGGATGCGCTGCGCGTCCACACCCCAACCCGACTGGATCGCGATGTATTGCGTGCCGTCGATCTCATAGGACACCGGCATGCCCATGATGCCGGAGTTGGTCTTCTGCTCCCACAACAGCTCGCCGGTCTTGGCATTGAAGGCACGGAAGTTGCGATCGTTGGTGCCGCCGACGAAGATCAGATCGCCCGCGGTCGCCGTCACCGAGCCGAACAACTGCGACTTCGGGAAGTTGTGCTGCCAAACCTTCTTGCCCGTGGCGGGGTCCCAGGCCTGGAGCTCGCCGAAATGGTCCGCGCCGGGCTTCGCTTTCAGGCCGATGTCCTCCGGCTTGGTGCCGAGCCAGAGCTCGCCGGGCTTCAGCGCGATCTTCTCGCCGGTGAAGCCGCCGCAGAAGTTCTCGTTGGCCGGCACGTAGACGAGCTTAGTCCTTTCGCTGTAGGCCGCCGACGGCCAGTCCTTGCCGCCCCACAGCGACGGGCAGAACTCGACTCGCTTGCCGATCACCGGCTTGTGCGCGGGATCGACGATCGGCTTGCCGCTCTCGGCATCGATGCCCTTCCAGACATCGGTGGAGACGAACGGCCAGCCGGCGACGTAGTTGATCTTGGTCGGCGTGCGCTCGAGCACCCAGAAGATCGCGTCGCGGCCCGGATGGACCAGGCTCTTGATGTTGCGGCCGTCGCGTTGCAGATCGATCAGCATCGGCGCCTCGACCTCGTCCCAGTCCCAGGAATCGTTCTGGTGGTACTGGTGATAGGTCTTGATCTTGCCGTTGTTCGGATCGAGCGCCAGCACCGAGGATGTGTAGAGATTGTCGCCGGGATGCATCTCGCCCGGCCATGGCGCGGCGTTGCCGACGCCCCAGTAGATCGTTTTGGTGTCCTTGTCGTAATTGCCGGTCATCCAGGCCGAGCCGCCGCCGTTCTTCCAGTCGTCGCCCTGCCAGGTGTCGTGACCGGGCTCGCCTTCGCCGGGGATGGTGTAGGTCCGCCACAGCTCCTTGCCGTCCTTGGCATCATAGGCGGCGACATAGCCGCGCACGCCGAACTCGCCGCCGGAGCCGCCGACGATGACCTTGCCGTCGACGATCAGCGGCATCAGGGTCATGTACTGACCCTTCTTGTAGTCCTGCACCTTGGTGTCCCACACCACCTTGCCGGTCTTGGCATCGAGCGCGACGACGTGGTCGTCGGTGGTGGCGAGATAGAGCTTGTCCTCCCAGAGGCCGACGCCGCGGCTGGTCGGATGCAGCTGGAACAGGTCGTCGGGAAGCTGCCGCTTGTAACGCCAATATTCGTCGCCGGTCTTCGCGTTCAGCGCGATCACCTGCCCCATCGGGGTTGCCACGAACATCACGCCGTTGTTGACGATCGGCGGCGCCTCGTGGCCTTCGACCACGCCGGTGGCGAAGGTCCAGACCGGCGTGAGATTCTTCACGTTCGAGGTGTTGATCTGGTCGAGCGGGCTATAGCCCTGCCCATCATAGGTGCGCCGATAGAGCATCCAGTTGCCGGGCTCCGGATTTTCCAGCCGCTGCGACGTGACCGGTGCGTAATTCTCGATCGGGCCCGACACGGCAGCTGTCGAGGCAAGGCAGGTGAAGGCGACGAAGCCGGACAGTAACCATTGCTTCCTGGTCATGGACGTTTCCCCTTTTCATCCGTTTGAATTCTTGATTTGAATTCTTTGTCGTTCGTCCCGTCGTCCGCCTATCGGCGGATGCGGCCTCTCGCGACGCGGGCGCAGCCCGCTCGTCGGTCATCCCGGCTGCGCGCCACCTACCTTTCCGATGAAATTGCCGGCGACGCTGAGCGAGCCGTCAGCGAGCTCCAGCGGCAATGCCGCGAGCCGTCGCGGCGCCGGCCCGAACACGACCTGCGCGCCCGCGCGGGGATCGTATTCGGAGTTGTGGCACACGCACTTGAACACTTCCTTCTCGCCGACGTCGCTCTTGACCCAGGCGGTGACGGGGCAGCCGGCATGGGCGCAGATCGCGGAATAGGCGATGATGCCGTCGACGGCACGCGCGCGAGTCTTCTCGTCGAGCTCGGCGGGATCGAGCCGGATGACCAGGATCTCGTTCAGCCGCGAGGCGCTGCGCACCACCGATGTCTTGGGATCCTTTGGCCAGGCATGGACCGGCGGTCCGCCAACCGGCAGATCGGCCGCCGCGACGAGCTTCCCCTCCTGATCGCCTTCGGAGAAGACAAGCAGATCGCCCTTCTGAGGCCGTTCGTCCGAGCCGGGCGGATCCTCCCCCGCGCGCGCTTGCGTGGAACAGCCAAGGCAGGCTGTGGTGACGAGCGCACCCAGCAGGAGCGTTCGCCGCGTCTGTTCGGCGCCCGCGTCGTTTTCAGGTTCCGCAATTTTCTCGGAAGGTGACGAATTGCTGGTGAAGGATGCGCTCGACATGCACGTTAGCAGGCGCTGGAACTCTGCCGAAAACAAGGCGAAGAATTGGCGCCGCAGTGCATCAATATGTCTTTGCTCGCTTTGATTGAGCGAGGGTGAACGCATTCAAGCGCGTTTTCGCAATTTCAACGTCTCATTGCGCGACCAGCATGATGATTTTGCAGATCAGACAGATCATGCTGGAATTGGTGCACCGCGCTATCCGTCGCGCGACGCAAACTCGTCGCTTCAGGACCGGAGCACGTGACGCGGCGATGCGATACGGCCGGCGACCGTCGCCGACGCCATTTCAAAACTGTCGGCGATACGCCGTGCCTTGTCGATGAAGAGCGCGGCTGCCGCGGGCGGGCAGACGTCGCGCGCGGTCTGTTCGAACAGATCGAGCCAGCGGTCGAAATGATCGCCAACTAGGCTCAGCGGCAGATGCGCCCGCATCGGCGAGCCATGATAGCGGCCGCTCATCAGCACGACCGACGACCAGAAATCCCTGAGCTTGGCCAGATGCTCGTCCCAATTCTGCACGATCGCAAAGACGGGGCCGAGCAGGGCGTCCTCGCGCACGCGTCCGTAGAAGCGGGTAACGAGTTCCCCGATCATCTCCTCGGTGATCCCGGTGCGCTCGATCGCATCCTGGGTCAGCAGGTTCCGCCGCGCGGCCGCCGCCTCGCGCTCGGCCTTCAATCGATCCGACATGTCCTTTATTATCCGTTCCGTTGGTCCCGCAGGCCGCCCGTTCGACATTGTCGGACCAATTGCGCGCGACGTCTTTGTCGCAGCGCAAATCGCGGGGATCGGGCGGCGACGCTTCGTGACCGCCGCCCAGGCCGTGATCAGGCGCTATAGGTGTAGAAGCCCTGCCCGGTCTTGCGGCCGAGATGGCCGGCATCGACCATCTCCTTGAGCAAGGGGGCTGGACGATATTTGGGGTCGTTGAAGCCTTTGTAAAAGACCTCCATCACCGAAAGCATGGTGTCGAGCCCGACGAGATCGGCGAGTGCCAGCGGCCCGATCGGATGGTTGCAGCCGAGCTTCATGCCGGCATCGATTTCTTCCGCCGTCGCGATCCCCTCCTGGAGCGCGAAGATCGCCTCGTTGATCATCGGGCACAGGATGCGATTGACGGCGAAGCCCGGGCTGTTCTTGGCCGTGATCGCGACCTTGCCGACGCGCTTGGCGAAATCGAGCGCCTTGGCATGGGTGTCGTCGGAGGTCTGCAAGCCGCGGATGAGCTCCAGCAGCGCCATCACCGGCACCGGGTTGAAGAAGTGCATGCCGATGAAGCGGTCGGGACGATCGGTCGCCGCGGCGAGCTTGGTGATCGAGATCGACGAGGTGTTGGTCGCGACCAGCGTGCGCGGCGACAGCGTCGCGCAGAGATCCTTCAGGATCTTGACCTTGAGTTCCTCGTTCTCGGTCGCGGCCTCGATGACGAGGTCGCAATCCGACAGCTTCGCCCGGTCGGTCGTGCCGGTGATGCGCTTGAGCGTGGCCTCGCGATCCGCCGCCGACATCTTCTCCTTCTTGACGAGCCGCTCGAGGCTGCCACCGACGGTCGAAAGTCCGCGGTTCACCGCCGCGTCGGAAATGTCGACCATCACGACCGAGAGACCGGCCGCCGCGCAGACCTGCGCGATGCCGTTCCCCATGGTCCCTGCCCCGATGATGCCAACGGTTTGGATCATTGCGTCACATCCTTCTACCTTGCGGGCGTGCCTGTGGCGGCCCAGCCCCATTGTTCCTGCATCAGGGTCTAGCACCGCCGCCGGGCGGGTGCGACCTGATCCTGCCTCTTCCTTAAAGCATCCAAGGTGGGAATAAAGCCGACTTTCGGCCGCGAAAGGGCGTGATTCGGCGGCCTGGCCGGCGGTTTGCCCCGCCCGCCCCTGCCAGGCGCCTCGCGGCGAAAGGACGGGATCGATGCCCGGCAGGCTTCTGACCAGACCCGATCTACTTCGATCGGACGATGCGGTGCTCACTGATGGTGTGGTGTAGTTGCGCCATGGCCAACGCGAACGCTTCGCGACGCCATTGTGACATAGCCCACATCGGCTTCGTGCCCCACCTGTCAGCGTGGTGCCCCATGAAGAAGAATATCAAGCTCCCAATCATCCTCACCGCTCTGCTCGTCGCCACGCAAAGCCTGGCAGCCGAGACCAAAGGAGCGGGCTCAACCTTCGTTTCGCCCGTGATTGCGAAATGGATCGACGCATACAAGGCCAGGACAGGCAACGCCGTCAGCTACCAAGCGGTCGGCTCGAGCATCGGCGTCGGCTTGATCAAGAAGGAAGCCGTCGATTTCGGCGCGAGCGACATGCCGCTCGATCCCAAGGAGCTCGACAAGCTTGGCCTGATGCAATTCCCGATCGTGATCGGGGGCGTCGTGCCAGTGGTCAACATCGACGGCGTCAGGCCGGGACAGATCCGCTTCACGGGGCAGGTGCTCGCCGACATCTATCTCGGCAAGCTCAAGTCCTGGAACGATCCGGCCATTCGCGCGATCAATCCCGACATCAGATTGCCGAACGCGCCGATCACAGTGGTCCATCGCAGCGACGGATCCGGCACGACCTTCAACTGGTCGAACTATCTCTCGAAGGTCAGCCCGCAATGGAAGTCGAGCGTGGGTGAAGGCACCTCGGTCGAATGGCCGCTCGGAGTGGGCGGCAGGGGCAATGACGGTGTCGCCTCGCTCGTCAGTCTCGTTCCCGGCTCGATCGGTTATCTCGAATACACCTACGCGCTGCAACGGCTCGACAGGATCTCCTTCGGCATCGTGCAGAACAGCGCCGGCAATTTCGTCGTCCCTGACGCCGCATCGTTCCAGGCGCGGCCTCGAACGCGGACTGGAAGGCGGAGAGGGATTTCCATCTCGTCCTCACCGATGCGCCCGGCGAAGACGCCTACCCGATTACGGCGACGACCTTCGTGCTGATGCCGAAAGCTCCAAAATCTCCGGAACGGTCGGCCGCTGCCATCGACTTCGTTCGCTGGTCGCTGGAGAACGGAAAGTCGCAGGCCGAAACGCTCAACTACGTGCCGCTGCCGCCCGCCTTGATCGATCAGGTCGAACGCTATTGGCAGCAGAGCCTCGAGGCGACCCCGACGGTTTCGGCATCGGCCCACAGCAAACACTGAAGGCCAAAGGCGAACCCGGGTAAATTTGGTTTCCAAACTGCTCCATGTGAGTATTCTGTGACCAGCCTGCGCCGGCAAACCTCTCCGTGCTGCAGGCAGAGCCACATGTGCAGGCGGTACGCGACCGATCCGCTGCGTTGCACCACGATACTCGCAGGGAATTAGCCGTGAAACGCCTCCGTAGTCCCGAAATCGACGCTCCCGAGGCATGGCTGCTGGCGCCGACGTTCAGGCACGGATGAACGACTTCACGCAATCTGTCGTCGCCGCCTTCGCGCTGATCGGCGAGGCCGACGCCGAGCTTCTCGGCATCGTCGCATTGTCGGTGCGCGTCAGCCTGACCGCGAGCATCCTCGCGCTGCTGATCGGCGCCCCATTCGGAGCCCTGCTCGCGATCACCCGCTTCCGCGGGCGGCAGGTCATCATCGTGCTCACCAATGCCCTGCTCGGCCTTCCGCCTGTGGTGGTGGGGCTCGCACTCTATCTCCTGCTGTCGCGGTCCGGCCCGCTCGGATCAGCTGGATTGCTGTTCACCCCGGCGGCCATGGTGATCGCGCAGACGCTGCTCGCGACGCCGATCGTGGTAGCGCTGGTGCACCGGCCGGCGAGCCTGCTCTGGGCGGAGTATGGCGACCTGGCACGGATCGACGGGCTGTCGATCCTGCGCAGCATCGGCCTGCTGTTCGCGCTCGGCCGGACCTCGCTGCTGACGGCCTTTCTCGCGGCGTTCGGGCGCGCCATCGCGGAAGTCGGCGCCATCATCATCGTCGGCGGCAACATCCGCGGCTTCACGCGCACGATGACGACCGCGATCGCGCTGGAGACCAGCAAGGGCGACCTGCCGCTGGCACTCGGCCTCGGGCTGATCCTACTCGCACTCAGCGCGGCGGTCTCGACCGTCGCCTTCCTGCTAGTGGGACGCGTTGGGGAAAAATAGCTGCTCGCCGCCGACCTTGTAGCCGGCAATCGCCTCCTGCCCCTTCGAGGAGACCAGCCAGTCGATGAAGGCCTGCCCATCCTGCGCCTTCACGTCGGGATGCTTTGCAGGATTCACCAGCATGACACCGTACTGGTTGAACAGCCGCTTGTCGCCCTCGGTCAAAACAGTGAGCTCGCCCCTGTTCTTGAACGACAGCCAGGTGCCGCGGTCCGACAGAAGATAAGCGTTCGAGGACGAGGCCATGTTGAGCGCCGGGCCCATGCCCTGGCCGATCTCGCGATACCAGCTGTCCTTGCCGGCACCGAGGTCGACGCCCGCCTCCTTCCACAGCCTCAGCTCGGCCGCGTGCGTGCCGGACTTGTCGCCGCGCGAGATGAACGGCGCCTTCGCCGCCGCGATCTTGCGCAGTGCCTCGGCGACATCCTTGCCGCCGGCAATGTGCGCCGGATCGCTCTTCGGCCCGACGATGACGAAGTCGTTGTACATGACGTCGAAGCGCTTCACGCCCTGCCCTTCGGACATGAACTTGTCTTCGGCGGGCCTGTCATGGACGAACACGACATCGGCATCGCCGCGCCGCCCGATGTCCAGCGCCTGCCCGGTGCCGACGGCAACGACCTTCACGTCGATGCCCGCGGCCTTCGAGAACAGCGGCAGCAGATAGCCGAACAGCCCCGACTGTTCGGTCGACGTCGTCGAGGCCACGGTGATGCTGCGATCCTGCGCGGATGCGATGGTGGACCAGAGCAGAAGCGCTCCGACGGCGACTAACTTTCTCATGCGTGGTCCTTACGATAAATGCTCCGGGGTTCCGAACTCCCCTCGCGGGTAACCTACCCTCAAGAGAATGACGCAGGAAGTCACATGGGTAGCGGCTTGATCTTATATCGATCGCAGCTTCTCGATGTTCTGCAATTGGTCCCACCTACATTGACATCAGTGTGACGGCCGGGGCAGTTTTTTGCATTGCTGGCGAATCAGCGATTGCCTCACGCCGAGTACCTCTTGGACAACTCCCAGTGCTTTCGAGACTGATATCGTTGCTGCGCCGCATTCCTGCGGTGAAATGGGCGTTCACCCGGCTTCGGCCCTTGCCGCACAGCGGCAGTATCGACGCCGCGCCGATCGCCGCAAACAACTCGCCCACCGTTGCCGCCGACGTTGTGGAAGCTGCCCCGACTCTCGACGCCGCTATCAGCGGTGCCCCGCGGCCCAGCGAAGCCGAGATTGCGGTCGCGACTCCGGTCGCAGAGGACGACACTGTCACCGCGGAGAGCCCGTCGGCAGCGCCAACCGACATCGACGTCGGAGATCATCCAACCTTGGAGATGCCGGCCGACGTCAAGCCGGCCGCCGTCGAAGAGGCTGCGGTCTCGTCGGTCGAGAGCGAGCCGGTTGATGCTCCCCAAGTCATCGGCGATGACTCGCCCGCCGAACTCCTCGTGAACACTGAACCCGTCGTTGCCGAGGAGGCACCGGTCGCGACCGCCGCCGTCGAGGTCGAGCCGATCGAGGTTCCTGAGCCCGTCATCAGCAGCAATTCCCCTTTCGAATTCCAGGTCGACGTCGAACCCGTCGTCGCGGAAGAAGCACCCATTTCGTCTGCCGGCGTCGCGACTGCCTCGGCCGATGCACCCGTCGTCGACGACAATGCTTCTCACGACCTGCCAGCAGGTGTTGAGCTGGCCGTCGTGGACGACCCCTGTGTCGCGCTTGCCGATAGCAAGATCTCAGCGGAAGGTGTCGCCGAGAGCAGCGCTGGCGGCGACCCATCTCCCAGCGTCGCGGTCAAGATCGAGCCGGTCCTCGCCAATGATTCTGCACCCGTCACGGCGATCGCCGCAGCGGACTCCTCCACGGACGCTCCGAGCGTCGTCACGGACGTCGCGCCGGAGCCGGTTCTCGCGACTCCCGCTCCGGAGATCCTCAGCGCGCGGAAACCTCGGTCGAAGGTCGCGGAACCCGTCGACCGTGCCGCGCTGATCCGGCAGCGCTGGGCTGAGACCGGGATCAGGATGTGGAATCCGCGGCTTCATGGCACCGGCGATGCCACGCTGAACATCCAGGGGAGCATTGGCCTGCTGCCGCCGGCGCCCGGCGAGACGATGCCGCGCTACGACAAGCTGGAATTCAGGGTGCTCGGCGGGCAGATCGTCTGCGAAGGAGTCATCCTCGAGGCGCCCGCGCCGACGGGCCATCGCAGCTTCACCCGCCTCGCCGAGCCACGGAACCTCGATCGGACTTCCAGCCCGATGCGGGAGCGCCAGGCGGCGCTCGCCTGATCTCTTTCCCCTGCGACGACTGCCGCAATGTGCTAGGCTGATGCCCGGACCCGGGAGAGCCGCATGCGGGCAAGGTCGTTGCAACTCGTCGTGATAGCCACCCTCTGCTGCTCGCAAGGCGCCCTTGCGGCTTCGGGCAAGCGGCAGCATCACGCGCCGGCAACGACCTCCACCAATCCGGCGGCGCCCTACAAGGCCGATCGCCTCTCCTCCTCGCGCGGGGAAACGATTCTCAACACGCCCGGCCAGACCACCGTGCTGACGCGGCAGGTTCTCGACGACATGAAGGCGACCAGCCTCCGCGACGCGATGCGCTCGACCGCCGGCGTGACGATCGGGCGCTAGGGCTTTCACCAAACACGCCGTTCTTCCCGCGCGGTTCATGAATTTTCCCAACTCACGGCTGTTGCCTGCACTGCCAGCGACGACGTAACTTGCGCGCCGGTTGAGCCATACGCGCCCGATCAAACGACAAGAACACTGTGGGAGGCAAACTATGAAGAAGCTCGCGGCCGCGCTGTGCGCGCTGGCATTGTTCGCAACTGGAGCACAGGCGCAGACCCTCAAGGATTTCCTGGCAACGGTCATGCAGAAGTGGACGGCGCCGTTCGAACCGTTCCAGCTGATCGGCAACATCTATTATGTCGGTACCGACGGTATCGCTGTCTACGTCATCAAGACATCGCAGGGCCTGATCCTGATGGATACGGCGATGACCCAGTCGACCGGCATGATCAAGGACGACATCGCAAAGCTTGGCTTCAAGGTTTCCGACATCAAATACATCCTCAACACGCACGCGCATCTCGACCACACCGGTGGCTTCGCCGAGATCAAGAAGGAGACCGGCGCACAGCTCGTCGCCGGCGAGCGCGACAGGCCGCTGCTGGAGGGCGGCTACTATCCCGGCGACGAGAAGAACGGGGACCTCACCTTCCCCGCCGTGAAGGTCGACCGCACTGTGAAGGAAGGCGACAAGGTCACGCTCGGCGACACCACGCTGACGGCGCATGCGACGCCCGGCCATTCGCCGGGCTGTACGAGCTGGGAGATGACCGTCAAGGACGGTGGCCAGGACCGCGAGGTGCTGTTCTTCTGTAGCGGCACAGTGGCGCTGAACCGGCTGGTCGGCCAGCCGACTTATCCCGGCATCGTCGACGACTACCGCGCGACCTTCGCCAAGGCCAAGGCGATGAAGATCGACGTGCTGCTCGGGCCGCATCCGGAAGTCTATGGCATGCAGGCCAAGCGCGCGCAGATGAAGGTTGGTGCGCCGAATCCATTCGTCAAGCCGGGCGAGCTCGCAGCCTACGCGAGCGGACTGTCGGATGAATTCGACAAGCAACTCGCCAAGCAGACCGCAGCGCTGGAGAAGAAGTAGCGGCATCACGCGATGCGCTTCACCTCTCCTCGACGAGGAGAGGTGAACGCAGCGACCGGTGCCGCCGACGTGCGGCAATGCGCAGCGCCGATATGCATGGTTAGCAGGACGTAGCCGCAAGCGGCCCGACAGCGCCGAAACACCCGACTCGGCCGCCGCGTATCCTTAACGGAGCCTCACCAATGCACGTGGCCGGTAAACGCCGCAGCAGCGTGCAACCTGCGCTGGCTTTGCGCCCGGAACCCACCTAACGCGACCTTTACCCCCTCCGTGCAAGATCGCCCGGTTTTGAAGGGACCAGGGCTCGTATTGCAATGCCTGCTGCCGATTTGAAATCCCACCTCGCCGCCGCAATGCGGCTGTTTCGCGTGCCGGCCGACAACCCGGACCTGACGCGCGCGCAGTTCGACGCCTTCTCCAAGCAGGTCCCGCTGCTCTACTTCATCCTCATGAGCAACACGATCGCTGTTGCCTATACCTATGTGAACGTGGCGCCTGACTGGCTGACGATGGTGGTGCCGGGCGTCCTCACCGTGCTCGCAGGCTTGCGCACATTCTGGTGGCTGCACCAGCGTCACCTGGTGCGCAGCGACGCCGATATCCTGCGCAATCTGCGCGCCACCAACTGGCTGACGCTGCCGATCGGCGCCGGCTTCACCGCCTGGTCGTTCGCGCTCTACCCTTACGGCGATCCCTTCGCCAAGAGCCAGGTCGCCTTCTACATGGCGGTGACCGTGATCGGCTGCATCTTCTCGCTGATGCACCTGCGCTCCGCGGCGCTGATCGTGACGCTCGTCGTCGACGTGCCCTATGTGCTGTTCTTCTGGGCCACCGGCGAGCCGACGCTGAAGGCGATCGCGGTCAACAACCTGCTGGTTTCAGGCGCGATGGTGACGGTGCTGTTCATCTATTATCGCGACTTCGCCGATCTCGTCGCCAGCCGCAAGTCCCTGCTGGCACAGCAGGCGGCGACCCAGGCGCTCTCGGACGAGAACTTCCGCCTCGCCAATCTCGATTCCCTCACCGAACTGCCGAACCGCCGCCGCTTCTTCGCCGAGCTGTCGAGCGCCTTCGCCGACGCCGAGCGCAGGAAGGTTCGCGTCGCGGTCG
The DNA here is from genome assembly GCF_009759665.1 of Bradyrhizobium cajani. GTDB lineage: Bacteria > Pseudomonadota > Alphaproteobacteria > Rhizobiales > Xanthobacteraceae > Bradyrhizobium > Bradyrhizobium cajani. Next base: position 321,521 of record NZ_WQNE01000001.1, read on the forward strand.
GAATCATCGACCTCGACGGCTTCAAGCCGATCAACGACAATTACGGTCACTCGGTCGGCGACCGTGTCCTGATCGAGGCTGGACACCGCATCCGCGAGATCTGCGAAGGCTTCGGCCCGCAGCGCGTCGAGTTCGCCCGGCTCGGCGGCGATGAGTTCGGCCTGGTCGTTTGCGGCGACCTGGACGAGGCGGATCTGACGCGACTTGGCGAACGCATCTGCGATCAGATCAAGCTGCCCTACCAGCTCGACACCGCCCATACCGGACTGTCCTGCTCGACCGGCTTCGCGCTGTTCCCGGACTCCGCGACGACATCGGAGGCGCTCTATGAATGCGCCGATTATTCGCTCTATCACGCCAAGCGTCACCTGCGCGGCCGCACCGTGATCTTCTCGAGCGAGCTCGAGGCCGAGATCCGCAGCCGCGGCGTCATCGAAAACCTGCTCCGCACCGCCGATTTCGGCACCGAGATGGACCTGGTGTTCCAGCCGATCGTGGACGCCATGAGCGAGCACACCGCCGGCTTCGAGGTCCTGGCACGCTGGCACAGCCCGCGCCTCGGGCTGGTTTCGCCGGCCGACTTCATTCCGGCCGCCGAGCGTATCGGCCTGATCAGGCCGCTGACCCAGGCGCTGCTGGTCCGCGCGCTCGCAACTGCCGGGACCTGGCCCGACCACATCCGCCTGTCCTTCAACCTCTCCGCCCACGATGTCTGCGCGGCCGAAGGCATTCTGCCGCTGATCACCATCGTCGAGAAGAGCGGGGTGTCGCCGCACCGCATCGATTTCGAGATCACCGAGACCGCCGTTACCTTCGACTTCGTGCGCGCACATCAGTCGATCGTGGCATTGAAGGCGATGGGCTGCGGCATTTCACTGGATGATTTCGGCACCGGCTATTCCTCGCTGAGCCACGTGCACCGGCTGCCGCTCGACAAGATCAAGGTCGACCGCAGCTTCGTCGCCGACATCAACGAGAATCCGGTGAGCCACAAGATCATCAAGTCGCTCACGGGCCTGTGCGACGACATGGAGATCGCCTGCGTCGTCGAGGGCGTCGAGACCCGTGCGCAGCTCGACACCCTGCGCCGCCTGGGATGCGACTTCATCCAGGGCTACTATTTCGCCAAGCCCATGCCGGCCGACGCGATTGACGACTATCTGGCGAAGGAAGGCCAGCGCCTCGACGGCGCCGGGGCCAAGGTCGTGGCCTGACGTCGTAGCTACTTCGGCAGGCTTGGCAGATCGAGCCCCTTGTCACGGGCGCAGTCGATCGCGATGTCGTAACCCGCGTCGGCATGGCGCATGACGCCGCTGGCGGGATCGTTCCAGAGCACGCGCTCGATCCGCTTTGCGGCTTCCGGCGTGCCGTCGGCGACGATCACCATGCCGGCGTGCTGCGAATAGCCGATGCCGACGCCGCCGCCATGGTGCAGCGAGACCCAGGTCGCGCCGCTGGCGCAATTGAGCAGCGCGTTGAGCAGGGGCCAGTCGGACACCGCATCCGATCCGTCCTTCATCGCCTCGGTCTCGCGGTTGGGGCTCGCCACCGAGCCGCTGTCGAGATGATCGCGGCCGATCACGATTGGCGCCTTCAATTCGCCGCGCGCCACCATCTCGTTGAAGGCAAGGCCGAGGCGATGGCGATCGCCGAGACCGACCCAGCAGATCCGCGCCGGCAGGCCCTGGAACTTGATGCGCTGCTTGGCCATGTCGAGCCAGTTGTGCAGATGCCTGTCGTCGGGCATCAGCTCCTTGACCTTGGCGTCGGTCTTGAAGATGTCTTCGGGATCGCCCGAGAGCGCGGCCCAGCGGAACGGCCCGACGCCGCGGCAGAACAGCGGACGGATATAGGCGGGCACGAAGCCGGGGAAATCGAAGGCGTTCTTCAGGCCCATGTCCTGCGCCATCTGGCGGATGTTGTTGCCGTAGTCGAGCGTCGGAATGCCCTGTGCATGGAAATCCAGCATGGCCTGGACATGCTCGACCATCGAGGTCTTCGAGGCGCGCTCGACCGCCTTCGGATCGGAGGCGCGCTTCGCTTCCCAATCAGCCAGCGTCCAGCCCTTCGGCAAGTATCCGTTGATCGGATCATGCGCGCTGGTCTGGTCGGTGACGATGTCGGGCTTGACGCCGCGGCGCACCAGCTCCGGGAAAATCTCCGCGGCATTGCCGAGCAGGCCAACCGAGACCGCCTTCTTGGTCTTTGCGGCCTCTTCCATGATGGCGAGCGCTTCGTCGAGCGTTGCAGCCTGCCGATCGAGATAGCCGGTGCGCAGCCGCATCTCGATCCGGCTCGGCTGGCATTCGACCGCGAGCATCGAAGCCCCGGCCATGGTCGCAGCCAGCGGCTGCGCGCCGCCCATGCCGCCGAGGCCGGCGGTCAAGATCCACTTGCCGGCGAGGCTGCCGCCATAATGGCGACGACCGACCTCGACAAAGGTCTCGTACGTGCCCTGCACGATGCCCTGGCTGCCGATATAGATCCAGGAGCCCGCCGTCATCTGGCCGTACATCATCAGGCCCTGGCGATCGAGCTCGTTGAAATGATCGAGCGTCGCCCAATGCGGCACGATGTTGGAGTTCGCGATCAGCACACGCGGCGCGTCGGCGTGGGTGCGGAACACACCGACCGGCTTGCCGGACTGGACCAGCAGCGTCTGGTCGCCCTCGAGCTTGCGCAAGGCCGTTGTGATCCGGTCAAAACTCTCCCAGTCACGTGCGGCACGGCCGATGCCGCCATAGACCACGAGCTCGCTCGGGCGCTCGGCGACATCAGGATCGAGATTGTTCATCAGCATGCGCAGCGGCGCTTCCGTGAGCCAGCTCTTGGCGCTGATGTCGCTGCCGCGTGGCGCGCGGATGGTGCGGTCATTGTCCAGTCGGCGGTTCATGCCAGTACCTCTTTAGTCAAGTCTCGGAAACGGATCAGATGGAAGCGCCGTGAGCGCCGTGGCCGGCAGCGCATCGGCTTCGACGAGCGCGGCGGCGCTGGCGAGATCGCCGGCCATGTAGCGGTCGGCGCCGAGCGCGGGCACCTTGTCGCGAAGCGCCGCGATGACGACAGCGAGTGGTGAACTCGTCGCATGCGGCGCGCGCAGCGTGATGCCCTGCGCTGCGACCAGAAGCTCGATGCCGAGGATCGCGGCAAGATTGTCCGCCATGTCGGACAGACGCCGCGCGGCGTGCGCGGCCATCGAGACATGGTCTTCCTGGTTGGCGCTGGTCGGCGTCGAATCGATCGAGCAGGCAGCTGCGCGCTGCTTGTTCTCGGCATAGAGCGCGGCCGCCGTCACCTCGGCGATCATGAAGCCGGAATTGATGCCGGGATCGGGGGTGAGGAACGGCGGCAGGCCGAAATTGAGCGCGGGATCGACCAGCGTCGCGATGCGCCGCTCGCTGATTGCGCCGATCTCCGACAATGCGAGCGCGATTTGGTCGGCGGCAAAGGCCACCGGCTCCGCATGGAAATTGCCGCCGGAGACGATCTCACCGGTCTCGACAAGGACGAGCGGATTGTCGGTGACGGCGTTGGCCTCGACGATCAAGCTGCGCGCGGCCTGCGTGATCAGGTCGAGCGCGGCGCCTGCGACCTGCGGCTGGCAGCGCAGGCAATAGGGATCCTGCACGCGCTCGTCGCCTTCGAGATGCGACAGGCGGATGTCGCTGCCGTCGAGCAGCGCGGTCAGCGTCGCCGCCGCGGCGATCTGCCCGGCATGGCCGCGCAGCGCCTGGATTTCAGGGCGGAACGGTGCCGTCGAGGCCATCGCCGCATCCACCGACAGCGCACCGGTGACGAGCGCAGCACGGGCCAGACGAAATGCGCGCAGCACACCGGCCATGGCGTAGGCGGTTGAGAACTGCGTGCCGTTGATCAGCGCAAGGCCTTCCTTGGGGCCCAGGGTCAGCGGCGCAATGCCGGCGGCGGCGAGCGCCTCGCTGCCCGACACGATCTTGCCGTCGGCGACCGCCTGCCCCTCGCCGATCATCACTGCCGTCATGTGCGCAAGCGGGGCGAGATCGCCGGAGGCACCGACCGAGCCCTGCTGCGGCACCAGCGGATAGACGCCCCGCGCCAGCATGGCCTGCAGCTGCTCGATCACCTCCCGGCGTACGCCCGAGGCGCCGCGACCGAGCGAGATGATCTTCAGCGCCATCATCAGGCGGACAATCGGCTCCGGCGTCGCCGCGCCGACGCCGCAGCAATGCGAGACGATGAGGTTGCGCTGGAGCAGCGCGGTCTGATCGGGCGGAATGCGCTTCGAGGCCAGCTTACCGAAGCCGGTGTTGATGCCATAGACAGGCGTGTCGGCGCGCGCCGCCTTCGCGACGATCTCCGCCGCCGCCTCGACCCGCGGCCAGAACGCGGGATCGAGCACGACGGATTGACCTGCAAGCACACGCGCAAGATCGTCGAGGCTGACCGTTCCCGGTTTGACGACGACTGCGGCGCCCTGCTCGATCATTTTCCTCTCCAGACCCGGCGGTGCAGCGGATTGAACCCGATGCGGTAGACGAGCTCGGCGGGACGCTCGATGTCCCATATCGCGAGATCGCACCATTTGCCGGCCTCCAGCGTGCCGGCCTCATCGAGCACGCCAAGCGCCCGCGCGCCTTCGCGCGTGACGCCGGCAAGGCATTCGGCGACCGTCATCCGGAACAGCGTCGCGCCCATGTTCATGGCAAGCAGGAGCGATGTCAGCGGTGAGCTGCCGGGATTGCAGTCGGTCGCCAGCGCCATGGGAACGCCGTGCTTGCGGAACGCTTCGACCGGCGGCTTCTGCGTCTCCCGGATGAAATAGAATGCGCCGGGCAACAGCACGGCTACCGTGCCGGCCCTCGCCATCGCGGCGGCGCCGGCTTCGTCGGTATGCTCCAAATGATCGGCTGAAAGCGCCGAGAATTTCGCGGCAAGCGCAGCACCGCCAAGATTCGACAGCTGATCGGCATGGAGCTTGACCGGCAATCCCAACACCCTCGCCGCCTCGAACACCCGCGCCGTCTGCTCAGCCGAAAACGCGATGCCTTCCATGAAGGCATCGACGGCGTCGGCCAGAGCAGCCTTTGCGACAGCCGGCAACATCTCCTTGCAGACGAGATCGATATAACGGTCCTTGTCGCCGTCCGCCTCGACCGGCAATGCGTGTGCGCCGAGGAAGGACGTGCGGATTGCAACCGGCCGGTGACGGCCGAGGCTGCGCGCGGCTGAGAGTTGCCGCATCTCGGTCTCGGCGTCGAGGCCATAGCCGGACTTGACCTCGACCGTGGTGACGCCCTCGCCAATCAGGGCATCGAGCCGCGGCAGCGCGCTCGCGACAAGCTCGGCTTCGCTCGCCTTGCGCGTCGCGGCCACCGTCGAGACGATGCCGCCGCCGGCGCGCGCGATCTCTTCGTAGCTCGCACCCTTCAGGCGCAGCTCGAACTCATGCGCGCGGTTGCCGCCATAGACGAGATGGGTGTGGCAGTCGACGAGGCCCGGCGTGATCCAGCGCCCCTCGCAATCGATCCGCTCGATCGCGTCGGCATCCGCCGGGAAGTCCGCCGCTCCGCCCGCATAGAGAATGTGGCCGCCGCGCGCAGCGATCACGCCACGCTCGATCTCGCCGAGATCGGGACGGTCGGCCCGCATCGTGGCGAGCCGGGCGTTATGCCAGATCCGGTCGAAGCGCTCTGCCATGCAACGGTCCCTTCGTGGGATGCTTGACTTATATGTCTAGACATATAATCGTGGGGCGGTTCTGTCCAGCCGGCGTGTAATCATGACCCGACTGCATTTCGCCTCCGCGCTCCTGCCCTCGGGCTGGGCCAATGACGTGCAGGTGGTGATCACCGCCGGCGCGATCGCCGAGGTGACGCCGGGCGTGGCGCCGGCCGCCGACGACGAACGCCACAGCATCGCGCTTCCGGGACTGGCGAGCCTGCACAGCCACGCCTTCCAGCGCGGCATGGCGGGGCTGGCGGAACTGCGCGGCGACAGCACCGACACCTTCTGGACCTGGCGCGAGACGATGTACCGTTTCGCGCTGGCGATGACGCCGGATGACGTTACCGCTGTCGCAACGCTGCTTTATGTCGAGATGCTCGAGCAGGGTTTTACCCGCGTCGGCGAATTCCATTATCTGCATCACGATCGCGACGGCTCGCACTATGCCGACCTCGGCGAGATGGCTGCGCATATTGCAGAAGCTGCCGACGCGTCCGGCATTGCGCTGACGTTGCTGCCGAGTTTTTATGCGCATGGCTCCTTCGGCGGCGCCGCACCGCATGACGGCCAGCGCCGCTTCATCTGCTCGGTCGATCAGTTCGCCGCGTTGATGACCGCCTCGCGCAAGGCGATCGCAGAATTGCCGGGCGCCAATATCGGCATCGCGCCGCACAGTTTGCGCGCGGTGACACCGGACGAACTCGCGGCGATCGTTCCGCTCGCGGGCGGCGGGCCGGTGCATATTCATGCCGCCGAGCAAGTGAAGGAAGTCGAGGATTGCCTCGCCTGGTCGGGCCGGCGGCCGGTGCAATGGCTGCTGGAACACGCGCCGCTCGATCGACGCTGGTGCCTCATTCACGCGACCCACACGACGGATGCGGAAGTGAACGCGTTCGCCAGGACCGGCGCGGTCGCGGGTCTCTGCCCCATCACCGAGGCCAGCCTTGGCGACGGCATTTTTCCAGCGCGCGAATTCCTCGATGCCGGCGGCGCATTCGGCGTCGGTACCGATTCCAACGTGCTGGTCGGCGTCGCCGACGAGTTACGCCAGCTCGAATACGGCCAGCGCCTCAAGCATCGCGAGCGCAACGTGCTCTCGGGTGGTGCCGGCGCCTCGACCGGACGCACGCTGTTCGATCATGCGCTTGCGGGCGGTGCTCGGGCGCTGGCGCAGGGCACGGTCGGCCTCGCGCCGGGCGCGCGCGCCGATATCGTCACGCTCGACACGGCGCACCCGTCGCTGGCGGGACGACAGCGCGACGCCGCGATCGACGGCTGGATCTTTGCCGCGGGCAGTGGTGCGATCGATTGCGTCTGGGCCGGCGGCCGCAAGGTCGTCGTAGGCGGGCGGCATCAATCGCGTCAGGTGGCGCGCGAGCGCTTCAACGCGGCGGTCCGGAGGCTCGTCGCATGAGCCTCGCCACCGATGCGGCCGACAAGCCGACGCTCTACAAGCGCATCCGCGCCGACATCGAGAAGCGCATCCTGACCGGCGAGTGGCCACCAGGGCATCGCATTCCCTTCGAGCATGAACTGGTCGCCCGCTACGGCTGCTCGCGCATGACGGTGAACAAGGCGCTGTCGGAGCTCGCACAGGCCGACCTGATCGAGCGGCGGCGGCGTGCCGGCTCCTTCGTGCGCCGGCCGCAGCATCTGTCGGCGGTGCTCAAGATCGCCGACATCCGTGCCGAGATCACCGCGCTCGGCCGCGCCTACGGCTACGAGCTGATTGGCCGCAAGCTGCGCACCGCGACCGCCGCCGACCGCGACCGTCTCGGCGTGAAGAAGGCCGGCAAGGTCGTTGCGATCGCCTGCCGGCACAGCGCCGACAACGTGCCCTTCGCCGTCGAGGACAGGCTGATCGATCTGTCGTCCGTGCCGGATGCGGCGACCGCGGATTTCTCGCGCGAGCCGCCTGGCTCGTGGCTGCTCCATCATGTGCCCTGGACGGAGGCCGAGCATACCATCAGCGCCATCGTTGCGGACGATCGCGCGGCGGAGGCGCTCGACATCGCCGTCGGCGCGCCCTGCCTCGTGATCGACCGCTATACCTGGCGCAGTGCACGCACGATCACTGCGGTGCGCCTGCTCTATCCCGGTGACTCTCACCGCCTTGTCGCCCGATTCAAGGGAGGTTGAGAGGACGATGTCGGCACAAATCGTGCAACGCTTCGGGCAACGGTCCACAAGGACCGACAATGATCAACAGGACGTCAAACCATCGATCGGCAAGAGGACGACAATCATGCGTAGTTCGACAATATTTGCGACAATCATTGCCCTCGCGGCCTCCACTCCCGTGCTCGCCGACGAGGTCAAGGTCGGCGTCGGCATCTCCGGATGGACCGGCTTCGCGCCGCTGACGCTGGCGAAGGAGGCCGGCATCTTCAAGAAGAACGGCCTCGACGTCACCATCAAGAAGATCCCGCAGAAGGACCGCCATCTCGCGATCGCCTCCGGCGACATCCAGTGCGCGGCAACGACGGTGGAGACCTGGATCTCCTGGAACGCGAACGGCGTTGCGACCAAGCAGATCTTCCAGCTCGACAAGAGCTACGGCGCCGACGGCATGGCCGTGCGCAACGATGTCGCGTCGATCAAGGACCTGAAGGGCAAGACCGTCGCGGCCTCCGCGCCCGGCACCTCGCCCTATTTCGCGCTGGCCTGGATGCTCAAGAAGAACGGCCTCTCGGTGAAGGACGTCACCGTCGTCAACCTCGAGCCCGCCGCCGCTGCGCAGGCCTTCGTCTCCGGCCAGAACGATGCTGCGATGACCTATGAGCCGTATCTGTCGACGGTGCGCGCCGCGCCCGACAAGGGCAAGATCATCGCCACCACGCTCGACTATCCGATGGTCATGGACACCTTTGGCTGCACGCCGAAATTCCTCACCGAGAATCCCAAGGCCGCCAAGGCGCTCGCCGACAGCTATTTCGAGGCACTCGACATGATCGCCAAGGATCAGGCCAAGGCCTACGAGATCATGGGCGCCGACGTGAAGCAGACCGGCGAGCAGTTCGGCAACTCGGCAAAGTATCTGCGCTGGCAAGACAAGGCCGCGAACCGGAAGTTCTTCGCCGGCGATTTCCTGACCTTCAACAAGGAGGCCGCCGACCTGCTGCTCGAGATCGGCATCATCAAGGCCGCGCCGAAGGTCGAGGACCTCTTCGACGCGAGCTACATCAAGTAACCTCTTCAACAGCTGCCGGTCCCGTCTCGCGGCGGGGCCGGCAATTCTGTTCACTGCCCGGATAGATCGTTGATGCGTCCCCTGGATCCCGTGACATCGAAGCAGCGCGTGGCCTACGGCTTTGCGTTCTTCGTGCTGTTCGTTGCCCTCTGGTCATGGGCGACGCTCGGCGGCCATGTGTCGAAGACATTCCTCGCCAATCCGCTGACCATGGTGCAGGAAGGCTATGACCTCCTGGCCAGGCAGGGCTTCCTGTACGACATCGGCATGACGATCTGGCGCGTCGTCGGCGGCTTTGCGCTCGCCGCGATCATCGCTGTGCCGCTCGGCGTGCTGATGGGCGCCTACAAGCCGGTCGAGGCGTTCCTCGAACCGTTCGTCTCCTTTGCGCGCTATCTGCCGGCGTCCGCCTTCATTCCGCTCCTGATCCTGTGGGCCGGCATCGGCGAACTACAGAAGCTGCTCGTCATCTTCATCGGCTCGGTGTTCCAGGTCATCCTGATGGTCGCGGTGACCGTCGGCGCCACGCGGCGCGATCTGGTGGAGGCGGCCTACACGCTCGGCGCCAGCGACCGCGGCATCATCCGCCGTGTGCTGCTGCCCTCCTCCGCCCCCGAGATCGCCGAGATCCTGCGGCTGGTGTTGGGCTGGGCCTGGACCTACGTCATCGTCGCCGAACTGATCGGCTCGTCCTCGGGCATCGGCCACATGATCACCGACAGCCAGGCGCTGCTCAACACCGGCCAGATCATCTTCGGCATCATCGTGATCGGGCTGATCGGCCTCCTCTCGGACCTCCTGTTCAAGGCGTTCAACGCCTGGCTGTTTCCGTGGAGGCTCGCATGACCACGCTCAGAATCGAGCAAGTCTCGCGAACCTTCCCCGCGCGCCACGGCAACGCACCGACCAGGGCGCTGGAGCCGACCGACCTCACCATCGGCAACAACGACTTCGTCACCATCCTCGGTCCCTCCGGCTGCGGCAAATCTACGTTGCTGCGCATCGTTGCGGGCCTCGATCGTCCGACCAGCGGCCGCGTCACGCTCGACGGGCGCGAGGTCACCGGCCCGGGCGCCGATCGCGGCATGGTGTTCCAGTCCTACACGCTGTTCCCGTGGCTGACGGTGCGCGAGAACATCGCCTTTGGCCTGCGCGAGCGTGGCGTCGCGCAGGACGAGCGAAACAAGATTGCCGACGCCCTCATCCGCCAGGTCGGATTGTCCGGCTTCGAGAACCATTGGCCGAAGCAACTCTCCGGCGGCATGCAGCAACGCACGGCAATCGCACGCGCGCTTGCCAATGATCCGAAGATCCTTCTGCTCGACGAGCCCTTCGGCGCACTGGACAACCAGACCCGTGCCTTGATGCAGGAAATGCTGCTCGGCATCTGGGAGCGCGACCAGAAGACCGTGCTGTTCGTGACCCACGACATCGAGGAAGCGATCTTCCTCGGCAGCCGCGTCATCGTCATGAGCGCGCGTCCCGGCCGCATCAAGGCCGAGATCAACGTGGACCTGCCGCATCCGCGCTCCTACAAGATCAAGACCACGCCCGAATTCGTCCAGCTCAAGGAACGGTTGGTCGAGGAGATCCGCACCGAGGCGCTGAAGGTTGCCGAACATGCTTGACACAAAGCCGCGCGCCGACGGGAAACGCGTTCTCGCCGATCTCAATACGCTCCGCGCTATCGGCGCCTACAAGACCGGCGTGCACAAGCCGACCTTCTCCGAGCCGCACAAACAGTCGCTCGAGTGGTTGGTGCAGAAGCTGCCCGACGCGGGTCTCTCCGCCGCGATCGACGGCATCGGCAATGTCTTCGGCACCAGCGCAAAGTCCGGACCGAAGCTCCTGGCGGGCTCGCATCTCGAAAGTCAGAACTACGCCGGCTGGCTCGACGGCCCGCTCGGCGTCGTCTATGCGCTGGAAGCGGCGCGCGTCCTCAACGCCGATCCCGCGCTCAAAGGCGCCGTCGAAGTCGCGGCCTGGTGCGACGAGGAAGGACATTTCGGGCACTTTCTCGGCTCCCGCTCCTATGTCGGACAGGTGACCGAAGCCGACATCGATGCCACGCGCGACCGCACCAGCGGCCGCACCATGCGCGAGGCACTCGCCGACATGGGCCTCGCCGGACGCCCGCGCGTCGCCGCCGAGCCGGGACGGCACGTCGGTTATCTCGAGGCGCACATCGAGCAGGGCGATGCGCTCGAAAGCGGCGGTCTTGCGATCGGCGTCGTGACGTCCATCGTCGGCATCTGGCAGTACCGCATCAACTTCACGGGTGAGCAGAACCACGCCGGCACCACCCGCATGGCTGTGCGGAAGGACGCGGGCCTGGCGCTGGCGAAATTCTGCGTCGCCATCGACGAACGCTTTCCGGCCGCGTGCGGGCCGCGCACGGTCTGGACCACCGGCCGCATCGCGCTCGATCCGGGTGCGCCGAGCATCATTCCTGGCGGCGCCGAAATGCTGTTCCAGATCCGCGACGACGATCCCGCCGTGATCGCGCGGCTGGAGGCGGTGCTGCGCACGATGGCGGATGAGTTCAGTGCGAACGGTCCCTGCACAGTGGCCGTTACGAAGCTGCGGACCGGCGCGCCCGCGATGATGAACCCCAGTTTTCAGGATGCGATCGAAGCCGCGAGCAGGGCCTTGGCCGGCGGACGATCAGTCCGTATGCCAAGCGGTGCCGGCCACGATGCGCAGATGCTGGCAACGATCATGCCCGCGGGCATGCTGTTCGTGCCGTCGATTGGCGGCATCAGCCATCATTGGACCGAGGACACCGCCGATGCCGACATCGTCACCGGCGCAGAGGTCTTCGTCGACGCCTGCCGGCGAATCCTCAGCGGCTGAGTTGGCGCTGTGTCCCGCATCCGCTGACCGGCTGACGGGACGACAACGAACAGCATTCGCTCCATCATGCCCGATCCCCTAGCAGGATCGTGCAAAGCCCGACCGCTTTGGGAAAGACACTGGTTTCGCACGAGGCCTAATCTCGCGCGCCCCACGCGCGAAGGCCCACCATGTCCAGGTTCTCCCCAGCAACGCCCGCCTCCATCGTCGACGCTCTGAAGGCGGTTGCCGGCAATCCGCCGAAAGTGCGCGCGAGCTTTGCAAAGGGCTGGTGCGTTCGCGGCACCTACACCCCGTCAGATCGCGCGAGGGAGATCACGAGATCGCAGAGCTTCACAAGACCATCGCGGGTGCTGGCGCGATTCTCCGTGGGTGGCGGCAACCCCCACGTGGCCGATACCAACAGCCTCGTGCTGCGCGGCTTCAGCTTCAGGCTCGGGGATGACGATCATCGATCCGACATCCTCGCGGAAAGCGCTCCCCTGCATTTTGCGAGAACGCTCGACCAGATGCTGGCCTTCCTCGATGCGCGCATGCCGGGAGCGGATGGCAAACCGGACACGGCGAAGGTCAAGGCGTTCTCGGCGGCCAATCCCGAAACGCTCAATCAGGCGAACTACATCGCAGCGCGTCCACTGCCGGGAAGTCTTGCCGGCACCACCTATTGGGGCGTGCATTCCTTTCCTGCGACCAATGCCAGCAACGAGACGCGCTTCATCAAGTTCAAGATCGTCCCGGCCGGCGGTGACATCACGCTGACCGAGGACGAGGCCAGGACCAAGCCGGCCGACTTCCTGCACGACGATCTTGGCAGGCGGATCGCTGCCGGTGAGGCCCGCTTCAGCGTGATGGCACTGCTCGATCGCCCTGGCGACCCCACCATGGACGTGACCGCGCGCTGGCCGGACGAAGATGATCGTGAAGAGGTACGCCTGGGCACGATCGTGATCACGGGATTCGAACCGGACCAGGCCTGCGACGCGTCCATTTTCGATCCCGCCAATCTCGCCGACGGCATCGCTCACCCGCCGGACGAGATCTTTGCGGCGCGGCGTGCTGCCTACACCATCTCATACGCGAAACGCCGCTGAGGACAGGCGCCCGATACTGCCGTCAGGTCTTGCCGTGCGCGGAGCCAAGCGCCTCGCGGCGCCACACTGCCGGGCTGACACCGACAATCGAGGAAAACACCCGCGTGAAGTGACTCTGGTTGGCGAACCCGGCCGACATCGCGATCTCCGACAGCGGCAGGTCGCGGACGCTCATCAACTGCTTGGCGGCCTTCACGCGTTGATGAAGCAGCCATTGGTGCGGCGGCAGGCCGACGGAGATTCGAAACGCACGCGAAAAATGACTGACCGAGAGATCGAGCTCGGTCGCGATCTTCTGCAACGAGAGCTTTCCGCCGAGATCCGACTCGAGCCTCTCGCAGGCGCGCTTGGCCTGCCACGGCGCGAGACCGCCGCGCACCGGCGCCGACGCGCGCTGAAGCCCGCCGTAGGTCTGGGCGACATGGGCGGTCAGCCCGAGCATCATGTGGTCTATGAAAAGCTGGTTGGCCTCGTCCGGCCTGCGCAGGCCTTCCTGCAGCGACGCGCCGATGTGACGGATGATTCCATCGTCATGACCGACCCCAATCTGACAGTCGAGCTCGTCGATCCGGGGCGCATTGCACTGCTCGGAGATGCTGTCGAGCGCCGAACGCGGAATGTAGAAGAACAGGGAGTGGAACGGCTTGTCGATCACATAGCGCGGGTCGCGCTTGAGGTCATAGAGATAAGTCGTGCCGGCGTGGACGTCCGCTTTCATGATGCATTTGCCACGCTCCCAGAGCTCACAGTCCGGGTAATCGTGAAGCTTCAGGCTGACGAGAAAGGCGTCTTCGGCCGTAAGCGACCCGGACAAGCCAGGCACCGGACGGTCATTCCGGGTTTCGGTGACTGCGAGCTCGGTGCTGCGCAGCGAGCGCGTGATCAGCGAAGGTGGCGCCTCGTCCAAACGCAGGAATTGCCCGAGCCTCAGTCCGTAGGCGCCTGCCTGTGTCATCGCGATTTGCCCTTCTGTGGAAGTCCGCGTGCAGGCCACAGTGTCCTGCAATTTCCGTGCGCATTATCGGACATCTGCAAGTGGCTGTCCACGCTCGCAGACCCGTCAGGCCGTCATCACTGCGACTCGTCCGCGCCAGCGCAGCAGAGCGATTTCGTAGCAACTTCAATGTGATTTGGTCTGATCTGCCAACGCGACACGCTCCGCCTGATCCGGCACCTCATCACGCATTTTCACAAACGCACGACGAAATGGCGCCGCCCCTCCTTCGACGCGCGACGTCCCGCTAGAACGAAGTGCCGCCGCCGAACCTGAACTCCTGGACGACGTCATATTTGCCCTTGCTGAGCGGCACGGCATAGTCGAAGCGCAGCGGCCCGAACGGCGAGGCCCAGATCAGGCCGATACCGACCGACGAGCGCACCACGTTGCCGTCGTCGTATTGCAATCCGCAGGTCGGACAGGCCGCCGTGTTGACCTCGCCCGTGGCCGACCAGGAGGTCGGTCCCTGGTAGCCCCAGAGCGAACCAGCATCGGCGTAGACCGCGCCCTTCAGGCCAACTTCCTTGGGCAGAAACCAGAACGGCATCTGCAATTCCATGGATGCGCCCCAGTATTTCGTGCCGCCCAGCGCATCGCCGCTGGCGCCGAAGCCCGCATAGGTGATGTCGCGCGGACCAATGCCGTTGGAGGCAAAGCCGCGCACGAGGTTCGGACCCATCTGGAAATGATCCAGCATGCGCAGGTCCTGGTCGCCGATCTTGTTGAGGATACCGCCTTGGAGATGGATCACGCTGACGATCTCGGACACCAGCGGGGTGTAATATTTGGTGTCCACGGCGGTCTTCAGATAGGTCACGTCGCCCCCTACGCCGGCGAAGTCTTGCTTGAAGTCGACCAACAGGCCGTCGGTCGGGTTCTTGGTGTTGTCGAGCGTGTTGTAGGTCAGCGTATAGCCGAGGGCCGACGTCCAGGTCCGACCGTTCGCGAGCTCCTTGCGGACCGGCAGGCTCGATTCGCCGTCGCCATAGCAGCCGTATCCATAGACGCCCGAATCGGTGGAGTTGGTCGGATCCACGCCGCCAAGAACGCTCCTGATGTAAGCGGGAGTTGGGTTGTAGGCGAGCGACGTGTTGGACGCGTTGTTGTTGCAATTGTTGTATGCGCTGGCGAGCGTGATGCTCTGCTGATAGAGCGAGTAGCGGAGCTGGAGCGATAGATCCTCGCGCAGCGCAAGGCCCAGGCGTGGTGAGAAGCCCAGCGTCGTCACGCCGTAGCTGGTGTAGCTGTTCGACAGTTGCTGACGCCAGGACACGTCCATGCCGAGCGCCAGCCGGTAATCGAGCAGATAAGGCTCGACGAAGGACAGCGATATGCCGCGCGAATACTGGCCGTAACTGACGGATGCCTTGCCGTAGAGGCCGCGGCCAAGCAGATTGCGCTCGGAGATCGAGACTTCGGCCAGCGCGCCGTCGGTCGTGGAGTAGCCGCCCGAGACCGAGAAGTCGCCGGTCGATTTCTCTTCGAGATCGACGATCAGGATGACGCGGTCGCTCGAGGAGCCCGGCTCCGTCGTGATCTTCACGCTCTTGAAGTAGTCGAGGTTCTTCAGGCGCCGCTCGGCCCGGTCGACCAGCGCGCGGTTGTAGGCATCGCCTTCCGAGATGTCGAACTCGCGCCGGATCACGTAGTCACGCGTGCGGCTGTTGCCGCGGACGTTGATGCGCTCGATATAGGTGCGCGGACCCTCGTCGATGTTGAACACGACCGAGACGGTGTGCGCCTCGAAGTTGCGGTCGCCGCCGGGACGGACCACGGCGAAGGCATAGCCGCGGCGCGAGGCCTCGATCTGCATCTCCTCGACCGACTTCTCGACCGATTCGACGTTGTAGAGCGAGCCGACATTGACGCGCGAATAGCCGCGCAGCGAACCCGTGTCGAAACCGGGAATGCTGGAGTGGAAGTTCACCGATCCAACCCGATACTGCTGGCCTTCCTCAATCTTGAAGGTGACGAGAAAACCCTTCTTCTCTGGATCGTATTCGGCGAGCGCGGCCACGACCTGGACGTCGGCAAAGCCGTTCTTCAGGTAGAAGCGGCGGATCAGGTCGCGGTCGGCCTCGACGCGATCGGGGTCGTAGATGTCGTTGTTGCCGAGGAAGCTGAGCAGGTTGCTCGCGTGCGTCTTGATCACGTCGCGCAGACGCGCCGCCGAGAAGGCGCTGTTGCCGACGAACTCGACCGATTTGACGCCGGTCTTGGCGCCCTCCACGATCGTGAAGATCAGATCGACACGATTGTTCGGTTGCTCGATAACCTCGGGCGTGACCCGCACATCGTAGCGGCCGGACCGGCGATAGATCTCGGCGATGCGCAGCGTATCGGACTGTACCGTCGCCCGCGAGAAGGTCCCGCGCGGCTTGGACTGGATTTCGGCGGTGAGCTGCTCGTCCTTGATCTTCTTGTTGCCCTCGAAGGCGATGCGGCCGATCACGGCATTCTCCACCACCGACACCAGAATGCGGCCGCCCGCCTGGCTGATCTTCACGTCCTGAAACAGACCGGTTCCGATCAGCGCCTTGAGACCGTCGTCGATGGCGGGCTGATCGAGACGACCGCCGGGGCCAGGTTTGAAGTAGGAGCGGACCGTCTCGGCTTCGACGCGCCGATTGCCTTCGACAACGATGGTCTCCGTCGCTTGCGCGGCCGCCGGCTGCGGCAACAGCGCAAGCGGAACTGAACTTGCAATCGACACGCCACTCACCGCCGCAGCGACCAGCCAGGCCCGCAAAATCGACATTCCACACCTCAACAGACGTCGCCTGCTCTGAAACGAGACGGCTGTGGCCGCGGTGTGGCTTTGAGATTGCTGTACTGTTTCCAAGGATTGAGTTTGATTTAGCGCGTCGGCAGCTTCAGTGCAGATGGCGGTAACGTTCCTTCCCGCTCAGCATGGTTCCATCGACCTGCGGCTACGTCCATCAGCCACGCGCCCGGCGCATTTTGTCTTCGCCGCAAAGGCATCTATATAGCGGGACAGTCATCGATGACTTGCGCGCGCCGACGCGTTCGCTCCCGTTCGCACGGCAGCTCAGCCATTTTCGCTGCCGCCCGCCTCTCGTCCTTCCTTTGGAGTTCCCATGCTTTCCGCCGACCGGCCGGCGACACGCCTTGCGACCCGGCTCGCCTTCCTCGTCGCCGGCTTCGGCATCGCGTGCTGGGCGCCGCTGGTGCCGTTCGCGAAGACGCGCCTCGCCGTCGACGACGGCATCCTCGGGCTGCTCCTGCTCAGCCTCGGCATCGGCTCGGTCCTCGCCATGCTGCTGACCGGCGTCCTCAGCGCGCGCTACGGCAGCAGGCCGATCATCATCGCGGGCGGTCTCGGTCTTGCCCTGGTCCTGCCCTCGCTGGCCGTCGCAAGCTCACCCGCATCGCTGGCGTTGGCGCTCTTCGCATTCGGCGCCGCGCTCGGCTCCATCGACGTCGCCATGAACATCCATGCGGTGGAGGTGGAGCGCGCCGCAAGACGGCCGCTGATGTCCGGCTTCCACGCGCTGTTCAGCATCGGCGGCTTCGCCGGGTCCGCGCTGATGACGGCGCTGCTCTCGCTGCAGCTCGGCGCGCTCACCTGCACGCTAATCTGCTCCGCCCTGATGCTGATCGCGATGCTGGCGGCCTGGCCGCGCCTGCTTCGTTCGGCGCAGGTGCAGGAAGGGCCGCTATTCGTGCTGCCGCACGGATCGGTGCTTCTGCTCGCGCTGCTCGGCGCGATCACCTTCCTCGTCGAAGGCGCGATGCTCGACTGGGGGGCGCTGCTCGTCATCGGCGCGGGCCTCGTCTCCGAGGCACAAGGCGGGACTGGCTATATCGTGTTCTCGATCGCGATGACGATCGGGCGACTCGGTGGCGACGCCATCGTCGCGCGTATCGGCGACCGCACGACGCTGTTGTGGGGAAGCCTCATCGCCATCGCAGGCTTCGTGGTCCTGCTCACCGCTCCCGTTGCGGCGGTCGCAATCGCCGGCTTCCTGCTGATCGGCCTCGGCGCATCGAATCTCGTGCCGGTGCTGTTCCGCAGGGCGGCCAAGCAGACCGCGATGCCCACCGGGCTCGCAGTCGCGGCCATCACCACTGCCGGCTATGCCGGCATCCTCGTCGGCCCCGCCGGCGTCGGTTTCGTCGCCCGTGGCAGCGGGCTCCCGGCAGCGTTCTGGCTCCTGGCCGCGCTGATGGGTCTCGTCACACTGTCGGCGCGCATCGTCACGACCGATCGGCGCCAGGTATCGCGCGTCGGTGCGTGAGCAGTCTCACAGATTGCTCAATCCGATCGATTTGATCACGGGCGCCAGGCTTGCCGATGTCGCCTCGACGATGCGCTGGAATTTGTCGGGGCTCGAATCGCCGTCCGGCTCCATGCCTTGAGCGCGATAGCTCGCCTGAAGCGCTGGATCGGCCATGGCCAGGCGCGTCGCCTGGGCGATCCGATCGATGATCGCATCATCGGTTGGCCTCGGCGCGAACAGGCCGAACCATCCCTCATATCTCAGATCCGGCATGCCGGATTCGATGGCCGTCGGGATTTCCGGCGCGCCGCTGAGCCGCTTTTCAGTGGTGACCGCAAGCAGCCGGATTTTGCCGGCGCGACTCAATTGCTGCAATTGGACCGACATGACGGCAATGACGAGCGATATCTGATCGCTGACGAGGTCGTTGGTCGCCTGCGCGATGCCCCGATACGGAACGTGGACGATATCCGGCGCGCCCGCCTGCTGCTTGAACGCTTCTCCGACCAGATGATTTCCGGTGGCAACCCCAGGAGTCCCGTAGGACAGCTTTCCCGGATTGTCCTTCGCATAGGCGATCAGCTCGCGCAGATTTGCGGCAGGCACCGATGGATGGATGGCGAACACCAGCGCACTGTTGATCAGGCGATAGATGGCGCGGAAATCGCCGACCGAATAACCGGGATTTGACGACGTCAGCGGGATGATGACCTGCGTGCTGCCGTTGCCGAGCAGCAGCGAGTGGCCGTCAGGCTCTTCGCGCACGACCATCGCGGTGCCGATCGCGCCGCCGGCACCACCGATATATTCGACGAAGGTCGGCCCGAGCAGCGAGGACATCTTGTCGACCCAGGGGCGCCCGATCTGGTCTCCCGAGCCGCCGGCTCCGTACGGGATCACCAATCGTATGGGACGCGATGGATAGTCGGCGGCTCGTCCGCTGCGCGACATTGCGGCGAACGCCGCCGCGCCGGACAGCGCATGGACGAACTGTCGCCGCGAGAGGAAAGGCATGTTCGAATTCCGGAAGTCGGCAATCACGGCCGAGGCGGGACCGGCCGGTCAGAGCGTTCAATCGCAGCAATCCGCCGCCGCCGTCAATGGGCCCATGTCGGCCAGAGCCAGACCGTCGTGAGTCCGGCCCACCGGCCTAAGCCATTCCTTTTCCAGCATTATTTCGGCAAGCTGGCGGACCTCAGCGATCCGCGCAGGGCTGTCAGCCCCACCCATTGCTTTCGGCCAGTTTACTGTACGCCTCGTTCTGATAGACGAGAAGCCAATACCTTTTGACTCCCGTCGAGGGGGCAATGGCGCGTGCCAGATCGTAGCGAAGACTCGGCCATTTCATTTGGGCCATTTCGACTGTTTCCAAAGTCCCGGCTCTTGGAGAAGGAGGGCACGCCGCTTCATGTCGGCGGCCGCGCGCTCGATATTCTCATCTTCCTGGCCGAGCGCCCCGGTGAGGTCATCGACAAGAGGGAGCTGGTCAAGCGCATCTGGGCCAACGTCAATGTCGACGAGGGCAGTCTGCGCTTCCACGTCGCATCATTGCGCAAGGCACTCGGCGATACCGGCAAGTCGGCTCGTTACGTCGTCAATGTGCCCGGCCGCGGCTATTGCTTCGTCGCGTCTCTCGCCCAGGCGACCCCGCCCGTCTCGGTCGACATCGCTCCTCCGCGTTCCCTGCCCGCTCAGCTTGCGAAGATGGTCGGGCGAGAGGAAGTCATCGAGAAGATCTCGAACGGGCTTTCGCTCTATCGCTTCATGACCGTGGTCGGCCCGGGCGGCATCGGCAAGACCGCCGTCGCCATCGCCGTCGGGCACCGCCGATCGGCGGATTTCGGCGGACGCGTTTTCTTCGTCGACTTTGGTCCGCTGAGAGACCCCGGCCATGTTGCAACGACCATTGCCTCCGCGCTCGGATTGACCGTCAGCGCGGAGGATCCGAGCCCGGCGCTGCTGACCTTCCTGAAGGCAAGCCCGGCCCTCCTGATCTTCGACAGTTGCGAACATGTGCTGGATACGCTGGCACCGCTCGTCGAGCGCATCGTTCGCGAAGCACCGCAGCTTCGCGTTCTCGCAACCAGCCGCGAGTCGTTCCGCAGCGAAGGCGAGCGGATCTTCAGGCTCTTCCCGCTGGACTGTCCGCCCGAACGCGACGGCCTGAACGTGGCGGACGTCCTCGCCTACCCCGCGGCTCAACTCTTCGTCGAACGCATTGCCCAGAGCTCGGGTCCGTTCCAGCTCAGTGCGGAAGAGGCGCCGCTTGTCGCAAGCATGTGCCGGCGCCTCGACGGCATTGCGCTCGCGATCGAGCTCGCGGCGGGGCGCGTCAATGCCTATGGCATCGCAGGCACCGCATCCCTGCTCGACAGCCGCTTCTCGCTGCAATGGCGGGGACGGCGCACCGCCGTGCCGCGACACCAGACGCTCGCTGCGGCTCTGGACTGGAGCTACGATCTCCTGCCTGCGGCGGAGAGCGCGACCTTGCGCAGGCTGTCGGTCTTCGTCGGGCCCTTTGCGCCGGAGGCCGCTGCCGCGGTCGCATCCGGCGACGGTCTCAGCGTATCGGAGACGCTGGAGGCGATCGACAGCCTGGTCACCAAATCGCTGATCTCGCCGTCCGGCTCGCGGACGCTGCGCTATCGCCTGCTCGACACCACGCGCACCTACGCGCTCGGGAAGCTGAACGAGCTGGGTGAAACCAGGCAGTTCGCGCGGCGCCACGCGGCGCATTTTCGCGATTTCTTCGAGCGCGCGGAGGCCGACACATCAACTCCGCTGCCCGAATGGCTGAGCGTCTACGGCGCGGAGCTGGACAATGTACGTGCGGCGCTGGACTGGGCCTTCGCGCCCGATGGCGACGCTGCGCTCGGGATCGCACTGACGGCGGCCGCAGTCACGCTGTGGGTGCGTCTTTCATTGTTCGCCGAATGCCGCGAACGCAGCAGGATGGCACTGGCGGCGCTCGGCGACACCGGCGCCGACGACCGCATCCGCATGCAGCTCCTGTCCGCACTTGGCTGGTCGCTGATGTATGGTGAGGGCCGCGCGCGCGAGGCGCGCCCGATCCTCGAGACGACTCTCGAGCTGGCTGAGAAGCTCGACGACAAGGATTTCCGGCTGCGCGCGCTGTGGGGCCTGTGCATCGACCAGTTCAACAACGGACAGTTCGGCAAGGCCCGCGCTCTCGCCGATCGTTTTGCGGACGCGGCGGCGAACTCGCCCGACAAGACCGACCTCATGCTGGGCGATCGGCTGATGGCCGTCGCGCTGCACTATCTCGGCGACCAGAACGACGCACGGCTGCGCATCGACCGGGTGGGCGCATCGCTGCACGTGCTGGCGGCGAAGCCGAAGATCTTCCCGCTCGACCTCCGGATATCGACGCAGTATTTCCGGGCGCGCATCCTGTGGCTGCAAGGCCTCGCCGATCAGGCCCGGGCGCTTGCCGCCAGAAACATCGAGGAGGGCCGCGCCAACGGCCACGCGCTGACCTTCTGTAGCGTGCTGGGACAGGCCGCCTGCCCGATCGCCTTCTGGGCCGGCGATCTGGATGCCGCAGAACGCCACGGGACCGAACTGCTCGAGCACACCGAGCGCCATGCCATCCGGCTGTGGGGCCTGTGGGCACGCGCCTTCAACGCGGCGGTCACTGCGAAGCGCGGCGACGTCGCGACGGGCCTGCCGCTGCTGCGCGAGGAGCTCAACCGCGCCGGCGACGCGCGCTTCCTGCCGCGGTTTCTGCCTCTCCTCGGCGAACTTGCCGCATGTTTTGGCGAGGCCGATCAGGCCGATCGCGGCCTGGACATGATCGAGGACATACTGGCGCGCTGCAACGATCGCCAGGAGCACTGGTATCTCCCGGAGCTGATCCGCATCAAGGGCGAGTTGATGCTCAAGAGCCCACGACACTCATTGGACGCCGACGCGCGCTTTCGCGAGGCCATGGACATTGCCGCCCAGCAGGGCGCCCGCTTCTGGGAGTTGCGATGCGCAACCAGCCTCGCCCGGTCCGTGATCGGAGCTGGGCGGAATGCAGAAGCTCGAGCGGTTCTCGACAAGGTAAGCGGGACGTTCGCCGAGGGCTCCGACATCGCCGACATGCGCATCGCCCGCGAGCTGATCGCGCAATTGCGAACCTGACCGGCCGCTACGAGGCGTTCAGCCTCCCACCCCAACCGTCCGCCGCGGCAACTTCCAGTCGGGTCGGATGAAATGACAGGTGTAGCCGTCCGGGTAACGCTCGAGATAATCCTGATGCTCCGGCTCGGCTTCCCAGAATTCGCCGGCGGGCGCGACCTCGGTCACCACCGCGCCGGGCCATAGACCCGACGCCTCGACATCGGCGATGGTGTCTTCGGCAATCCGATTCTGCTCGTCGCTGGTGTAGAAGATCGCCGAGCGGTAGCTCGTGCCCAGATCATTGCCCTGACGGTTGAGCGTTGTCGGATCATGGATCTGGAAGAAGAACTCCAGCATGGTCCGGAAGCTCGTCTTCGCGGGATCGAAGATGATCTCGATCGCCTCGGCGTGACCTTCGTGGTTGCGATAGGTGGCGTTCTTCACCTTGCCGCCGGTGTAGCCGACGCGGGTCGAGATCACACCTGGCTGCCCGCGGATGAGATCCTGCATGCCCCAGAAGCAGCCTCCGGCCAAAACTGCGCGCTCCGTCGTCATATGTCCGCTCCCGGTTGATCGCTCTGTCGTCCTCTGCCCGCCGGCCGAGATGATCTCGACCGGCGGGCGTGAGATGGGCAACTCAAAGCTCGCAATTAGACCAGCTTGGCGTCAAGCGTAATCGCGGCGTTGAGCACCTTCGACACCGGGCAGTTCTTCTCGGCCTCGCCGGCGATGCGGGCGAAGCCGGCCTCGTCTAGCTTCGGCACCTTCGCGCGCAAGGTCAGCGCAGACGTGCTGATCTTGAAGCCCTTGCCTTCGGGCTCGAGCGTGACGGCGGCTTCCGTCGAAAGCTCGTCCGGCGTGAAGCCGGCGAGCTGAAGGCCGAAGGCCAGCGCCATGGTGAAGCAGCCGGCATGGGCCGCCGCGATCAACTCTTCGGGATTGGTCCCCTTCTCGTTCTCGAAGCGGGTCTTGAACGAATAGGCCGTCTCGTCGAGCACGCCGGATTCGCTCGACAAATGGCCGCTGCCATCGCGGCCAGTGCCCTTCCATACTGCCTTCGCCTTGCGGATCATCTCATTTCTCCTGCTTTACTTGCGGATCGTTCAGCCTGGCGCCCTACTGATGATTTCCAACCGGTCGCGCGCCGAAGCGGTTCCGTCAATCGCTTGCATCAATCATAATATCCGTGCTGACGACCTCAGGATGGCAGCGGCTGACCGGCCTGCTCACGAACAATGTAGTCGGCGTACCAGTCGACCCAACTCTCGTCGTGCGCGCCGATCCGCTTCTCGTGCTCACCATGCGCCACCGCGGCGCGGCGCAACGCCGCAGCCAGTTCGACCTGCGATGCGAACGTCGTGCCGTCGGCCGCGATGCGTCCGGGCAATCGTGTCGTGACCTCCTGGAACAGCCAGCCGTTGCCGTCGGGATCGCTGAACGCGGCAAATGAGCTGTAGCTGCCGCGCTTCGGGTCAGCGCCGCTGACCCGAACACTGCCGAACAGGTATGGCTCGTCCGACCCGGCGTGAACATCGCCGGCACCATGGAAGGGTTCACTGACCTCGATGTCGCGATCGAGCAGATCCTGTCGCGCCGCCTCCAGATCGGAGACGATCAGGTACAGGCCGCGCGCCGAACCGGGCGCTGCCGCGGTCACGTTCCTGCCGAAGATCACCGAGCAGGCCGAGCCGGGCGGCGTGAACTGGATCACGCGCCAATCATCACCGGCGGCAAAATCAGCGTCCAGCCGCCAGCCGAGGCGCGCATAGAACGCCTTGGCGCGGTCGACATCGGACACGGGAATGACGACGATCTCGAGCTTCAGATCGATGTTACGCATTTTCGAAGGCTTGGCCGCGGCCGCGCGCTCGATTTCGATAGTAGCCATGTCGACCTCCCTGGTCTGAGACGCGGGTTCGGGGCGAGCCCGCTCGTCTTCGTGAGCCGTTGTGAGCGGAGACGATTGTCATGCGGCGCGCATAGTGCATCCACCGGCCGCGTTTTGCGCGTTAGACGTTGCAAGATTCTGTTATGATCGGCGGCATCACACCTTCGCAAGCCCGTGCTCATCGCGACGGTCAGCCCCACTGACGAGTCGTTCCGATCGCGCCGCAGACTGCTCGCGTTTAAGCAAGATTTGCGACGAATCGTGCCCGTGCGATCGGCCAATTGCCGCGCGATTTCGCCACTTTCGGCCAGTTTACTCACGACCTCGTTCTGATAGATCACAGCGCAGACGGCAGCCCCTTCCACTGGAATCATCGACGCGTGGCGGACACTAACGACCAAGATTCGGCCATCTCCTTCGGACCATTCCGGTTGTTTGCCAAGTCGCGCCTGCTCCAGAAGGACGGCGTCCCGCTTCCCCTTGGCGGCCGCGCGCTCGACATCCTCATTTTTCTCGCCGAGCGCGCCGGCGAGGTCGTGGACAAGCGGGAGTTGATCAAGCGCGTCTGGGCCGACGTGACTGTCGACGAAGGCAGCCTGCGCTTCCACATCACGACTCTGCGCAAGGCCCTGGGAGATGTCGGCGAAGGCTCCCGCTACGTCGTCAACGTACCGGGTCGCGGCTATTGCTTCGCGGCCCCGCTGCTTCGCCCGGCATCTTCGGAAAGCCGCATCAGCCCGGCCGTCTCGTCGCCCCGCGCACTCCCCCCGCCGCTCGCGAAGATGATCGGTCGAGACGATGCGGTCGAGAGGATTTCCGCCGAGCTTGCCCTGCATCGCTTCGTGACCATCGTCGGCCCCGGCGGGATCGGCAAGACTTCGGTCGCGCTTGCCGTGGCGCATGGCGAGCTCGCGGCGTTCGACGGGCAGGTGAGCTTCGTCGATTTCGGCGCGCTGACGGATACAAGGCTCGTTCCCGGGGCGATTGCGGCCACGCTCGGCCTGACCGTCAACTCCGAGGACCCGATTCCGGGCCTGCTGACGTTCCTGCGCAGCCGGCGAACGCTGCTCGTCTTTGACAGTTGCGAACACATCCTCGACGAGCTCGCGCCGCTGGCCGAGCGCATCGTCCAGGAAGCGCCCGGACTGCACATTCTCGCCACCAGCCGCGAATCCTTCCGCACCGAAGCCGAGCGCGTGCACCGGTTGTTTCCGCTGGATTGCCCGCCGCAGCGCGACGGGCTCGGCATCGCCGATATCCTGGCCTATCCCGCCAGCCAGCTCTTCGTCGAACGCATTGCCGAGAGCCTGAGCGAGTTCGAACTGAGCGAGGAGGATGCGCCGCTCGTCGCGGAGATCTGCCGGCGGCTGGACGGCATCGCGCTCGCGATCGAGCTCGCGGCCGGACGCGTGAACGCCTATGGCATCGCCGGGACCGCCTCGCTGCTCGACAACCGCTTCTCGCTGCTGTGGCGCGGACGGCGCACCGCGATTCCGCGGCACCAGACCCTGAGCGCAGCGCTCGCCTGGAGCTACGACCTGCTGCCGGCAGCCGAAAGCGCGGCGCTGCGCGGGTTGTCGGTGTTCGTCGGGCCGTTCACCCTGGAAGCCGCGATCGCAGTCGCATCCTGCCAGGGCATCCGTGAGCCCGAGGCGATCGAGGCGATCTCGAATCTGCTCTCCAAATCCCTGATCGCGACCTCGCCCGCGGAGCGGCGGCTGCGCTATCGTCTGCTCGACACCACCCGCGCCTTCGTCGGCGACAAGCTCGTCGAGAACGGCGAAGCTGACCGCGTCGCGCGCGCCCACGCCGAATATTTCCGCGATTTCCTGCGCGACATTGCCGTCAAGTCCACGGGCATGCAGAGCGCGGGCGGCTTCCTTCCCTATGCCGACCACCTGCCCAATGTCCGGGCCGCCTTGAACTGGAGCTTTTCGGACCGCGGCGACCGGACAATCGGCGTGGAGCTGGCGGCCTCGGCAACCCAGTTCTTCCTCGAGCTGACCTTGCTGACCGAATGCCACCGCTGGACGCAGCAGGCGCTGGCATCTCCCGATGCCGACGCGATGGACGCCCGTCACGAGATGACGTTGCAGGCCGCGCTCGGCGTCTCCGTGATGTTCACGCAGGGCAATACCGAAGCGGTCCGTTCGGCATTCACGCGCAGCCTCGAGCTTGCACGGGAGCTGGAGGATCTGCACTGGCAGCTCTGGCTGCTGCGCGGATTGCACATCTACCTGACGCGGATCGGAGATTTTCACGGCGCGCTCGGGACCGGCGAGCAAGGCGAGAGCGTTGCGCGGAAGCTGAACGATCCGGCCAGCACGCTGAACGTCGAATGGATGCTGGGCGTCGCGCATCATCTGATCGGCAACCAGGATAAAGCGGTGCAGTTCTGCCAGAGCGCGATGGTGCATAATCCGGCCTCGCAGCGGCTGAACATCGGGCATCTCGGTTATGACGACCGCATCGTCGCGCTGGTGGCGCTGGCGCGCGGGCTCTGGCTCACCGGCCGGCCCGACCGTGCGATCGAGGCGGCCAGATACACCGTTCGCGAGGCCGAGCTGCTCGAGCAGCCGCTCACGCTCGGTATTTCCCTGATCTGGACGATCTACGTCTTCCTCTGGGTCGGCGACTGGGCCGATGCCGAAATCCTGATCGACCGGCTGATCGATCATTCGGCGCGGCACTTCCTCGGCCCCTATCATGCGGTCGGCATCGGCCAGAAGGGCGAGCTGCTGCTGCGCCGCGGTGACGTCGCCGGCGGCATCGAGCACCTGCGCCGCAGCCAGGCCACGCTGTACGCAACGCGGCACCGGATCATGACGACGGTGTTTGCAACGGCGCTCGCGGAGGGTCTTGCCGCCCAGAACCAGCCCGACGAGGCCTTGCAGACGATCAACGAGGCCATCGCCGAGGTCCCCGATCACGGCGAATCCTTCGACATGCCGGAGATGCTCAGGGTCAAGGGCGACATCCTCGCCCGGTCGGGCAACGCGGCGGAGGCCGAGCGCCATCTCCTCAAATCGCTCGATCTGTCGCGGCGGCAAGGCGCACTCGGCTGGGAGCTCCGCGGAGCGATCAGCCTCGGCCGCATCTGGCAGCAGGCCGGCAGGGCCGGCGATGCGCGCGCCCTGCTCGGTCCCCTCGTCGCGCGGTATCAGGAGGGCTTGCTGAGCCGCGATCTGGTCGCCGCAAGGGGACTCCTGGGCGCCCCGAATTGAGAGTATCTTCAACGGGATATGACGATACTGCACGCTCGCAACTCCTAACAAATTCTAACACGCCAAGCCGCATACGGCCCGCCATGGTGGTGGCACCTCACGGTGGACACGGCGGGACATGGCGCTTCTTGACGACGTAATCGATGCCAGCGGCGGAATGTCCCGCTGGAACAGTCTGGACCGGTTCACGCTCCATCTTTCGGTCGGCGGAACGCTGGTCTCCAGCGCCGGGCACGCCAGGGAATTCAAGGATGTGACGGCGGAAGGCTCGACGCGGGCGCAATCGGTCCGCTTCACCGGCATCACCGGGGGCGAACATTCGGGCTCCTTTCAACCGGATGCCATTACGATCGAGGACCTAGATGGTGAGGTCCTGCGGACCTGGCGCAATCCGAGCCTTGCGTTTCCCGAGGCCGGCCTCCCTGCGCTCGCGGACGAACTGCACCTCGTCTTCTTCTGCGGCGTCGCGATCTGGAATCATCTGACGACGCCGTTCCTGCTTGCCCATCCCGATGTCGTGGTGGAGGAGCTGACGCCATGGCGCGAGAACAGCGAAACGTGGCGGCGGCTGCGGGCGCAATTCCCCGCACACCTGATCATGCTCGCGCAAGAGCAGACCTTCTATTTCGACGAGAACGCCCTGCAACGGCGGATGGATCACGACCTCTTCGGGATGAAGGTCGCACATTTCTCCTGGGCTCATGACAGCTTCGGCGGCCTCGTTGTGCCGACGCTTCGGCGTACGCAGACGCTGCGCCCTGACGGAACCGCAATCGCCAAACCCGTGCTGATGGACGTCGAGATCTTCGACGCCGCCTTCGAGTAGCGACGGCGATTGATGCGATGAATTGAAAAGCTTCCATGGAATCAACCGTCCTGCGGCCAGCTGTCGCACCGCTCGCTCACACAACAACTAACAACTCCTAATCACCACTAACGAGCGTCCTGGCGCGCTCGCGCCTATTCTCCGACCATAGCGAACGCAGGACTTGTGCGTTCGCCGGCCGCCGCAAGCGGCCGCGAAGCCGAGAGAGGACGAACGATGTTGACCGATTTGCAGGCCGCGCGTGCCTGGATGCAATTTCCCGGCAGCCGATGCGATCTCGAGGTCTCCCACGAGACGCAGGCAATCGTCCGGGAAAGCGGATGGCGCCGGATCGATCGCACGGAGGCGGCCATTGAGGACATCATGATCTCGCGATGGGAAGATTCGCGGGAGGCTTCGTCGCATGAAGCGACGACGCCTGAGGATCGCTATTTCGTCGGCATCGCCCTCACGACGACGCGCGCGAAGCTGACCCGGGATCGTCAGATCGTTTTCGACGGCACCATGCCCGCGGGCACGCTCTATGTCAGCGCGCCGTCGAGGTCTCTCGCCGCACAATTCCAGTCGCCTTGCGCCTTTGTGCACGTCCTGATCTCCGCGGATCATTTCCCGGCGCAATTGCCAACGACCGAAACGCTCGACGATCTCGTTCTGCTGCGCGATCCGCTCGCTGCCGAGCTCGTCAAGGCGCTGGTCGAGCACGGCGATGCTGCGGACCGCGAATTCGCGCACTGCATCGGCCAGACCCTTGCGATGCATCTCGCCCGGCTGGAGCCGCCACGCGCCAGGGTCAACGCCTTGCCGAAGTGGCGGTTGCGGCGTGTCGAGCGGTATATCGCCGATCATTTCGAGCGCTGCATCAGCCTGTCTGAGCTCGCCCATGTGGCAGGCTTGTCCAGAATGCATTTCGCGGCCCAATTCCGTGCTGCGACCGGCTATCGTCCGCGCGAATATCTGCTCAATCACCGGGTCGAGCACGCGAAGATGCTGCTTGCAACGACCGAGCGGCCCTTGACCGAGATCGCACTCGCCGTGGGATTCAGCACGCAGGCTCATTTTTCAACCGTCTTCAGGCGCATCAGCGGCCAGCCTCCGGCACGCTGGCGCCTCGCCAACAAAGGCGAGCGGCCTGAGCTCGAAGCGCCTCCGCGGCGGCGTGCTGCTTCGGACAGGGACTGGATCGCCGCTGCCGCGTAGCTCATTCCGGCGAATTGACAAACGGCGTGGGATCGAGAGTGGAGTGGGCCGCTCGCTCCTTCCACACCGTCATTGCGAGCGCAGCGAAGCAATCCAGAGTCTTTCCGCGGAGGGATTCTGGATTGCTTCGCTGCGCTCGCAATGACGGAGTATGAGGCAACAGCGTCGCTCCTCCGGCTAACATTTTGAATCGCAGACACACCCTCGCATCCTCGCGGCGCATTTCACCCGAGCTTTGCTTCGTCGCGCCACCCCCTTGATCCAAGAGGGCGCAGGGAAGGCCGGGTGCCAGCTAGCACCCGCGGTCCGCTGCGCGAGATGTAGCGCAGAGAAACCGCACAGCAGCATACAGGTGAAGCCCAACACACGGCCTTCCCTGCGCGATGGTTGGACGGCTTATGCCGTGCTCTCCCGGGAGCCGAGTTCCTTCTGGCCTCCCTCACCTTCGCGAAAGTCGCCGGCACCGCGCCGGTTGACGCGACTGCCGCATCCGCCAGGGCTTGACCGTAGCAACGACGGCCAGGACCACACGGTTTTGCCGTACGCACGGCGCGCTGTTCGCCGCAGTTTTCCCAGCCCTGTCGACCAAGCTGGAAACTTACAGGCGAGACGAACCTGACAGCGCCGTTCGTCCGCGCGCGGTCTCGGGCTCACGGAGAGCAATCCGCCCTGCCCTTGACCTCTCGCGCCCGACGCTGCCGCGTCCACCGCAGGCCCGGCCCTGCGACCATCACGACACATGACCGCCCCTCAAGGGTGAGCCGGGATGGGCGACACATACGCCAATTCCGAAATTCGGTAAAGCGGAATGTTTTTGCGTGCTGGGATTGACAGATGGCGACACAGGCGGACGCGTCGCCCGGATGGAGCGGAAGCGTAATCCGGGAAAGTGCCGATGCCGAGCGAAAGCTCCCGGATTACGCGGAGCCTCTCATCGGGCGGCGCTTCGCGCCGACCCGTTGGCTCCATCCGGCTACGGACCGCCCCTACACCGGATCGAATGCCCGGATCGGCGGCAGATTGCCCGTGAACTTCTCCACTTCGACCGCGGTGAGCTGCCCCGTGCAGCCTTGCGCGAAGGACGAGGTGCCGATGTCGCGGGTCAGCACGTTCGGATTGCCGTGGACGCAGAGCGGCGCATCGTCCTCGGGGGCTTCGGGATCGTACCAGGCCCCGGTCGGAAGCTGGACGACGCCGGGCGCGATGCCGTCGGTGACGTGGACCGCGGCGAGGCAGGCGCCGCGGTCGTTGAACAGGCGGATGATGTCGCCATCCTTGATGCCGCGTGCATTCGCGTCACGCGGGTTCATGCGCGCGACCTCGCGGCCGCGATGTTTGGCGCCAAGCGAATGTCCACCGAAATCGAGCTGGCTGTGCAGGCGCGTCACCGGCTGGTTGGCGACCAGGAAGCACGGCGCGCCCGGTTTCGGCATGTCGGTCTTCTCCAGCCAGACCGGATGGCCGGGGCAATCCGCATCGCCATGGTCCGCGATCTTTTGCGAAAAGATCTCGATGCGGCCGCTCGGCGTCGGCAGGGCGTGATTGACCGGATCTTCGCGAAAGCGCCGCAGCCGGCCGCCATCGTCGGGCTGCTGCGGCACGACGAGGCTGCCGCGCCGCCAGAATTCCTCGAAGCTTGGGGCCTCGAGACCGCGCGCTTCGAGCGAGGCTCGGGTCGGCTCATACAGATGCTCGAGCCACTGCCGCGACGTACGCCCCTCGGTGAAGGGTTCACGCGCCCCGAGACGCTCGGCAAGATCGACGAAAATCTCGTAGTCGTCGCGCGCCAAACCGAACGGCTCGGCGATCTCGTGCATGGCGACCATCAAGGCATCGTTGGAGGAGTAGCCGATGTCCTCGCGTTCGAGCGTCATCGTCGAGGGCAGCACGATATCGGCGTGCCGCGCCGTCGCGGTCCAGGCGAGTTCGTGCACGACCAGCGTGTCGACCTTTGCAAAGGCCTTGCGCAGGCGGTTGATGTCCTGGTGATGATGGAAGGGATTGCCGCCGGCCCAATAGACGAGGCGGATGTCCGGATAGGTGCGCGTCTCGCCGTTGTAGCGATAGGTGGTGCCAGGGTTGAGCAGCATGTCGGCGATGCGCGCCACCGGAATGAAGTCCCTGACGCCATTGCGGCCCTGCCCCAGCGTCGGCCCCGGGACGTCGTTGACGCGGCGGCCGTAATAGCCGATCGCTCCGAGCGAATAGGCATAGCCGCCGCCGGGAAGACCGATCTGACCGAGCGCGGCGGCCAGCACCATGCCCATCCACACCGGCTGCTCGCCATGTTCGGCGCGCTGGAGCGAATGGGAGACGGTGATGAGCGCACGCTTGCCGGCAAGCCGACGTGCCAGCGTGCGGATCGTCTCCGCGTCGACGCCGCAGATCGCGGCCGCCCATTCGGCGTGCTTCGCTTGCCCATCGCTCTCACCGGTGAGATAGCGCAGAAAGACCGGCCATCCTTCGGTGTAGCGATCGAGGAAAGACTGATCGTGCAGGCCTTCGCTCACCAGCGTGTGGACGACGCCGAGCATCAGCGCGGTGTCGGTGCCTGGCACGCAAGTCATCCATTCGGCACCGGCCTCGACCGGCAGATCGTCGCGCAGCGGGCTGACCAGGATGAACTCGCAGCCGCGACGGCGCGCAGCTTCCATCGCGCCGCGCTCGACATGCTTGCTGATGGAACCGCCGGCCACCATGGAGTTCTTCAGCGCCATGCCACCGAACGCCAGCACGATGTCGGTCTCGGTCGCGATCTGCTCCCAGGTCACGTTGCGCTTGGTGATGTCCTCGTAGCCGCAGAGGATCTGCGGCAGCAGCACTGAGGACGCACCGGAGGAATAGGTGTTCACCGAGCGCACGTAGCCGCCCATCGCGATGTTGAGGAAGCGATGCACCTGGCTCTGGGCGTGATGGAAGCGCCCCGCGCTCGACCAGCCATAGGAGCCGCCGAACACGGCGCCGGGCCCGCGCGTGTCGCGGATGCGTGCCAACTCGTCGCCGAGGAGATCGAGCGCCTTCTCCCAGCTCACGGAGACGAATTCATCGCGGCCGCGCCGATCATCCGGACCGGGGCCGCGCTCGAGCCAGCCGCGGCGGATCGCCGGCTGGCCGATCCGCGCCTGGTGGCGCAACGCGCCGGGAAAGTTGTCGATGATGCCGTTCGGGTCGGGATCCCCCGCATAGGCCCTGACCTCCAACCCGGCCGCGCCTTGCCGCGCCGAGAACACACCCCAATGCGAGGTGTGCGGCTTGAAGCCGTCCGAGAGGTCGAGGCCCGGGTCGGGGAAACCAATCGTATCGTCCATCATCTGATTCCTCATCCCGGTCCCGGCCCGGCTGCACCTTGACAATCCGCCGGGCAGTATACTGATCCACCCCTCAATGTCATTGTGATCAGGGTTGAGGAAACGCCGGGTCCCCACGCGCTGAGCAATGAGCGCCAATGGGACACCAGCGAATTCAGCAGCGATCTAGTTGCAGAAAGGCGGCCAGGGCGGAAGTTTCGGCCACTCCGTCGGGAAATAGCAGCGCCGGCCCGCGGATTCTGACGTCGCGCGGACGCCGCTGCCGTTGCTTGCAAAGCGAGCGCCAGCAAGACTGAGGCGAGCACCATCGGAGACTCTGCTTCGCGCCTCTGCCGCGCTTGTCAGCGCGCTCGCGGCGAGCAACACGCTCGCCAGAACCACGATAAATCGTTTCATTGTCGGTTACTCCTTTTTTTCTCAGCTGCAAATCCTGACCGGTTCGAAAATGCGCTTGCTAGCGCGCAGCCCCCGCGACGATTGTCCTGCAGAAGTCGAAGGTGACGCGGCCATAGAGGGCGCCCGAACCGGGCTCCGAAGTTGCGAGGCGATAGGAATTGCCGAGAACACGGGCGATCTCGAACAATCCCATGACCTCATGGTGCGCCACCGCCGAGTGAATGCCGATCAGCTGCAGCAACAGGGCCTGAATGCCGACACTGTTCATGACGGTCCCACTCCGGCACGCGGCAGCGGCAGGAATTGCGCGAGATAGGCGCTCCTCCACTGATACGGCGTATCGCCGGCGAAACGCTTGAACACCGTGGTGAAATGCGCCTGGGTCTGGAATCCGACGGTCAAGGCGATGTCGACGAGCGAGACGTCGGCCCGCTTCAGCAGGTCCTGAGCGCGTTCGATCCGCCGCTTCAGCAGATATTCGTGAGGCCGCATTCCGACGGCCGCCCGGAACTGCGCGGCAAAGTGCATCCGGCTCAGGCCGGCAACGGTGGCGAGATGCTGCAACGTGACCTTGCCGCTCAGATTCTCGTCGACATATTGCAACACGCGCTTGAGGCGCCATTTCTGCAGCGACCGCACCGACCGGCATCGCTCGCCATCGGCCGGATCGACCGCGCTGCGTTCGGCGGCCGTCTGCCGGCTGGCCCTGCGGGTCAGGATGGCAAGACGCAACGCGTCTGCAAGGATGGCGGAGTGGGCATGATCGGTGGCCTCGGTTGCCGCGAGCGCATCGGAGAGGCGCCGCATCACCGGGTCCGTGAATTCGCCGACACCGGCATCCCGATCGGCCTCGACGGAGACGCGCGCAAGGCGTTTCGCCGAGACCCTGAAGCCGCGTTCGTCGCCGGCAGATCTCCGCGCATCCGGCGCCGGCGCCTCGATGGCCAGAGCGACATCGAGGTGAACGAGAGAGAGCGTCATCGCCTTCCCGCCGGTGCGATCCGGACGTCCCGCAGGCCCGGTCCGCCGGTCATCGATCGCCGAGACGTCGATCGAGCCGACGACATGATCCTTCGCGCCTTGCGGGTGTGACATCTGTAGCGACATCGTCGAACCTCCTTGTCCCGTTTTCGATCCGGCAAGCCGCGCTGGCTTGTCCGAATGTCATGGGGACAGACTAGTCCGACGGCCCACACGCTCCATTCTACGCGCGGGTGCATCGATAAGTTCTCGGGTTGACCGAGTCATACCTAGGTATGATCGCAACATCGCCGACACTCGCGGTGCCGACACGGAGCCGCGCCGGCCAATGAACCTCACCCTGCGGTAAGTTGACGCGCTCGCCGCACCCCAATTTCACGCAAAACCCTTGTTTTGCCGAAGAATGCTCCGCAAGCGTGCTCGCGCGAATTTGAACTGCGCGAAACGTCTTCCAAGAGAGCACGAAAATCACATTTCCGGATGTTGTCGGCGCAATCAAATCGCGGCATCAACGGAGACGGAATGATGGGAGCGACCACCAGCGACGATGACTGCTCATGATCGGGCCACGGGTTCATCCATGAGCCGCGCCGGCTTGCGGTTCTGGTCCGCCGTCCTTGCCGTCGCGGTTTTCCTGGTAGACGTGCTGACGCCGCTCGAGGGCGCGGTCGCGGTGCTCTACGTCGTTGCGATCCTGCTCGCGGCGAGGACGAACCGGCGCAACGACATCATCGTCGCGGCGACCGGCTGCGCGCTCCTGACGGTCTCCGCCTATCTGTTGTCGCACGATCTGGAAGCCATCGCCTCACCCGCCGTTCGCGCGGTGGTGAGCCTTGCAGCCATTGGAATCGCGACCCTGCTGGCGCTGCAGAACTACGCGGCGACGAGCCGCCTCGCGGCGCAGGCGCGCCTGCTCAACCTGTCGCACGACATGATCTTCGTCAGGGACCGCGGCGGTGTCATCACGTTCTGGAACAAGGCCGCTGAACAGGCCTATGGCTGGCCGGCCGAGGACGCCATCGGCCGGCTCGCCGACGATCTCCTGCAAACGAGATATCCCGACCGGCGCGAGACCATCGAGGCAACCCTGCTCGAAACCGGCCGATGGGAAGGCAGAGTGGAGCAGCGGACGAAAGCCGGAGTCGCGCTCACCGTGGATGCCCGATGGGCGCTCCAGCAAAACCATCTCGGCAAGCCGATCGGGGTGCTCGAAACCCACACCGACGTCACCGACCGCGTGGCGGCGCATACCGCGCTGGTGCAGAGCGAGCAGCGATACCGCCGGATGTTCGATGCCAGCCGGATCGGCGTGGTCGAGGAAGACTGGAGCGGGCTCCGGACCGCGCTAAAATCGCTGGACACCGGCGAAGCCGGTCTGCGCGACCATCTCGCGCGAAACCCGGATTTCGTCCGGCAGGCTCGCCGGCTCGCGAAGATCACCGACGTCAATCCGGCCCTGCAAAAGATGGTTGGGGCGAACGGCCCTTCGGCGTTCATCGAGAATGTGGACAGGCTTCTCGGCGAGAACGACATCAGTTTCCTGGGCGCGTTGGTGGCATTTGCGCAGGGCGAGCCGTTCTACGAAGGGGAGACCGAGCTCGCCAGGTTGGACGGAAGCAGGGTTCCCGTGCTGTTCACGATCACGTTCCCGGCAGCGCCGCAAGGCGACCGCAACGTGCTCGCTTTCGTCGTCGACATCACCGAGCGCCAGCAGGCGCAGGACGCCTTGCTCGCGGCGCAGGCGGAACTCGCTCACGCGGCGCGCGTCGCGACGCTCGGCGAACTCTCCGCATCCATCGCCCATGAAGTCAATCAACCCCTGGCGGCCATCGTCACCAGCGGCCAGGCCGGCTTGCGGTGGCTGCGCCGCGATGTGCCCGACCTGAACGAGGTTGCTGCCACGATCACCCACGTCGTCTCCGAAGGCCGCCGCGCCAGCGAGATCGTGACCCGCATCCGGGCGTTCCTGAAGAAGACACCGGCTCAGCAGGCCGTACTTCAGATCGGCGAGATCATCGAGGAAGCAGCCTCGCTGGTCGCGCACGAGCTCGCAAGGGACGACGTCGTCCTCACAATCGAGGCGGAGCCTGGCTTGCGGCCAGTTCGGGGCGATCGCGTCCAGCTTCAGCAGGTCCTCGTCAATCTGCTGATCAATGCCGGCCAGGCCATGTCGGACCAACCCGGCGCCCGCACCATCACACTGCGCGCCGGCGCCGTCGACGGCGAGAGGCTCGCCATCACGGTGCAGGATAGCGGCCCCGGCATCATGCCCGACGATTTGCCGCGCCTGTTCGATCCGTTCTTCACGACGAAGGACGGCGGGATGGGCATGGGACTTGCGATCTGCCGAACCACCGTGGAAGCTCACGGCGGCCAGTTGTCGGCAGAGAGCACCCCCGGCGCGGGAGCGACATTCCGATTGACACTGCCATACAGCCAAGAACACACCCCGCCATGACACGACCGGACCAAGCGCATCCGCAGCCTCATGCAGTCGTCATCATCGTCGATGACGATGCAGGCATCCGCGCCTCGCTCGACAGCCTGTTTCGATCCGTCGGCCTCGAGACGCGCCTG
The DNA here is from genome assembly GCF_009759665.1 of Bradyrhizobium cajani. GTDB lineage: Bacteria > Pseudomonadota > Alphaproteobacteria > Rhizobiales > Xanthobacteraceae > Bradyrhizobium > Bradyrhizobium cajani. Next base: position 358,118 of record NZ_WQNE01000001.1, read on the forward strand.
TTCGCCTCGCCGGCCGAGTTGCTCGGCGGCTCGCTGCCCGATGGCCCCGGCTGTATCGTGCTGGACGTGCGGCTTCCGGGCGTGAGCGGGCTCGATCTGCAGGGGCAGCTGACCCGCCAGGGCATCGGCTTTCCGATCATCTTCATGACCGGCCACGGCGACATTCCGATGTCAGTGCGCGCCATGAAGGCCGGCGCCGTCGACTTCCTCTCCAAGCCGTTCCGCGACCAGGACATGCTCGATGCCGTGACGGCAGCGCTCGAGCGTGATGCGCAGCGCCGTGCCGAAGCCGCCACGAAGGACGACATCCGCGCCCAATACGAGACCTTGACGGCGCGCGAGCGCGAGGTGATGGGCCATGTCACCGCCGGCCTGATGAACAAGCAGGTCGCAGGCCTGATCGGCCTCAGCGAGATCACGGTCAAGATCCACCGCGGGAACGTGATGCGGAAAATGGGCGTCCGCTCGCTGGCCGACCTCGTCCGCAAGGCCGAGGCGCTCGGGATTTCCCAAAACCGGAAGACTACGGACCAAACCTGAGTATAATTCCGGTGGGACTGCCCCGAGGTGCATAAGACGCCATCGGCCGCGTGTGGCGGGAGATTTCCTCCTTGCGGAACACGGCGGTCAGGAGTGTCAATGGCCAAGACCCCGGTGATTGCAATCGTGGACGACGACGAAGGCGTTCGCGCGTCGCTCGCGAGCCTCGTGCGTTCACTCGGCTATGAGGCCCATGCCTACAAGTCCGGCGTCGACTTTTTGCAGGAACCGCCGCAAGACGATCCGGCCTGCATGATCGCCGACGTCCAGATGCCGATCATCACCGGCGATGAATTGCAGGCACGGCTGGTCGCCTCCGGCCGCCGCTTCCCGATCATCTTCATGACCGCGTTTCCCAGCGACACCGTGCGCCAGCGCGTGATGGCGGCGGGCGCCCATTGCTACCTCGGCAAGCCCTCCAGCGGCGACGAGATCATCCGCTGCCTCGAAGAGGCGTTGGCAGGCCACGCGTCGCACTAAAGCGGCCCCGGCCGAGCACGGCGTGCATTCCCGCAAGCGGGTTGGTGGACCGGAAATACCGGCGGTCACCGCAAATCTCATATTCGCATCCGATTTCGCGACAGCGGCGGGCTGATTGCCTTTGCCGGGAACGGATGAATCACGATGCCGGGGAGCACCACCAATACTGCTGACGGAAGCCGTGCAGTGGTGTTCGCCGGGTTTCCGGTGAGTTCCTGGGTCTTCGCGCTGCGCGTGTGGCTGGCGATGCTCCTCGCACTCTATGTGAGCTTCTGGCTCGAGCTCGAATCTCCGTCGTCGGCGGCCCTCACCGTAGCGGTGCTGGCGCTGCCCACGCGCGGCCAGGGTATGGAAAAGGCCGGTTACCGGCTGTTCGCGACTGCGCTCGGCGTGGCGGCATCGATCGCGATCGCCGGCATGTTCTCGCAGACAGGCGGTCTGCTCCTCGCTGTGTTCGGCATCTGGATTGGGCTCTGCGTCTATGTGGCAGGCATGCTGGACGGCAATCGCGCCTATGCGGCGGCGCTCTGCTGCATCACCGTCGCCCTGATTGCCATTGAGCAGATCGACAGCCCGCTCCAGGTGTTCCCGACCGGCGTCGCACGGGGCGCGGCGATCGGGATCGGCGTCCTTGCGGTGGCGCTGGTCAACGAGGTGCTGGCCGCGCCGGACTATCACCCGGTTCTGGCGAGCCGGCTCGAAGCACTGCATCGCCGCGTCACCGAGTTCGCGCAAGCCGCCCTCCGCGGCGAGGCTTCATCCACGACCTCTGCCGCGGACATGCTGCGCGATATCGCGGCGCTGCATCCGGAAATCGCAAGCCTCACCACGGAATCGAGCATCGGCGCGGCGCGAACCGCAGCCGCGCGTTCGGCGATGGTGGACCTCGTCGGCGAGCTCTCGCTCGCCCGCGCGCTTGCCGCCGTGCCGGCCGCATCCGCGACGGCAGGGCATGATGCAGAGGACGGCGGATCCAGCCTGATGACGATATGCCGGGCCCAGCTGCGCAGCGAGATCATGCGCAGGAATGCCGACGTGCGCGACAGCCTCGCAGCGCTGCGGGCCGGAACCCATCCCCTGCGGCAATGGCGTGCGTCGCTGTACCGATCCCGTCGCATTGCAGCCGAAGGTGCCGTCAGGGCCGCAATCCACTTCACCCTCATCGCAATCATCTTCGTGATGGCGGGATGGCCGACCACCGAGCTCTGCCTTGCGCTCGCCGCAGTGATCATCGGTTTGAGTGCGACGGCTCCGGATCCACGCGCCTTCACCAAGCTGGCGGTTCTCGCCATGCCGATCGCATGCCTGCTTGCAGGCATCCTGAAATATCTCGTCTTCAACGGCGTATCCGAGTTTCAACTGCTGGCGATTGGCCTCGCACCCGTCGTGATCGGCACGGCGCTCCTGATCTCGCTGCCGAGCCGCGCGCTGTCGCCGCTCGGCCGGCTCACCCTCGTGTTCACGCTTGCCGTCCTGGCACCGAGCAATCCGCAGAGCTACGACCCGGAAGTGTTTCTGGTAACGTGTCTCTTTGCCCAGCTTTCTTCGGTTCTGGTGTTTGCGGCGCAGCTCCTGCTGCCATCCCTGTCCGGCGACCGGCGGATCCGGCTGCTGCTGGACGAGGCCCGTCGTGAGCTGAGCCATCCCCGAGCGCGGCATCTTGCGCCGGAGGAAGCCGCGTTTCGCGAAGCCGCGCGGATCGAGCAGATCTTGACGGCGAATGGCGGCACGACGGCCTCCCCTCAGGTCATCGTCGAAGCCATGCGCTGCTTCGACCAGGCGGTGGTGCTGCGACGATGCTGTGCCGAACTGGACCGCCTGGCAGAGGGCCCGCTCGCCGCGGCGGCACATGAGGCGCGCGCGGCACTTGCCCGGCGGGATGGGCGCGCAATCCTGGCTGCCGCGGAGGCTCTGCGCCGGACAGCCGCGCAAGCCCACGCAGCAGCCGATCCGGTCCTTGCCGCGCTCGTTCCGGCAGGCATCGCATTCGCGCCGTCTCAAACTCCAGCCCAGGGATGACATCATGACGAACACCTATCGTGAGCTCGTCCTAGGCGGCGTGCTGGTTGCCCCCATCGTGTCCTATGCGGCAACGGCGCTGCTCGCATTCCTGTTGCTCCGCCCGGTGCTGCGTCTGGTCGGATTCACGAGGTTCTTCAGCAACCCGTCGCTGGCCGAGCTCTGCCTCTACGTGTCGATGTTCGGCCTGCTCGCGCTGTTCTTCTAGGGAGACAATCATGGACGCCAGCGTGCCCCGAGATGCCGACGCCGTGGAGCGCTCCGGCATGGCAGAGACCGTGGCGCGCGATACCCGCGATAGCACAGCGGATGGCGATAAAGCCTCCTGGCAGGCGATGCCATCGGCGACGTCGCGGCGCACGACCGTCGCGCGGTTCATGGCCGGCGCCGGCAAGCATCTTGCCACGCTCGCCATCGCGCTGATCGCCATCCTGATATCGGTTGCGACCTGGCAGCATTATGTCACCGCGCCCTGGACGCGGAACGGCAGCGTGCGCGTGCAGGTCGCCAACGTCGCGCCGCAGATTGCGGGCAAGATCGTGGAGCTGCGGGTCGCGGACAATCAGTTCGTCCACAGGGGTGACGTGCTTTACGTCATCGATCCCTTCGACTTCGACGTCGCCGTCCGCATCGGCAAGGCGCTCGTCGATCAGCGCGCGGCGGATCTGGTGGTGAAGCAAGCCGAGTTCGACCGGCGCCAGCATCTGTCCAATCTGGCAACGACACCCGAGGAGCAGCAGATCTTCGCCGGCAACGCCATGCAGGCAAAGGCCGCCTATGCAGCAGCCGCGCACCAGCTTGCGCAGGCGGAATTGAACCTGAAGCGCACCAGCGTACTCAGCCCCGTCGATGGCTACGTCACGAACCTCCTGCTGCGCGTCGGCGACTATGCCGTTGTCGGCGTCAGCAACGTCTCCATCATCGATTCCAACAGCTTCTGGATCGACGGCTATTTCGAGGAGACCAAGATGGCCCGTGTCTGCATCGGCGATCGCGTCGAGGCGCAGCTCATCGGCTACGCGAAGCCGGTTCTGGGACATGTGAAGAGCGTGACCCGTGGTGTCAGCGTGTCGAACGCAGCGGCGGGCACGCAAGGCTTGCCCAACGTCGATCCCATCTACACCTGGGTGCGGCTTGCGCAGCGCGTACCGGTTCGCGTCGCCATCGACACGGTGCCGCCGGACGTGCCCCTTGTCTCCGGCATGACAGCAACGGTGACGATCCGGCAGCCGGAAGCGGACGATCGCCCAACCTGGTCTCACCGGTTCCGTACGACCTTCGTGGAGCCAATCTCCGAAGTGTTCGGTGCAGGCCTTCCGCCGCGCGTGAACTGTCTTCAGCCTGCATCCCAGCAGCGCCCCGAGGTGGAAGCCCTTCCCTACGCGCGGGTGCCTGCAATTCCGACCGCGGAAGAGATTGCGCCTGGCCTCAGCCCCGGCATCGATGCCTCGCCGCGCGTTCCTGAATCCGGCCAGGCCTCCCGGCCAGAATGAGGAGCGCCGCATCGCGCTCCTGATCCAGCCCGCGTCGTGCCCTAACACCGGGACTCACGGCCAAGCCTTTCATCCATTGAGCCAATTTACGCTTGTTGCGACATCCGACCGCACCCATCGTCTTCGCAAAATCTAACACGCTTTAAGCAACCCTAACGAGCCTTATGACAGGACCGGGCATATCGTTCGAGCATGAACCAATGGTTTTCGGCGGCCGTCACGGCGGCAGCGGAATCCGAGAGATGGGACGAACGATGCTCACCGATATGCAAGCGGCCGGCGCCTGGTTGACCTATCAACCCAGCCCCCGCGAACCGGATTGTTTCCCTCAGCGGGCGCGCGCATTTCCCCACGAACGAAAATGGCGCCAACCCGAGCCACGCGCGGGCCTTGCGCCCGAGGACATCACGATCTCGCGCTGGACCTGTGCGCAAACGGCCGTCGGGTACGAGGAAGCGACGACGCCTCCCGACCGTTACTTCTTCTCCGTCGCCCTGAAGACGACCCGTCTCAAGCTGACCAGAGGCAACCAGACCATCTTCGACGGCATCATGCCGGCTGGCACGCTCTATGTCGGCGCACCGTCGAAGCCGCTCTGCGCACAGTTTCATGCGCCGTGCGATTTCCTGCACTTCCACGTCTCGGTCAATTGCCTTCCATCTCCGCACCCTGGAACCGAGCCGCTCACGCCCGAAGGCCTGAACGATCTCGTTGTGCTGCGCGACCCGTTCGCCGAGCAGCTCGCAAAGGCGCTGACCGAGCACGACCATTTGGCGGATCAGGAATTCGCCCGCTGTATCGCCCGGACTCTGGCGATGCATGTCGCTCGTCGCGAACTGCCGCGCGCGAAGGTCAACGCCCTGCCGAAATGGCGCCTGCGCCGCGTCGAAGAATATGTCAGGACGCATTTCGACCACTGCATCTGCCTGTCGGACCTCGCCGACGTCGCAGGATTGTCGCGGATGCACTTCGCAGCGCAATTCCGCGCCGCGACCGGATACCGGCCCCGCGAGTACCTGCTGCACCAGCGCATCGAGCACGCGAAAACGCTGCTGGCGAACTCCGAGACATCCCTGGCCGAAGTGGCACTCGCGGTCGGCTTTTGCACGCAGGCGCATTTCTCGACCGTCTTCAAACGGATTACGGGCGACACACCGGCACGCTGGCGATGTGCCAGCCGGAACGCGCTCGCCTCGACCCGGCCCGCGGGCGTCCTGCCGGCGGACCTTCGTGAATCATGCGAAACGAGAAACAGCCTGCCTATGTGAAATACTCCGCCAGGCAGATCGCCGATGATACGGATGTTAGTGACTGAGACCCCCAAGTCACGGCTCGAGCCTCTCCTCCCAGGCATACGAGCATTAGGGCCGTCCTTTGCCCCAAAGGACGGCCCCTTTTTTTCGGCAGCATTGCGAACGAACGAGGGCATCGGCCGTTCGAGCGCGGAAGGGCCAGCCTTCATATTTGATATTTGTATTTCACTGGTCGCCAAGGTGCCGTGCAAGCCAGGCCCGCACGCCCTGAAGGCTCCTGAAATCATCCAGCGAGCGCGCCGGAAGATCGGGCCAGATGCCCGCAACCATCCGGCTCAGCGCATGCCCCGGCCCGAGTTCGAGAAACGCCGTCGCGCCGGCTTCGAGGCAGCCTTGCAAGCAATTGGCCCATTGCACCGTTTGCGAGATCTGTGCGGCGAGCTTGTCGAGCCCAACCTCGGCGGAGACGACAGGGGCGCCATCGATGCCGCTCAGGATGCGCGCGCCTGTCACCGGCGGGAACGCCACCGACGCCGACCGCAAGACTTCACGAAACACGGTCGATGCCCCGGCGAGCCGTTGGGTGTGGGAGGCGACCTCAACCGGCAGATCGACGATCCTTGCGCGCATCGCCCTTGCGTCGGCGGCGACCGCGCTCAATGCCTCCCGGCCACCGCCGAGCACAAAGGCATCGCCCGGATTGACGATGGCGATCGCCGCGCCATGGCGTTCGCAAAGGCGGCCGACGTCGCCACGTGAAAGGCCGCGTACGAAGATCAAGCCGTCGCCGGGGTGCGCGTCGGCATCCATGGCTTCCGCCCGGCGCGCCACGATGTCGAGCGTGACGGCCGCTTCCAGGAGACCTCCTACGCCCCAGGCCGCGACCTCGCCGACGCTATAGCCGGCAATGACGGCAGCAGACGGAACGGCGTCATCGAGCGCGGCCGCTGCGGCCAGCGCCTGCAAGGTGCATAAGATCTGGCCGGATCGGTTGCGATGCAGAGCCCCGTCGGTTTCGCTACGCACGAAATCGCGGGGATCCCTGCCGCCCAGCAATGCCTTGGCCCCTGCAAACAGGTGTGCAGCCTCCGGTGCATCACCGGTGAGGGCGAACATGTCCCGATGCTGCCCGCCTTGTCCCGCGCACAGGATCGCGAGCGTCATCGTCGCGGCCTAATTGGGAAAGAGCAAGGCGATCGCAATCGCCATGGTCGCGATGCTGACCCCCGTGCTCGCGATGACCATCGATCCCGCCGTTGCAGAATCCAGCCGGTAATTGACCGCAAACAAGATGCCGAAAAAGCCTGAAGGCACGGCGCCGATCAGAATGGCTATCTTCGCGGTGTCCGGCGCGATCGGGATGACGTGAACGACCGCGACGGCCAGCAGCGGCCGGACGATGTTCGAGGCCACCGTTGCGCCGGCGATCCTCCAATCCAGCCGGAACGATTGCGCCGACAGAATGGCACCGGTGAGAAACAGGGCGACGCCCGCCGCCGAACTCCCGATCAGCGCGAGGCTCGCATGAGCAAGCGCATCGAGGCTCAGATCCGACAACGAGAACAGAATGCCGAGCGCAGGCGCGAGCACCACGGGTTTCGTGATCGCACGCCCGACTGCCGTCAGGACCTGCCGCGCCGTCATTTCGTCGCCACGCCCCTCGGCGGCGCCCATCTCCGCCATGATCAGGGTGAGCGGACTGATGAGGATCGAGCCCGTCGCCAATGCGACGGCGACCGGAACGGTGCCAGCCGGTCCAACGACGGACGTCAGGAGCGGAAGACCCACGCCAGCGAGATTCGGAAAGCCGATCGTCAGCGCCTGCAACGATGCCTCGGGCCGGGAGACCCGGGAGAAACTGCGCGCGGCGAAATACCAGGCAGCATAGAGCAGCAGCATCGTTACGCCGAGCACCATGAAGAGCGGGACCTGTTCGATCATCTCACGGCGCGAGGCGGAAGCGGTCGCCGCAAACAGGGCGGCCGGCACCGCAAAATCCATCACGAGCGCATTGAGCGCATCGACATGAAGACTATCGACGATGTGGAACTTGCCGGCGGCGTATCCCAGTAACAGGACAAAGAACACCGGCACCAGTGCCATCAGGATGACATGGGACATCATCGGCCCGGCGCCTGTCGGGCAGCGACGAAGAGCGTCATGGCAAGCAGATCGGCCGAACCGCCCGGGCTGAGACGGCGGGCGACAAAGCTCTCATGGATCGATTGCGCCCGTGCACGCCATCCGGTCGCCCGCACGCCGCCGGCTTCGATGAAACGACGCGCCTCACGACGCGCAAAGCAAAGGCCATCGAGCCCGCCGCGATGCAGCAGATTGGTGTCTTCGACGGCTGCGATCAGCGCGAAGCAGGTTTCGACCCGAGCCGCCTCGGCATCCCCGGGGACGGCGGTCGCTGCTCCCCGCAGGGCGGGCAAGCCGGTGCGGTAGACGCTGGGGAATCCTCTCGCCGCTTCGAGACGGGCTCCGCCCGCATGAAAGCGGCGGCGAGCAGCGCTGCCATGGCTGTGCAGCAACACCGGACCGTCGAGGATGCTCGCGCCCCAGAGCCGCGCCACGACGTCGCCGAGCGACAGCGCCGGATCGATCCATCCGCCGGCCCTCGCACCGGCCGCGGCGCATAACAGGCCGAGCCCGAAGATCGCCCCGCGATGGGTGTTGACGCCCGAGGTCGCCACAAGCATCGCCCGTTCGGCCTCGAGCCCAATGATCCGCAGCCGCCCCAGGCCGCAACCAAGCGCCCCCGCATCAGCGAGATGTTGAAAATAAGGCTTGATCGCCGCAGCGCTGCGGCGAAACGTGCCGGCGTCCATGTCGTCGTGACTGCCATTGTCGACGTGACTGACGAGGCCCGGCTTCGGCCAGGTCTCCAGCTCCATGACGAGACAATCGGCGGCGAGATCGCCGATGGCGCCAACGTCGGACGCGATTTGCGCCCGGCGCGGAACGAAGGGTTCGATGCCTCGTGCGGCCGAGGTGATCATGTTCCCGACGCTCCCGAAACGAAACGATCTCTGTCCAGCAGGGCTGCGTTGCCGATGGTCTTGACCAGAAGCTCGCGCGCGCCGCCGTGGAATTCGCGCCAGTTCACCGCCGCACCATCGACGCGCATCAACTCGCCATCGAGCCGCATCGGCGCTTCGGCCTCGATCGCCGCCACGTCCGCCGCCAGACGATCCAGATCGGTTTCGCGACCGAACTCGAGCAGGATGTCGAGGTCGGAACGGGCGGTCAGGTAATCGAGCCCGGTCAACGACTGCCATGCGAGGCTGCCGAACACGCGCAGGTCCACCGAATGGCGAAGCGCGAGCCGGTCGAGCCGATCGAGCGTCGGCCACCAGCTCTGCGGCGCGGAGATGCGCGCCACCTGTAGCGAGGGCGGTCTCACAACCGAGGCGATGTGGTCGATGTCGGTGAGGAAAGAGAGCCGCTTCTTGCCGGCAGAGGGCGGCAACGGCAGGCCCAGCGCGAGGCCGGGGGTCTCGCATGGCAGTGCGCGCCGCCTGATCGTCGGCCATCCCATCACGGGCCAGCACGCGACCCAAGGATCCGCCGCGAGATCGCCGTGCGCCGCGAACATGGCGCGCCAGCCTTGCGGGCTAACAAAGACGAGGTCGTGCCGGCCGGCCGGCCGCTCACCGGACTTGCAAAGCGAGGTCACGAACGCGCTCCGAGATATCGGCGGCCTTCGGCCGGCCGCCACGCTGCTTGCCGAGCGCATCCCGCCGATCGTGCGCGGCCGGCATGTCGGCGAGCAGCGCCTCCAACTGGCTGGCGAGCGGAGCGGCATCGTTCCAGATCATGTGAACGGCGCCCATCTGCTCGAGGTTGGACAGGCCTGGGGCAAAGACCGGCGTCGATTTCGCCTTCTCCTCGAGGGCCTCCATCGACAGCTTGGTGACCCTCGCCATCGACGGCAGGTCCATCACCGCGGGCTCGGCGCCGGGCAATCCGACCAGCACGCGGGTCGCAAGACCGGTCGCGAGCAGGGCCCCGGCCGCCGAGTGGCCGTAGAGAAGGCCGATGGTCGGGCGGCCGTTCATGTCCGCATGGATCAGCACCTTCGCCAGATGCGCGAGGAATTCATTGAGCCCGAGCAGCTCGTCTCGCTTGCTCATGCGCTGGCTGTCGCTGTCCACCAGCACCAGGATCGGCCCGCTTCCGCGGTCGATCGACTCCAGGACATGTTCGGACAGTCTGATGGCCTCGTTGACGCCCAGCGCCGTCCGGTCCGCAACGCCAATGACGAGCATCCTGCCGCCGGACCGCAGCGTCGCCGTTCCGGCCACAACGCCATCATCCTTTCTGACCTCATGGCCATCGGGAAACAGGGAGACGAGAATCTCATCGAGCGTCACGGCTGGTCCTCCCGATCCTGTCGGCAAGCGCAATGAACCGGTCGGCCGGCAAGTCCGGCACCGTCTCCGCATCCGCAACGCCCTCGGCGGTCCAGATGTCGACGGCGTCCTTGCAGGTGCCGAAACGGCGCAACCTGCCGGCCAGACGCTCGTGCTCCGCCTTGAGCCGGTCCGGGCCGAAAGCACCGACCAGGCCGATCAGCTCGAGCGCGGCCTCGCGAAAATCCTGCACAGTATCGTCGGCGAAAACGTCGGCGGCACCGAGCAGACGCCGGTGCTTGCCGCCCATCGTGCGCCAGACCAGCGCGCGATCGCGGGAGTCGAACTCCTCGACACCACGATTGGTCTCGATCACCTCGGGCCCTGATACCGCGATACGCCCCGGCTCCGACACCGCGAGCGCCGAGCAACAGCCCGCGATCAGGCCGCCGCCGCCATAGCAGCCGGACCGCCCGCCAATCAGGCCGATCACCTTCGCGCCGGCGGTGCGCGCTTCCATCACCGCGCGCATGATCTCGGCGATGGCGAGCTCGCCCGCATTGGCTTCCTGCAACCGGACGCCGCCGGTGTCGAACAAGATCAGGACGGGGATCGAGCCGATCTCGCGCGCCGCGCGGAGCAGCCCCGTGAGCTTGGCGCCGTGCACCTCGCCGAAGGCGCCGCCCATGAAGCGCCCCTCCTGCGCGGCGACGAATACCGGCGAGCCTTCCAGGCGGGCGTGACCAACGACGATACCGTCATCGAACTGCTCGGGCAGGTCGAAGATCCTCAGATGCGGACTGACCTCGCGCTGCTCCGGCCCGATGAACTCGACGAGACTGCCGGCATCGAGCATCAGCTCCAGCCGGGTGCGTGCCGATGCCTCGTTGAAGCTGGTGCGGCGGGCCCGCTGGGCACGGGCGACGTCGTCGAGCGAGGCGGTCATTGGCCGTCCTCCGCGATCAACCGGACCGCCTGCGCCAGCCGAAGCGAAACCGTGTCGGGACGCGCGCCGCCATCATTGATGGAGAACTTCAGCCCGCCGGGCGAATAGCGCTCGACGAAATCACCGATCACGGCGCTCCAGATCTCGCCGAAGCCCATCGCCGCGGTCCTGATGTCGACGACGCATTGCGCATCCGGCAACGCGCGCTCCACCAGCACCTCCAGATTGCCCGAGGCGACCACGCCGACGACCGCGCTCCGTCTGGTGCCGCTCGCGCGCGCGCGAACCTGATGTTGAAAGTTGAGATCTTCCATGGCCCGTCCTCACCAGTTCCTGAATTTCGACGGCGGCGCGTAGAGCCCGCCGGACCAGCGCACGAGATCCTTGATCGAACGCGCCGCCAGCAGGCTTCGATCGGCATCGAGCGGATTGATGCCGAGATCCTCGGGCCGCCGGATCACGCCGCGTTCGCGCAGCTGCGCGACCATGGCGCGATCCCGCCGGCGGCCGACGTCGGTGTAGCCGGCTACGCCGCGGATCGCCTGCTCGCGCTCCTGCGCGGTGCGGCACAACAGCAGGTTCGCCACGCCTTCCTCGGTGACGATGTGCGTGACGTCGTCGCCGTAGATCATCACCGGCGCGAGCTCGAGCTTCAGCTTCTCCGCGAGCTCGATCGCGTCGAGCCTCTCGACGAACAGCGGCACGTTCTTGTCGCCGAAGGTCTCTCCGATCTGGACCACCAGCTTGCGGCCGCGGCGCAGCGCCGCCGGACTGTCGGGATCTGCCTCGGCGCCAGCCTTCAGCCAGGGCTCGCTCGGATGACGCCGCCCGCGGGCATCCGCCCCCATGTTCGGTGCGCCGCCGAAGCCGGCGATGCGCGAGGTGGTGACGGTCGAGGAGTTTCCCGCCAGATCGATCTGGAGCGTCGAGCCGATGAACATGTCGCAGGCATAGAGCCCGGCGGTCTGGCAGAAGGCGCGGTTGGAACGCAACGAGCCGTCGGGGCCCGTGAAATAGACGTCGGATCTGGCGCGGATGTAGTCGTCCATGCCGACCTCCGAACCGAACGAGTGAATTTGCCGGACCCAGCCGGACTCGATCGCGGGAATCAGCGCGGGATGCGGGTTCAATGCGAAATGCGTTGCGATCCTGCCCTTCAGCCCGAGCCGCTCGGCGAAGGTCGGCAGCAGGAGCTCGATCGCGGCCGTGCTGAAGCCGATGCCATGATTGAGCCGCTGCACGCCGTAATGTGCATAGATGCCCTTGATCGCGAGCATCGCGGTCAGGATCTGCCCCTCGGTGATCGCGGCCGGATCGCGCGTGAACAGCGGCTCGACGAAGAACGGCTTGTCGGACTTGACGATGAAATGAACCCGGTCCGCCGGGATGTCGACCCGCGGAACCTGCTCGACGATCTCGTTGACCTGCGCGATCACGACGCCGTCCTTGAACGCCGTCGCCTCCACCACGGTCGGCGTGTCCTCGGTGTTCGGACCGGTGTAGAGGTTTCCGTCGCGGTCGGCGCTGACGGCAGCGATGAGTGCGACGTGGGGCGTCAGGTCGATGAAGTAGCGGGCGAACAATTCGAGATAGGTGTGAACCGCGCCGAGCTCGATCTTGCCGCCGAACAGCATGCGCGCGATGCGGGCCGATTGCGGCCCCGAATAGGCGTAGTCCAGCTTCTTGGCGACCCCGCGGTCGAACAGATCCAGATGTTCGGGGAGAACGACGCCCGACTGCACCATGTGCAGATCGTTCACCCTGGAGAGATCGACCGCCAGCAGCGCGCGGCTGAGCAGATCGGCCTGCTTCTGATTGTCTCCTTCCAGACAGACCCGGTCGCCCGGCCGTATCACGGCCTCGAGCAGGCGCGTGGCATCGCGCGCTTGCACGACCTTGCCATGGGCAAGTCCCGCCCCTGCGGCGATGCGGGCATCGCGCGCACCGCGGTTGTTCTGCCAGCTCGTCATGGCCTTGGCTCCTCGGCGCGCCTCATCGTCGCGCTCCAGCCCGTGATGGCTGCCGGTCGTCTCGATCAGGTTCATGGAACTCTCGGGTGTGGCAGTCGGGCCGGCGGGAGTGCTGTCTCTCCCGCCGTCCTTCCTTCGGCCGGCCGTGCGTCAGGACCGGCAAAATGCGTCGTCAGCGGGTGGCCGGTTGATCGATGCTGCGTGCGGCGCGGGTGATGACGGCCGCCACTTCCTTCGGATGCGATTCGTAGACCGAGTGACTTGCACCCGGAATCACGGTGGTGTGGCTCTTGGCGCGCTCATAGTACCAGCGCTCGAGATCGGGATTGATGATCTGGTCGCCGCCGGCAACGATGCCCCAGCTCGGCTTGGTCTTCCACGCCGCCGCCGTCAGCGGCGTGCTGAACACCTGCGCCGCGGCCGGGACCTGGGACCGTGCGACGAATTCGGCCCGCTCGCGCGGCAGATCGGGCGCGAACAGTTTGGGGAATTGCACCGGATCGAGATAGGTGAACTTGTCGGGCGTGACCTTGATGACGCCTTCGGTCTTTCCAAGCACGCTCGGCGTCTTCTTGCCGAGCGCGGACTCGTCCTCGCCGACGTCGGGCGCGTGCGCGGCGACGTAGACGAGGCCGACGACGCTGGGATGAACACCTGCTTCCGTGATGATCGAGCCGCCATAGCTGTGGCCGACGAGCAGCGTCGGGCCATCCTGGAGATCGAGGATCCGCTTCGCCGCCGTGACGTCATCGGCGAACGACGTCTCCGGCTCCTGGACCATGGTGACGCGGAAACCTTCCTTGACCAGGATCTCGTAGACCGGCTTCCAGCCGGATGCGTCCACCCAGGCGCCGTGGACCAGCACGATGTTCTTCAAGGGCTCCGCACGCGCCGTGTCGACGGTCGCGAATAGCGAAACAGCGGCAGCGAAGGCGAGGCAGGCGTGGCGAGGTTTCATGTCGGGATCACTCCGGGTTGGAATGGCGCGACACTAGGTCGAGGCCCGTCACGCGTATTTCCTCAAACAACTGTCCTTGCCACTTCGCACGCCGGGAAACGTTGATCGCGACAACGGCTACTCGCGCATCCCCGGCGCACGACCTAGCTAAGCGCGCATCTCGACTGCACAGGATCGAACCAATGACGTCCACCGCAAAATGCCGGATCGCCCTTCTCATCCTGCTGTGCGCGGCATCGCCGGCCCATGCGGGCACCTGCGCGCAAGAGATCGCTCACACTCAGGTGCAACTGGATCGGGCCATCGAAAACGACGCCGGCTCGCACGGCTGGAAGCCGGAGAGCCTCAACGCGCTGCGCAATCATCAACCGACGCCCCGCTCCCTTGCCGAGGCCGAGAGTGGCGACGGCATGGATTTCACGGCTGCGCTCGATGCGCTTGATCGTGCTCGCGCCGCCGATCACATCGGTGACATCGCCGCGTGCAGCCGGGAACTCGCCCACGCGCGGGCCATTCTGAGATAGCGCAGGCGGCCCGTCTGGTGCGAATGCCTGTTGTCTTCGTGCAGCCCGGGAGCGGGACGTGCGTTCTGGAAATACCCGCGCTCGCGCACCTTTCTAAGGTTCGATGGCATTCAGCCCGGAGCAATCTTCATGCGGGACCAGCACTCGCCGAACGAGACCAGCACCACGAGATCGGCATCGCACCGGCTCGTCCTGATGTATCGAGGCGCGGCGCTCGCAACCAGCATGCTTTGGTTCGCCTCGGCCGCGGCAATCGCGCAAACGACGATGCCGGGAACGCAACCCCCGACCGGCATGCTCGCGACGTCGCCGCTCAACCCGCAATCGACACGGCCCGTGGGCATCCCATTGGGATCGACCGAGATCGCAACGCCGGGCACTTCGCCGCTCAATCCAGCGCAAGGCATGATGAATTGTACTGGCTCCGGAAATCCGGCGTCGCCGGGCGCATTATTCGACGGCGGCGGACTTTCCGGCGGCTCATCGACCGCCTGCTCCGCCAGCACGATGGCTCCGTCTCCCCTGCCCTCTACATCGACGGCTGGACGCGTCGGGATTCCGCTGGGAGCCACCGAGCTCGGCGGCGCCGGAATCAGCCCGTCCGTGCCGGTGCCGAGTCCTGTCCCCTCGGACGGCACGACCTCCGTGGGCAGCTCCGGCAATCCCTGACATCGAGGATCAGCATCGTGAAACGACACCTCGCCATCGCGCTCATCGCCGTCGCCGCGGTCCTTGCCGCGACGGGCTTCTGGATCTTCGGTACCGACCGCAAGCCGGTCGTCGTAGCCGCGCCCGTGCCCGCAGCCGTGCCGGTGGTCGCCGCCACCGTCACGGGCAAGGACGTTCCGATCTATCTGAGCGGCATCGGCACGGTGATCGCCTACAACACCGACGTGGTGCGCAGCCAGATCCAGGGCCAGATCGTCAAGATCGCATTCACCGAGGGACAAGCCGTCAAGGCCGGCGATCTGCTCGCCCAGATCGATCCGCGTCCCTATGAGGCCCAGATCGAGCAGCTGACGGCCAATCGCGACAGAGACCAGGCGCAGCTCGCGAACGCCGAGGCCAATCTGACCCGCTACAATCAGCTCGGCGACAAGGGCTATGCGACGCCGCAATTGATCGAGACGCAGACCGCGCAGGTGGCGCAGCTCAAGGCGGCCGTGAAGGCGGACCAGGCGCAGATCGACCAGGCCAACGTCCAGCTCAGCTACACGCGCCTGACCTCGGCCATCCCCGGCATCACCGGCGTCCGCCAGATCGACGTCGGCAACGTGATTCATCCGACCGATCCCAATGGTCTCGTCGTCGTCACCCAGATCGAGCCGATCTCGCTGCTGTTTACCCTGCCGCAGACCGACCTGCCGATGATCCAGCAGTATGCAGCAAAGGGAGCGCTGAAGGTCATCGCCTACAGCCAGGACAACAAGATGAAGCTGGACGAGGGCAGGCTGCTGCTGGTCAACAACGAGATCGCGGGGACGACCGGCACCGTCCAGCTCAAGGCGGAATTCCCAAATCACGAGCACCGGCTGTGGCCGGGCCAATTGGTGAACGCGCGCCTGCTGCTGGAGACGCGGAAGGATGCGCTGACGGTTGCAGGCTCGGCGGTGCAGCAGGGCCCGAACGGCAGCTATGTCTATGTCGTGTCCGGCGACCAGACGGTCGTCCTGCGCCCCGTTCACGTCGCGCAGATCAGCGACGGCCAGGCCCTGATCGACCAGGGACTGAAATCCGGCGACGTCGTCGTGATCGACGGCCAGTATCGGCTGACCGAAGGCAGCCGCGTTCATGAGCTGCACGGCAAGGCCGCGCGTGAAGCCGACCTGCAGAGCGCCGTGCAGGACGCCATCCCATGAATCTTTCCGCCCCCTTCATCCTGCGGCCGATTGCAACCGCTCTGCTGATGGCGGGCCTACTGCTGCTCGGCCTTGCGGCCTACCCGCTGTTGCCGGTCGGCGCGCTGCCGAACGTCAATTACCCGACGATCCAGATCTCGGCACAACTCCCCGGCGCCGACCCGGGGACCATCGCCTCGTCGCTCGCCACCCCGCTGGAGCAACAGCTCAGCCAGATTCCCGGCGTCACGCAGCTCACCTCGTCCAGCGCGCTCGGCGTGGCCCAGCTCACGGTGCAGTTCGAGCTGTCGCGCACGGTGGACAGCGCCGCCGTCGACGTGCTGGCCGCGATCAATGCGGCCAGCCCCTTTCTGCCGCCAAATATCCCCTACCCGCCGACGATCAGGAAGGTGAACCCTGCCGAGACGCCGATCATGCTGATCGCGCTGACGTCGGACTCGCTGCCGCTGACCACGGTGGATGCCTACGCTGAAAACATCCTGCTACCCAAGATCTCGCAGGTTCCGGGCGTGGGCCTCGTCGGAATCGGCGGGCAGCAGAAGCCTGCGATCCGCATCCGCGTCAATCCGCAGGCGCTTGCCGCCCGCGGCATCGGCCTTGAAGACGTCCGCAACGTGATCGCCGGCGCCAATGTCGATCTGCCCAAGGGCACGCTCAACAGCCCGCGCGTCACCTATACGCTGAACACCAACGACCAGTTGCTGAAGCCTGCCGCCTATGAAGACCTCATCATCGCCTATCGCAACGGCTCGCCGGTGCGGCTGCGCGACGTCGGCACGGCGATCGAGGCGCCCGAAAACGACCTGCTGGCCGGCTGGTACGGCAAGGACCCCGCCATCATCCTGGCTGTCCAGCGCGTTCCCGGCGCCAACGTCATCGAGACCGTCGACCGCGTCAAGAAGCTGCTGCCGCAATTGCAAGCCTCCGTTCCGCCCGCGATCAAGGTGACGATCGCAGCCGATCGCACTGCCACCATCCGCGCCGCCGTCTCCGACGTCCAGTTCACGCTGCTGCTGACGGTCGAATTGGTGGTGATGGTCATATTCCTGTTCCTGCGGAATTTCTGGGCCACCATCATCCCGGCGATCACGGTTCCCCTGGCGTTGATCGGCACCTTCGCGGTGCTCTATGTGCTCGGCTACAGCCTCGACAACCTCTCGCTGATGGCGCTGTCGATCGCGGTCGGCTTCGTGGTCGACGATGCCGTGGTCGTCATCGAGAACATCGTGCGCCATCTCGAGCAGGGCATGACGCCGATGCAGGCCGCGCTCAAGGGCTCCAGCGAGATCGGCTTCACGATCGTCTCCATCACCCTGTCGCTGATCGCGGTGTTCATCCCGCTCTTCCTGATGGGCGGCTACGTCGGAAAGCTGTTCCAGGAATTCGCCATCACCATCACCGCATCGCTGCTGCTGTCGCTGATCATTTCGCTCACCTTGACGCCGATGATGTGCGCGCGCCTCCTGAAGGATGAATCGCGAAGGAAGCATGGCCGGCTCTACCTCCTGTTCGAGCGCGGTTTCGATTCCCTGCTCGCGCTCTATGCGCGAGGATTGCGCGTCGTGCTGCGCCATCGTTTCACGACATTGCTCGTGATGCTCTCGACCGTCGCGCTGACCGGCTACCTCTACGTGGTCATTCCGAAAGGCTTCTTTCCGCAACAGGATACCGGACAGATCGTCGGCATCACGGAGGCGGCCCAGGACATCTCCTTCCCCGCGATGTCCGAACGCCAGCAGGCGATCGTCGGCATCCTCTCGAAGGATCCGGCGATCCAGTCGGTGGCGAGCTACATCGGCCCGGGAGGACCGACGGCGACACTCAACCAGGGACGCATCTTCATCGTCCTGAAGCCGAAGCCCGAACGCAAGGTGAGCGCCGACCAGGTGATCGCGCGATTGGGGCCGCGACTCGCTCACATCCAGGGCATCACGCTCTACATGCAGGCGGCGCAGGACATCACCATCGGGGCACGCCTGTCGAAGACGCAGTATCAGTACACCCTGACGGACGCCGATTCCAATGAGCTCACCCACTGGTCGGCGATCTTCCTGGCGAAGCTGCGCGCGCTCGACCTCATCACCGACGTCGCGAGCGACCAGGCCAATGCCGGCCCGAGGCTGGAGGTCACCGTCAATCGTGAAGTCGCGTCCAGCTTCGGCATCCTGCCCACGACCATCGACAACGCTCTCGACGACGCCTTCGGCCAGCGCATCGTCTCCACCATGTTCACCTCGCTGAACCAGTACCATGTCGTGATGGAAGTCGATCCGCGGTTCCAGTACGGACCCGAGGCGCTCAAGGACATCTACCTGAATTCGGCCACCGGCCAGCAGGTCCCGCTGAGCACGCTGGTCCACGCCGTCATCAAGCCTGCCCCCATCCTGATCAACCATCAGAGCCTGTTTCCCTCCGTCACCATCTCGTTCAACCTGCGGCCCGGCGTTGCGCTGGGCGACGCGGTGGCTGCGATCCAGAAGATCGAGAAGGACACCGGCAAGCCCGCCTCGCTGTCGGCCTCGTTCCAGGGCAACGCGCAGGCCTTCCAGTCCTCCCTGTCAGGCACGCCGCTGTTGATCGGCGCCGCTCTCATCGTGATCTACATCATTCTCGGTGTGCTCTATGAGAGCCTGATCCATCCGATCACCATCCTGTCGACGCTGCCGTCAGCCGGCATCGGCGCGCTCCTGCTGCTGCTGGCGGTGCACATGGATCTCAGCGTCATCGCCATCATCGGCATCATTCTCCTGATCGGTATCGTCAAGAAGAATGGCATCATGCTGGTCGACTTCGCCCTCGAGGTGGAACGCCAGCATGGGCTCAGCCCCGAGGAGGCGATCTACCAGGCCTGCACGCTCCGCTTCCGCCCGATCCTGATGACGACGATGGCGGCCCTGCTCGGCGGCGTGCCGCTGATGCTCGGCACCGGCACCGGCGCGGAGTTGCGCCAGCCGCTCGGCTACACGATCGTCGGCGGCCTGATGCTCTCGCAGATCCTGACGCTCTACACCACGCCCGTGGTCTATCTCTATCTCGACCGGCTCGCCAACCGGTTCAGCAAGCACAAGCCGCACGCCGCCGAGACGTCGCCCTCCACGACCAAAGCAGATGCGGGATTGAGCCATGAGTCCGCTTGACAAGGTGACCGTCGGCATCGCGGCGGAGACGCTGGTAATCGTCACACCCGAGATGACGGTCGGCCATGTGGTGCCGGGAATGCCGGCTGTCTACGGCACGCCGATGATGATCCTGCACATGGAGATGGCCGCGGGCGCCGCGGTCCAGCCGTTCCTGCCCGCGGGACATGTCAGCGTCGGAATGATGGTCAATGTCCGCCACCTCGCGGCGACGCCTGTCGGCCGCACGGTGCGCGCGACTGCCCGGATCGTCGCGGTCGAAGCCAGGGGCGTCGTGTTCGAGGTGGAGGCCTGGGACGGCGACCGCAAGATCGGCGACGGCACCCATCGCCGCGGCGTCGTCGACGTCGCCGGGTTCGAGAAGCGGTTCGGCGTGACGAGACCCGCGGCAGCGATGGCCTAGCGTCCACATCCGAGTCGCCCCCTCTCCGAGGTGCAACTGCGACAATTCGCTCTCAGGCCAGCTTGCCGCAGCGTGCTTTTTGACAAAGAGCCGGCAAGAAAGCAAAAGACCGATTTTTCGCGGCGCGGTACACCACGCATCCCTTGTCCAATGCTCCGGGTCCCTGGCCCTGGAATTGGTCTCATGCTCGGCGAGTATCTCTTGGCGCTCTTCGATTTGCCGGCACGGAAATCTGCGACGGCGCGGTACGATTCATGACGGCCGAACGTCAGGGGTCGGATGCGACGGCCGAACATTTGGGCGGCACTCAGCCGCCACGAGCCAAGCGACGGTGGCTTCGCCTGCCGCCGGGCCAGACCGGGCGCCGCGGCGTCCTCGCCCATACCACGCTTTGGGTACTGGGAAGCGCCGCGCTGAGCGGATTGTCGATCGCCTGCTTCCTGCTCGGGTTTGACTTCGCCACCAGCGCTTTCGCCCTTCTGGTCGCCATTGTCCTGCTGTCTCTGCTCGGCAGCTTCGTGTCGTCGGTGATCTTCTCGACCGTCGCGATCGGCTGGCTGGTCTACCTGTTCGTCGAGCCTGTCCATGCCTTTGCGGTGAGTGAGCTCCAGGACGTCGGAGCCCTGGTCGCTTTTCTCGTCACGTCGCTCGTGATCGTGCGCCTGCTGCATCGGCTTGGGCGCGAGGACGCATTGCGGCAACGTCAAGCCGCCTATCTCGCCGAGGCCCAGAAGCTCAGCCGCACCGGCAGCTTCGGCTGGAACATCGCGAGCGGGGAGCTGTTCTGGTCCGACGAGACATACAGGATCTTCGATCTCGATCCGGCGTTGCCCCCGTCACTCGACATCGTCCTGAAGCGCACGCATCCCGACGATCTGAACTTCGTCCGTGAAGCGATCGAGCGCGCCGTGCACGACAGGAAGGGCATTGCCCAGGAACATCGACTGGTGCTGAGCGACGGCTCGATCAGACACATTCGCGTGGTCGCCCACGGGATCACGGACCACCGGGGGCAGTTCGAGTTCATCGGCGCGGTGATGGACATCACCGACCAGAAGAAGGCCCACGCTGAACTGGAGCGGAGCGAGCAGCGTTATCGCCACCTGTTCAGCCGCATGCCGATCGCACTTCTGCAACTCGACGCGAGCGCGCTGGTAGTGCTGTTCCGAAGACTCCGTGCCGAAGGTGTCACGGATCTCCACGGCTATTTCGAAAGTCATCCCGATTTCCTGAGGACATGCATGGACGCGCTCTCGATTCAGGAAGCCAACGAACGGGCCATTCAGATGTTCGGAGGAGGCGCCGAGGGCTATCACGGGCGCCCTTTGGCCGAGACCTGGAAAGAACGTCCGGACACCTTCCGGCGGGCAATGGAGTCCCGCTTCCGGGGAGAAACGAACTTCGAGGAGGAGACCAGGATGGTCACGTGGGACGACCGCATCGTCGACGTCCTCTTCACGACGGCCCGTGTCGGTCCGGTCAACGATCTCGAGATCAGCCTGGTCGGAACGATCGACATCTCGCAACGCCTCCGTGCCCAGGAGAGACTTCGGCAGGTGCAGACCGAGTTTGCGCATGCCGCACGCGTCTCGATGCTCGGCGAGCTCACCGCGTCCATCGCGCACGAAGTCAACCAGCCTCTGGCGGCCATCGCGACCAACGGCGCTGCCGGGTTGCGGTGGCTGAACAGGCCGGTCCCCGACATGGCGGAGGTCCGCAGCGCAATCGAAAACATGGTGACCGATACCAGACGGGCAGCGAACATCGTGGCGCGTGTTCACGGCATGGCTTCGCGCAAGGCGCCGGAGCCCGCCCTCCTGTCGCTCGACGACGTCATTCGCGAGGCGCTTCTCTTCCTCCGGCACGAGATGGAATCCCGCCGTGTGACGATCCTGCACCGTCCCGAGGCGGAAGCACCGCTCGTGCGTGCCGACCGCACCCAGCTGCAGCAGGTGATCGTCAACCTGGCCATCAACGCCGTGCAGGCGATGACGCAGGCCGGACGCGAGGATCGCAGGATCATCATCACGACGGCCACCCGGGACCCGGCGACGCTGTGCTGCTCGGTGGAGGACACCGGTCCCGGCATCGCCGCCGAACATGTGGGCCGCCTGTTCGAGAGCTTTTTCACGACCAAGGACAGCGGCATGGGCATGGGGCTGCCGATCTGCCGCTCGATCGTCGAAGCCCATGGGGGTCGGATCGACGCCGAGGGCATCGGCGCCGAGGGCGGCGCCCGCTTCTGGTTTACATTGCCGATCTCGACGCCGGCGGCGCAGTCAACTTTCCGCGCCGATGCGTGATCGCGATCTTCGCCCTATCGCCACTATTGCGCTGGGGCAGTCGAGCGCACGAGGCGGATCGGTATGCCCTTAAAGGACGGCGTGAAGCTGAGCGGATCGCGGGCATAGAGCGGCACCAGCGGATTGGTTTCCGGATAGTACGCGGCGCAGCAGCCGGTCGGGAAGGAGTAGGCCACCACGCGAAAGTTGCGCACGATCCGCTCGGCGCCGTCGGTCGATACGGTTACCAGGTCCACGCGATCGCCATCCGCAAGCCCTCGCCTCTTCATCTCATATTCGTTGAGGAACACCACGTCGCGCTGCCCGAACACGCCGCGATAGCGATCCGACATCGAGTACAGCGTGGTATTGTACTGGTCGTGGCTGCGAATGGTGCTGAGCCAGAGGAAATCGGCGTCGCATTGCGGCGGATCCTCGCCGCACCCCTCGAAGACCAGGAAATTGGCCTTGCCGGACGGCGTCGCCCAGATGCGCTCGCGGGCCGTCGAAGTGAGATGGAAGCCGCCGGGCACGCGGATCCGGGCATTGTAGCCCTGGAAGATGGGGAAGACGGCCTCGATCGCATCGCGGATGCGATCGTAATCGGCCACGAAGCCGTCCCAGTCGACCAACGTGCGCTCGCCGAGCGTTGCCTTGGCAAGGCCCGCGACGATCGCGACTTCGCTGAGCAGATTCTCCGATGCCGGCCTGTTGCGCCCGCCCGAGGCGTGGACCATCGACATCGAATCCTCCACCGTGATCGACTGCGGTCCCGTTTCCTGAATGTCGATCTCGGTGCGGCCGAGGCACGGCAGGATCAGGGCAGAGCGGCCGTGGATCAGGTGGCTGCGGTTGAGCTTGGTGGAAACGTGGACGGTCAGGTCGAGCTTGCGCAGCGCTGCCTGCGTCGCCTGCCAGTCTGGAATGGCCGCGGCAAAATTTCCGCCCATCGCGAAGAAGACCTTGACCTCGCCGCGGACCATCGCCTCCAGCGCCGTCACGACGTTGTGTCCGGGCGCAGCCGGCGGCTTGAAGCCGAAATGATGCTCCAGGCGCTCGAGCAAATCGGCCTTGGGAACCTCCGTGATCCCCACGGTGCGATCGCCCTGCACGTTGGAATGGCCGCGAACCGGACAGACGCCGGCGCCTTCGCGCCCCACATTGCCGCGCAGCAGCGCAAGGTTGGCGATCTGCTGCACGTTGTGCGCGCCGCGCTGGTGCTGGGTAATGCCCATGCCGTAGACCAGGATGGCGCGCTCCGCCTTCATATAGGCGCCGGCCGCATACTCCATGTCTTCGCGCGTCAGGCCGGACTGACGTTCGATATCCGGCCATTGCGTGCGCTTGAGATCGTCGATCAGCGCCTCGATGCCGACGGTGTGGCCGCCGATGAAATCCCAATCCAGGATCTCCGGCTGCTCGGCGGCACGGGCGGCCTCGTCCGTTTCCACCAGGATCTTCATGATCCCCTTGAGGACGGCGACGTCGCCGCCGACGCGCACCTGGAAGAGCTTCGAGCTGATCGTCGTCGACGACAGCGTGATCATCTCGACGGGACTTTGCGGCGCCTGGAAACGCTCCAGCGCTCGCTCGCGGAACGGGTTGAACGAGATGATCGAAGCGCCGCGGCGCGCCGCATTGCGCAGGCTCGTCATCATCCGCGGGCTGTTGGTGCCGGGATTCTGGCCAAAGATGAAGATGCAGTCGGCCTTGTCGAAATCCTCCAGCAGCACGGTCCCCTTGCCGACGCCGAGCGATTGCGGCAGGCCGACGCTGGTCGCCTCGTGGCACATGTTCGAGCAGTCGGGAAAGTTGTTGGTGCCGAATTCGCGCACGAAGAGCTGATAGAGGAAGGCGGCTTCGTTCGAGGTCCGGCCGGACGTGTAGAATTCGGCCATGTTCGGGTCCGGCAGCGCCTTCAACGCGCGGCCGATCATGTCGAACGCATCGCTCCACTCTACCGCAACGTAGCGGTCGGATGCGGCATCATAAGCCAGCGGATGGGTGAGCCGCCCGACCATTTCGAGGTCATAATCGCTCCAGGCGGCGAGTTCGGTGACGGTATGCTCGGCGAAGAATTCGGGCGTGCAGCGCTTGGAGGTCGCCTCCCAGGCGACCGCCTTGCCGCCGTTCTCGCAGAACTCGAACGACGAGGTGTGTTTCGGATCCGGCCAGGCGCAGCCGGGGCAATCGAAACCCTCCGGCTGGTTCATGCGGCTCAGCGTCGTCGCACCCTTCACCGGCACCCGCTGGACCAAGAGCGCTTCGCTGAGCGCCTTGAGAGCGCCCCAGCCGCCGGCGGGCTCATTGTAGGGACGAACCGACTTCCTGGTCATCTCGACATCTCACGATATGGCAATCCTCCGGTCAGTTAAGGACCGCAGTGGCGAGGCGTCTTTTCAAATCAGAACTTGAATTTCTCAATCGCAAGAGTTCGCCCCGGCCGTTCCGCCCGAACGGCCAGTGCATTCCTGAAAAAGGAAAGCCGTTCGCGGAAGCTGATCCAGTCGCCGGAAACTAGGGTGGATGGCTGGAGCCTCGTTGCGACGGAGAGCTTTCATACCTTTTTCAGGAGCAATCAAACATGTTTTCACGACGTGATTTGCTGGCCATGTCCGCGGCGGGCGCCGCCATGGTCGGCTCCAGCGCGCAAGCTGCCACTTTCGGCAATCCGGACGAGCCGCCACAAGGTGCGGTCAACGCCAGGAGTCCCGGCAGCCTGACCGATCCCGGTCCGCAAAATCCGGCACTCGCCAGGCAATTCCCCTCGGCACAGAACCCGCCCGCCACGGACGTCGGCGGTCTGCCGATGGACTGGGCCTCGTTCAACAACGCGCCGAGGCGCATCCAGGACGGTGGCTGGGCCCGCCAGGTCACGGTCGCGGATTTCGCCATCTCGAAGGAGATCTCCGGCGTCAACATGCGGCTGTCTGCCGGCGGCATCCGCGAGCTGCATTGGCATCAGGCCGCCGAATGGTCGATCATGACCTACGGCTCCTGCCGCATCACCGTGCTCGACACGCAGGGTCGTCCCTATGTCGCCGATCTCAAGGCCGGCGACCTCTGGTATTTTCCGGCGGGCACTCCGCATTCGTTGCAGGGCCTGGGCCCCGACGGCTGCGAGTTCGTGATCTGCTTCGATGACGGCCACGCCAACGAATTCAATACGCTGCTGGTGACAGACTGGTTCGCCCATACGCCGCCCGAGGTGCTGGCGAAGAATTTCGGCGTTCCGGCCGAAGCCTTCGCCAAGATTCCACTGAACAATCGCTGGATCTTCCAGGGCACGGTGCCCGGCGACCTCGCCGCCGATCGCGCCGCCGTTGCACGGCACGCCGAAGCACCTCCCTACCCGTTCGTGCACTCGCTCGGCAGCTCGGCTCCGGTCAAGGAGAGTTCGGCCGGAAGCATTCGCGTCGCCGACAGCACCAACTTCAAGGTGGCCACCACCGTCGCCGCGGCGCTGGTGACGATGCCTCCGGGCGCGGTCCGGGAGATGCACTGGCATCCGAATGCCGACGAGTGGCAGTACTACATCAAGGGCAAGGCGCGGATGACCGTGTTCGATACCGGGCCCAATGCGCGGACGACGGACTTCTCCGCCGGCGATATCGGCTATGTCCCGCGCAATCTCGGCCATTATGTCGAGAATGTCGGCGACACCGAGCTTCAGCTCGTCGGCGTGTTTCGGGCGCCTCGCTACGAGGAAGTGTCGCTCTCGAACTGGCTGACGCATACGCCGCCCAAACTGGTCGCCCAGCATCTCAACATCGACGAGAAGCTGATCGCCCAGTGGCCGGACAACAGCCCCGGGCTCATGCCCAAGACCTGATACAAGTATCTTGAACAAGATCCACGACGACAAAGGCGCCGAAACCGGCGCCTTTTCTTCTTTGCTTCTCGACGATCGACCGGGCGCGTTCTCAGCCGTCAGTAATGATCGGCCGCGGAGACGGCCTTGCCGCGGAAGATGCGATAGCCGACCGCAACATAGAGCAGCATCAAGGGGAATACGAACAGGCCCGCGCCCCAGAACATGAAGGCGAGACTTGCATGGGGCGCCGCGGCCTCCTCGATCGTGACGACGAACGGGATCATGTAGGGCCAGAACGACAGCGCGAGCGTTCCGAACGCCGACACGAAGATCAGCGCCACCATGTGGAACGGCCAATAATCGTCGTGGCTCAGGATGCTCCTGGCGAGTACCGCAGCCGCACCGGCGCCGATCAGCGGAAACACGAACAGATAGGGCCGGTCGACCCACCGGTGCAGAATTGGAAGATGCTCGACAAGCGCATGGAGGAACACGATGACCAGGAATGCCAGGACACCGATCGCCAGCATCGGGATCTGACGCCGCGCATCGTCCCGAACGGGGCCTTCGCACTTTCTCACCAGCCAGCAGGCGCCGAGCAGCGCGTAGCCGAAGCAGAGCCCGATCCCGCACAAGGCGGAAAAGCCGGTCAGCCAGCCGAACGTGCCACCGGTATAGTCGCCGTTCGAGAACTGAAGTCCTTCGACGAGGGCGCCGACCATCGCGCCCTGCATGAAGCTTGCCGCAAACGATCCTGCCGAGAAGCTGACGTCCCAGACCCAGCGCGAGCGTTGCGCCTTGCCGCGAAACTCGAACGCCACGCCGCGCAGGATCAACCCGAGCAGCATGACCAACACCGGAATATAGAAGGCCGACATCAGCATGGAATAGACCACGGGGAAGGATCCCCACATGATCACGCCCGTGACGATCAGCCAGGTCTCATTGCCGTCCCAGACCGGAGCGATCGTACCCAGCATGGCGTCCCGCTTCGCTTCCCCGCTGGTCAGGCCGAACAGCATGCCGACGCCGAGATCGAATCCGTCGAGGAGAAGATAGATCAGGATGCTGATGGCAAGCAGCGCAACCCAGAACATCACCATGGTCATTCTCCTGCCTCGAGATAGCTCCGAGTAGCCGGCACCTGGTCGGCGAGCGACATCGGCCGGTTGGGCACCGGAATGTGCAGCGGCTTGCCGCCGAGGCCCGCAGGACCCGCCTGCAGCAGCCGGTAAATGTAGTAGGTCCCGAACGAGAAGATGAAGGCATAGACTGCAACGAACAGGATCAGCGAAGCTGTCGCCGCGGACGCGGTCAGGAATGGCGTCACGGCGTCGGCGGTCCGCAGCATGCCGTAGACCGTCCATGGCTGGCGGCCGACTTCCGCGGTGTACCAGCCGGTGAGGATCGCGATCCACGGCAGCGGAAAGCTGAGAAAGATGCCCCAGAGCAGCAGGCGGTTGCGCTCAATGCGATGCTTCAGGCCAAGCCAGGTCCCGAGCCAGGCCAGCCCCAGCATCAGCAGGCCGCAGGCGACCATGATGCGGAAGGCGAAGAACGGAATCAACACCGGCGGCCGGTCCTGCGGCGCGAAGCTGGTCAGTCCGACCTCCTTCGAGGTCAGGCTGAGGCTTCCGATGATGCTCCCGAGGACCGGAATCGATATCGCGTATCTGTTGGACTCGGTGCTGGAATCGGGAATCGCGATCAGCACCTCGGAAGCAGGCTGCTCGTCATGCCAACGCGCCTCGATCGCAGCGAACTTGACCGGCTGGTAATCGTGGACATAGTCGCCGACGAGATGTCCGATGAAGAGCTGGACCGGAAGCAGCACGGCCGCAAGTGCAAGGCCCATGCGCAGCATGACATGCGCCTCGGCGCGATAGGTCCGCCGCAGCAGATACCAGGCCCCGGTTGCCGCCACGCAGAACGCTCCGGTCAGGTAGGAGGCGAGCAGCATGTGCGGAAACCGCACCCAGACCACCCGGTTGAAGATGATCTGCATCCAGTCGTCGGGCACGAACTGGCCGTTCTGCATGACGTAGCCCGTCGGCACTTGCATCCAGCTGTTGTTCACCATGATCCAGAATGCCGACAGCGTCGTTCCAAGCGCCACCATGGCGGTCGAGAACAGGTAGAACCAGGGCGGCACCCGGGGTCGTCCAAAGATGAGGATGCCGAAGAAGCTGGCCTCCAGCATGAAGGCGGTGAACGTCTCGTAGGACAGCAGCGGCCCCTGGATCGGTCCCGACATCTTCGAGAGCACGCTCCAGTTCGTTCCGAACTGGAACGCCATCACCACGCCCGATACGACGCCCATGCCGAAGGCGACACCGAAGATCTTGAGCCAGAACTCGAACAGGGTCCGGTAGACGGACCTGCCGCTGCTCAGGTGCATGGCTTCAAGCACGGTCAGCCAGGCGGCAAGCCCGATCGTGAATGCCGGGAAGATGATGTGGAAGGAGATCGTGAACGCGAATTGCAGCCGCGACAGAAGAAGTGCCGTCGGATCCATCGGAACGCCCCTCTTGCTCAGGCTCGTTTCGCAGCGGGCGCGCGCGCGGCCGGACGCTGGATGTCGTCGACCTTGAGGACCGCTGCCGTTGCGGCGCGAATCTGGCGGCAGAAATCCGCGTCATCGATCAACGAGACGCCATAGGACGGGATGATCTGCTTCAGCTTCGGCAGCCAGGCGCTTGCCGTCAGCTCGCCGGCGAAGCATTTTTCCAGCACGCTGATGGCGATGAATGCGGCGGTCGAGGCGCCCGGCGATGCACCGAGCAGGGCCACCAGCGAGTGATCGTCGGCGCCGACGAGCTCGGTTCCGAACTCGAGCAATCCCCCGCGCTTGACATCGGGCTTGATGATCTGGACGCGCTGGCCCGCGACCTGCAATCGCCAGTCCTTCGGATCGGCCTTCGGGAAATATTCGTCGAGCGCAGCGAGACGGTGGCTCTCGGACTGCAGTACCTGCCCGACCAGATATTCGGTGAGGTCGAAATTGTCGCGCGCTACTGAAAGCAACGGCTTGACGTTCGCGGGACGAATGGACTCGAACAGATCCAGCAGCGAGCCGTGCTTGAGGAACTTGCTCGAGAAGCCCGCATAGGGGCCGAACAGCAGCGAGCGCTGGCCGCCGATCACGCGCGTGTCGAGATGCGGCACCGACATCGGCGGCGAGCCGACCGCGGCCTTGCCGTAGACCTTGGCGTGATGACGCTTGTTGATCTCCGGATCGTCGCAGCGCAGCCAGATTCCGCTGACCGGAAAGCCGCCATAACCGCGCCCCTCGGGGATGCCGGATTTCTCCAGCAGCGGCAGCGCACCGCCGCCGGCGCCGATGAAGACGAACTTGGCGCGGACCGACCGCGTCTCACCGCTCGCGGTGTCGC
Organism: Bradyrhizobium cajani; assembly: GCF_009759665.1. GTDB lineage: Bacteria > Pseudomonadota > Alphaproteobacteria > Rhizobiales > Xanthobacteraceae > Bradyrhizobium > Bradyrhizobium cajani. The sequence continues at coordinate 387,543 of NZ_WQNE01000001.1, forward strand.
GCACCTCGACCCGCCACCGGCCGCCCTCTTCGCGGACGAGACCGGTGACGCAGCTGTTGTAGCTCACTGCGCAGCCGGGTTGGCTGACGAGATGACCGACCAGGAGATGGGTCAGCGCGCCGTAATCGACATCGGTGCCGGTGATGATGCGCGTTGCCGCAACCGGATCGTCGCCAGTGCGACCGTCCATCACCAGCGGCGCCCATTCGGCGATCTGCCTTGGATCCTCGGTATGTTCCATGCCCTCATAGCAATGATGGGCCGACATCGCCTTGAACCGCTTCCTGAGAAACGCGACGTTCTCCGGGCCGTGCACGAAGCTCATGTGCGGCACCGGATGGATGAAGGCACGCGGATCCGCGATCGCCCCCTTCCCGATCAGGTAGGACCAGAACTGCCGGGACAGATCGAACTCGACATTGACCTGAAGCGCCTTGGAGATGTCGATGCTGCCATCCGGCTGCTCGGGCGTGTAGTTCATTTCGCAATTTGCCGCATGGCCGGTGCCGGCATTGTTCCAGGCGTCCGAGCTTTCGCGCGCGCAATCCTCCAGTACCTCGAGCATCTGGATCGTGAGGGAGGGCTCCAGCTCCTTGAGGAACACGCCGAGCGTGGCGCTCATGATGCCTGCGCCAATGAGGACGACGTCGGTTTCGCGATCGGAAGCTTGCATGGCGTTTTCTCCTCGTTGGATGTTGTTGTCTGGGTTGCTGGGATCAGGCGCGAGCCGATTGCCGCGCCTTGGCGCGGAACGGTACCGGGGCTCCCGGTCGCAAGACCACGTAGGCCCTGCGCCAGGATGAATCGTCGGTCAGCTTCCAGCTGTGTCCCGAACCCGCGGTGTCTTCGGCAAGCAGGATGTTGCCGGGATGAAGCAGGAAGTGATGGCCGTCACGCGTCTGGAAATCGAGCGTTCCACTCAGCGTGATCACCAATTGCCGGACCGGCGCGGTGTGCCAGGAGAAAGCGCCGCCCGCTTCAGTTTCCTGGAAGGAGACGCTGACGGCATCGATCTTGCCGGTGAGAAAGTCGCCGCGCTGGCCCGTCTCCAGCTCGATGAATCCCTCCTCGAAATGCGAATTGCCGTCCTCTCCGGTCCACAGACGCACACAACGGATCATCGTTTCTCTCCTTTCAGCCGGCCTTTGCGCCGATTGCGAGTGGCGGCTTGATCTCGGCGACATAGGGTTTGACCATCTTGGCGGGATCGACGATGCGATCGAACTCCGGCTCAGTCACGAAACCGAGCTTCAGCGCCGCCGACTTCAGCGTGAGGTCATTGTCCATCGCGTAATGCGCGATCCGCGAAGCCTTGTCGTAACCGATCACCGGAGCCAGCGCCGTCACGAGCATCAGCGACCTCTCGACATACTCCTTGATCCTCTTGTGGTTCGGTTCGGTGCCTTCGACGAGGAACCTGCGGAAATTCGTGCAGCCGTCGGTGAGGATGGCGACGGACTGCGCGATGTTGTGGATGATCAGCGGCTTGTAGACGTTCATCTCCAGGTAGCCGCCGGCACCGCCGAACCCGACGGCGACGTCATTCGCCATCACCTGCACGGCGATCATCGTCAGCGCTTCCGCCTGCGTCGGATTGACCTTGCCCGGCATGATCGACGAACCCGGCTCGTTCTCGGGGATCAGCAGCTCGGCAAAGCCCGCACGCGGGCCGCAGGACATCAGACGGATGTCGTTTGCAATCTTGTAGAGCGATCCGGCGAGCGTGCGGAGCGTGCCGGACAGCTGCACCAGCGCATCGTGCGCACCCTGCACGGCGAATTTGTTCGGCGCGCTGACAAAGGGCAGCCCGGTCAACCCCGCGATTTCCGCGGCGACGGCCTCGGCGAAGCCCGGTGCTGCATTGATGCCGGTGCCGACGGCCGTGCCGCCCAGGGCGAGCCGGAAGACACCCTTCAGCGCGTCATCGATGCGCGCCAGATCGTCGGCGAGCATGCCGGCATAGCCGGACCATTCCTGTCCGAGCGTCAGCGGGGTCGCATCCTGCATGTGGGTTCGGCCGATCTTGACGACATCGTTCCACTGGCTCGACTTTGCCGCGATCGCATCATGCAGCGCCTCGATCGCCGGCACGAGGCGCTGTGTCACGTTCATGGCGCCCGCGATGTACATGGCCGAGGGAAAGCTGTCGTTCGACGATTGCGACATGTTGACGTGATCGTTCGGGTGAACCGGCTTCTTGCTTCCGAGCGGCGTACCCGCAAGCTGGCAGCATCGGTTCGAGATCACCTCGTTCACGTTCATGTTGAACTGTGTTCCGCTGCCGGTCATCCAGACGTGGAGCGGGAACATGTCGTGATGCTGGCCGGCGAGAATCTCGTCGCAAACCTGAACGATCAGCTTGTGGATCCTGCCGTCGAGACGGCCGCCCGCGCAATTGGCGTTCGCGGCCGCCTTCTTCAGGATCGCGTAGGAGTGGATCATTTCGCGCGGCATCAGGTCCTTGCCGATGCTGAAATGCTCGAGTGAGCGCTGCGTCTGCGCGCCCCAGAGCTTTGCCGCGGGAACATCCACTTCGCCCAAGCTATCTGTCTCTTTGCGGAGGTCGTTCATCCTTGTCTCTCGTGCATGGTGATGTCTGAAGGGCATCTCAGTCGTTGCGCAGAGCCTACGCACCACACCGCGCGCATGCTTCCGTGAAGGAACGTCCTTTTGCCGAATGGCATGCTGGACGTCTCGGAACTCGATGAAATGTAGGCCTGTTGCGGGTGCGAGTTCGGAACTGAAACTCAGGCTCGGAGCGGTCGGCAGCACAGCCGGAGAACGCACATCGACGATGCGATCGGCAGCGAAAGGCCCCACGCGCCGAACCACTTCGTCGCACAACTGCCGACGGCGGCTCCCGACAGGAACATCAGGCAGAGCAGAATCATGACCCCGGCACCGCGCGCCGCATCACGATCGGATCCAGCAACGGACTGATCGATGGCGCGGAGCATGTTGCCGGTGACGGCGACGGAGAGGAACTTCCAGTGCTCGACTTGCCTGAAGCTGGCCGACCGCAGCGCGACACCGAAGGAGATCGCGGGAATCACGATCATGTCCGGGATTCGATGAAGCAACGACATCGTCGCCGCCAGGCAAACGATCTCTCCGGCGAGACAACGCAGCGGCGCCTTGAAACGGATCGCCACCGACGCACCGAGGAGAAAGCCCGCGATCGGAAGAAGGTGGTGAGCGGCCTGCCGCCACTCCCCGGACATGGTGCAGACGCCGAGGAAGACGATGTTGCCGGTTTGCGAGCTTGCGAACACGCCGCCGAGCGAGAGCCAGGTAAACGCGTCGAGAAAGCCGCCTGACATGGTCAGGAGAGATGCGACGAGAACTGATCGCTCCGGAGCGTAGACGCCGACGCGCGTCTCGGCGATCGGCTCGGGAGATGCGGCCTGCATCGTCATGTTCGTCCGTCCGCGAGGTCAGCAACCGGCGCGCGGCGCGGCCTCGTCAGGCAGCAGAACGCGGCGCGGGTGCGTGAATACGCCATATCCATCGTCGCGGGCGACCGCGAGCAGCGTGATCCCCGCCTCCTCCGCGGTCTGGATGGCGAGTGCGGTGGGCGCGGAAACGGCCACAATGACAGGTGCACCGATCATCGCCGCCTTCTGCACCATCTCGACGGAGACACGGCTCGTCAGCAGCACGGCGCCGTCGCGAGCGGATTTCTGCTCGCGCACGATCGCACCCGCGAGCTTGTCGAGCGCATTGTGCCGGCCGACGTCCTCCCTGACGGGGCCGAAGCCGGTGCGCGGATGCCAGAAAGCTGCCGCGTGGACGGACCGCGTCTGCTGATTGAGGATCTGGAGCGGCGACAGCGCCTGCATGGCGCTCAGCAGATCCCGCGCGTGAAAGACGATGCCGCTGCCCGCCACCCGCGATGGCGCGCGCCGCGCCTGTTCGAGGCTCTCGATGCCGCATAGCCCGCACCCGACGGGGCCGCTGATCGCCCGGCGCCGCGCGGCCAGGAACGCCGCACGGTCGCCATCGAGCCACATCCGGACCTCGACGCCGAGTTCGTTCGGGATCAGCTCGATGCTCCTGATCTCGCTCTCATGTTCGACGATCGCCTCGGTGAGGCTGAAGCCGATGCCGAAATCCTCCAGATCGCCCGGCGTACCCATCATAACGGCATGGGTCGACCCGTTGTAGGTGAGCGCAATCGCGGTCTCCTCGGCGATCAACCGCGAAGTCGACCTCGTCTGACCGCCGCGCCAGGCAATCTCCCGATGCCGGGTGAATGTCGCGCCCATCATCATGGCTCACACCGTCGCCGGATGGGCCGGGTAGCGCGAAGCACGGCTCCTGAGCATGAGCCCGAATGCGATGAATCCCCAGCCCTGGAAGATCAGGTCGACGACGAGCATCGCACCGAGCAGCCACAGGCCGATGGCGGGCCAGGTCGCAAACAGCATGACGCTGACGCAGAAGGTCAGAACGCCCGCAGCGACGATCCAGCGCCAGCCTGCGGCCGGCCGCATATGGAAACCGGCCCAGATCCGTATCACGCCGGCAGCGGCCAGGAAGGCGCACGCGGCGAGCGATAACGTGAACGAGGCCAGGATCGGATTGTAGAGTATGACGACTCCGGCCGCCCCGTAGACGATCCCCGCCAGCAGCCACAGCAGAAATCCGCGCAAGCCGCGCACGGAAAAAGCATGCACGACCTGGAAAAGACCGGCGGCCACCATGGTGGTGCCGATGACCAATACGGAAGCAAGACTCGCGGCCATCAGGTTTGCCGAAGCGATCCCGCCGAGGATCAGCTCACCGACGCCGAGGGCAACGAACCAGCCCCATTTTCCTGTGATCGCGTGGATGGCCCTTCCGAGCGAGGCTTTCGAGTTCGACACGTCCGTCATGGCTTGGTCCTTGTTCGCATGACCGGGGCATCAGTCATGAACGGCAGCAAGGGTACGAAAGTCTGGCCGGCCCCATCTTTCGAGGACGCCGCGATATTATTTCATCCGCACGATGCGGATCGTTGGGACCAAGGCCGGGGCGTACGACTAGGGCGCGGACTTATAACGCGCGGCCAGCCATAGCCGGATAGATACGAGTTGGACGAAGGCGAGATAGTTGGCGGCGAGCCTGTCGTAGCGCGTCGCCACCCCGACGACACTGTTTGATCCTGTTGAAGAATCGCTCAACCTGGTTGCGAGCGCAGTAGAGATACGGACTGAAGCAGATCGGATCGCTGCGATTGCTTTTCTGCGGGATATTGGCCCACGCGCCTTTTTTCATGACAAGCTCTCTGAGCCAGTCGGCGTCATAGCCACGGTCGGCAAGCACCATTGATCCGGATTTTAGACGAGACAGCAGCTTTCCAGCAAGTCGGACGTCGTGGGCCTCGCCGGGGATCAACGCCAGTCGGACCGGCGGACCATTGCTATCGACCACAGCATGAGTTTTGCTCGTCAAGCCGCCACGGGACATCACAATCTTGCGTTTCTATGAGCAACGGCTGATCATATTTTCTGCTCAGACCGAACCCAGAGCGTGGCGACCTTCACAAGAGACGGTTGGACAGTGACAGAATGGATTTTGAAAAGGCAGCAGCGCTGGCAACAGCATGGGTTGAACTTACGTCCGAGGGAAGTGCTCGGATACAGCGCGAACTCACAGTCGCAAAGCCCTACGGCTGGATATTCTTTCATCAATCAAAGGAGTTTCTCGATGGCGGCGATTTTACGGCACAGCTTGTTGGAAACGTGCCCTTCATTGTGGACAGGGATACGCTTGAGCTGCGCATAACGGGTAGTTCGGCAATGCCGCTGGAGTACCATTTGGCAGAGTACGAGAGAACACTCCTCCTGCGTCCCTTCAACGCGCGCCGCAACCTCCGACATGGTAACAGAGACGACAGATATCGCATCATTGCCGCGCTTGACCGGTTTTGGCCCGGTGGCGAAGTTCGGCTTGGCTGCGAAATGGTCTGCTGATCAGGACAGACCGGAAGTGACAGGCCGCCCGTGAAACCGACGCTTTTGACCCAATTGCGACATTAGCTCGTATGGGCATCCCATGTGACCTGTTGTACAAAATCGCGTCTAGGTTGGATCGCAGGCATGATGCAAGAGCGGCCAGACCGGGTCGAGCGCAGGTTGTCGGCGATATTGGTCGCCGACGTGGCTGGCTATTCGCGGCTCATGCACCAGGACGAAGAGGCCACGCATGCCAAACTGACCGCTCTCCTACTGGAGGCTGTCCACCCCGCAATTGCTGAACACGGCGGTCGCATCGTGAAGAATACCGGCGACGGGTTGTTGGCAGAGTTTCCAAGCGCAGTCGAAGCCGTCAGAGCTGCTGTACAGTTCCAGTCCCGCGTCGACGAACTGACAATCGTAGATGCCGAAGATAGGCGCATTGCTTTCCGTGTGGGCATCAATATCGGCGACGTAATCGTCGAGCCCCACGACATCTTTGGAGACGGCGTTAACATTGCGGCGCGGCTTGAAAGTATCGCAGAACCGGGCGGCATCTGCATCTCGGCTTCTGCCTACGATCAAGTCCGGGGCAAGGTCGGTGTTGAGTTCGCCGATCTGGGCGAACAGAACCTCAAGAATATCGACCGCCCGGTGCGGGCCTATGCCGTCGTCAGGGATGGACCTAGCCCGGCTACCCAGACTGAACGCGCAAGACAAGGCCCGCTTTCACCGCCTCGTCGTTTCATGGGTCGGAGCCGAGCGCGTTTGACGCCTGTCGGCGGCGCGCTTGCCTCAATTGCGGTCGTCGGTGCGGTGGCCAGCGGCCTCGTCGTCTTGAAGACGGTCCGCACTGACGTCTTGCAGGAAGGGCAAACGACACAAAAAGAAGCAGCAGTCCGGCCCGATATCGCTCCCCGCTTGTCCCTTGTCGTCCTGCCATTCGCGAACCTCAACAACGATCCCGAGCAGGACTATTTCGCTGACGGTATTACAACTGACCTGACGACCGATCTTGCGCAAATGCCCGGTGCATTCGTCATCGGGCGCGGGACGGCTTTTACCTACAAGAACAGGCAGGTCGATCTTAAGACGCTCGGCAAGGACCTTGGCATTCGCTGGGCCGTACAGGGTGCGGTGCGGCGGGCCGGAGATCAAGTCCGTATGAATGTGTCACTTTCCGACCCGTCAACTGGCCGAGACGTCTGGTCGGACCGTTTTGACGGTGATCGGACGAATCTTGCGGCCTTACAGGAGCAGGTCACGGCGCGGCTCGCCCGCTCTCTCAACGTTCAACTCGTCCAGGCCGAAAGCCGGCGTAGCCAAATCGACCAGTCAACGAATCCAGACGCTGTGGATTTCAGCATGCGCGGCTGGGCGAAGCTCTATGAGCCTCGGACCAAGGTAACGAACGCGCAGGCAAACGACTTGTTCGATAGCGCGCTGCGCCTCGATCCGGATAACATTGACGCGATGCTCGGGAAAGCGTTTTGCATAGCTAGTGGCGTGATAAACGGATGGTCAACGTCCGTGGTCGAGGACAAAAAGACGGCGATCAAACTAATTGATCAAGTTCTCGCAAAGCGCCCGGCGACCGCAAACGCGCACATAGCCAAGGGAAGCATTTTGCAACACGGAAATCCCGAGGGAGCGCTGCCTGAATACGACGCAGCTTTGGAAATCGACCCCAATTCGCCGGTCGCGTACGCATCAAAGGGAATCGCACTTATCACGGCGGGACGCGCGCGCGAAGCGTTCTCCCCAGTTCAGATCGCTTTGCGGTTAAGCCCCAAAGATCCGGCCGCTGGCGATTGGCACTTCTTCCTTTGTCATGCTCACGTGCATGTGCACCAATATAACGAAGCCGTTGAAGAATGCAGGCGCTCGATCAATCTGAACAAATTAAACTGGTTGCCGTATGCGGATCTGATTTCAGCTTATGGAGCCACAGGCCAATCGGAAATGGCCCAGCAAATGTTAGCCGAATTGAATGCAATCCGACCGGACTTCACGGTCCAGTGGTTCCATCAAATAGGTTACGCACGTTCGAGCAATCCTCAGTTTCGTCGCGAGTACGACGACATCATCGAGGGCCTCAGAAAGGCTGGCGTTCGCGAGCAATGAGGCGGACAAGAAGAAAGCTGAAACTTCATTGCCGCGAAAATAAGGACATTGCGCCGGGATGGTGCTTGCAGCGGGGGGGGCAGCGCGGTTGACTACGCTGAGGAGCATGATCGCCATTGGGATGTCTCCTCATGGCCCATCGCGACATATTGCGCTGCCGCACGAGCTTGGTCGCTATAGGAGCAAAGCGGACGTAGTCACCACTCACATCGGACTGCCGAGTTTATAGGTACACGGCCTAGATCAGCAACTAGCGCGGCACGTTCACGACGGTTCTGCCGCCATCGACGCCGACGCAAACATCGACCGTCCCGCCCAGATGCGCGACCAGCGTCTCGACGATGCTGCGGTCTTCTTCGCGGGACCGGCTCTCGTCGGAGAAGCCGTTGCCCGTGATGCAGCAGCTGATCGACGTAGCCGTTACCCATAGCTCGAGATGAATCTCCCCCGCTCCGCTGTCCGACACGTGGCGCGCCGCGCTGGTGATCAGCTCGAACACGATCATTCCCAGCAGCCAGCAGCGCTCGGAGTCTATCTTCAGCGGCTGCAGCAGAAGCGAGAGCGCGATCCCCTCGTGTTCGAGACTCGAGCGACTGATCGACCGGCACAATTGCTGGAGATAGGCCGCCAGATCGACCGTCGTGGTGAACTGCGGCATTTGCAGCGCGTGGTGAAGTCGCGCATGGCTTCGCAGCCGGTCCTGCACGGAAGCGAGGGTCGCCCTCACTTCCGCACCGTCGCATCCATCGATCGCCTTCGTCACCAGATTGATGGCCGAGGCGAGCTCGTCATCGGTCCGATGCGCGAGCTCGCGCAGCAGCAGGCGCTCGGCCCTTACGCCGCCGTCCGGCACGAGGTCCGAGAGATTGCTCATCCTTCATCCGCTTCCCGGCCGAACGGCATGCCCTATTCTCAGGAATTCGGGCCGCTGCGACCGGTCTCGTACAGGAACCAGATGCGCCGCTCGGTCTCGTCGATCCAGTTCTCCAGGAGGCTTGCGGTGGCGACATCGCCGTATTCGTCACAGAGTTCATGGACCCGGCGCATTTCCCGCGTCAGCTGCTGGTTGTCGCTGCGCAGCTCGGCGAGCATGTCCTGCGAGTCGACATAGTCTGCGTCGTTGTCGAGAATCCGCTGCTCGCGCGCGATGTGGCCGATCGAGCGCAGGGTCGTACCGCCAATCTTGCGCGCGCGTTCGGCGATGTCGTCAGTCATCGCAAATATCTGGTCGGCCTGCTCGTCGAGCAGAAGGTGGTAGTCGCGAAAGTGGCTTCCAGAGACGTGCCAGTGGAAATTCTTGGTCTTCAGGTAGAGGGCGAAGACGTCGGCGAGCAGCGCTCTCAGCGCGGCTGGAACGTCCCGGTTCGCATTAGCTCCGAGATCCGTCGGGCTTTGGAGGTCTGCTTTGGTCATGGTCGGCATCCTTGCTTGGAGGTGAAAAGACTCTAGTCGCGTATCGAGCAGACGGTCTTTCCGGGCTGAAAGACCATTCCTGGATCGCACGCCTGCAACGGGCGCGTGCCGGCGCGCAACGGCGTCACTCCGCGGCGGTCATCCTGTTCCGCGGGCGCAGGAGCGAGATCGTCTCGAAGACACCATCGCGGCGGACCAACGCGTGGAACAGCCCCGCCGCCACGTGCAGCAGCACGAGGGCAAAGAATGCGAAGCCCAGATAGACGTGGGCATTCCAAAGCAGCGTGTGCACGCCGTCGCTCTGCGGCAGCAGCGCGGGAATTTGAAACCCGCCATAGAGGACGACCGGATAGGCCGCAGCCCAGAGCATGCCGAGGCCGAGCAGCGGCATGACGATCATGAGGCCGTAGAGGAGCTGATGCGACAATCTTGCTCCGAGCTTCATGGCTCCCGGGAGATCGGCCGGCAACGGCGGCGCGCCGTAGTAGAGGCGCAGCGCCAGCCTGATCAGAACGAGGATCAAGAGAGTGAAGCCGAGCGTCTTGTGGACCAGGATCAGCGGCAGATATTTCGGCGCGACCGTGGATACCATGCCTGCTCCGATGAAGAGCATGGCGAGAATGCAAACCGCCATCAGCCAGTGCAGGAGCCGCTGGATCAGGGCAAAACGGCGAGGAGCGTTGGTCATGGCTTGGCAGTCCCGGTTCGCGGATAGTCCTTGGCTTCGGCAGCGCGCAGATCATAGGACCTGCGGTAGACCGACGAGCGGGCGGCCGGGAAGGGATCGTCCGACACCCGAATTCCTTGCGGCAGGACGGTCGGATCGAAGTTGACGTCGCGGCATGGCCCGTCGCGCTCCGGCTCGATCCGTTGCACGATCAGCGTTCCCACCTGCACCTTGCGGCGGTTCTCCGGCCAGGCCTTGCTCGGGTCCGCGGTCGGGTCACCCGGTTCGGCGACGGTCGTGACCATGGTCCATCGCAGCGGACCGGCGGCCCGGATCCGTTCCGTGATCTCCTGCTCGAGATAATCCGGTCCGCGCTTTTCGAGATCGGCCTGCGAGACCGGAACGGGTTGCGCCGAGGGCAGCAGCGACCATCGCACCGTGCGGTCACGGCCCTTCGCATCGGTGAAAATGAAGCTGTTGAGGCTGTGATAGGGCTCTTCCGCATAACTACCGGTCCAGGGCGCCGTCTTGGCCCAGGCCGCGAAGGCGCTGAATTCCGGATTGGCCGCGATGAAGGCCTTCATCGCCTCCGGATCCTTCTTGCCGGATGCGATCAGCAGGTCGTGAAACGCCTGCGGCGTGGAAACCGCGAAGAATGGCGGGTTGATCATCGCTGTCCGCCACTCTTCGCCATCCGCTGCTGTGATCTGCAACCCCAGGCCGCGCACGCGCACGGTGGCATCCACCGCGTTCGGATCAGTCGTGCCGAGATTGAAACGGCCCAAGGCCTGATATCGGCCCTGTTCGAAGACTTTGGCACGAGAGAGTTCCGCGCCGTTTCCGTTCGCCTCGAACGTGCCGGTGAAGCAAATTCCCTTGGCGTGATTTCGCCGGTGCCCGAGCGCCGCACCGCTCGGAGGCGCGAACGCCTCGATCATCCGCTCAGGCGTCAGACGCCCGGGCGACAGCCACCCGGCGGTGTATGCGAACGCAACGACGCCGCCTCCGAGGACGGCCGCAATCAGCACGAGGGACCCAAGCCCCGCGCGCGGTAGTTTGCCTGACAGACTCATTCAGTCTCCTCGCGACGCACGAAACCGCCTGGCGATCGAATCCACGCGGCTTTATCGGCGGTAACGGGGATGCTTTAGCGGGCCATCGCGGCCTCGATCTTCCCAAACTCACCGTCAATTTCGCGAAGGCACGCCTGGTTCGGTCTGAGCCCGGCGCCGCCCTGGCGGCGGGCCAACTGGCTCCGTTCGGGCTTTCTGGAGAAAATCCGTGCTTTCTGAAAATCGTCCGCGACGCTCGAAAGACCCGACGTGTGCGGGGCCCTATTTCAGATGCTTGGCGCACAAAGGCAGCGGTCGGTCACCAGACGATGGATCGCATCGTAACGGAACTGCCTCGCAAAAGGTGGAATGCGATTGGGGATCGAATGAGCAAAGTGATCGTCGTCACGGGAGCTGCGAACAGCATCGGACGAAGCACCTGCAGGGAACTGGCGCTGGCGGGCCACCGGGTCTACGTCTCAACGCGGGACGCGAATGGCCAGAATGCGCACGGCTTCGAGGCGACCGGCGCAGAGACCGACAAGCCCGGCATCGACGTTCGTACTCTCGCGTTCGACGTCGGCTCGGAAGCCTCCGTGAATGCGGCCATCGAGACCATCGTTGCCGAAAACGACCGCCTCGACGTGATCGTGCACAATGCGCGGCAGGTCGTCTACGGACCAACAGAAGCCTTTACGCCGGAGCAGCTTGCCGAGCTCTACGACATCAACGTGCTGAGTGCACAGCGCCTCAATCGAGCGGCATTGCCACAACTGCGCAAACAGGGCCAGGGCCTGCTGATATGGATTACGTCGAGCTGCGCACGCGGCGGGGCCGTCCCCTTTCTCGGCTCCTATGCGTCGTCAAAGGCTGCCATGGATGCGCTCGCGCTCGGTTATGCCGGCGAGCTTGCGCGCTGGGGTATCGAAACAAGCATCTTTGTCCCCAGCGCGCTCGGGCCCGGCCACTACGTTCGCTCCGGTCGGCCAACCGACACCATTCGGGCCGAGGAATATGCGGATGGTCCGACTGCCAACTTGTCCGAGATCGCCCTGTCGGGAGTAGCGCAGCTGTCGCAGAAGGATCGGACCCCACAAGACGTCGGGAGGGCCATAGCGGATGTCGTGGACATGCCATTCGGACAGCGGCCACTGAGGGTTCATTTCGGTCCGGACGATGATGGGGCTGCGGCAGTCGACGCCACTGCCAACCGCGCCCGCACTGAGCTCCTCCGCCGGATCGGACTGGAAGACATTCTCGCGCCGACGGTCATCACCTAGCATGCGGCTGTCTTTCAACCGCGCGGCGTCCGCATTGGTGTCGACTGGTCTGGAGCGGCGTGCCGCACCAGCCGTGCAATCCTGACAGAAGGATGCAGAGTAGGAAGACCGCCTTGAGGACTGCGGGCATTTTGGATGCAGCAACGAGACGCCGGAGCCGCCCGCCCCCCGCTGCGGAGGGCGACACCACGCACAGGTTGCGGAACGTTCCTGAGCACGGGGAGAGCGGCGCTCGCCGAGGCCGCACCGGCATCCGATCGCATGAATCGGATGCCGCCCCGGCGCATCCGCTGCAACACCACCCTTCGAAGCTACGAACTCGAAAGCTTCGCCATCATCGCTCTGGCACGTTTCAAATCGGCGATCTCGAAACCCTCGGTGAACTTGCCGTACACGGAGTCCAGAACTTGCCGTGCGTCGGCGGGGCGGCTCTGGCTCGTCCATAGTCGCGCCAGGCTGATCGCCGTCCTCAACTCCCAGAACAGCGCCCCCTGACCACGCGCCACCTCGAACGCCTTCTCGAAGGCCTGCTCCGCGCCGGCCACGGAACGATACTCGCCAGGATGCAGCAGCAATTCGCCCTTGATGCGCCAGAGTTCCGCCGCGTACCACAGCTCGTCCCGCGCCTCGCACCGCGCCAGCGCCTCGTCGACGGTCGCAAGCCCCTGCGACACTTCGCCGGCCTCTCCGAGACATCCCGCCAGCTCACCGAGAGGAAGCAGAAAGCGCGGCAGAAATCGCGCCTCGCCCGCCAATGCGAGTGCCTTGCGCAGCAAGGACAAGCCGGTAGCAAGGTCGCCGCCTCGCGCCATCACCACGCCCCTGAAGGCGCGCGCCCACACGTTCCACAGCCGGATCGGGTGGCGTTCGGTGTGCTCGATCAGCATCGTGCAATAGCGCTCCGCCGCGGCGAGATCGCCGGCGAGAAAGGCAACGAAACAAGCGCCCTGGCCCAAGACGCTGCAAAATGTCAGCGCATGTCCGCTCGCGCGGCCTTCCTCGACGTTGCGCTCGACGACACTCAGCGCCTGATCCGCAAAGCCGAGCAGCCAGAGGATGCGCGCCTGGAAGCAATACGCTGAAGCGCGCAGGTCGAACCGGAAACGGGTAACCTGCGGCTTTGCCGTCAGATCGGCAAGGTGGCTCAAGGCCCGGTCGATGTGACGGTGCGCCAGCCACTGGTCGCCGAGATAGTGCAGCTTGGTGGCAAGCAGCCGTTCCGCCATCATTCGGTCGACCGAATTGCTGGATCCGGCCACGACATCCGTGAACCGGTCCACAAAGCCAGGCACCTGGCGAAACTCGCCATTGTTGAACTGATCGATGCACAATCCCCAGAGTGATCGCAGAAGATAATCGCGGTCGCCGAGCTGCTCGGCGAGCTGGAGGGTCACGGCCCAGGCCGGACCGGCTTCGCGGGCTCTCCCAACGCAGTACATCAGCGACCAGCCGCGCGCGGCCGACAATTGCATGCGAAGTCGCGGCGCGTTCGCAGCGCTCTCGTCAAGATTCGACAATGCAAGTTCGGTCCGCTCGCGGCACTCGGCGAGGAGCGACAATTGCACCCAGAGCGGGACCGCCGCCGCGGTCAGCGCCACTCCGATCCGGGCGTCGCCACCGGGCGCGAAAGCCCAATCCAGGCTGGATCGCACGTTGTCGATGTGGCGGCCATAGAAGGCAAGCCATTCCGACTGCGGCTTCACCTCGCTATCGGCCTCCGCGTTGGCGAACAAGCCGCAATAGTACCTGGCCTGGCGACGGGCCGCGTCGGGAAATTCTCCGCGGGCGCGCAGCTTCTCCAGCGCATAGGCGCGCGTGGTATCCAGCAGGCGATAGGAAGGGTGGTCGCCGCGAATTTCGGCAAGAACGAGCGACTTGGCCACCAGGTTGGCAAGCTGATCGGTCACGTCCCCCATGCCATCGCCGACAACCGCGATCACGCCATCGAGCAAGAACTCTCCGGCAAAGATGCCGAGCTGCCGCAGAATCCGTGCTTCGGTCTCCGGGAGCAGGTCGTAGCTCCAATCGAGCGTCGCACGAAGGGTCTGCTGCCGGGGCAACGCCGTCCGACGGCCGGTCGTCAGAAATTTGAACCTGTCGTCGAGAAGTGCCGCGATCTTCGCCGGACTGAGCATCACCGCGCGCGCCGCCGCGAACTCGATCGCAAGCGGAATTCCATCCAGCCGCCGGCAGATGGCGGCGACCGCCCCGAGATTTTCCTCGTCAGGCGAAAAGCTGGAGCCGAGCGCCTTCGCTCTCGTCATGAACAATTCGACGGCGGTGTAGGCCGATGCGCCATCGGGCCTGAGCCGGGGTTCGGGCGGCACGCCCAGGGGAGGAACGCGATAAACCTGCTCGCCGTCGATGCGCAAAGCTTCCCGGCTTGTCACAACGATGCTGGTCTCGGGGCAGCGGCTGACGATCGTGTTGGCCATCTGGGCCACGGTGTCGACGACATGCTCGCAATTGTCGAGGATGAGCAACAGAGGACGCGCGCCGATCGCACGCGCGATCGATTCCGGCGAAATCTCCTCTCCTTCGAGCTTGATACCGAGCATGCTGGCGACGGCCGAGCATACGAGCTTTGGATCAGGGAGCGAAGCCAGTTCGACCAGCAACCGGTCCGCCGCAAAGCCGGCCGGCGGCGTTCTGGCAGCTTGCAACGCAAGCGACGTCTTGCCGATCCCGCCGGGTCCGACAAGGCTCACGACGCGATAGGCCGAGAGAAGCTCCCACACATGCGCGATCGCCGCAGCCCGGCCGATCAAATCGAAGGATGCGTTGGGGATGTTGGTCGACCGCAGCAGTTCGGATGCCGCAGATTGTAGCGGGGCATCCGTCTGCCGGATCTGCCACCCTCCCAGCAACCGATAGCCGCGTCCGACCTCGGTTGCGAGCATGTCGCGGTCCGGACCAAAGGCCTTTCGGATCGCCGCGATATGGACGCGCAATGCGCTCTCCTCGACGAAGACGCCCCGCCAGACCCGCTCGGTCAGATCGTTCTTCGTGACCAGATCGCCCTCGGCCTGGGCCAATTCCGCGAGAATCTCAAAGGCACGTCCGCCCAAAGGAACGGCGTCTCCCATTAAGCGCAATTCGCGCCTGACAAGATCGATCTCCCATTCCGCGCAGGCGTAAACGGGACGCTGGCCTGGCTCAGCCATCACTTAGATGGCCCCGAGCGGTTCCTTGATCTTGCGCCCAACTTATCACCCACTTTCAAAAGGCACAGCTGGCCCGGCAGCGAACGCCGCCAGGCCATGAACGGTCTAATCGCGCTGCCTGCTCTTCAGCAGCCGCGGCAGACGGATCCTTCCAGCATCTTCTCCAGCCGCGCGTCCTCCTTGTCGATGGTCGCATCCGTGCCGAGTGGCGGTCCCTTCGTCGCGCGACCGACCCCATCCGACGACGGAAGCGCCGTGCCGAGCGAGTTCGTTCCTGGCGCCGCCGCACTCGTTCCGAGCGCACCGCCATTCGCCATCGACATGTGCGATCCCATGCCGCCGCGGGCGGATGCCGCGCCCGAGAGACCGAGGCAAACGATGAAGAGAAAAGAGAGCAGTCTCATGGCTCGCACTCCACATGCTTTATGACCTGCACCTAAACTGGACGCCGCGCGTGATTTGACCATGCACGATTGCGCGAACGATTATGAAAAACGTGACAGACTCGACTTCGAAGACGCATTACGCCTTCTTCGATAACCCGCGTGCCATGCCTGTATTCCCCGCGTCGTCTCGCAAGAGTGATGCACATCAAACGAGATTTTCCGGCCGGATTGCCTATATGACTTGACAAGGACAATTCGGGAAACGCCACCAGCCGAGCAGCGATCATCGCCAAGCGACTCTCCGCACATCGTAAGCAATGGAGAATCGCTATGAGTGCATTCAAGACCCTGATCGCCGCAGCGCTGATCTCAACGGCAACGATATCCTCCGCCTCCGCGGCCTGGACGTTTGCCGATCAGGAGCCCGCGGCATTTTCAGCAATGTATCCGAATCGCGACGTGCTCAACGGCGGCGCCCTGACGCCGGCGGGACGGATGGGCCTGGAGCGGGCCTATGGCGCAGCCCCGGTGTTCGGCGCAGGCCACGTCTACGATCGCCACTGGCATCGATGACCGGAGCCAACGAATGGGCGGCCTGCCGCATCCGGACAATCACGCCCGTCCGTGACCCCGCACGGAGTGCGACCGCACCAAGCGGCGCACCCCGCCGGTGTCGAACCATGATCGAGGCTGGCGACCGAGCGCCGCCACGGCTTCGTGCAAAGGCGAAAATGATCGTTCAATTGGTACTGCCCTGCCGGCACACGCATGCACATGTCTGGCGAGCGCGCCGAGATGTCCCGGCGTCGCTTTGTCAAGGAGACGTGCAAATGACTACACTGAAGCTCTTGTCGGCCGGACTGATGGTCGCAGCCATGATTTCCTCTCCCGCGATGGCTCGCGAAGGCAGCAACCACATGCGCCGCGCCAATGTCGACGCCTATGGGTCGGTTCAGCGCGTGCCGGTCACTTCCAAGCGTGGCTGCGTTCGCGCCCCCGACGTCGGTGCGTACGCCACCGCTCCCTGGCGCCGGCCTCCGTGCGAACCCGCATCCGGCTTCTGAGCAGGCGAGCCGCGGCGAGGCCCGTTGCCGCACGGCAACCGCCGGCGCTGAGTTGTAGAAATTCCTCTCAGCGTTTCGGGCTCCCTTCACGGGCCGACGGAAGGAAGAATGGTGGCTTGATGAAGCTCCGTTCTTCCGACCAGGCCACCGGGGCGTTCGACCTTCAATTCTTGTGTCACGCCAGGTTCACTGGCGCCAGGCGCCAGGATCAGAGATCAAATCCCGCCGCGGCGGCATCTCGCCATCGACTGGGCGTATTCCCCGCAAAGCGCCTGAACGTCGTCGTGAAATGAGCCTGGCTCTGAAAGCCCACCGAGAGTGCGACCTCGACAATCGGCATCTCGCAGTTCCGCAGCAGGTCCTTGGCCCGCAATATCCGTCGGTGCAAGATATACTCGTGAGGACTGCAACCCATCGCCACGCGGAACTGGGCCGCAAAATGCATGCGACTGAGGCCGGCAACCGCAGCAAGATCCGCCAGCGGAATCTTCTTGCAGAAGTGCGCCTCGATGTAGCCGAGCACTCGCTTGAGCCGCCACTTCTGCAATCCCCGGATCTTCTTGTCCGCCACGCAACGGCCGGCGCGGGCTCGCTCGCCGAGCTCCGGCTGCCTGTCGGGCTGCAAGGCAAATAGCCTGGCAACGACGGCAAGGCGCAGCGCGTCGACACAAAGAGTACCGTGCGCGGGCTTCAGTCTCTCCACTACGGCGGCAGCCTCGGACAGGCGTCGAACAACCGGATCATCTTCGTTGCAGACGAGCACTTCTGCCGCAGGACTCGATATTGTCCCGGACGCGCGTTGCCGCGGGACCTCGATACGCAGCCAGCCATTGTCGCGCACCCGATCATGTGGCGATATCCAGGAGCCACGCAGTAGTTGCGGCTCAATCGCCAGAACGAGGCCAAGCCGCTCAAAGGCAATTGTGGTTGCGTCCCGGGCCGACAAATCGTCCCTGCGTGGAACGACACCAGGGCCAACCACCTCCGGAAGCGATGCGATTGATGGCGTCGCGACCGCAGAGCCGAGATCTGCGGCTCGGTCGTCGGCGATGACGGTCGTTGGGCTGTGGCCATGTTTCGGTTGTCGCGAGGGTGATGGCTGAGACATAACTGTACTCTGGCTACGCTAATCCAAACGAGGAGGCGCATGACCGTCGCGGGCGAGCAGTGAAAAGCCTCCATCGAAGAGAAGGGTAACAAGGCACGGTCGGATCGCGAGTTAAGAGACGCAAAATCAGGAAACTTCAGATTCGCCGCCGCCGCCTCGCGATCCTGTTCGCGAATGCCGGGCCCGGCGGACTCCGTTGCTCGCCTCGCGAAGCGCGGGACCATACATGTCACGGATAGTTCCTTCGTGCGCTTCGACACCGTCTGCGGCAGCCGCACCGTCGGATGTGCCGGCGTGGAGACAAGCAGCAATTTCCCGCAAGCCTTCCTCCGCGATTTCCCATCCAGACTCCGGCAAAGCCGCCGGGCCCGAGCAAGCGAGGGCGGCAGGACAATTGCCAAAGCAGCCCCGCGGAAGCGGAATTGCGACGCTGCAAAGGCCCTCTGCATATTCCGAGAGGGTTCGGGCAAAGCCATCCGCACGAATGCCATGAATGTCCTGCATCAAGGACGGCATCGTCGTGCGGGTGTTGGACGCCAGACTTGCGAGCTTGCCCCGGCATAGCGCCTCCACCTCGACATCGGCGAGCTGCGACAGGATGGCCTTTCCGCCCGCCGTCGCGTGAAGCGGCACTCTTTCCCCCAGCATGGATCGCGACATCAACGGCGTCGATCCGTGCTTGCTTGCAATGACGACCATCGCACCGCCGTGCAGCGCGCCGATTTCCACCGTCAACCGCGTCCTGACACCAAGTTCCTCCATCGTTTCGATGATGGTGCCGCGGCGCCGATCGGTTGCCAGATAGACGGAGGCAAGTTGCACGGCGAAGATGCCGAGGGAAAACCGATCGTCGATGCTCCGTTCGAGCAGGCCGATCTCGGTCAGGGAAACGAGGAAGCGATGCGTCGTACCATCATCCCAACCGAGATGCCGCGCGATTTCCTGCAATCTGCGATGTGAGCAAGTGTTGTTCCGATCGACGGCGTCAGGAATGAAAAGCTCGAGCAGGCTGCCGAGCTTCTGGACGGTCGAGACGCGAAATCCCCTGCTCTGCGTCCCTTCCCGGTCGTGCCGCACATTCCTTCCGGTCCGCTCTCCCATTTTGGCACTCCCAATCAACGTCACGAATTCGTGTATCGAACACGAGCATTTCGGACGCTTCCGTCGAGCCATGGCGGACAGGCGACTACTGAGAAGGTCTTCTTGACACGCCAACCGCCTCCCCTGTAGGACACCAAGGCATATTCACGCTTTCATAATCTTGCCAGGGGGCAGTGATGTTCGGGAGGCTTTGACCTTCCCGGCGTCACGGCAGGGAATCTGATCAACGGACCCCTATGTCTTCTTCGCCGGCCGATCGAACCTACGCTTTCGGAAACTGGCTCATTGACTGCCAGCGCAGGGAGCTGAGGCACGACAACGTCACGGTGCCGATCGGAAGCCGCGCCTTCGAGATTCTCAAGAAGCTGGCCGGCTCGGCCGGTCTCCTGGTGACCAAGGACGAGTTGATCGGGAGCGTCTGGTCAGGCCTGGCCATCGAGGACAACACACTCCAGGTCCATATTTCCGCCGTCCGCAAGGCGCTCGGCAAAGATCGCGATCTCCTCAAGACGGTCTCAGGCCGTGGATATACCCTCGCTGGAAGCTGGCGAAGTGGGCATCCGGATCAGTCGGCAGCCGCAATGGTATCCACTCCGGCCGACTCTTCCTTTTCGAGCAACCTTCCGAATACGCGTGCGCCTCTGATCGGACGCGAGGATTGCCTGAGCGAGCTGGCCGGATTGCTGTCCGCATACCGGGCCGTGACTCTCGTCGGTCCCGGCGGCATCGGAAAGACGAAGCTGGCAATCGAGCTTGCGCGGTGTGTCGCATCGACGTTCGACGATTCCGTCGCGCTGATCGAGCTCGCGACCTTGCAGGATCCGGCACTCGCAACGTCCGCCACGGCCCGCACCCTTAGGCTGGCCTTGAATGACAAGGACGTCTCGGCTGCGGGCATCGCCCAGGCCATCGGTACGCGCCGCCTGCTTCTCATTCTGGATAATTGCGAGCATGTCATCGATGCCGCTGCACAGATCGCGAGTGCCGTGCTCCGCTATTGTCCGAACGTGACCGTTCTTGCAACCAGCCGGGAAGGACTGCGCATCGACGGTGAATATGTGGCGACCATCCCGCCGCTGTCGGTTCCCAGAACTGACGTCCGGGATCCCGACCTGCTTCTGCGGGAAAGCGCAGTACAGCTCTTTGTCGCACGCACGCGCGCATCGCGTGCGGGCTTCGTTCCCGGCGCAGAAGACCTGTCGAAGATAGCCGCCGTCTGCCGGCGGCTCGACGGAATTCCACTCGCGCTGGAGTTTGCCGCAGCCCGGGCCGCGAACCTCGGAGTAGACACCGTATTGCTTCGGCTGGACCGCCGCTTCGAGCTCCTGAGCAGCGGCCGCCGCGACCAGCTGCCACGGCACCAGACCCTGCGAGCAACGCTCGACTGGAGCTACGACCTATTGTCGCCGGAAGAGCAGAGACTGCTCTGCTGGCTCGCGGTGGCTCCGGCCGGCTTCACGCTCGACGCCGCCATTGCAATGATGGACGATGTCCTGTCACGGGCGGATGTCATCGAGATATTGTTCAATCTGGTCGGAAAATCGCTCGTTTCGCTGGATCCCTCTTTTGAGGGGCGATGGCGCCTGCTCGAGACCACCCGCGCTTATGCGCTGGAGAAGCTGGCAGAAGCAGGATTCGTGGAGCAGGCTGCCAGGCGGCATGCGGGCTTTCTGAGACAGCTCGTCGCGCCGCTCGGCGGGACATCTCCCGCCTCCGACGAGATCTCCCGTCTCGCCCAAGAGATCGGAAACGTGCATGCGGCACTCGACTGGGCCTTCGCACCCGGTGGCGATGCCGCGCTCGGCATCGAGCTCACGTCGGGCTTCGTTCCGGTATGGATGCAGTTGCTGTCCTTCGTGGAGTGCTCGACCAGGATCGAGCACGCCCTCGCGCACCTCAGCCCCGAGCTACCTTGCGGTCCGCGACTCAAGGCACAGCTCCATGTCGCTTTGGGCTTCGCGCTCCTCAATACGACTGGCACCGCGGATCGCATGAAGGCAGCCCTCAACATCGGTCTTGTGCTCGCCGAAGAGCTTTCCGATCTCGAGCTTCAGCTCAAGGCCGTCTGGACACTGTGGAGCTACAATCTCAACTCGGGCCAATATGACGCGGCCAAGGACGTCGGAGAGCGGTACCTCGCAATCGCCCTGCGCACGGAAAATCCCGCGAACGAGACGGTAGGCCGCCGCCTGATCGGCGCCGCAACCCATTTTTACGGAGCACAGGAGGATGCGCGACGCGAGCTGACCCTGTCCCTGGACCATTCGGCTCACGGATTGACGGACGGCCCGAACCAGATGTGGTTCCTGCTCAACCAGAGCGTTCTGGCCAAGGCCATGCTGGCCCGCGTCCTGCTGCTGCAGGGAAAGGTCGCCCCGAGCAGATCGCTGGCCGCCGAATGCCTCCAGGACGCGCAGCGCGAGAAGGACAAGCTTGCAATTGCCTATGCGCTGCGGAATGCCGTCTGTCCGATCGCGCTGATGACGCATGATCTCGCCGGTGCCGATCAGGCGATATCGTCTCTCCTCGAGCTGGTCACGCGTGAGGGCATAGCTTTCTGGACGAGCTGGACGTCCTGCCTGAAGGGTCAGTTGCTCGTCCTGCAAAGCAGGCATCACGAAGGAGTGGCGCTGCTGCGCAGCGGGCTGAAAGCGCGGGCCGAGAATGGATGGCTGATGCGCAATCCCGAATTTCTCGGAACGCTCGCGGAGGGTCTGCTCGCGACGGGCGAGACTGCGCAGGCCCTGGCCGCCGTGGAAAATGCATTGAACATTTCCCGGCAGGGCAAGCAATTGTGGTGCCTTGCGGATCTGCTGCGCATCAAGGGCGAGATTCTGCTGGCCGACACCCCACTCGATCTCTCTCGGTCGGAGTTGCTGTTCGCCGAGGGTCTGTCCGTTGCCAGAGAGCAGCAGTGCCGCTTCTACGAACTGAAAGTCGCCGCAGCCTGGGCAAGGATCATGGCAGGATCGGACCGTCAGCAGACCGCGCTTGATCTCGTCGGTCCGGTCAGCGCACTGTTCGATCGGGAGATCGATCTTCCCGCACTCGCCTTCGCCCGCGGGCTCATTGCAAGCCCGGGCATCTCGGTGACCACATGTGCCGGCGACCAGCCCGCCTCCTGCACCTGCCACTAGCCGAAACGATTCCCCACTCAATCCTCCGGACCCGTTTGATGAGCCTCTCTCGACGACAGATACTGGGCGGCGTTGGCGCCTCTATGCTTTCGCCCGCCATCATCCGTGCGCAGGGCACGCGACCGATCAGGATCGGCGAGATCAACTCCTATAGCAGCGCGCCTGCGTTTACCTTGCCCTATCGTCGCGGCTGGCAGCTGGCGGTCGAACAGCTGAATGCCAAAGGCGGCCTTCTCGGGCGAGAGCTGCAGGTCATCAGCCGCGATGACGAAGGCAAGCCGAGCGTTGCGCTTCGCGCAGCGGAAGAACTCGTGCGCAGGCAAGGCGTCGATCTTCTGGCAGGCGCGTATCTGTCGAACGTCGGGCTGGCGATCAGCGACTTCGCCCGGCAAAACCGGATCCTGTTCGTGGCAAGCGAACCGCTCACGGACGCCCTCGTCTGGGACCAAGGGCATCGATATTGCTACAGGCTGCGTCCATCGACATACATGCTGGCCGCCATGCTGGTGGAGGAGGCGGCGCAGCTGAAGGCGACGCGATGGGCGACGATCGCCCCCAACTACGAATACGGACAGTCGGCCGTAAGGTGGTTCATGCAGCTTCTCAGCCGCCGTCGTCCCGACGTCGAGTTCGTTGGCAGTCAGTGGCCGCCGCTTGGAACCATTGATGCGGGCGCGGTCGTGAATGCCCTCGCTCAGCAGAACCCGCAGGCGATCCTCAACGTCACCTTCGGACCCGACCTCGCCAGATTTGTCCGGCAAGGCAATGATCGCGGCCTGTTCAGGGAGCGAAACGTCGTGTCGTTCACGACCGGCGAACCTGAATATCTTCATCCTCTCGGACCGGACGGACCGGAAGGCTGGATCGTGACCGGCTATCCCGTGACCGAAGTTCTGGGCGACGCCAACAACGCCTTCGTGTCGGACTATTCCTCGCGATACGGCGAGGCTCCCACCATGGGTTCCGTAGTCGGCCACGCCCTGATCAGCTCCATCGTGGCTCCGATCGAGAACCTCGGGAGCCTCGATACCGAGGTGATGGCCGACGGGTTTGGCAATGTCGGCTTCGATACACCGTTTGGACGAGCAACCTGGCGTTCGATCGACCATCAGAGCACCCTCGGAACATTCGTCGGCCGTACGACCGTCAGAGACAACAAGGCCGTCATGGTGGACTGGAAATATGTGGACGGCGGAGCGATGCTTCCGCCGGACACTGAAGTACGCAGGCTGCGCCCGGCAACATAAGGCGCGGATGTCGATTCTGCCTGGCATGCGCACGCTTCAGAAAACTTCACGACAGCGACAAGGAAATACGGAGTCGCTCGGCGCATAATGCGATCCTGACCATGATGGTGGGAGCCGCAGATGACCCTCGAGCCAAGTCCGACTGATCAAGCGGCGGGCAAAACATCCTCCTCGCCGGACACGGTGCAGGCGCTCCGTCATGCCTCCGGACGAGGCCACCTCGCCGAATGGCAGCTGCGACGACTTAGTGAGGCGATCGAATCCAGCGCCACGCCGTGGTCGATCGAGGCCATGGCAACGCTGATCGGCCTCAGTCCAGGCCGCTTCTGCAAGCGCTTTCGCACCACCACCGGCGTTCCGCCTCATCGCTGGCAAATGCTGCAACGGCTCGAGCGGGCCAAGCAGCTCCTGCGCGATCCGAGTCTCACCCTGACCGACATCGCCTATGCTTGCGGCTATGCGAGCTCCGCGCATTTCTCGACCAGCTTCAGACGCGCCACCGGCACGACACCGAGCAAATACCGGCGCCGGTGCACGGCTCACGCCCGATAGGCGGACCCAGCGATTGGATGAGGCGAACGTCGGTTCGCCTCAGCATCCCGTCGGCAACACCGGCGATACTCCCGGCGTTGGCGCTGCGCCTGTCGCGTTGGCCGGCAACACCGTCGCGGGCGACGCCAGGTTCATCGAGACCCCTTCCGTGCAGGCAGAGCTGTTCGGGCTGGGCACGACGGCGCCCGGATCAATACCTGTGACGCCGGCGCCGGCGGTGTCCGGCATGATTGTGCCAGGTGCCGGACTGGCCGGCACCTGCGGGATCGACAGTGGCAGTGACGCAGCACTCGTCACCAGCCCCCCCGGCGTTGAGCTGCACGCGACCGTGCTACCTGTCCCCGCCGGCGCCGCTGCGGGGATTGTTCCGGTGGAGCTGCCGGCCTGTCCCGTGATCGGCAGTATCGGAGCGCCGCTGCCTGACGTCGGCACGCCCGTGCTCGATACGATCGGAAGCGCCGGCACTGGCGTCGGGGACGTCGATGGCGGAGCGCAGACGACCACCGTACCCGGTGTCGTCGGATCCGAGGCGAGCGGAACGGGAGCGAGCGTCGTGTCGGGGGCGTTCGGCTCGGTCGCTGCAGAAAACGGACCTGGACTATTGAGCGGCGAGATCACGATCGCGCCCGGCACCGTCGGAAGGTCCATGGCCGTGCTGCCGGTCGTAGCCACCTGCGCCTGACTCGGCGAGCTGCCGAGCAGCAGAGTCAAAATCGTCGCGAAAACAATCCGCATCATCTCCATGCCCCTAGCTCACTTCGGTCTTGCGAATGGCGACCTTGCTGCCTTCCGCCAGGTTCACCGCCGGATTGAGCACGACCTGCTCGCCGGGCCGCACACCCTCACGCACTTCAACCGTGGTGCCGAAATCCCGCGCGATCGAGACCTGCTGAAAATGGACGACGCCATTGCGCACGACCACGACATGAAGACCGTTCTGATCGAAGACGAGCGCATCCGACGGGATGATCATCGACGGCGTCCTGCGCGGGATCGACAGTTCGACCGTGCAGTAGATGCCGGGATTGAGCACGCCGTCCGGATTTGGCACGTCGATCTCGGTCAGCAATGTTCGGCTGCCCGGCTGCAACGCGGTCGCGATCCGCGTGACCTTTCCTGGAAACGTCCGGCCCGGGATCTCGGGGACGCGGATGACCGCATCGACGTCCGGTGCAACTCCGAAGGCCTCATCCTGCGGCACGAAAACCTGCGTTCGGATCACGTTGGAATGCATCAGCGTGAACATGAAGGTCGACCCGGCCTGCACCAGGCTGCCATTGTCCACGTTGCGTTGAGTAATCACGCCGTCAAACGGCGCGACCACGCGCTGGTAGTCCTTCTCCTGCTGGAGCACTCGAATCTGGGCCTCCTGCGCTGTGATGTTCGACTGGGCGACATTCACGGCCGCCTGCTGAGCGCGCAGGGTGAGACGGTCGTTGTCGCCCTGCTGCGCCGTCAACCACCCTTGCTTGACGAGGTTGCTGTCGCGCGCATTGGTGACGTCGGCGAGCTCCCGGCTCGCCTGCGCCTGCTGAAGCGCGGCCTGGTTCTGTGCGAGCGTCGCTTGCGCCTGCGCGATCTGCTGGTCGAGCTCCGGAGCGGTGATCTCGGCGAGGAGATCGCCCTTCTTGACGTGATCTCCGATATCCACGTAGCGCTTCTCGATATAGCCGCTGGTCCGCGCGAAGATGTTGGCCGCCTCGAACGCGGTCGTCGTCGCCGGCAAGGTGACCTTCATGATGTCGCCGCTGGGCCGGACCGCAGCCACCCGGACCTCCGGAACCGCGGTCCTGGTCTGTTCTGCCAGCGCGGCGACGTCGCGCGCGGCCTGATAATGCCGCCAGCCGCCAAAGCCAAGGCCGCCCGCAAGCAGCAGCAGCATGCCGCCCCCGAGCAACACACCGCCGTAACGCCGTCCGGATCGCGCGCCCTTGCTGGGCAGCTCCACGATCCGGCAGCTCTCCGCATCGGGCCCGTCCCCCGCCTCGTCATTGGTCCGTACGCGAACATCGCTCATTCTGGTTGCTCCTCGAATACGCCGTGCCGAGGCTTGCCATCATTGCCCTTGCGCAGCATGGCAAAGAGATAAGGCACGATCAGCAATGTCGTCGGGGTTGCGAACAGCAGCCCGCCGATGACGGCACGCGCCAGGGCTGCGTTCTGCTCCTCCCCCGGGCCTCCGATCGCCATCGGGATCATGCCCACGATCATCGCGGCGGCGGTCATCAGGACGGGACGAATCCTGGTGCGGCCGGCGCTGAGAGCAGCCTGGAATGCGGAGTGTCCCTTCAACTGCTCATCGCGCGCGAACGTCACAAGCAGGATGGAATTTGCGGAGGCAACGCCGACCGCCATGATCGCGCCCATCAGCGAAGGCACGTTCAGCGTCGTTCCGGTGATGAACAACATCGTCACGATGCCGCAGAACGTTGCGGGCAGGGCCATGATGACGACGAAGGGATCGCCGAAGTTCTGGTAGTTCACGACCATCAGCAGGTACACCAGGATGGCCGCGAACAGCAGTCCGATTCCCAGATCGCGGAACGACTGATGCATGCTCTGGATCTGTCCCAGAACCTGAATCGAATTACCAGGCTGGAGCTGCTTCTGCAGCGTGGACGTCACCTTGCTGATATCGGCCGCGACGCTACCGAGATCGCGCCCCTGCACACTCGCATAGACGTCGAACACCGGCTGGACATTGGCCTGGTTCGAATTGGTGGGAACGGTCCCGCGCTTGAAGGTCGCGACGTTGCTGAGAAGGCCCGGCACCGTCTGCCCGCTGGCTGCAAGCGAGGCCGACACCGGCGTGTTCCCCAGTGCATTCAGCGAATTCGCCCTGTACTCCGGTGTTTGCACGGCGAGATAATAAGGGATCCCCGACGTCGGGTCGGTCCAGAAGTTCGGCGAGACCTGCGCGGACGAGCTCAGGCTCACATTGATATTGGTCGCGACCGTGCTGGCATTGAGACCCAGTTGGGCGGCCCGGGTACGGTCGATGTCGGCATAAAACGCGGGAGCATCGACTTCCTGCTGTAGATGCGCATCGACAACGCCCGGAATCGCCGCCAGGCTCTTCTGAAGCTCCTTTGCCACAGCCAGATCGTTGGTACCGTAGCCGACCGTGCGGACATCGATCTGCGCGGGCAGGCCGAAGTTCAGGATCTGCGTGACGATATCGGCCGCCTGGAAATAGAAGACGTCCTCGGGGAATGCCGACGGCAGCACCTCGCGCAGCTTCCTGATGTAGTCCGCGGTCGGCTTGTGTCCTTCCTTCAGCGACACAAGAATGGTGCCGTCATTGCCCCCTATCGTCGAGCCGTCCGTGAATGCGAGATTGTAGGCGCGTGCCGGAAGCCCGATATTGTCGACGATCAGCGCCCGATCCCGCTCCGGAATGACCTCGCGAATCTTGTCCTCGACTGCCTGGAAGATCGCTTCCGTCTTCTCGATGCGGGTGCCTGCGGGAGCGCGAACGTGAAGCTGGATCTGGCCGCCGTCGATCAGGGGATAGAAGTCCCGGCCGACATAGACGAACATGGTGGCCCCGAGCGCAAGCACCAGCACGCCGACGACGGGCACGACTGTGCGACGCCGAAGCAGCGTCAGAAGGAGATCGGAATAGCCGTTGCGCAGCCGCTCGAACCCGCGCTCGAACATGACCGAGGCGCGCGCGAAGATGCCCGAGGGGGTTTCGCCCTCGCCATGGCGCCGCTCGCCCTTCAGCAACAGGCCGATGGTGATCGGCGTGAGTGTCCGCGACAACCCGTATGACGCCAGCATCGCAAACACCACGGCCAGGCCGAGCGGCGTGAAGAGATATTTGGCCGGCCCCTGTAGAAATACGACCGAGGTGAACACGCAACTGATCGCCAGCGTGGAGACCAGCGTGGGAACCGCGATCTCGGCCGCTCCGTGCAGCGTCGCCTCCGGCAATGGCATGCCCTCCTCGGTCCAGAGCCGATGTGTGTTCTCGATCGTCACCGTCGAATCGTCGACCAGGATACCGACCGCGAGCGCAAGCCCGCCGAGCGTCATCGTGTTGAGGGTCTCGCCGAGAAAATACAGGACGACGAGCGAGGAGAGCATCGCGAGCGGGATCGAGATCAGGACGACGAGCGTCGATCGCCACGACCCCAGAAACACCAGGATCATTAGCGCCGTGAGGCCGGCCGCGATCGCCCCCTCGCGCAGCACGCCATTGACGGAGTGAGTGACGAATACCGACTGGTCGAACAGCTCGTTGATCTTGAGCCCCGCAGGCGCCGACGCGCGAATCGATTTCAGGGCCTTCTTCACGCCATTGACGACGGCAAGCGTAGAGGCATTTCCGTTCTTGATCACGCTGAGCAGCACGGCGCGGTGGCCATCCTCACGCACGATGTTCTGCTGGACCTGGGAGCCGTCACGGACCTGGGCCACGTCCTTCAGGAAGATCGTGGCCCCGTTCGCGAACTTGACCGGGATCATGTTGAGATCCTTGATCGAGGCCGGCGTCGCGTTGGTTCGGACGGTGTACTGGGTATCGCCGATCTTCGCCGTGCCGGTCGGCAGCGTCAGATTCTGGGTGTTCACAGCATTGACGATGTCGAGCGGCGTCAATCCGCGCGACACCAGCTTGTTCGGATCGATGTCCACCATGATCTGACGGTACTTGCCGCCGGCAGGCGTGGGCAGCGTCACGCCTGGAACGGGAGCCAATTGCTGGCGGACCCGGTAGATTCCGAAATCATATAATTGCTGCTCGTTCAGGCTGTTGGATTCAAGGCTGAGCTGGAGCACCGGGACGCTCGATGCATTGAACTGCACGATGATCGGCGGCTGAATGCCCGGTGGCATCAGCGCCCGGATGGCGTTGGTTGCCGAGACGATCTGCGAGATCGCAAGATCGAGATTGACGTCCGGCTGGAAGTAGATCTTCTGAACCGACAGGCCGTTGAGCGTCTGCGCCTCGATGTTCTTGATGCCGCTGACGTTGGCGCTGATCGAATACTGGCTGTAGGTGCTGACTCGCTGCTCCATCTCCGGCGTCGAGAGGCCGGTGTAGCTCCAGATGACCGTGACGACGGGGATGCGGATCTCCGGGAAAATATCCGTGGGCATCGACCGGATCGCGATGCCGCCGAGAAACAGGATCAGCGCCGCAAGCACATAGAACGTGTGCGGAAACCGCAGCGCGAAACGAACAATTCCCATGATGGTCTGCCTGAAGCAAGTTGCGCGGGATCGATGGACAGGTGAGGACGGGCGGACATCCGTGCAAATGAAAACGAATTCAGGGGCTCCATGCGGGGACACCCGGTTCGATTCGCGGCATCTTCTCGATCGCTCATGGAGCGGTCAGCTCCCGCGGCGGTGCGATCGGGATGTCGTCGGGCCAGACACCCCTTGCGCGGCCACGCCGTGCGCCGGAAGGCGCGGCATCCCGCGCGGCGAGAATGGCGGCTCGCCTGACCTTGGCAAACGCGCGGATCTCGATCTGCCGAACCCGTTCACTGGAGATCGAAAGTTCGTGGCCAAGCTGATCCAGTGTAACGGGGCATTCCGCAAGCCGCCTCGCTTCCAGAATGCGGCGCTCGCGCGCGTTGAGCACACCCAGCGCAACGTGCAAGGCGTTGGCGCGGCACTCCGTCTGCTCGTGATCCGCGAGCACAGTCTCCGCATCGACGGCGTCATCGACCAGCAAAGCCTCCCTCTCGGTTCCTTGTTCTTCGCCGCCGACGCGGACGTTCAGCGAGATGTCGCCGTTCAGGCGCGAATCCATCTCGATCACGTCGCGCGCCGGAACCTCGAGCTTCTCGGCGATCGCCTCGGCGACCTCAGGGGTGAGCGTCGCCATCGCACCGCCCGTCGCTTTCCTCATCTCGCCGCGGAGCCTGAAAAACAATTTCTTCTGCGCAGCGGTCGTCCCGATCCTGACCAGGGACCAGGAACGCAAAATGTACTCGTGAATGGACGCCTTGATCCACCACAACGCGTAGCTGGAGAACCGCGCGCCACGATCGGGCTCGAAACGCGATGCTGCAATCACGAGACCGAGATTTGCTTCGGCGATCAGATCGACCAGCGGAAGACCGTATCCCTTGTAGCCTCGCGCCACCCTGGCTGCGAGGCGGAGATGACTCGTGACGAGCGCATTGGCGGCGTTCCCGTCCCGCGTCTCCTGCCAGCGGCGTGCAAGCTGCTGCTCCTCGCCGGGCTCGAGAAACTCGTAGCGCTTGATGGCGGCGGAATACGCGCTGAGGAACGGGGCCGACCCGGATGCGCCTGGCGCAGCTGCGGCATTCTTCCTCGCGACCTCGTGGCAAATCTGCATCTGCTGCTCCCACACTCAAAACCGTCTGGCAGGTTTTAGGAAGCTTCCGCGCACGGAGGCCACTAAATTGGGCGTAACAAACCTGAATTCACTTTCAGACATTCAATATGTCCCGACATCGAGCGTACCGCGCATCATTTTGACCATCACATCTCGTTGGCGTTTGCGTGAAGCAGGACCTTGGACCCACATGCGGCGGCTCTTGGCGTCCCTCTGGTCCACGCCAGGATCTCGATCCTTCCTCCGGGAGCCGGACCGACGATCAGCCGAAAGCCGTGCAGCTTGACGATGGCAGCCACCAGGCTCAGCCCAAGCCCGACGCCCGGCGTGTTGCGCATCTTGTCGGAGCGGTAGAACCGCCGCAGCACCGCTTCGCGCTCCTGCTCGCTGATACCGGGCCCGCTATCGATCACCCGCACGAGCGCCGTCTCGTCGTCCGATGTCAGCTCGAGCTTCACCCGTCCGCCCGGCGGCGTGAACTTGACGGCATTGTCCACCAGATTGGCGATCGCCTCGAACAGCAGGTCCCGATCACCCAATACCTGCACATTGCGATCGATGACGACGCCAAGCCCGATGTCCTTGTCTTCGGCGATGGGCTCGTAGACGTCGCATACCTCGCGCAGGATCTCATCCAGCGCGACGTCGTCGAAACCGGCCGTACGTCGATTGTCCTCGATCTCGGTCAGGCGCAGCAAGGCGGTGATGATTGCGAGCGACTGGTCGATCCCGGCGATCGCCCTGTCGGTCACCTCCTGGAGCTGCTCCAGCGTGGCCGCGTGCGTTCGCCCGCGCTCCAGCGCCAGGCGGGCGCGCGTGAGGGGCGTTCTGAGATCATGAGCGATATCGTTGCCGACGCCTGCAAGTGCGTTAATCATCGCCTCCATCTCGTCGAGCATGCCATTGACGATCCTGGCGAGCCGCGCGAACGGATCGTCTGCGCTGTCTTCCGGAAGCCGTTCGCGCAGCTCCCCGGCGACGATCCGCTGTACCCGCTGGTTCACCTCCTCCACCCGCCTCTGGGCACGGACACTGAGCCACGCGCCGGCCAGCAGGCAGAGACAGAAGGCCGGCAACAGGCCGAGCGCGAGCGCCTGCCCCACCACGCTCGATATCTCGCGCGTCTCGTCGACGTTCCTCCCCATCACCAGGATATCGCCGTCATCGAGACGCCTGCCCACCGACCTGATGATCGGATCGTGGGCGGCAAGTTTCTCGATAAGGTCGAGCCGCACACCCTGCACCGCGCCGTCGAGATGGAGTCCGCGCGGCACGCGATCGATGTTGCCGGCGATCCGGGTGCCGTCGGCATCAAAAAGCCCGGCATACTGGACGCCTCTGGAATCCTGCGCGAGATGATCGGAGATCGCGTTGACGCGGCGGCCCGACGGCAGATCGGCGATGAAGTTGATCTGGGTGGTGATCATGCGATCGGACCGCGTTATCAGATAATCGTCGAGCTTCCAGTAGATGAACGCGAACAGCCCAACGACGAACAGTGCAAAGGCGGCCGCCACCGCCAGGGCCCAGAGAAACGTGTTCGAACGGATGAACTGGATTTGACGCATCGGCCCGGCGCTCGATATTCGGGCAGCCCGTGCCCCGATCAGTTGGCTCCTGCTCTCTATTGGCGCGAGCGCAGAATGAATCCGGAGCCGCGAACATTGTGGATGAGCTGCGGCTCTCCGGGACCATCGACCTTGTGACGGAGCCGACCCATGTGCACGTCGATCAGGTTCGTGGTCGCGGGAACGAATTTGTAGTTCCAGACCTCCTCGAGCAGCATCGCGCGCGTCAGCAGCTGATCGCTCCGGCGCATCATGTATTCGAGCAGGCGAAATTCACGCGGCAGCAGGTCGATCTCGCGCTCGTTCCGTCTCGCGGTCCGCTCGATCAGATCGAGCTCCAGCGGCCCGACATGCAATGTGGTTTCGCGGCTGTCTATCGGACGGCGCAGCAACGCCTCTATCCGCGCGACCAACTCGACGATCGCGAATGGTTTTGTGAGATAGTCGTCTCCCCCCATACGCAATCCGCGCACCCGGTCGTCGACCGCGCCAAGCGCGCTCAGAACCAGGACGGGCGTCCTGAGCTGCTCCTTGCGCAGCGCCTCGATCACGGTCAGCCCGTCCATTCCCGGCAGCATGCGGTCGACGATCATGGCATCGGGGCCCGACGAGCGCGCCCGGTCGAGGCCATCGACGCCGTCAGGTGACCATTGAACCTCGAACCCGCGATCGGCGAGTTCGGCAACAATCGCCTCGGCGGTTTCGGAGTCATCCTCGATCAGGAGAATCCGCGTCATATGCCTGGTCCCACGTTCTGCGAGGCGTTTCGGCCTGCGGCGGAGAAGCGTGGTTTCAGCGGTCCGCACTGTCATGTTCAATGCTCGCCCGCTCCGAACACGCGGCGGCGCGCCGGCTTGCCGTCAACCACTCGCTGCATGACGAGATAGTGCTGCGGAGAACGAGGCACCACTAAATAGCTTTTCAGGAAGCGGGACAGAGTCGTCGCCAACAGGTCCAATGCAATTGCAAAGCGTCTGGCCGTGGTCGTGACCATTTCAGGCCTCCTTCTGAACTGTGCTTCGTCGAAGATATGCCCTCGACGCGTTCGCTGTTACTCTGGAAGGCAACCCATGTTGCAGATTCGCACGATCGTGGTCGTGACGCTGTCCTGGCTCACATGTCGTTGAACTCCGGTGAGCAATTCGTGCATTTGAATGACGCCCGATCGCTCACACCTGGATGAGCAGCCGGCTTGATCGGCCTGCTGTCATCATAAGGAGAAGCCGAAATGACCACTCTCAAATTCCTGTCGACGGGACTGATCGCAGCCGCCGTGCTCGGAGGACCTGTCATGGCGCGCGAACACCATGCCGTCATGCGGCAGCCCGCAATGGAAGCCGATACGGTCGCATCGAGCGCACCCGTCTATCAGGGGGGCCACGCCTGCGTTCCGGCGCCGCGCGTCGGCGCCTTCGCGACGGCGCCGTGGACCGGTAATAATGTGCCTTGCGAGCCCGGCACAGGCAGCTTCTGATCGCCGCAACGTTACGGCCGGCCGGATGCCCCCGGTCGGTCGCTCCACATCGAACGACTCGGAGCGCGCTGGCAGGTCCAGCCCGCTCCCCTTTCGCCGCGGCTACACGCGGTCAGATCACCTTCCCGGCAGGCGCCCTCATTCCTGAAGCCGAATTTAGTGGGATTATCGCGCGCCGCTCCTACCTTCATTTCATCACGAGCCTCGTCATCACGAGCATTGGCGACCGCACGACGCGGACGCGAACCGTGCGGATGGCTGGGCAGTTCGAAGCGAAAGGAGTTCCCCCATGAAACGAGCGATCATGATTCTGGCGACGGCAGCGCTTGCCTCGACCCTGGCGATCGGAACGGCCGAAGCACACGGCGGTGGCGGCGGCGGCGGCCACGGTGGTTTTGGCGGCGGCGGTCATATGGGCGGCTTTGGCGGCGGCGCACATTTCGGCGGCATGGGGCATGCCGGAGGCTTTGGTGGCGGACCGCGGTTCGGCGGAGAACACCTTGGGTTCGGCAGTCATGTTGCGTCTGGCGGAGTAGGCCTCCGTCAGCACGCGTTTCATCACTATGGTCGCTATCGGTACGGATATGGATTCTACGGAGCCTATCCGGATTGCTATGATTGGTACGACCTGCACCCCGGCGTGCCGTTGCCGCTGAGCTGCAGCTAGAGCGTTGTTGCAGGTCGCCGCGGCGGATGCGCGGGCGCAGCCTTATCGGCCGATGCCCGCGACATCCGGTTGCGCTGATTCAAGAACGCTCAGTCGTAGTCCGGCGTATGCGAGCTGTGGCGTCTCGCCGCGCTCTCCGCAAGCGTGTACCCGGCTATCAGCGGGCCCTCGCCCGGCCGCGGGAATTTCAGGGTCTCGCTCAGCTCGCCGTGCACCAAGATGGCCTCGCGGCCGTGAACTGAGCGAAGCCTCCAGTCCTGATAATATTCGCCGACCTTCAGGCGCAGCACGGCCTTGCTCGCTTGGTCGATGAAGAGCCCGAAACTCTGATCGCCGCCGCTGACGGTCCCGACCAACGAAAGGTGCAGCTCGACCTTCGGCGGTGGACTCGGCGGCGGCGGCATCGGCGACTCCGGCGCCGCAACAACGACAGGAGGTGGCGGACGGCGCGACGGCGCAAAGATCGGTCGCTCGCGCGTGGTCGACAATGCCGCGAGCGGAATGGCCCACAGCGGATTTCCTCGCACCGCTTCGCGCCTGATGGAAGGCGGCGGCATGCCAACCTCGCCTGCCGGGACTGGAGTCGCGGAAGCATCCCCCAACCGAAGGTCTGGCACGCGCCCGACGGGCCCGGGCACGTCGATATCGAAGACGTCGGCCGGCAGCGCCGAGGTCGAAGCGGAAACTCCGAGCAAAGGCATCAGCATGAGCGCGAGCCACAGCGGCATTCGCAGTCTCGCCACCTGACCCCTCATGTCCTCATCGCCGGCCGGGATGCGAGCAAGACGCACGGCTTCTCGCCCGAGAAGAAAGCTGGCGTCCCATACGCGCGAAGCCATGCGTGGATTACCCGATGGATTGGGCTTATCGACCGCTAATGTGACATCTGTACGAAACGGCTGCGGCCGACGCGCGGCGTCACATGGCGCAGCTCGGCCGTGCATGCTTCCACAGTCACAAATCCTGCAGAAATCCGACATAGAGCAAATGCTTTGATCGGCTGAGCGTCCGGCGCGGCGTGCAAATTCGAGTTGAGAATGAGAAGAATGCAATCCGATCCGGACAGCACCGCAATCGCTTCGGCAGAACGGCTCGCGCGCGCGGTCCGGGTTCAGACCGTATCGAAGCGCCCGGCTCTAGCCGCCTCTCGTTGGGCGCTGACCCCGGTCGTGGCGGCATCCGGCTTCGCAGGCCTCGGCTACGAGATCGTGTGGACGCGCCAGTTGAGCCTTGCGCTCGGAACCGAGATGATGGCGGTGCTCGGCGTCATCGCGGGATTTTTCGGCGGCCTGGCATTGGGTGCCTTCGCGTTCGACGAGTTGATCCGACGTGCGAGGTCGCCGTGGCGCGTCTATGCGATCCTCGAGGCCGTCATCGCGGTTTGGGCCTTGATCAACGTCTGGCTTCTGCCCGCGGCCGGGCGGGCGCTGTCGCCTCTGCTCGGCACCGAACCATCTCCCGTCCTGCTCTGGGCCGGCAGCCTGGCGCTGCCGACGCTCGTGCTACTTCCCGCAACGATGGCGATGGGCGGAACCCTGGCCGCCCTCGAGCGGATGACGCGGGAAGCTCGCGGCGAGGCTCGCGTCACGGCCGGGGTATATGGGGCGAATACAGCCGGGGCCCTGGCTGGAGCGCTGGCGTCCACGTTCCTGCTGATCCCCCTGCTTGGATTCTCCGGAACGCTGGTCAGCCTCGCCGGCGTCAACGCGTTCTGCGCCGTGAGCGCGCTCGCGCTCGGATCGGCGCGAGGCGATGCACGGGCCGACGCGGACGTGGCTCGACCACAACCGGTTCGAGAGCTACGGCTCACGATCACCTTGTTTGCCACCGGTCTGCTCGGAATCGCGTTCGAGGTCCTCGTGGTCCGTCTTGCCGCGCAGGCGATGCAGGACACGGTCTACACGTTCGCGGGGCTGCTGGCTGCCTATTTGCTCGGCACCGCGGCAGGGGGCTTGCTCTGGCAGCGCGCAGGGCGAGATGCGCAAGACGGCGGTCTCCGTTGCCTGCTCGCCGGCACGGCGTTCGCCTGTCTTATCACCGCATCGCTTGCGCCTTACGTCAGCCGCCTCATCGAGGCCACTTCCTCTGCGGGTGCACTTGGTGAACTGGCCGTGGCAATCGCGCTGTTCCTGGCGCCCGCGACTGCGATGGGCGCATTGTTCGGCCTGCTGGCGCAGCGCGTGCGCGACCAACGCGGGTCCGTTGGATGGGCGGTCGGCGTCAACAGTCTCGGCGCCTCCATCGCGCCGTTGATCGCAGCGCAGTTGTTGATCCCAACTCTCGGCATATGGCAGGCACTCCTTGCGGTTGCGGTGGCCTACCTGCTCCTGCTCCCGTCCGGCCGAACGGCGCTGATGTGGTCCGCCGCACCGGCGATCTTCGCACTCGTCCTCTGGATTAGCCCAGCTCCCTCTTTGATGAAGGTGCCGCCCGGTGGCGCATTGCTTGCCGTCCGCGAAGGGCCGATGGCAACCGCCAGCGTCGTCGATGACGCATCGGGTACGCGCTACCTCGAGGTCAACGGCCATTTCCGCATGGGCGGCACCAGCTCTGCTCGATCAGATTACCGTCAGGCAATCTTGCCGCTGCTGCTCCATCAGGCTCCCCGGCAGGCCGTGTTCCTCGGCATAGGCACCGGCGCTACCGTGGTCGGTGGATCGCAGATGCCGGGCGTGAGCGTGCTCGGCGTCGAGCTCTCCCGGGAAGTGGTGGAATTGCTTCCGTGGTTCGTCAATACGGCGGCGGCGCCAGCACTTCGGGTCACCGTTGCAGATGCCCGCCGCTACATCGCTGCCGATACGAAGCAGTACGACGTGGTCGTCGCCGACCTGTTTCATCCGGCGCTGGACGGAAGCGGCGCGCTCTACACGGTGGAGCATTTCCAAGCCGTGAAACGCAGGCTCGCACCACGAGGCGTGTTTTGCCAATGGCTCCCCCTTTATCAGCTCGATCTGCCGTCCTTGCGCGCCATTATCCGCAGCTTTCTCGACGTCTATCCCGACGGTTCGGCCTGGCTCAACCACTACAGCGTGCGCACGCCGATGCTTGCGCTTATTGGCGCGAAGGATGGTGGCTACCTCGACCCCGACGCGCTCGCTGCCCGACTGCGCGATCCCGCGATCGGACAGGTCGTACGTCCGCTGGGATTTGAAACCCCGATCGATCTGCTCGGCCAATATCTCGGAGGCCCACGCGCGCTCTCCGCATTCGCCGGCCAAGGACCGCGCAACACGGATGACTATCCTTTCGTGACCTTCGATGCGCGTCGGAACGTCGGTGCACTCACCGCTGCGCCATGGTCGCTTCTGCTCGCCGTCACGCGAAACATGCAACCCGATCCGGCAGAGCTCCTGGCTGGCGCGCAGCGCGACGCGTGGAGTTCGCGATTGAGCGCCTATTGGCGCGCGCGCAACCGATTTCTCGAAGCCGGCGCGTCGTTGCCGGGCGATCCGCGTGGAACAGCCCTGATTGAAGCGGCCTCGCCCGGCCTCATCGAGGCGCTCCGTTCGAGCGCCGAATTCGATCCGGCCTATGGACCGCTGATGGGCATGGCAAGATCCCTGATCAGTTCAGACCGGGCAGCGGCGCGGCGCCTGTTGCAACAGATCGACGCCGCAGCACCGTCGCGCAGCGAGGCAAGGGAGCTGCTGGCGCGCGAATTCGGTGTCCGAAAAGAGTGACCAGGCTTTGTCGCTCACGGCGTAAAGTTGATGCGATAGCCCCAGCAGTCGAGATGATCGGGAATGGCATTGAATGCGATCGTGATCCTCTGCCCGCCCGGATTCCGCGGCACCTCATGGTAGAGGTAGCTCGGAAAAAGAACGAGATCTCCGGGTTCTGCCTCGGGCAGGACGTACTTGCCCGCATTGAAAGGCCCGATCGCGGCAGTTCGCGTGTGGTGGCGAAACGAAAAGTCGAAGCCGCCGGGCGGACGCACGAAAACCGTCTTGCAGGCCGGGTGCGAGGGCGTCAGATAGAAAATGCCCGAGACGAAACTGTTGGCATGGGAATGCAGCGTCTGATTCCCGCCGGTCTCGAGCATGTTGGTCCACATCTCCTTGACGGTCCAGCCGAGCTTCTCGCCGAACAGCAGGACGCCGAAATCGACGAGCTTCGGCACGGCCAGCTCAGCGATCTGCCGAAACAGCTCGTTGTCGCGCGGATCGGCAACCTCGGTATGGAAAAGCTGGCCGGAGCGGAGATTCTCCTCGATCCGCGTGTTGCGGATCGCTGCTACCGCGGCTTCATTCAGCGACGGAGGGAGCAATTGAGGCGAGCGCAGGAGGGGAATGGGGAAAAGCGGCTCGATCTGGTCCATATCGCAAAATCTATCTGTTTCCGGTGCAGTCGCCACAATGCGCGGGCAAGGATGACACTGCGATGACAGATCACGGGCCGTGAAATTCTTCGGCGTGATCTACTCGTCGGCCTTCAGTACTCTCAGCCGCTCCCCCGGCGGCAGGTCGTGGCGCCGTTCACGCACCTGTTGCGTTGCGCGTGCCGCCATGTCCAGGCATTCGTCGAATTCGCCGTTGCCGGCTTCTGCCAAGGCCTGGTGCAAGTGTCGCTCGGCAAAGTAGCGGGAGAGATTGTCCGGCGGCAATTCTGCGGACAATGCACGCGCTTCCGCGACCGCAACCTTGCAGTCCTCCCAAGTCGGCTCGTCCGAAGCTGCCGCCGCCTCGCCCGAGGCCGCAGCGGCCCAGCCGACAACGAGGCACAGTGCGTAGAGCTTGGCGCGAGACACATTCATCCGTCGAAAGAACCTTGACCGATCTCGTGACCAAAATGCATCCGGCGGAACGCAACAATCGTTGCGTCCCGCCGGATAACTTCTCATCCCGTGGGCTAGTGGTTGTGGTCGTGATCGTGGTCGTTGTCTGCCCGATGACCAAGCCGCCGCGCCAGATCAGCGTTCGTCTCGACCAGCAGCTTCGGCGAGCCTTCCGGCCTGATGAAGATCGGATTGGCGTAGAACCAGACGTTGGACCAAGCCTGCACGTCGTGGGTGACCTTCTTGACGCCGCTCACCGTCTCCAGATGCGCAGGGCAGGCCGGATCCGCGCAGCTCACCTGGGCATTGCTGGCGTCGAGCACAGGATTGCCGGCGCTGTCCGTGACGTTAGGCGTGCCGACCGGAATGTTCGTTCCGCGTGCGCGAATGTAGAACGGGGTATTGCCGGCCGTGAACGTGGTCGTGAACCGCAGCCGGACAGAACGGCCATCTCGGTGTTCGCGGTGCATTTTCGTCGCCGGAATCTGCCGCGCGATGGTCGCCGTGGGATTGTACACGATCGCCGCACCTGCAGTGCCGCCTGCATTGGGCACGGCATAGCCGTTCGCGCCCGGCGCGATCACGCCCGTGATCTTGCCGGTGATCAGATCAACGTGGTCGAGCAACGGCTTGTTCAGCGGCTGCTTGATCCCGACTTGCTCCAGCAGCGGATTGTTGAAGCTGTAGGGGCTGTTGTTCTTCTCCGGAACGGTCATCTCCATCTCGACGATAACCTGGTCGCCGGGCTTCACGACCAGCGTTTCGCCCATGTTCTTCCAGTCGTCGCCCCGCGCCCTGGCGCGGAACACCATGTCCGGGCCGATCAGGTCGGCGTTGACCGAGTAGGAGTTGCCCGACCGCATTCCGTCGACGACCGATTGCGCCGAGAACCGTCCGCCATTCGGAACATACAGCCTGGTGTACTCGCCGGGAATGAAGTCCGCGGTCGTGAACGAATCGCGGGCACCGCCAGCACCACGGCTGTGCCAGTCCGAGCTCACGAAGATGAAGAAGTTGCGGCCCTCACCCAGCATGCCGTCCCACAGCCCGCCGACCTTCGCGGTGTAGATACCGCTCATGCCATAGGTGCCGCCGCCAACCGCGCCGGTGCCGTAGGAACCGGAGCCGCCGGTCAACCCGCCCTCTGCAAAATGACCGGGCGATTCGATGCCGAACGCGACAGTCGGCCCGGCATTGTTGAAGTCGCGGAAGTGCTCGATGTTGTAGCCCTTCGACCCCGCGGGATCGAACGGCCCCTGCCGCTCGGTGTGGGTCGGAATGACGTAGGATTGCAGCGGATGCTTCGACTGCAACCACTTGATGCCCTCCAGCGCCTTCAGGTGACCTGCCGTGCCCGAATTATTGACGTTGTCCTTGCCGGGCCAGAGCTGGTTTTCGCTGCCCTCGGCGATCGGGCCGATCGCATCGGTATCGGCTCGGTCGAAGCGGTACTCGAACTCCGCCATCTTGTCCGCATTGCCGCCCCGACGCGGGTTCTGTCCGGTGATCACCGCGACGTCGACGTGCTCGTGGCCGGGAGCGATCCACTCCAGACCTTCAATCAGCACCTTGTCATACATCGGCGTGCGGTTGACGATGATCGGATACTCGATCTCCTGAATCGATTGCCAACGCCACATTTTGGCGTTGCTGCCGGTGCCGTTCGGTGTGCCCTTGAGGCTGCTGATCGTGATGCCGTCGATGGTCTTGCCGAGCGTCTGATCCCAGGTCGTGGTCGTTTGGCCGGGAATATTGGCGCTGCTGTCGCTGAAGCGGCAATCCCGATTGCCGGAACCGCCGTGATTGCCGAGGGTGAACCAGTCGAGATTGAAGTTGTTGCCACCGGCGGCCGCGGCGCCCTTCCCGACGGAGCGATCGATCGAATAGCCAGCGGCAACCGAACCATCGGTGCAGGTGTTATGATTGTGCATATCGCCGGCAACATACGGATTGCCCTTGTTGTTCCGCCCCTTGTCCAAATCGTCGGCGACGGCAGCCTGAGTTAGAGCCAGGGACGCTGATGCTGCGGTCAACAGGATGGTTTTGCTAGTCGGAAACATCTATCGCCCCTCTCTTGGACTTCACTTGGGTCTTGGAGTTCACTTGGACTTGGTCGGCAAAATTCGACGAGGGTGACGGAGCTGCTGCTTGCGGCTGCATCTGACGACACCCTCCAACACCGAATTAAAGACCAGAGTTCGAATACAGCTTCGTGAAGGTTTTGTGCTGACCACACTCCTTCGCTGCGACGGCAGATGCCAAACTCCAAATTTTCTGCGCTGCACTGATGATTGCAGATGACAGATGAAAGGCTCTGTCGCATAAAGCGCGCGGCTACGCCGTGCCCGAGATTTTGTGACAGTTCAATGTCAATGCCTGCGACATCCGATGAAGTGCAGTCCCTTCCGACGTCGCGCGACAGGCGCTCGGACTCCAGCATCGAGAGCACACGTGGTGGGACGCAGCCTTCGCACTCGATCGGCTCCCTGCTGATGCGCGTGTCGCGCGAACCCTTGCTGCACTTCACGCTGCTCGGTGCAATGATCTTCGGCGCCGACGCCGTTCTGCATCCTCCTGCCAAAGAGGAGAAGGTGATCACGGTCACCAAAGCGATGCGCCAGTCCTTCATCGATAATTTCGACGAGGACAAATTGCGCACGCCTTCGGACGAACAGCTCAGCAAGATGATCGAAAGCTGGGTGGCCAGCGAAATCCTCTACCGCGAGGGCAAGTCGCTTGGCGTGGACCGCGGCGACGAGATGATCCGCGATCGGATCGCCTTCAAGATGCAATTGATGATCTTCGACCAGATTCGGGTGCCGCAACCGACGGAGGAGCAGCTGGGGCAGTGGTTTGCAGAAAATCACGTCCGCTTCGACGAGCCGGAGCGCGTTTCTTTCTACATCACGCCTCCGACCGATCAGGCCACGGCGCAGCGTCAGTTCGAGGACATCGTCCAGGAGCATGAATCGGAAGAGTTGCAGCAGCAGACTCGCGCCGTGCTCGCCCGGCCGGTGGCGAGCCTCGCAGCCTCCTTCGGCGAAGATTTCCGCGACACGTTGCTGGCGATGCAGCAAGGCCAATGGAAGGTCCTGCGCTCCAAGGACGGCTGGCACGTGGCCCGCGTCGATTCCCGACACCAAGGAAAACTTGCCAGCCTCGATCAGGTGCGGGACGAGGCCGCAAGAATTTGGCACACGGAGGAGACCCGCAAGCTGGCCTGGGAAGCGGTCAAGCGACTGAAGACGTCCTATCAGGTGCGGTACGAGCAGTGACGGCGATCCGATACCTGCGATTGGCGCTGCTGCTGTTCGCCATGATTGTGCTGCCATCCGCACTCAGCGCGCATGAGGCGGCGATGGGCGTGCTGGAATTCCGCGAGGTGCGGCCCGGCGCGTTCATCGGCCGCTGGACCATGGAGCCGTCGATCGGCGCTGCGCGGGTCGATCTGCGGGTGCCGTCCCACTGCCTCCTCCGCCTCCCCGAGATGAACTGCGGCCAAAAAGGTCTGGTCGGCTCGATCACCATTGGCAATCTCGGCTCCAACATGTCGGTGGTCCTGATTAAGGTCATTCCGATCACGGGTGAGCCGCGCAGCTACACGATCTCGACTGCCAATCCCGTCGTCTCCATTCTCGGCACTGGTGCCCCGACACTGGAGGCCTGGATCGAGTTGGCCAAGGTCTATGTGAACTACGGAATCGATCACATCCTCCTGGGCGCCGATCACCTGCTGTTCGTGCTCGGCCTGATCTGGATCGTCGGCGGCGGCTGGCGATTGGTCAAGACGATCACGGCCTTCACGATCGGACACAGCGCCTCGCTTGCAGCGGCCGCCTTCGGCTTGATCGGCGTGCCGGAACGCCCGCTCAACGCCTGCATCGCATTGAGCATCGCCTTCGTCGGGGTTGAGATCGTCAAGCAACAGCGCGGCGAAACCGGGCTCACCGCCCGCCATCCCTGGGCCGTGGCATTCACCTTCGGCCTCGTTCATGGCATCGGTTTCGCCGGCGCCCTGGCGGGGCTGGGGCTGGAACGCCGTCTCCTGCCTGCGGCGCTGCTCTTCTTCAATGTCGGCGTGGAAATCGGGCAGCTCGCCTTCGTGCTGCTCGTGCTCGCGCTGATCTGGGCGCATCGGCGGCTTGATGCCGCGCTGCCGCGTTGGGGCGAGGCGCTCCCCGCCTACGTCATCGGATCGGTATCGATGTTCTGGTTCTTCGGCCGAATTGCGCGCGTGTTCGCCGCAATCTGAATGAGAGACGCGCACCATGTGCCCACGCATCGTCCGATCTCTTCCCGCCGCAATCGTAGCCTTCGTACTGGCCCAGCCGGCTTTCGCGCATGAGCAAGCCGGCGTCGCCGGCGGCCTCGTCAGCGGCCTACTGCATCCCGCCACAGGCATCGATCATCTGATCGCAATGGTCGCGGTCGGGATCTGGGGCGCGCAACTGGGCGCGCCGGCGATCTGGGTGCTCCCCATCACCTTCCCGCTCGTCATGGCCGTCGGCGGGGTCCTCGGAATCATGCGGGTGCCGCTGCCGATGCCGGAGGTCGCGATTGCGCTTTCGGCACTGATCCTCGGCGTGGCTGTCGCCAGCCGCCTGCGCTTGCCATTTGCCGCGGCCGCCGCCATCGTCGCGGTTTTCGCGATATTTCATGGTCATGCACACGGAGCCGAGCTGCCGGGTTCTGCAAACCCGCTGGCTTACGGGGTCGGCTTTGTCACAGCCACCGGGCTGCTGCATCTGTGCGGCATCGCAATCGGCACTCTGACGCGATGGCCGGCCGGAGAGCGCATCATTCAGGGACTAGGCGCCGGCATCGCGGGACTTGGCTGCTACTTCCTCGCACAGGGCCTCGGAGCCATCGCATGACGTCGAACTTCCGATGTGGACTCATTTCGGCCGCGATGCTGCTCATCCACGCCAACGCGGCCGAGGCACACATCGTCGCGGCTCGCCTCGGCGATTTCTACACGGGGGCACTGCATCCCCTTACCGATGTTCAGGACATCGTTCTCTGGATCGCAATGGGCGTGCTGGCCGGTTCGCTGGGCAGCACGAAGGGGCGCTGGCTGATCCTCGTGTTTCCGCTTGGGCTGCTCGCCGGGTCGGCTCTCGGGCACAGATTCGGGGTGGCTTCGACCGGACTTGCGGACGCTGCGATGATGCTGGCGCTGGGCCTGATGCTGGCGGCCGCGGCGCGAATTCCGACCTCCTTGCTGTGCCCACTCGCATTCGGGCTTGCCGTCATCCGGGGCGCCGCGAACGGCGTCGACCTCGGGCCGGAGACCGATCGGCTGCTGTTTGCGACGGGATTGGTCTGCATGGGCTATGTGGTCATGACACTCACGATGGCCCTGACCCTTGCGTTCAGGTCGACCGCCCCGGATGGCTCGGCGAGCTGGCGAACCATCGCCATTCGGGCGCTCGGAGGCTGGATCGCGGCCATCGGTCTCATGATGGCGGGCCTTGTTCTGGCCTCATGAAAAACGCGCGACCCCGGACGCCCACGAAGCCTTTCTGAAGGTTGAGATCGGCAAATGGGGACGGATCATCAAGGCGGCTGGAATCGAGCCGCAGTAGGCGAGTTGGCATCGCCTGCGAGCTCGAGTTACGGCAGATTGTCCCGCAGAAAAATGTCGATGCGGATGCGCTCCTGGTCGGGGCTGATCGGCTCGCCCGAACAGTGCGCGAGCAGGATGCGCGCCGCGGACCGCGCCTCGTGGCCGGGATCCTGGTTGATGATGGCATCGAGTGTGCCGCGGACCAGGAAACGCCGTGTGTACTGGGTCAGCTCATGGGTAATCCAGACCACGTCGCGCGCGCGGCCGGAGGCC
Source organism: Bradyrhizobium cajani (assembly GCF_009759665.1). GTDB lineage: Bacteria > Pseudomonadota > Alphaproteobacteria > Rhizobiales > Xanthobacteraceae > Bradyrhizobium > Bradyrhizobium cajani. Next base: position 432,412 of record NZ_WQNE01000001.1, read on the forward strand.
TCGAGCGCATCGGCGATGCCGCGGTTTCCGGCGCCGCAGCAGTATATGCCGCGGAGATCGGCGTGGCGCGCGAGCAGCGCAGCGGTAAGCTTCCGCGTGCGGTCGCTATCGTCGCGGCCCTCGATGACCGGTAGCGCGGGCAGGTTCGGATATTCGCTGGACAGGATCTGGTGAAAGCCGAACTGCCGTTCGGTGTGATCGCGCAGCGACAACGATCCCGCAATCACGGCAACCGTCCCCTCGCGCCCGGCGAGGAAGCGCCCCATCAGCGTCGCGGCGGTGCGGCCTGCGGCCGGATTGTCGATGCCGACATAGTGCAGGCGGCGCGAGCTTGGTGCGTCCGAGACCAGGGTCACCACGGCGACCCCGCGTGTGGCGAGTTCGTCGATCGCGGCGCGAACCCTCGGATGGTCGAGCGCGATGACGGCGACGCCCTGATAGGCGGGCGACAGGTTTTCCAGCGCACCGGCGAGCACATCCGGATCGAACACGTCGACATGGAGGATATCGATGTAGCCGCGCTGGCCGGCGAGCCAGTCTGCGGTGCGCTGGACCTGCTCGCTTAGATTGGTCATGAAACTGTTGCTGCCGGACGGCAGAACGAAGGCGAAGCGGAACGTTTGCCCGCGGGCGAGCCGCGCGGCAGCGAGGTCGGCACGATAGCCGAGTTTGGCCACCGCGGCCTCGACGCGCGCGACGGTCTTGGCGCGCACGCCCTCGCGCCGATTGACGACGCGATCGACGGTCGCTAGCGAAACGCCGGCCGCGCGCGCGACGTCCTCGAGCGTGGCGCGAACCGCCGGCAGCGTCGCGCCGCCTGTCATTCGCGTGCCGCCCACAGCATGCCGCGGGTCATCAGAGTCCGGATCTCCGGTACGTCGAGTTCGTAGGCACGATGGCCGAGCGAGGAATAGAATACCCTGCCCGCGCCATAGCGCTTCTTCCAGACCACGGGCATCACCACGCCCTCGATCCAGGGCGCGTGCTCGCCGGTGAAGGTCGTTGTCGCCAACACCTCGTTGGCGGGGTCGACATGCATGTAATACTGCTCGGATCGATGTTCGAAGCTCTTCAGGCCCTTCATGATGGGATCATCCGGCCTCGTCAAGTCGACCTTGTAGTCGATGATGTTGCCGGGATGCGCAACCCATTGCCCGCCGCACATGAACTGGTAGTCGACGGAATCGCGGAACGCATCGCACATGCCGCCATGATGACCGGCGAGCCCGACCCCGCTCCGCACTGCCGCGCAGAGATTGAGCGCTTCCGGCTTCTCGATCTTCGACATCGTGTAGATCGGGATGATCAGCGACAGATCGTGGATCGCGGGATCGGCGAATGCCGCCGTCGTCGTCTCGATCCGCACATCAAAGCCTTCCGCCTTGAGCCAGCCGCGAATCATCGAGGCGCAGAGATCGGGATCGTGTCCCGGCCAGCCGCCCCATACAATCATTGCCTTGCGCATGGTCATTCCCTCAGTCGATCTGTCCGGTTTCACGCCCGACCGGCAGCATTGCCGGCCGCTCGACGCGGTTCTCGATCTTGACGCGCCGCCCTTCGTCGGCGGAGATCTGGAACGCCTCCATCACCTCCAGCACGTGGAAGGCGAGCGCGCCGCTCGCTCGATGCGGGCGGTTATTCAGGATCGCGGAGGCCATGTCGGCGACACCGATGGAGCGGAACTCGCCTTCGACATGACCGTGCGTCGACGGCACCGTCTCAAATTCCCCGCCGGTCTTCGCGACCTGCACCTCGCCGCCGAAGCGGTTCGGGTCCGGCACCAGCATGCTGCCCTTGTCGCCGTAGATCTCGATCGGCGCGTGCCGGTGCTTCGGCACGTCAAAGCTCATCGCGATCGAGACGACCGCGCCACTTTCGAATTCGAGCGTCCCTGCAACATGGGTCGAAACCTCGACGGGGATCAGCGTGCCGTTCATCGGCTGGCTGGTGACCAGGCGCTCGGATTTCGGGCGCGCGATCGAACCCATGACGCTCGCGACCGGACCGAGCAGTTGCACGAGATCGGTGATGTAGTACGGCCCCATGTCGAGCATCGGCCCTCCGCCGCGCAAGTAATAAAAGCCCGGCGCCGGATGCCAGCGCTCATGGCCGGGGCAGCCGAAGAAAGCGCTGCCCGCGACCGGCGTGCCGATCGCACCGTCGTCGATCAGCTTGCGCGCGGTCTGGTGCCCACCGCCAAGAAACGTATCCGGCGCACACCCGACGCGCAGGTTCTTCTGTGCGGCGAGTTCGATCACCTTGCGGGCTTCCGCGACGTTGATGCCGAGCGGCTTCTCGGAATGGACATGCTTTCCGGCATTCAGCACCGCGAGACTGACGTCCGTGTGGGCGAGCGGCACCGTGAGATTGATGACGATCTCGACGTCATCGCGTTTGAGCAATTGATCGACCCGCATCGCCGGCAGCCCGAAAGCAGCGCCCTGCCGCTCCGCGACGTCACTGCGCATGTCGGCGAGCGCCTTGATTTCCATGACCGCGAAGCGCTGGGCAGCTTTCAGATAAGCTGTGCTGATATTGCCGCAGCCGATGATTCCGATGCCGATTTTTCTCATTGTGATCTCCGTGAGGTATCGTCATCCCTTGACCGCGCCTGCCGTGAGGCCGGCGACGATGTGCTTCTGCGCCAAAAGGAAGAGCAGGATCGTCGGCAGGATGGTCAGCGTGATGAAGGCCAGGATCAGGTGCCACTCGGACGAATACTCGCCCTGATAGACCATGATGCCGAGCGGCCAGGGATAGAGCGCATCAGTGTTGAGCATCACCAACGGCAACAGATAGGCGTTCCAGCTGTTGACGAAGGTGATGGTCCCAACGGTCGCCAGGATCGGCCGAGACAGCGGCAGCGTCACGTAGCGGAAGAATTTGATGTAGCTGCAGCCGTCGACCAGCGCGGCCTCGAGCAGCTCATAGGGAATGTCCTTGAAGAAGCGGCGCAACAGCAGCACGCTCATCGCGAGGCTGAAGGCCACCTGCGGCAGCGCAACGCCGAAATAGGTATCGAGCAGTCCGAGATCGCGCACCTTGATGAACAGCGGAAGCACCGCGGTCGCCGCCGGAAACAGCAGGCCGAGCGTCAGGTAGCTCAGCAACATCGAGCTGCCGTAGAACTTGATATGGGCGAAGGTGAACGCGGCCATCGAGGCGACGATCAAGGTCAACGCCACCGCGAGCGACGAGATGATCAACGAGTTGCGCAGGAGCTGCCAGTAGCGCACGGAGAACAGGATGTCGGCATAATTCTGCCACTCCCAGTGCTGCGGCAGGCCGAACGGATTGACGCGAAGTTCGCCGAGCGACTTGAAGCCGCCGAGCAAGGTCGCGAGCAGCGGCACCAGCACGAAGACGGCGACCAGGGCGAGGAACAGCGCCTTGAACAGCACGGCGGGATCGAACGGCGTGCGGGTGGCATCGACGCTACTCATCGCGCATGAACCATCGCTTGTAGGTGAAGGCAAAGGTCACGCAGATCACGAACAGGATGACACCGATGGCGCTGCCGTAACCGACCCGCATGCGGGAGATGCCGTTGTTGTAGAGAAAGCTCACCATCGTGTTCGAGGAGTCCGCAGGTCCGCCGCGCGTCAGCGGCATGACGAGGTCGAACAGCTGCAGCGAGCCGACGATGGCGAAGAATATGGAGAGCCGGATCGTCGGATAGAGCAAGGGGATGACGACATGGCGGAGGGTTTGCGACCGCGTTGCGCCATCGATGCGCGCGGCCTCGATCAGGGTCTTGTCGAGGCCCTGGAGCGCCGCGATGAACAGCATCATGTGGAAGCCGAAGTACTTCCAGACGACCACGATCAACACCGCCAGCATCGACGTGTCGGTCGAAGCGAGCAGATGCGGCGGTTCCGCACCGAAGGAACGCCAGATCGAGGCGACAAGGCCGTAGTCGCCGTCATAGACGAAGCTGAAGATCAGCCCGGTCGCGATCTCGGCCAGGATATAGGGCATGAAGAACAACATGCGCAGCGCCACCGCTCCGCGAAAACGCTCCGCAAGCATCAAGGCCAGCGTGAGCGCGAGCGGCAGCTGGATCGCGAGCGAGACCGCGATGATCAACCCGTTGTTGCGTAGTGCGAGCCAGAATGCGCGCGTTTCCAGCACGAAGCGGTAGTTGTCGAAGCCGACCCAGTTGGTCGGCCTGCCGAACCCGTTCCAGTTGAAGGCCGAGTACCATGCGGCCTCCCCGACCGGCAGCACCACGAACAGCGTGAACAGCATCAACGCAGGCGGCAGGAACAGGATCAGTACCGTGAAGCGGCCATCCCAGCTCGGGCCGCGAACCGCGATTGGTGAGAACGATGTCTCCGCGACGCCTATCACCGGTGAGCTCGCGATCCGCCGCGCCACCGTCAGTTGCCCTGCTTCCATGCCGCTTCGATCGCTTTGGCGGCGTCCTGCGGACTCATGCTGCCACCGGCGATCTCCGCGGTGACGTCGTTGACAACGCGGCCGACCGAGGGGCCGAGGCTCTGGTCATAGAAATTCTGGTGGTAGTTCGACTTCACCAGATTGGCCGCGATCAGCTTCATGAAGGAATTGTTGAGGCCGGCGTCCGCGCCCTGCACCACGGGGATGATGAAGTTGCCCGCAGCAAGACGTGTCTGCACGTCCCTGGAGACGAAGTATTTCAGGAAATCGACCGCCTCCTTCGGCGAGCCTTTGGTGATCAGCCAGCCGGTGATGCCGCCGAGCGTATCTGTCGGCGCGCCCTTGCCGCCGGCCGCGACCGGAAAGTCGAACCAGCAGATCTTGTCCTCGCTCAAGCCGACCTTGTCGGCGGCGAGCGCACGCTGCAAATGATAGACCGTGCTGATCGCGAGCGTCATCGCCGCCTTGCCGTCGCCGAAATAGCCGACGGCCTGCGGGTTCTTGAAGCCGAGAAAACCGTTCTGGAAAGGCTGGAGATCGACGAGCTGCTTGAACAGCTCGCCGGATTTCTGGAAGGTCTCGCCGGCAAAGCCGCCGTTGTCGCCGCGCAGCGCCGCATCGAACGCCGCCTTGCCGCCGATGCGCACCGCAAGATGAGTCCAGTAGAAGTGCAGCGGCCATTTGTCGGCGCCGCCGACCACGATCGGAGTCACGCCCGCCGCCTTCAGCGTCTTTACCGCGGCGAGCAGATCGTCCCAGGTCTTGATCCCCGCGGGATCGACCTTCGCCTTGGCCATCAGCTCCTTGTTGCAGAGGAAGCCGACCTGCGACAGCGCGGTCGGCAGGCCGTAGACGCGGCCGTTGCTGGTGAAGGCGGCGAGCGCCGCCGGCGTGAGGCTGTCGCTGTAACCCTTCACCTGATCGGTGATGTCGTCGAGGACGCCGGCCTCGATCTGCGTCTTCAGGACGCCGCCGGCCCAGCTGTAGATGATGTTCGGCCGGTCCTTGGATTGCAGGATGGTCGGCAGCTTGGCCTTGTAGGCCTCGTTCTCGAGGAACTGCATGTCGACCTTGACGCCGGGATGCGACGCCTCATAGGCCCGGGCGACCTCCTCCCAGATCTTGACCTGGGCCGGGTTCGCCTCGATGTGCAGCCATTTCACCGTCGTGTCGGCTGCAGCGACGTTGGCCCCAAGCAGGCATGCGACAGCGGCGAGTCCCAGCTTTCTGAGCAATCTCATCACGTCCTCCCAACCGGCTTCTTTTCTTTGGCTGCAATCCTGCCTTCAATTTTTGAGGTACGCAACTAAATACCTGATCGACGCACCTCACATGAGAGGTGGCTCGCAAGGGCGACCGGGACCCCAACATGGCCAGCGGCAGCATTGCTGACACAAAAAATATAAGTTATATCAATAACTTATGTGGATTTTGCGCCATTGCACCGAGAATCGGCGAAATTCGCTCGGAGTGCAGCCAAGGGGCAGTCGGGCGAAAATACGGGCTCTCCTGTGATCCCTGCCTTGGCGGCGAGGCACCATGTTACCCTTTCGGTGCCTCCGGCGTGGCAAAAATGCGACATGGGCGCTTATGATTTGTTCAGTTTTCTAGTTTTTCCTAGCTTGTCGTTCCAGTCCTTGCCAAGCTTTCAGCCAATTTTCCCGGGGGTCCCCGCGACCGAATTGTTCGGAGAGGGGGGAGGATCAATTGCTAAGGCGCATTCTCTTTTCAGGTGCATTATTTCTCGCTCCGTGCAGCGGCGCGCTGGCGGAGCCGTACTCGATTAGCGACGCCTTGAAACAGGCCGTTCGCACCAATCCGGGGGTTGGCGAGGCGTCTGCCAATCGCCGCGCCACCGAAAGCGAGCTTCGACAAACCCAAAGCACGCTGCTCCCGCAAGTGCGCATGGAGGCGCGGTGGGGGCCCGAGAAATTCGACCAGAGTGCTGCCGTGGCGAGCGGCACCGCCCTACCCATCCCGGTGGTGGGAAATGGCTCCTGGCGAAACGGGTCTCAGGAATCCGTGGTCGTCCGCCAGATATTGTTCGACGGCTTTGCCTCGATTCACGACATATGGCGGCAGACGGCCCGCGTGAACGCGGCCGCGTTCCGTGTTCGTGAGCGCACCGAGTTGATCGCCTTGGACGCGGCGGAAGCCTATGTCGACGTCGTGCGCTATTTGCGACTGGTCACGCTCGGCGAGCAGAACGTCGCGAACCATGAAAAGATCTTCGCCAACGTCAACACGCGTTTCTCCGGCGGACGGGCCGGCGAAGGCGACCTCGAACAGGCGCGTGAACGCGTTGAAAATGCGCGCGCAACGCTGGCGGAATTCCGCCGGAGCCTGGAGGAAGCGCGCGCCAAATACCGCAAAGTCGTGGGACTTGAAGCCATCAATCTTCGTTTCCCGGGACCGCTCGGCGGCTTGCCCACGAGCCGCGACGAGGCGCTCGCAACGACGGTCCGCTTCAATCCCACCATTCAGGCCGCTCAGGCTGACGCTGATGCGGCAAAGCACGCATTCCGCGTGACGGATGGCGCTTTTGTGCCGACCTTCTCGCTCGAGGGTCGGGCTACGCACAACGACAATACGTATCCTTATCTTGGCGTCACTCACGACGACTACAGCGGCAAGGTCGTCATGTCCTGGGATGTCTTCCGGGGCGGTCAGGACGTCTGGCGACGATCCGAGATGGCCGAGCGCTACGTCGAGAGCACTGCGCGACATGCGCGTTTGCAGCGCGACGCCATCGAATCCATCGACAAGGCCTGGGCGGCGCGCACGGTCACCTCGACACGCATCGCGGCCCTGGTGCGGCAACTCGAGGCTGACCGGAAGACGATTGCGGCATTCCAGAAAGAATATGAACTTGGTCAGCGCTCGCTGATCGATCTGCTGAATGCTCAGAACCAGTATTTCAATGCGCTCGTTTCGCTGACTTCGGCGCGCGGGGTCATCGTGTTCGCCGACTATCAGCTTCTGGCAGCGATGGGCACGCTGCTCGAATATCTGAAGGCTCCCCCGCCGGTCGATGCCGCGCCGGTGGATCTCGGAATTTTCGGAACACCCGACTTCAAGGCGCCCACGCTTCGCGTGAAGCTGCCCCAGACCGGCTCCGAACCGCTGAACGTCCCGGTGCCTCCTCCCCAGCCCGCGCCACAGCGTCTGGGTTATGCCAGTGAAGCGCCCGAGCCTGATGCCTTCAGGGATCGATGGCCGCGGACTTCCTATCAGCCAAGTATGGTCGGCGTGACGGAGTGGCTCACGCAGCAGCGCAGCAGCGATCCTGTCGCCCTGCAGACGTCTCCTGTTACCGCTTACGCGGCGAACCAGAAGCCGCATTGGCTCGCGACGGCCTTCGAGCCTGTTCGGAGATAGTCCCGACTCCGCCATTGGAACCGGGAACAAGCGCGTTTGGCAGTGCCGCCGAACGGCGAAGGGCGATTCGTGGATTAACCTTTAGTTGCGCTTTTGCCAATTTAACCAAATGCTTCCTATGCGTTTTCCGCTATCTTGGAATGCCGGTTCGCCGCTCGATCCGCGTTATTTCATATTGGACATTGGCACTTGTTATTTCGATCATCCGAGTCAAGCCGCGCGCATAGCCGCCCCATTGGCGAGCCGACGGTTGCGCTTGAACCCGAGCAAGCGAGTCATCGTCGCGACGGGGATGACCCACTTGCCGCATCGCTCGTGTACCTCGCGTCGTATCATGGCCGCGCCGTAAGCCGCGAGGCGTTGCTGGGCGGCCTGCCGATCGTCGACGGACAATTGTCGGTCCCGCTCTATGATCGCGCAGCTCGGCGTGCGGGGCTCGAGACCGAAGCCGTCAAGCGGGACATTGCCGACATTCCCGCGCTGGTGCTGCCGGCAGTTCTGATCATGAAGAACGGGACGACGCTGATTCTCCTGGCGTTCGATCAAGCCCGAAGCAATGTGAAAGTCATCAATCCGTCCCTGACGGATTACACGCCCGAACTCCAGGAGATTCAGACCGTCTCGTCCGGATACACCGGATACGCATTTTTCGTCAGGGCCGCGGTGGAGAGCAACGCCCGCGCCGTCGCCGCGGGCGACCTGCCGCGAAGCCACTGGTTCTGGTCGGTGGTCAAGCTGCATTGGCGCAGCTACGGTCACATCGCGCTCGGCGCCTTTCTGATCAACATGCTTGCGCTGGCGACACCGCTCTTCACCATGAGCGTTTACGACCGCGTCGTTCCAAACGGCGCAATTCCCTCCCTGATCGCGCTATCGATCGGAATGGGGCTGGCGATAGCGTTCGATTTTATTTTCCGAACGGTTCGCAGCCGCATGATCGACGTTACCGGCAAGACGATCGACGTCATCCTTGCCGCCAACATCTTCGAGCACATCATGGGCGTGAAGATGGCGCAGCGGCCTCCCTCGGTGGGTATCGTCGCCAATCAGTTGCGCGATTTCGACTCGGTCCGCGAGTTCTTCACCTCCGGCAGTGTCGTCTCCGCAACGGATCTGCTGTTTGCGGTCTTGTTCATCGGAATCCTCTTCGTGATTGCCGGGCCGCTGGCCTGGATACCTCTGGTGATGCTGCCGGTCATGCTCCTGATCGGCGTCGCACTGCAGCGCCCTCTCGACCGGGCCATGAAGCGTCAGCAGGCTGAAGCCGCGGCCAGGCATGGCGTGCTGGTCGAGTCGCTGTCCGGCATTGAGACGATACGCGCGACCGGTGCCGAGGCCCGCATGCAGACGGCCTGGGAGCGATCGGTCGCCGCTACCGCCCGCTCGGGCGAAGACGTTCATTTCTGGGCCTCGCTTGCTCTCACCAGCGCCAACACGGCCCAACAGCTCACCAGCCTCAGCCTGATCGTCGTCGGCGTATTCCTCATCCTCGACGGCAAGCTCACCGTAGGCGCCCTGGTGGCGGCAAACATGCTGGCGGGGCGCATCCTCGCTCCGATCGCGGGAATTGCCTCGGTGATCACGCGCGGAACGCAAACCCTGAGTTCGTTGAAGGCGATCGATCGGATCATGTCGCTGGAGCGCGAACGGTCGCCCACGCGCGCCTATGTCTCCAGGCGCATCCGCGACGGCGCGATCGCTTTCGAGGGCGTCAGCTTCACCTACCCCAATGCGCCGGGCAAGGCGCTGGACAAGGTGTCGTTCAGCATCGAAGGCGGGGAGAAGGTCGGCATCATCGGACGCGTTGGATCCGGCAAGACCACCGTTGGACGGCTTCTGCTCGGCTTCTACGAGGCGCAGGAAGGCCGGATCCTCGTCGACGGCGTCGATTCACGGCAATACGATCCCGCCGACCTGCGGTCCGGCGTCGGCTTTGCGATGCAAGACACTGAACTGTTTTTCGGGAAGCTGCGCGACAATATCGCATTGGGCAAGCCCGAGGCCACCGACGAAGAGATCCTGGCTGCTGCGCGCCTGTCCGGGGTCGAGGCGTTCATCGCGGGCCATCCCTTGGGCTACGACATGCCGATCTCGGAAGGCGGTCGCAGTCTGTCGGGCGGTCAGAAGCAGGCCATCGGCCTTGCGCGCGTGCTCATCAGGAAGCCGAAGATATTGTTCCTCGACGAACCGACCGCGCATTTCGACGTCCGCAGCGAGGCCGAGTTTCTAGAGCGCCTGAAGACGCTACGCGACGAGCGGATGACGATCCTGATCTCGACGCATCGGCTTTCGCTGCTCAACATGGTCGACCGCCTCCTGCTGTTCGACAACGGCCGGCTGGTCGCTGACGGCCCGCGCGACAAGGTTCTCGCGCTCCTGCAGGGCAAGCCGGCGTCATCCGCGCCGAGCCAACCCGCAACGCCGCCAGCTGCCGCGCAGCCGGCCACTGCAATGGCCAGAACCAATGTCGTCTGATTTCGCGTTTGCAAACGATATCCGGGCTGCCGCTGCGCTTCGCGCGCCGCGCACATCGCGTATGTTGCTGGCAGCATCCCTCGCCCTGCTCGCGACATTCCTGACCTGGGCCCATTTCGCCGTGCTCGACGAGGTCAAGCGGGGAAATGGCCGCGTCGTACCGTCGCGGCAGATCCAGGTGGTGCAGTCGCTCGAAGGCGGCATCGTCGGCGATATCCTCGTTCAGGAAGGGGCGATCGTCCAGCAGGGACAATCCCTCATGCGTATCGACGACACCAAATTCGCCTCCGAGTTCGGCGAGATCAGGGAACGGCGGGCCGCGATGGCCGCGCGCGTCGCCCGGCTGGAAGCCGAAGCCAGGGGCAAGAGCGAGCTGGTCTTTCCCGATCAACTCGATCAGGTCGTGCCTTCGGCCGTGGCTGCGGAAAGCAGCGTCTTCAAGATGCGCGGGCAAAAGCTTGCCCAGGATGTCGACGTCCTGAATCAGCAGGTCACGCGGCTGACCGGCACCCTCAAATTGCTGGACCGCGAATTGGCTCTGACGCGCAAGCTGTACGAGCAGAAAGTCGTGCCGGAGATCGAGATGTTGCGCCTCGACCGGCAGGCGACCGAGATGAGAGGGCAACTTGCGGAAGCCCAATCCAAGATCGCGAGCACGGTCTCGTCTTTCCGCTCCCAGGCGGACGAGGACCTTGCCAAGTCCAAAGGCGACCTGGCCGTGCTCGACGAAAATATCAAATCGGCGCAGGACCGCGTTCGTCGAACCGACCTGAAGGCGCCGGTGCATGGCATCGTCAACAAGCTGAACGTGACCACCGTTGGAGCGGTCGTGCAGCCCGGTGCCAATGTGATGGATATCGTTCCGCTCGACGACACCCTGCTGGTCGAAGGCCGCATCAAGCCCCAGGACATCGCCTTCATCCGGCCCGGCCAGGACGCCGTGGTGAAGATCTCGGCCTACGATTCCTCCGTCTACGGCTCGCTGAAGGGCAAGGTCGAGCGGATCAGCGCCGACACCATCGTCGACGAAAAGGCCGAAAAGACGCCGGAGCGCCAGGAGAGCTTCTACCGCGTCATGGTGCGGACGGAGAAGAACCATCTGGGCACGGAGCAGAAGCCGCTTCCGATCATCCCCGGCATGGTCACGACGGTCGAAGTGCTGACCGGCGAGAAATCCGTGCTCGACTATCTGGTAAGGCCGGCCCGCACCCTGCGCGACGAAGCCCTGCGCGAGCGTTGAGACTTCGGCAAGGTTAACAGGGCGCAAAGGCCGCGGCGATAATTTGCCGATCCGGCGCAGCGCGGAATTGACCGCCTTCGCGACAAGGCCGTCACCCTCCTCCCGTTTTAACCTCACCTAAGCGTCGCAGCCTCAGTCTCGATCCGACAACAGGATCGGGGCGTGGATCGACGCGACAGACGTTGACGACGCTCCCGGCGCAGGGGACGTCGTCTATGACACTGCATTGGGAATTGCAGCGGAAAGGCCTGTGCGCGCTCGGCGCAGCGCTGGCTGCCTTGATCGTTGCGGGCGTGACATCGCCTGCGCGGTCCGATGAGGTCTCGGCACAGGACGCCTTGGCACAGGACACGTTGGCGCAGGACACCCAGGACACTCTCGCGCCCGGCATCGACGTGGCCGCGCGCGCTCCGGCAACGTTCTTCCGCATCAACGACGTGCTGGCGAAGCTCGATGCGATGCGCGGCCGCGGACCGAAGGCCGTCCGCCTCGCCGCGCTCACGCCTTCCAATATCGCGACCGACGCAGCCCCCGAGCCCAGGCCCGCGCCGGCAAAAGGTGACGAGCCGTTCGGCCTCTTCACCTTCCGCGCGCCCGAGGGTCTCCTGTGGCAGAAGTGGCGGGGACTGGAGGCCAAGCTGACCAGGGACGCCGAGACGATGAGGCGATGCGAGGCTGATGCTGCCAATTGCCCCTCGAATGCCGCGCAGTTCCTGCGCTTGGTCGGCGCCGTCAAATCGAAATCGGGACGCGCAAGGCTCGATGAAGCCAACCGCGCGGTCAACATGGTCGTCCGCTACGTCAGCGACTATGCGCAGCACGGCGAGGCCGATCGCTGGAGCTCGCCGCTGGAGACCTTCGCCACCGCGAAGGGCGACTGCGAGGATTATGCGATCGCGAAATACGTCGCGCTGCACGAAGCCGGGTTTCCGCGCGAGGATCTGCGCCTCGTGCTGGTCCGCGACCGCGCCGTGCGGCAGGACCACGCCGTGCTCGCCGCGCGCATCGAGGGCCAATGGCTCGTCCTCGACAACCGGCGCTCCGAGCTGATCGAGGAGTCCGGTGCGACCAACCTGGCGCCGCTGTTCGCGATCGACCACGCCGGCGTTCATCTGTTCGCCGCGCCCTATGCCCAGCGCCAGCTGGCCGGCCCCGCGGAAGCGGCGCCCGCAGCCAGCGGCGAAGGCACCGCGTGGGGCAATGTGGACATCGCTGCCGGCGCTGCCTGGCCCGGCGCCCTTCCGCTGCTGATGTGAGACAAAAAGAAAGCGGCTCTCATCGAGCCGCTTTCCAGGATCGTTGGTACCGGCCTGACCGCTAGGCCTGTGCCGCGTGGTTCACCTGCAGGTCGTTGTCGATAAACAGCGTGGCCGCAGGGCCGGCAGTCGAGACCCATTGGTGGAAGACTTGCCCCCCTGCCGATGTGTAGGTCGTCGCGGTTTCGGAGAAGTTTGTCAGCTCGACGTCGTCGCCTGCCGATCCGATCACGAACAGCGTATTGGCCGTGCCCGTCTGGCTGTTGATCGCGCCTGCCCCGCCCGTGAAGGTAACCACATTGGCAGCGGTCAGCCCGTGCAATTCGGTGCCGAACGAGCTGCTGGCAGACGCCTCTGCGGTAAGCAGGATCGCTTCCAGGTTGGACAGGTTCTCCGTCGACAGATCGACGTCGTACAACCGGACGCCGTTGGTGACGTGCGAATTGGCGGAGGAAAGACCGCCGGTCGGCGCGCCGCTCACCTGGAAGGAGGTATTGTAGATCGCCCCCTCATCGATACGCAGAATGTCGAACCCGGCGTCGCCGTTGACGCTGGTATCGTTCGTATCGAACACGATGACGTCGTTCTTGCTGCCGCCCGTGATCGTGTCAGCGCCGGCGCCTCCGTTCAGGAACGTATTCCCGCCCCCGCCGGCCAAGGTGTCATTGCCACTAAATCCATAGACATAGTTGCCGTTGACGCTGGTGCCGGCCAGCGAATTGGCGAGATCAGATCCATCCTGCGAGTTCACATAGGTGTCCGAGTTGTGACTACCGTCCGGAACGATCTCTGATGTCAGCGCTTCCGCGGTGCTGCCGGTCAGCAGATATTCGATCTTGGTGGTGGCACCGCTGGCCTTGTCCATCGTAACGCCATTCAACTTGAAATCGGTGACGTTGATCTGGGTCGTGGCGGTAAAGGCGGCCTCCAGGACGACCTCGAACGTATGCGTCCCCGTGATATTGAAGCCTGCATCGCCCGTGAAGGTGGACGCCTGGCCCTGACCTTGGAACGTCAGGAGCTGCGCGAACGCATCCAGAGGCTGCGCCTCGTCGATGAAGCTGAGAATCGCCTCCTGCACAGTATTGTTCGTGTTGGTCTTGAAGGCGCCCGTCAGCAGCCTCGCGGCCGGAATGGCCGTGCTGTCGACAAACGTGGCCACGTTGTCGGTGGTCAGTTCGGCGTTGGATACCCCCACGCCGCCACCGGACAAGGTGGCTTCCGTCGAAGTTGCCGTGATGCTGAAGTTCAAATTGTCCGGCAGCGCGCCTGTCGACGGCGCCATCACGGCGATGCTCAGGTCGATCGTCGCCGTCTGGCCTGCATTCGGGTTCAACGCGGTATCATTGGGAACGATGATGTGGATGTTACCGGTCCCGCTGCTGTAGGTGTAGCTGAAATTCGTGCTGACACCGTTGTAGGTCCCGGCGATGGTGCCGCTGGCCGCCAGGCTGGCCGTGAAGCCGGTCTGTAGGTGGATATCCAGCACGTGGGTCTCCGACCCGTCGTGCACGTCCCCGAACATCGCCTTGACCTGCAGCGACCCGGTCTCGCCATTGCTGAATGCCGAGTTGGAGTCGCTCGCCGAGTCCTTGACGAAGATGATGTGCGACTGGCCGGTCACCGGCGCCGGCGCATCCGCGACGGCGTCGACGTAGATCGTGCCCGGGGTTGCCGCGCTGGTGGCTGTCGTTGCCCCCTGCGCGGCCGTCGCCGTCATCGAAATGACGGCGTCCACGTCGCTGTTAAGGGGCGGCGACATGAGCACCGCTGCCGTTACGGCCGCACCATCGGCCGCACCCGTGATGTTGATGGTCAACACACCGCTGCTGAACGAGGCGCTGCTGACCGAGGCGGTGCCACCGCCTCCCGTGAGCGCGAGGTTGGCGGCTGTCGCATCGACCGTCCACCCGGCGAGACCGGAGACGACGATCTGCGTGACGTGCGAGCTGCTGCCGACGCTCGCGGTGAACTGGATTCCCTCCTGCGTGTCTTCGGGCAAGCCGTTGTTCGGCCCGATGGCAATCGTCGGTGAATAGACGACCGGAACGGTCGTCGTTCCCGCGGTCAGCAACTGCTCGTATTGACCGCCACCGCTGACACTGTCGATGGAATCGGCGATCGAGGCCTGGTTGGTGATCTCCGCGTCGGAGTAGGTCCTGGTGACCGAACCGCTGCTCGCATTCGCAGCGATCATGACGTGTTCGCCGTTGCTCAGCAGGACGTCCAGCGGCGAGTTCGGCGTGAACGGGCTCAGCCCGCTCGACAGCGTCACGGTATAGGTGATCGACCCGCCGTATTCCGAGATGCTCGTGGTGGAGGTGGTGAGCGTGGCGGTGACCGGGTTGAGGGTGTCGGTGACCTGTGCCGTCGCGGTGCCAGTGCCGACCACCAGGTTCTCGAAATTGCCGCCGGTCGCATTGCTGATCGTCGCCGTCAGCTGCGAGCCGTCGAGATAGACGTCCTCGCCGTTCCCCGACGGGATCGTCAGCGTTCCCGTCGTCTGGCCGTCTCCGATCGTGATGATACCCTGGTCCGTCGTGATGACCGTGTCGCCATGCGAGACGTTCGACAGCGTCGCCGTGAACACGTAGTTCGCGATCGCGCCTTCCTGCACCGTCGAGGCACTCAGGTTCACCGTCGTCGTGTCGATGGTATCGCCGACATGCGCCGTCGCCGACCCGGTCCCGACCACCAGGTTCTCGAAATTGCCGCCGGTCGCATTGCTGATCGTCGCCGTCAGCTGCGAGCCGTCGAGATAGACGTCCTCGCCGTTCCCCGACGGGATCGTCAGCGTGCCCGTGGTCTGGCCGTCTCCGATCGTGATGATGCCCCGGTCGGTCGTAACGACCGTATCACCATGGGAGACGTTCGACAGCGTCGCCGTGAACACATAGTTCGCGATCGCGCCTTCCTGCACCGTCGAGGCACTCAGGTTCACCGTCGTCGGGTCGAGCGTGTCGGTGACTTGTGCCGTCGCCGACGCGGTGCCGATCGTCAGCTTCTCGAAGTTGCCGCCCGTCGCGCTGCTGATCGTCGCCGTCAGCTGCGAGCCGTCGAGATAGACGTCCTCGCCGTTCCCCGACGGGATCGTCAGCGTGCCCGTGGTCTGGCCATCGTGGATCGTGATAGTGCCCCGGTCGGTCGTAACGACCGTATCACCATGGGAGACGTTCGACAGCGTCGCGGTGAACACGTAGTTCGCGCTCGGCCCTTCCTGCACCGTCGAGGCGCTCAGGCTCACCGTCGTGTCGTCGACCGTGTCGTTGACCGTCAACGTCGCGGTGCCGTATTTGGTGAAGTCGACCTTCTCGAAATTGCCGCCAGAGGTGCTGGCGATCCAGATCAAGCTCGTATCGCCATCCAGATAGACATCGTCGCCCTGGGCTGGCTGCGGATCCGACGACGCCGTCAGGTGTCCGGGTTCGAAGGTGATCTCCACGCCATTATTCAACGTCACCGTGAACGTCGTAAGCGACGCATAATCCATATGCGCCGAGTAGACGACCGTCTCGTTTTCCAGCACCACGACGTTGTGCAGCGTCACGAAGTTGGTGGTGATGGTGTCGTTGATGTGTGCCGTCGCCGATCCAGTCCCGACCACCAGGTTCTCGAAGTCGCCGCCGGTGGCGTTGGTGATCGTCGCCGTCAGGCTCGTGCTATCGAGATACGGATCCTCGCCGTTCGGCGGGACCGGCGCCACGGTCAGCGTTCCGATAGTCTGGCCATCGTGGATCGTGATGGTGCCCCGGTCTGTGGTGACGATCGTATCGCCGTGCGAGACATTCGACAGCGTCGCCGTGAACACGTAGTTCGCGCTCGGCCCTTCCTGCACTGTCGAGGCGCTTAGGCTCACCGTCGTGTCGTCGACCGTGTCGTTGACCGTCAACGTGGCGGTGCCATACTTCGTGAAGTCGACCTTCTCGAAATTGCCGCCAGAGGCGCTGGCAATCCAGACCTGGGTTGACCCACCATCCAGGTACACGTCCTCGCCCTGCGCGGGCTGCGGACCCGACGATGCCGTCAGGTGACCGGGATCGAAGGTGATCACCACCCCATTGTTCAGCGTTACCGTGAATGGAGTATCGATCGGCGCGTAGTCCAGCTGCGCCGTGTAAACGATCGTCTGGTTCTCGAGCACCACGACGTCGTGCAGCGTCACGAAGTTGGTGGTGATGGTGTCGTTGATGTGTGCCGTCGCCGATCCAGTCCCGACCACCAAGCTCTCGAAGTTGCCGCCGGTGGCGTTGGTGATCGTCGCCGTCAGGCTCGTGCTATCGAGATACGGATCCTCGCCGTTCGGCGGAACTGGCGCCACGGTCAGCGTTCCGATGGTCTGGCCGTCATGGATCGTGATGGTGCCCTGGTCGGTCGTGATGACCGTATCGCCGTGCGAGACGTTCGACAGCGTCGCTGTGAACACGTAATTCGCCGACGGCCCTTCCTGCACCGTCGAGGCGCTCAGGTTCACCGTCGTCGGAGTGTCGGTGTCGTTAACCGTCACCGTCGCCGTGTCGGTGGTGTCCAAGAGCTCGTAGTTGCCGCCGGTCGCGCCGGTGACCGAGACAGGGTAGCTCCCGTGATCGACATAGGGGTCATCGCCCTGCACCGCGAACGGCGTCGAGGTGCCGGTGGTCTGACCCGCATGGATCGTGATCGTCGCGCCGTTGCTCAGGGTCAGCACGAGGTCACTGCCTTGCGGGGCATGATCCACACTGGCCGAGATCGTCGCCGTGCCGACGCCCTCGTTCACCGTGACGTCGTTCAACGTCACCTTGGTCGGGTCGCTGTCGTCGGTGACCACGAAGGATATCGTCGATCCCGACTTATCGCCGTCACCATCGGTAACGGTGTACGTGAAGTTCGCGGGGCCGCCGGTCTTGTAGACGTCGTCGGGCTGCGCAACGAACTTGTAGGCGCCGTCCGCGGTGACCTGGAGACTGCCGTGAGCGATCGAGATCGCCTGGGAATACCCGTCATTGCCGAAGGACAGGTTCGCCCCGTTGATCTGCGTGACGGTCGCACCGTCGGCACCCGGATCGAAATCGAGCTGCCCCGTGACCGGCGCAGACCCTTCGGGAACGTTCTGCGACGCTACCGCAAATGCATGCGGACCGTCGTCCTGGAAGTTGATGTGAAGCCCGGCCGGCGAAACGGCGTGGGCGGTATCGCCATCGCCGTCGGTCGCGGTCGCCGAAATATACACGAGGCCGTTCGTGATCGAGACCTCGTCGTCGTAGGCCGCGGGCGTCGAGCCATCGAGATTGTGGGCGATCGCCGCAAACTGGGCGACCCACAGATGCCCGTCGGTGCCGACATAGAGCGCGAACACCTTCTCGCCGGTCTGGAAGTTGTTGCTGTCGACGCCCCAGACGATGTTCGGGTTGGTGCTATCCGTGAACAGGAAGATGTCGTGGTTGCCGACCGTGGTGTTCAGCCCGGAATCCTGGCCGGTGAAGCCGCCACCGGTGGAATTCGTCAGCTGATAGGACACTCCTCCGGCCGGGCCGGGTCCATCCGTGCCGAAATCGGGCGTCGTGAACAGGGTGCTGGCGGCGCCGGTCGACTCTGCGTAGCCGAGAACGGTGACGATATTGGCGGCAACAATCGCGCCGGTCAGCACGCTCGGAGCCGTCGCGGGATTGACGTCGTTCTCCGGATTCGGGCCGGATTGCGGAGCAAACCCCGCGCTCTCGTCATGGGTGACGCTGAGCGTGGCGGGCGCGCAAACGACGGACGAGATGCCGCTCACCGAGAACGGATGACCGACATTGACCTCTTCAGGATCATTCGGGTCGGTCGGAAGCGCCGGCTGGCTGTTCGGCGTGCTCGAGAACGCGACGTTGTCGTAGTTGGAGATGACGAGACGATTGAAATCGGCGGTCGTGTTGACCGTGACGGTCGCCCCCTCGTTCAGGCCGACGATGACGACGCCGACGAGCGTGCTGCCGTTATAGACCGGAATCTTGGTGTAGCTGAGATCTCCGGTGACGGTGACGTCGTTCAGCGTGATCGCCAGCGGACTGCCGTCGTCGTTGAAGTTGTTGTTGTCGTTGGCGCTGAACACCTGGACGAAGACCGTCGCCGTGTTATTCGCGCTGCCCTGGATCTGGTGGATCGTGAACGAGGCCGCGTCGACTTCGTAATGCCCGTTATACGCAAAGGTGCCGGGGAACGTGACGTTGTTGACGAAGTCGAGCCGCAATATTTCCGCAGGCTGGTCGTTGCCTCCGTGGACCTCATGGCCCTCGATCGACTGGTTGCCGACGCCGATATCGTTGCCCGTCGTATTGATCGTGTTCGGGTTCGGACCATTGCCTTGACCGACGCCGGACAACAGCACGTCCTGGTCGCCCGGACCATCGAGACCGCGCTGGTCGACGTTGCCAGCCTTGATGCCGACATAGGTGAGCGGCGTATCGACGCAATCCTCCGAAGCGGAAATCGTCGGACCGGAATCGTCGATGGAGACGATGGAGTGGCCATTGTCGATGAGAGTAGCGGTGGCCGACTTCGTGACATGGTCACCATCGCCGTCCGTCACCGTTACGGTCAGCTTCACGCCGACGCTCTGGCCGGCAATCGCCGTCAGCAACGAGATCGGTTCATCGAACAGTGACGGATTCTCGGGCAACCGGGATCCAGCCGGTTCCGACGCATCGTGATCGATCGGCAGGAATTGATCGACCACGAGCTGCGCCGTGGCCGGATCGGTCGAGCTCAACGAGATGCGCAGGACGACGGCGTCGTCGCCTGTGAACTGCGTATCGTGGCCGATACGGCCGACGATCTGACCGCCCTCGAGCGTCAGCCAGACGGTCCGGTGGGCCACCGACGTGCCGTCGAGTGGACTATCAGCGAGCGCGGTCACAACGAGGTTGGTCTTGATCCCACCCGCTCCGGGCGCGCCGGTCAGGACCAGGCTGAGCGCGGACGTGACGGGATTGGCCAAAGCGGGACCATCGGCGCCGTAATTGATCACCGCATTGGTGAACAATGGGGCGAGCAGTCCCTCACCCGACTTCAGCTCGCCGATCTCAGCCGTCGAGGCTGCGTCCGTCGTGAACGTCACGGTGACGTTGGCCGTGTCGTCGGCGGTCCCATTCGGCGCTCCGCCGCCCGACTCGCCCTCACCGAGGTTGTACTGATCCGGCGGCGAGCCGTCCTGACCGATGGTCTCGTCCAGGTTCAGCTGAAGCGCGACGAACTCCGGCTCCGTCACGTCCGTGCCGATCGTCAGCTTCGGGCCGTCGTCGTTGAAGTGGATCCGGTCCGAAATATCCGCCGATGCGGACGACGTGTCGCCGTCGCCGTCCTTGATGGTCACGACAGCCGAGATAGAGCCCGCGGCCAGCGAAACCTGGTCGTTCGGATTCGAGGCGTTGAAGTGATGGAGCGAGAGATATTCGACCACCGACACCTTGCCCGTGTCCGGATCGATCGCAACCGCAAATGCGGTCTTGCCGGTCAGTTCGGGATGAACATTATCCTGCCCCACCGTGCCGATCACGCGGCCGGCGCTGTCCAGTGACAACGTAATCGCCGTTCCGTCCGTCAACGTCACGCCGGAGTCGGTTGAGTTCAGCTCAAGCGAATAGGTGATTGCAGCGGTCGGGTCGGGCCCGTCGACACCGAAATACGGCAGGATGCTCAGCGCCGCGCCGCTGCTGGTCGCATAGGCGAGCACCGACCCGGGCTCGTCCGGATCATCGCCGGGGTTCGCAACGCCCGTAAAGATCGCCAGCGGGCCATCGACGTCGTTGGCCTGGTTGTTCGGGGTCTCGTCCGCGGTCACCCCGAAATTGTGCGGCACCGTCGCCAACACCAGCGGGCCGTCGTCCTCGAACTGGATGTCACCGCCAATGTTGGCGGAGGCCGATGCGCGGTCGCCGTCACCGTCGGTGACCGTGACCGTTGCCTTGACCTGACCAAGCGCATTCGCGAGCGAAACGGCCTCGTCGATATCGCCGTCGACATCGGCGCTGTCATGGTGAAGCGAAACGTACTGGACGACGGACACCTTGCCGCTGATCGGATCGATCGCAATCGCAAAGGCGGCGGGATCGTTGCCAGTGTTGGTCACACCCGTGTCGGCGTCGGAACCGTCGTAACGGCCGACGATCAGGCCGCCCTCCAGGAACAGGAAGATCTCCTTCCCTCCTGTCGTCGTGATGCTGGAATCGATCGGACCGGTCGTGCTGTTGCCCTGCGCGTCGGTCAGAGTCAGCGAGAAGACCTTGGCGCCGGTCTTGGCCGCGCCGTCGGTACCGTAATCGACATTTTCGATGGTGAGTGCGGCGACATCGCTCTTCGCGTAACCGATGGGAAGACCGAAGGGAACCTGCGGGTCGTGTCCGGGATTGCTGACGCCATTGAAGACCGGCGTGAACAGGATGTCGTTGTCGTCGCCGAACGGCGGGCTTTGCAACAGCAGGGTCTCGTCGTGGACGACGGCAAAGCCTGCCGTCACGGACACCGTCACCGTCGGACCGTCGTCGTCGAAGGCGATGAACGATTTCTCGTTGCCAATCAGAGTGACCTGAACCGACGAGCTGGTCTGGTCGCCATCGCCGTCGATGGCTGTGGTGGTGAGATCGAGCTTGAGGGTGCCGTTCCCGATGAGGCGCAGGATCGCCTGCTCATCGAATTGCGACGGATTCTCGGTGCCGCCATGATCGATCGGCAGGAACTGGTCGACAGTAATCGTCGCCGCCGAGGGATCGGTGGCGTCGTCCAGGGTGATGCGGAAGGCGACATATTCATGCGCGGCAGTACCGTCACCGACGATCCGCCCCTCGAGCGTATTGTCGTCGACCTGAACCAGCACGATGGCGCGCTGTGAAGCCGTGAGGTTCGCGAGCGGCGAGCCGACCAGCGCCGTGGCGGTGAGGTTCGTATCGACCGTGTCGCTGGAAAGCACGAGCTTGAGCACGTTGCTGGTGCCGCCCTTGGCGCCGGGGCCATCAGTTCCGAAATCGGGAATGGCCGCGTCAAACAGCTCGGCAAGCTCACCCGCGGTGGTCGACAACTCGCCGATGGCCTGCCCCTGTGTCGGATGGATCGCGACGGTAACAGCGGTTGCCTTATCGTCGGCAATGCCGTTCGACGGCCCGCCCCCCGATTCGGGCTCGCTCCCGTTGTAGCGATCGCTGAGCTGGCTGTCGTCCTGACCAATGGTTTCGTCGAGGTTGAGCCGGCCAACATTCGACGGATGTTCGCCCTCCTCCCGCGTGATCGTCGGACCGTCGTCGTCGAACGCGATGAACGTATTCTCGCTGCCGATCAGATTGACCTGGACCACCGAGCTGGCCTGGTCGCCATCGCCGTCGGTTGCCGTGGTCGTGAGCTGCAGATTGAGCGTGCCGGCGTCGGTCAGATGGAGGAAAATCTGTTCGTCGAACACCGACGGGTCTTCCGAGCCGCCGTGGTCGATCGCAAGGAACTGGTCGACCGTGATGTGCGCGGTCGCAGGATCGCTGGCGTTCTCCAAGGTGATCCGGAAGGCGACGTACTCATCGCCATTGCCGGCAACGCCGTCGCCGAAGATCCGGCCCTCGATCGTGGTGTCGTTGACCTGGACCAGCACGATGGATCGCGCGGCTGCGTCGAGGCCCGCCAGCTGCGTGCCGGCAAGCGCAGTCGCGGTCAAATTGGTGCCGACGGTCTCGCTCGACAGCACCAGCTTCAGGACGTTGCTGACGCCGCCGTCGGGCCCGGGACCATCGGTCCCGAAGTCGACGAGCGCGGCCGGGAAGAGATTGGCAAGTCCGCCAACGGGCGTCGACAATTCGCCGATCGCCTGACTCTGCGCCGGTGCGGTCGATACGGTAACGCTCGTCACTCCGGTATCATCCAGAGTGCCGTTCGGCGTAATGCCGTTCGATTCCGTTTCGCCGATATTGTAGCGATCGGTCTGCGGGCCATCTTCCTGGCCGATGGTTTCATCGAGATTCAGCAAGCCGAGGGACGGCAGTTCGCTGCCTTCACCGCGGGTGACCACTGGACCATCGTCGAGGAACGACACGCCGAGCGAACCGCTCGACAGCGCAGTCGCCGTGTTGCCACCAAGGTCAGTCACCGTCTGCTGCACGAACACGACATCGGCAAGCTGCGCGCCCTCGCTTGTGTCGGGATCGGACGCCGTGCCGTGCTTGATGGCCTCATACTGGGCGACATCAAGTTTCAGGGTTGCGGGATCAAGGTAGAGCTGGAAGGCAACCGCGCCGTTCGGATCGGCGATGCCGCCGGCGCCCTCGCGGCCGACGACGAGATTGCCCTCGGTGAACAGGAAGATTTCATTGCCGGTGACCGTCGCCTGCAGACCGGAATCGACGCCGGCGAAGGCAGCGCCGGCAGAGGTCGTCAGCACATAGGTGATCGTTCCGGAGCCGTCCGTACCGAAGCTCGCGCTCGAGGACGCAATCGCCGGGATGGCGCTTTCGGCCCATCCGATCAGCCCAACCGGAGAGAAAACAGCAGGCAGGGCACCGTTGAGCTGATCGTTCGCGCCGTTCAGAACCTGCACATCGAGGGTTTCATCGTGGATGACGATCGTGTCCGAAAGCCCGAACCCTGCGCTCGGCAGAGTCGTCGCGGGCAATCCGGCGAACGTCTCCGGGCCGAGTGCGAAAGTGCCCAGGCTTTCCTGCCCGAGCAGGTCGAGCGGATTGCCGGCATTCAAGGGGTCCACGGCGGAGTTGGAGAAGCTGGCGCCGCTCCCTTGAGCGTTGCCATTGCCATCGCCGGCTGCAGGCAGCACGGACTGGTCGGTGGTAATGGGGAAGAGGCTCGCGAACTCCTGGACGTTGACGTCGCGCCCAGCCGCCAGCTCGATCGACAGCAGGTGCTGATCGTCATGACGGGAATCGAAGACTGGATCGACCGTGATCGTCGATTTGTTGTCGAACAGAATGATCAGCTTCTCGCCGACACGAACGAGCGTGATCTTTTCGTTGGCTACCGCCGAGAAATCGAGCTTGACCTTCTGGTCATATCCGAGATGGACGACCACCGCCTGATCCGTGAGCGGCTTTGTGAGTGCGAAAGTTCGAACTGGGGTTGCGTTGGTGGGAACAGCATTGCCGGCAGCCTGCGCTACCTGAAATTGTGCGTTCATAAATTGCCCCTGCCAAAACTCTGTGCAGTTGAAATCAAGTCTGAAGAAAGTAAGGCGAAAATTTTCGCTTTTAAGCTATTGTTAACCGAGGCGGGGGTCAACGAAATCAACTAGTTAACAAGTAGTTTTTGGTCGGCCGTGGTAAATTGGCTAACAGGTTCCGCGCGGCGCCGAAAAGGCATTTAAATTGAGCAACTTGCAGGGAATGATCGGGAAAACCCGGCAATCACGGGAGCAGCAATGAAGGTATTATTGTGCGCGGGAGTCGCAATCCTCCTTGGATTGGGCGCGCCTGCTGCGGCCGAGGACGCGTCACCTCCCGTCGAAAGAACGGTCAAATCCGCGACCAACAAGGACACGCGGATCGGCGTCTTCATCAACGTGCTGCCCGATTGCACTTCGGGTCCTCTGCCGACCATCCGTCTGGTCAATGCGCCCGCGTCGGGGAAGGTAACCGTCAAGTCGGCGAAGGTGAAAGCCACGAATTACAAGGCTTGCCTTGCGCTGGAAGTACCGGCCTACGTCGCGTTCTATAAGTCGCAGCCCGATTTCATCGGCGACGACGTCCTGACGATCGAGGTCAAATATGCCGGCGGTCGAACGGAAATTCAGAAGATCACGATCAACGTGGCGGGCCCGGGAGCGCAGCAGAAGATCTAGGCGGGCGTTTCATCGCCAACGTCGCTCGCCAGCACGGCGTCAGCTTCAAGCCGTCCAGAAGCATTTCGCCATGCGCGGGATCACCGCCGCCCAATTCCTGAAGCGCATCCGCCTTGTACATGCCTACGACATGCTGGCGGAGGCATGTTCGCGGACAACCGTGACCAAGGTCTGCGCCAAATGCGGCTTCGGCAATCTCGGTCATTTTGCCCGCGACTATCGCAGCGAGTTCGGCGAGCTGCCCTCCGATATCCTGCTGCGGGCCAGGATGCGCCACCGTGCCCTGTCACGAGACGGCAACAGATGACCGCGAAGCGCGTTGCAACGGCATCCGCGGGACGACCGCGGTTTGACGCTGTTGGTGATTTTTGCTCTC
Source organism: Bradyrhizobium cajani (assembly GCF_009759665.1). Taxonomy (GTDB): domain Bacteria; phylum Pseudomonadota; class Alphaproteobacteria; order Rhizobiales; family Xanthobacteraceae; genus Bradyrhizobium; species Bradyrhizobium cajani. The sequence goes on from NZ_WQNE01000001.1 coordinate 457,311, forward strand.
TTAGCCGGTGATTTCTGGAGTCATTGGGGGAAGCAATGCGCAATTGGACGACGAAGCCTCTCGCGGTAGCCATCCTTGTCGGAGCCGGCCTGACCGGCCATCTCCGCCCGGCCACCGCCGCCGACATGGCCCTGCGGGCTTCGCCAACCGCGGTCGGCAGTTGCTCGGAGCTCGTCTTCACCTGCGAGAACGGCAGGCAATATCCGCTCTGCCCGATCGCAGTATCCGTCGCGGGTGAGGTCGTAACGGCGTCGCTGCGTACCGGCCACGCCGGTGGCGTCCATGTGCGCCTTGTCCCGATGGGTGTCGGCTATCGCTATGCCGGTCCCGGCATCTGGGTCGATGGCTTCCGTGGAAATGCCCTGCTCAATTTCGGCAAGCACAGCCAGGTCGCCTGCACGATCGAGAACTACTGAATGGCGCGTGCGGGCGGCGCCTCTGCAAGGCGCCGCGTATCGCGCCCCGTGCGCTAGCCTTTGGTGCGAACGACGACCGCCCGCGCTCGCGGGTACATGTAAGCCTTGGGACGAACGTAGACCGGACAGTAATTGTCCCACTGGTATTGCTGCCAATTCCATTTCCAGCAGCCAGTCGCGATCTCGGGATCGGGATACCAGTTCAGCCGATACGGTTCATCGCCGAAGGGGTAAGGACCAGCCTGAGCGCTGGCAGGCGAAGCAAAAAGACAGACGGCGGCAGCAATCGCAAGGAGGCATGACTTGGACATGACTTTCTCCGAATATGCCGGCATAGTGTCAAACCAATACATCGGGATCAAGCCTGCAAACCTCGGTCGGCCCGGCGCTCCCCTCCTCGCCCAATCGCCTGCCTCGATGCGACGGGGCCGTTCGCCTGGTGCTCGCGCCTCATCTCGAGCTCGTTGACCGCGCGCCAATCGCAAGGCCGGTCAGATCATTGCATTCTCAGATCATTGCATTCGAAGTGATTTATTCGCCAGCCCACGAAACAAGTATCGTTCATGAAACAGTCCATCTCCCTCAATGCAAAGCTCCGGTGGCCGGACGTCAAGGACCATTACATCATCCTCCACGACGGACATGTGATCGGAAACGTACATCGGTCCGGAGACAGTTGGTCCTGGTCGATAAGCATCCCGATGGGTTTGCCTGACTGGTCAGCCGGAAACGCCTCCAGTCTGCACGACGGCATCAAGGCGCTCGGTAACGCCTGGGCCGGCATATTGAAATCGACAAGCGCCGAGCGCCTGCAGCGGGCTTGGGATCTCGAACGAGCCGCCGAGGCACGAAACAACCGTTTGGACTCGAACACGTCATGACAGGACGTCGAAGGCGTTCGCGCCCAGAAGCCGCACGCGGCGATCTCATCCTCAGCAAGTCATGCTCACCATGCCCCAACGACCATTAGTCCGATAATCGTCAGGCACGAGACGCAAGCCACCATGGCAGTATAGCATTCGGGTGTATTCATTGCGGCCTTCCAAACTGTTGCAAATCACTTGGTCACCGCTGCGCGGAGTGGCCGCCGGTCCTTGCGCCGCTTCAATGCGGCGCGCCGTGACCGGTTTTGCGGAGCGCGTCCGTCCTTTTTTCGTCGTCCTGAATCGCAGGATGATGACGATCTGCTTCTGGCCCTTCAGAGCGTGCAGTTGCGATCAGAAGCTGTTTCCGCATTTCAGCGAGGCGGGCTCGGCAATACTCACGATAGAGCAGGTCCAATATGGCGGGCATGATCACCCCCATCGTTGACTTTCGATCTACAATTATTCCCTTGCAAATTTTCTTGGTGATCGTAGCCCGCCAGATGGCTCTTCGATATGAGCCCGTTCACAGACTGCGTCAATTCCGAAGCTCAGGGCCGTTTGGTCGACCCGATCGTCTGTGCGATAAAAAGAGCAGGGCCAATTACCTAAACACCAGTCTAGCAGACGTCTGTTTCACCAAGACTTCGTCAAACAACCCAAGGGCGCCAAGGCGCGACAAAAACGCCAACCACAGCGCGAAATGACTTACCACGAAGTGCAAACACGGTTCGATGCAACGCGGATCGCCGCGATGGAGATCGCCGCACTTCAGGTGCTGGACGTGGAGGATTGCACGCGAGATGCGGGGCCCCTACCCGCGTCGACGGGCGCGCTTGCTGACTCCAATGAGCCCCATCAATGGGCCTTAGGAGGGGCGGCATCCGGCGGCATCGCGCGCCACACCTTGTCATTGAGGCAATAGGCGCAAGCGCCCTCGGGAATGTCTTCGGCGGCGCCGCCATCATATCGTTCGTAAAGCAGCGCCGGGAACAGCTTCCCTTTGACAACCTTGACCATGTCACCACGTCGAATGTCTGCGCCGGCCGTTTTGGTCAAGACGGACATGATCCCTCGTGAAACGAGCGTAGGACTGGACAGGCTCGGTCTGACGCTATCTCGAAGCGGAACTGTCTTCCATTGCTCGAAAGGGCTACTCCCCTGACCGCGCTACCTTCGCGACTGGAGTGAACGAATCGCCAAGCCATGCGGCGGGCGTGAAGGCGACGATGCACAGCACCCATCGCACGCTCATCGGCAGCAGCGGCCCCGCCAACGCGCTTACAACATGGCGAGGCCGCCTGCTCCACGGACCTCGGTGTTCAGCCTGGGCCCGAAGGCCGCCAGATCTTACGCCGGGCGGCTGAGAACGAAGATTGCTCAAAAGAGGCACTCACTTCGGGGCGCCCTGGTCCGTCACACCGGCGCGCAACGGAAACGCTATTCGACGGTCACGGACTTGGCGAGATTGCGCGGCTGATCGACGTCGGTACCTCGGACCACCGCTGTGTGATACGCCAGCAGTTGCAGCGGCACGGCAAAAACCAGCGGCGTCACGATTTGCGGCATGTCTGGCAACTCCAGCACCGACCAGGCCCCGTCTGCCGCCAGCCCGGCGCCTCTCTGATCAGTCAGCAGGATGATGCGGCCCCCACGGGCGATCACCTCCTGCATGTTCGACATGGTCTTCTCGAACGTCGCGTCGTGCGGGGCGATCACGATCACGGGAAGATCCTTGTCGACCAGCGCGATCGGCCCATGCTTGAGTTCGCCGGCCGCATAGCCCTCAGCGTGGATGTAGGTTATCTCCTTGAGCTTGAGCGCCCCTTCCAGCGCAAGCGGATAGTTGGTGCCGCGGCCGATGAACAAGGCGTCGCGGGCCGGGGAGATCTTCCGCGCGAGCTGGCGAATTTTCGGCTCCAGCTCGAGCGCGCGCATCATATGTCTTGGAATATCGCCGAGCGCCCGAACCAGGGACCGCTCGTCTTCTGCGTGAAGCACTCCCCGATCGCGGCCCGCTGCAATTGCAATGCAGGCCAGCGTTGCGAGCTGGCAGGTGAACGCCTTGGTGGAGGCGACCCCGATTTCCGGTCCCGCCAGCGTCGGCAATACGATCTGGCTGGCCCGCGCCATCGTCGACGTCTGCACATTAACGACGGAAAGCACACGCTGTCCGTGGCTCGCGGCGAACTCCAGCGAGGCGAGCGTGTCGGCGGTCTCGCCGGACTGCGAGACGAAAATCGCCAGATTGCCCGCACCGAATGGCACGTCGCGATAGCGGAATTCGGACGCGATATCGAGTTCAACCGGCAGCCCGGCATACCGCTCGAACCAGTACCGCGCGATCATGCCCGCATAGAAGGCGGTCCCGCAGGCGGTGATCGAGACGCGGTCGATCTTGCGAAAGTCGAGATCCACGTTCTTCGGCAGCCTGATCGTGGCCTTGCGACAGTCGATATACTGCGTCAGCGTCTGCTCGACCACCTTCGGCTGCTCATGAATCTCTTTGGCCATGAAATGGCGATGTTCGCCCTTGTGAACGATCACGGCCGACCTGCCGATTTTGGACGACGCACGACGCAACGGCGCGCCATTCACGTCGAGAAACTCGATCTGGTCTCGCGTCACGACGGCGAGATCGCCGTCCTCGAGGTAAGCGACAATGTCCGTCAGGGGTGCAAGCGCAATCGCATCCGAGCCAAGGAACATTTCGCCGCGCCCATAACCGACCGCAAGGGGCGAGCCCTTTCGGGCACCGATCAGGAGATTCTCGTGCCCCTCGAACAGGAAGGCGAGCGCGAACGTTCCGCTCAAGCGCGGGAGCACCTTGCGCACCGCCACGATCGGTTCGCATCCGTTCTTCCGCTCACGGCTAACGAGGTGCGCAACCACCTCCGAGTCGGTTTCCGTCGTGAAGTCGGCGCCAGCCGCCTTGAGCTCATCGCGCAACTCTCGATGGTTCTCGATGATTCCGTTGTGCACGACCGCAACGCCGCTAACCATGTGAGGATGCGCATTGTTCTCATCCGGACGGCCATGCGTCGCCCACCGCGTATGCCCGATTCCGATCCGCCCCGAAAGCGGCTCCGAGACGAGCAGATTCCTGAGATTGGCGAGCTTTCCGACCGCGCGACGTCGGGTCAACGAGCCGTTTTCGAGAGTGGCAATTCCCGCGGAATCATATCCGCGATATTCGAGTCGTCTCAGCGCATCCAAGAGAATAGCAGAGGCAGGACTCTGCCCGACGACACCAACAATTCCGCACATAGTCCGTCTCCGAGCATCTGCATACCAGTCGCGGGCCAGAATCAGCGCGTCACGCTTCCGAGGCCAGCTTCCTTTCGGCCGCCCGCACGCTCGTCGATATCGTTGACGGAACTGGCGGGCAGGATCGTGAGCTGCGAATTCTAACACACACATCTGCCGATTGTATGATCATGACGGAGTAGACCTCATGCCGATATTCAGGACATCGCAGACGGAAGGCCGGCTCCAGCCAGGCCGCCCGCAGATCAGCATCTCTCAAAGAGCCGTCCACTCGAGCCGCCAATGATCCGCTGGGTTTGCTCACCCGAGAGCTCGCTGGCGATGCGATTCAGCGGATGAAACGCCGGCGCCTGCGCCAAGCGAAGCAAGTTGAACGCAAGATGCTTCTTCCGAAACATCGAGAAAAGCGTCACTCCTGCCGAATTTGATGCAAGCGCATAATCCACCACGAACGCGATAGCGATCTCGGAGAGATCGCCCCGGTATCCCAGCTCGTGAAGGTCATTCAGCACCCGTTGCCTTGCACCTATTCTCGCCACAAGTTCATCGACGTTCGAGAATGTTCCATACGTCACAAATGTCCTGCCCCGCTCAGCCTGCCTTGATCTGAGAACATTCGGCTCGAGCGGGTTGTTGGCAATCTGCAACAGCCGAAATGGCAATGATTGATCCAGGCCATCAATTCCCACTTGGTTGTTACCGGCAATCGAGATTGCGCGAGCCTTCCCGTCCTGGACGATGCGCTCAACCGCCCGGATGATGTCTTCGCGGACGATCTCTTCGCGAGTGGGGCGGTGGAGCGCTAGCACGTCGACGTAGTCCGTCCGAAGACGCCGCAAGCTGCTCTCGATGCCTGTCCTGATCAGCTCGGCTGAAAGCGGTACTTTGAACGGCTTTGGCTTCATTGTGGAGAGCCGCGGCTGAATTCCAGGAAACAGCGCAAGAGAAGCGCGTGCTATCGGCTTCAACACTCGCATGGCGGCGGCTGTCGTACTTGGGCGCATGCCAATCTTGGTGCAGATATAGACACTGCCGCGCCTGGCAGATGCGAATTGGCCGCAAATCGATTCTGCCATCCCATCCCCGTACGACGGCGCCACATCGTACCAGTTGATTCCGGAGTCGTATGCCCGCTCGAGCGCCTCGAGCCCGGCGCGCGCCCCAACGCGCCCTCCGAGAGACGCGCAGCCGAAGCCGATGCTTGATACGCACGCGCCCAGGGCTTCAACACAGACGGTCTTCATCGTCGACACCCTTGATCTGGAGTATGTCGCCTGCGCTCACGTCACCGATGTCGATCGTTCGACCGCACGCACACCCAAGCCGGCCGTCGCTCGGTCAAGCCGGCCGCCGCACAAGTCTGCAGATCCGAGCGGCCTTATCCTCATGCAAATGGATGATGACCGGCTCGTTCGGACATTGTAGCCGTGCCCCTTCGAATCCGGGACAGTGGCAGCATGTGCGGAGTAGTCCGTTCGAGTGACCATTGGCTGCTAGCTCGGCTCGAGCGCCATCGTCAGGTCGGCAGAGTAACGGCTGGGTTGGGGGCCGCTTGCCGCGATCAATGATGGCTTCTTCGCCGTTCGAAAACCGACCTGACCTGGGAACCAAGTGTCATCGCATTCAAAACCAGCTGCCGACGATGTTCTGGTGACGGGCGCCGCGGGCTTCATCGGCTTCCATACTGCACGCCGGCTGCTCGACGAGGGGCGCCGGGTCATCGGATTGGACAACCTCAACCGTTACTACGACCCCGCCCTCAAGCATGCCCGTCTCGACATTCTGCGGCAGCATCCACGTTTCTCGTTCATCCAGATCGACCTTGGAGACCGGTCGGCTGTGGCGGGGCTGTTCGCGAAGCATCGTTTTGCGAGAGTAATCCATCTTGCCGCTCAGGCCGGTGTCCGGCATTCGATCGATCATCCGCACGCCTATGTCGACGCCAATGTCGCCGGGTTCCTGAATGTCCTGGAAGGATGCAGGCATCACGGCTGCGGCCATCTGATCTACGCGTCGTCGTCGTCCGTCTACGGCGCCAATACTGAGCTGCCTTTTTCGACGCGACATAGAACCGACTCGCCCATCAGCTTCTATGCCGCGACCAAGAAGGCCAACGAGCTGATGGCCCACTCCTACAGCCACCTGTATCGTGTCCCCGTCACCGGTCTCCGGTTCTTTACGATCTACGGCCCGTGGGGCCGACCCGACATGGCTATATTCCTGTTCGCTGACGCAATCGTCAAAGGCAAGCCGATCAAGCTCTTCAACCATGGCAGAATGCAGCGCGACTTCACCTACATCGATGACGTCACTCGCGTCATCTCGCGCCTGATCGATTGCGCCCCGGAAGGCAGGGCTGATGCGGCGGCCGCCCCGGCCAAACTCTACAATGTCGGCAATAACCGCCCCGAAGCGCTGATGCATGTGGTCAGCTTGCTCGAGAAAGAGCTCGGACGAACGGCCGATAAGGAGATGCTGCCCATGCAGCCCGGAGATGTTCCTGAAACCTTTGCCGACGTCGGCGATCTGATGCGAGACGCCGGCTTTTCGCCGTCCACCCCAATCGAAACGGGCGTACGCAACTTCGTCCGCTGGTATCGCGACCACTATGAGATATGACTGATGTAGTCGCTATCGAGGGCAAGCATCCAGAGCCCCCGCCTCGCGGGACTGATCAGAGCATCCGAGACCGCAACATCTGCGCGACGGACTGCGATAGGTGACCACGCCCGCTTGCGCAAAGATCGCGGCCCCGGCGGGGGGCTAGGGCTTCGCAGGCCGGGGCCGCAACGCTGCGCCGAAGTGGGCTCCGTCGACGCATCACCATCGTAGTCATCGAGAAGCAACCGTTCATTCTGAATTGGTGATCATCCACGTCAACGTCGAGGTACCCATCCATGATGATGCATTCTCCGAAAATAGCAGCTTGCCAGGTGTCCCAATGTGGTGCGATGAGCCCATCTGATGCATAGGGCTCGCTGCAGTCGTCCGAGTGTTCGCGTTATCCGGGGACATCAATGCCGCGATATTTCTTTCACGTTCACGATGGCGATTCAGTTCTCGACGACGTCGGGTTGGATCTCCCCGACATCTTCGCCGCGCGGACCGCAGCGATCGAACTGAGCGGTGAGATACTCAAGCACGACCTGACGGTTTCGTTCGTGCCTCATGTCTTCTGGCAGGTCGAGGTCAGCGACAGCCCCAAACTCGGGGGACACTCGCTGTTCATTCTTCAGTTCTCCGTCGCAGGATAACCGACGATTCCTCGCCGTGCCCGATGCGGAAGATGGGGTGTCCGCCCGCGCTTCGGCAAGATCGCCGCATGCTGCGCTGCGATCGACGCGAGCTGATGGCTTAGCGCTCGCTGGTTACCGAATCTGATCTGGCCTGCGTCGGCTTGTCCTGCGCTGAATTGGCGCGGTCATCGTGAGAGATGGCGAGGGCAGCAAGTGCCGTGCGATTGCCGACTTCGAGCTTTTGGAAAATGTTGTGGAGGTGCACCTTGATGGTGCCATCGGCAATATTCAGCCGGCGGCCAATTTCCTTGTTGGAGAGACCGCGAGACACGAGGCGCATGATCTGCCGCTCACGCTCCGTGAGTACCGCAAGTGCGGTTTCCGGATTCGTACTCTGCTCCCGAGATTGGGCCTGATCAGTCGGCGGACCCGGAACGACGGTCTCACCATCGGTAATCGCTCGCAAACATTGCACCAGGGCCTGGCCCGCCATCTCCCTCAGCAGAACACTGTGTCCCGCGGGAGCGGCCGACAGGACGAGATCGCAATCCTCGCTGGACACGAAGAACACCAAACGCGTCGAGTGACCTTCCGAGCCGCTGAACGAATTGTTCAGCAACGCGGCAAGCTCCGGCATTGCCGCATCCACGACCGCTATGTCGGGCGCGAGGGCCAAAATTGACTTGATGCAGCTCGCAGCGTCGCCGCAGGATGCGACGATCTCAAAATCGGATTCTGAACCAAGTATGTTTGCGAGACCTTGCAAAACCACGGGGTGTCGGTCCGCAATAACCACAGTCGCACGACGCATCGGGCGCTCCTGAATCTGCCGCCCCAACTCCGCCGAATGAAGCTACAGGCCCCAGCCATTGCCGCTTCGAAATAGATTGATCACCACGAACGTTCTACGAAAACGAAAGTGCCACTCGGCGAAACAAAACACGTGAGGCAGTGACGGCACGAGTCTGATGCTTCAGATAATACACGAATTTGCGAGATCCAGAGGCCGTATGAAACCGGGGTCGGCCAGTCCGATCTCCTCCGGCAAGCAATTAACTAGTTGAGCTACTTGGTCATTCCGAAGCGTGGAGATGGAGCAAGGAGCTGGCGAAAGCCATTCTCATACGATCAACATTCGAAAGTTGAATCGCGATTCGCGCTCGCCCTCAGATGACTGCTCACAGCGGCAATCGGGCTTCATGAACCAGTTGGAAAACCCACGCAATCTATAACGAAAGGTATATAGGCACAATCGAAAAATCGAATCTAACCTTCAGAAAAGGCTAACAAACGCTTAACTTCTGTGAATCGGAAGCTTCGGGTCTGTTGAGCTTTGTTCTTTTGTTCGTTTTCAAGTGGTGTCATTGCGTTAGTGCGGAGGGCGTTATGAGGAGGCGACAATCTGCTAAAGTCGTTTTGATTGGACGAAATATTTTAGTGAGAGAGGGAATTTCACGAATACTGCGCGAGGCGGATTTCCACATCGCGATGTCAGCTTCGAGCGCTGACGAATTACCAAGCGCATTGCAAGGCTGCAAGCTGTTATTCGTGATCGTCCACAATCCCGACGAGTTCGACCTCGCGGTGAAGCATATCGGATTTGTAAGGGAGCATTATCCAGCCGCCCGCGTGGCGATTGTATCTGACCACTACCGGCCTCATGAGATGATCTCGGCCTATAAGGCCGGAGCGAGTGGCTATTTCGTCGACGTGAATTCGTGCGACGCTTTCGTCAAGTCCATAGAGCTCGTGACGATGGGCGAAACTGTGTTTCCACCCGCATTTCTGTCATTCGTGCTCGATGGCAGTTCCGATCGCGAGCCTCAATTGCAGCCGACGGGTGAGGAGAGATCGAGCCTCATCGTTACGGCTGAGGAGCGGATCGCCCCTCATCTATCGCCGCGAGAGCAGGCAATTCTCTCCTTTCTGATCGAGGGCAATTCCAACAAGAGCATTGCACGAAAGATCGATATTGCCGAAGCGACGGTGAAGGTTCACGTGAAGGCGATCCTGCGCAAGATACGGGTCCAGAACAGGACGCAGGCCGCGATCTGGGGGATGAACAACGGATCACTTGTCAGGCCCTCCAATGGTCACGTGCTGTCACTGTCGATCGATCGGACGACTGCTCCTGGCCTGGCCCCACACGAGCCCGGACGTCACGAAGCCGGGGTCTCCGAAATGGAATAGCTGGACAATCAGTTCGACCCGCATCGAACTCTTGAGAAAGCACCGGGTGGCAGCCGCATTTTGCTGCGCAACGCCCCCGGTCCGAATGATCGGCAATCGAATATCTGAGCTTGCGCGAGGATCACAAGGTCCCACGAGGTGGTGTCCTGCATTCGGATGATGCGCGTTGAGACGTAACGGCTAAAAGACATCATCGCGACGTATCCTTGGTCGCTCCGGGAGCGTCATGACCGGCGGCCCCCTCGGGTCGGCCGCTTGCGCATTTGAACGATCCAAGCCCCTGCTTGCCATGGAGCATGAGACGATGTCTCCGTCCGTCTGCATCAGAATTGGTTTGGCGGGAGTAGCGATGGTCGTGCTTGCGTTGGCAGGCATCGCTGCCGCACAGACGTTGGTCAAGGCGAAGCTTGCGACAGCCAGCCCCCTGGACTTGCCCGACTATCTCGTTCCGATCACCGACCCGGACACCGGCGCCACGATCGTCCGGATAACGACGCCGGGGCCGTTGGGCGCTGGCCTCGCCTGTCAACGAGCCTACTGCACCCACCGCTATTCGAGTGCACAGGCTTGGAATGCAGACCAAACTCTGCTTCTGATCGCCAATGGCTGCAACGGCCTCTGCTTTCTTGACGGAAAGACATACGCTCCGTTGTTCCGCCGCCAACGCGAGGACGAGTGCGAATGGCACCCGCGGGACCCCGAGCGCATGATCTGCGTGATCGGGCGCAAGATCTCGCTCTGGACGCCGCGCACCAATGCCGAGGAGATCATGTTGACGGCCGAGGGCTATCGCGGCCTCCAGTTCGGACCGGGCAAGGGTAATCCCTCTCGGGACGGCAGGCGCATCGCCGTGCGAGGCACGCGTGCAGACGGCGCCGTCGTCGCATTCGCATTCGATCTGGCGAACCGGCAGAAGTTTCCGGATATCGAAGTGGGAAAACTGCCCGGACGAGACGGTGTATGCGAGATATCTCCCCTTGGTGGCTACATCAGATGCAGCCGATGGGTCGACGGAAAGGATGAGGCATTCATCTTCACCGTCGCCGGCGATCTGGTGCAGAGCTGGACCGAACATCATCGGCCAAGTCATGGCGACATGACCGTGGACGCGGACGGACGCGAGGTCTACGTCGGAATCAGCAAAGCCGATCCCGACATATACCAGGTGATCAAGCGCCGGCTGGATGACGGCATGGTCACCGCCCTTGCTCCGCGGGGAGAGGCGTCACATGCGTCCACGCGCGCCATCGATCGGCCTGGCTGGGTCATCTTGAGTTATGGCGGCGATCCATCGGAGATTGCCCAGCTCCCCAAGTTTGCGCCCTTTGCCCGGGAGGTCATTGCTCTGCGAATTGACGGCAGTGGCGAGTTCCGGCGCATTGCGCACACGCGTAACGTCTCGCACAACTACTGGAGCGAAACCCACGCTTCGCCGTCTCCCGATGGATCGCAAATCATCTGGTCAAGCAATTGGGGCGTGCCGGGCGGCCCCGTGTTCGACTTTGTAACCCGTCTCGATCACCTTGATCAGACCAGCGCCTTGTCCCGATGACCGCCAGCGCCGACTCGCGTCAGATATGACCGACGCGAACGAGCGAGCCGGCTACCGGCGCACGCGTTCGCGCCTGGATGGCCTTGTTGGCTGCCTTGATGACCGAGGGACGCAGGATCTGGAGCGCGTCCCGGATCGTTGCCCCCCATGACTGGTGGCGAAATCTTCCACGCAATCTTGCGACTCGCAAAGCACGTGCCACCGTTTCGGGATCCGGGAGCCCCCGCTTGTCCTCCACGAGGCTCCAGGTCAGGTGTTTGAGATCCAGGGTCTCCCGATCGATCTGCGGGAACGATCCGGCAGCGGTGATGCTCGCGTGATCCGTCATGTCGTAGAAGATCAAACCGTCGTCGATCGCCACCATGTCGCCGTGACAGGCGAGGTCGACGAAGAACAGCTGGTCCACCCCCCATTCGATCGACTTATAGTTCCGCATCAGACAGCCGGCATGGATGACCTCGCTTTTGACCAGCAGAGTCGACGGAACGATCCCCAGCAACCGGGTCTTGCCGACCAGATAGAGATCGGTGAGGCATTGCTGGCTCGAATACAGCGTGACCTGGCGTCCGCGCCTGTATTTTATTCCGTCGTCCTGGACGACATGAGAAGAGGAGGTCATGAACGCAGCGTTGGGGTACGTCCTCGCCAGTTCCGCAAAAGTCTCGAGCGAACCTGGCACGAGCCAGTCGTCGTCGTGCAATACTTTGATCCAGCGGCCGCGACATCCGAGCATCGCGTTGTTTGTATTCTCGACCTGACCCTTGCCTCGGTGGTTCTCGATGACCCGGATACGCCGATCCCTGCGCTCGTATTCGGACAGGACGCTCCAAGCCTCTCCTTTCGGGCCTTCGTCGTCACTGATCACCATTTCCCAATCGGAGTGCTCCTGCTGCAGCACGCTTTCAATCGTGCGGCGCACCAGGTCCGGTCGGCGGAAGGTTGGAACCGCCACCGAGATGAAGGGGCGGGCTTGCGGATCTCTAGTCCCTTCCGACCCGTCGAGCTGCAACAGGTTCATCGGGTTTTCCCCTTAGGCTCACTTTGTCGACGCGCCGGCCCCGACGAACCCGGATGCCTTTCGGCTTTGCGAACAGCCTGATCTGATCCCGCGGCGCCGCGCACGAGGAACGCTAGGTAGGCCGGCGGGTCGGGTCATCCTTCATTCGCATGACAATGGTCACCGCGAGGCGCGACGTTTCGAAGCGGTCCGTTCGGGGTGTGAGTCGACCTTCGCAAGGCGCCGCGAAGACCGTCTCCAATTGCCGATGTCTCTACATAGAGGATTCCGAGCTCAACCTTCGGCGGCCCGGCACTCCGCGTGCGGAGCTATCTGACCTGCAAGCACAAGCTGCTGCTCCCGATCCGGTGGAATCTCGGTGAGCGTCATGCGAACGAATGATGGCGCGCGCGGCGCTCGATCCTACGCTCCGAGCAGAGTCCAGCGCTCAGCCGTACGATCTCGCCTTCTTGGAAATTCTGGACTGAGGAAGCTTCCCATGACCGCGAAAGCGGCGACTGGTCGGACGCGGACAGGAGCCCTTGTTCGGGCGGCGGCGGGCGTCTCCGCCCTCGCACTCACCGGCCAGCTCACGCTCGTCGCAGCCATTCCCGTCCTCACCCGGCTGTACTCGCCGGAGGATTTTGGAATCTTCACGATCTACCTCTCGATCGTGAACATCCTCGGCGCGATCGCCGGGCTTCGCTTCAGCACCTCGCTGTACGTCGTTGAGGACAAGGCCCAGGCACTGGTCGCGCTCAAGCTCACGCTCGTCGCGATCTGCGCTACGACGTCCATTGTGCTAGCCGCCGGATACCTGCTGTCGCCCGTGATACCGGAGCGACTGCAGCATCTTGCCTATCTCGTACCGGTGGGCATGGCGGGGATCGGCGTTGCCGACGCAATGAACTGCTGGTGCTTGCGCTTCAATCACATGCGCGACTTCGGAATGGGCCGCCTGATCCTGCCGGCATCAATGGCACTGCTCCAGGTTGGCTTCGGCCTCGCACGCCTCGGGGATGATGCAATGGTGCAGGCTCACATCCTGAGCCAGGCTGTGCTGATCGCATTTCTCTGCGGCCGGCTCCTGAAGCCGGATGACATCCGACGCATCATGCAGACCTCATGGGCGTCGATCGCGGCGATGGCGCGGCGGGAGTACAAATTTCCTCTGTTCGAGCTGCCCTCGGCCCTTGCGGGATTTGCGATCATCAATCTGCCCGCAATCTTCATCGGCTCGCTGTTCGGGACCGCCTTTGCCGGGCATTTCGGCGTCGCCGCCCGTCTCGTGACCGGTCCAGTCACTCTGATCGCGTTGCCTCTCAGCAACGTCTTCGTCGCCGAAGCAAGCAAGGGTCTTGATCGTCAGCATCTGCTCGGTACCGCATTCGGCCTCCTGGTCGTTGCGACAGGCCTGATCGCCCTGCCGGTGCTTGGGGTCGGATTTGTTTCACCCTATGTCGTCGTTCCGCTGCTTGGGCCGTCCTGGATGCCCACGGGCCAGATCATGGCCGCCTTGGCCATCATGTGCGCCGCCCAATCCTTGTCGACCCCCATTCAAGAGGTTCCGACCCTTTTTCGCCGCCAGGAGTTGCGCCTGCTGGTCGACCTGGTGCGGGCTCTGTTCGTATTTGCTCCGCTCCTCATCGGTGCACACCTTGGCCACGATCCGCTGCAGGTCATCTTCGTGATGGCTGCCGGAGGAGCGACCGGCTACGCCCTGGGAATTGCCGTGGCGCTGCATCTGTTGAATGGTCCAGGCGGCGCGCAGAGATCGGCCACCGGCATCAACAGGCGCGTATGACCCGCCGGCACCTCGGGTCCGCTGGGAGGCATGCCATGAACGGCAGATGTTACTCGCGCGAGAGCCATCAAATCCCCGGCGCGGTCACATGTTTCATGCAAATGAATGATGAGCGGATTTTCCGCGCCTTCATACTACGCTTCTGAAACTTGGTCGGTTGCGTTCCAATGACACTGCGGCCTTTGATTGACACGCACCAGGATCCCGGTTCTCCGCCATCTCCCGTCGTTGCGGAGGCGCTGCCCGTGCTATTCCTGTTACCCGGCTCACTTGGTTACGGAGCGAGCCTCGCAGCTCTGACCGCCTCGATGCGCGAAATTGCCCAGATCGTCCCGATCCGATACCCGGATCTCGGCAGGATCTTGCAGGGCCAGGACAGCGTTCGTGATATGGCCACTGCCGCGCTGGAGCAGATCAACCGCGTCCAGCCGCATGGCCACATCAGGCTTCTCGGCCATTCCCTCGGCGGTGCGGCCGCCTTCGAGGTCGCAACGCGTCTGCTTGCCTCCGGCCGGTCCGTGAAGTTCTTCGGGATTCTCGACACTAGCCTCATGGGCGAGCGCAGCTCCGCATGGGAAACGGTGAGCCGCACGATTCACCGAATCCGCAACAACCGGGTAACCGCGTCCCGGATGATCTGCCGGGCCGTCGCCAAGGCAACCGTTGCGATCGGCCGTGAAGCTGCCCTCGCCCGAGTGATTGAGCCCCGTGCGAACGGCCAGTTCAACCTTACCTCCTTCAGGCTCAAGCAGGAATTGCAGGAGGTGTTGCGCGCCAAGGCCTACTTCCGCTGGCTGGCGGAGCCCAAACCGATGCTGCCGATTTCCGCGGTTCTGTTCCGCTGCAAGCGGAAGAAGATGCCGCAAGCGCTGGGGTGGGACCGTGCATTTGCCCATGTCGAGGTTATCCCAAGCGCAGGCACCCACACCGACCTCGTCGTACCACCTTACCTCGCAATGAATCTGAACCTGATTCAGAAGGCGCTCTCGCAAACCTACCCACCAGCCGAGTTTCCCGAGAGAGGCGGTTTGTTCACGTGACCATGCAAGCAACTCACAGCAAAACTGCAGGAGCGTTCAGTAAGGACGCCTTGGCCCTGGACGCGCCACTGGAAGTCGCGCGCATTGTCGCATTCCTGCGTGACCGGGTTCTTGGCGTACTTGGCCGACGCGGCGCCGTCGTCGGACTTTCCGGCGGCATCGATAGCTCTGTCGTCGCAGCGCTGTGTACGCGCGCATTCGGAAATACGAAGGTTCTCGGGCTACTCATGCCCGAGCGCGACTCGTCCGCCGATTCACTGAGGCTCGGCCGGGCCGTTGCTACGCAGCTGCGCCTGACAACGACTGTCGAAGACATCGCGCCGGCTCTCGAAGCATTGGGCGCATACCGCCGTCAGCGAGAGGCGATCCAGGCGGTCGTACCCGGGTACGGTCCCGATTGGAAATGCAAGCTGGTACTTGGCTCGGTTCTGGAGCGCGATGGCATCAACATCACGCGCCTGACCGTGCAGGACCCGAACGGCGAAGTCTCCACCATACGTCTTCCGCCTGACGTCTACCTACAGATCGTCGCTGCGACCAACTACAAGCAACGTGTCCGCAAGATGACCGAATATTATCACGCGGACCGCCTGAAATACGCCGTCATAGGCACGCCAAATCGGCTGGAGCACGATCAAGGCTTCTTCGTCAAGCAGGGTGACGGAGATGCGGACGTGATGCCGATCGCGCATCTCTACAAGAGCCAGGTCTACCAACTGGCCGAATACCTCGGCATCGACGAGGAGATCAGGCGACGGCCGCCAACGTCCGACACCTTCTCGATGCCGCAGAGCCAGGAGGAATTCTATTTCGCCGCTCCCTATCGCTTGACCGACATCTGCTTATACGCGGTCAACCACGGTATCTTTGCCGATGAGGTGGCGGAAGCGGTCGGTTTGACCGCAGCGCAGGTACAGAAGGTTTTCAACGATATCATCTCCAAGCGTCGAGCAACACGCTATCTTCACACCCCGCCTCTGCTTGTTGACGTGGAGATCGAGGACTAGAGGGCATGTGCGGCATCGCAGGCATCGTGGCGCTGAGCGCAAACGCTCCGGGTCCTTCGCGGAACGCGCTATTGCGGATGATTGGGGCGCTTGCACATCGCGGACCCGATGAGCAGGGGCTGTATCGGGACCAGTTCGCGGGCCTGGCGCATGCCAGGCTCTCGATCATCGATATAGCAGGTGGGCAGCAACCTCTCTCCGATCCCGACGGTCCTGCCTGGATCGTGTTCAACGGCGAAGTCTTCAACTACATCGAGCTGCGCGAGCAGCTGACCTCCCTCGGCCACCGCTTCCGTACCCGGAGCGACACGGAAGTCGTCCTTCAGGCTTATCGCGCGTGGGGCGAGGCAGCGTTCGCCCGGATGAATGGGCAATGGGCCGTTGCAATATGGGACGCCTCCGCCCGCCGCCTCGTCCTGTCACGTGACCGGACCGGAATCTGCCCGCTCTATCTCTGCAATCATCGGGGCCAGCTTTACTTTGCCAGCGAGATCAAGGCGATCTTCGCTGCTAATCGGGCTATCCCCCGAGCGATCGATCCGGCAGGCATCGACCAGACCTTCACCTTCTGGAGCACCGTGCCGCCGCAGTGCGTATTTGAGGGGATCACGGAAGTCGAGCCAGGACACGTCCGCAGCTACGAGCGCGGCAGGGTCAGCGATTACGCATACTGGACCCCACGTTACCCGCTCCGGTCCGATCAGCACTTCATTTCATCCACCGCCTGCAACGACGATGTGATCGACGCTGTGCGCAACGCGCTGGAAACAGCTACGGCGCTTCGAATGGTCCGCTCCGACGTCCCTGTGGGGAGCTATCTCTCCGGCGGGCTCGACAGCTCGCTTGTGGCGGCGATGGGGAGCCGATTTGCAGGCCGGCGATTCCAGACGTTCTCCGTACGCTTCGCCGACGCCGAGTATGACGAGACGTCCTATCAGCGCCTCATGGCCCGCACGATCGGGAGCGAGCACCACGAACTCCTGGTCTCCCGCCAGGACATCGCAAAAACCTTTCCCAACGTGATCCACCACACCGAGCGCCCCATCCTGAGAACCGCTCCTGTACCGCTGTTCCTGCTCTCGAGACTGGTACGCGAACGCGGCATCAAGGTCGTCCTGACCGGCGAAGGCGCTGACGAGGTCTTCGCCGGATATGACCTGTTTCGCGAGGGTAAGATACGCCGCTTCTGGGGCCGCGCGCCGGCCTCAACGCGGCGAGCCGCGCTCCTGAAGCGGCTCTATCCCTACATCTCCCGATCGCCCGTCCATATGCAGGCCATTTCTCTCAAATTCTTCGCCCACGGCATTTCTGCCACTGATGCGCCGGGCTTTGCTCACGATCCGCGTTGGCGCAGCACAAGCGCGATCAAGCGACTGTTCTCCGAAGACATGCGTGCAGCGTCTTCGCGAAGCGACCCCGTGACCGAGTTGCTCGATCGTCTGCCGGCGGATTTCTCCGACTGGACGCCGCTTGCACAAGACCAATACCTGGAGAGCAAGACCCTTCTGGCCGGATACCTGCTCTCCTCCCAGGGAGATCGGATGCTGATGGCGAATTCGGTCGAGGGCCGCCTTCCATTCCTTGACAACGACGTCGTCGAGCTTGCGAATTCGCTTCCTGACGCCTGTAAACTTCGCATCCTCGATGAGAAGCACGTCCTGAAGCGTGTCGCGCAGTCGCAGCTTCCCGCCGAGATCGTCAGACGAAAGAAGCAGCCCTACCGTACGCCCAATGCGCTTTGCTTCCTCGGCAAGGATAGTCCCGCTTACGTCGATGAAGCGCTCTCAGGCGCAAGCATTCGAGCCGCAAACATCTTCGATCCGGCGGCCGTCGAGCGGCTGCGCACAAAGTGCCGAGCGCATGCGCAAGCTGGCGACGGCGATCTGTCCAACTTCGACAACATGGCGCTGGTCGGCGTCTTGTCCACTCAGCTCCTGTTCCAGCAATTCGTCGCAGACCACCCGGAGAGATG
The DNA here is from genome assembly GCF_009759665.1 of Bradyrhizobium cajani. Classification (GTDB taxonomy): domain Bacteria; phylum Pseudomonadota; class Alphaproteobacteria; order Rhizobiales; family Xanthobacteraceae; genus Bradyrhizobium; species Bradyrhizobium cajani. The sequence continues at coordinate 475,655 of NZ_WQNE01000001.1, forward strand.
CCCTCGCCTGACCCTCAGCGTGGACGTCGACCACCAACACGTATCGGGAGCTTACGCCTGATGAACGATCCTGTGCCGCTCCTGCACGATTACCTGGTTCAATCGGCGCGTTGCAAAGGCGCGAAGATCGCTCTGGTGTGCGACGGTCACCGGGTCACCTACGACCAGCTCGAGACGTGGTCCAATGCGGTCGCACACCACTTGGTCACGGCCGGCATCGAGCGCGGCGACCGTGTGATGATCTTTGCGGACAACACAGTGGAGGCAGCCGTCAGTTTCTGGGCCTCGCTCAAGGCCAATGCGGTCGCATGCCTCATCAATCCCCTGACCAGGCCGGACAAGCTCAGCTATCTCCTTCGTGATTGCCAGCCGACTGCGCTCATTACGCAATCGCGCCTCCACGCAACGTTCTGCGAACCTGCGCGACATTGCCTGTCCTTGCGCCGCGTGATCGTCTCCGGCACCATTAGCGAAATCGATCTGAACGCACTGCCACACGCCGTGCGATGGAGTGCAGCGACAGCCGACGAGCACGACACAGCACCCGCACGCCGCTGCATCGATATCGATCTCGCCGCCATTATCTACACCTCTGGTTCAACAGGCGAGCCCAAAGGGGTGATGCTGACGCACCGGAACATGATGACGGCGTGTACGTCGGTCGCATCATATCTGGATGTGCGCGAGGATGAGATCATCCTCAACGCGCTTCCGCTCGCCTTCGACTACGGCCTGTACCAGATGATCATGGCCGTACGCGCCGGCGCGCGCCTCGTTCTCGAGCGTTCGTTTGCCTTCCCTGCCGAGGTTCTCCGGCACGTTGCGGAAGAGAGAGTTACGGGTTTTCCCGGCGTGCCGACCATGTTCTCGACCCTGCTGCAGCTTGAATCGTTGAAAGATTACGATCTATCCAGCATTCGTTACCTGACCAGCACCGGTGCAGCACTGCCGGTCGGGCACCTGCGCCAGCTCAGAGACATTTTTCCCGGCGCACGCATCTACTCCATGTACGGTCTCACCGAATGCAAACGCTGCACCTATCTGCCGCCGGAGGATCTCGATCGGAAACCGTCGAGTGTCGGCATTGCCATCCCAAATACCGAAATGTGGATCGTTGACGAGTGCGATCAACGGGTCGGCCCCGGTGTTGTCGGACAGCTCGTGATCCGCGGCGCGACTGTCATGAAGGGCTATTGGCGAAAGCCGGAGGCTACTGCGAAGAAGCTCAAGCCCGGACCGCTTCCCGGCGAGCAGGTGCTGTATACCGGCGACCACTGTCGAATGGACGCCGACGGATATCTGTATTTCGTCAGCCGTAGCGACGAGGTCATCAAATCGCGCGGTGAGAAGGTCGCGCCCAAGGAGGTGGAGAGCGCACTGCTGGACATTCCCGGCATAAGGGAAGCGGCGGTCATTGGCGTCCCGGACGACTTGCTGGGGCACGCGCTCAAGGCCTTCGTTGTGCTCGACCAGGGACGGTCGATCGGCCCGAAGCAGATTCAGCGAGAGTGCCAGAAGCGGCTCGAGAGTTTCATGGTGCCAAAGTATGTCGTAGTGGCGGCGGAACTGCCGCGCACGGACACTGGCAAGATCAACAAGCGAGAGCTCACCGCCGGATCGCTCATGATCGGCTAATGGACCCAGCGCGTTTACATGGAGTACGACTGCAATGACACTCGTCCTGGCCCCCCACCGCTGCAAGGAACAGATCCGCGCTTTCCTGACGTCGAATTTCTATGTTAGCGACATCGCAGCGTTGAAGGACGATGCTTCCCTCCTCGACCATGGCATCATCGATTCGACTGGGGTGCTTGAGGTGGTCGGGTTCATCGAAACGACCTTCGGCATCGCCGTCGATGACAGCGAGATCCTGCCCGAGAATCTCGATTCCATTCAAGGCATGGCGAACTACATCGCCGGCAAGATCAGTTTGACCGCCGATACGTGACCTACCGGCGAGCTCGGCGGGCACAAGAAGCGAGCTCGCGGACCGCTCGATCGCAACCTGCTGCCGGGGGCCACACTGGACCGCCGGGCGTCAGCCTTTTCCTCTTTTGCGAGCGGCCCCTTCCGCGTCGGTCTCGTCGCCAAGACCGCGCTTCCATCTTCCGAAGGACATACGCCTCGGCTGCGCGACGGCATGGACAGGCCGCCGGAATTGCGCCGTTCGGTCGCGACGCTCTCATGCAAACGCACGAAGACGAACGCCCGGTTCGCTCCTACTTTTTCCGCCTGCGATGATATGCCGATTTTTTTGAAGCGTATTTTTTGTACATGGAGGTGACGATGAAAGCGGTAGTTCAGTGCGGCGGCAAGGGAACTCGGCTTCGCCCACATACGTCCATTTTGCCAAAACCTCTCATGCCGATCGGCGCGCGCCCCGTGCTCGAACTCGTCCTGAAGTGGCTCAGACGAAACGGGATCAGCGACGTTTTCGTCACGACCGGCTATCTCGGCCATCTGATCCGCAGCGTCTGTGGTGACGGCAACCAGTGGAATATGCGGATCACCTACACACAGGAACTCGAACCCCTCGGCACGATCGGTCCCTTGTCGTTGTTGCGAGAGCAGCTCGACGAGCCGTTCCTGGTCCTCAACGGCGACGTGTTGACTGACCTGAGCCTGAACCAGCTCATCCACAATCACCGCAAATCCGACGCCAACATCACCATCGCGACTTCCGTTCGAAGCACGAAGATGGATTTCGGCGTGATCGACGAAACGGACGGACGCGTGACCGGGTTTCGCGAAAAGCCGGAGCTGATGAACCTCGTTAGCATGGGAATCTACTGCATGAATCCGGTCGTCCTTGAGCGCATTCCGTCGGGCGTTCCGTTCGGCTTCGACGACCTGATGTTCCAGATGCTCGAGGATGACGCCCGCGTCAACGTGTTCAAGCACACCGGCCTGTGGCTCGATATTGGCCGGGTCGAGGACTTCCTCAAGGCGCAGGACATCGCGTGGGACGAGCAGTCACCCGCATTCGCCATTGCGGCTGCGTGACGCGACGTCGTCTTCGCACACGGAATGAAGAGGTACACATGCTGCTGGTATCAGAACCGACCTTGGGCCCCGACGAAAAGGAAGCGCTTGCCGCCGCAATCGATTCGGGCTGGATCACCATGGGAGATCGGGTGCGGGAGTTCGAACAGACGTTCGCCCGCATGCACGGCGCTGACGAAGCGATTGCCGTGGGCTCGTGCACGGCCGCACTTCACCTCATTCTGCATGCGCTCGGGATCGGTCCCGGCGATGAGGTGCTCGTACCGTCTCTCACGTTCGTTGCCACGGCCAATGCCGTGCTCTACGTCGGAGCACGGCCGGTGTTCGTCGACATCGAATCCGGGGCAGTTCCCCTGATGTCCGTGGCAGACGCGCAGCGCAAATGCACTTCGCGAACAAAGGCAGTGATCCTCATGCACTTTGCCGGCTACCTCGCCGATCGCGAGGAGTGGCAAGCCTTCGCTCGCAGCAAGGATCTGCTCCTGATCGAGGACGCCGCACATGCGCCCGGCGTCAAGGGGGTCGGCACGTTTGGCGATGCCGCCGCCTTTTCCTTCTACGGCAACAAAAACATGACGACTGCCGAAGGCGGCGCCATCATAACCCGCCACCGCATCCTGAGCGACATGATCAAGCGTGCCAGGTCGCATGGCATGACGAGTAACACGCGCCAGCGTCTCGTCAGCCGCAGCCCTGAATACGACGTGACGCTTCTCGGATTCAACTACCGCATGGACGAATTGCGCGCCGCGGTCGGTCTCGTGCAGTTGCGAAAATTGTCGGGCTGGAACGACACGAGGCGCCGTCTGTCGCTTCATTATCGGCAGCGCCTTGCCGAACGTTGTCCGTCGGTCCTGGTGCCATTCAAGCCATCGTGGGTGTCGGCTCACCATCTGCTCCCGGTCGTGCTCCCGGCGGCAAGCTCCCGGCAGGCCCTGATCGAGGAGCTCAGAAAGTGCGGCGTTCAGACGACTATTCACTATCCTCCGGTGCATCGATTGACGTTCTACCAGGATCGGTATCCAGGCGTCAGCCTGCCCAACACCGAAGATTTTTGCGGACGTGAGCTCACGTTGCCGCTCCATCCCGCCATGACTCCCGCCGACGTCGATCACGTGGCGGACAGCCTCGCAGAAGGACTTCGGGCAAGCCAGCCAGCGGAGGTCGTACAGGCATGAGCGAAACGGTAAATGCGGGATGCACACAGGCGGCCGTTCCGGCCGTGCGCTTGCGGCGTCTTGTCGATATCCTTGGTGCAGGGACGGCGATGTTCTTCTTGCTGCCGGTCTTCCTGGTCATTGCGCTCGCAATCTGGATCGAAGGCGGGCGACCGATTCTGTATTCACAGCTTCGCCTCGGGCTGAACGGGACACCGTTCCGCATGTACAAGTTCCGGAAGTTCAGAGCCGATTGCGACGATCGCGGAAGTCCGCTCACCGCGGTGAATGACAACCGCATGACCGCGATCGGCGGGCTGCTGGCGGCCTTCAAGCTGGACGAGTTGCCGCAGTTTTGGAACGTCCTGCGTGGGGACATGTCACTCGTCGGTCCGAGACCCGAGACGCTCGTATTTGCCGATTGTTTCAGAAACGGATTTGAAAAGATTCTCGAACACAGGCCGGGCCTCATTGGGCCGTGCCAGGTTCTGTTCCGACACGAAAACACGCTGTTCCCGCAGGATGGCGATGTGGCGACTTTCTATCGCGAGGTTCTGTTTCCCGCCAAGGCGAAGATCGATCTGGCTTACTACCCCAATCGAACCATCGGGTCGGATCTCAAGTGGGTCGTTCATACCGCCTGGATCATTGTGGGAGATCCGCTTCTGCGCCGCGTGCGAAGACGTCGGCACAACGACCAGAGTGGCATGGAGCCGGGATCTCTCGGCGCGAATCTTTTTCAGAAGTAGACGGGTGCTCAAATGGCTATTGAAAGACGAACTGTGCTGCTCGTTGGTGGTGCTGGTTACGTGGGGTCGGTGATCACCGGCCATCTCCTCAGGAAGGGTTGGCACGTTCGCTGCCTCGATCAGCTCATCTACCGGAACGAGAGCTGTGTCTGGCCCTATCTGAGCTATCCGAACTACGAATTCATGCACGGTGACATTCGCGATCCGCGCTTCACCTCCCAGGCGCTGAAGAACGTCGACGATGTCGTTGTCCTGGCTGGACTCGTCGGCGATCCGATCACGAGCAAGTATCCCGACGAAAGTCATGCGATCAATCGAAACGGGGTCGGGTCCTTCATCGACTCCATCCAACATCACCCAGTCGGCCGGCTCATCTTCGTCTCGACCTGCTCGAACTATGGGCTGGTGGAAGAGGACAAGGCGGTCGATGAGAACTATCCGCTCGCGCCGCTTTCCCTTTACGCCAAGCATAAGGTCGAGATGGAGCACAATATCCTGGGTCTCAAGGGAAAGGTCGGATTTCACCCAACGATCCTCCGCTTTGCGACCGCCTTTGGTCTCTCCTCGCGAATGCGTTTCGATCTAACAGTGAACGAGTTTGCGCGCGAGCTCCATTTGGGAAGGGAGCTGCTGGTGTTCGATCCCAAGACCTGGCGTCCTTACTGCCACGTTCGTGATTTTGCTCGCGCGGTCGAGGAGGTTCTCCGCGCGCCTGCCGGTAAAGTCGCCTTCGAAGTCTTCAACGTCGGCTGCGAGGAGAACAACTTCACCAAGCTGATGGTCGTCGAGGAAATCCTGAGGCACATTCCGCGATCGAAGGTCACCTATCAGGAGCGCGGCGCCGACCCCCGGAACTACCGCGTGAATTTCGACAAGATCCGTCGGGTGTTGAATTTCAAACCCGAAATCAGCGTTCAGCAAGGCATCAGCGAGATCCTGGCTGCCTTGAGCCAGGGCCTGTTCGACCACGTCGAAGAGCGGAGACACTTCTTCGGAAACTACGAGATCTTCCTTCCGACCGCCCACATCTCGGACTTGAAGAGGGCCGTTTAGAAAGGACGAGCGGCATCTCAGATCGCGAAGCGTCCAGGGACGTTGCATTGGGAGTTTGTCATGAAATGCAAGAAGCGAGGCAAACCCTCTGTAGCCCTCCTGCTGGGTGCGTGCGCGGCAATTCTGCTTGTCAGCACGAGCGGGATGTCCCTTGCCGATCCGTACAAGCTCGGACCGGGCGATACCATCGAGATTTCGATCGGCGGCCTGCCTGATCAACGTAACCGCACGCAGATCCAGATCGACGGCACCATCCCGCTTCCGGGAGGAGGAACGGTCGAAGTTGCGGGCCTGACCCCGGCGCAGATGCAGAGCCGCATCGAAACGCTGCTGCAAGCAAGGATACTGCGTCAACGCCTCACCGACGGACGCGATCAGGCGTTCGTGATCAAGCCCGGCGACGTCATGGCAAGCGTCGTGGAATACCGACCGGTCTATGTTTCCGGCGATGTGCTCACGCCTGGCCAGCAGCCGTATCGGGCTTCGATGACCGTTCGCCAGGCCGTCGCCGTTGCCGGCGGTTTCAGTCTGTTGCGATCGCGCGGCATGCAGCCCGGCGCCGCCGACCCGGCGGATCTTGTGAGGGACTATCAGTCCCTCGCGACGGAATACACCAAGGAGTATTTCCATATCGTTCGAATCGTCGCGGAGCTTGACGGCCGCGACACATTCGATGCCACGCCCCCAAGCGACATTTCGCTGCCTGCGAACGTGATCGCTTCGGTTGTTCAAGCCGAAAGGGACTCTCTGAAGACGTCGCAAAGCGACTATCGCACGGAACAGCGCTTTCTGGAGGATGCCGTAAAGCAGACGGACGCACAGTTCGCTACGCTCAAGAAACAACAGGAAGGTGAAGAGAAGGGCGTACAGGCCGACGAAGAGGAACTCGAACGAGTCATGAAGGCGTTCGGGTCCGGGCTGCTGGCAAGCCCTCGCGTGAGCGAAAGCCGGCGTGCCCTATTGCTGTCGTCGACCCGGCGCTTGCAGACGAGCGTCGAGCTTATGCGGCTCCAGCGCCAACGCGAGGACTTCCTGCGGCAAACCGAACGGGTGACCAGCCAGCGAACCATCAACCTCCTCAGGGAGCAGAAGGATTCGAACGTTCGGTTGGCGGACCTCCGTGTCAGGATGCAGGCGCTCAGTCAAAAGCTACAACCGATCGGCGGGTCGGGCGCGATCCCCGTCAATTCAGGCGAGCTTAATCCCGATGTGGTCGTCGTGCGGCGGCTCGGGCAGCAGTGGGACAGGATACCCGCCTCCGTCGATTTCGACGTGGAGCCTGGCGACGTGATCGAAGTCACACTGCGCCCTGCGGCAGCGCGTCTCTCGAACTGACCCGGAGACGGAGTACCCCTCAAGGGTCAGTTCCAATCGACCCTTCCGGAGTAGTCTCCGACTATTTCCTGAATGCTCCCGCTGCTGCACGTGCGAGATGTAGACCCGCGTTGCTACCCCTTACTTGATCACGATCGGGAATTGGCGTGACGATCGGCGACTCTCGGTCGCTTCGCGCGCCGCGGGGTTACCCCTGATTCAACGTTTACACGTTGCGCAGAAATTTGGAAGCTTTGTGGCACGTTCATTCCATTAGGAAGCCCGGCTGGGGAAGTAACAATGTTGAATTTAAATCAGGCATTGCCGAGGACTATTGCTTTGCAGGGTCATTCTGCTGAATCGATGTTCAATATTTCGGACTCAGATACTGGACCAAACATTCATTCAGACGCCAACAGCCACAAGCACGACGGCTTGCGCGGCGTGCTCGCACGCATCGGATGCGGACAGGTCTTGCTCCGACGCGGTCGGGTGGTCGAACTCAGTCCAGCCGGACGCGCGATCCTGGAACGCGAGTCGCGCGCCAATGCTAGCCAGGAAACGCTCTATGGCGCGGTGAAGGAATTGGTCCATCGCGCGGGCGCACGGTTTCCGGCAGGTTCGACATCCTGGCTGGCGACGTCGACCAAGGAAGGGTTTACCGCTTTGGTCAACCAGGTCGCGAACGCATGGTCTGACGAGACCATCGCGCTGATCCTGTTCGATCTCGATGCTCATCCAGAGCCCTCGCCCCGAACGCTGCAGCGCCTGTTCGGATTTACCACTGCGGAAACTCAGCTCGCCATCGAGTTGGCGCGAGGCAACAACCTGATCGACATCGCTCGTGCGCGGCGACTGAGCCGAACGACCGTGCGCTCGCAGCTGGCCTCGCTGTTCGTCAAGACGCAGACACGCCGGCAGGCCGACCTGATCGCGCTGCTCGGACGCCTCGCAGTCCTGCCCTAGCGCAGACACGGAATGCGGTGCGTTGTCCGATGAAGGGACGTCGAAGTGCTCGTGGCGCGTTCGGCAAACATGCGCTCGCGCTGCGTTGTCGCGTGCAAAAAGCTCTATGCGAGCACGTCGGCGAACCACCCGCTGCCTCAGTCATTCGAATGCATGAAGACAGGCCGCAGACACGTCCTAACCTGCTCAGGTCCCAAATCTTCGCCGGGAAGGCGGGGCCTTTGAGGCCGGGGTCCAGGCGAGATTGCTCAAAGGGACGGAAGGAAGCAACATGGCGCTGCACTTGCTTTGCATAGGAGGCGAGGATCACGCGCTGCGTATCCCGTTCCTGGAGGCTCTGCAGAACCGCGGACTGCGCGTGAGCGCGGCGGGCACCGGTGCAGCATCTGCATTCGCGCAAAATGGCATCACCTATCATCAATATCAGTTCGACAGATTTGGCATGGGCGCCTCTGATCGGGCCGCCATTGGGCAACTGGCGCGGCTTGTGAAGTTCGCTCGTCCAGACGTGATCCAGACCTTCGACACCAAGCCGAACCTGTTTGCACCATTGGCACTTCGCGGCGCCGTTCCCGTTGTCCGTACGATCAACGGAATGGGGTGGGTCTTCTCCTCGACCGAGCTGAGAGCCCTCGCCTTTCGCCCGGTCTATCTGGCCATGCAACGCCTGGCTGCCTGCTGGACCGCAGCGACCGTATTCCAGAACAAGGCGGACAGGAGCTTCTTCCACCGTCACCATCTGCTTGGAAAGAGCCCGTCTGTCGTCATCGGAAGCTCGGGGATCGATGTCGGCGCTTTCGAGACAGCGCAAGCGCGGATGGCCTCGCCTGCCGAGCTACGCGCCGAACTCGGGCTGGGCGACGCCGAAATCGTCCTTACGGTAAGCCGATTGACGGTGCAAAAGGGCATTGCGACGCTGCTCGAAGCGGCGGAGATCGTCCACCAGGCACGTCCCAAGGTTCGCTTTCTGCTCGTTGGTCCTCGCGAAAGCGAAGGTGCATTCGCGGTGGATCAGGCGCTGATCGAGCGGCACGCGCCATATGTGATTGCCACCGGCGCCAGATCGGATATTCCCGCGCTTCTAGGACTCGCTGATGTCTTTGCCTTTCCAACCGAGTATCGCGAAGGCATTCCCCGCGTTTTGCTGGAAGCCGGGTTGGCAGGGGTGCCGATCGTCGCCTCGCGCATGCCGGGGTGCGATGACGTCGTCGTCGAAGACTGGAACGGCCACCTTGTGCCTCCACGCGACCCACGCGCGCTCGCGGCCGCAATTCTTGGCCTCCTTCAGGATTCCTCGCGTGCAAGGACGATGGGCCAACGCTCGATCAACGTGGTGCGCCGCGAGTTCGACCTGAACTTCGTGGCTGACCGCTATGCGGAGCTTTACAGGCAGCTGCTTTCCCGCGGCCATTCGAGTGACGGGCGGGCGGCGGCGCACAGCAGCAGTGAAATACAATGATCGGTAGCGCCCTCCTTGCGCTTGGGCTCGTGCTTGGGACGGCTTCGCAGCTGCGCCTTCCCGGCTTCCCCTTGGGCATCGGGGAGGCCTGTCTCGCCGTCTGGCTCGGTCTCGCGTCCCTGCAACTCCTGACCAGCTCGAGAGTCTGCAACCCTACGGCTCTGCTCTGGCTGCTTGTATTCTGGACCTGCTTTATCTTCATCCAGAGTTTCGGGGCATTCCTGGCATTGCTGCGCCCGGAAATCGTCGACCCCGATCTCGTCGTGCACGACATATTCGCATATCTCCTCGTGGCCGCCGTCACCTGCCTGGCCGCTGCGACATTGAGGCCGGAGGGTTCTCTCCGCGACACGCTGTGGTTTCTGATCGGATTCTGGATCATCACCATGGCCGCGCAACTGGCATTGGGCTGGGGTTACTTCAGCATCTCGTCAGTCAATCCATGGTACTGGGACCGGTTTCGCGGCTGGTCGGAGAATCCAAACCAGCTCGCAATCTACTGTGCAGTTCTGACACCACTCTCGCTTCACATGGCTCTGACTGCCAAGCGGTCTGGCCGCTTTGTCGCGGGATTGAGCTGCATCGCAACGTTCGTCGTGGGCCGGCTGACGAAGAGCGACACCTTCCTTGTCTCGATGTCGCTCTCGATACCCCTGTTCGTCGCGCTGCGCCTGCGAACCTGGCTGACATCACCCGAGTATCGATGGAGCCTGCGTTTTGCAGCTGCAGCGATCGCCGTTATGGCCATAGTTCCCCTTTCGCTCTCACTGCTCCCTTACGGCGCGGCAACGGCGGGCGATGTCGGGGGGCTGGCCGCGGGAATGATGAAGGACCGTGGCGGCGAGGCAACCAGGGCAACCGCCAATCTGCGGCTGAGCCTCTGGCAGGACGCTTTGCACGCAGGTCTGGAGTCCGGATCGCTTGGCCTTGGACCCGGGCCGCATTTGGAGAAACCAAGCGGCATCACGGACAAGGGTGTCCCGCTCCCCTTGGAAGCTCATAGCACCCTGCTGGACGTCTTCACCCAGGGCGGACTGCTTGGCGTGATCGCCGTTCTCGGTCTGCTCGCGGGTACGCTTGCGCTCCTGCTCCGCGCGCGACTTGACGCCTTGGCCGTTCTGATCCTCGCGCTCGCCTTCTTCAGCATCAGCCATTTCATTCTACGGCATCCGACCGTGTGGTTTGCCATCACACTGGGCCTCATCCTGGGCTCGGTTCGGCGGACATCGGCGCATGCGCGCATCGGAAGCTAGGTCATGTGCGGGATTACCGGAATACTTCAGACGCAGCACGCTTCTCGATCCGCCGACCTGGCGGCGATCGGGCCGATGACGGCTCGCCTGCGCCACCGCGGTCCCGACGCAGACGGGTTCTGGATCGACCGGGACGCCGGGGTGGCGTTCGGACACCGCAGGCTAGCGATCATCGATCTTTCTGATGCCGGTCGACAGCCGATGATTTCGAACGACGGCCGGTTCGTCATCACATTCAACGGCGAGATCTACAACTTCAAGCCGTTGCGCCGAGAGCTCGAGCGGGAAGGCGAGCGCTTCACCGGCAATAGCGACACGGAGGTCTTGCTTGGCTTGATCCAGAGATGGGGGCTCGAGAAGGCGCTCCAACGCACCAACGGCATGTTCGCAATCGGATTGTGGGACCGCCGGAACCGCACGCTTCACCTCGCCCGCGATCGAATGGGAAAAAAGCCGCTCTACGTCGCGCGGACGCCGAATGCGGTCGCGTTCGCGTCGGAGCTGAAGGCCATATCTGCATTTCCTGACTTTCATCAGGAGATCGATCCATGTGCCGTCGCGGAGTTCATGGAGCGCGGATGGTTGCCGGAGGACCAGTGTATCTGGCGCGGCGTCTTCAAGCTTCCACCCGGTGGCATCCTATCCATCGGTGCTGCGGACCTCTCTGTCTGGCGGGACGCCGCAGCGCTACGAGAACGCGCACGTCTGTGGTGGTCGTTGGCCGATGTTGCGCGCGAGGGTCGCGCAGCCCCCGCAGCCGCAGATGACCAACAGCTCGTGTCCCACCTGAGCGGTCTGCTCCAGGCCGCCGTCGCCGACCGAATGGTCGCCGACGTGCCGGTCGGGCTGTTCCTTTCGGGCGGAATCGACAGTTCGACCATCGTAGCCCTGATGCAAGCCCAATCGAGCCGGCCGGTGCGGACATACACAATCGGCTTCGGTGAACGCGCATTTGATGAGACGGCCAACGCCGCGGCCGTGGCGCGGCATCTCGGCACCAGCCATACCGAGCTACGTCTCACGCCCGCGGAAGCCAGAGCAGTCATTCCCGAACTTCCGACCATCTGGGATGAGCCGTTTGCCGATGAATCGCAGATCCCGACGCTGCTTCTGTCTCGGCTTGCACGGCGGGACGTCACCGTCGCCCTGTCCGGCGACGGAGGTGACGAGTGCTTCGCCGGGTATTCCAGGCACGTTCTGTCTGCCCGTTTGGCGCCTCTGCTGAACTCCAACCGGTCGTTGCGGACGATGGCCGCAAGCGGCGTGGCGCTGCTCGGACGGGGAGTGCGCGACACTATCGTCGAAACGCTTCATCTTCCGGGCTGGCTGCAACGGATGACCCGCGGCGATCGGATCAACCGCCTGGCGGATCTCATCGGCAGCCGTGACATTGGCGAAATGTACCGCCGATCCACGCGGCTCTCCGAATTGCAATTGATGCAGGCACAGGCAGGCGCGACTTCTGACTCGATCCCGCCGCTCAACGATCTTCTTTCTGATCTTGTCGTCCGGGATATGCTCGAATATCTCCCGAGCGACATTCTCGTGAAACTCGATCGCGCCAGCATGGCGACCAGCCTGGAGGCGCGCTGCCCGCTTCTCGACCATCGCGTTGTTGAGTTCAGCTGGACGCTGCCCAATTCCGCGAAGGTGCGCAATGGTCAGGGAAAATGGCTACTGCGCCAGGTCCTTGGCCGCTACGTGCCCCGACAATTGTTCGAGCGGCCGAAACAGGGCTTTGACGTACCGATCGGCGCCTGGCTGAAAGGACCGCTTCGCTCATGGGCATCAGACCTCATGTCCGAGTCTCGCCTTCGCAATCAGCATCTTCTCGACGCCACGCGCGTGCAGGACTGCTGGCTGCAACACCTTAGCGGACGCCGTGATCTCTCACGACCGCTGTGGGCTGTTCTGATGCTGCAGTCCTGGCTCGACGCATCAGCGGCCTCCGAGACGTCCAAAATGGCGGACGTGATGGAACCGGCGCAGTAGAGGAGCACGCGATGGAAGCGTTCACAGGTAAGCGAATTCTCCCGGTGACGGTTCTGTCCCAGGCACGGTCAAAAGCCGATGACAATCCTCCTGATGACGCCGTTGCGGCATTCAAGCACGTGCTGGAGAGCATTAGGCGATACAGGCGCTTCATCATGAAGATGATCGGCGCCGGCGCGCTGCTCGCGGTGCTGGGTAGCCTGTTTATGTCCCCGTCCTATCTCGCGACGGCACAGCTTGTCGTAAACGCCCGGGGAGGCCCGGACGGTGCCGGCACGCCCGGGAATTCCGCCGCGCCGACTGGCGGCTCGGACGATCCGACCATCGACACGCACGTGACCGTGATGTTGTCCGATGCCTATCTGCGTCGTCTCCTTCCAGCGGTGAGGTCGCTCGACAACGCAACGAGGGCGAAGGCGACGGACTCGCTCCTCGGCACGACATGGTCGAAAATCAAGGCGCTGCTCCCGTTCCGCAAGGCTCAACCGCGCGATGGCGCAGCTTTGGCGGCCTTGAAGGGACGCCTGAAGATTAGTCAGGAACGCAGGTCCAGAGTCATCAGCGTCATTGCCAGCGATGCCAATCCGCAACGGGCGGCTGACGTCGCAAACCTGATCGCACGATCCTACGCCGATGAGCTGGTCCGGCAAAAGCACGCCATGGAACTCCAGGCTCTGGACGCCATCGCAGCACAATCGGCCATCGTGCAGCATGACCTAACCAAGGCAAAGGAGGAATGGGACGCCAGCCACGCGGGTCAGACCACGTCATCGCAGAGCGCCGCCGCGTTGCAGTGGAAGATCACCACGCTGGCCCAGCAGTATGAAACTCTGTTGCGAAAACGGCAGGAACTGACCACGAAGGGCATCGTCGCCGAGCCGGACGTGACCGTCATCGCTGATGCCTCGCCACCGGAGCTCCCCAGCTCGTTGAATCCGTTTCTCCTCGTTCCCCCAATCACTATTGTGTTTGGGCTGCTGGCTTGTCTCATCGCAGTCATCCTCAAACGCCTCGACCGAAGCCTGCACACGGAGGCCGAAGCCACAGACGCATTGGACATCCCGTGCGTCGGGGTGATCCCTTCGATCCCACTGGAATTGAGCAACTTCCCGCGGCGGCTCGCAGAGGAATCGGCTGTCTCGTACAACAGGGCCGTTCGCTCAACCGTCGTATCGCTAATAGCCGCCGATCCAGTCTCGCCACGGTCGCAACACGTCGTCCTGGTGACGTCCTGCTCGCACGGTGAAGGCAAGAGCGCGATCGCCTGGAGTTTCGGCTTTAGCGCAGCACAGCTGGGACAGCGCGTTCTGTTCCTGGATTTCGCCCAAGTACCTCGGCGCGCCGGCGGCGAGTCCGCCGATCTGTTCAAGCTGCTGGCGCACGACGGAGCCGCGGCGAAGGCCGTTCAGCACATCCCGGAGCTCGGTATCGACTACATATCGTCGAGACTATCCGAGGGGAGCCGCCTGGGGCCGCTGGTGGGCCCGAAGGTGGATTCGTTGTTCGAGCATTTTAGAACTAACTACGACCTCGTCGTCATCAACGCTCCCTCGCTGGATGATGCGCCGGAAGTGAGACTTCTCACCTCCTGGGCCGATCACGTTCTGCTTGCGGTCCGCGCCGGCAGCACGAGCAGAGACGTCGTACGGAGCGCCTTGAACCGGTTCGCCCGGTCGTCGGACCTCGATACCCATATCAAATTCTGGTGCGTCCTGACGCATGGCGTGCCGTCCGAGCTCGCGCCATCCGAAGTCGCGCCGTCGTCGGAGTCGACTTTGATGCTCTATTATCGCCGCCTCAAGGCAGCAGCGGCACGGTGGATAAGCATCGAGCCGGTCATCGACACCTCTGACCGCGCTGAGACCGCGCTGAGGGCCCGGAAATGATTGCGCGGCTCGGGTGGGCGTTGGTCACTCGGACTTCCGATATGCGGGGACGCCGAACAGCCCGGCGGAGGCCAGGCATGCGAACCAGCTCCTGAAATCCAATGCCGCGTATTGCCGGGCAGCCACAATCAGAAGGCAACCACATCCTTCATTTGAAGTATGCGTGCCGAGACCGCAATGGCATACGTTAGGACGGGAACATGACGAGTACGGTGATGCAGCTTCAGACCCTTAGCGGTACACATCCGTCTGGTCGTTCAAGCGACGCTCTCGGCACGGACCCGTCCTCCCTCGTTCAGCAGCCCGTGCGCTGGCTCACACCCGTGGACGTGCATCTTGATCTCAACGGTCCGACCGATCGATCATTCGATCGCCTGGGAGACGGCTTTGCCGGCGTCTCCGCGATCGATCACCTGATTGCGGTGACGGCGAGGTTCGCCAACAAGGTCGCAATCAGCGACGCCAATCATAGCTTCACGTACTCACAGCTGTTGTCCCGGGTCTTGACCTTGGCCCAAGCGATCGAGGCTCTGATCCCGGAGGGGGAGGCCGTCGGATGGCTGTTGCGCGCGTCGGCTTGGCAGCCAATCGCCATGCTAGCCTGCATGGCGGCCGGACGAATCCTCGTCCCCCTCAACCCGCGCGACCCAGTTCAGCGTCTCATGGGCATCGCCAAAGTCGCACGGATTTCCGTGCTGATCGGGCAGGATGCCGGCGATTCTGCCGAGTGGATCAAGCAACACGGCCTGCTCTGGCTCGACGTTGCGAGCGCCAGCGAACCTGCATCACCGACGCCGACGCTCGGGCAGGTTTCGGTCGATGCGCCTGCCGTAGTGCTCTATACGTCCGGCAGCACCGGGGCGCCCAAGGGCGTCGTCAATAGCCAACGCAATTTGCTCCAGCGCGTTCAGCAATACGTGGATGCATGTCACATCAGCGCCGCCGACGTTTTCATGCCTCTAAGCGGTCCCACCACGATCGCCGGTTGCCGGGAGATGCTGTCGGCCTTGCTGACGGGGGCAAAGCTGCACATCGTGGACATCGAGGTGCTCGGGTTGCGCGGCGTTCTTCGCCAGATCACGGCGCAACAGGTGACGATCACCTACGTCGTACCCGCCCTGGCTCGTGCTCTGATCAACGCCAGCCGACAAGGCGATCTCGATTCGCTTCGCGTGATCCGCGTCGGCGGGGAGAAGGTGCTGTGGACCGATATTGCCCTCATCCGAAGAGCGGTGAAGGCAAGCTGCTTCATTCAGGTCAGCTATCTGTCGACGGAGACCACCGGCACCCAGTGGTTTCTTCCCAAGGACCGGCAAGAGGATGGCGTCAGCGTTCCGGTCGGCTATCTGCTTCCCGGCATATCATATGCCGTGGTCGACGAAAGCGGAAATTCGGTCCGGTGCGGTGAAGTCGGCGAACTGGTTATCAAGAGCGGATACGTCATGCTCGGATACTGGGACGGCGGCCAGCTTTCTCCGGCATTGCACGCCCCGGACGATCCAAAGTCTCGCATCTACCCGACGGGCGACCTCGTCGTCGTGGATACGCATGGCCTCGTGCGGATCGTCGGACGGAAGGGACGCCAGCTCAAGATCAATGGTCAGCGTGTCGAACCGGCCGAACTCGAGAGTGCGCTGCGCAAGCTCGCCTATGTGAAGGACGCCGTCGCCGTCGTGACGGACGCCAACGAACTGGTTCTTTTTGCATCGCCGGCCGCCCCGCTGAGACCGCACTTCCAGACCGAAGTCCGTGAGCTGATCCGGCAGACCCTTCCTGCGGCCTTGCATCCGACCAGACTGCACGAGGTCCTGGAGATTCCCCGCCTTCCAGGAGGAAAGATCGATCACGCCAGGCTGAAACTGCTCGATCTGGAGAGCAACAAGACCTCGCCCATGCCGATGCCGGCGGTGCAAAGAATGGCCGAGGCCAACAAGGCCGTGCATCAGGTGTGGAGCAATATCCTGGGCGCGCCGGAAGCCGCTGGACGTTGGGACGAAGCCGGCGGCGACTCGCTGAAGCTACTGCGCTGCGTCATGGATCTCGAAGAGCTGATCGGCCGTGAGCTCAACATGGAAGCGTTCACGGTCGATATGAGCGCTGAAGACATGATCCGGGCTGTTGCCACGGGGCATCGGCAGGAGCGGCAGCGTCTCGACCATCAAATCCTCCCATGTCTCGTCATACTACCCGGCTCCATGGGGTACGGCCCGAGCATGGCCGCCTTTGGCGCTCAGCTGAGCAAGGTGGCGCGGGTCATACCCATTCGCTATCCGGACCTGAGCTGGAGTCTCGCTGGAGGCGACTCGGTCCAGGAGATGGCCGCGCTGGCGGTCGAGCAGATCAAGGCGGCCCAGCCACGCGGCGATGTTCGAATGATCGGCTATTCCCTCGGCGGCGGCGTCGCCTTCGAAGTTGCAAGCCGATTGATTGAACAGGGTCGTGCGGTCAAATTCCTGGGCATTCTCGACACCAACGTGGGCCCGCGCAGAGCAAATCATCGGGAAGCCTTTTCCCGCACGTTGCAGCGGATTCGATCCCATCGCGTGACGATCTACCGCATGCTTTGCCGCTCCGTGGCGAAGCTTGCAACGCGAATGGGCCAAGAGGTTCGATTCTGCAGGCTCATCGACTCCATTACATGGTCTCGCCTGGCAAACACACGTTTCATGCTCAGGCTCGAACTCGAGGAACTGCTCCGGATGCGCGCATTCGGACGCTGGGTTTCGGACAGCAAACCTCGTTTGCCGATCAAGGGAACCGTCTTCGCATGCCATCGGCCAGGCGTAACGCCGCGCCTCGGATGGGACTTCCTGTTTGAAGAACTGGACGTGATTCCGATCGCCGGCGGACATCTTGATCTGGTGGTGGAGCCGCACCTCTCGGTCAACCGGCCCGTGATCGAGCGCGCGATCAAGGCGTCCTCCTCTTGATTTCGCGATCGAGCCTTTGAGGTGACGGTCCTGACGCGTAGGTACGAAATTGCACCGGTCGCGCTCACCGGGCTGCGCGCCGCCTTCAAAAGCGGCCACGCCGACGAAAATGGCAAATGATCTGCTCATGTTGTGCTTCCTGCGCGGATGATGAAGCGTGCGCTTCACAAGCCATTTAAGCGAAGACGTCGGGGCAAGAAGCTTTGGGCGATGGTCCGCTTGATCTACCTAATACCCATTGCCGCCCCTCCTTCTACTCCGTTCTGGCTACCACGACTGCGATATCGACAGCGCGCCGATGAAAGCGGTGTCATGAATGCAAGCCATATTCCCCGCCAAGCATTGGGCTGTCGCAATGGGGGTGCACGGTTTCGATTTGTCGAAAGCAAAAGCTGTCGCGCTGGCCTCTGCGCGCCGGCCGCAGCATCCGCAATTTTCGTCCCGCGGACGCGGATCGCTCGACATCGCTCGCCGACCCCGCGCTTGCGCAATCGCGGGCGGGTTCATTGTGGTTCTGGTCACCTGCCTTTTTCCGCTTCTGATTGGAGCCGCCGACGCCAAATCCCCCGACCAAGACGACGGCGGTGGCGCTCGCTTCATCGCAATGGCAAGGTTGGATCGGGGGAACTCCATAGCCGGACGAGAGCAGACCAGCGGGAGGCTGATCTTGGCTCAACGCGCGGACAAAGCTCAGCCTGCCGAGGCACAGTCCGTTCACCGGCCGGCGGCACCGGCCCCTCAAGGGGCGGTGCCCACCAGGGAGCAGCAACGCGCTCCGGCTGACAGTCCTGCACTCGAAACGACGGCCTCATCACCCGCCGGATCAAGGGCTGTTCAGGCCGCTTTCGAAGCGGAGCGGGTCAGCCTGAGGCTATTGCTGGATCAGGAGCGAGACCGAAGGGAAAAGCTTGCGCGCGAACTGGCTGCGGTCCGGGCGGAACTCGACGCGACGCGGCAGATCCAGACGCACACCGGCCGCGCCATCGAGATCGGGATCCAGCAGACGCAGGCGCTCGAACACGAGCGGGAAAAGACGAGCAATCTTTCGCGTGAGCTCTCCTTTCTCAGGGCCGAACTCGAGGTCGCACGCGTCGCGGCTTCAAAAGCCATGCAGGCATCTGAAGCCGAACTCAAGCAGGAGCGTCCGCTCGATCGACGAAACGGAGCCAAACGCTTTGCGCTCCAGCTTGCCTCGCTTGGCTCGGAACTCGACGCTGCGCGGAGCGAAGCGGCCGAGGCCAAGAAGTCTGCTGCGGCGCAGGCCGTACAAACGGAAACTCTCGAGCGCGAGCTGAAGCAGGAGCAGGACAAGGCGGAAACCCTCATCAATGAACTCGGCCCCCTCCGGATTGCGGTGTCCGAGACTGCCAAGCTCAACGCTGCAGATACCGGTCAGAAGCAGGCGCTGACGCGCGAGCTCGAGAAGCAACGGGACCGGGCAGAGAGCGCGGTGCGCCAGCTGGATTCCGTTCAGGCCCAACTCCGTGCGGCCCAGACGGCGAGTTCAGAATTGGCTGCTCACCGCGCCGCGGACGCCGAGCACAAACGGGCGCTGGAGCGCGAGATCGAACAGCAGCGCAGCCGTGCGGACGCTCTCGCACGCGAGACGGCCGCAGCCGCCGCAAAGGCCCAAGCCAGGCTCGAAAGGGAGCAAGCAGACAGTGGCGAAGCGCGGCCTCCGGCGCCCGAGTCTGCCCGCTATCAACTGAGCGCATGGAATGCATTCGCGGTCGTGGAGGCGCCCTGGTATGACGGCGGGGGCCGCGCAACAAGCCAAGGCGTCGTCCAGCCTACCGCCTCGCCTCCGACAAAGCCTCCTGCTTCCGGCGTAACACCGCCGGACGCACAGCTCACAACGGGCGCAGCCCTGTCCGGCCCTGATGCGAAGGTGGAGCGGCCGGCTGCGAGCGCGCCACCGCGTCCGCTCGCCAACGAGGAGAGACTGCTCGCCCGTGCCAGCGCATTGCTGCGGCAGGCGGACATCAACGGTGCCCGGGGGTTGCTCGAATACATTCTCGATCATGGCAGCGCACAGGCTGCCTTCATGCTGGCCGAGACTTACGATCCTCACGTGCTGCGATCCTGGGACGCCCGCGGCGTCGCCGGCGATAGGGCGAAGGCGCGCGAGCTGTATGAACGCGCTCGGGCCGGCGGCATTCACAATGCGGACGGACGGATCAGAGGGCTCAGATAATTGCCGGAGCGAGCCTTCCCAGATTGGCCCAGAGAGTGGAGAGATTCATGTCCTTGAGCAAGCTCGCATTCACGGTCCGTGACGATGCTCGGCCTGCAGCTGACTGCGAGCTGAACGGCATTCGCCACGTTGGCAGAAGATGCATCACGCGCGAGGTCTGAATGCGATGAGCGAATCCATCAACGTAGCCGAGGCGTACGGGCGAGGATGCACCATGTTCATGGGAATCGAGCTGCTGGTTGCTCCCGGCGCGCTGGTGCCGCGGCCGGAGACAGAGTTGCTTGGCAGAACCGCCGTTGACGCCTTGCGGCAGAAACGCCTCCCCGCGCCGCGGATCGTCGACATGTGCTGCGGCGCCGGCAATCTGTCATGCGCGATCGCGCTCAATATTCTCGACGCTCGCGTTTGGGCCAGCGACCTGACCGAAGGATGTGTCGAGCTCGCGCGGCGCAATGCCGCGCGTCACGCTCTTGAGTCTCGCCTCGCCGTGCTCCGGGGCGATTTGTTCGGGGCTTTGTCGGGCCTGCAGCTCGAGCGAACGATCGATATGATCGTCTGCAACCCACCCTACATCTCGGAAGCGCGGCTCAAGGGTGATCGCGCTTCTCTACTGATAGACGAGCCGCGCGAGGCATTCGCCGCGGGACCGTACGGACTGAGTATCCATATGCGCGTGGCGAAAGACGCACCTCGGTACTTGCGGCCGCAAGGATTGTTGTTGTTCGAGGTCGGCCGTGGCCAGGATCGGCAAGTGGCAACCCTGCTCGAACGCAACGACGCTTACGAGAATGTCCGCGTGGTCATGGACGAGACGGGCGCCGGTCGCGTCGTCATGGCCTACGCGAGGGGATAGCCGTCTTCCCGCACCTCCCGCCACAATGATGGCTGGCACCGCACCGTTAGGACTCCGGCTCCCGCTCCCTCCGCGCGGGCCGGCCCGCGAAGGCAACGCGTGCTCAGCTCTCCCGCATGCCGCGACGGATCGCGTCGGTGATCGGCTGGGCCAGATAAGCAAGAATCGTGCGTTCACCGGTTGCGATAAGGACGTCGGCCATCATGCCTGGCTTGAGCTTTTCGCGGACCTTGTCGGGGAATTGCGTCACCTGGACCGAGACCTTCACCTCGTAATAGGGTTGATGCGTGGCATCGTCGCGAGTGGCATCTGCCGCGATCGATAGCACCTCCCCAAGAGCGATCGGGGTGGAACGGGCCTTGAACGAGGGAAGCCGCACCTCGGTCGGCAGGCCGAGCTGGACGTGGTTGATGTCGAGCGCCGATACCTTCGCCGCGACCACGAGCACGTCGTTGTCCGGCACGATCTCCATCAACACATCGCCCGCCTTTATCACGGCCCCGATCGTATGAACCTTGAGGTTCACGATCCGCCCCGATCGCGGTGCGCGTACTTCCATCCGGGCGAGGACATCGACGGCGACGCGCAGCTTCTCACGCGCATCGGCAAGCTGGGCACGGGTGTCCGCGAGCTTGCCGGTCGCTTCCTCCAGCACCTTCTGCCCGACCTGATCGATCTGGAGGCGCGACTCGTCGATGATGCGGCCATAGCGTGCGATGTCGGCCTCATATGCCCCGATCTTGCCCTCGAGATCGGCTTTGGAGCGCTCCAGCGTGGCGATGCGTGCGAACGGTACGATGCCTTGATCGGCGAGCGGCTTGAGCTTGTTGTATTCCTGACTCACGCTGTCGAACTGCGCCCGCGCGCCTTTGTTTTGCGCAATATTTCCCTGGATCTGCCGCTGAGCCTGCGCGATTCGCTCCTCCAGGATCGATATCTCGATCTTTCGGGCAGCGCGGCGTTCGTCGAAACGCCGCTTCTGGTCCCCCATTGCGCGCGTTGCGCCGGGATCGGACGTCTTTTGGAGCAGATCGCCCGGAAACGTGATGCTGTCCTTTCCTTCTGCTTCCGCCTGCAGACGTGCCTCCTCGGCGATCGCCGAGTACACTGCCGAGCGGGCGATCTCCTCTTTGGCGCGCTCCTGGGTCGGATCGAGCCGCAACAGGACCTGTCCTTCCGCGACATGAGCATCGCCCGTCACCAACAGGTTCTGGACAATTCCGCCCTCGAGGTGCTGCACCACCTTGCGGTCGCTCTCGACAACGACGGAGCCGGCCGCCACGACGGCACCGTCAATGGATGCGAGGGCAGTCCAACCGCCGAATACGCCAAAGGTGAGGAAGACGATCAGGAAGCCCCGTCGCGCGGGTGTCTGCCAATCGCCCGACGGCCCCTCATTGTCGCCCGTTGAGGACCCCCGGGACCACAAGGCCGGCAGTTTTGCCTTTGCGAGCTGGATCAGCGACTTCGTCATCGTTATCGCCTTCTCAAGGAGCTTGCCCGGAACATGCGGCGCCCGTGCCGGTTCACTGGTCCTGTTGAACTGCTTCAGGATCTCCGCCAATTCGTCGTGAAGAGCGTCCGCTCCCCGCCGCAGCATCTTGTCCATTATTGCCTCGTTGCATGCGCCGAGCGCATTTGACTTGAAAGCTGCACGTTACGGTGAGCGCCATCGGCACGATGGTGAGTGTCAGCGGGGTGATGGCGGTCAGCACGACGATGTTCGGCGGACTCGCGTAAGTCACGTCGCATCGGAGCAACCGTCTGTCCGAGCAGCGCCGGCAGCATTTCCTCGCGCGTGCCGATTTGCCCGAGCCGTCCCTCGTGCATGAACACGATCTTGTCCACTGCAGCGAGCAAGTTCGGGCGGTGATTGACAATCACGATAGTCACCTTGTTCTGCCTAAGTCGCTGGATGGTATCGGCCAGTGCGCGATCGCCGTCGCCGTCGAGATTTGCATTCGGCTCGTCGAGCACCACCAGCACAGGCCTGCCGAAGAGTGCGCGCGCGAGCCCGATGCGCTGCCGCTGACCACCGGACAGACCTGCGCCGTTGTCCCCGATCACGGTGTCATAGCCCTTCGGAAGACGCTGGATCATCATGTGCGCCGACGCCAACTGCGCCGCCTCGACGACCGCCTCGTCGGAGGCGTCGTCGCGGAAACGTGCAATGTTGTCGCGCACGGTACCGGCAAACAGTTCGACGTCCTGCGGAAGGTAGCCGAGGTTCTGTCCAAGGAAATTGGGATCGAAATGTCTGACGTCGTTGCCGTCGATGCGCACGCAGCCGTGCACCAGCGGCCAGGCGCCGACCAGAGCCCGCGCCAACGACGATTTTCCAGAGCCGGACTGGCCAACCACGGCGACGACTTCGCCGGGCGCCAGGCGGAACGAGACGTCGGCGATGGCCGGCAATTGCGATCCGGGAACGAGGACCGTCGCGCCCTCGAGCGAGACCTGCCCCACCAGTGGCGGCAGCCTCGTCGGCCGCCCCTCTGCCGAACGCCCCTCGAGCGCTCGCTTGAGCCGGGCATAGGCCGTCCGCGCGGCAACGAGCGCCTTCCATTGCGACACCGAAGCCTCCACGGGCGCGAGCGCGCGTCCCATGATCAGCGACGCGGCAAACAGCACGCCTCCCGAGATTTCCTGCTGGATCGCGAGGTATGCGCCCACTCCCATGATGGCCACCTGAATCGCCATGCGCAGGAATTTCGAGATCGCGAGCAAAGTCCCGCCTCGCTCTCCCGCCGTCGCGCTTTGCAACAGCGCCTGACCGTGAGTTTCCGCCCAGGCGGCGCGGACCGCGGGTCCCATTCCAAGCGCGCGGATCGCTTCGGCGTTGCGCAGCGACGAGGTCAAGCGGTCCAGTGCATGAAGATTCTTCGATGCAGCCGCATTCAGCGGCGTCTTCGTGAGACGCTCGTTGAGGAAGGCCAGCGTCAGGATGATGACCGCGCCGATAAGGGCGACGAGGCCGATCAGCGGATGGAGCAAAAAGCAAATCGCGAGGAAAATCGGCGTCCACGGCACGTCCATCAGCGATGTGATGACGCCGCCCGACAGCACGTCACGCAAGGTGTCGACGTCGCGCAGCAGCTGAACGTGATGCGAGCTGCTCGTGCTCAGCGCCTGTCCGAGCGCCGTCTCGAACGCCTCTCCCGAGAGGAGCCGATCGAAGTGAAGTCCGGTTTGCACGAGCACCCGACTGCGAAAATGCTCGAGCGCCGCGTAGCTGATGAAGAGAGCGAGCGCGATCACCGTCAGCAGCAACAGCGTCATCCCGTTTCGGCTCGTCAGCACCCGATCGTAGATCTGCATGGTGTAGAGCGGCGAAACGAACACCAGAAGATTGATGAAGATGGACAGTCCGCCGGCCGCGAGCAGGCCGGGACGTATCCGACGGAAAGCGTCCGCGAGCGCAGACTGTTTTGCCGAAGCGTGCATGTGCATATCCGGGCCGCCCTTGGCCGGGCGGCGGTAAGCGGTTGAAAATTGCATGCGATCGGACGTCAAGACGCCCGCATTTCAACATTCCGCCGTGCGCGGAATGGCACCCCGCCTCTCGACCGCCCTGTGGTCGCGAGGAACTCCCCCAGATTGGACATACGCGCGGCGCACCGCGCGTATGTCCTTGTTGTTGTAGACGACCTACGAGCTTACGAGTGCCACGCGTGATGATCGTTGTGGTGAGACATCAGATCAGCAAGATGCGCTGCGAACGAGCCTGTGTCCGACGTATCCGCCTGCTCAGATGCTGCATCCGCAGTCGTGGTCGACGTCGCATTGTGACCCCGCCACCAGGAATGATCTCCGGACGCGGACGACGTGGCGGCATTGATCCACTGCGAGAAATCGAGCCCACCGCCGCGGTGGCAGTGCCCGCCATCGCCGTCGCTCGTCTGCCAACCGCCCGACCAGTTGCCGCGGTGATGGCCACCCCAGCCGCCAGTGTCCGTCGTGCCGCCGGTCGACGGATCCGTCGTTCCGTCCGAGCCCGACACGGGAGGGGTGCTTCCGGTGCTACCGCCAGCGTCGGCAACCGGCGGCGTCGTGGTGCCGTCCGTGCCGGTGCTACCGCCAGCATCCGCAACCGGCGGCGTCGTGGTGCCATCCGTGCCGGTGTCACCGCTAGCGTCCGCAACCGGCGGCGTCGTGGTGCCGTCCGTGCCGGTGTCACCGCCAGCATCCGCAACCGGCGGCGTCGTGGTGCCATCCGTGCCGGTGTCACCGCTAGCGTCCGCAACCGGCGGCGTCGTGGTGCCATCCGTGCCGGTGTCACCGCCAGCATCCGCAACCGGCGGCGTGTCGGTCACCGGATCGGTCACGGGCGGAACGGTCGTGCCACCCGTCGACGTGCCCTCGCTCGTATTGTGCGCCAGGAACACCTGCTGCAGCTCCGGCGAGCTCTCGAGCGCGGTATCGCCATTCTGCGAACCCCACGCGTAAGCATAGTCAAACGCCGGATTGGGAACGAGTTCGGCCCAACGATCGATCATTGCCTGCTCTTGCTCGGCAGTGGGCATCACGTGATGGCTGCCGGTTTCGGTGGTCCAGCCGCCGCCTCCGAAAGCCTGGTAAGCCGGAACGATGGAGTCGAGCGGAATTCCGGCCTGCTCAGCAGCAGCGACGTATTTGTCGATGGTACTGACGTCGACGTCGGGACGATCGGTCCAAACCGGATACCAATCGAGACCGAAGTAATCGATGTGGGTGTTCTCCTGGTTGTAGCTGTTCATGTAGTTCGGATCGTCCGCCGACCCCATGTTCATCAGGACGGTGAACGTCTTGGCGTCGGGATCGTGCTGATGAATCCAGTCGGATTCAGCCATCAGATCCGCGGGGTCGGCTTGCGGTCCCCACTCCCCGGTCATGTCGGGCTCATCCACAAGGTAGAAGCCGAACACTTTCGGATTATTGAGGAAAGGCGTCACCTGGTCGATGAAGTCCTGAGTCACGCCTTGGTACTGATCGAGCCAGACCAGACCTTGCACACCATCGGGCAGTGCATTCACCTGGTCGACATACTGGACGTCTGCGAGGTTGAAACCAGCTGCAGCTGGTGCGAAATTACCTTGATCGTCCAGGCCCCCGCCCGCGGCGTAATGTAAGGTAGTCAATGATATTCCCCTTCCTGTGTTGAAACCCCCAGTGACCTTTTGGGTCTGAGCGCCGACAACCGATCGCGCGTCCCACGGCGGTGAACGTATGTTTACGTTTGAGGCAGGAATTTCCGTATCATTGGGCGGAACCAAGGGATTGTTGTGCCTAAAGTTTGCACGACAATTCGACGGCGTTTTGCCTCCGATCCGCCGATCGAACTGTTTCAAAAGACGATTCAACGATCTGCGCGCCGAGGTGACCACCGAGAATCTGGCATAACGCCGGCAAATTGTTTCTGCCAAGGGCAGCGAACGAAGATTGTCTGCGGATTACTCCCGATGACGGATGTTCTCATCGGCGCGTTTCCGTTGTTGAGTACGAGGTGGCGCCGTTCGGCGGATTGAATTCATTGCGGACCGACTTCGCTATGAATCGGTATTGTGGCACCGAAATCGATTTCGGATGCCGGCCCAGGTAGCGCAGCTGCGGAAGAAAGGAATTTTGTCTTAAGCTCCGGGCTGCGTTTCAGCACCATTGCTGAAGAGCTCTTCTTGCCGAGCGCGCAATCGAATATGCCCCGGTCCAATGCGCCCGTTCGTTTAGTGCCACGCGCTGCCGCGGTTGTTCGAGCAGAATTGAGCGTTCGCGAGGACACCATGTCAGGATCGGCCGAGATCGAGCTCAGGTTTCCACCGGGGTCACGAATTCAGGTGAAGCCGGCTGCGGGTCCTCGCTTGGCTGGAAGGACCGGGACAGTGATCGGGGCTGGATACTACCCCAAGAGCCTGCGCGTGATTTTGGACGGATCGAAGGGTCCAATCACTCTTCATATGATCTACGTGACCATGATCGATACGTGAAGCGGCCGCATCCTCCCTCAATTCGGAAGCACGACCGAATAGAACGCGCCACCGAATGCAACGTCACCATGGCGTGCGACTTCTCTTACTACTCGCAAGCCTCGAACCAGCGAAAGAAGGAGTTGCGACACTCATTGCGGACACAAGATTCAAAGCAACTCTCGGTCGCGGCCGGCACAAATGTGGCGGCGCTCGATGACCGCGTCGGCCGCAGGATCGTCGGCGGTCGCCCTGCGAGTTGCCCCCCTTCTGATTTTGCGGCCGCGCTGCCGCCCTGCGTTTGTTTGGTCAATACGACGACAACTCGGGTGGACGCGCAACGAGAATCCACGCGCGTTCCTTGAGAGGGGACACAGTGGTGAACCCGCGCGGTGCGCCGATGTGACTACAGCCTTCAAATCGGAAACACAGCTGCCAGGCAGGGGATGCTTCCGCCGCGACTGAGCAAAGCCACGTGCTCACCGCCAAGTCGCACCGATCAACCTTGGTCGAGACACCTCGTGTCGGATCAACGCGATCACGTCGGTTCGCCGGCGACTTGGCGAATGATGCTGGCGACTCCGATCGGCGGCCGCCAACCAGACACACGGTGCAGCTGCGACTTCGGCACTGCATAGGAGAATTTCAGAAAGGGTCTTTTTAGACGCCGAGGGGGCGATAGATCGCCTGACGACGAAGCAAGGGAAGATTCTTAAATCAGCGGCTGCGGTCTGCCAGGCCGCCCTCAGGATAGTCCCGATCGCACGCTTCTCGCGCGCACAACATAGCGGGTGCGCGCAAGATAGCAGGCCTGCGACCGCTTTCCAACTCACGGAATAGGCTCATTCGCCCGCACAACGCATGAAACCTTTTGCGGGCTGGAGTGTTGTTTTGTCTGTTAGTTTTGGCAGCGTCGCGAACACCTTTGAGAGGGCGTTGCCAAGTTTTCCCGATTTAATTCACATAGGCGAATGTTTTGCCTGGGATCCGCTCGTACGCTTCCTCCTTTCAGCCAACAACCAGGAGCCCAATCGGTGGCCGATCCAACGGCATCGCAGAACAGATTTTTCATCCGAATGGGTAGCAGGGGCTGGATGGTATACGATCGACAGAGGAAAGGTCCGGCGGTGATCGGGTCCGATCTGGCCGAGAATCTGACGAGAGAGCACGCAGAACACGTCCAACGCATGCTGGTGTCGAGAGAAGGCAGCACCGACGTCCCCAAGCGCTAGGAACGGCGACTATCAAATTCGAACCACCTCACGAGCCTGAGTGGATCAGACCATCCGGTATTTGATCGCAGGCTGACGCGGCCGGACTTCACCGCTGCGATCACCTTACGTGGGTACGGCGGTCCCGGGGCAGGTACTTCAATCGGTGCGGCTTGCCTCTTCGCGACCGCCGTCAAGCGGCGAAGCCGCTGCGCTTATGCGAGATTCCGCTCCAGCCCTTCATCGGCGCCGCGTCCGGCCCAGCCACCGCCTGCCGTTGCAGCCACCCCGTGAGGGCAGAGAACATCGCCAGGATACCACGGGCTTCTTGTGCACATGCCAAGCGCCTGAATATTCGAGCGAATTCTAACCCGGTTGCAAGCGCCTTGACAGACGGCCGACCTTCGGAGATGTAATGTTATAACATTACATTGCGCCAACCGAGATGCCCAGCCCCAAGCGTCGCCCTATCCCCTTGAAAAGGCTCTTCGATCTCCATGCAGAAACTCCCCGTCACCGTCTTGTCCGGCTTCCTCGGGGCTGGAAAGACCACTTTGCTGAACCACGTCCTGAACAATCGGCACGGCCTCAAGGTGGCGGTGATCGTCAACGACATGAGCGAGGTGAACATCGATGCGGATTTGGTTCGCGATGGCGGTGCGAATCTATCCCGGACCGATGAGAAGCTCGTCGAGATGACGAACGGCTGCATCTGCTGCACGCTGCGCGACGATCTCTTGAAGGAGGTCCGCGCACTCGCCGAGCACGGTCGGTTCGATTATCTGCTGATCGAATCGACCGGCATCTCGGAGCCGCTGCCGGTCGCGGCGACGTTTGATTTCCGCTCCGAAGACGGCGAAAGCCTCTCCGACGTGGCACGTCTCGACACCATGGTCACCGTGGTCGACGCCGTGAATCTGCTCAAGGATTATTCGTCGACAGATTTTCTGGAGCAACGCGGCGAAGCACTCGACAACGACAAGCGCACGCTCGTCGATCTCCTCGTCGAGCAGATCGAATTTGCCGATGTGATCGTTCTGAACAAGGTTGATGACGCCTCGCCCGAGCAGCGCGAGGCTGCGCGGAAAATCATCCGCGCCCTCAATCCGGAAGCGGACCTGATCGAAGCCAGCCACAGCCGGGTCGCTTTCGATCGCATTCTCGACACTGGCCGGTTCGACTTCGAAAAGGCCCAGCAGCATCCACTCTGGTACAAGGAGCTCTACGGCTTTGCCGAACACGTGCCGGAAACGGAAGAGTACGGCGTGAGGAACTTCGTCTATCGCGCGCGGCGGCCATTCGACCCAGCCAAGTTCGACAAGTTCATCAAGGAGCCTTGGCCTGGCGTCATTCGCGCCAAGGGGCACTTCTGGCTCGCGACCAGGCCGCAATGGCTCGGTGAAGTCAGCCAGGCGGGCGCGATCATTCGCACCCAGACCCTTGGTTTCTGGTGGGCCAGCGTGCCGGCAGAACGATGGCCGGATGATCCATTCTGGCGCAAGAGGTTGCGCGCGAACTGGAACGACATTTATGGCGATCGCCGCCAGGAAATCGTGTTCATCGGCACCGGCATGGATGAGGCCTCAATCCGCGCTCGCCTCGATGCATGCCTGGTACAGGGAAAACCCGCCATGAATGTCGCGGAATGGGCAAAGCTCGCAGACCCGTTTCCAACATGGCGGCGCGCGGGCGAAACGGCCTAGGCGGGAGCACACATGGCCGACATCGTTCGATTTGTCCCGAAAGCCGAGCTTGAGCGGATTCGACTCATTCGGGAAGCTCGCGCAATCTACGACAGCATATTCCCGCCAACCGCTTTGATCGGCGAGCAGCCACATGGTTGCCCCGCGCAGAGCACGCAAAGCGTGTCCAATTCGATTTCCCTCAGGACTTCTGCGCTCGAAGACGAATGACGAATTCCTTTGTGCTCGAGCCAGAGTCATAGGTGGGCGCATCAGGGCTCGAACCGGCGACCCGCTGATTCAGCTGCGAGCTGCGAACGATCAAAGCCTTGCCGGTCGCAGACCGCAGGCTTATCCGACCGAAATTGGGCATCCGTCGCGCGATCGTGACGTTGATCTTGCACCGCGCCTGAATATGCGCAGTCGAACGACGCGAGGCAGTTGGCGCAGGCCTCGACCTGGGTCCGATCGGCGCGGACGTACCGCAAGCTCGGCAGAAATCCGACGATAAGCTCCACTTCGTTACGAGGTTCACGCGCTACGACGCCAACGACAAGCCGATATTGTCGGCCGATTCCCTCTATGTGATCGTCAAGAGGGATGGACGCTGGGGAGCCCTGGCGCGATCGAGCTATGTCGGCATCATCGGCAAGAAGACCGCGTTCTGACGAACCACGCCGTTTCAGTTTGCCCTTGGGGAGCAGACATCAATCCGATTGACGTCTGCTCTCGTCACGGCGGACTGGCCTTGGCAGGATCGATCGAGATCTGGCGCTTCAGCGTCCGCAATCCGAATGTCGTACGAGACTGCCGGATGCCTGGGATCCTGTACAACGCCTGTCGCAGGAAGCGCTCGTAGTGATCGGTGTCTCGCACGACGACCTTGATGAGATAGTCGTAATCGCCGGTCACCAGATAGGCTTCCATCACCTCCGGTATTCGCGAAAGGGCGCTGCCGAAGCGCTCGAGCGCCTTGTCGTCGTGCTTGTCCAGCGTGATCTCGACGAACGCGATGTTGTTGTATCCGAGATTGGCGTGATTGAGCACCGCAACATACTTCGCGATCGCGCCGGTTTCCTCCAGGCGCTTCACCCTGGTCCAGCATGGCGAACTCGAAAGCCCGACCCGCTCGGCCAGCGCGCTCGTGGTCAATCGGCCGTTCTCGCACAGTGCCGAGAGAATTCGCAGATCAAGTTGATCAAGCTGCTCGACGGGGCTGCGCCTGGAGGGCATCGGTCGATCCTTCTGTCTGTTGGCATTCGGACGGTAAAATTTTCCGCGATTTCGGCCGATCCGTCGGAATTTTGGGAAGTTTTCCGGAACAAAGAGATTATCATTGTGCCGCGAGAGAACGTACCATGCAACCTCGACAGCGCCGATGCGTCAGCGTGACGGCCACAACATCCGATCCCTTTGACGGGATCGTTCGGCTTGTCCTCGACACCGCGCGTTTCGGCTTCGGCCTCGACCAGGTCTCGATGACGACTTGTCCCGATGGAGGGCGGTCAATACGTATGGTCCTCGAGGTCCAGCCGTCGGCCGATTGCGCGGACATCACCGATCGATTGTCACGTCATCCGGTGATCACGGACCTTCGCGTCGCGGAGCTCTCGCGCGAAGACCTCGATCAACCGGGTGTCGTCTCGCCGGGACCTGCAAACGAGCGGATGCTTCCATGAACACCCTCACGCCACTTCGCTTTCACGTTCCGGAGCCTGCAAGCCGGCCGGGGGGCAAGCCGGATTTCTCCGGTGTCGCAATCCCAAAGGCAGGCTCGATCCGACGCCCGCCTGTTGAGGTCGCGCCCGAGGAGATCCGTGATCTCGCCTACTCGATCATTCGCGTGCTCAATCATGAGGGGCAAGCGATCGGGCCATGGGTGCCGGACCTCACCCAGGACGAACTGGTCGCCGGGCTGCGTCACATGATGACGCTACGCACGTTCGATGCGCGCATGCAGATGGCGCAACGCCAGGGGAAGACGTCGTTCTACATGCAGCACACGGGCGAGGAAGCGGTGAGCTGCGCTTTCCGCATCGCGCTCGGGCCCAATGACATGAACTTCCCGACCTATCGCCAGGCCGGTCTGCTGATCGCGCATGATTACCCGCTCGTCGACATGATGTGCCAGATCTACTCCAATGAGCATGATCCGCTAAAGGGCCGGCAATTGCCGGTGATGTACTCTTCGAAAAAACACGGCTTCTTTTCGATTTCGGGCAACCTCGCCACGCAGTTCGTCCAGGCGGTCGGCTGGGCCATGGCGTCGGCGATCAAGCGCGACAACCGCATTGCTGCCGCCTGGATCGGCGACGGCTCGACGGCGGAGTCGGATTTCCATGCGGCGCTCGTCTTCGCCTCGACCTACAAGGCGCCGGTCGTCCTCAACGTGGTCAACAACCAGTGGGCCATCTCGACTTTCCAGGGCATCGCGCGTGGCGGCTCGGGCACCTTCGCGGCGCGCGGCCTTGGCTTCGGCATCCCCGCGCTCAGGGTTGACGGCAACGACTATCTCGCGACCTATGCGGTCGCAAAATGGGCGATCGAGCGGGCACGGCTCAATCTCGGGCCTACGCTGATCGAATATGTCACTTACCGCGCCGGCGCGCATTCGACCTCGGACGATCCTTCCGCCTACCGGCCGAAACACGAATCCGAGGAGTGGCCGCTGGGCGATCCGGTGATCCGGCTCAAGCAGCATCTCATTGCAGCCGGCGCCTGGTCGGAAGGGCGCCACAAGCAGACCGAGGCCGAGATTCTTGCCACCGTCATCGCCGCGCAGAAGGAAGCCGAGGCCTTCGGCACCCTGCATTCCGGCGGCAAGCCCTCGGCGCGCGATATCTTCGAGGATGTCTATGCCGAGCTGCCGCCGCATCTGCGTCGGCAGCGCCAGCAGATCGGAGTTTGACGCGATGCCGCGCATGACGATGATCGAGGCGATCCGCTCGGCGCTCGACGTGTCGATGCTTCGCGATGACAATGTCGTCGTCTATGGAGAAGACGTCGGCTTTTTCGGCGGCGTGTTCCGCTGCACGCAGGGCCTGCAGCAGAAATACGGCGTCTCGCGCTGCTTCGATGCACCGATCAGCGAATCCGGCATCGTCGGCACCGCAATCGGCATGGCGGCCTATGGACTGCGTCCCTGCGTCGAGATCCAGTTCGCCGACTACATGTATCCGGCTTACGACCAGATCGTCTCGGAGGCCGCTCGCCTGCGTTACCGTTCGTCCGGCGACTTCACCTGCCCTCTCGTCATCCGCATGCCGACCGGCGGCGGTATTTTCGGAGGGCAGACGCACAGCCAAAGCCCCGAGGCACTGTTCACCCATGTCGCCGGACTGAAAACCGTGGTGCCGTCCAACCCGTATGATGCAAAGGGACTCCTGATCGCGGCCATCGAGGATCCGGACCCCGTGATCTTCCTGGAGCCGAAGCGGCTCTACAACGGTCCCTTCGACGGTCACCATGATCGCCCGGTCACCGCCTGGTCCAAGCATGAGCTTTCCGAAGTGCCCGAGGGGCACTACACCACGCCGCTCGGCAAGGCCGTGACCCGGCGCCAAGGCGAGGCCGTCACCATCCTCGCCTACGGCACCATGGTTCACGTCGCGCTGGCGGCGGTCGAGGAGACCGGTGTCGACGCCGAGGTGATCGACTTGCGTACCTTGATTCCGCTCGATCTCGAGACGATCGCCGCTTCCGTCGCCAGGACCGGCCGCTGCATCGTGCTGCACGAGGCAACCCTGACATCCGGCTTCGGCGCGGAGCTTGCCGCGCTTGTGCAGGAGCACTGCTTCTACCATCTCGAGGCACCGGTGATGCGCGTCACCGGATGGGATACGCCCTACCCACATGCGCAGGAATGGGACTACTTCCCCGGTCCTGCGCGGCTTGGGCAAGCCCTGCGTGACCTCGTGGAGGTACGCTGATGGGCGAGCACACCATCAAGCTTCCCGACGTCGGCGAAGGCATCGCCGAGGCGGAACTCGTCGAATTGCATGTCAAGGAAGGTGATCTCGTTCGCGAGGACGATCTGCTTGCCACCGTGATGACCGACAAGGCATCTGTCGAAATTCCCTCTCCGCGCGAGGGTGAGGTCATCTGGATCGGCGCTCAGGTTGGCGACACTGTGGCGATCGGCTCGGCGCTCGTGAAGCTCAAGGTCGCCGGTGGCGATGTCGCCGAGGCCGGCGACGAGACGCCGGTCGCAAAGCCCGCCGCGCCCCCGGCTGCGACCAGGGGCGAGAAGACGGTTGCGGCCCCCATCTCTTCCGCCCCGGCCGCGCCCCTCGCCCGGCGCACGTCCAAGGATCAGCCGGCGACACCACGCGCCGTCCGCCGCGCGCCAGGCGAGAAGCCCGCGGCCTCGCCCGCGGTACGCCTCAAAGCGCGAGAAGCCGGCATCGACCTGCGCCAGGTCCACGGCACAGGCCCCGCCGGACGCATCACCCACGAGGATATCGATGCCTTTCTGTCGCGCGGGCCGATGCCGGTCCATGGTCGCGGCCTGAGCCCAAAGACCGATGTGACTGACGTGAAGGTGGTGGGCTTGCGACGGCGCATTGCCGAGAAGATGACGCTGTCGAAGTCGCGCATCCCGCACATCACCATCGTCGAGGAGGTCAACGTTTCTCCACTGGAGGAGCTGCGCGCGACGCTGAACAGGAAACCAGGGCCGAACCATCCCAAGCTGACGCTGCTGCCCTTCCTGATGCGCGCCATGGTCAGGGCTCTTGCCGAGCAACCCGCGCTCAACGCCCTTTACGACGACGAAGCCGGCGTCATCCATCAGCATGCCGCTGTCCATATCGGCATCGCCACGCAGACGCCGTCGGGCCTCGTCGTCCCGGTCGTGAAGCATGCGGAGGCGCGCGACCTCCGGGATTGCAGCATCGAGCTCGACCGTCTGGCGCAGCGCGCCCGCGAAGGCACCGCGACACGCGAGGAGTTGACCGGGTCGACGATCACCATCACCTCGCTCGGCGCGCTCGGCGGCCTCGCGACCACGCCGGTGATCAACCATCCCGAGGTCGCCATCGTCGGTGTCAACAAGATCGCGGTGCGCCCGGTCTGGGACGGCACGCGCTTCGTGCCGTGCAAGATGATGAACCTCTCCTCCAGCTTCGACCACCGCGTCATCGACGGGTGGGACGCTGCCGTCTTCGTGCAACGGCTCAAGGAGCTGCTGGAGAATCCGGCAACGATCTTCGTCGATCCCTAAGGGCGGAAGCAGGAAGCAGCAATGACCGAGATCACCTGTCAGCTTGTCGTCATCGGCGCCGGGCCGGGCGGCTATGTGTGCGCGATCCGCGCTGGCCAGCTCGGCCTCGACACCGTCCTCGTCGAACGCGGCAAACTGGGTGGCAGCTGCCTCAATGTCGGCTGCATTCCTTCAAAGGCCATGATTCATGTCGCCGAGGAATTCGAGAAACTGGTCGATGCGGCGAGCGGCAAGACGCCGTTCGGCCTGTCGGCGGCGCAACCCGCGCTGGACTTCAAACAGGCGATTGCCTGGAAGGACGGTATCGTCCATCGGCTGAACAACGGCGTCGCCGCGCTGCTGCGCAAGGCCAAGGTCAAGATCGTGCAGGGCCACGCGCGTTTCCGCGACGGCAAGACGATCGTCGTCGAGACCGAGACCGGTCCGAAGACGATCAAGGCCGAGACGGTGGTGATCGCGACCGGCTCGGCTCCAGTCGAACTGCCGTTGCTGCCGTTCGGCGGCAACGTCATCTCTTCGACCGGAGCGCTGTCGCTCACCGAAGTGCCGAAGTCCTTCGTCGTCGTCGGTGGCGGCTATATCGGGCTCGAACTCGGGACGGCGTTCGCCAAGCTCGGCAGCAAGGTCTGCGTGGTGGAGGCGCAGGACAGCATCCTGCCGCTCTACGACGCCGAGTTGACGGCTCCGATCACCGGACGCCTGGCCGCGCTCGGCGTCGAGGTGCTGAGCGGCGCCCGCGCACTGGGCCCGACCGCCCGAGGCGACGGATTGCGCGTCGAGACGGCCGATGGCCGGGAGCGCAGCCTGCCGGCCGACAAGATCCTCGTCACGGTCGGACGCCAGCCGGTGACGGCCGAGCTGGGCCTCGAGCAGCTCGTCCTCGACATGGACGACCAGTTCATCCGGATTGGCCAGCGCTGCGAGACCTCGATGCGCGGCATCTACGCCATCGGCGACGTTACGGGAGAGCCGATGCTGGCCCATCGCGCCATGGCGCAGGGCGAGATGGTGGCGGAAATTGCCGCCGGTCTGCCGCGCGCCTGGGATGAGCGCTGCATTCCGGCGATCTGCTTCACCGATCCGGAGATCGTCTCCGTCGGCCTGTCGCCGAACGAGGCGCGTCAACGCGGACTCAACATCAAGGTGGGACAGTTTCCGTTTGTCGCCAACGGCCGTGCAATGACGCGCCATGGCGAGCCTGGCTTTGTACGCGTCGTGGCGAGGGCCGACAATCAACGCGTGATCGGGATGCAGGCGGTTGGACAGGGCGTTTCGGAGCTTTCTGCCGCATTCGGCCTGGCGATCGAGATGGGCTCGGTCTTGCAGGATGTCGCCGGCACGATCCACGCGCATCCCACGCTGGGCGAGGCTATTCAGGAAGCCGCGTTCAGGGCACTCGGCCACGCGATCCACATCTAGGCAGCTCAAATCTCACGCGATCCATCATGGGGCGGTGGAAAATGGATGATAACGCGATTTCGATCGGTTAATCTCTTTGCATCGGTGTTCCTGCATGGCGGCTATTGGCAGCGCAATTCCCGCGAGCTGTTCGTGCCCTGACGGACGCCTGGTCGATGCCGCTCGCCGGTTGCTGGATTAAAAACGCGAAAACAACCCCATGCACAGTAGAATGCCCTTGTTCGCAAAGGCAAATTTCTGAAGGAAAAATCTACGCCGCGGATGGCTTTGACACGTCGGGCAAAACAGGGGCATGATGGCATCATCGCCCCGGTTGTCGTTGCTCCGTCTCAAACTACGCTCGGTCGGTTGTCGACCTCTCCCCGGCGGGGACAGGTGAACCTGGGCACGCATCGCCTCCACCGAAAATCATCGCGCTTTAGAACTGCACGCCGCGCGTCAATGCGCCATCGACAACGAGGTTCGTCCCGGTGATGAAGCTCGCCGCACGGCTCGCGAGAAACACCGCCGCGTTGGCCATTTCCTGCGGCGTGCCCATCCGCCCCGTCGGATTGAGCGCCAGCGCGGTTTTGTAGAGCTCGGGATTGTTGTCCTTGATCTTGTTCCACACCCCACCCTCGAAATAGGTGTTGCCCGGCGAGACCGTGTTGGCGCGAATGCCCTTCCCCGCCAGTTGATTGGCGAGGCCCTGGGTGTAGTGGATGATCGCCGCCTTGAAGGTGCCGTAGGGGCCGGCTGCAAAATCGACCTCGCGCCCGGAGACGCTGGAGATGGCGACGATCGCGCCGGCCTCGCTCTTCTCAAGATAAGGCATGGCCGCATTCACCAGCCGGACCGTGCCCATCATGTCGGTCGAAAACTCCTTCTCCCAGCTCTCGTCGTCCTGGCCGATGGCGAGCGCGCTAACATTGGCGACGACGACATCGATGCCGCCGAGCTTCTGTGCCATATCCCCGACCCAGGCCTTCAGTGCGGCCGCGTCGGCAACGTCGACCGCACCTCCATAGGCCGCAACGCCTCTGGACTTGAGCGTAGCAACCGTGCTCTCGACTTCCGCCAGATTGCGCGAGCACACACCGACATCGGCCCCTTCAGCCGCAAATGTCTCGGCGATCGCGCGGCCGATGCCCTTGGTGCTTCCCGTGACGAGAACCTTGGCGCCCTTGAGTCCCAGATCCATGGCCTGTTTCCTTTTGTTGGTTCAGTAATTGTCGGCCGTCGCGCGGACCAATCCACGATAGCTGTGCGGCATTCGCATCGACACCAGATCCTTCCGCCGCACGACGTTGGTCGGATAGACGCTGTCGAGGTTGGTGGTATCGACGCGCGCGGTCGCAAGGCCCGTGCCGCCAGCCGCGATCGCTTCCCGCCGCGGAAACTCGAACGTATCAGGGCCGAACACACCGCTCAACCCGGGATAGCCGCGTTCGGGATCGACGACATTGGCGAAGGCGAAGAACAGGTTGTTCTCCCCTGCCCGAACGCGGAAATGATGCCAGTGATGCGGATCCGGGCCGATCGGAATCGGTTTTGGCTGCCGGACTTCCGTGCCGGCATGCGACGAACTGAAGCGCCCCTTGATCGCGGCGGGACACGCGATGAGATCGCAACCACGCAGCGCCAGCACGCGGCCCGTTTCCGGGAAGGACGCGTCGTGACCGATCAACAGTCCAATGCGGCCGATCGGCGTGTCGACGACGGTCCAGCCGTCACCGGCCGTCGCCCAGTTTCGCTCGTCGGCTGCGAGATGCGTCTTGCGATAGACCGAGATGTCTCCATCTGGCGCGACAAGGCAAGCGCTGTTGTAGACCAGATCGCCGTCGCGCTCGGCGAGGCCGCAGACCAGATAGAGGTCGAGGTCCTCCGCAAGCTTGCCAAGACTGTCGGTCGCCGGCCCCGGTATCGGTTGCGCTGATGTCGCGGGATCGGCAAGTCCCGTCAGGGCCAGCTCCGGAAACACGACGAGTTCCGCGCCCTCGGCCCTCGCCTTGTGCGCGAGCGCCGCGATCTCCTTCAGATTCCGACTGATGTCATCGCCGGGCGAGAATTGCGCGACACTGACCCGCGACGTCTTTCCGGCCGGCCAGGGCTCGTGGCCATAGAGGCCGAAGAAGTCCCGCGGATTCCAGCTGAAGGTATCGGTGAGCAGCTCCGGATAGAGTTCTGGCCGCCGCTGCGCGAATACGGTTTCGCCAAGCACGCGCCGCGCGCGCGCGGCTTCGAGGTCGATCTCGGACAGGACGATGCCATCGCCCTTGTCGAGCACGGCCGTCACCAGCCCGTCCGGTGCGATCACGCAGCTTCCGCCACTGAACTGCACGGTACGCTCGAGCCCCCATCGATTGCTCTCGATGACATAGCAGCTGTTCTCGAAAGCGCGGCTGATCCAGTAAGGCGCTGGTGTGCGCTCAGCTAGCCAGTTCGAGATGTGGCAGATGACGTCCGCGCCGCCCAGCGCCATCAGCCGCGCGGTCTCCACGAAATGGATGTCCATGCAGATCAGAAGCGCGATGCGCCCGATCGGCGTCTCGAACACCTGATTGTGCAGATCGCCGGCCGCCGCCCATTTCGGCTCGGAAATGTAGGGATGCGTCTTGCGGTGACGACCGACGATGCCGTCGGGCCCGATCAGAACGGCGGTATTGAAATAGATGCCGTCCTCGTCGACCTCCGGCATGCCGACGACGATGTAGCAATCATGCCTGCGCGCCAGCGCCGCGAAACTGCTGGTGGTCGGCCCCGGGATCGCCTCGACGAACGGGGCGACCTCGGCGCGGTCGAACCAGCAATAGCCCGTCGTGCCCATTTCCGGGGTGACGATGAGCTTTGCACCGGCCGCCGCCGCTTGCTCGCAGAGCTCGAGCAGGCGCGCGACATTGCGCTCCTTCTCGAACATGGTCGGCTCGAACTGGACGGCGGCGACCTTGTGGATGGTGGGCATGATCCGACCGGCCTCAAGCGAGATAGGATTTCTTGATGGAGGCACCGAGCGTATATTTTGGATCGACCATGTTGCCGAGGCGGATACGGCCAGCCTGGGTCAGGAGCATGTAGGCGTCGATCTCCTCGAAGCCGTAATCGGCCGCCATCCAGCGGCAGAGTTCGCGATAGGCAATGCGGGCCGCATCCTCCATCGGCCGCGCCGAGCCGATGGTCATGATGAAATCGCGGGTCTCGAGCCGCGGCCAGGCGATGGTCCAGCCCTTGATCAGATCGACCTGCACCGTGGTCACGGTCGGATGCTCGATGGCAACGCCGCAGAGTTCGCCGTCGCCCTGCGCGGCATGACAGTCGCCGAGATACAGCAGCCCCCCCTTGGTGTTGACCGGCAGGTAGATGATGGCGCCGACACCGACGTCCGGCAGATCCATGTTGCCGCCGTAATAGTCCGGGACCAGCGAGGAGATCGCCTCGATCTCCGGCGAGGTGCCGATGGTGCCGATGAACGGCTCATAGGGCAGCGTGATCTTGTCGTTCCATTTGGTCCCGGTCTTGGCGTCGATCTCGAGCTTCTTGACCCGCTCAGGCAGCGCCGGATTGAGCAGCGCGGTTTGACCGGTCGAGACCAGGCCGCCGAAGTCCGGCATGACCACGGTGGTACCGCATGGCTGCGGACCGCGCGGCACGATGTTCTCGATATAGACCGCGAGCGTATCGCCCTTCTCGGCGCCGTTGACGTGGATCGGCCCGTTCTGCGGATTGAGGAACGGGAAGTTGAGGATCTTCGACGGACTATCGGTCTCCTTCTTGATGGCGCCTTCGAACGCGTCATGCGTCTCAGCGGAGACGACCGCGCCGGGATCGACCGTCAGCACCGGCTTCACATAGGGACCGTAGACATAGTGATACTTGCCCTGTTCGCTCTCCGTGATGGTGTGCTGCTTGCCACGCTCCCCCTTTGCGACGCCCTTGCGCGCCATGATGGATTCGTTCTGCCAGGCCATTGCTGTTCTCCTTGGTTGGGGCGTCGTTTTTTTAAACTGCCAGATGGCGACGCATCTCCGCCTCGTTGTCGAGCGCCGCGCGATCGAGACTTGCGACGATGCGGCCCTTGTCCATGACGTAGCAGCGCTGTGCCATGGCGCGGATCATGTCCAGATTCTGCTCGACCAGGATGATGGTCACGCCGGTCCTGCGATTGAGCTCGACCATGTTGCGCGCGATGTCCTGGACGATGTTGGGCTGGATGCCTTCCGATGGCTCGTCGAGCAGGATGAGATTGGGGTCGGCGATCAGGACGCGTCCGATCGCGAGCTGCTGCTGCTGGCCGCCGGACATGGTACCGGCGCGCTGATCCCAGCGCTCGGCCAGGATCGGAAAGGCCTCGACGATCTTGCGCCGGCCCGCCTCGGGAATGCCGCCGCCCTTGATGGCGGCGCCGACCGCGACGTTTTCGCCGACGGTCAGGCGCGGAAACACGTCGCGCCCCTGCGGCACATAGCCCATGCCGAGACGCGCCCGCTTGTGGGCCGGGAGCGATTCCACCGCCTCGCCGCGATAGACGATCGAGCCGCTCATCGCCGGCACCAGCCCGATCAGGCTCTTCATCAGCGTCGACTTGCCGACACCGTTGCGTCCGATGACGGCGACGATCTCGCCTTCCCGCACCTCGATCTCGAGGCCCTGGAGCACCGGCTTGCCACCATAACCGGCACGCAGGGCCAGCGTCGAAAGGATCACTTCCTTGCGCGGCATATCAAGCATGGGCCTGTCCCAGATAGATCGCCGCGACACGCTCGTCGGCCACGATCTCGTCGATCGATCCCTGGGCAAAGACCTGGCCGAGATGCAGCACGGTGACGCGCTGAGCGACCTGGCGCACGAAGGCCATGTCGTGCTCGATCGCCAGCACGGTCATGCCATCGGCGTTGAGCCGCTGCACCATCTCGCCGGTCATGTGGGTTTCCTCCGGCGACATGCCGGCGGTCGGCTCGTCCAGCAGCAGCAGGCGCGGCTTCAGGCTGATCGCCATGCCGATCTCCAGCCATTGCTTCTGGCCGTGGCTGAGATTTCCCGCCGTCTGCGCCTGTTCGGATTCGAGGCCAAGGAAGTCGAGCAGCCGGCCGATCTCGGCTTCAAGCTCGACGCCGCGATGCCGGCTCTGGAGTGCAATCTCGAGGTTCTGGCGGACGGACAGCCCCTTGAAGACTCCCGGCACCTGGAACTTGACCGACAGGCCCCGATGAATCCGCGCAAAGGACTTTAGCGTCGTGATGTTCTCTCCGGCGAAGAGAATGTCGCCGCTGCCCGGATGATGCTCACCCAGGATCAGGCGGAACAGCGTGCTCTTGCCGGCACCGTTCGGACCGATCAGGCAATGAATCTCGCCGGGATTGAGCGTGAGGTTCACGCCGTTGGTGACGTGCAGCCCGCCAAAATGCTTGTTCAGCTCGCGCAGCTCCAGTAGCGACATCAGCCCGCCCTCTGCGTGAAGCGGGTGGCGAGGCGACCGAGCCAGTTCATCACCCCGAGCACGAGGCCGTTGGGCGCGATCAGGACCGTGAGCACGAGCAGCACGCCCATGAAGACGAGCGCATACTGGCTGCCGTAGATCGTGAGCGCCTGGAACGCGGCCAGCACCACCAGTGTGCCGACCACGGTCGACGTCAGATCGCTGCGGCCGCCGACCGCGACCCAGATCAGCGGCAGCGCCGCCGCCGTCATGCCCATACTCGACGGGGTGATGTACTGTCCCCACACCGTGTAGAGCACCCCGGACAGACCCGCGAGCACGGCGCCGATGACGAAGGTGATGAGCTGATATTTGCGCACGTCGTAACCCAGCATCTCCGCCCGCTCCGGGTTCTCGCGGATCGCGACGATGACGTTGCCGAACGACGAGTTCATCAGGATGCGCAAGGCCAGATAGACGAAGACCAGAAGGCCGAGCACGAGGTAGTAGAGCCCGACATCGGCGAACAGCACGATCGGCTCACCCGGCCAGGGGATGGTCAGAGGCGGCATCGCGCTCATGCCGTTGAAGCCGTTGAGCCGTGCAACTCCGATGTGCCACTCCGGCCCCGCCGTCTGCGCCATGAAGCGCTCCAGCATCAAGGTGACGGCGAGCGTGACGATGCCGAGGAAGACGCCGGCGATGCGGCCGAAGAACATGAAATAGCCGAGCAGGACCGCGAACAGCGCCGCGATTGCGACTGCGGCCACGAGCGCGATCAGCGTAAAACCATAGGCCGAGCCGAAATTGATGGTGAGGATGCCGTAGCCATAGCCTGCGATTCCGAAGAAGGCGGTCTGGCCGAAGGAGAGCGAGCCGCCATAGCCCCAGATCAGGCACAGGCTGAGCGCGATGAACACCCAGACGAAGAAGTAGACGGTGTTGCCAACCGTGTAGCCGTCGCTGAACAGCGGATAAGCGAGTGCGACAGCGAGCACCACGGCGAACAGGCCCCAGAAGGCCGGACCGCGACCGACGGTCTGCGGGCCTTCGAGACGGCGAAACATTGCGAGCAGACCGGTCACCGCCATCACTCCGTCAGGTGCGCTCGCGCAGCACGAAGCCGGAAATGCCTTTCGGCAGCACCCGGACGACGATGATGACGGCGACCAGCAGGCCGATCTGGCCGAACAACTGCCCCTGCCAGGACGTCATCACCGACTTCACCACAGCGAGCACGCCGCCGGCCGGCGCCGTGCCGAGGAAAACGTCGGCGCCGCCGATGACGACGGTGACGAACGCTTCCATGATGAAGGTTGCCCCCATGGTCGGCACCAGCGTCATGGTCGGCGCGTAGAGGCCGCCGGCGAGGCCGGCCAGCCCTGCGCCACAGGCAAAGGTGAGGCTGTAGATCAGGCGCGTATCGACACCGAGCGCCGCCGCCATGTGCGGCACCTGGATGGTGGCGCGTGCCAGCACGCCGAAGCGCGTCCAGTTGAACAGCGCATAGAGCCCCGCCAGCACGCCGAGCGCGGCACAGAACAGCACGATGCGATAGATCGAATATGAGTAGTCGCCGACCTGGAAACTGCCGAACGGCGTGCCGACGCCTGCCATGGTCGAGCCCACCATGATCAGCGTGCCCTGCGTTGCGATCAGGCTGAGCCCCCAGGTGGCGACGATGGTGTCGAGCGGGCGGTCGTAGAGATGGCGGATCACCGCGAGCTCCACCACGACGCCGACCAGCGCCGACACGAGGGTGCCGGCAAGTATTCCCAGTGGCAGCGGCAGGCCGGCATGCACAGTCGCGGCGGTGACATAGGCGCCGCACATGATGAACTCGCCATGGGCGAGATTGATCACGCCCATCATGCCGAAGATCACCGCCAGCCCGCAGGCCGAGAGCACCAGGAAGGCGAAGGCGTCGCCG
Source organism: Bradyrhizobium cajani (assembly GCF_009759665.1). GTDB lineage: Bacteria > Pseudomonadota > Alphaproteobacteria > Rhizobiales > Xanthobacteraceae > Bradyrhizobium > Bradyrhizobium cajani. Next base: position 519,258 of record NZ_WQNE01000001.1, read on the forward strand.
AATTGATAGAGCGCCGAGAATACGTGGGTCGCGATGTCCATGAATCAACCAGGATGGAGGGAGACGCGACGTCGCCGCCGCAGGTGTCCGTGACCGCCCCGGCGCGCCGCGAGCGCCGGGGCGATCAGCCGCCGGTCAGGGTTTCGGCGGGGGATTCGATGGCGTATATTGGGCCATCGGATCTTTCTTGGTGAGATCGCAGCCGGCTTCACCCAGCCAGTACGGCTTGATGTCTTCCCAGGTTTTCGGGAAGGAGATCGAGTGATCGGCACCGACCTTGGCGAGATAGATCGTGTGCGACATGTGCTGGCTCTTCGGGTCGATGCAGACCTTGCCCTCCGGCGCGTCCATGCAGACGTCGCCCAGCGCGATCACCTTGCGGATCTCCTCCCGCTTGGTCGACTTCGCGCGCTCCACCATCTGCTTGTAGAGATAGACCGCGAGATAGGAGTTCTCCGCCTCCTGGTTCACATAGGGCTCGCTCGGGAACTTCGCCTTGAACTTGGCGTAGAATTCCTTGCTCTTGGGCGAGTCGATCTCCTCGATGTAGTTGGTGGTGACGTACATGTCCTTCAGGCTCGGCGGCTTGAAGCGCTTGTGCTCGTAACCCTGTCCGACGTTGACCGAGGACGCCATCGGCAGGTTGACGTTGGCGGAGGCCGCCTGCTCGTAATAGGAGGCCTGCGCGGTGCCGACCAGCAGCGTCACCACGAAGTCGGGCTTGGCCTTCTGGATGTTCTGGATGCTTTGCGAGAACTGCGACACGCCGAGCGGGATGAACTCCTCGCCGGCCATCTTGCCGCCGTTCTCCTTGACGATCTTGCGCACCCATTCCGCCGAGATCTGGCCGAAATTGTAGTCGGCGGCGAGCGTGTAGACGTTCTTGCCGTACTTCTCCATCATGTAGGGGATGAGCGTCGAGAACTGCTGCTCCGGCACGGCGCCGGTGACGATCATGTGGCCGTCGCAGACGCCGCCTTCGTACTGGTTGTTGTAGAAGGCGAAGCCGTTGAACTGGTCGACGATCGGGCGGTACGCCTCGCGCGAGGCCGAGGAGAAGCCCGCGAACACGACGTCGACCTTGTCGCGCTGGAGCACACGGCGCATGAACTCCTGGTAGCGGGTGTTGTCGGACTGGGTGTCGTAAGCAACGAGCTCCAGCGGCCGGCCCATGATGCCGCCGGCCTTGTTGATCTCGTCGGCCGCGAGCTGGATGGCGTGGACCTTGCCGATGGTGGCCGCGGCGAAGTCGCCGGACTGATCCTCCAGCACGCCGAGCTTGATCGGGTTTTCCGCCGCGAGCGCCAATTGTGATCCAAGGGGTGATCCGAGGACAAGCGTCCCCGTGAGGGCTGCGGCGCGCAGCCCCCGCAATACAGACTTGCTCATTTTGCTTCTCCTAGATGGCCTGCTTGTTGCCGCCTTGCAGCGTGATGCCGGTCGTGCGGCCGGACGTGTCGGGCGGCTTCGCCCGCTTGCTCAGAAACTCCTCGCAATAGAGTTCCATGTTCTGCCGCGCGCGCATGCTGTCGCGACGGAGCTGGGAATAGGCACCTTCCTCGTCGAGGCCGTCCTGCTGCATCAGCAGGATGACCGCCCGGATCACCGCGCGGCGGCCGCGGCGGCGCTCCTCGAGGCCCTGGAGGCGCTCGCTCATTTCGGCGCGCAACAGGAACTGGTTGATGCCCATGAAGAGCGACGTGTAGACCGCGCCGCCATGTACCGGTTTGCGCAGGAACGAGGTCGCCCCGAGATTGACCAGCGCCTTGAGCCGGCTCGGCGCCTCGACGCCGACGAGGCCGATCACCGGCACCGGCGGCAGCCGCGAGGCCGGGTTGACCTCGATCGCGACGGCGCCTTCCAGATCGCCGTCGACGAACAGGATGTCGCGATCAGCCTGAAGGCTCGCAATTTCGATCTGCGCGCGGCCGTCGATGATCTCCGGATATTCGGTCGAGACGCCGAGCTTGGCGAGTGTCGATTCGAGCGTGCTCTCCCATCCGCCTCGCCGGGTGACGACGATGGCCCGGCCGCCCTTGAAGTTCTGTAGCAGTCGAGAGCTCATGATTGCACCACTTTCAACAGCGGAGAGCGCATTGCGCTGGCAAAGCGCGGCGACGACTGGACGAGATATGGATCCGGCGCGATCGGCTCGCGGGATTCGAGCAGCACCTCGAACTGCCCGTTGGCCATCGAGCGGCCGATCCGCGGCGTGAGCCAGGCGTGAAAGGTCTGCCGGTCGATACGGACGTCCCCTTGCGGCGCGCGCAGCCGCTGATCGGCCACGGCCGCGCGCACCGTGCGCGCGTCGTCAGTCCCGGCCTGCGACAACGCCGCCGCGAGCAGCTTGACGGCGATGTAGGAGGATTCGGCATCGGCCGACGTGACCGGTCCATCCGGAAAGGACGTCGCGTAGGCGCGGATAAAGGCGCCATTTTCGGGCGAGTTCAGGGAGGAGAAGTAGACGCTCGAGGATAGATGTCCGTCGACTGCGTCCGGACCGATTTCCGGCAATTCCGGTTCCGACAAGGTGCAGCTCGCGACCGGAATTTCGGCGGCCTGGTCGATGCCGCGAACGCGGCAGGCCGCCCGGAACGCGCGGAAGAAGGCATAGGCACTGGTCCCGATCAGGTTGTTGAAGACGAAGTCGGGCCGGTGATCGATGATTGCCGCGATCACCTGGTCGACCTCGGTATCGCCAACCGAGAGATAGCGCTCGGCGAGCACGGTGCCGCCGCGCGCGGTCAGCGCCTCCCGGAAAATGCGGTTGTTCTCCCAGGCCCAGATGTAGTTCGAGCCGACGCAGAAGGCGCGCTTGCCAACGCGGGACGCCAGATAGTCGACGAGCGGCAGCACATGCTGGTTTGGTGCAGCACCGGTGTAGATGACGTTATCGGAGCTCTCGAAGCCCTCGTAGTGAGACGGATACCACAACAGTCCGTCGAACTTCTCGAAGCAGGGGATCACTTCCTTGCGGCTCGAGGACGTGTAACAGCCGACCACCTGCCGGATGCCCGAACGCAGGAGTTCGAGGCTGAGCGCACGGTAGCGCGCGAGATCGCCCGACGGGTTGACCACGACCGGCTCCAGCGCGACGTCGCCCTGGCTCGCATTGACTTCCTGGAATGCGAGCATCGCGCCGTTGAGGATCGAGCGCGCGACGACGCTGTAGGAGCCCGTCGTCGAAAACATCACGCCGATCCGATACTGCTTTCGCGTCATCACTCGATCCAAAAACAAAAAAGCGCCCGCCGGCCGTTAAGCCGAGGGCGCCCTCGCCGCCAACCGAACACGCAATCGCGTGGCGTTGGAAATGGTTGAACTTATCGCGTTGGTGGGCCAGTCTGCCCTACGCTCGCGAATACGGTCGTTGAGATCGGCCACGTTGTCAAGCGCGTTGTTGCAGCGAAGACTGCCGCAATTCATATCGACGTGTAGCAAATCTGAGCAGCGAACCGGCGCGCCGCTGCAGGTGCGAATTGACGCAAGCAGACAGATGCGTCGACCGGTCCCATTTCGTCACGTGCGCCTCTCGCCATCTACCAATCCCACAGGGCACCCGTCTGACTCCGCTAACGCAGACCTTCAGCACGTCCGCGACCGCGACGCGCATCACACTTCAGGCGGTGCCCAGAAGCGCGGGCTCCGTCTCGATATGAGGGATCGCCTCGACCAGCTTGCGCGTGTAGTCGGTCTTCGGGTCATCGAACAAGGCCCGGCTTTCCCCCTGCTCCACGATGCCGCCGTTGCGCAGGACGATGGTGCGGTCGCAGAGCATGCGCACCACGTTGAGATCGTGGCTGACGAACAGCAGCGCGATGTCGTGCTCGCGCCGGAGGCGGTCAAGCAGTTGCAGCACCACAGCCTGCACAGAGACATCGAGCGCGGCCGTCGGCTCGTCCAGCACCAGGAGCCGAGGCCGGCAGGCGATGGCACGAGCGATCCCGACACGGGCTTTCTGACCACCTGAGAGTTGATGCGGAAAACGCGGCAGCAGGTCCAGCGGCAAGCCTACACGCTCCGCGCACTCCTCCACCCGCTGCCGCAACACCTCGCCTGCGCGCATACCGTCGAGCCTCATCAAGGGATGGGCGATACAGTCGAAGGCGGTGAAGCGCGGGTTGAGGCTCTCGTTCGGGTCCTGGAAGACCATTTGAATGTCCCTGCGCAGGCGCGAGCGGTGAAACTCGCGTGCCGGCACATGACCGATCGACTGCCCGTCGAACACGATGTCGCCCTCACTCGGGTCGATGAGACGGCAGATCATCCGCGACGTCGTGCTCTTGCCCGATCCGGATTCGCCGACGAGCCCGACGCTCTCGCCGCCGGTCATCGTCATGGAGAAATCGGCCACTGCCGCGGAGCCCTGGTCGAAGCGCTTTGCCAGTTTTCGCACTTCCAGCAGCGGCGGCGTGCCATGCGCGAGCTCCGGCCTGGGCTTGCTGGCAACCGCCGCGTAGCCTTCCCTCTCCTCCTCCGTCACGAGATCCTCGATCCGCGAGGTCGCCGTCGGCGATGCCGCAACCAGGCGCCTGGTATAGGCGTGCTGCGGTGCACGGAATAGAGTTCCGGGACTCGCCTCCTCGACGATGCGGCCGCGTTCCATCACCGCGATGCGGCGGCAATAGCGCGCGGCAAGCCCGAGGTCGTGGGTGATCAGGATCGTCGCCATGCCGCGCGCGGCCGCGATATCAGCCAGCAGGTCCATCACCACCTTCTGCGTGGTGACGTCGAGCCCGGTGGTCGGCTCGTCGGCAATCAGGAGCGCGGGATTGCAGGAGATCGCGATCGCGATCATGACGCGCTGGCACATGCCGCCGGAGAGCTCGTGCGGATAGGCATTCATCCGCGTTTGGGGATCGCGGATCTGAACGGCGCGCAGCAAGTCCAGCGCCTCCGCACGCGCCGCGTCCTTCGATATCCGCTTGTGGGTGAGGATCGCATCCGCGATCTGGAGGCCGATCGCCCGGATCGGATTGAGCGCCGCGCGCGGGTTCTGGAAGATCATCGACATCGCGGCGCCCTGGAGGTGACGGAGGTCATCGCCCCTGAGCTTCGTCACGTCCTGGCCGCGAAACAGGATCTTGCCGCCCGTGACGCGCCCGGCCGCGTCCAGCAGCCGCGTCGTCGCAAAACCGGTGACCGACTTGCCCGAGCCGCTCTCGCCGACAAGGCCGAGCATCTCGCCCTTTTCGACCGAGAGCGTCACGCCGCGCACGGCTTCGACCATGCCGCGCCGCGTCGAAAACGCGACGTGGAGATCGTCGATCTTGAGCAATTCCTCGCTCATGTGCGCATGCGGGGGTCGAGAATGTCCCGCATCCCGTCACCGAGGAGATTGAAGCATAGCACCGCCATCATCAGCGCAAGGCCTGGAAAGGCCACCAGCCACCACCGCCCGGTCGAGATGAAGCGCGCGCCCTCCGCGACCATGATGCCCCATTCCGGCGTCGGCGGCTTGACGCCGAGCCCGATGAAGGACAGGCCGGCTGCATTCAAGATCGCCCAGCCGAGATTGAGCGAGATCTGCACCGCCATCGCCGGCAGGATGTTGGGCAGCAGGAAGCGCAGCACCACCGAGAAATGGCTCTCGCCGCAGGCGCGCGCGGCCTCGACCCAGCCGAGGTTGCGCCTGACATTCACCTCGGCCCGCGCGAAGCGGATGTAGAAGGGAAGATTGATCACCGCTGTCGCGATCACGATGTTCTCGATCCGGTTGCCAAGCGCCGCCACCATCGCCATCGCCAGCACGAACAGCGGAAAGGCCATCATCACGTCGACGAAGCGGCCGACCGCGCGATCGAGCCGGCCGCCGGCATAGCCGCAGAACGAGCCGACGACGGCCCCGATCACGAAGGAAATGCCGACCGCGGAGACGGCGATGGCAAGATCGAGTCGTGCCGCGATGACGAGCCGGCTGAACACGTCGCGCCCGAGCTGATCCGTGCCGGCGATGTGCGCCGCGCTCGGCGGCTGCAAGGCCTCCGAGACGTTGGAGACGATGGGATCGTAGGGCACGATCCACGGCCCGAAGATTGCGAGCAGGACGAACAGCAGGACGCCGGCCGCGGCGACACCGGTGAGCGGATTGCCGCGCAGGATCCAGACCGAATGGCGGAGGGTCGCGCTGGTCATTCGATCGATACCCTGGGATCCGCGATGCCGTAACAGATATCGACCGCCAGATTGACCAGCACGAACAGGCTCGCCATCAGCAGCACGAATCCCTGCACCGGCGCATAGTCGGACGACAGAAGCGCATCGAGCGCGTAGGAGGCAACGCCCGGCCAGGAGAACACCTTCTCGACCAGCACATTCGCGCCGAGCATGGTGGAGAACACGATGCCGGCGATGGTGATGACGGGAAGGATCGCGTTCCTCAACGCATAGGTGACGACAACCTTGCGCCAGGACAATCCGACCGAGCGCGCGGTGCGCACGAAATCGCTGCCGAGCGACACCAGCATCGAGGCGCGGGTGATCCGCGCCAACGGCGCGATGACGAACAGGGCCATGCTCACCGCCGGCAGGATCAATTGCTTGCAGGCCGCCCACCAGCCGTCGATGTCGCCGCCCAACAGAAAATCGATCGACAGGAAACCGGTGCGTTGCGGCGGCAGCGAGGTGAAGACGTCGATCCGCCCGGTCGGATCAGGCGCAAGCCCGAGCAGATAATAGAAGACGTAGATCAGCAGGAGGCCGGAGACGAAGGTCGGCACACAGACGCCGAGCGCGCAAAACAGCCGTACGCCGTGATCGACGATCGATCCCGGCCGCAGAGCCGCCAGCACGCCGAGCGGCACGGCCGCGACCAGCGCGATCAGGAGCGCCGTGAAGGTGAGCTCGAGCGATGCCGGCAGCCGCTCGCGCAAATCCTTCAGAACCGGCTGCCCCGTCATCATGGAGCGGCCGAGATTGCCGTGACCGATATCGGAGAGATAGTAGACGAGCTGCTCCGGCACCGACCTGTCGAGCCCCATCTGCTTGCGGATCTGCTCGATCTCCTCCTTGCCGGCGTTGGGCCCCGAGGCGAAGAACACCGCAGGGTCTCCCGGCAGGACCCGCATCAACAGAAAGGTGAAGACCAGCACGCCAAACAGCGCCGGCAGCGACGACAGAAGCCGCCTGCCCGCCCGCACCATCGTGCTACCGAGACCGGTCATCACCCTTCAAGGCCTCCCTTGTCCGGCGGCGTCACTTGCGGCTGACATCGCGATAATCGACCTGGCGGTGGAACTCGTAGGTGTAACCCTCGATTGACGGAACCATCACCGCGTCCTGGTTGGGCTGCCACAACATGATCTGCGGCATCAGGTCGGCATGCATCGCGTTGAGCTTGCGGCCGTCTTCCTCGTACTTGGCCTTGTCCGGCTCGAAGCGCGCCTCCTGCGCGATTGCGGCCAGTTCGGAATTGTTGGTCGAGCTGTAGTTCCAGCGTTGGTTGCCGGTGTAGAAGTTGCGGTAGAAATAGTCGGTCGAGGGCAGCCAGGCGACGATGCCCTCGGTGAAGAAGGGCAGCTTCTTCTCGTTGATCTGGGTCGACATCTGCGCATCCGGCAGCTTCTGGATGTCGACCTTGATACCGATCTTGCCGAGCGATTCCTTCACCAGGGCAGCCATCGGCTCCGCTGTCGAGGCCTGACCGACGTTGAAACTGAAGGTGGTCGAGAAGCCCTCGGGGAGACCGGCGGCCTTGAGATATTCCCGCGCCTTGTCGAGATCGATCTTCACCGGCTGCTGGAACGGATAGGTGCCGTTCAACGGCTTGCCGTCGGGCCAGGTCGCTCCGAACAACGGCGCTCCGCGGCCGAACAGCGCGGCCTTGAACATGTCGTCATAGGGCAGCGCAAAAGCGATCGCGCGGCGGACGTTGACATTGTCGAATGGCGGAATCTGGTTGTTCATCGAAACATAGGTGATCGCATTGTATTGCGGTGTCGAGATCACCTTGAGCTTGCCCTTGGCTTCGAGCGACTGCACGTCACTCGCCTGAAGATCGATGACGATGTCGGCATCGCCGCGCTCGACGAGATTCGCGCGCGTCGCCGGCTCCGGCACCGACTGCACGATCACGCGCTTGAAGAACGCCGGCTTCTGGGGCGAACCACGGTTCCAGGCCTCGTCGCGCTTGAGGATGACCTGCTCGCCCGGCTTGAAGGACTCGACCACATAGGCGCCACTGCCGGCGGTGTGCTCCTTGAGCCAAGCGGTCGCCCAGGGATCATCAGTCGTCGCGTGCGCCTTTGCGACCTTCGAGTTGATGATCATCGGGTAGACGGTGGCCAAATTCGGCAGCGCGAGCTTGTCGGGCTTCGGCAGCGTCACTTCGATGGTCAGGGGATCGATCACCTTGAACTGATCGGCCGAGGTCAGCGATCCCGTCAAGAGCTGCGCCTTGCCGAGGATCGGCGCGGTGACGCAGCGATCGAGCGACCATTTCACGTCCTCGGCGGTGACCGGCGAGCCATCCTGGAACTTGGCGTCCTTGCGCAGGCGGAACGTTATCTTCAGCCCGTCTGGGCTGACGTCGTAGGACTCGGCCAATTCGCCCGTGATCTTGTCGAGATCAAACACCCATTTGCCGTTGAGCTGCTTGCGGCCGAACGCCACCAGCCGATCGTAGGTGCTCATGCTCAGCGCGAAGGACTCGCGTGTCGCGCCGGGGATGTTGGGATCGAGCGTGTTGACGGATGCGCCGGTCACATAGCGCAGCGTTTCCGCCCTTGTCTGTGCCTGCGAGGGCGCGGTGGCGGCGAACAGAAGTGCGACAGCGGCGATCGCGCAGGACGCCGGCCTGAAAGACACAAAACGCATTCTTTTTCCCTTGAATTTCGACAAGAAACGCCAGCAAGGCAGGTTAAGAAGCAAGCAAGTTGCGCGCCAATCTCGTGAGACGCTTCGCCGCGGCGGCGCATGAATGATCATCGCGCTTCTCCCATGTTTCGGGCCGGCCGCGTGACCACGGCCTGCGGCACGTCATAGGCGCTGAGCGATGCCCAGTGCCGCTCGACATCGGCACAGAACAGACCGCGGGTCAGACCGTGGACCAGCTTCGGGACCGCGGTGGTCATCGCGTTGATCGACGATCCCGACGGACCGAAACTCATGGTCGAGGCGATGGCAAACAGATGGATGTTGGAGATCCATGGCGTCTCGCCCGGCACACGCTCGGTGAAAGCATAATCGTCAGCGAGATAGGGAAAGCGGCCGAGCCGCGCGTTACGCTCGCCTTCCGGCGGCTGGTAGCAGTCGGCCCAGGTCGCGATGTTGTCGGCAAATCCGCGCAACTCGCCGCGGTCGGCAAAGCTCATGTCGATGCCGGTGCCGCAGATCATGAAATCCGCCATGAGCGCGCCGCGCGGCGTCTGCAGTTCAATGGCTGTGCCGGTCTCGCGCGCCGCCTCGACCGGCGCGCCCTCGTGCAAGGTGAAATTGGCGTGGCGCGCGCAACGGTCGTAGGTTGCTTGCGGAAACCCCTCGCGCATTTCGAGAATGGCGCGCATGAAGCGCCAGCGCCAGGCATCGTCGAGATCGCTGAGATGACGCAGGAAGCCGCGGAAGGTAAGCCAGCGATAAGGCTGGATCACCTGGATCTGTGCGCGGCGGCAAAGCAGATATACCCATGCGGCTCCCGCCTCAAGCGCCGTGGCCGCATTGTCGAAGGCGGAGGCGCCGGCACCGATCACGGCGACACGCTTGCCGCGCAGACTGTCGAAGTCGATGTCGTCGGCGACGGTTGCGACCGAACTCGCCGGCAGACCGCGCAGCGGCTCCGGGATCATCCAGCCGCCCATGCCCTCCTGCCCCGTCGCCAGCACGATCTTGCGTGCATGGAGCGTCTCGACGGCGTCGGCCCGTTTCACGCGTGCGGCAAGCAAGCCGCCAGGCGCGGGCACGATCTCCAAGAGCTCGCAGCTGTTACACACCGGCAAGCCGATCGTACGCCGGAGCCAGAGCAGATACTCGGCCCAATGCCCGCGCGGGATCAGGTCGAGTGTCCGCCAACTCGCAGTGCCGAAGCGCGCCTCGTGCCAGGACTGATAGGTCAGGCTGGGGATATCGAGGTCCGGACCGGTGTAATCCTTCGGGCTACGCAGCGTCGGCATGCGTGCATAGGTGAGCCACGGGCCCTCCTTCCCCTCCTCGGCCTTGTCGAGCAGCAGGATGTTGCTGACGCGGGAGCGCATCAGACCGAACCCGATGGCAACGCCGGACTGTCCTGCGCCGACGATGAGAACGTCCAGCGCGGGCTTGCCATCCGGCCCCGTCTTCGGTTCGAGCCATGCGGCACCCGGATGCGCGATCCTGGCGAGATCGGCGCGAATATCCGCTTCGAGCTGTGTCAGCGCATCACTCATGCGGCGAGCCAGCCTCCGTCGACGACCATCACGGTGCCGGTCGTGAATGAGGATGCATCGCTGGCGAGATGCAGCACGGTCTGCGCGATCTCCTCAGGCACGCCGAACCGCTTCATGGCATGACGGTTGCGGGAGGCTTCACGGACCTCATCCGAATTGGCGTGACGGGCAAAACTGCGCCGCAGCATCGGCGTGTCGATCGCGCCAGGCGCGATCGCATTGACGCGGATGCCGTCGGTGGCAAAGTCCACGGCCATCGTCCGCGTCAGGCTGACGATCGCGCCCTTGGCCGCGATATAGGCACTGTTGCCCTTGCCGCCGGCAATCGCGAGCTGCGATGCCAGCGTGATGATCGAGCCGCTGTTCTGCCGCTGCATCTGCGGCACCGCCGCCCGCGCCCACAGCCAGGTGCCGCCGACATTGGCGCGGAACACCGCGTCCCAATCCTCCGGACTCGTCGTCAGCACCGTGCCGCCGCAGGAGAAGCCGGCCGCGGTCATCAGAATGTCGAGCCGGCCGTGCCTCGCGACGACGTCGCCGACAACGGTCTCGGCGAAACCGGCATCACCGACGTCGCCGACATGCGTCGTTGCCTCGCCGACCAGGCTCAGCGTGTCCTGAAGGCCTGCGGCATCGCGATCGACCAAGGCAAGACGCGCGCCTTCCTCCGCGAACAGTTTTGCGCTGGCGCGGCCGATGCCGGAGCCTGCGCCGGTGATGATGGCCGTGCGCCCTTGCAGCCGCATGTCAGATCGCCTCCCGGTGCTGCATCCACCACCTGCTCATCGCAGCCGCGGACTCGGCGCAGCCGAACCGCGCGCGCCAACCGAATTCGTCCGCCATCCGCGTCACCGACAGCGGCGCGCGATCCGGCCCGTGCAGCTTGATGAACGTCGTCTCGCCCGGCGCCGCCAGCCGGCATTGCAGGCCGGGATGCAGGGCCGCGAATGCCTCGCCCCATTGCAATGCGGACCATGCCGCCCCGCAGGAGATGTTGTAGAGCCGGTGACGCGGCCGCTCGGCTTCGATCAACACCGCCACGGCCTCAGCAGCGTCCGGAGCGTAGGTCCAATCCTTCATGCCTGGCCCCGGCATGATCGCAGGCTCGCCGCGACTGAACGCAGCCAGAATCTGCAGCTGAAGGCTCGGCGTGTCGCGCACAGAACCGGTCCGTTCCCACGGACCGAACACGGCGCTCAGCCGGACGCTGAGGAAATCGCCGCCAAAGAGTTCGGCATGGCGAGCGACAGATCGCTCCGAGGCGAATTTGCTGATGGCGTAGAAGGAGACGGGATCGCAGGGCGTCTCCTCGTCCAGCACCGGATAGCGGCCCCCAGCGGCACCATAGGCCGACGCCGACGAGAGATTGACGACGCGGTGAACGCCGTGGCGGATCGCGGCTTGCAAGACCGGGATCTGGGCCATCACGTTGATCTCAAGAACGTGCGCGGTCGACGTCCGCTCGAGTTCCTCGCCGGCGGTGATCGCCGCGCCGAGCACGATCGCGTCGCAGCCCTCGGCGATGAGGAGGTCGATCGCAGCGGCATCGGTGATATCGCCCGGTACGACCTTGAGCCGCGCTCCGTGATCGGCCAGCGCTCGCCGCGCCGATGGCGGCAACTCTGCGCGATCATGCAGCGTCACCTCATGGCCGCGCGCGAGCAGCACCTCCGCGAGATTGAGGCCGACAAAGCCTGTGCCGCCGAAGATGACGATCTTCATCGCGCGCGATCCACCGTCACAACAGTTTTGCTCCAAAATTCCGTTCCGGATCCATGTCGGCGACGAGCCGGCCGGTCGGCTTCGCGGCCTCGCCGCCGCTGCGCGCGAGGAATTTGCCGCTGCCGGCGTCAGCGAGACACTTGTTACCGTCGATGATGACCCGGCCGCGCGAGAGCACGTTAACCGGCCAGCCCTTCAGCTTGCGGCCCGCGAACGGCGTATAGCCGGCGAGATCGTGCATCATTTCGTCCGATATCGTGACCTCGCGGTTGGGGTCCCAGATCGCGATATCGGCATCGGCGCCAACCGCGATCGAGCCCTTGCGCGGATGCAGATTGTAGATCTTGGCCGGCGCCGTCGCGGTCAGCTCGACGAATTTTTCAAGACCGAGCCGCCCCTTCGATACCATCGCGTCGAACAGAAGCGGCAGCCGCAACTCCAGCCCCGGCAGTCCGTTGGCCACCTGCTTGAAGTTCGGATTGGGTCCGGCGCGCAGCTTGCCGGTCTCGTCGTAGCGATACGGCGCGTGGTCCGACGAGATGGTCTGGAGATCGCCGAGCGACAGCGCCTGCCACAACGCCTCCTGGTCGGAATGCGTGCGCGGCGGCGGGCTGCACATCCATTTGGCGCCCTCGGCGCCCGGCTTGTCGAGATCGCCGGCGGTGAGAAACAGATATTGCGGACAGGTCTCGGCGAAGACCTTCAGCCCCTGCCCGCGCGAGTCGCGGATCACCTTGGCGCCTTCGGCGGTCGAGACGTGGAAGATCATGATGGGCTGGTCGATCAGCGCCGCCATCCCGATCAGCCGCGTGAAGGCCTCCGCCTCCGAGACGCGGGCGTGGCTGACGGCGTGGTATTTCGGCATCGTGTAGCCCCGCGCGAGCAGCCGCTTCACCATCCAGGCGATGATGCCGTGATTCTCGGCATGGGCGCACAACATCGCACCGGACTGGCGCGCGGCGAGGAGGATGTCGAGCAACGGCTCGTCGTCGACCTTGAGCCGGTCATAGGTCATGAAGATCTTGATCGAGGCATGCCCCTGCTTCACAAGCGCGGGAATGTGCTCCTCGACCGTCTCCTTGGTGGCGTCCGCGATGATCATGTGAAATGCGTAGTCGATCACGGCGCCTTTCTTCGCCAGCGCGTGATAGTCCGCCACCACCTGCGGCAGCTTCATGCCGACATGCTGGGCGGCGAACGGGATCACCGTGGTCGTGCCGCCGAAAGCCGCGGAGACGGTCGCGCTCTCGAACGTATCGGCGTTCATGATGCCGGCGGCGGACAATTGCTCGATATGGGCATGGCTGTCGACGCCGCCGGGCAGCACCAGCTTTCCGCGTGCATCGATCTCGCGCTTGGCCGGCGGAAGCCCACGGCCGACGGCCGCGATGGTCTCACCGGAAATGGCGACGTCGGCCTCGAACACGTCGGTCGTGGTGGCGACGCGACCGCCGCGAATGATCAGGTCGTAGATGGGTTCAGTCATGAGGCACTCCATGATATGCCTAAGCTCAATGATCGCCCTTTTGCAGGAAAACCATCATGTCCCGGCCGCGCATTCTCGTCGTCAATCCAAACTCCAACCCCGCGGTCACGCAGGGGCTGGAGGACGCGCTGAAGCCGCTCGGCTTCGACGGCGGGCCGGAGCTGGTCTGCCAGACGCTGGCGGAAGGTCCGTTCGGAATTGAAAGCCAGGCCGATGTCGACGGCGTCGCGATGCCGCTGCGCCGACTGGTTGAAGGTGACAACAGCTCGGCGGCCTTCGTCATCGCCTGCTACAGCGACCCCGGGCTTCAGGTTTGCCGCGAAGGCACCGACCGCCCCGTGTTCGGCATCGCCGAGTGCGGCGTGCTGACGGCGCTCGCCCGCGCCGAGACCTTTGGCGTCATCGCCATCGCGCAGCGCTCGATCCCGCGCCACATGCGCTATCTCAGACAGATGGGACTGACCGAACGCCTGGCCGGCGAGCGGCCGCTCAACATGAGCGTGGCGGAAACCGCCTCGGGCGACGGCACGCTGGCAAAGATGATCGAGATCGGCCGCGCGCTGCGCGACGAGGACGGCGCCCGTGCCATCGTGATGGGCTGCGCCGGCATGGCGCGGCACCGCCGCCCGCTGGAAGACGCGCTTGGCATTCCCGTGATCGACCCGACGCAGGCGGCCGTCACCATGGCGCTGGGTGCGGTGCAGTTCTCGGCTCACTAGGCGTCCTTCAGTTCTTTGGCATCCTGCCGGGCAAGCCATTGCGCGTGGCTCTCGCGCGCCAGCGCAAACGTGTCCCGCTGCGTCGTGTAGAGATTGCCGAACATGCGGCCGATCGGCCGGTAGGCGTCGAGATCGACATACATATTGGCCTCGTCGACGAGGCCGGCGCGGGCATGAACCCTGAGCACCTCGCCGACCAATAGCTCGCGATCGGGCGAGAAGGTCAGGACGACATGGCGCCGGCATTCCAGTGCAAAGGGTGCCGCGGCCAAGCGCGGCACCTTCACGTCGACGGAGGGAAGCGTGGCCAGCCCGGTCGCCGCGACCTCGCTGTCGCCGGAAGGGAAATCGACCGCGCAGTCGTTCATCGCCACCGACAGCGCCTCGTCCACCATGTGAACGACGAATTCTCCATCGCGATGGATGTTGCGGGTTGTGTCCTTCGGACTGTGATCCGGCTTGTGCTGGAGCCCGAGCACGATCAGCGCCGGACTTTCCGAGAAGACGTTAAAGAAGCTGAAGGGCGCGGCATTGACCGCTCCGTTCTCGTCCAGCGTCGTCACCAGCGCGATCGGCCGCGGCACGATCACGCCGCAGAGCAGCTTGTAGCGATCGCGCGGATCGAGCTCGCGCAGGGAAATCCCCGATGTGCTCCGGTCAGCCATCAGCGTCACTTCTCCGGCGGCGGCACGGCGCCGGTGCGGCTGGTGATCAGGCCGTAATGCTCGATGCGGCGATGCCGGGCGAAATCGAAGATCGTGGTCTTGCCGAAGATGGTGGCATCGAGATCGCAGGGATGAACCAGAAGCTCGTCCTCCTCCGTCTTCGCTTCGGCCACGATCTCGCCGTCGGGATCGACGATCAGGCTGCCGCCAAACAGCGGATGCCCGTCCTCGACGCCGGCCTTGGCGACTGCGACAACCCAGGTCGAATTCTGGTAGGCGCCGGCCTGCACGGAGAGGCGATTGTGAAACAGGCGCTTCTCGACGCCCTCCTCGCTCTTCTCTGCGTTCACGGACGGCGTATTGTAGCCGATCAGCACCAGCTCGACACCCTGCAAGCCCATCACGCGATAGGTCTCGGGCCAGCGGCGGTCGTTGCAGATGGCCATGCCGATGATGCCGCCCAGCTCGCGCCAGACGTTGAAGCCGAGATCGCCGGGCTCGAAATAGCGCTTTTCCAGGTGCTGATGCGAGCGGTTGGTGTCGTACTCCACATGGCCCGGCAGATGGACCTTGCGGTACTTCCCGACAATCTTGCCGGACTTGTCGGTCAGGATGGCGGTGTTGAAGTGGTGGCCGTCGGGCGCCAGCTCCGCATAGCCGAAATTCATCGCCATCTGGTGCTGCGCCGCACGTTCGAACAGCGGCTTCGTCGCGGCATTCGGCATCTCGCGCTCGAACCAGATGTCGGCCTCCGCCCGATCCTCCGAATACCAGCGCGGGAAGAACGTCGTCAGCGCGAGTTCCGGATAGACGATCAGATCGGCGCCTTTCTTCTTCGCTTCGTCCATCAGCGCGATCATGCGCTTGACCACGGCCTCGCGGCTGTCGGCCTTCTGGATCGGGCCCATCTGGGCGGCGGCGACATTGACGATACGCATCAGCGAGTTCCTGATTTCCTGGTGAGGCTGGGGATCGCAGCTTCGAGGGCGTGTCGGCGTACGCAGCATAACGCAGCCTCGCGCCATTTTTCCAGCCAAGCAGCTTTCATGCCGTCCGCCCCCATTCGGCGTCCTGCAACAGCCGCCAATTGATCTTGTTGCTCGCCGTGCGCGGCAGCTCATCGACGAAGACGACGGCGCGCGGCGCCTTGTAGCTGGCCATCGCGCTGCGCGCCCAGCTCACGACGTCATCCGGCGAGGTCGTTGCACGCGCCGCCTCATCGAGAACCACCAGCGCCTTGACGGTTTCGCCGCGATAATTGTCGGGCGCCGAGACGATGCAGCACTCCCGGATGGCGCGGTTCTGGTACATCGCCGCCTCGACCTCGGCCGGCCACACCTTGAACCCGCTGACATTGATCATCCGCTTGAGGCGGTCGACCGCGAAGAAATAGCCGTCGGCATCGCGGTAGCCGAGATCACCCGTGCGCAGGAACCGTTTTCCGCCAAGCTCGACAAACGCTTCGGCATTGGCGTCGGGCTTGTTCCAGTAACCCAGCAGCACCTGCGGCCCGTGCACGACGATCTCGCCGACAACGTCGTCGTCGAGCTCGATCAGGCTCTCGGGATCGACGACCCGCGCATCGGTCTCGTGCACGGCAATGCCGAGGCATTGCCGCTTCGGCGCCGCCATCGGATTGAGATGGGTGGGCGACATGGTCTCGGTCATGCCATAGCCTTCGACGAAATCGAGGCCGAAACGGCTCTTGAGCCGCTCGGCGACCGCGGTCGGCATCGCCGCACCACCGCCGGTCAGAACCTTGAGCTTCGCAAAGGATCTATCGCGGAAGCGGGCGCTTGCGAGCACATCCCCAATCATGGTCGGCGCTGCGTTCCAGAAGGACACGCCATAGCTTTCGAACAGATCGGGCAGCAGATCCCTGTCCCAGCGCGCCATCAACAGCAGCGTGGCGCCAGTGACCATCGCAGCATTCATCGAGCCCTGCATGCCCGCGACGTGGAACAGCGGCATGAATCCGGTCATGACGTCGTCGCCGCCGAGACCGTACCAGCGTGCTTGCAGGACTGCGGTGAACAGCGCGCTGCGATGGGTATGCATGCACGCCTTGGGCTTGCCCGTCGTCCCCGACGTGTAGGGCAGGATCATGAGATCATCTGGGCCAACGCTCATCGCATTGGGGCGCAGGCCTTGCGCGATCACCGACGACCAGGAATGCCAGCCCGCCAAAAGCGGCACCTCCGACGGCGCTTCGGTCACGCATGACGGCAGCGCATAGGGTGTGGCGGCCGGAACCTCGTCGCGATACTGCGCGACGATCGTGCGGGTGATGGACTCACCCACCAGCGGGGCAAAGACATCGGTCAGCTCGCTGCCGATGATCGCGACCCGAGCGCCGCTATCGGCGGCGAGATGCGCGATCTCGGCGGTCTTGTTCATGGGATTGACGGGCACGATCACGGCGTCCGCCCGCATCACCGCATAATAGGCGATGACATATTGCGGCGAGTTCTGAAGGGCGATCATCACGCGGTCACCGCGCGCCACACCGCAAGCGCCTTGCAGGAAGCCGGCCATGGCGTCGACCCGGTCGCGCAGTTCGGCATAGCCCAGGCTCGCGCCGTAGAAGACGGTTGCCGGGTGCGCAGGGCGATCACGCGCAGCTCGCGCGAGTGCGTCATAGAGCGTACCCTCCGGCATGGCGAGATGCCAAGGCTCGCCCGCCGGCCAGGCCCGCGATCGAAGGAGCGTTGCGTGATCGGCGCTCACCCGTGCTCCTCGTCGGCAATATCGAGACCGTGGTCGAGCGCATCCAGCAGCCACTCGGCCTCATGCTCGGAGATCACCAGCGGCGGCGCCAGGAACAGCGACGTCTGCTCGCCGCTGGTACCGATCACCGCGCCGGCCTCCAGCGCCCGCGCCGCGACGCGCGAGGCGATCGGCACCTCCGAGGTGTCGGCGTGCCAGGTGCGCCAATCCGGACCGTGCAGCTCCACTGTCCAGTGCAGTCCCTGTCCTGCCACGCGCTGCACGCTCGGATGTTTTTGCGCGATCGCGAGCAGGCGGCGGGTGAACAGCTTTTCGAGGCTCTTCACATGCTCGAGGATCTTCTCTTCGCTGACGACCTTCAGATAGGCGCTGACGGCGGCCATGCTGATCGGATGGCCTCGCAGCGTGCCGTAGTTCTGCCAGCTGGTGCCCTTGAGCCGCTCGACGATGTCTTTCGACACCACGACCGCCGCGACCGCCGCCGCGCCGCCGCCGAGCGATTTTCCGAGTGTCACGATATCGGGACGGCTCGTCGCGCCCTGAAACGCGAACCAGCGCCCGGCACGGCCCGCGCCGGTGACGACCTCGTCCGCGATCCAGTATGAGCCCGCCTGCCGCGCGCAGCGCGCCACCTCGTCCTGATAGGCGCCGTCGTAATAGATGCCGCCCTGGGTGTAGTCGATGAGCGTCGCCGCAGTGTCCGAAAGCAGACGCGTGGCATCCGCCAGATATTCGCTCGGCGGGGCATTGTTGGCCGGCGCACCATAGATCGCACCGTCCGGCGCCGGCAAAATCCGCACGGGTGCCATCGGCGCCGGGAGCTTCGAGCCGCCGGCATGCACCGCGAGGCCGCCGTGCCATTGCGGCTGCACGGTCATGCTGCGCGAGAGGCCGGTGATGCCGTGATAGGCGCGCTCGCGCGTTGCCAGCGCAGAGCGCTGTGTCAGCGCCTGGCAGAGCGACAGCGCCATGTCGTTGGCCTCGCTACCACTGATGCAGAAGCGCACTGCTCCGACCCAATCCTCCTCGCCCTTGAATGCGGTGGTCATCAGATCATCCGCAGCCTGCTCGCGGCCGACCCAGGTCCACCCTTCGTTCACGACAGGCGTATCGGCCGCGCGGCGGATTGCCTCCACCATCGCCGGATGCCGGTGCCCAAGGCCGCCGCCGGTGTTGCTGCCGTCGATGAGCCTGCGGCCGTCCGCGAGATGAAAGTAGATGCCCTCGCCGCCGACGACGGCCATTGGCGCGCTGTCGCCCGCATTCAGCCCGGTTCGCAGCAATCTGCTCATCGCAATCCCCTCACTCCGCGGCTACGGCGCCATAGCCGCCACCGCCGCACATCTCGATCGTGACGAGATCGTCTTGCTGCAACACCAGGTTCGACTTGCCGTCGATGGCGACGTTCGCGCCCTGCCGGACCAGTGAAATACGGCATGCCTTGCCGGACTCCCCGCCCTGCATGCCGTAGGGCGCAATCACCATGCGCTCGATGCAGGTGGTGAGATGCATCGAGGGTGCGAGAATGCGGTAGGTGCGGACGGAGCCGTCACCGCCGCGATGGGCGCCCGCGCCGCCGGAATGCCGGCGAATGGCCTGCTGTTCGAGACGGATCGCGTAGTTCGCTTCGATCACCTCGACCGGCGTGTTCGAGGTGTTGGACAGATGCACGCGCGTCGCCGAGATGCCGGCCCGATCGTGCCGCGCGCCTTCGCCGCCGCCGTGGACCTCGTACAGCATCTTCCACGAACCGTTCTGTCGCGGTTCGGCGAAGAACAGGACGCCCGCGGTGGTCGCGCCGCCGGCCGACAGGCGCTCGGGAATGGTGTCCTGCATCGCGCGAAAAATCGCATCGACGATGCGCATCGAGGTCTCGTGGTTGCCGGCGGCAACCGACGCGGTCCATCCCGGCTCCAGGATCGAGCCCGGGCGCGTGATGATGGTCAGCGGCCGAAGCGCACCCGCATTCTGGTGCATGTCACGCCCGCTCATGATCCGCGCCGCATAGGCCACCGCCGAGCGCGCCATGAACGGCGTCGTGTTGCAGAAATTCGAAACGCGGTCGCAGCTTCCGGAGAGATCGAAGGTCGCCTCGTCGCCGCGAATAGTGATCTTCACATGGATGCGCGCCGGCGCGTTGTTGACGCTGCCGTCGTCGAGATAGTCTTCGCCCTCGTAGACGCCGTCCGGCAGTGCGCGGATCGCCTCGCGCATCTCGATCTCGGAGAGATCGTGCAGGCGGGACTGGGTCGCCGTGAAGACGGCCTTGCCGTGTTCGCGGCAGAGCTCGACGATGCGACGCTCGCCGGCTTTCGTTGCCGCGATCTGTGCGAGCAGATCGCCCTCGCAGGAGTCTGGATCGCGAACATTGGCTTTGAGCAGCTGCACGATCGGTGCATTGACGCCGGCCGCGGTCGCAATCAGCACCGGCGGAATCCGCATCGCCTCCTGGAACGTGTCGATGGCTTTTGCAAAATAGCTACCGGGCCAGGTGCCGCCGATATCGGGCCAGTGCGCGAGGCTGACCGCGAACGCGACGATCTCGCCGTCGACGAAGACGGGCCGCACCACCTTGACGTCGTTGAGATGATTGCCGCCGAGCGCGCCGACGTTGTAGATCAGCACATCGCCGTCGTTCAGGCTCTCGCGCGGCACCACTTTCAGCAGTTCCGGAATTGTGTAGGCCATCGCGCCGAGATGGATCGGGATGTCCCGGCCCTGCCCGACCAGGCCGCCGCGGCCATCCGTGATCGCGGACGACAGGTCGCCTGCCTCGCGCAGCAGCGGCGAGCGCGCCGAGCGCGTCATCACCAGGCTCATCTCCTCGGCCGCGGCGGAAAGCCCGTGCCTGATGACCTCGACGACGAACGGATCGAGCTTCATGCCGCCCTCCACGTCAGGAAGAGATTGCCGGCCTCATCCGGCTTCGCCTGCCAGCCGGGCGGCACGACCACGGTTGACCAGGCGTCTTCGATGATGGCGGGGCCGCTGACCGTTTCAGTCAGCGACGCGCGGTCGATGATCGCGGTCTCGGTCTCATGCGAGCTGTCGAACGAGCAGATGCGCTTGCCGGTGGACACCGCCCTCACCGCAGTCGCCGGCCGGCTCACGACGGTCGTTGACGGCCGGCGGGCCTGGACCCGCACGGATTCGATGACGCAGGGCTCGCCGGTCGCATAACCGAACAGCTCGTGGTGCCGCGTCAGAAAGTCCTTCTTCAGCCTGATAACATCGAGCGGCAAGGTGAAGGGCACCGGAATGGCGTCGTTCTGCGCGGCGTAACGCATCAGCGCGACGAGTTCGACCTGGATCTCGGCCCTCGCAACGCCGTTGGCGATCAGCGGGCCCGAGGCATCCTCAATCAGCGCACCAATCCGCTCCGACACGCGGGTGAGATCGATGCCGTCGAGGGCGGCGCGCAGGGTCTGCTGCTGGAGGAAGCTGAAATCGGCGGTGAGGCAGCCCAGTGCCGAGAACGCGCTCGATGCACTGGGCACGACGACCTCTGCAATCCCATAGAGATCGGCGAGGCCCGCGGCATGCATCGGGCCGCCGCCGCCGAAGGCGAGCAGCGTGCAGTCGCGCCCGTCGATGCCGCGCTCGACCGTGACGCGGCGAAGCGCGCGGGCCATCGTCGCGTTGGCAACCTTGATGATGCCGAGTGCGGTTTCAGTCAGGCTCAGCCCCAAGGCGTGCGCAATCGGTTCGATGACGCGCTTGGCTGCCTCGATGTCGATCCCGATCCGGTCGCCGAGTTTCGTTTCGGGATTGAGATAGCCGAGCACGGCATTGGCGTCGGTTATGGTGGGTTCTGTGCCGCCGCGGCTGTAGCAGGCCGGCCCTGGCTCGGAACCGGCGCTCTCCGGGCCGACCGTCAGGCCGCCCGGGCCGTTGCGCACGATCGATCCGCCGCCCGCGCCGATCGAATGGACCGCGAGCATCGGCTGGCGCAGCGGCTTGTCGCCGAGCATGCGGCCATCGGTCATCTCGGCCTGGCCGTCGACGATCAGGCAGACGTCGGTGGTGGTGCCGCCCATGTCGAACGTCAGCATGCGCGACGTGCCGAGCTGGCGCGCGATGCTGACCGATGCCGAGACACCGGCCGCAGGGCCCGACATCGCCATCACCAGGGACCGCCGCTTTACCGCCGAGATCGGGATCATCGCGCCGGCGGAATGAAACACCTGCAAGCCGGGGCCGATCGGAAGGCGCTGCTCGAGCTCGCTCAGATATTCCACCGCGATCGGCATGGCGGCCGCGTTGAACACGGTTGCCGAGGTGCGCTCATATTCGCGCGCCTCGGGATTGACCTCATGCGACAGCGAGACGTGGGCGACGACGTCCTTGAGACGTTCGCCGAGCATTTTTTCGTGGACAGGGTTGGCATAGGCGTGAAGGAGGGCAACCGCGACGCTCTGCACCCCGGTCTCTTTCAGCCAAGCCACCAAGCGCTCGATCTCTGCTGCATCAAGCGCCTTCAGCACCCGCCCCTCGTGATCGAGGCGCTCGGCGAGGCCAAAGCATCGCTCGGGCGGCACCAAAGGCTGTGATTTCGGCGGAATGTCGAGGCGATACAGATCGCGGCGGCGATAGCGCGCGATCTCCAGCACATCGGCAAAGCCTTCGGTCGCGACCAGCGCCACTTTCGGCAGGCGGTTCTCGACGATGGCGTTGGTGACGCGCGTGGTGCCGTGGACGAAGCGCTTGACCTCGCTCTTGCGCAGGCCCACCGCCTCGATCGCTTCCAGCATCGCCTGAACCGGCGCCTGCGGCCGCGACGGCACCTTGGCGATCCGCGCCTCCGCGGAATCGCGCCGGATCGCGATGATGTCGGTGAAGGTGCCGCCGATATCGGTGCCGACTTCCCAGTGGTTTTCGGAAGAGCTCATGTGCAGGGGGTCAGCTACGCGTGACGTCCGGACCCGACGCCGGGTCCTTGCCGTCCATCGCAACGTCCAATGCCAAACCGAGAGCGCTCATCATCACCCCTTGTCATGCCACCGCTCGCGAGCGTGCGACAGAGCGGCAGGCTCGGGATAGGGCCAGAGTTGTCGCAAACCACTAGACCAGCAAGCGGCCACCGCCGCGCGCCGCGCCACCTGCTGCTCGTTTTGGTGCAGCGCTGCCTGCGCTGGGTGCAGGCGAACGTGGATCGTTCCAGGCGAACAACGTGCGGCGCACCACGGATTTCTTCGTACAAATCGCGCCGCCCGCTGCACCGCAATCGAAGCGTCCAAAATCGTCTGTCTAATTTGCAGGCGATCGAACGGCGTCGCGGGATAGTCGCATGCCTACGAGCTATGCATAACGGTCGGCTCAGCTTCTCTTAATTGTACGAACAGTACGAGCGGATATTGCCGGGTCGGTTGCTGCGTTGCGGGAGCCGCTGCCGATGCCAGCCGCGATTCTTCCAAGCAATGGCGCGGCATCCTCGACATGCAGCCGCCCGTAGCCGAACACCAGGCCCTGCCGCGTCGGCCGCTCCAGGAAATTCTGCGACAAGGGCTGCACGTGGATGCCGGCCTGCTTCAGGACCGCGGCCGCCTCGCGATCGCTCATCCGCCGTTGCATCGTGTCCGTGAACAGCGCCACCAGGTGCAGCCCGGTCACCGCTGCGGACACGGTGAGATCATCCGGCATCCGCGCCGTGATCGCTTCGATCAGCGCCTGTCGCCGCGCAGCATAGATCCGCCGCATGCTTCGCAGATGCCGCGACAGGTGCCCCTCGCGCATGAACTCCGCCAGAGCGAGTTGTCCGATGCCTGAGGTGTGCACGTCGATCCGCGCGCGGCCCTTCGAAAATCCATCGATGAAACGCCTGTTGGCGACGATGTAGCCGAGCCGCAGGTTCGGCATCATGATCTTCGAGAAGGTGCCGAAATAGATTACCCGCCCCTGACGATCGAGCGAGCGCAGCGACGCGATCATGCTGTCCTGATGCCTGAACTCCGAATTGTAGTCGTCCTCGATCACCCAGACGTCGTTCCTGTTCGCCCAGTCCAGAAGTTCGAGACGCCGCTCCAGGCCCATGCTGACCCCGAGGGGATATTGATGCGACGGCGTGACCACGATCAGCCGCGCGCCGGGCGCACGCCGGATCCCCTCCGAGACCACCAGCCCCTTGTCATCGACGGGAACAGGAACCAGCTTCGCGCCGGCCGCTGTGAGCGCCCATCGGGCCTCGACGAAGCCCGGCTCCTCGACCCAGACCTCGTCGCCGGGGTCGAGGATCATCCGGCTGCAGAAGTCCAGCGCGCCCGACGTGCCGGAGGTGACGACGACCTCCTCCGGAGAGCAGACGAGACCGCGCACCGAGCCGAGGAAGTTCGCAATCTCGCTCCGCAGCCGCGGGTGGCCCTCGGGCGGAAGATCGAGGCACTCCTGCTCCCTTGGATTTTGCCAGGCCTGACGCAGCAGGCGCGACCATTCCTTGAAGGGAAAGCTCGAAATATCCGGCGCGCCTGGGCTGAACTCCGATGGCCAGTTGGTCTCGTAGTCGAAGGCGAGCAGTGATTGCCAGCGCTTCGACATATGGGCGGGCGCGGCCACAGGCGCGACCGACGGCGGCTCCACATGCTGCGTTGTGACGGACGCCACCATCACGCTGCCGCGCGGCGTCGATTCAAGATAGCCCTCGGCGTAGAGCAGATCCCACGCGGTCAGCACCACCGTGCGGGAGCAACCCAATTCCCGCGCGATCTCGCGCGAGCCCAGAAATTGCGTTCCGGCCGGGAAGATGCCGCGCAAAATGCAACTCCGGATGTGGGCCGAGATCTGCAAGTGCAGCGGCACCGACGACGTTCGGTCGATATGCATCCCGGCGAGGGATACGCGCTTGCCTGGTTGGCGGTTCTTGTCCATCGCACCGACGTGGGCTCTTCGAACGGCGGGCACGGGCCGCCCGGCGTCGCATCACAATGGGCCAAGAGCGGATTCGGGTCCAGCGTCGGCGGCCTCCGTCACCCGATGGGGTGGTCGGCATCAGCACGGCTCCGAAGCACCATCGTCAGCCCCAATCGCGCGCGCAGGTCCTTTAGCAGCAGCAGAATGTGCGCCTGGGTCGAGACGTCGAGCCCTGAGACGATCTCGTCGGCGACGATGAAGTCCGGCTCGAGGGCGAGCGCCCGCGCGATCCCAGCGCGCTGGCGCTGGCCGCCCGACAATTCGTGCGGATAGCGATCCGCGAATTCGGCCGGCAGTCCGACCAGATCGAGGAGCGCTGCCGCGCGCTCGCGCTGGTCGTCCCGTCCCCGCAACCGTCCGTGCACCCCAAGAGGACGCGTCAGCGTCGTGCCGAGCCGCAGCCGCCGTGGTCGGCGAGAGGGGATCGCACGATGGCGGGACAATGGATCGATATCGCTGCCAATGATGGCGGTAGCTTCAAGGGCTATCTCGCCGTTCCGGCCTCGGGCTCAGTCACCGATCTGGGCCACTCGGTCACTGAAGTCCTATGCGGATCTGCGCGCCGCAACTCTTCCGCCGATGCTGGAAGCGTTGGAGGACTGGGCGGAGAAATCCGAGGCTGCCGGCAGCCATCTCGACCTGATTGCGAGCCTCTATGCCCAGGCGGCCCAAGTCGCGATCACGCGGCGACATCAGCCCTGACGTCGGCGCTTTCGCAGCTGCGGGCCATGCACGGGTCTTTTCGGCGGCCGTCGCTATTCGATCGGCGCCGGCCGCACCAGCTGGAAGAGATCGCGAGGCCTCGCATACCAGCCCGAACCGTGCATGCGGGCAATGAGGTCGAGGCCGATCGCGTCGATATGGCCTCTCTGTGCATCGATCACGAACTGCTCCGCCACATGAGCGCAAACGACCTCGCCGATCACCGCGATTTGCCGGGGCCCGGTCTCCTGGACCGAGAGGGAGCGACATTCGAACGCAACCGGGCATCCCTTGATGCGTGGAGGCGCAATCATCTGCGACGGGAGCGTCTCCAGCCCCGCAATCTCGATCTCGTCGATCTCGGAGGGAGCATCGACCGCCGTCGCGTTCATGGCTTCGGCCATCTGGTGCGGCACCAGGTGAGCGACGAACTCACCGGTCTCGACGATGTTCTGCGCCGTGTCCTTCAAGCCTCGTTTCGGATGACGCAGCAAGCCGAGCACGACCGTCGGCGGCTCATGCCCGAGAACGTTGAAGAAGCTGAAGGGCGCCGCATTGGCGATCCCGTCCCGGGACCTTGTCGTCACCCAGGCGATGGGCCGCGGAGTAACGGTCGCGGTGAGTATCTTGTAGCGGATCTCCGCCGGAAGCTGGCTCATGTCGAACAGCATCGGTCCCTCAATTGCGCGCGCGAACGGAGCTGACAGCGGATACCGCCCGCTTCGGCCGATCGTCGGTTGCGTTTTATTTAGTCATAGATGTATGATGTGGTCAAATGCACTGAACCTGAATATCCGGCGCGACGCGCCCAATAATGCGACCGAGCGACACTCGCCCGTCACAACCACCTGATTCATAAGGACTTTCCGTGAAGAGGCCGCGTCGACCCCGCCCGCCGGATTCGGCGTCTGCATCCGCACGTGGATCCGAGCCCGTCAAAATCACCAAGGCAGAACGCAGCGGTCGGCGCGGCATCCAGTCGATCGAGATCGGCTTCAAGATCCTCGACTATCTGCGGACTGAACTGCGCCCTGTGCCGCTGAAGATGATCGCCGCCAACACCGGAATGTCGGCGGCCAATGTCCACTATTACCTCGTGAGTTTTCAGGCGGTGGGCATCGTCCGGCAGGAGACTGACACCGGCTGCTATGCCCTCGGCCCCTACGCATTGAAGCTCGGCATGGCGGCGATCGAGCAGTTCGACGTCTTTGCCGTCGCGCGGCCTGCGATGACCGAGCTCGCGACGACGATCGGCCACACGGTGTTTCTCGGCGTGTGGGGCAATCGTGGTCCAACCATCATCTACCGCGTCGAGGGCGGAGCCAGCCGCCCCATCATCGAGCTGCGTGTCGGAAGTGTCCTGAGCCTGCTGCGATCCGCGCTGGGGCGAAACTTTCTTGCACATCTGCCGCGTTCGCTGACGGGCGGAATGCTGGATCGGGAGCTCAAGGAGGAGCTCGCGCGCGAGACGCGGGTGGATGATGCGCCGACCACCAAGGCGGAGGTGGAGGAGATGATGGACACGATCCGGCGCGACGGCATCAGCCGCTGTCGTGATGCCCTGCTGCCGAACTTCACCTCCCTATCCGCACCGATCTTCGACCAGGCCGGATTCATGATCGCAGCCATCACGATGATGGGCCCCATCGGCATTCTCGATGATGACCTGAAGGGCCCGACGGCGACGGCGCTGATCGCTCATGCGCGGGCCCTCTCCGCGACCGCCGGCTGGCAACCCGAAGGATGACAGCGCCGCCTGGCAATTCGGCAGGCTTTAGCCGCTTTCCGGATGCCCGACGTCGCGTCGTTGCGACCGGCCCGTCAGCCGGGAGCGACGGCCCACAGCGAGGACCTTGCCGCCTCGATCTGCATCATGTCGCCGACCCGCGCTTCGGTCAGGGCCGGCACCTCGAAATGGAGTTCGCCGGCGCTGGTCCGCAGCCGCAATGAGCGGCGCGCACCGCGGAACACCGACGCAATCACCTCGCCGCGCCAGGTTGCGTCGGCATCGCTCGCGATCGGTCCGATGCGAAGATCCTCCGGCCTGGCAAGGACGCGCACACTTTGCCCGCAGGCGAAGGGCTGGTTGCCGCAAGCGACGCCCTGCCAGCCGTCGCCCTGCACCGTGAAGCGGGATGGATCGGACGGCGTCGCCTCGATCCCCGTCACGGTCGCATCCAGCAGGTTGGGCGCGCCGAGGAAACTCGCGACCGCCTCCGAGTTGGGACGCTGATAGATTTCGGTGGGCGCGCCGATCTGAAGGATGCGTCCGCCGCGCATCACCACGATGCGATCGGAGAGTGCCATCGCCTCGTCCTGATCGTGGGTCACATAGAGGGTTGTGATGCCGAGCCGCTTCTGGAGCGAGCGAAACTCGTCGCCCATCTGCGTGCGCAGCCGTGCATCGAGATTGCTGAGCGGCTCGTCGAGCAGGAGCACCTCGGGCTCGAACACCATCGCGCGCGCGATCGCAACCCGCTGCTGCTGGCCGCCAGACAGAGCGGGCGCCGGCCGGTCGGCAAATCGCTCCATCTCCACCAGCCGGAGCGCTCGCTCGACCCGCTCGCGGATCTCTGCGGCCGGCCGTCGCCGCACCTGCAAGGGATAGGCGACGTTGTCGAACACGCGCATATGCGGCCAGATCGCGTAGGACTGGAACACCATGCCGAGCTGGCGACGGTCGGGAGCAAGATGAATATTCCTGGCGGGCTCGCTCACGACACGCCGGCCGATCGAGATGCGGCCACCGGTCGTTTCCTCCAGACCGGCAACCATGCGCAACGTCGTCGTCTTGCCACAGCCGGAAGGTCCGAGCAGCGTGACGAATTCGCCCGCCGCGACGCGCAGGTCGACATCGTCCACCGCCGTGAAGCCGCCGAAGGTCCTGGAAACGTTTTCAAGAAGAACTTCTGCCATAGTTGCATCCCAACGTTTTGATCACAACGTGCTGACGTAGCGCTTGATCAGCCGGAGCTGCACCCAGCGGAACAGAAACACCAGCAACATCATCATGAGCCCGACCACGCTGACCGCCTCGGCCTGCCCGTTCTCCCACATCCGCAGCAGCACGACGGAGAGAACTTCCGAACCGACCGAATAGAGCAGCACCGAAGCGCTGAGCTCGCGCATGATGCCGAAGAACGTCAGCACCCAGCCGACCGCGAAGGACGGCCAGGCGAGTGCAATGAGGATCCGCCAAAGGGTCTGCCACCAGCTTGCGCCGTGAACGCGGGAGCATTCCTCGAGATCGAAGGAGAGCTGGTGATAGGCGGCCGACATCACGCGGACGGAAACCGGGGTCCCGAGCGCCACGTAGGCGATGAGCAGCGCCCAGATCGTGCCATAGATGGTGATCGCGCCCGGCAGAAAAGCAAAGCCCCAGAGAAAGCCGACGGCGAGCACCATGCCGGGCATCATCCAGGGCAGCCACGCCAGCACATCGATCAATTGGCGACCCGACCAGCGGGTGCGGGTCGAGACATAGGCGACGATGCTGCCGAGCACCATGGTCGCCGAGGCGCCGCCGAAGCCCAGGAGAAAGGTGTTGCGGAACGCGCGCCAGACCTCGTCATTGCCGAGGACCGACCGGTAATGGTCGAGCGTCAGCATGTCCCACTGATAGAAGCCGAAGAACTGGAAGAAGGACCCGAGCAGGAGTTGGCCGATCGGCAGCACGACGCTGATGATGAAGAAGAGCACGCAAACCGCAAAGGTGAGCCAACGCCACGGCCCGAGCTTGATGACGCGCGGCGAATAGCCTTTGCCGGTCACCGTCTGGAAGCTGCGGCCGCGCAGCAGGTGCCACTGCCAGATCACGAGCAGGAACATCAGCCCCATGATGACGAAGCTCAGCGCGCTGGCGAACTGGTAGTTCGGGATGGATTGGTGATGGATGGAATTGTAGATCGCGGTGGTCACCACCTCGATCTTCGCCGGCGTGCCGAAGAACAACGGGGATTCGAAGCTCTCGAGCCCGCGGATGAAGCTGAGCAGGAACGCCGTGATCACCGCCGGAAGCATCAAGGGCAGCGTGACACGGCGGAACGTCCGCCATTGCGAGGCCCCGCACATGCGGCTCGCCTCCTCCAGCGCCGGATCCATGGCGCGAAACGCCTCGACGACGAACAGGAAGAGGAACGGCGTCGAGTATTGCAGCATGTGCCAGACGACGCCGGCATAGGAGTAGACGTTGACGAGCGGCGTCTCGGAGCCGGAGAGCCACTGCCACGCAAGATTGATCACGCCGACCTGCGGATTGCCGAGCATGCCCCAGGCCATTGCGGTTAGAATCGGCGGCACGAAGAACGGCAGGGTAATCAGGACCTCGAGCGAGCCGCGCATCGGCGTGTCGGTGCGCGAGATGATCCAGCCGAACAGCACCGCGAGCAGAAGCGAGAAGACCGTCTTGAGCAGGGATATGCCGACCGTATTGGCGAATACCACGGCGGTCGGCCAGGTGAAGACCTGGATATAGCCCGACAGATTGAACGTCCCGGCCATGCCGGGCGGCGTGGTGTGCAGGCTGCCGTACAGCAGCATCGACAGCGGGTAGAGTGATAGAAACGCGAGCAGCAGGGCCAGGGCCGCAAGCGCGAGCCGCCGCGGCGCCTTGCCTTCCATCAGGCGAGCGAACCGGATCCCCCATCGCATGGGAGGGTGCGTGATCTCGTTCGACGACAACGTGCTCATCGGGCGCTTACTGGTAGAGCTTGCGGGCCAATTCCATCATGGCCGGCCGCTCCGCGAGCGTTGCCATGCCCATCAGCTTGGCGTTGGCGAACGCCTTCGCGTCGTCATTGGCGCGCTCGGCGGCGCCCTTGACGACCGGCAGCATCCAGGCGTTCGCGTAAAGGAGCTGGGAGTCGATCTCCAGGAAGTGGTTGATGAGGAGACGCGCGGCATTGGGGTGCGCCGCATTCTTCAACAGCGCGAACTCCATCTGCGCATAGGGCGCGCCCTCCTGCGGGATGACCACCTTGACCGGCAGTCCCTTCAGATCCGAGGCGAAGGCGAATACCTGCGGAACGTAGATCGGGTATTCGCCGCGCGCCACGCGGCGCGCATCATTGCGCATGTCGCGGCTGAACACCGGCTTCTGTTCCGCGAGCTGCTCGTTGAACGGTGCGCCCATCTTCTTCTGCAGGACCGCGAACATGGTGTTGCCGCTCCCCAGCGGACGCATGTCGTCCGACAGGATCTTGCCCTTCCATTTCGGATCGTTGAGATCGTTCCAGCTCTTCGGTTCCTCCTCGGGCTTCACCAGGCGCGTATTGATCAGGATCCCCATCGGCTGCACATAGGCCGGCACGCTGACATCGGAGGTCTTGAACGGTTCGCGCAGGTTGGCCGCGTTGGGGATGTCGCCGACCTTCTGGACATAGTCGCCAGTCTTGAGCTGCTCCTCGATCATCGTCGTGGTGATGATCTCGGTGTCGCCCAGAAACCGCCCGGCCGCCTGCTCGGTGCGAACACGCTCGGCAAGCTCGCTGGCACGCAGATCG
This sequence comes from Bradyrhizobium cajani, assembly GCF_009759665.1. Taxonomy (GTDB): domain Bacteria; phylum Pseudomonadota; class Alphaproteobacteria; order Rhizobiales; family Xanthobacteraceae; genus Bradyrhizobium; species Bradyrhizobium cajani. Next base: position 550,041 of record NZ_WQNE01000001.1, read on the forward strand.
AGACTCTCGACCTTGATTCCATACTTGGCTTCGAAGGACTTCAGCACGGCGGCATAATAGGGTGCGCCGAGCGCCATGCTGTAGACGACGACCTTGCCCTCCTTCTTGGCCGCGTCCACCACCGCGGTCCAGTCCGCGCTCTGCGCCGAGACGGTCGCGCTGCTCCCGACAAGCCATCCCGCACATACGATCCACTTCAGCACTCTCGACACGCCATCCTCCCTTGACTTCTTGTTCTTTCCGGTTGTTCTTTCCGGCTCGCGCAGCGATCGCGCGCTAAAGCTCGATCACAACATATTGCTTCTCGACCGACACGGGAAATGTCTCGGCGCGAAGCTCCTCCTCGCCCAGCGCACTCCCCTGCTCCAGCTTGAGATCGTAGCTTCGAACCTTGGTTCGCCGTGGATCGCACCAGGATTTGCCGGTACGGATGTCGAACTCCCAGCCATGCCAGGGGCAGCGCACGAGCTCGTTCCTGCGGCTGTAGCGATAGGCGCCCGGCTCATCGGCCTCGACCAAGCCGACGATACGGCCCTTGCACAGCGATGCGCCTTCATGCGGGCAACGGTTGGCGATGGCGAAGAACTCGCCTTCCAGGTTGAATATCCCGATCTCCCGCCCCTGCACCTCGACGATCTTGCGTGCGCCGGACGGAATCTCATCGACAGTGGCAACGACATGACGCGTCATCAGGCCAGTCCGTAGAATTGCTGCGCGTTGCCAAACAATATCTGGTGGCGCTGCGCTTCGCTCAGCGGCGCCTTGAAGGCGTAGCGCGGGTCATCGAAATCCCAATGCGGGTAGTCGGTCGAGAACAGCAGCCGGTCCCAGCCGATCCGCTCGAACAGCTCCGTCAGATGCGACGCCCGTTCCGGCTCCTCCATCGGCTGGGTCGTGAACCAGATGTGTTCCCGCACATAATCCGACGGACAGCGTTTCAGGTGCGGCACCTCGCTGCGCAGCTTGGCCCAATGCTTGTCCATGCGCGCGCAGAGCGAGGGAATCCAGCCGAGCCCGCCTTCCATGATGACGATCCGCAGCTTCGGAAAGCGCTCGAACACCCCCTCGAACACCAGGCTGCTGACGATGGCCTGCATGGATTCGGCGACCGCGTGATGTTCCTCCATGTAGTAGGAAGGCCAGCCGCCTCCGGTCGAGGGATGGCCGTTGGTGCCACCGACGTGAACCGCGATCGGCAGGCCCGCCTGCTCGGCGGCGGCAAAGATCGGCCAGTAGCGCCGACGCCCGAGCGGCTCGTCCGTGCGCGGCAGGACCAGGATCTGCACGAAATTCGGATCACCTGCCCGCGCCTCGATCTCGGCGACCGAGCCTGCCGCATCTTCCTGGGCGATCAGGACCGACGCCTTCAGACGCGGCTCGTTGCGCACCCAGCGCTCCACCTGCCAGGTGTTCATTGCCTTGGTCAGGGCTACGCCGAAGTCCAGATTGCGCTGGCTCCCCGGATTCCAGCGCAGCGGGATCAGGATGCCGTGGTCGACACCGTTGGGATCGAGATGCTGCTGCTGCATCAGGGCGAGGCTCGATCCCGGCGGACCGCCTTCGTCCGGATAGGCATCGACGCGCGCGGCATCCGGCGACATGCGCGGATGGGTCAGCGCTTCGGAGAAGGCATGACGCAGATGACTGCCATAGATGGTCAGATGATCGATCCAGCGCCGGGCGAGGAACGGATGAACCTCCGTCCAGGCGGTCATGGCGGGATGAATGTCGCAATCGATGACCCGCAGCCTGTTGGCGGCAGGACTGACGCGATCGAGTTCGACGATGCTCATGCGCTCACCTCGGCTTCGGTGCTGCGGACGGACGCCGCAAGCCGCGGATAGGCCGCAAGCGGGTTGTCGCGCAGGATCTTTTGCAGCAACGGCTCCGGCAGGCCGGGCGGCAACGCGGCATCGCCGTCAAACTGCCAGTGCGGGTAGTCGGTGGAGAACAGGAACAGCTCGTCCGATTTGAGGTGATCGACCAGCCGCAGCAAGCCTTCGGCCTCGTCGGGATCGTCGATCGGCTGCACCGTGAAACGGACGTGATCGCGCAGGATGTCGGAGGGCGCGCGCGTCACCCATGGCACTTCGGCGCGAACGCCCTTCCAGGTCTTGTCGGCGCGCCAGATGAAACCGCTGAGCCAGGTCAGGCCAGATTCGATCATCACCACACGCAGCCGGGGGAACTTTGCGAAGACGCCTTCCGAGATCAGGCTCTGCAGCTGGTTCTCGAAGGCGCCGGACTGCGCGATGTAATCCTCGATGAAATAGGACGGCCATCCAACCGACGTCGGCGCGTAGCGATAGGCGCTGCCGGCATGGACGCCGATCGCAAGACCGAGCCGCTCGGCCGCGGCGTAGATCGGCCAGAGCTGCCGGCGGCCGAGCGTGAGCTCGCCGGACACGAGGAGCAACACCTGGATGAAGCGGCCATCGCCCGCCACGCGTTCGATCTCCGCAACCGCGAGCTCGGTGTTGTGCGCCGGCACGATGATCGAGGCACGCAAGCGGGGATCGCGGTCGAGCCAGGCGTCGCGTATCCAATCATTGGTCGCCCGACACAACGCCGCCGCCATATCCTCGCTGTGCATGGCCTGGCCGCCATAGAGACAGTTGAGGATACCGAAACTGGCCTGGAAGCGATCGAGCACGTGTTGCTGCATCGCGGCGAGCGACGATCCGGGCTTTCCCGCACCGGCCGGCTTCCAGTCCGGGCGGCAGCTCAATGGCGCGTTCTGCGGATAGCTGGTCAGGCTGAGATTGAGGCGATCGAGCGCGCGGACGGCGACCATCTCGCGCCAGTAATCGTCGAGATAGGGCATCAGGACGTCCATGCCCGGCACCGCGGGATGGAGATCGCAATCGACGGCGCCGGCAAAGCGTTGCGCGCTGCACGATGGGTCGGTCGTCATGATGAGGCTTCGCCCTTCTTCGCAAGAGTGACCAACGCCGGAAACAGTCTTATGTTGATCCATCAATAAATGAGATGTCAAATAATTTGATCCAGATCAATAGCCTCGAATCGGACCTATCGGCTAGAGTGGCCGGCGATCCGGGAGAACGGGATGACTGCGCAGCGCACCAAGACGAAGGACGAGCCCAACCAGCATCCGATCGGCGGATTGATAGGGGAACAACACATCACCGTGCTGCTCGTCAGCATCGGCTCCCGTCTCAATCGCAGCGCCTCCACCTATTATCGCGAAGCCTGGAACCTGAGCATGGCGGAGTGGCGCCTGCTGCTGGCGCTCAAGAGCACGCACTCCCTCAATGTCGGCGAATTGTCGGCCGTGGTCGATCTCGACAAGGCGGCCGTCTCCCGGGCGCTGGCCTTGCTCCAGAAGAACCGGCTTGTCTCGGTACAGCAGACCCGGACCCGCGGCCGCGCCGCCATCGCGACCTTGACCGACGAGGGACAGAAACTCTCCGCAAAGCTGCTGCGCGTGTCGTTGCAGCGGCAGCAGCGGCTGTTCAAATCGATCGCCAAGGCGGACAAGGCGGAGCTGGAACGGCTGCTGCGCCAGCTTGCCGGCGTACTGGCGGACGCGGACTGGGAGCGCTGATGCCGGACGGACCGGCAACGGGACGGTGCCGGCCAGCCGCACCCGGGCGGAACGAAGCGGCGGCGCCGCCGCGCCAGCAATGGGACAATCGCGTCTGTTGAGCATGTATCCTCCGCCGGAGGTTTGCAGTCTCCGCCGCTATTTGTAGATTTCCTTCGCCAACGCCAGCATGGCGTCCTGGGTGTCGACATCGGTGGTGCCGAGCAGCTTGGCACCGGAGAGCGCACGCATCTCCTCCTTCACCGGGCCTTCGAGCTGGTCGACCACGGGAATCAGACCCGCATTGGCATAGATCAGCTGCACCTCGTCGCTGAGATAGTGGTTGATGAACAGCCGCGCAGCGTTCGGATGCGGCGCATTTCGCAGCAAGGCCATGTCGAAGCGGATATAGGGCACGCCCTCCTGCGGGATGATCAGCTTGACCGGAAGCCCCTTCAGCACCGTGGTGTTGGAGAACAATTGCGGGATGCGCATCGGAAATTCGCCGCGCGCAACCCGCCGCTCGTCATTGCCGACGTCGCGGCTGAAGATCGGCTGCTGGGCGGCGAGCTTCTCGTGATAGTCGCGCCCGAATGCGTCCTGGAGCACCGAGAACATGACCTGGCCGCCGCCGAGCGCGCGCATGTCATCGGACTGGATCTTGCCCTTCCAACGCGGATCAAGCAGATCCTTCCAGCTCTTCGGCTCGTCGGCAGGCTTGACCTGGGTCGTGTTGACGAGGATCCCGTAGGCGAGGATGTAGCTCGGCACCACCACGTCGGTCGCGGCTTGTCGCGGCGACAGGCGGCTCGTATTGGCGATGCCGCCGTGGGGCTGCAGCTCGCCGTCGCGCTGCGAACGGATCATGGTCGCCGCGCCGTTCTGGATCACATCGCCGATGAAGCGGCCCGCGGCCTGCTCGGTGCGCAACCGCTCGCGAAGCTCGCTCGCCCGGACGTCCAGCATCTCGACCGGGATGCCGTATTTCTTTTCGAAGCTCTTGATGGCCACGAGATGGAACGGCGCGCCGAGAAACGAGGTGTAGAAAGTCAGCTTGCCTTCGGCCTTGGCGGCAGCGACCAGCGCGGCATCATCCTCGCCTCTCGCCGTCGACGCCACGACGCAGGCGATCACCGCCGCCGCGACATACGAAAGAACTCGCCTCACTCGCCACCTCCTCCTCTCGCGCTTCACCTCTCTTGCCGGAGGCATGCCGCGCGGCGCCGGCAGGGCCGGCCTCTGAGCTCTAGGAACTCTTCTTGGTGATCTCCACGATGCCCCGATCGGCATCGACCCTGACCCAGTCACCGTCTTCGATGATCGAAAGCGGGTCGCGGTCGAAATCGGTGAGCGCCGGCACCCTCATCACCACCGCACCGAGCGCAACCTTGGTCGTGGTCCGGTTGTAGAGAATGGCCTTGGGCGCGGTGCCGGCGAGCCGTGCGAGATGAAAATACTGCGACCAGCCCGACGAACCCTTGGCGCCCGGAAACACCAGAATCTTGTCCTTGAACGAGACGCCGCAAAGTTCGTGGCGCGTCTCGACCACCTTGCCGGTCCGCGGATCGATGCCGCCCCACCCGGAGATGGTCTCACGCGTGACGAGCGCCTCGCCTTCCGATACGCCACCCACCACCTTGCGGCCGTGCAGGACGATCATGCTCATCGCAATCCTCCCGTCCAGCGTCCCGCCACGGCGGCCTCGACACAATCGGCCACCGAACCGAACCAGGCCTGAACGCCGGTGATGGCCGGAAGATAATGGGCCTGTTTCGCCGAGTCGGTCGCGACGACCCTGGTGCCCTTGGGCATGATGCGCGAGATCGCCGGGCAGGTATCGCTGAGCACGTGACCGCCGGCGGCCTTGATGACGTCGGTGTAGCCGCTGCGATCGGCGACCTCCTTCAACGCACGCGGCGTGAAGACCCACAGCGAGGTGTTGGGACTGATGCGCCGGCCCTCCAGAAGGCGCGCGACCTGCCAGACCTGCTCGATCGAATTGTGCGGACAGCCGAGCATGATGAAATCGACATCGGCCGAAGACGCCGTCGAATTCAGTTTCTCGTACGCGGCGCGTCGCTCCTGAGGTCCGTAGATCCAGCTCGCGCGCGGCGCGGAGCCGCCGAGCGCGCCCTCCTCCGACCTGGTTTCGGGCGTGACGCTCGGCATGTGATACATCTCGACGCCGCCGGACGAGGCCGCGGCCGCGCCGAAATGCTTCAGCTTGATCAGGCTGGGCTGGGACTCGAGGCCGCGAAACACCGGAATGTCCTCCTCGACCATTTCGCCGATGGCGTAACCCAGCAATCCCCAGTCCATCATGTCGTCGACGGACACCCTGACGTCGACGAGGTGTGTCGCGTGCCGGTTCTCCGGGATATGCAGGCCGAAATAGGGAATTCGCCCGGTGATGCTCGCGGCGCCCGTGCTCTCCCGTCCCTCGGTATTGGTGCGAGCACCCAGCACGGAGTTGCAGTAGATCACGGCCGATGATTCCATCCAGGCGCAATGCTCGCCCATCACCGGCACGTTGCCGACCTGATAGGGCGTGCAGGTCGAGAGCATGTTGATGCCCTTTGCGCCGAAGAACTTCTCTCCTTCGGTTTGTACCCGCGCGGCGTCTTCGGAAACCTGGCGCATCTCGGGATGCTCGCTGTCGATTCCCATGATGAGATGGCAGGTGTAGGCTTTCACCGGCGGCATCGCCACATGTTCGGTGCTGTCGAGATTGAACTCGGAGAAGATCGCGTCGTTGCCCTTGCTGGCGAACTCGCGGATCATCGGTCCGGCGGCCACGAAGGTGCCGCAGACGTTGTTGGTCTCCACCAGACGCTCGGCACCAAGCGCCTCGCCATAGCGGATCAGGAGATCCATGGCCTTCTGGACGGCTGCGCCCTCGGCGCCGTCCAGCATTCCCTGCTCGACGTCGGTGAGTTTCATGTCAGGCGCTCGCTTCCTTGAAGGAACGAATGCTGCGCGCCACCTCGTGGCCGCTGACGTTGCGTTCGAGATTGTCCCGCAGGCGGTGGCGCAACGCAGCCATATCGATCTGGTGGACACTGCCGGTGCCGGCGAGATCCAGCGCGTGGGCCGCAGCCGCGCCCATGGCAATGCACGGCCCCATGACGCGCACGCTGGACAAGGCCGCATTGTCCGCATCGATGCAGCGTCCGGCCGCAACGACATTGTCGGCGTCCGCCGGCGTCAGGCAGCCGAAGGGCACGTAATGCATGTGGTCCTCGCCGAACGGCCGCCAGACATGGTCGGTACCGGAATCGTGCAACTCGATCGGCCAGGCGGTGCGTGCGACGGCGTCGTCGAACGTCCGCCCGGTGATGACGTCGTCGACCGTGAGCTGCTGGCGGCCACGGATCCAGCGTGTCTGACGGATGCCCGGAAAACCGTAGGCGCGCACGCGCGCCTTGCCAAAGGCCTTGGGAAACTCGCGCCTGAGGAAGGTCACGGCGCGGTCCGCCTGCTCACGGCCCTCGAGCGTCTTGTTCGACATCTCGAACGGATCGAGCGGCGTCTCCACATGCGTCATGTTCATCGCTGCGATGCCGCGGCCGGGAATGATGAAGCTCAATCCCTCGCGCCGGACCAGGCCGTAATGCTCGGCGCGATCGCGCATCCGTGCCGGCAGCTCCTCGCGGCTCGGCACATGGGCCTCATCGATCCCCTCGAGCACCACCATCTGGGTGCCGAACACCGGGCCGTCTGCCGCCTCCTGGCAGGGAAAGCCGGCTTGCCACACCAATGCCGCGTCACCGCTGGCATCGACGAAACCGTTGGCCTCGACGCGGACGTCGCCGTAGCGCGTCGCCAGTCCAAGCGCGCGCACGCGCCGGTCGCGGACTTCGACCTCGCGCAGCACGGCGCCGAGCAACACATTGATGCCGGCGTCCCGGATCGCGTTCTCGATCCAGCGGCCGAGCGCGACCTCGTCGTAGATGATGATGTTGTTGACACCCTGCCGATAATGGATCGCGCCGTTCTTGGACAGATCGCGGATGATGTCCTCGGCAATGCCGTAGGTCACCTGGTAACCGTCCTTGCCGTTGGAGAACATGCCGCAGATGGTGCCGACGATGGAGTTGACGGCCTGGCCCCCGAGCACGGGAAGGCCGTCGATCAGCAGCACCTTGCGACCGAGCCGTGCCGCCTCGATGGCGGCGGACACCCCGGCGATGCCCGAGCCGACCACGCAGATATCGGCCGAGCTCTGCAACGGCCGGGAGCCGCTGCGCACGACGGTGCGCGTCGCGGTCGAGGCCTTGGTCCGAAAGGAGGTGGAAGCTGCGCCCATGCTGCTTGCGATCCCTGGGTTTGTCCCTGTCTGACGTCTTTTTTCGCCGCCTCCGAGGCAGCCCCCCAGACATGCGCTCGTCCAAAGCGGAAATAAATCATGTTATTTGCTTGTTCAGTTTTCTCGATTTGGAAAAAATGCGATCGTGGCCGCGGCCCGCAACGATTGGGGAATCACGGTGGATACGATCTTGAACATCAAGGCCTTCCTGCTGGTGGCGGAGACCGGCAGCCTGACGGCGGCGGCGCGACAGCTCGGTGTCGTTCCCTCCGTGATCACCAAGCGCATCAACCGGCTCGAAGACCAGATGCGAGTCCGGCTGCTGCAACGCTCGACGCGCCGCATCACGCTGACGCCGGACGGCGAAATGCGGTTGCCCCGCCTGCGGGCGGCTGTCGGCCAGCTCGACAGCATCTTCCGGGAATCGGAACTATCGTCGGCGGAGATCGAAGGACATCTGCGCATCAAATCGCCGACGACGATCGCCATCGTCAGTCTCGGCGAGGTGCTGACCAACTTCCAATTGGCCCACCCGAAGGTGAGCATCGAGCTGGTCATGCTCGATCGCTCGGTCAATCCCGTCGAGGAAGGTTTTGACATTGCAATCGGCGCGCTGCCGACGTCCTATCCCGGCGTCATCGACGAGCCACTCAGCGCATATCCACGCGTGCTTTGCGCCGCGCCGGCCTATCTCGCGCGCTATGGGGAGCCGAGCCACCCGCGCGATCTGGTCCAGCACGATTGCCTCACATTCGCGACGACCGGATTGAGCTGGGGTTTCGAGAGCCGCCGCGGACTGATCAACATCGAGATCAAGGCGCGGCTCAGCGCCAACGACAGCCAGCTCCTGTTGCGCGCCGCCCTCGCCGGCATGGGCATCGCGCGGCTTGCCGCACACATCGTCCGGCCAGCCTTGTCGTCCGGACAACTCGTCCGGATCCTTCCCGACTATCCCGTCCCGGAATTCTGGATCAAGGCACTGGTGCCGCGCAATCGCGCGGAGCGTCCGGCCGTCCGCAGCCTCATCGAGGCTTTGAAGGCGCACTTTGCATTGTCGCCGACGCTCGCATCTTGAGGCCGCGGCCGCCAGCGGTGGCCGCTACCTGTCGAGCGCAACGGGTTTCGTCCGATAGACGAGCTGCGGTCGCGTGATGCCCAGCATCCTCGCCGCCGCGGAAGCCTTTCCACCGGAGCGCTGCAGGGCCTCGGCATAGATCTGCTGGTTCAACTCGTCGATCGTCAGCTTCCCGGCGGTGATGAGATCGAGAATCCCACTCGCCAAGCCATTCTCGAAACTTTGACGCCTCGTCCCCAGAAGGTTCGCGACATGGTTCGGCCCGATCTCCCACGGGGGCCCCTTGGCTCCGCCCGACTCTGCAATGAACATCGCACTTTGCAGCACGGAGCGGAGTTGCGGAAGGTTGCCCGCGATGTCCATGGTCTCAAGCGCGTCGAGCGCGGCAGGGGAAAGGCGGTGCCGCGCGGGTGCATCATGCTTGTCGATGCTCGCAAGCATCGCATGGGCGATGTCGGAGATCTCGCTGCCCCGATCCCGAAGCCCGAGCAGTTCCACCGGCAGGACCGCAAGACCGAAGAGGAAGTCCCGACGCAGCGATGGCATCTCGGAGAGTTCGCTCAGACGATGCGCGGAGGTGCCGATCAGTTGGAGCCCCTGTGGCAGATCCTGGTTCTCCATCCTTTCAGCCAGCAGGAGCTGGCACGTTTCCGGTAGCGTTTCGATATGCTCCAGAAGCCAGGTCTCGCGCGACAGCTTGAGCTTTCGCAGGCGATCGTCGATCTCGCCAGCCGTCAGCGAACCGCAGATCATCCGCTGCAGGCGTCCGCCTATGCCGTGGCGTGTGTGGTGCAGATAACGCGCTGCCAGATGTTTTCCGGAGCCGCGCGGCCCCACGATGAGCGAAGGCAGCCCTTTGGCGGCGATGCTGTCGAGCCGGTCGCGGACCGGCCTCAGCACCACGTCTTCGAGCGAGGCGCCTTCCTGTCTGGCCATTCTGCGCGGCGTCCGTGCAGCCGGCTTTGAATGGACGGCTCTCCCGGGAAGCTCCGAAAGCGATGGGAGAACCTCCTCGTGGAAGATGCGAACCATGGGATCGTCGGCGCCCCAGGTGTCGGCGGTCTTGCCGGTCACGCGGCAATGCTTGTGCCCCATCGCGGCACATTCGGTCTCCTTGTAGACGATCAGCTTGTCGAAGAAGGAGCTGGCATATCCCGACGCGTAGCCAACCTGCATCCAGCACACAGGCTCCGACACGTTCCGATTGCGATTGAGAAACTCGGTCGCCTCCATTCCGCCGTGCCATAGAAACTCCGCGGCGAACTTGTTCTGCTTGAAGTCGAAATCGTTGTAGACGGTTTGCACGCGGACGACGCCGGTCATCGTATGCAATCGGGTACCCGCGGTGAACGCGTCGCCGATGTCGAGGCCGGGCCAGGACGTGCGGATGAATTCGGCGTCCTGCTTTCCCGATTGAAACCCCAGCCGGAGCAGAATGACGCGCGCCTCGTGCGGTCCGAAGCGGCGGACCAACTCCTCCTGCAATTGAACGGCGATCGAGGCGCGATGCAGCACAAGACGCGTGTTGCGCAGACTGATGTGGGCCTGTGCCGGATTGTAGACGAGCTGGGACAGCATATCGCGCAGGGTGGGCCTGCCGCCACGATCGAGCAGGCTGCTCTCCTCCAGCTTGGATATCATTCAGTCCCTCGCCCGGTTTGCGCCACTCGGAAAGCGGTGGCTTTGCCCGTAGAGATTGGCCAATTTTAGATCATATGGTCAATCCGATTTGACCATATGATCCATTTCTTCGCGCATTGACCAGCCTGACCACATCCCGCGCGTCGTGCGGCGGCGGAATTATCTCCACTATCTTCAATAGGTTGAGTCGCCACGAAACCGCCGACTGCAACGCAGCAACGATTTCCCCTTTGACCGTTTTCGGACCGGGATGGTTACCTCTGGCCAACAATTCGAGACATCGGGGGAAGCCAGAAATGCGGGACGCAAGCAAGATCGTGAACCTGCCGGAGGAGCCGCACGCGGACGCCATCAGGAAGTTCGCCAAGGAAGGGGCGTACATCGCAGGAGACGACAAATCCTCTCCCTGGGTCCCGTTCGGCGAGGTCGCATCCATCAAGCATCTGTGCTTCGACGTGCGCAACAACACCGCCGCCAACATCCTGTGGGTCAAGGGCGGCGGCCGGATCGGGACGCACAAGCATCGCGGCCTCGTGTCGGCGATCACACTCGAGGGCTCCTGGGGCTATTACGAGTATGACTGGATCGCCAGGCCCGGCGACTTCGTCTACGAGCTTCCCGGCACTGCACACACGCTCTACTCCGACGACCCCAACGGCATGAAAGCGCTGTTCTGGCTGAGCGGGGCTGTCGAATTCTTTGACGACAACGGCAAGTATGATTTCACGGCCGACGTCTTCTGGTTCATCGATCACTACACCCGCTACTGCGAGGCACAGGGCATCCCGATCAACAAAGACATGTTCATCTGAGCTTTGTTGCAGCAATTGGGGAAACGCCATGTCCTTGCAGGAAATGTTCGACGTTCGCGGAAAGTCCGTGATCGTCACCGGTGCCGCGTCGGGCATCGGACGGGCCTATGCCGAAGTCATGTCGGAGAATGACGCCCGGGTCTGTCTGTTCGATCTCGATTCGAAGAGGCTCGACAAGACGGTGTCCGAGATGAAGGCCGCAGGCGGTGACGCCTGGGGTCTCACGGTGGACGTGACGGACCGCGCCGCCATGAGCGCTGCGTTTGCCGAGGTGGTGCGCCGCCATGGACGCCTGGACGTGGTCTTTGCGAATGCCGGCATCGACGCCGGCCCGGGCTTCCTCGATCCCCTTGGTCAGCGCAACGATGAAGGCCAGATCGACAATCTCGACGACCACCACTGGGACAAGGTGATCGCGACGAACCTGACGAGCGTCTTCAACACGATCAAGCTGGCCGCGCGTGAGATGAAGCTGACCGGCGGCGGACGCATCATCGCCACCTCGTCCATCGCGGCGAGTTACAACGAGCCGATCGTGGGCACGCCCTACATGCCAGCCAAGGCCGGTGTCAGCCACCTCGTCCGCCAGGCGGCGATGGAGCTCGGACGCTACAACATCCTGGTCAATGCCATCGCGCCCGGTCCGTTCATCACCAATATCGCGGACGGACGCATGGCCAATCCCGAAGACCGGAAGGCATTTACCGATTGGTCGGTGCTCGGCCGCGTGGCCGAGACCTCGGAGATCAAGGGCGTGGCGCTGCTGCTGGCCTCGTCTGCGTCCTCCTACATGACCGGATCGGAAATCGTGATCGACGGCGGCGTGTTGTTGCGGCCGATGAAGGAAGCGGTCCCGGCGTAGCGTGCAAACCGATCCGGATACGACGAAGAAGCGGCCGGATCGAATCAAGTATCAATATGGAGGAGACACATGACCAACATCCGTTCGCGGAATTCCAATTCGTCTTTGACCCGTCGCGCCATGCTGAAGGCCGCCGGCGCCGGCGCCGCAACCCTTGCCATGCCCTGGGTCGCAAATGCGCAGGCGAACACCATCAAGATCGGTTTGGTCAGCCCGATGACCGGTCCGCTCGGCCTGTTCGGCGAGACCGACAACTTCTCGCTTGCGCGGATCAGGGCCCTGCTTGCCAAGGGGCTGCAAGTCGGCGGAAAGACCTATCAGGTCGAGATCCTCGCCCGCGATGCGCAATCCAACCCCAACAAGGCCGCCGAGCTTGCCGGTGATCTGATCCTCAACCAGAAGGTCCACTTCATGGTCCCGGCCTCGACCACGGATATCAACAATCCGACCGCGGACCAGTGCGAGCTCTACGGGGTGCCGTCGATGTCCTCCAGCTCGCCCTGGCAGGCCTTCGTCATGCCGCGGGGCGGTGCCGGCAAGGCGTTCGAGTGGACCTATCACATGTTCTGGGGCCTCGAGGACGTGCTTGCGACCTATGTCGCTCTCTGGAAATCGGTCGAGACCAACAAGAAGATCGGCATGCTCTTTCCGCGCAATTCGGACGGCGAGACGTGGGGCAACAACGACTACGGACTGCCGCCGGCGGTCAAGAAGGCCGGATTTGCGGCCACCTCGCCATCCATGTTCCAGCCGCTCACCAACGATTTCTCGGCGCAGATCTCGGAATTCAGGAAGAACGAGTGCGATCTCGTCGGCGGCATCTCCTACGTTCCCGATCTGAAGACCTTCATCACGCAGTGCAAGCAACAGAACTACCGGCCGAAGGTGGTGACGGTCGCAGCCGCGCTGCTCTTCCCCTCGGGCATCGAGGCGATGGGTGAACTTGGCGAAGGCATGAGCACCGAGGTGTGGTGGACTCCGACGTTCCCCTTCAAATCGTCACTGACCGGTGAGCGCAGCCGGGATCTCGCCAATGCCTGGGAGAAAGAGACTGGCAAGCAGTGGACACAGCCGCTCGGCTATTCCCACGCGCTGTGGGAGGTCGTCCTGGATAGCCTGAAGCGGTCGGCCGATCCGCTGGATCGCTCCGCCAACCGGGACGCCCTGAAGGCCACCAATCTGGAAACCCTGGTGGGCAAGGTCTCGTTTGCCGGCGGCCCGCACCCCAACATCTGCAAGACGGCCATCTTCGGCGGCCAATGGGTAAAGGGTCAGAAATTTCCGTACGACCTGAAAATCGTCGACACCACGGTGTCGCCGATCATCGAGCCGGAGGCCAAGATGCAGCTCATTCGTTGGTCGTGAGCCGGGGGCAGGCTTTCTTGATGAGTGGCAATCCGCTGTTGTCGGTGCAAGGTCTCGGAAAGGCTTTCGGGGCCTTGCGCGTCATTCAGGACATCTCCTTCGATGTCCGCGAAGGCGAGGTGCTCGGCATTCTAGGTCCGAACGGTGCCGGGAAGACCACGCTGTTCAACCTGATCAGCGGCGATCTGGCGACAGAAACGGGAGAGATCTGCCTTTCCAGCGAGAAACTGACGAACGAGCCGCCCCACATCCGATGCCGAAAGGGCATCGGTCGCACCTACCAGATCCCGAAACCCTATGGCGGCATGACGACATTCGAGAATTTGCTCGTCACGGCCATGTTCGGCGCGAAGCTCGACGAAGATGCCGCGCATCGCAGTTGCGCGGCGGTCCTTAGGGAGTGCGGGCTCGCCGACAAAGCCAATCGGCGCGCGGGATCGCTGACGCTGCTCGATCGCAAGCGGCTGGAATTGGCACGTGCACTGGCGGGTAATCCAAAGCTGCTGCTGCTCGACGAGATCGCCGGCGGCCTGACAGATCAGGAGTCCCGGGAGTTGGTCGATCTCGTTCGGAGGATCCGGGAGCGAGGCATCACCGTTCTGTGGATCGAGCACGTGCTGCATGCCGTGCTGGCGGTCGCCAGCCGCATCATCGTACTCAATTTCGGCGAGATGATCGCCGACGGCGCGCCCCAGATGGTGATCGCCGACCCGGATGTGCGGCGCATCTACATGGGGCTCGAGGCATGAGCGAAGAGCCAATGCTCTCGACCCACGCGCTCACCGCGGGGTATGGAGACTTCCAGGCGTTGTTCGGCGTCGATTTCGAGGTGCGCGCCGGCGAGGTCGTTGCCCTGATCGGTGCGAATGGCGCTGGGAAATCAACCCTGCTGCGGTCGATCCTCGGGTTGCTTTCGGTCGCACGCGACATGGTTCGCTTCAGGGGCGAGTCCGTCGGCGGGAGCAAGCCGCACGCGATGGTCCGGAACGGCATCGGCATTGTCCCGGAAGGCCGCCGGCTGTTCGCGGGCATGAGCATCGAGGACAATCTGCGCGTCGCGATCGACTACGGGCGCAAGCCGCAGAGAGGCGAGAACGTTGCCTCACTCTGGACGATCGAGCGGATCTACAAGCTGTTTCCGATCCTCCGCGAGCGCCGCGATCAGGTGGTCCATAACCTGTCGGGCGGCCAGCAGCAGATGGTGGCGATCGGTCGCGCCCTGTTGACGCAGCCGATGGTGCTGTTGTGCGACGAGATCTCGCTGGGCCTTGCGCCGAAGGTCATTCACGAAATCTACGACGTCCTGCCGATGATCCGCCAGGCCGGCACTGCGCTCGTTCTGGTGGAGCAGGACGTCTCGCTGGCGCAGCGCGCCTCCGATCGCCTGTATTGCATGCTGGAAGGACGCATCACGCTCACCGGCGACTCGAACACGATGACCCGCGAGGCGATCGCCGAGGCTTATTTCGGAGCCAATCATGCAGTGGCTTGATGCGCTGATTCAGGGCGTTCTGCTCGGCGGCATGTATGCCCAGTACGCGCTCGGCATGGCGTTGATGTTCGGGGTCATGCGCATCGTCAACATTGCGCATGGCGACCTGATGATCCTGCTGGCGTTGACGGGCATTTCGCTTGCGGCTGCGTTCTCGCTGGGAACGTTGTCGCTCATTGTCGTCCTGGTGCCGCTCGCAGCGGCCCTCGGCTGGGCCTTGCAGCGCGGTATCCTCAACAAGGTCGTCGGCGAGGATCCGTTGCCCTCCCTGATCGCCACGTTCGGCCTGTCCATCGCACTCCAGAATCTGATGCTCCAGATCTGGTCGGCGGATACGCGGTCATTGCGAGGCGGCGGGTTGGAGAGCGCATCGATCGATCTCGGCGGCGTCTATATCGGGGTGCTTCCGGTCATCGTGCTGGTTACGGCGATCGTCCTGACGGCCAGCCTCGATTTTGTCATCCGTGGAACGCGCTTCGGGCGTGGATTGCGGGCAGCGGCCGCCGACACCGAGGCGGCGGCCATGACCGGCGTCAATCCCAAGACCATCTACGCCGCGTCGACTGCAATCGCCGTGGCGATTCTCGGCATCGCCGCGGTCTTCCAGTCGCTCCGCGCCACGGTGTCTCCCGCCGATGGCCCGGCGCAACTGATCTACGCCTTCGAGGCGGTCATCATCGGCGGCATGGGCTCACTCTGGGGCGCCTTTGTGGGGTCGATGGTGCTCGGCGTTGCACAGGCGATCGGCTTTCGCATCGACCCCGGCTGGGGGATCCTGTTCGGGCACGTCATATTCCTTGCAGCCCTCGCCATCCGGCCCGAGGGCGTGATGATGAAGCGCAGGTGACGTGTGGTGGCAAACGAGATGACGACCCTTCCGATCGTGAATGTACAGCGCCACACTTTGTCGAGCCGCATCGCGATGTCACTGTCGGTCGTGGCACTCATGGCGCTCATTGCCATGCCGTGGTGGGCCGACAGTGGATGGATCCGCTGGGCGGTCGAGCTCAGTTGCTACATCGCGATCGCCCAGATGTGGAACCTGCTCGCCGGCTACGCCGGGCTCGTGTCGGTGGGCCAGCAGGCCTTCATTGGAGCGGCCGGATATGCGCTCTTCGTTCTGTGCCAGAAGTTCGGCGTCAATCCGTTCCTTGCGGTCCCGCTGGCGATGATCGTCCCGGCAATTCTGTCGGTGCCGACCTATCTGCTCCTTCACCGTCTCGACGGTCCATATTTCGCCATCGGCACGTGGGTGGTCGCCGAGGCCGTCCGGCTCGTGACGACAAACCTCGACTTCGTGAACGCAGGCGCGGGGCTCACCCTGCGCGTGATGACGCAATACCGCCTGCATGAGCGGGAAGTCGCCATGACCATATTGTGTGCGATCCTCCTGCTCGTCACCGTCGGCGGCTCCTACTGGCTGCTGCGCTCGCGTCATGGACTCGCCTTGACCGCCATGCGGGACAATCCCGTATCGGCCGGCAGCCAGGGCGTGAACGTGTCCAGGTTGCGTTTTCTGGTATTCATCGCCGCCGCGGTCGGCACGGGTTTCGCCGGCGCTATCTACTACATGGCGCAGTTGCGTATCACGCCGGCCTCCGGCTACGACCCCAAATGGGCATCCATCAGCATCTTCATCGTGATGGTCGGCGGCATCGGCTCCATCGAGGGCGCGATCATCGGTGCGCTGCTCTATTTCTTTGCGGACCGTTTCTTCAGCCAATATGGCGCGATCTACATGGTGGTCCTTGGCTGCCTGACCTTGTTCATGGCGATCTATGCCCGCGGCGGCATCTGGGGCTTCGTGTCGAGCCGTTTCGACGCGCCGTGGTTTCCGGTCGGGCGAAGGCTGGTCCTTCCGAACGACAAGGGAACGTGAACGATCATGAAAGCGGCCATTTTCGAGCAACTCGGCAAGCCCCTTCGGATCGGCTCCGTCGCCGACCCGAAACCAGGTCACGGACAGGTGCTGCTGAAGATCTGCCGCTGCGGCATCTGCGGGAGCGATCTCCACATGACGGAAGATCCCACCTTCGCGTTGAACGCCGGTGCCGTGATCGGCCATGAGTTTTCCGGGGAAGTGCTTGAAGTCGGCCGCGATGTGACGGAATTCGCGGTGGGCGACCACGTGTCGGCGGCCCCATTGAAAGGCTGCGGGAACTGCTCGTCATGCAAGGTTGGTGAACCTGCATGGTGCCACGACACCATGCAGTTGATCGGCGGAGGCTACGCCGAATATGCCGCCCTGGACGCGATCCAGTGCCGCAGACTACCCTGGGGGATATCTGCCGCCGACGGCGCGCTGGCCGAGCCGCTCGCGGTCGCCCTGCACGGCGTCATGCGCGCGGCCATGAAACCCGGCGAGCGGGTCCTGATCGTGGGCGCCGGGCCGATTGGCCTCGCGGTCGCGTTCTGGGCGCGACGACTGGGAGCGATCCGCGTCGCGATTGCCGACCTGCACGACCATCAGCAGGAGCGCGCCATGTCGCTCGGAGCCACTGGCTTCGTGCTTTCGGGAGACGACATGACCGCGCGGGTGGCGCAGGCCTGCGGCGGGGCGCCGGATATCGTCTTTGAATGCGTCGGCAAGCCCGGCCTCATCGACCACTGCATCGGGCTTGTCCGGCCGCGTGGCCGCGTCCTTGTGCTCGGCCTGTGCACGGTGCCCGACCGAATGGACAGCTTCCGGGCCATCTCCAAGGAGGTGCAGGTCATCATGTCGGTCTTTTTTGACATGCACGAATTTGCACAGGCAATCGAAGCGCTCGATTCCGGCCGTTATCGTCCCCAAAATCTGGTGTCCGACGTGGTGAGCCTCGACGCGATGCCTGGGACATTCGAAGCGCTCCGGAAGCGAACGACCCAATGCAAGGTCCTTGTGGACCCGTTCGCGCTCACCCCGGATCGTTCGCTCTGAACATTTGCGTCGATCGCGACCGGCCGAGCTCTGCTGGTGGGACGGCGATGCTTCGCCGTCTCAAATGCCCCCTGCACGCTCCGTCTTGCGTGCCCGGAAAACCTGCCCAACCCAGCCCTGCAAATCGTCCATGACCGTGAAAAATGCCGGCACATACACCAGGCTGAGAACCGTCGAGCTGAACAACCCACCGATCACGGCGATAGCCATGGGTGCGCGCCGTTCTGCATCGGCTCCCATTCCCAGGGCGATCGGCAACATGCCCGCGCTCATGGCGATCGTGGTCATCACGATCGGGCGAGCCCGCTTGCGGGCGGCCTCCAGCAGGGCATGTATGCGATCCTGGCCGCGGTCCCGGCGGGCGACGATCGCGTACTCGACCAGGAGAATCGAGTTCTTCGCGGCTATTCCCATCAGCATCAGCATGCCGATCAGAACCGGCAGAGAGATCGACGTTCGTGTCAGGAGCAGCAGGCCAAGTGCTCCCCCGATGGACAACGGAAGCGCGGTCAGAATCGTGACGGGTTGAACGAACCCGTCGAACAGCAGGGCAAGAACGACAAAAAGCAGAACGATCGCCGATCCCACCGCAAGCTTGAAGCCATCGAACAACTCCTCCATGCGTTCGGAATCACCCGCCGGCTTGTAGACTACTCCCGCCGGCAGACGCTTGATCGAGGGCATGTTCGCCACCAGGCGTTCGGCCTCACCGACAGTCAGGCCGCTCAACTCGGCCTCGACCGTCTCGCTGCGGGTGCGATCGGTCCGTTCGATCTGAAGCGGACCCGAGCCAAGGGAGATGTCGGCAACAGACGAGAGCGGCACCGGCTTGTCGAAGGCCGGGACCTGCAGCATCGCCACACGAGAAAGGTCGCTGCGTGCATTTTCGTTCAGGAGAACGCGGACCGGTATCTGTCTGGCGCCAAGGCTGTATTTTGAAAGATTCTGATCGATGTCGCCCACGGTGGCGATGTTCACGGTTTTCGCGATCGATGTCGTGGATACTCCAAGCGCCGCGGCCTTGTCCCGCTTGGGTGTCATCTGCAGCTCGGGTCTTGCGAAGCTGCTCATCACTCTCGCGCGATGAAATCCTGGTGTGACGCGCATGTCCTGCGCCAATTGCCTCGCAGAATCGGCAAGCGCCACCGGATCGTCGCTCAACAGGGACACCTGGATCTTCGCGCCGGACGAACCATCCTCCCCCAGCCGGATCCGAACGCCGGGAACCATCAACAGTTGGCGCCCGATCGAGGCCTCGAACTCCTGCTGCGAGACGGCTCTCTCCGCTCTTGGGATGAGGTTGACCGTAATCGTCGCCCTTCTGACCTCGCCGACCGAAGTCGAAAGGTCGCCCGGTCCGGTCAGTGTCGAAGTCTCGGTTCCGAGCGCCGAATAGACCGATGCCACTTCAGGTCGCGCCCTCAGCAAAAACGTGACCTTCTGCGTCGCTGCATCGGTTTCCTGCAACGTCGCTCCCGGTGACAATTCGACGCTGAGAATCGTGCGGCCGCGATCGGCGGCAGGCATGAAATCCGCAGGAAGGGACGGAACCAGCGCGAGCGAGGCCAGGAAGAATATGACCCCTGCGAAGATCGTTACCCATCGATATCTTAGGGTCCAATGCAACATGCGGGCGTAGTAACGCACCCATGCCGGCTCGCGATGCTCGTTGCCGGTTGCCTTCAGAAGAAAGGCCGCCATCAACGGCGTAAGCAGGCGCGCAACGACGAGGGAAAAGAAGACCGAGCTGCAGACGGCGATCGAGAAGGCCTTGAAGAATTGGCCCGGAATGCCCGGCATCAACCCGACGGGTGCGAAAACCACGATGATCGCGAATGTCGTGGCAACGACGGCCAGGCCGATTTCGTCGGCCGCATCGATGGCAGCATCGTAGACGCTCTTCCCGGACTGTCGGATGTGCCGAACGATATTCTCGATTTCCACGATGGCATCGTCGACGAGGATACCTACGACCAGGGCAATCGCGAGCAAGGTGATGTTGTTCAGCGACTGGTTCAGCGCATACATCACCGCAAATGTCGGGATCAGGGACAAAGGCAATGCCGCGCTGGAAATCAATGTCGCCCGGACGTCCCGCAGGAACACCCAGACGACGAGAACGGCCAGCAGAGCGCCCAACGCAAGCGCCTCGATCGCGGCGTCGTACCCCTCGACCACGGCGTCGGTCGAGGAGGTTACTTCGAGAATGCGCACGCCTGGATGAGCGGCCGCGAATTCCGTCATCCGCTTCCGGACGTCCCGCGTCACGGCGAACTCGCCCGTGCCGACCGCCCGGTAGACACTGAAACCGACGACCTCCCGATCGTTGAGACGGGACCTCTGGCGCGGCTCCGCCCAGGACCGTTCGACGGAGCCAAGCTCGGAGAGCTTGACGCTGCGTCCGTCGCTGAATGCGATGCGCATATCCTTCAGGCGCGCGACATCCGACACGCTGCCGATCGTGCGAATGGCCTGTTCGGCTCCCCCCAGAGTCGCGCGGCCGCCGGGTTGAACGATGTTCTGATTCCTGATCAGGTCGGAAACCTCGACGGCCGTCAGATCAAGCGCCATCAGCCTGTCGGGGTCGAGCTTGACCGCAATCTCGGCTTCCACGCCGCCGGATCGCGAGATCCTCGACACGCCGGGCACCGCAAGGGCGGCCTTGGCGATGTCGTTGTCGATGAACCAACTCAAATCGTCGGGCGCCATCGTAGGCGCATCCACAATGAACGTAAGGATGGCCTGTCCCGTCGCCTCCACGCGCCGGACCATCGGGTCGAGGACCCCTTGCGGCAATTTCGAACGGATCGAGACGACGGCATCGCGAACGTCATTCGTCGCCCGGTCGATGTCTGTGCCGATCGCGAATTCGACCATGGTCATCGAAACTCCCTCGTTCACGATCGAACGAGTGCGATTGACGGTGCCAAGCCCCGCGACGCTATCCTCGATGAAGCGCGTGACCTGCGTCTCGATTTCCGTCGGCGCGGCCCCGGCCCAGGCGACGCTGACGGTGACCGTCGGGATGTCCATATCGGGCATGTTGTTGAGCCGGAGCTTCGAAAATCCGACAAGGCCCGCCAGGGTCAGCAACAGAAACAGGATCGTGGTCGCGACCGGATTGCGGATCGCCCAGCTGGAGATCTTGTTCATCGCATCGCCCCAGCCCTCGCCGAGGCGGTTTTGACGTTCACGAAATCACCGTCGTTCAGAAGCCCGGCACCCTGGGTCACGATGCGATCTCCTGCATCCAGCCCCCTCAAGACTTCGATATCGTCTGCCGTTCCCGCACCGATTCCGATCTCGGTGAGTGACACCAGATTATCGCGACCGACCTTGAAAACGTGCGCCTTGGCTTCGCGCCAGACCAGAGCCTTGAACGGGACGGTCAGGGCAAGCTTGCTCTCGACCGCGATCTCGACACGGGCGAACATGCCGGGCTTTAGATGCGTGTCGCCGGACAAGGCGACGCGAACCGTACCCAGGCGCGTCTTGGGATCAACGATCGGCGAGACGATCCGCACGATTCCATGCTCGGATTTGCCGGTAGGCCCGACAACGGTCGCATGTTGTTTTGCGCCGACGACCAGAAGATCCGCCTCGATCACGCGGGCATCGACCTCGATGCGGTTGGCCTGAATGAGACGGAACATCTCTGCACCGGCCTGGACCACTTGCCCGATCGCGACCGATCGGGATGAGATCAGGCCGGCGGCGGGCGCGACGATGATCGTCTGCCGATGCCGCGCTTCGGCTTCGTCGAGCTGAGCCTGGGCAGCCTGCAGCCTGGCTTCGGTCGATTTAACGAGGGTCTCGCGCTGCTCGATCATCTGCGCGCTCATCACTCCGGACGAAACGGAATGCGCGCGCGTCACGTCCGAGCGAGCTATTGCGAGGCTCGCCTGAAGCTCGTCGATCGCCGCCTTCTGCTTCGATATCGCGGCCGTCGTGAGAGCCTGACCGAGCCGCGCCAATACCTGCCCCTTGGCGACGACATCGCCCTCGTCGACGGCAATCTCGATCACGGCCAGACCGCCAACCTCCGAGCTGACGGGTATTTCGCGCCAGGCGACGACGTTCCCCGTCGCGGTGATGCTCCTGGTGACCTCCGACTTCTCCACCGACGCGGCGATGACCGTCATTGCGGCCGAGCCGTCCTGCCCATGGGCGGCGGAGTGCGCAAGCAGAAGCACCGCCATCGCAGCGATCCACCCGCACCCGCGTTCGGCAACGCCAATCATCCTGCACCTTCCTCTGCGCTCTGTTCACGGCCGGCCGCGCGGTTATCCGGGGCGCGCTCAACGGCTGATGGACATCGGGATAGAGCGGGAGGATTGCTCGCGTAGAACAATTCGTGTCGGATTGTCTCAGTGGACGCCCATTTATGTCGAAATGTTGCTGGATCGGCCCAAAGCGGCATTTCGTTACGAATCCAGGCTGCTTTCGGTCCCGCTTCGCGATAGAAGGCTGTTCCCGAGCCATTGCCAACAACGGCCCATGAGTGAACAAGCGCCACAGATTCTTGTGGTCGACGACGATCCTGAGATCCGAAAGCTTCTCGCCCGCTATGTCGAAGGACAGTCTTTCCGCGTCCTGCTGGCGTCGAGCTGCAGCGAACTCAAAGAGCGTCTTGCAACCGATCGGATCGACCTCGTCGTCCTGGACGTGATGCTGCCCGACGGGTCCGGTCTGGACGCTTGCCGGGATCTGCGTGCGAGAAGGAACACGACACCGATCATTCTTCTGACCGCGCTCAAGGAGGACGTCGATCGGATCGTAGGCCTGGAGATGGGAGCCGACGACTATCTCGGCAAGCCATTCAATCCGCGAGAACTGGTCGCGCGGATCCGGGCCGTGCTGCGTCGCCGTTCGGAGAACGCCTTTCGCACCCGGGAAGCAAACAAGTATCGGTTCGAAGGACTGCTGGCAGATCCACAACTGCGCAGCGTCATCGACGCGAAAGGCAGCCCGATCGAATTGACCGGCGCAGAGTTCGACCTGCTGCAGGTATTCCTGGATCGGCCGGGACGCGTGCTATCGCGCGACCAGCTTCTCGACCTCACGCGGGGGCGCGAAGGAGACGTGTTCGATCGATCGATCGACGTCCTCGTCAGCCGCTTGAGGCGCAAGCTGGAAAGTTCCGGAACTCCGCGCCTGTTCAAGACGGTTCGCAACGGCGGATATCAGCTCGTGGCAAGGGTCGGGCTCCAGGATGTTCCGTCGTGAACACATTGCGAGCCAAACTCGCCGTGCTCCTCACCGTGGTGATCATTTCCGTGGTCAGCGTGTTGACCGGTGTTCTTGTCTACCTGTTCGATCCCCCGGACGAGCGGCAAGCGATCGCACCTTTGGCGGAGCAGATCGAGTTGCTCGAGAAGGTGATGCGGGTTGCTCCGACCTTGGTCGACATCCAGCAGAAGCCCGCCGGCGGCGAAATCGAGCCCAGGCTCACCGGGTGGCTTCGCGACACGCTGAAAAGTCGGGGCATGCCCCGCGACGTCGTGGTGTCTCGAAAGGATGACAAGCCTGTTCTCTCCATTCCCGTGGATCGCGGCTGGATCATCACCCCAATTCCCGACCTGCCTCCGCAAGGTGGCGTCTTCAACCTGCTTCTGATCTGGCTCGCTGTGATCGCTCTCGGGGCGCTAGCGGTCGCTCTTCTCTTCGCCAACCGCATGGTCAAGCCCCTCGTTCTGCTGGAAAAGGCGATCGAATCCGTGGGGCCGGACGCTCTGCTGCCCGAGCTTGTCATCACTGGGCCCGCCGAGGTGCGCGTCGCCGCGAAGGCACTGAACTCCCTGTCCCGGCGCCTCAAGGTGGCGATGGAAGGTCGGATGCGGCTCGTTGCTGCGGCGGGACACGACCTGCGAACTCCGATCACGCGCATGCGCCTTCGGGCAGAGTTCGTCGAGGACGACGAGGATCGTGCCATGTGGCTGAAGGACATCGACGAGCTCGACCGAATTGCGGATAGCGCAATCCTGCTCGTGAGGGAAGAATCCGGGAAATCCTCTCCCGAATCTCTCAGGCTCGACAATCTGATTTCGGAACTCGTGGATGAATTGCGGACGCTGTCGTACGACGTCACGCTCGTGCGATCCGACGAGGCAGTCGTGCGTGCGAACCGAACCGGTCTCAGTCGCGCCTTCAGGAATCTGCTCATCAACGCTGCCACGCACGGAAATCGGGCCCGGGTCAGCGTCCGGAGCGAGCTATCGGAAGCCGTCGTCGTCATCGAGGATGACGGCCCAGGAATTCCTCCGGACATGATCGGACAGGTCTTCGAGCCCTTCTTCCGCGCCGATCGCGCGCGCACCAAGCATTTCGAAGGCGCTGGACTGGGACTGACGATCGCGAACGAAATTGTGCAACGGGCCCAGGGCACCATCAAGATAGAAAATGGTCCCTGGCGGGGATTGGTTCAGACGGTGAAACTGCCGGCAGAGCCGAGATAGCCGTTCCGAAGCGTGTTGTTGTCGGGTCCGAGGCAGTTCCTAAAGCGCGATGAGATGAGGATGAATCATCATCGCGCTTTAGGTTGTTGTTTGAGCATGATCTTTTCGGAAAACCGCTTCGCACTTTTCCGGATCATGCTCTGGAACGGACGCTGCGCGAGTGCCATTGCCTTCATTTCAGTTCGGCAAAGACAGCGCTTGGGTCGTCCGCCGGAATGCGGGCGGGTTCGTCTTGTTCGCTATTCCCGGCGGCGCTTTCATCCAAGGGTAGCCCTGAAAGCCCGAACGATAGCCTTCGTCGTAGAGAGCCTGCATATACCCTTGTTCGAACGATTTCTCGCGTGTTGCGGCAAAGCCTGACGGAATCGCAGCGAGGTTGAAGTCGGTACCGTCGATCTGCGCCTTCGCATAGATGCGGTAGAGATCGCCGATGCCCTGGTTCTTGATGAGAGTGGAGATCGAGCGCAGCGAGATCGAAAAGATCCCGGCGTCGACAGCTTCCCATTCCGGACTGATCTTTCCGTTTCGTATGACGTACAGGTGCGTGACAGCCCGCCTCCTCGCGAGATCGCCGTCGCGAACGACGAGCGAGGGCCGCGACACGAATACCTGCTGAGTTACCCCGCCATCGACATGCAGTTCCTCATAGGTGCGATCTCCTGCTCGAACCGAGATGCGTACCGGAGGAAAAGCACCTGGAATGGACGCGGAAGCCAGAAGTATCTTGCGAAAGAGCTTGAGGGCTTGCGGATGCCCGCTCATTGCAATCCGTCCCATGTCCCAAAGGACCGGCCGCTGCGCGTCCAGGTTGGTCGTTCCAATGAGCAGCACCCGCCCCCTTCTTCGTTCGTCGGCAATGTCTCGCAGGAAGCGATCGTCGACATATCTGGCGATTAGCTTTTCGAGCGGAGAACTGTCGACCAAGCCGGACCCCAAGAGCGGCGTGACGAGACCGGGATCGTAGATGTCGCTGCGCTGGTATCTGGTGAACGCTTCCTTCAGCTCTGGATCCCTGCTTCGTCCCAGGTAGGCGAAAGGCGCGGTCAGCGCGCCTGTGCTGACGCCCGTGACGAGATCGAAAGCAGGTCTGGTCCCGGCCTCGCCCCAACCGACCAGAAGACCAGCCCCGAACGCACCGTTGTCTCCGCCACCGGAGATAGCCAGCATATTGATCTCTCGCGATTGTCGCTCCGAGAGTCCGCGCGCTTCCACGAGGGAGCCGCCTCTGCTGCCTTTCGTCATGGATAGCGCAGCGAACGATTCGGCCGACGCGTCTCCCCACACGCGGATGTTCGGCATCCCGGCAAGCTCGGCCTCGTCCGCGAGCCGCTCGGGGACGACATTACGCGGAACGACGGTGGCGCATCCGGCGACAAAGCCGGTAACCATGAAAAGCGCGGCCAGGCGCATCATCGCTCTAGACGAGTCCACAGCCGCCACGACCTTTGTGGGGTATTCCTACTCATCCGGTCCAGCCGGACCTGAAGAGTGTGAAGCCGATGTAGATCACAACGCCATAAACTGCCGCCAGGACAGCGGTCATGATCGCGATTTTCACGGCGGCCCACATCGGACGCTTCTGCCTCGGACCAAGCTACTGCTTTCGCGTTGCCTTCGGACCGTCATCCGTCCATTCAGGCGGCAGCCCGAGCTTTCCCCCCACCAGGCCGGCGATACCCGGGGCACGGCCATAGGTCTCGCATGCCGCATATTTCGGAGCGAGACCCATATTCGAGCTGACCTTTTGCCAAGTCGGAAGCTCGATATTGAAGCCCTCGAAGGGACTTTCGCCTTTATTCAGCAGCTTTCCGAAGTCGTCCCCAAAGGCACCGGCGAGTTCGTAGGCGTCGCTCGCTTTCGACGCCCTGGGCGTGCTGAAGAACGCGGTCGCTCCTCTAGCCCACACCATGGCCGCCTGCTGCCGCCCCGTGCGGTCGACCGCTTCGGCTTCGATCGACAGATCACCCAAGCCAATCGGAATGCGCGGCACCGGGATCGGAACGCTCGTATCTACGAAGCTTGCGCCTATCGAGGTGGCTGCCGAGACGCCTGCGGCAACTTCGTCAGTCGGCGTTACGCGGGTAACGGCTGCGCGCACGGTCAGATCGGCCGGCGTGTCCGGCGCGACGAGAGTGAAGCGATCGCTGAGGTTGATGCACAGGGCACGGCTGACCGCGTTGGCAACGAGGAGCCGCTGCTCGTCCGTGAGTTCTGGCGCGACGCTGCGAGGAAAGGCCGTCGGGGCAATGTTCACGGTCTTCGCCACCGCCACCTGCTCTTTCTTGACCTGGAGACGGGACTTCGTGAGCTTCCCGTCGGATTGGTTCAGGCCGTCATACGAGGAAAGACCGCTACCTTGGACGAGCGGCGCGGTCGCGCAGCCCGGGAGCAAGGCAAGCGTAGCCAACGTTGCGAGAAGCACCGCGCGATGCTTGCGATGCCTCCGACTTGCCTCGATACCCGCCCATGACCGTTGCCCCGAAAAGTATATCAAGCCGATTTCGCGCCATGGTCGCCGGAAAACAGCTGACTTGGACGGATTGAAGTGATTGAAATCGACCGCGGAGCGCATTCAAACCCCCTGATTGTTGACCCGGCGCCCTTGATAGATGGGTCACATGGCTCGGAATCTGGCGGGGGATGGCCGAATGTTGCTGCCCGGTGGCCATTTATGTCAAAAGATGTCCAGCCGAGCTGGGGGACAGCCTTCGTTACAAATATTTCGCTTCAAACCGTCCGAACGTGACTAAACCGGCTTCCATGCACATACCGCAAATCCTTATCGTCGATGACGATCTCGAAATCCGAAAGCTGCTGGCCCGCTATATCAAGGAGCAGGGATTTCGTGTGCAACTTGCCTCCAGGTGTGCGGAGGTGCGTGAACGGATTGCCACCAATCAGATTGACCTGATCGTGCTCGACGTCATGCTGCCCGATGGATCCGGGCTCGATCTTTGTCGCGATCTGCGGTCCACGCGGTCGAACATCCCGATCATTCTGCTGACTGCCCTGAAGGAAGACGTGGACCGGATCATCGGCCTGGAGATCGGGGCCGACGACTACCTCGGAAAGCCCTTCAATCCTCGCGAGCTCGTTGCCCGCATCCGCGCAGTGCTCCGCCGCGGTGAAGATGACCGTTCCGCACACCGTGGGAAGGGACGCTACCTTTTCGAAGGCTTCATAGCCGATCCCTCTGCGCGCGCGGTGGTCGATCCACAAGGCGGCAATGTCGAACTGACAGGCGCGGAGTTTGACCTGCTGATGACCTTTCTCGATCGTCCGGGACGCGTGCTCTCGCGAGATCAATTGCTTGATCTGACAAAAGGACGGGATGGAGACGTGTTGGACCGCTCGATCGACGTCCTGATCAGCCGGCTGCGGCGCAAACTTTCGGACAGCGGCGCAACTCACATGTTCAAGACGGTTCGCAACGGCGGCTATCAGCTCGCCGCCAAGGTTGTTCACCTGGACGAGCGTGTATGAGCGGTGGCGGGTTTATTCCGGACGCGTCATCATCGGCGAGGTTCGAGCCGACTCATCGGCGATCGCGAAGAAGATCGATCGAAACCTGCGAAACCCAAGCGCCCGGCGACTCCATGCTGAACGATTGCCGGTTTCCTTTTGTGCGAACGGCCAGCAATGCCGTAATCTTGTCGCCCTCGATTCTCGCATCGATGAAGCCGTTGGCGTTTTGGCCCGAAACCTTGCCGCCGATCCGGTACTGGCTTTCGAACCAGTTGCCCGAAAGTTCCGAACCGTTTTGATCGATGTTTGCATTCAGCTCCATCTTGTAGGCATCGCTCGCGCAGCGAACATCCATTTTCACGGACTGCCCTTCGCTCTTGACGACATAATCCACCTTGCATCTGACACGCTCGGGCGGCCCATCCTTTGGCTTCATCGACCCCACACCCGACCATGAACCGGCCAGATTGTCGAAACTCTGCTGCGCGCAAGCTGGTGTGACGACAGCCGTCAACAGCGCCCCTCCTGCAATCAGTGAGATGAGCGTCCGATTCCTAAGCATGATCGCGATCCTGGCCGGTGCGATCTTCACTACGCTCATGTTCAACCCCGACGAGACTTTCCTTGCGGCGGTACATTCAACGGACCTGCTATCGGTCAAGCTCGACAATGGGGGCTGCAAGATTGCCGTCGCCCGGTGACGCGCTCATTTTCCATATACGAGTTAGATGGCCCGGAATCCGGCTGAACATGACCAGACATTGCTGCTCGACCGCCCTTTATGTCGAAAGATGTCCAGGCGAGTTAGGGGAAAGACTTCGATACAAAAAATCCCCTTCTCCACCCGCGGCCCCGCAGTCACGCGCATGATGCCGGATGCAGACTCTGAGCTACTCGGCCTTTTGCGAACCCTGCAATCAGCCCCCGACTTGGTGTGCCGCGTCGAACGCTACGCTTCGGATGGCTTCGCAGCCGGAGCCTCGACTGTCGCGTCATCGTCCGAGGCCGGCCTCCTGGTCCGCAGCACCTGCAGGACGAACACGAAGAAGGCAGGGACGAAGAGGATCGCAAGGACCGTCGCCGAAATCATGCCGCCGAGTACGCCCGTCCCAATGGCATTCTGGCTGGCCGCGCTCGCGCCCGATGCAATGGCGAGCGGAACGACGCCGAGGGTGAAGGCGAGCGACGTCATGATGATCGGCCGGAACCGGATTCGAGCGGCGTCGACCGCGGCGTCCGCCAGCGATCTGCCCTCCGCGTAATAGTCCTTGGCGAATTCCACGATCAGGATGGCATTCTTCGCCGACAGGCCGATGATGGCGATCAGCCCGACCTTGAAGTAGAGGTCGTTCGGCATTCCTCGGAGCATCACGGCCAGGACGCAGCCGATCACGCCGAGCGGCACGACGAGCATGACCGAGAGCGGGATCGACCAGCTTTCGTAGAGGCCTGCGAGCAGCAGGAAGACGAAGAGGATGCTGAGGCCGAACAGAATTGGCGCCTGCGATCCCGATTTGATCTCTTCCAGCGACTGACCGGTCCATTCGAAGCCTATGCCGTTCGGCAGTTCCGATGCGAGGCGCTCCATCTCGGCGATCGCGGCGCCTGAAGAATAACCTCGGGCCGGCTCGCCCGCGATGCGCACCGTCGGATAACCGTTGTATCCGACGATCTGCGGCGGTCCCTTCCGCCACTGGGCCATGGCAAACGAGGACAGAGGCACCATGCCACCACCCGCATTGCGGACGTTGAGCTTCAGGAGATCCTCCACCCGCAGGCGGTCGTGACCCCGAGCTTGGATGATGACCCGCTGCATGCGGCCGGCGTTCGGGAAGTCGTTGATGTAGGACGATCCGAGATTGGCCGAGATGGTGTTGTTGATGTCGGTAAAGGTGACGCCGAACGTGTTGGCTTTCTCGCGATCGATCACGAGCAGGACCTGCGCGGCGTCGGACAAGCCTTCAATGCGAAGGCCCGCGAGCACCGGACTCTTGCCACCTTTCTCCATGAGTTCGGCCGCCGCTTCCGTGAGCGCCGCCTGGCCCAGATCGTTACGATCCTGCAGCCGAAAGGCGAAGCCGCCGGTGTTGCCGAAGCCCTCGATCGGCGGCGGTGAAAGCGCGAAGCTGGTCGCGTCCTTCAGTGCAAACAATTGCCCATTGGCCCGATCGGCAATCTCCTGGGCGGACTGGCCTGCGCCCCGCGTGTTCCAGTCCTTGAGCGTGACGAACATCAAAGCAGCGTTCGTGCCGTTGCCCGAGAAGCTGTAGCCCTGAATGGCCACGATATCGCTGACGGCAGGCTCCGCCTTGAAGATCTCCTCGATCTGCTTGATCGATGCCAGCGTCCGGTTGGCACTGGCTTCGGGCGGACCCTGGATGTCAACGACCAGGTAACCCTGGTCCTCGTTCGGGAGGAAGGCGCTGGGAAGGCTGATGAAGAAGTAACCGAGGCCGACGACCAGAGCGAGATAGATCACCATCATGCGTCCGGCGCGCCGCACGATGCCGCCGGCAGCGCCGGTGTAGCGATCGGTCAATGCTTCGAATCTGCGGTTGAACCAGCCACCTATTCCCTTCTTCTCGTGGTGACCATGCTTGATCGGTTTGAGGAAGGTCGCGCAAAGCGCCGGCGTCAGCGACAGCGCCAGAAATGCCGAGAACAGGATCGAAACGACCATGGTCAGGCTGAACTGGCGATAGATGATGCCCGTCGACCCAGGGAAGAACGCCATCGGGATGAAGACGGAAGAAAGAACGAGCGTGATCCCGAGGATGGCGCCCGTGATCTGGTCCATGGCCTTCCTGGTGGCGTCCTTCGGTGAAAGTCCCTCCCTCGCCATGATGCGCTCGACGTTCTCGACCACGACGATCGCGTCGTCGACGAGGATGCCGATCGCCAGCACCATCGCGAACATGGTCAGGACGTTGATCGAGAAGCCCGCTGCCAGCATGACCGCGCCGGTGCCGAGCAATGCGATCGGCACGACCAGCGTCGGGATCAGCGTGTAACGGAAGTTCTGCAGGAAGACGAACATCACGACGAAGACGAGCGCAACCGCTTCGAGCAGGGTCTCCAGCACCTTCTCGATCGAGGCCGACACGAAGGGACTGGTGTCGTAGGGCACCGAATATTTGACCCCCGGCGGAAAGAATCGCGACAGCTCATTCATCTTCGCCTCGATGGCGCGTGACGTCGCGACCGCGTTGCCGGTCGAGGAAAGCTGGATGCCGACGGCCGCGCTCGGCTGGCCGTTCAGACGGCTGGAAAAGTTGTAGTTCTCCGCGCCCAGTTCCAGGCGGGCGACGTCCTTGAGCCGAACCGTGCTGCCATCCGGGTTTGCCCGCAGCACGATGTTGCCGAATTCCCCGGTGTTGGCGAGTTGTCCCTTGACGAGAACGGTCGCCGTCAGGTCGGTCGTGACAGGATTGGGCGATGCGCCGATCTGCCCGGCAGCGACCTGGGCGTTCTGTGCCAGGATCGCGCTGTTGATATCGGCGGCGGTCAGCCTGAATCCGACCATCTTGTCCGGATCGATCCAGACTCGCATCGCGCGTTGAGCGGCAAACAACTGCGCACGCCCCACCCCGCGAAGACGGCGCAGTTCGCCAAGCACGTTACGACTCAAGTAATCGCCGAGCGCGACTTCATCGAGCCTGCCATCGGTGGACGTGAGCGACACGATCATGAAGAAGCCGGCTGACGCCTCTTCCACCGTCACGCCCTGCGCGGTCACTGCCGCCGGCAGCCGCGGTTGAATTCGCCGCAGCCTGTTCTGGACGTCGACGGACGCCTGCTCAATGCTGGTGCCGGCTTCGAAGGACACGTTGATGCTGATCGAGCCCGTCGTATCCGACGTCGATTCGAAATACATCAGCCTGGCGGCGCCATTCAGTTCCTCCTCGATCAACCGTGTGACGCCCTGATAGATTTCCTGCGGCGAGGCCCCCGGATATGAGGTCGAGATCGTCAGTTGCGGCGGGGCAACCTTGGGATATTGCGTCACCGGCAGTAGCGGAATCGAGATGGCCCCGGCGATGGTGATGAACAGCGCGAAGACCCAGGCAAGGACCGGCCGCCTGATGAAGAACTGAGCCATCGCATTACCTCGCCCGGTTGTTCGGCTGGTCGGGGACGATTCCTGCTTCTCGATCCGCAGGCTTCCACGGCTCCGGGACAACCTCGCCGCCCGGGCGGACCTTCTGCACGCCATCGACGACGAGCCGCTCGCCGACCTTCAGGCCGGACTCGACGACCCATTCCGAGCCGAGTGCCTGCCCGAGTTCGACGTCCCGCGTCTCTGCAATCCCGCTTTCCGACACGAGGTAGACCTGCGCCCTGCCGTCGCGTGCCCGGGTTACGGCGCGCTGAGGTATGGTGATGGCGCCCTCGCGAACGGCCTGCGCAATGCGCACGCGAACATACATGCCAGGTAGCAGGTCGTGCTTCGGGTTCGGGAATACGGCGCGCAGGGTGACCTGCCCGGTGGTGGAATCGACGCTGGCGCTGGCGAACAGCAGCCGTCCTGCTTCCCGATAGAGGCCGCCGTCGTCGAAAACGAGTTCGACCCGGGCCTCTCCCGGCGCCGGGCTGGCGAGCTTGCCGTCCTCGACCGCGCGCCTGAGCGTGAGCAGGTCTTGTGCCGATTGCATGAAGTCGACATAGATGGAATCCACCTGCTGGATCAGCGCCAGATTCTGCGTTCCGTCGGCGGTGACAAGCGCGCCCTCGGTGACGAGGGCGCCGCCGATGAGACCGCTGATTGGCGCGCGGACCTCGGTGTAGTCGAGATTGATCTTCGCCTCGGCGAGCGCGGCTTCGGCCAATGCGACGTCAGCATCGGCCTGCGCGAGGGTCGCGGTCGCAGCATCCAGGTTCACGCCGCTGGTGGCGTCGCGCTCGTGAAGGGTCCTCTGGCGCTCGAACTGCTGTTGCGCATTTTGTCGAACGGCCCTCGCACGCCGCAGCGAGGCTTCGGCGCTCGCCAGGCGCACCTGGAAGAGCTTCGGATCGATGCGATAAAGGACGTCGCCTTCCTTGACCGGAGTGCCCTGCGTGAATACGCGGGCCTGAAGGATTCCGGAAACACGCGCGCGAACCTCGGAGATGCGCGTCGCGGCAACGCGGCCCGGAAGCTCGTTCACGACCGGAACCGGATGTGCCTTGAGTTCGATCACGCCGACTGCAGGCGGAGCCAGTTGTGCGACTTGCTGTGCGGCAACGCCACCGACGGCTAGCGCAAGGAGTACCGCCGCTGCCAGATATGTCGTCGCGCGCGGCAGAGCTCTGCTGCTGTACATTTTTCAATTTCCTTGAGTGTCAGCCAATTGCGGGCGGGGTTAGCTTTGGTCGGGATAGGACGTGCAGATCGTCCTGGTGCCCGCCAGGAATTCGGGTGGCTCGGCTGTGTCCACTGGTGGAAGCCGAAGAGTTCGGTGCAATAACAGCCGCTCAGCGCCAGGATTTGCGCAAAGCATTACCGAAAGATTACGCCGCGTGGCCCGCCCTCGCCGTTATGAGCTCGCGCGATGCGCTACGACGCAAGCAGCCTGCCCCTCCAGACGCGAGGATTGGGTCCAGATCACGTAATACGTCTGCAATCGACATGCGCAGGAGTCGGAGCGCGCTGCAACCCTCAACGGGCCGAGACGACCGATGCACGAGCAATCGCATGAGGTTGGCGGAGACGGGAAATGATCGATTTTCGCGGCTTGTGGCGTGCAGCTCGGGGGCGGCATCGGCATCCTGACCCGGCCCAGCCCCTTGACAGCCGTAATCCTATTGTAATGTTGCAGCCATCTTTCAACGCGGCGAGACCGCCGCAGGAGACCACATTGCGACTGCTTGTCATCGAGGACGATGGACAACTGGGACCTTGGCTGCAGTCGGAGCTGGCCGGCGCCCTCGGTGGCGCCGATCTCGTCACAACGCTCGATGAGGCCTTGGCGGCGATCTCAGTGCGTCAATTTGACTTGATCGTGGTCGACAGGCGCCTGCCCGATGGCGACGGCGTCGAGCTGCTTGCGCGGCTAAAGCAGTTGCAGCCGCGGCCCGGAGTGCTCGTTCTGACTGCGCTTGACGATCCAAACGACATAGCCCGCGCGCTGGACGCCGGGGCTGACGACTACCTGGCCAAGCCCTTCGAGCCGATCGAGCTGATTGCGCGCGCCAAGGCGGTCATCCGTCGGCTGCAACTGGATCAAAGAGGCAGGGTGACGGTTGCCAACCTGATGTTCGATTCAGCGTCGAGGATGGCTTACGTCGACGGTGAGCCGCTCGTCATCCCGCGGCGAGAGCTCGCGTTGCTGGAAGCGCTGGCGCGAAGATCCGGTCAAGTCGTATTGAGGGACACGCTGGAAGCGGCCGCCTACGGTTTTGATGACGAAATCCAGTCGAACGCGATTGATGCGCACATCTCACGATTGCGGAAGCGCTTGCGCGACAATGGCTGTCTGGCGAGCATCAAGCCATTGCGCGGGCTCGGCTACCTCCTGTGTGACACCAGATGAACCGCATCCACGGCTCGATTACGCTGATTGCCGCAGCACTCTTGAGCGCTGTAATCGGAATCATCCTGTTATGTGTGTTGACCCTGCAGTTCAGCTTTATGGGCGACGACGGCACCTTTGCGCGCTACGACGCCGCGGCGGCCATCAAGGCTGCCATTGACCGCAATGAGCGCGGCGAGCTGATCATCAATGAACGGGGGACGAAAGCCGCCAAGGTGACGCCCACGCTTCTGGAATTCAAACGTGATTTTTCCGGCTTTTGGTATGCGGTCTCCGATGGTCGGAGCGTGATCCAGTACGGACCTGTGCCTGTGAGGGTTCTGGCAGGCTTGGCCGACGAGCGAAAAAAGGAGTCGTTCTCCGAATATGCAGCGAGCGACGGATCGATGCGCCTCTCGCGTTCGGCGATCGTTGACCAAACAGATGCCGGCGAGACTCTGATCGAGCTTGGCGGAGCCACCTATTCGCGGTGGCAAATGTTCAAGAGCACGTTCCAGGATATGACGTACGTGACCATTCCCATCATCGTCGTGCTCGTTGGCACAATTCTGGCCGCAATCCTGATTGTACCAACGCTGATCGCGCGGCCCGTGCGCCGCGTTGCCGCCGCGGCCGAACTGGTCGACGGAACGCGCGAGGGCGTCCGTTTGCCCGAGGGGAGCGCGCCGTTGGAGCTGATCCCGATGGTCAGCGCTTTCAATCGGGCGCTGGATCGCATCGACGCGACGACGTCCGCACAACGCCGTTTTCTCTCCAATGCGGCGCACGAGTTACGCACGCCGCTGGCGCGGGTACGGACACGGCTGGAGGGCGTCAGCGACAAAGCATTGAAGACGGCGCTCGTCTCCGACTTGCAGTCTCTGTCTTCGGTCATAACAATGCTGCTGCAGCTCGCGCGCCTCTCCTCGGCGCGTGCCGAGGAAGCGGAAGTTGATCTCGTCGCAACGGCAAAACGGATCGCCGCCGAACATGCGCCTGGTGCGCTGGACTCTGGCGTCGAGATCGAATTCTCGGCACCGGGTGAGCCGGTCAGAACCTATGGGTCTGACCAGGCGATCGGGATCGCGCTCGCCAATATCGTTCGCAATTCGCTGCAGCATTCCCGAGAAGGTCAGCGGGTTTTGGTTGAGGTGGACTCGGCAGCGACAGTGCGCGTCATCGACCACGGTCCGGGAATCGCACCAGAAGACCGATCCGCGGTCCTTCAACCTTTCGTGCGCGCCCGCCAGGACGGTGAAGGCACGGGACTTGGTCTGGCCATTGTCGCGCAGGTGATGGCTTTGCACAAAGGTCTGGTGGCGATCGAAGATACGCCCGGCGGCGGCACCACGATCGTCCTGAGATTTCCACCAACTGAGACGCCGTCAATTCCGGCTCGCGACTGCGGACGCGAAAAGACGGCCGCCTGATCTTACTCACGCTGACTTTGTCGATCGTGATTGCGTTACATTCCTGACGACAGGACAACGCCTCTGTGACTGTTGCAGCGAAAGCGCTCACAGGACCACGTAATGCTATGGCAATGCTCCATGCCTAGCGTTCCCAGCGCGGCTAACGTCGCCTTCAAGAAGAGGAGTTCACATGAAGAAGCCAGTATTGATCGCAGCCGCGGCGGTGATCGTTGTCGCCTCGTTGTCGACATCACGTGCGCAGGCGGGCGATGGCGCAATCGCAGCGGGGATCATTGGCGGCCTCGCAGTCGGCGCGCTCGCCGGGAGCGCCGTCGCGAATTCGCATCGGGCCCCTGTCTATGTCTATGATGACACCCCGGTCTACCGGCCGCGGGTTCGCGTCTACAGGTATTACGAGGCGCCTTATTATTCCGGCTACAGCTATGAGTCCGGCTATGGCTACTCTTCCGGATATCGCGACGGCTACAATGACGCAGCGTCGGACTGGTGACCGCGACGGTGCCGCCGCGAAGGCGGACGGCGCCGTGAGCATCTGTTGCCAGGATCTCGCGATCGGCAAGCCCGTCAGTTCTTTCGAGCCTGACGGGCTTTCGACGTGCAATAGGGGGACGTTCGCTCTACCACAATGGCAGAACCGATCGAAACCACCCGATATCAAGTCGATCGAACTGATTTAGCTGAAAACCGGCTCGATTTCACTTCCCACAGATAGCACTGAGGTTCGCCGCAAGACGGGTTTGCAGATTCGCCCGAATTCGGCTGCTAACCGCGCGTGATGCCGCGGATGTTACCGGCCATGAAGGTGTGGCGGATTGCGAGCGCCTGGACCTGCTCTCACTTGACTGGTGATTGTAGGTCCATCGGAGGGATTGCCATGCGGTCAGGTCTGGTTCTGAGCCTTTTGATTTTTCTGTGTGCACCTGTCAGCGCTGCTATGGCAGCCCAGGTCCATCGGCAGCATGCAGCTGTTCATTCTACCCACCGTTCGACGACAGGGCCCGCTGCGGCTTGGGCCTATTCACCGGCACCGCCGGCCCGCGCTCGGCAGACTCCGCACTACGATGATCAACCAGAACCGGGTCATAATCCGTATGCGGGATGGGGTGGTTAGCACCGGCGTCATTGCCGCTGCACAGCCGCCACCCGCCATATTTCGGATGCTCCTTGCCGATCCGCGCCGACACCGGCCTGCCGCTTTCCGCGCGCCGCTCATAACGGTCTAGTTGCAGGTTCGAGTCCTGATAATTGCCGAGGGCTATTCAACAGGCTGGCCCACGCGCCATCCCATCTCCCAGAAGTCCGCCTCGAGTCGGGTGGCTTCCTTGAAGATCGCAATCAGCTCTGCCTCGCGGGCCGGCGTGGCGTAGAGATTGGCGAGATGCTCCAGGTGCGCCCGTGCTTTCGTCGCGACCTCCTGGTATGGGACACCAGCGTACTCGGCGATCCAAAAGTGATAGGGGTTTTTCGCAGCGTTCGCATCGGGGTGCGAGGCGAGCCGCGTTGCGATCTCCGCGTAGCCGATCACGCAGGGGGCAAGTGCCACCTTGAGTGCCAGCAGATCACCGCGCATTCCCGCGTCGAGCACGTAGCGTGTGTAGGCCAGCATCTCGACGGCGGGAGAGGTTTGCTCAAGGTCGCTCGCGGAAAGACCCCAACCGGCACAGAGCTTCACATGCAGGTTCATCTCTACGTCAAGAATAGCCGAGAGGCCGGCCGCCGCTTCACGCATGTCGGCAAGTTTGGGCGACTTGTAGACCAAGAGCGCGTAAGCGCGAGCAAACTCGACAAGGAATAGATAGTCTTGAGCAAGGTAGTGACGAAACGCCGCTTCGGGAAGCGAGCCGTCCGCCAGCCCGTTCGTGAAGGGATGCTCTGTATAGTCCCGCCACTCGCCGGATGCTTCTATCTTTAGACGCTCGAAGAAACCCACGATTTATTTTTTTCCCGGCTTGCTTTCCCATGAACGTCTTTGGCTCGCTACCGATAACGTAGCGAACCGGGCGGGGGTTGATCACTACACGTCGCCGCGATCAGCCGGCACCGAAATCGCCTACCGTTGCTTGCTCGGATTGTCGACACCGACCCGCGTTCTCTCGTTATCACCAACAGAAAGTACATGCCCTATCCCGATCCCCAGCGTGGAGGCCGCGCCGACAACGGTATGCGTTGTGGGCTTATGGTGCGCCCGGAGGCTTCACCGAGGCGCCGACAGCGATCTGACCGACGCTGAGCTGCGTGCCGCAGGCCGACACTGGTCATCGCGGCAGTTTGCCGACCTATGCAAAGCGTACGCGGAAACAGCTAATTTCGGGCACGAAGAAACGGCAAGAGGAAAGAACAAAGGCAGCCGGTTTGTCGGAATGGCCTTCGGCAGCTTGTCGGAATGACAACCGCGAGAAACCCCTAAGCTATTGAAAAGCTTGGTGGGCGCACCAGGGCTCGAACCTGGGACCCGCTGATTAAGAGTCAGCTACGGGTTGAGAACAATCAATGACTTGCCGGTCGCACCACCGTGCTTATCCCGCCGGAGACGAGCATTCGTCGCACGATCATCGTACGCGCTGGTAGATATTCGCCGGGCTCATGCCAAGTTCATTCGGCAGCCAATGCTGGTCGCAATTCCGGCTTCTCGCGCGAAACCTCGTGCATATCATCTGCGGTCGGCTTGATCCGAAACCACGCGGCATAAAGCGCAGGAAGGAACAGCAGAATGAGGACCGTTCCGACCGCGGTGCCACCGATCAGCGTATAGGCCATCGATCCCCAGAAGACGGAATGCGTGAGGGGAATGAAAGCCAGCACCGCAGCCAATGCGGTGAGGATCACGGGCCTCGTGCGTTGTACGGTGGCCTCGATGACGGCGTGATATTCATCAAGGCCGGCGGCAAGGTTCTCCTTGATCTGGTCGGTCAAGATTAGAGTGTTGCGCATCAGGATGCCCGCCAGTCCTATCAGGCCCAGAATGGCGTTGAATCCGAAGGGCTGGTGGAAGGTCAGCAACGTCGGCACGACGCCGACGAGGCCAAGTGGTCCGGTCAACACGACCATGGCCATCATCGAGAAGGACCGCACCTGGAGCATGATGACGATCAGCATTGCGGCAATCATGACTGGAAAGATCGTCGCCAACGCGTCGTTGGCTTTGGTTGCCTCCTCGATCGATCCGCCCAGCTCGATGCGATAACCGGCCGGAAGAGATGCGATCAGCGGCTGAAGGGCCGTCTTGATGTCCTTGGAGACCTCCGGAGGCTGGGTCGCCTCATTAATGTCCGAGCGAATCGTGACGACCGGAGTGCGATCGCGGCGCTTCATGATCGGCTCTTCAAGCTGGACTTCCGAATGACCGACCTGGTCGAGCGGAATGGCGCGGCCGTCCCGGCTCATCAATGAGAAATCCGCGAGACGCGACGGATCCAGCCGTTCGCCGCCGGCGCTGCGCGCCACGATGGGAACATTGCGGATGTCCTCGCGGACCTGCGTCACGGTGATGCCCGTGAGCAGGAACTGGAGTTGCCGGCCCACCTCCGCCGGCGAAAGGCCGATGAGGTTCAGTCGGTCCTGATCCGGAATGAAGCGGAGCACGGGCGTGCGATTACCCCAATCGCGATTCGCCTGGCGCGCATCGGGAACGCCACGCATGATACCGAGCGCTTTTTCAGAGATGGCGTACAATTCCGCGGGATCAGGACCCATGACCCGAAACTCGACCGGGAATGGCGTGTAGGGTCCGAACACAAGCTGCGTGACGCGCACATTGGCCTCAGGCGCAAGCCCCTGTGATACCGCCTGTCGGAGCCGGTGCTTCAATTCCTCGCGCGCTTCCGCATCCGGCGTCAGCACGACGATCTTGGCGAAGGCCGGGTCAGGCAGTTCCGGCGCCATCGCGAAGAAGAAGCGGGGAGCGCCCTGTCCGACATAGCTCGTGACGATCTTGGCCTCCGACTGACCGTCCAGCCAGCGTTCGAGCTTTGCGACGGTGGCAGTCGTCGTCTCGATGCTGGTGCCTTCCGGCAGACGAACCTCCACCAGCACTTCCGGGCGGTCGGAGGTCGGGAAGAACTGCTGCTTGACGCCACCCATGCCGGCGACGGAAAGCGCGAAAGCGATGGCGACGATGCCGCAGGTCACGAACTTGTGGCGCACGGCGAAGGTAATGAGCGCGCGCAGGCGCCGATAGTTTGGCGTACCGTAAATCGCGTGGTGACCGCCTTCGATCGGCTTGATCGCGGGCAGCATCTTGACGCCGAGATAGGGCGTGAAGACCACCGCGACGATCCAGGAGACGATGAGAGCGAATCCCACGACCCAGAAGATGTTGCCGGCGTATTCGCCGGCGGTCGAGCGCGCGAAGCCCACGGGCAGGAAGCCTGCGATCGTCACGAGTGTTCCCGACAGCATCGGTGCCGCAGTGTGGCTCCACGCATAGGCTGCCGCTGAGATGCGGTCCATGCCCTCTTCCATCTTCACCACCATCACCTCGATCGCGATGATGGCGTCGTCCACGAGAAGGCCAAGCGCCAGGATGAGGGCGCCGAGCGTGATACGGTCGAAGAACCGGCCGGTCTCCAGCATGATCAGGAACACGACAGCGAGCGTCAGAGGGACGGCAGCCGCGACGACGATGCCGACGCGCCAGCCCAGGCTGAGCAGGCTCACCAGCAGCACCACACCGAGCGCCATCGCAAACTTCATCATGAATTCGTCGACCGCCGAGGTGATGTTGACGGCCTGATCGCTGACCTTGGCCAGGGTCATCCCGAGCGGCAGTGTCCGGGAGATCGCTGCGGACCTCTCCTCCAGCGCCTTGCCGAGCGCGAGACCATTCCAGCCCTCCTGCATGACCGCCGCGAGCATGATGGTGGGCTCGCCCTGGTGCCGGATGAGGTAGGTGGGCGGATCCTCGTAACCGCGACGGACTTTGGCGATGTCAGAGAGTTTCAGCGTGCGCCCGGCAGCGACGATCGGTGTGTCGGCGATCGCCTGGACGCTGTCATAGGCCCCCTCGACCCGGATGAAAACCTGCGGCCCCTTGGTGTCGATCGAGCCTGCCGGTGTCATCGTGTTCTGCCGCTGCAAGGCGGCAACGATATCCGTTGCCGACACACCGAGGGTTGCCAGCTTGGGATAGGAAAACTCGACGAAGATCTGCTCGGGACGTTCGCCGAGGATGTTGATCTTCTTGACGCCTGATACGTGCAGGAGGTCCTGACGGATGACCTCGGCTTGCCTGGCGAGCTCCCGCATCGGCATGCCCTTGGCCTTGAGCGCATAGAGGGCGAAGCTCACGTCCGAATATTCGTCATTGACGAAGGGGCCGAGCACACCGGACGGCAGCTTGCGCGCTTCATCCCCGAGCTTCTTGCGGGCCTGGTAGAACTCCTCCTGCACGAGGGATGGTGGTGTGCTGTCCTTCAGCGTAACGGTCATGTAGGCATAACCCGGCCGTGTAGTCGTCTCCACCCGGTCGTACCAGGTCAGCTCCTGAATCCGCTTCTCCAGGGGTTCGGCGACCTGGTCCTGCATCTCGCGTGCCGTCGCACCCGGCCACACGGTCGTGACCGTCAGGGTCTTGATGGTGAAGGAGGGATCCTCGGCCCGTCCGAGCATGAGGAAGGCGTAGGCGCCTGCGGCCGCCAGCAAAAGCAAGAAGAACAGCGTTGCGGCCCGTTCACGGACTGCGATCGCGGAGAGATTGAATCTCATCAGTTGCCCCTGTCTTGAGAGGCTGTTCTGACGTGAGCGCCCTCCTGCAAGAGGTGTGCGCCCAGCGAGACAACCCGATCACCTGAGCTCAGCCCGGAGATAACGGCATTTTCGCTGGTCACACGCACAAGCTTGATGGGCTGAAAGTGTACGGCCGAGGTGCCGCTGTCGAAGACCCACACACCGGTCTTTCTGCCGTCATCGAGCACCGCTCCCAGCGGCACCTGGACTTCCGGCAGAGTCCCCTGGCTCGCAAGCCGAATGGTGACCGTCGCGCCAAGCGGTGCCGCCGCGGCCTCACCGTCGAGCACATAGCGGGCCTCGTAAGTACGGGTCTGGATATCGGCGGAATCCGACAACTGCCGGAGATGCGCAGCAAAGCGCCCATCGCTCCCATACAGGCTCGCCTCAGCGAGCGAACCAATCGTCGGCCGGATTGTTTCGGGAAGCGCCACCACAGCTTCACGAGGACCGGACTGTGCCAGCCGAACGACCGTTTGGCCGGCGGAGACCACTTGTCCCGGCTCGCCAAGTGTTTGGGTGACCGTTCCGTCCGCATCCGCCACCAAGACGGAGTATGTCGCCTGGTTCTCGGCGACCCCGGCTTCGGCTTCGGCCGCGGCGAGCTGCGCTTTGGCGGTGTCCGACGCGGCCTTCGCCTGTTCGTAGCGCTGTTTGGAAGTCCATCCGTCGTTGACCAGGTTGGCGTATCGCCGCTCATCCGCATCCGTCTGAATGACAGTTGCGCGCGCTGCGGCAACGGCGTTGCGCTTCGCCGTGAGCGCAAGGCGGAGATCGGTTTCATCGATCCGCATGAGCGGCTGCCCGGCTTTGACCTGCTCACCGACATTCACGCGCCGTTCGACGATCTTCCCGGCGACGCGAAAGCCGAGATTGCTTTCCACCCTGGCGCCGATGGTCCCGGTGAAACCGCGTTCAGATCCGCCGACTCGCGCGGCCGTCACCAGACGGACCGTCGGGGGCTCCTGCCTCGGGTCGCTGACCGCAGAGGCTTCATGGGCGGGAATCGCAAGAGCAACGAAGGTCGCCACCCCCGCCGGCACCAAAATACCGGCCAGCACCGCAATACCCCTCTTCATGACCCGTCTCCTCTGGACTTTAGATTGCATGTGACTTCTATAATCCATTTAGATGTCGATCGCAATCTATTTTTGGATGCTAACGGGAACGTGATCCCAATGCCATTGCTCCAAACGCTGCAAATCCAGGCCCAAGGGTTGATAGATTGCGTTCGAACTCTATATCGAATATAGAAGTCGAACGAAATCCAAATGGAGATCCACGATGCGAGTGAGTCGCACTCAGGCGGCCGAGAACCGCCAATCCGTGATCAATGTGGCCAGTCGCCTCTTCAGGGAGCGCGGCTTTGACGGCATCGGCCTCAAGGATCTGATGAAGGGCGCCGGGCTAACCCAAGGGGCCTTCTACAAGCAGTTCGCATCAAAAGAGGATCTGGCTGTAGAGGCGTCCAAGCGCGCGTTGGAGAGCGCGTCCGGCCGATGGTCAGACGCGGCCGCGGCACATCCTGACGATCCACTCGGCGCGGTG
The DNA here is from genome assembly GCF_009759665.1 of Bradyrhizobium cajani. Classification (GTDB taxonomy): domain Bacteria; phylum Pseudomonadota; class Alphaproteobacteria; order Rhizobiales; family Xanthobacteraceae; genus Bradyrhizobium; species Bradyrhizobium cajani. Next base: position 593,168 of record NZ_WQNE01000001.1, read on the forward strand.
ATCGCGTTTTACCTCAGTGGCGACCATCGCGGAGAAAAGATGGACGGCTGCCCGATCGTGGCACTCGGCGCAGATGCCGCCCGACAGGGCCCTGACGTGAAGGCGGAATTCGAAGCGGGAATCAAAGCGCATCTCGACGTGCTCGGGCGCTTTATCGCCGGCACCGGCGACGAGGCCTCGCGCGGCAAGGCCATGGCCATTCTCGCAACGATGGTCGGCGCGGTGACGCTATCGCGCGTCGTCAACGACCCCGATCTTGCTCAGGCCCTTTTGAATGCCGCGGCCGAACAGGTTCGCGATGTCGCTGCCGCTTGAAAGCGTGCGCCCTCAAAGCACGGAGAGATCGAATGCTCAGCATGACCGAAGCCAAACCAAGTTTGTTGAAGATAGCGGATAAGCTAAGCATCCGTTTTCAAAAGACCGGCAGCGGGCCTCCCCTGCTCCTCTTACATACGATCCGGACGCAGCTCGAGTACTTCCGCAGTCTTGCGCCCCTCCTCGCCAGATCGCACACGGTGTACGCCATTGATCTCCCGGGTCACGGCCACTCACCAATCGATCCGAATGCAAACTTCGACGAACCCTACTTCAGGCGAGCCGTCATTCGCTTCATCGAGGAGCTAGACCTCTCCAACGTGACTCTCGTTGGCGAATCGATCGGCGGGGCATTGGCCCTCACTGTGGCGGCGTCGCTTCCGCAGCGGATGAAGCGGGTCTTTGCGATCAATTCCTACGACTATGAGACCCGCTACGGCGACGGTATTCGACGCGGTAATTGGTTCGCGAACTTCATCATCGGAAGTTTGCAGATCCCGGTGCTCGGCGCGATCAATGCATCGCTCGAAAACAAGATCGTCCTCGGCAAGATCATGGGCGGCGGATATCACGACCCACGCAAGCTGCCGGCCGATTTGCTTGCCGAGTTCGACGAGGTAGCTCACCGCTCGGGATACAAGCGGGTCGCACGCAAGGTGCTGGCAGGTTGGCGCTCCTGGAGCAAGGCCCGCGACTACTATCGGCAGATCTCGGCACCCGTGACGCTCATTTACGGCGACAGCGATTGGTCTCGGCCAGATGAACGCGAACGCACACGGTCGCTGATCCCTGCCGCGCAGATGGTGACGCTCAAGAACACCGGCCACTTCTCGGCTGTCGAGACTCCGTCGGAGCTGGCTCGCGTGATACTGGCGACAGAGTGACGGCAAGGATCAACACAAGGGTGTTCGATCACGTTCGCCGTTTTGCTCGCCCTAGTATCCCTTTCTACGACGGGGGCGTAATCGACCTGTACCATCGCGTCTGCGCGCTCTAGCGAATGGGGTGATACAGAAGCAAAGAAAAAAGTCGCACAGCATTCCGACCGTGCGACGCCGGCCACGAAAAAGCGTCGCACGGGACGCGCTTTGTCTGCCGACTGAAATAGAAAAGCCCTGCATCGGCAGGGCCTTGGGATGGTGGGCGCACCAGGGCTCGAACCTGGGACCCGCTGATTAAGAGTCAGCTGCTCTACCAACTGAGCTATGCGCCCGAAAGGCGGTCAAAGCCTTGCGAGGCCGGTCGTTTAGCAAAGCGATCCCAGGATGGCAAGCGATGCGATGAAGGTTTTCCAAGGGTTCGTCCACAAGGCCCAAAAAGCGAAAAGCCGCCGGATTCCAGCGGCTTCGCCAGGGTCAATCCCGGGAAAATCCGGCCCTTGCTCAGAGCCGGCCCTCGCCGTCCCGGTCCCGGCCGCTATCGCGGTCGAAACGGTCACGGTGGAAGTGCTCCATGCCGCGCTCCATCATGCGGTCCATGCCCCGTTCCATGAAGTGGTGGCGGGGCGGGCCGTCCTCGCCGGCCCCGAACGGGCCACGGTGGCGGGTCAGCACGGCGAGGCGCCGCTTCTGGCCCTCGTCGAGGGTCTTGTAGAGCGGGTCGGCGGCATCGGCGATCTTCTTCAGGGCCGCGGAGGTCGCGCCCATGTCCTCGGCGCGCTGGCGCAGGCGGGCGACCGGATCCTCCGGCTTGTCGGCGTCGCCCGGGCCGGCGCCCATCCGCGCATTAGCGCGGTCGATGCGCAGCTTGGCGAGCTCACGCACGGCGCTCTCGACCGGCGGCCACAGCTTCTCCTGGTCGGCATTCAGCTTCAGCCCGGCATGGACGGCGGCGATCCGCGCGTCGACGAAGGCGGCGCGGTCTTCCGGGTTCATGCGGAAGTGGCGGACGTGCTCCATCCACGGGCGATGAAACTGGGCATAGACCGCGCCCGAGCCGGCGATGCTGAGCACGGCGATGGCAGCGATGGTGAACTTCCTCATACGGACCTCCTCTGGAAGGGTGCACGAGGATGAGCGCGGGACGGCTGACGCGCAACTTACAACTTGGACAGGAAGCACGTCCTCACGACCATGTAACGCCTGATTTTACCTCCAGTCGCAGACTGGAAATCATTCGCAACAAAAAGGCTTCCGTGCGACCCGCACGGAAGCCTTCGGTCATCGTCGGTCTGATCGGTGTCTGTCCGGATCAGTTCGTCGTGCTCTTGGCTTCCTTCTGGAACTCGTCGATCAGCGGCTGGCCGATGCGGCCTGCGGCGTCCTTGTAGACCGGCTCCATCGCCTTGCGCATCGCCTCATCCTGCTCGCCCGTGAGCTTGATGATCTCGCTCTTGCCGCTCTTCTTGATCTCGGCCAGCGCGTCGTCGTTCTCCTTCTGCGACTGCGCGTTGTTGAAGTCGGTCGCTTCCTTCATCGCCTTGGTGAGCTGATCACGGATGTCGGCCGGCAGATCGTCCCAGAACTTCTTGTTCACGATCACGACGTAGCCGATGTAGCCGTGGTTGGTCTCGGTGATGTACTTCTGCACCTCGTGCATCTTCTGGGTATAGATGTTCGACCAGGTGTTCTCCTGGCCGTCGACGACGCCGGTCTGGAGGGCCTGATAGACTTCCGAGAACGCCATCACCTGCGGCAGTGCGCTCAGCGCCTTGAACTGGGCCTGGAGCACGCGCGAGGACTGGATGCGGAACTTGACGCCCTGATAGTCGGCCGGCGTCACCAGCTTTTTGTTGGCGCTCATCTGCTTGAAGCCGTTGTCCCAATAGGCAAGGCCGGTGATGCCCTTGGAGTCCAGCAGCTTGAGCAGCCTGGCTCCGAGCGGGCCTTCCGTCACCTTCCGCAGCGTCTTCAGGTCGGGCAGGATGTAGGGCAGATCGAACACCTCGAACTCGCGGATGCCGAGCGGGCCGAACTTGGAGTTGGACGGCGCCAGCATCTGCACGCTGCCGAGCTGGAGCGCCTCGAGCTCTTCCTTGTCCTTGTAGAGCGTCGAGTTCGGGTAGATCTCGACCTTGACCTTGCCGCCGGTGTACTTCTCGGCGAGCTCCTTGAATTTCTCCGACGCCTTGCCCTTCGGCGTGTCGGTGGCCACCACGTGGCTGAATTTCAGGATGATCGGCGCCTGGGCCGATGCCGGCCCGGTGAGTGCCAACGGCCCGGCCAGAGCCGCAATCGATGCCGCAGCCAGAATGAGTTTCCGCATGCTTCCTCCCGCACGTCCTTGTGGGGCGGGACCGCCCGCCCCCGAGACTTAACAGTCCAGACTTGAGGGCAGCTTTATAGGGAAGCAGGCTGAGGCGCCATTGCCCCTTAGCAGGGGGCGGCTTGCAAAAATGCAGTATCGCGAGGGGCTTGGTTGCGCGGATCCAAGGCCGGGCATGCCCGGCCTTGGCGTTCCGTCGCGGCGAACCTCAGCCTCAGCCGTGCAGCGCCGGCGCGAGCTGCGCCTGCTGCGCCACCGCGGGATCGGTGATGAGGGTGCCGCCATGGCCGTCCGACGAGATCGCGAAGTCGGCCGCGCTGTACTGGCCGAGCAGGCTCAGGGTCGCGGTGTGCGTGCCGTCCGACACGGTCAGGGTGCCGCCGCTGTTGTCGCTGTTCTGCGCATAGGTGAGCGAGGTCACGCCGTCGCTGAACAGGATGTCGCCGAGGTCGATGCTGTCATGGTCCTGCCAGCCGGAGATCGTGCCGGTGAAGCCCGATGACTGGTCGAGCGCCAGGGCGGCGTTGGGACCGGCAAAGATCACGTCGTCGATCGTGCCGCCGGTGTGGACGTAAGCGAGCGCGCCCGCACCGATCGTGGTGGCGTCGGCGCTGCCGCCGGCCTGCACGTGCTGCGTGCCCGAAAGCACCGTCGTGCCGGTCGCCCTGCCGTACACATATTGCGCGCCGCCGTTGACGATCGTCCCGCTGGCAGCGCCCCAATCGAGCTGGTAGCCGCCCGCGTTGATCGTGGTGCCGGTCGCCACGCCGTCAGCGTAGACATTCTGCTGGCTGCCGGCATTGACGGTCGTGACCGAGGCGCTGCCGTGGAGATACTGGACGGCGCCGTTGCCGATCGTGGTCTGGATCACCGTGCCGTAGACCTGCTGGCTGCCGCCATCCATGGTGGTGTTGATCGCGGTGCCGCCCGAATAGACGTCCTGCTCGCCGCCGTGGATCGTCGTGTCGCTGGCGGTGCCGCCGGTTTCGACGGTCTGCACGCCCGAATTGATCGTCGTCAGGCTCGCCGAGCCGAACACGTGCTGATTGCCGCCGCTGATCGTCGTGATGATCGTGAAGCCCCAGTCGATCTGGAGACCGCCGGCGTTGATCGTGGTTCCGGTCGCGCTGCCGTCGATGTAGACATTCTGCTCGCCGCCGGCATTGAGGGTGGTCCAGAAGGCGTTGTTGTGAACGTGCTGGATGCCACCATTCGCGATCGCGGTGTTGATCGCCACGCCGAACACCGCCTGGGTGCCGCCGTCCACGGTGGTGTTGCTCGCGATGCCACCGCCATGGATGTCCTGCTCGCCGCCGGCCTTAATCGTGGTGCCGTCGGCCGAGCCGCCGATCTGGATGTACTGGTTGCCGGAGATCACCGAGTTCGAAGCCAGGCCATACACCGATTGCTGGGCGCCCGCGGCAACCACCATTCCGCTGGCGGAGCCTTCCAGGACGACGCCCGCGCCGCTCTCGACCTTGATCTCGGAATAGCCTGCGGCGTCCTTGATCCTCCAGATCCCGCTCTGGACATCGAGCTTCTCGACATTGATCACGGTGCCGAGCAGCGTACCGGAGCCATTGCCGGACAGTACGAGCGTGTCGACGCCATCGCCGCCATCGATGGTGCCGGTGACGACCGAGCCGATCACGAGACCGATGCTGTCGTCGCCCGCGCCCATCGCGACGTCGCCGGTGATGGTGCCGAGGTTGGTGAGCGTATCGTTGCCGCCGTCGGTGGCGACGCTGCCGAAGATGCTGCCGGTGTTGCTGACGGTGTCCGCGAAGGTGCCGACGATCGAGATCGCCTCGCCGTTGTTGCCGCGGATGGTGCCGTCGTTGATGATGGTCATGGCGGCGAAGGCGCTGCCGTCATTGCTGTCGTCGACCGTGATCGCGCGCTGGTCGCTGACGATCAGACCGCCGGCCTCGTTGTGGAGGAAACCACCGCCGATCGCGAGTGCCTCGTTGAGGCCGTTGGCGGCGCCGGTCAGGCCCACGGCCCTGATCGTGCCGAAATTGTCGATCGAGACCAGGCCGTCGACATCGACGCCGTCGGCATCCGCGCCGTCGATCGCCGTCCCGGTGATGGTGCCGTGGTTGGTCACGACCGTCGTCGTGGTGGCAGCGCTGTCCATGTTGATGCCAGAACCGCTCCTGCCGAGGATCGTGCCGTCGTTGGTGACGGTGATCGGCTGGTCGCCGGTGATGCCGTGGCGCGCGCCGTCGATGACGCCGCCAACGAAATTGTTGACCACGCCGCCGCCATTGACCGACTGGAAGTCGATTGCGTCGTTGCCGTCCGAAGCCGCCGAGCCGTTGTGGCTGACGATCTGGCCGTAATTGTTGATGGTGGCGTTGGCGCCGGGCCGGATCGCGTCGGCATCGGCCGCCGAGATCACGCCGTTGGCCCCATTGTTGATGATGGTGTGCACGCCGCCCGAATTGACGTCGTCGAGATCGAGCGCCTGGCCGGCACTGCTGCCGGTTCCGGTCGAGGAGATCGTGCCCTCGTTGTTGACCGTGAAGGTGCCGCTGGTGCCCGAGACCAGGTTCGAGATCTTCACCGCGTCCTTGGTCGCGGTGATGGTGGCACCGGTCTTGTTGTTGATGGTGAAGCTGCCGCTGGTCGAACCGCTGGTGGCGATGGCGCGGCTGGTGCCGGTGATGGTGCCGGAATTGTCGACCAGCGCGCCGGGCGAGGTGCTGCCGCCGATCCAGGTGACCGGGGTCGAGCCCGACAGCGTCGCGCCGGCGAGCACGGTCAGATGATCGTTGTTGGCGAGCGTGATCGGGTTCGACGAATTGCCGGAGACCAGGGTGCCGTCGTCATTGGCGATAATGCCGGTCGCCGTCGCCGTGCCGATCGTGACGGCGGCGCCGGGATTGCTGGCGCCGGTCAGCGTCAAGGTGAATCTCTCGTCGGGCTCTGCGGTGCTGTCGCCGGAGATCGTGATGGTGACCGTCGCCGAGCTCGCGCCGGCGGCGATCGTGCCGCTGAAGGCCAGGCCCGGCAGCGTGCCGCCGTAATCGGCTGCATCGGTGCCGCCGGCCGCAAAACTCCCGGAGAAGCTGATCGCGCCGGTGGTGCCGCCGGTGCGCAGAACCGTGAAGGTCATGGTCCTGGTGCCGCTGTCACCTTCGGTAACCAGCACGCTCGCCGGCGAGAACGAGATCGTCTGCGTGGCGGGAGCCGCCACGGTGAAGGCGGTGGTCGGGAACGGCGCGTCCGGCGAGGTGCCGTCCGTGCTCTGGTCGCCGCTGCCGTTCTGGGTCTGCCAGTTGGCGGTGTTGCCGATCGCGGCGAGGTAGTCGGCGAAGCTGGCAAAACCCGAACGCGGGCCGTTATAGCCGACGATGTCGAGGCCGCCGGTGAAGCCGACCGCGGTCTGGCCGGCGACGAGGCCGGTGCCGGTCAGCGTGCCGTCGGACGTCCCATAGCCGACATTGGAGATCGCTGCGAGGAAAGTCGGGGCGGACGAGGAGCCGATATAGGCGTAGACGACCTCGCTGTCGTTGGACAGGCCGGTGTTGTTGGCGTTGGTGAAGGTCGCCGAGCCGGCGCTGGTGCCGAACGTGCCCTTGCCGATGTTGTTGATGTCGATGACGGTGCCGGCGGGAATCGCGCTGGTCGCGGTCCAGGCGATCGTGCTCTCGGAGCTGCTGCCGGTGGCGAAGCTCGTTCCGTTCCAGTTGCTGTCGGGGAAATTGATGACGGTGCCCTGCGGAATGTCGGTCAGGGCGACAAAGGACAAATTATCGTTGCCGTCGCCGTTGAATCCGGTGAAGGCGATCGAACCAGCAGAAAGGGGCATTCCAAATTCTCCAGCAGCGGGGCAAGGCGCGCGACGCTGCCGGTTAATGGAATGTTAACATGACATGTTAATAACATATTTGTTGCGATACCCCCGCATGAACGCGATTATGCGTCAAACGAAAAACGCGGCGCCGGGGCGCCGCGTTCTTGCAGACTAGCCTTGAAAGCTGGCGTCAGCTTGCCGCCGCCGTCGTCACCGTATCGCGCTGGCGCTTCATGACGATCTTGTTGAGCGCGCCGAGATAGGCCTTGGCCGAGGCCACCAGCGTGTCCGGATCCGCCGCGCGCGCGGTCATCGAACGGCCATCCTGCGACAGCCGCACCGAGACTTCGGCCTGCGCGTCGGTGCCTTCGGTGACAGCGTGGACCTGGTACAGCTCGAGCTTGGCCTCGTGCGGCACCAGGCGCTTGATGCAGTTGAACACCGCGTCCACCGGACCGTTGCCTTCGGCCTCCTCGATCTTGATCTGGCCGTCGACGTCGAGCTTCATGGTCGCGCGCTGCGGGCCGTGAGTGCCGGCGATCACGGTCAGCGAGGTCAGCTTGATGCGGTCGTGCGAAGCCGCCATCTCCTCGTCGACCAGCGCCTCGATGTCCTCGTCGTAGATGTCCTTCTTGCGGTCGGCGAGCGCCTTCATCCGCGTGAACGCATCTTCCAGCTGGTTGGGGCCGAGCTTGTAGCCCATCTCCTCCAGCTTGTGCACGAAGGCGTGGCGGCCGGAGTGCTTGCCGAGCACCAGCGAGGACTGCTTCAGGCCGACCATCTCGGGCCGCATGATCTCGTAGGTGGAAGCGTCCTTCAGCACGCCGTCCTGGTGGATACCGCTCTCATGCGCAAAGGCGTTCCGGCCGACGATGGCCTTGTTGTACTGCACCGGGAACGAGGTCGCCGCCGACACCACCTTCGAGGCGCGGGTGAGCTGCGTGGTGTCGATCTTGTTCCAGTAGGGGAATTTGTCGTTGCGAACGTTGATCGCCATCACGATCTCTTCGAGCGCGGCGTTGCCGGCACGCTCGCCGATGCCATTGATGGTGCATTCGACCTGGCGGGCGCCGCCGACGATGCCGGCCAGCGAGTTCGCCACCGCCATGCCGAGATCGTTATGGCAGTGCACGGAGAACACGGCCTTGTCCGAATTCGGCACGCGCTCGATCAGCGTCTTCATGAAGTGGGTGTATTCCTCCGGCACCGTATAACCGACGGTGTCGGGGATGTTCACCGTGGTGGCGCCGGCCTTGATCACGGCCTCGACGATACGGCACAGGAAGTCCATCTCGCTGCGGGTGCCGTCCTCGGCCGACCATTCGACGTCGTCGATCTGGTTGCGGGCGCGTGCGACCATGGCGACCGAGGTCTCGATCACCTGCTCCGGGGTCTTGTTCAGCTTCACCCGCATATGCAGCGGCGAGGTCGCGATCACCGTGTGGACACGGCCGCGCTTGGCGAACTTCACGGCTTCGGCGCAGCGGTCGATGTCGGCGGGATGAGCGCGGGACAGGCCGGCGATGACCGCATTCTTGGAGCGGCGGGCGATCTCGCTCACCGCCTGGAAGTCGCCTTCGGAGGTGATCGGGAAGCCGGCTTCGATCACGTCGACGCCCATGTCGTCCAGCAGCTCGGCGACCTCGAGCTTCTCCTCGAAGGTCATGGTGGCGCCGGGGCACTGCTCGCCGTCGCGCAACGTGGTGTCGAAAATGATGACGCGGTCCTTGTCGGACTTGTTCACGGAGGCCATTTCAAATTTCCTTTTGAGCTTTCGCGCCGTTCAGTCTGCTGGGCGCTTGAGGTGTCCGGTGAGCTCGACCAACCCCTGAGCGCCCAGGCGCGTGGCGCCCAGCCGGCCCTCAGGGGCAGCTAAGAAGAAGCCCGCCAAGGAGGGTGGGCAGCAGCGCGGCCGGGATCGTGGCGGCGGCCAGAGCCACCTCCCCCGAAATCCCATCGATTTGGCCGCGAATCAGCATTGCCAGACCCTTTTGAGCTCTCAAATCCTCGGTCAAAACCGTTGACGGTTGGTTGCCGGGAGGCTCGATGCGCCGTTTCTAGACGAGAAACGGCGGCAACTGCAACGCCAAAAGATGGTCAGTATAGGTGACCTTGTTGCGCTAGACCGTGCGGCGGGCGCGGGCCCTGCTTTCCCAGCGATTCAGCATCAGGCCAAGTTCGCCGGTGGCAGGTGGCGCAGGTGCATTGGTGTTCGCAGCTTGGTTGGTGTTGGCAGGCGTAGCGGCGCGGAGCCAACCCGGCTCGGTATATTCGCGCCAGCGGCGAGCCTCCGCCCGACGTTTGCGGGAGACAAGATCGCGGGTGAAATAGCCGGCCGCAAATGCGATTCCGAGCAAAATGACCAATGCGACGACGGCTAGCACAATGAGCTCCGGCTTATGCCCCGACAGACTTCTGCCAGCATCGGGCGCGAGGTCAAGGCTTGACAGGCCCTAAAACCGTTTCCGACCAACCGCGCACTGCGGGACGAATTGTCGCCTCGCATGTCGCATAGCCGTAATGCGGCGATGTTGCGGCCTCATCAAGGCATCGCTCGGAGGATGCGAACCTGCCCCTCGCAACTGCGCGCGGACCGGACTAACCTCCCCGCGCTCGGCCGGATCAACCGGCCAGCCGAACATAACCAACCGGGAGGACGCGATGACACGCCAAGAGGCTCGTGACCACGAGCCGCGTGACCAGGATGCTGCGCTATCACGTCGAACACTTGTGCAGGGGCTTGCGCTCGGCGCCGCGGCCACGATGGCCGGAGCCGGCCCCGCGCTGGCCCAGGCCGGGCCGGCCGCCCCACCGACCACGATCACCACCCCGCCCCGTGACTTCGGCCCTCAGGGCGCACCGACCACCTATTTCTGGGACCCCGACATCATCGCGGTCGATCCGTCGTTCAACGATCTGGCGCAGCCCAACACCGCGATCAAGCGCCTCCATACCGGCCTGCTATGGGCCGAAGGTCCGGCCTGGAGCGCACAGGGCCGCTATCTCCTGTGGAGCGACATTCCCAACAACCGGCAGATGCGCTGGACCGAGGACGACGGCCGCGTCAGCGTGTTCCGCACGCCATCCAACAATTCCAACGGCAACTCGTTCGACTTCCAGGGCCGGCAGCTCTCCTGCGAGCACCTGACGCGGCGGGTGACGCGCTACGAGCATGACGGCACCGCCACCGTGCTCGCCGAGTCCTATCAGGGCAAGCGGCTGAACTCGCCGAACGACGTCGCCGCGCATCCCGACGGCAGCTACTGGTTCACCGATCCGCCCTATGGCGGGCAGCTCTATGAGGGCGAGCCCGACGTCGCGGGCGGTCCGAGCAATGCGGGCGGCAAGCTCAATCCGCGGATCGGACAGCCGGCCGGCTTCGTGCCGGGCAAGCGCGAGCTGCCGACCAATTGCTATCGCATCGACCCGTCGGGCCGCATCGATCTGGTCGTGACCGAGGACCAGGTGCCCGACCCGAACGGCCTCTGCTTCTCGCCCGACTACAAGAAGCTCTACATCGCCTCGACCGGCAAGGGTCCGGGCGACACCGGAGCGGGCGGCAAAGGCGAGATCTTCGTGTTCGACGTCGGCACCGACAACAAGCTGTCGAACCTTAAGCGCTTCTCCGACTGCGTGATCGACGGCGTGAAGTGCGGACCGGATGGCCTGCGCTGCGACGTCAACGGCAACGTCTGGTCCTCCAGCAATGCCGGCCGCGCGGTCGGCTACAGCGGCGTGACGGTGTGGTCGCCGGAGGGCAAGCTGCTCGGCCGCATCCGCCTGCCGGAAGTGTGCGGCAACGTCTGCTTCGGCGGCCCCAAGCGCAACCGCCTGTTCATGGCCGCGAGCCAGTCGCTCTATGCGGTCTACACGGCGACGCAGGGCGCAGGGCCGGGCTGAACGGCACACGCCTTCAATCGCGACACGGCGCCGGCGAGCCTCGCCGGCGCCGAATTGCTTCTGTCGATGCGTCAACCGGAGCAACAGAGGTGACTTCCGGATGAGACGCGTGATAATTCGACCATGGCAGACAAAATTCGCGTCGTTGTTCTCTATGGCGGCAGGTCCGGTGAGCATGAGGTCTCGCTGAAATCGGCGGCCTCCGTGTTCAGGCATCTCGACCGCACCCGCTTCGAGGTGATCCCGGTGTCCATCGACAAGGACGGACGCTGGCAATGGAACGACCTTCGTTTGCTCGATCCGGCGCATGTGGCGGCTCTGCCAATCTTGCGCGACGCACCCGAGATACGGCTGGCCAGAGGCCCCGATGGACGCGGCGCTCTCGTGCCGATTTCCGCGGGGACGATGAACCCGCTTGAGATCGACGTCGTTTTTCCGGTCATCCACGGGCCGCTTTGCGAGGACGGCACCGTGCAGGGATTGCTGGAACTGGCCGACGTCGCCTATGTCGGGTCGGGCGTTCTCGCCTCCGCCGTCAGCATGGACAAGGATGTCGCCAAGCGGCTCGCCGAATTCGCCGGCATTCCGGTCGCGCCCTACCGCGTGCTGACCCGCAAGGCCTTCGTTCAGGACCGGTCCTCGTCGCTTGCGCAGGCGATCGAGGGTCTGAACCTCCCGGTTTTCGTCAAGCCCTGCAACATGGGCTCCAGCGTCGGCATTCACAAGGTCAAGACGTGGGATGCGCTCGGCGCGGCGCTCGACGATGCGTTCCGGTACGACATCAAGGTGCTGGTCGAACAGGGCATCGACGCGCGCGAAATCGAGGTCGCGGTGCTCGAGGGCGAGACGCTGTTCGCGAGCGTCGCCAGCGAGCTGAACCCCAATGCCCATCACGAGTTCTATTCGTACGAGGCAAAATATCTCGATCCCGACGGCGCCCGGGTTGACCTTCCTGCGAGGCTCGACGCGGCGCAGATGGAGCGCGTGCGATCACTCGCCACCCAGGTGTTCGCCGCGTTCGAGTGCAGCGGCTTCGCGCGCGTCGACTTTTTCCTGGATCGGCAGACCGGCCGGTTCTGCTTCAACGAGATCAATACCCTGCCCGGCTTCACCTCGATCAGCATGTATCCGAAGATGATGGAAGCCTCGGGCGTGCCCTATGGAGAGTTGTTGACGCGCCTCGTCGATCTGGCGCTCGACCGGTACCGGCAACGACAATCCCTGGAACGGGGCTACGCAAGCTAGGTTGTTTCCGGTCGGGCGCAAAGCGCCATCGAGAATTGACCGGGGCCAGGAAAAAGACCATGCGCGTTGTGATCTGCGGCGGCGGCGTGATCGGGGCCTGCATCGCGTGGTTCTTCCGCCGCCGGGGCATCGACGTCATCGTCGTCGAACGGACCGAGGTGGCGGCGGCCGCATCGGGCAAGGCCGGCGGCTTCCTCGCGCGCGACTGGTGCGCCGGCACGCCGCTCGATGCGCTGGCGCGGCGCAGCTTTGCGCTTCATGCGCAACTGCCGGGGGAGATCGCCGGCGATTGGGGCTATCGCCCCATGACCGCCTATAGCGGCTTCGTTGCTGGCGATGGCGATGCCCGCCGGGCTCTTCCGTCGGCGCTCGGCTGGCTCGCCAACGGTGTCGTCATCGCGCAGCGCATCGGCACGCGCGAGACGACCGCGATCGTTCATCCCCGCAAGTTCACCTCGTGCGTGATGGACGCCGCGCTCGCCCAAGGCGCGCAGCTTCGCCGCGGCCGCATCACCGGCATCGCCCGCGATGCGGATGGCACGACTGCGAGAGGCGTCGAGGTCGAGGGCGGCGTCATCGAGGCGGACGCCGTCGTCATCGCCATGGGACCATGGTCGCTGCTCGCCGCGCAATGGATGAGCCTGCCCGCGGTCTACGGTCAGCGCAGCCCGAGCATCGTGTACGACACCGGCACCGATGTGCCGGCCGATGCGCTGTTCCTGGAGTGTGAGGACGACGGCAGCGCGATATCGATCGAGGTTTTCCCGCGGGCCGACGGCAGCACGCATATCACGGCGCTTTCCGACATCGCGCCGCTGCCGCTCGATCCCGCGGCCGTGACGCCCGATGATGACGCGATCGCCCGCCTGCGAGCGATGTGCGAGCGGCTGTCGCCGCTGTTCCGGCCCGAGAGGATCATCGCGCAGCAGGCCTGCTTCCGTCCGGTGACGCAGGACGGCTTGCCGCTGATCGGCAAGGTGCCGCGGAGCGAGGGTCTCTACGTTGCGACCGGACACAATGTCTGGGGCATTCTCAATGCGCCCGCGACCGGCGAGGCGCTGGCGCAGTTGATCGCCGAGGGCGAAACACAGATTGACCTTTCGCCGTTCGATCCTGCCCGGCTCGCGCCGCTCGATCCGTCGCTGCTGCACGCGCGCTGAAACGGCCGCACGCGGCATCAGTCGTGACGAAGGCAACGCCGGTCACGCCTACCGCAGCGCATGCATGGGCGCCGACGAAATCTGCATGACTGTGCGGTCGACGCGCCGCGCTGCTCTCTATTTACGCAGCGCTGGATTTTGGTCGGCCTCTCACAATCCTGAACGCGGTTTCACTTGCCGAGAATGTCCTCGCCGGTATAGTCGCGCCCCAATAGCTCACAAGAGGCTTGTTCAAGGGAGAGAACAACATGAAGAAAAGACTCTCTGTTGCGTTGCGAATTCGCTCGACGCCGCCGTGACCGGCGCGCCGGAGGACGTCGTCAGGACTGACGTCAGTCTCCCGAGCTCCATCAAGCCCACCGCGAACTGATCGGAACGGCGCCCGGCCCTTGCCCGGAGCCTTCCGCATGCGGTGCACGCAGCACCTTTTCCTCCAAGCGGCAGCCGTACTGCCCGGCCAATCATCAATGCGAGCATTCCAGATATTGATCGATGGCTTTGCCATCAGCGCGCTCTACGCTCTCGGTGCCACCGGCTTCACGCTGATCTTCGGCGTCTCCGGCGTGCTCAACCTCTCCCACGGTGCCATCATGGTGGCGGCAGCGGTGGCGGCCTGGGCCGCCGCCAGCATCCTCAATGTCGGCACCTATGCCGGCGCGCTGATCGGCGTTGGTGTCGCGCTTCTCACTGCGTTTGCCACCTATTTCGCCGTGGTGAAGCCGATCCAGGACTCCCGGCGCATCCCCAATGAGGAGAAGGAGATCTTCGTCCTCACCGGTACGCTGCTCTGGGGCATCATGATCCAGGAGCTGATCGCCTATTTCTTCACCAACAACGCCAAGACCGTGCTGCCGATCGTCGAGGGCGTGGTCGAGATCCTCGGCGTCCGCACGCCGCGCAACGAGATCTTCACCGCGATCGTGTGCTGCCTCGTCATCGCGCTGCTGTGGCTGCTTGTGAACCGCACCCGCACCGGCAAGGCGGTGCTGGCGGCCTCGATGAATCCGCGCGGCGTGACGCTGCTCGGGCTCGAGCTCACCAACATCTACATCGTGGTGTGGGCGATCTACGGCATCCTCGCCGGCATCGCCGGCGTGCTGCTCGGAATGTTCCTGGGCGTCAGCTCATACAGTGTCGGACCGCTGACGGCGAGTGCGTTCTCGATCGTCGTGCTCGGCGGTCTCGGCAGCGTCTCCGGCTCGCTGATCGCCGCCTTCGTGGTCGGCTATCTCGAGACCCTGACGGCCTATCTGGTCTCGCCGGCCTACCGCACCATCCCGGCGCTGCTGCTCCTCGTCTTCGTGATGTACATCCGGCCCCAGGGCCTTCTGGGGAGGCGTTGAGATGTCCACCTTCTTTACCTCACGCCTGTTCTTCATCTCGCTCGCGCTCGTCGTGATCGCGGCAACCTTGCCGCTCTACGTCTCCGGCTATGTGCTCGGCCTTCTCACCGTCGCGTTCTATTTCGGCGTGTTCGCGATGGCCTGGGACCTGCTGTTCGGTTTTGCCGGCGAGGTCAATTTCGGTCCGACCTTCCTGATCGGCGTCGGCGCCTACACCGCCGGCATCCTGAACGCCCAGTTCGGCTGGTCGGTCTATCCTTGCATCGTGCTCGGGGCGCTCGCCTCCGTCATCGCCGGCCTCGTGCTGGCGCTGCCGGCACTGCGGGTGCGCGGTCCGTATTTCGGTCTGACCACGCTGGTCGCGGTGCTGATGCTGCAGAACTTCATCGTGGTGTTCGCCGACCTCACCGGCGGCGAGATCGGGCTCACCATCCCCGACGTCATCACCATCGATGCCGGCGCCAATTACTGGATCGCGCTCGGCTTCATGACGATCTCGGCGGCGATCCTCTACGGCCTGTCGCAATCGCCGATCGGGCTGGTGCTGCAAGCAAGCGGCCAGGACCCGGTGCAGGCCGGCGCGCTCGGCTTCAACATCGTCAAGCACAAGCTCGCCGCCTTCATCGTCAGCGCGTTCTTCTCTGGTTTGTCGGGCGCACTCTTGGTGTTCTACTTCGGCACTGCCTCGGTCGGCACCGTCGTCGACGTCGCGGTCGGCGTCAACGTCATCGTCTCGGCCGTGCTCGGCGGCCGCCGCACCGTGCTCGGCGCGGCGCTGGGTGCGATCTTCCTGATCGTCGCCGGCGAGTTCCTGCGGCCGACCGGCGAACTCGCGACCTTCATCGTCTCGGCGGTCGCGCTCCTCGTCGTGCTGTTCTTCCCCGGCGGCTTCCTCGGAGCGGCCCTCTCGCGCGAGGCGCGCTCGTGATGGACATGAGGCTTTCCAACCGGGCCGTGCTCGAAGTCCGCGGCCTGACCAAGCGTTTCGGCGGATTGACCGCGGTCAAGAACCTCGGCTTCGACGTCAATGGCGGCGAGATCTTCGGCCTGATCGGGCCGAACGGCTCGGGCAAGTCGACCGCGATGAAGAGCGTGATGGGCATCGAGCGCCCGACGTCCGGCGAGGTGATCTTCGAGGGCGAGAACGTCGCCGGCCTGCCCGCGCACAAGATCGCGCGCAAGGGCTTCGGCATGGTGTTCCAGCACTCGCGGCCGCTGAACCGGCAGACGGTGCTGGAGAACATTCTGGTCGCGCTGCTGCCGGACAGCCTGTTCATGCTGTTCCCGGACAAGGCGCTGGTCGAGCGCGCCAAATGGATCGCCGAGCGCGTCGGGCTCGGCAACGTCATGAACCGCCGCCCGCCGACGCTGCCCTTCGCCGATTTGCGCCGGCTCGAGCTCGCCAAGGCGATCGCGCGTGACCCGAAAGTCGTGCTGGTCGACGAGCCCTTCGCAGGTCTGACGCGGGCCGAGGTCGACATCTTTTCGGACCTGATCCGCAGTTTCCGCGACGAGGGCCGCGCGGTGATGCTGGTCGACCACAACGTCAAGAGCGTGGCGGCCCTCGTCGACCGCGTGCTCGCGATGTATCTCGGCGAGGAGATCGTCACCGGAAGGGCCGACGAGGTCATGAAGAACGAGACCGTGCGCCGGGTCTATCTCGGCGGCGCGATCGAGACCCATGCGCGGCCCGAGACCAGCTTCAAGGACAAGGTGCCGCTGCTCCAGGTCGAGAATGTCAGCGTGTTCTACGGCAAGGCGCAGGCGCTGGAGAACGTCTCGATCCACGTTCACGAGGGCGAGTTCGTCTCCATCGTCGGCCTCAACGGCGCCGGCAAGACCACGCTGTTCAACACCATCTCCGGCTTCCTGCCCTATAGCGGCGAGATCGTGCGCGGCGGCGACAGGCTGCGTGGCACGAGCCCGGCGAAGATCGCCCGCAGCGGCCTCGTGCAGTGCCCGGAATCGCGCGAGCTGTTCGGCGAGATGAGCGTGCGGGAAAATCTCGATCTCGGCGGCCAGCACCTGTCCGACGACAAGCGCGCCGCACAGCTCGCCTGGCTGTTCGAGCTGTTCCCGATCCTGAAGGAGCGCCAGGGCCAGATGGCACAGACGCTGTCCGGCGGCGAGCAGCAGATGCTCGCGATCGGTCGCGCCCTGATGATGCAGCCGCAAATCCTGATCCTGGACGAGCCGACGCTGGGCCTTGCCCCCGTCATCCTCGAGCAACTGTCCAAGGCGCTGACCAAGCTGCGGCAGACCACGTCGATCACGGTGCTGCTCGGCGAGCAGAACGTCACCTTCGCGCTTCCCCATGCCGACCGCGTCTACGTGCTCGAGCATGCGAGGATCGTCTGGGAGGGCGATCCCGGCCGCTTCGCGGCGGAGGCCGGGGCCGATTTTCTCTGAGTTCGTAACCACCAACAAAAACATGGAAAGGGAAACGACCATGCGACCATCGACGATCTTGAGCCGCAGCTTCCTCGCCTCCGCGCTGGCAATGTGCCTCGCTGCGCCCGCCTACGCGCAGTCGAACGATCCGATCAAGATCGGCGTCATCGCCGAGGTGCAGTCGATCGCGGGAGCGGCAACGCCCGGCGGCGCGCAGATCGCCGCCGACGAGATCAACGCGAAGGGCGGCGTCCTCGGCCGCAAGATCGAGATCGTCACCTACGACAACAAGAGCTCGTCCGCGGACTCCGTGCGCGCCTTCCAGCGCGCCGTGAGTGAGGACAAGGTTTCGGCCGTGATCGCAAGCTATATCAGCGAGGTCGTGCTCGCGCTGGAGCCCTGGGCGGCGCGGCTGAAGATGCCGCTGATCACGCCCGGCGCTGCCTCGAACGAGATCACCAAGGCGATCCACAACGACTATGCGAAGAACAAATACACCTTCCACGGCTATCTGACCTCGGCAGCCCAGGCCCAGCTCGTCTGCGACGCCGCCAAGGATCTCCTGGTCGACAAGCTCAAGTTCAAGACCGTCGCGATCATGAGCGAGGATGCGGCCTGGACCAAACCGCTCGACGTCGGCTATGAGGCGTGCCTGCCCAAGGCCGGCCTCAAGGTCGTCGAGCACGTCCGCTTCTCGCCCGACACCACCGACTTCACGCCGATCTTCAACAACATCGAGAGCAAGAAGCCGGACGTGATCGTGACCGGCATCTCGCATGTCGGCGTGCAGCCGACGGTGCAGTGGAAGAACCAGCAGGTGCCGATCCCGATGTTCGGCATCAGTGCGCAGGCGCTGAGCCCGACCTTCTGGAAGGACACCAATGGCGCCGCCGACGGCGTGCCGTCGCTGGCCGTGGCGACGCCCGATGTCGCCGTCACCCCCAAGACGAAACCGTTCGCGGCAGCCTTCAAGGCCAAGTTCGGCAGCCCCCCGGCCTATACCGGCTACACCGCCTATGACGAGGTCTACTTCATCACCGAAGCGATCAAGCGCGCGGGCTCGACCGATCCCGACAAGATGGTCGCCGAACTCGAGAAGACCGACTACGAGGGCACGATCGGCCGCATCCAGTTCTACGGCAAGGACGACGAGTTCACCCACGGCATCAAGTCCGGCCCGGGCGCGGTCACCGGCCTCGTCTTCCAGTGGCAGGACAGCAAGCAGGTCGTGGTCTGGCCCGAGAAGATCGCGGAAGGCAAGATGAAGTTTCCGAACTTCGTGAAGCTGTCGCAGTAATCGGTTCGCGCCGGCGACAAAGTCCATCGCTCCCTGCGGAGCGGTGGGCTTTTTGCTGTCCTTCGCAGTTGCGTTCTATTGCCGCCGCCCGCCCTATCGACCTTGGGCGATGTTGACTTTCCACCTCCCGCTCCCAATACTTCGCAAAAAAATAACAACCAGACATACAGGTTCAGAGGGAGGATAGGATGCCGACTTCACGCAGGACGCTGCTGAAGACCTCGGCGGCTGCCGCCGCCGCACTCAGCCTCGATTGGACACGTGCCAGGGCGCAAGCCGAGAATTTGCGCATCGGCGTGATCTACGATCTGACCGGCCCGTTCGCCGCCGGCGGCTCGGTTGCCTCCTCGATCGGTGCGCAGATTGCGATCGATCTCGTCAACGAGAAAGGCGGGATCGGAGGCAAGACCAAGATCGTACCTATCGCCGCCGACTCCCAGAGCAAGCCGGACGTCGCGATCAACGAGGCCGAACGCCTGATCAGCCAGGAGAAGGTCGATATCCTCAACGGCGTCTATGCGAGCTCGCACGCCGTGCCGCTCGCCGCCAAGGTCGAGCAGCAAAAGAAGATCCTCTGGATCACGACGGCGGTCTCGACCGCCGTGTTCAAGGACAAGAACCTGCAATACGTCTTCCGCGCCCAGATTCATTCCGACCAGTACGGACAAGCCTTTGCGGGGTTCATCAACGAGCATGCGAAAGCCAAGCTCGGCATGGACCCGAAGGAGGTCAAGGTCGCGCTGATCCACGAGGACGGCCCCTATGGCGTCGGCGTTGCCTCCGCCGACGAGGCCTATGCCAAGGCGGCCGGCATCCAGGTCGTGCTGCGCGAGGGCTATTCCGCCTCGGCCCCCGATCTCTCCGTGCTCGTCACCAAGATCAAGCGCGCCAAGGCCGACGTGATCTCGCACGCCGGCTACAACCCCGACATCACGCTGTTCCTGCGCCAGGCGCGCGAGAGCGGCCTGCGCTTCAAGATGCTGTTCGGAGCAGGTGCCGGCTACAGCCAGCTCGACAAGCTGCGCGCGACCTTCGGCCCCGACATCGACAATTTCTGCAACATCGATCCGGTGCCGGCGCAGCTGCTCGATCCATCAAAGCTCGCGCCGGGCATGGGCGATCTGACCAAGACCATGGTCTCGCGCTACCAGGCCAAGACCGGCGCGACCGACGTGCCGCCGCACTGCTCGATGGGCTTCAATCAGACCTGGGTGCTGCTCAACAACGTGCTGCCGGTCGCCAAGGAGAAGTACGGCAGCTTCGAGCCCGAGGCCATTCGGAAAGCAGCGCTCGACGTCGACATTCCCGCCGGCGGCACCATCCAGGGCTACGGCGTGAAATTCTTCCCGCCGGGCACCCCGCTGTCCGGCCAGAACGAACGCTCGACCCCGGTGGTGATGCAGAACGCCGGCGAGCACATCTCGGTGGTATGGCCAACGAACATCCGCACCCAGGACCCGATCTTCCCGCTGCCGAAGGGTTCGACCTACGGGGCGTAGTGAAGTCACCGCGGCGCGGACAGCGCGCTCCCTCGCCCCGCTTGCGGGGAGAGGGTTGGGGTGAGGGGG